>NZ_VOHS01000003.1 GCF_007896845.1 Chitinophaga pinensis | reverse complement strand
TGCTTTCCAGTAAAAAAAGCTGTGCCCCGGTGTATGTCCTGGAGCTGATACGGCTGATATACCGGCAGGATCTGCGTACCCGCTACAAACGTTTTTACTTTCCGGCCTGCTGATAAGGTTGAAACTGCTGTCTGGGCGATATCAAAGAACGGTTGCGCCTATCTTATTTGCAGTAGCCTTATTCGTTGTTGTCAACCAGAAATCTGCCTTGGTTTGCTGATGTAAAGTGTTGCATTCGGGAAGACATCTTACCTCATTGATCAATCCGCCGACGTGATCAACATGTAAATGGGATAGTAATACCGCATCAATATCTGCAGCGTTGATCCCTAATGCCGCCAGTATGGACTGCAGTTGCCAAGTGTTGGTCCCAGAAAGCGCCAGAAACCGGCATCTACCAATATCTGCTGATCACCGTTCAGGATGAGATAAGCAGTGATAGGGTTCTCTACAACCGTATCAAGATAGTTGTTGCAGTAAAGTGTTGATCTCTCCTTTCTTGGTCTCATGCAACATCGTATGCATATTCAGGGGCAGCGTCCATCAGAAAGGGCAATTACACGGACATCCCCCAACTGCAGATTGTAAATCCGGTTGTGCCGGAGAGTCAGTTGTCTGTGCTTTCGCAGATAATATGCCGCCTTAGTAGTAATAATGCCATTTCCTCTCAGGGAAATGTTCGCAGAAAATTCATTGCTTTAAAATTTATAGCACAAATTCCGGCTGTTCGCTACCCTGCGGAAGGACCTTTGTCACTTAAAAATTGTGACAAATCGTCGTTATTTACGGATAAACGGGCTTATGGTCTCACGGGACACACCAAGAAAAGAAGCAATATGCGTCTTCGGTATACGGCTATATAAATGCGGATACTGGCGTACGAAGTCTCAAACCTTTCCTTTGCACTTCCATAATCATCAATTGCAGCCTTTTTCTGTAAGGCTACATAGCCAGACTTGACTTCGACAAGAGATAATGCTGATATTTCCACATCTCCGGGCCAGTTTATCACGGTTCTCAGCGGAAAGAGACAATAGCTCACAGTCTTCCAGACATTCAATAGCGGTATTCGAAGGGATCTGTTTCACAGTGATTCCCGTTCGGAGATCCACCAGCCCTCAGCAGCAAACTGATAGGTAAATTCCTTTCCGGTACTGGCTTCTGTCATATATGCCCTGAGACATCCCTTCAACACAAAATATTCATGTTTTACCATGTCTCCCTCACGTACCAGTGCATTATGTTTCTTATACTCACCGGGACAAAATGAGAGGACATAGTCAAACTCCTCGTCTGTCAGTTTGCGACCGACTCTATATGTACTCTTAACGGATGCGACATACCGCAAAGGTAAAAGAATGCCTTATATCCCGTCTCGGCAGTGTTGCTTCCTATATACATAACTGCAGAATCTTCAATATATTTCGCCGGATTAAATGAATTACCAAAGGTCTTTTTCACAAATGACAGTTCTCCTTCAGTTCGCCTACCTTGGTGGAAATTCTGCCGGGAATTTATTACTGTCTGAATAATCAGTGATCAGCTCATTGTACCTGTCGATATTGATCATCATTCTGGCCGTCAGTTGTCCGAAACGCATACGCAGGACTGTACTTTATACATAAACGTTCCACCTGACCAGACATTTCCTTCGTCAGACTATCTGCCTCCATCGCCTGTATTCTTCTGGCAATCAATAATCTGCATTCGTTTTTATACTGCTCTCTTTTACGGTCAAGTGTAGTGGACAGATACTCTCTTTTATAACCTTCGCCATCCAGACCATAATAGGACAGCTGCTGGCTCAATAAATCCTGATTTTCCTGCTGTAATTGATTCAATTCTTGGTAATAGCCGTCCATTCATAATCAATCACCGATTTCTGCTGCTCAAACTGGCTAGCCACATTGAGTAACCTAAGCATAGAAGGACTCTTTCCTCTCAGCTCTCTGTTCTCTTTACCAAAAGACATCACCAAGGTATTCACACCGGATGATACCGTTTGTACCAAAGAACCGTATAAAGGCACCCTGTTAGCAGCGTTAGTAACCAGTGAAAGGGATGAATTCAGAAAGTCAAACATCTGATCGCCACGACCTTTTTTCGAATACCAGTTTTCATATTCTGTTTTCCAGTCATTGAAATCCTTATACTGCTGAAGATTGCTCACAGCGCCCAATTGTGTAAAGAACTGCTGAGAAGCCAGAAACAGATCTGCCGGTTGTACATCGCGCTGTATACTGAGCAATTCGGTAAAAGCCAGCTGACCATTCAATCCGACCCTGATTTTCGGCGTTTTCTCCAATATCGCCAGTCTGCTGTCCAATGCCACCTGCAGGCTTTCCATCGCGCTCATTTTCCGTTTGCTTCCTTGTCATTCAGTCCGGATAATTCGCTTTCAGTACTTTAATCTCGCCTTCATTCAGTTTAAGTTTGTCATTCAGCTCTTTTAGTTGCTGGTCTCTTTCCAGTTTAATTTTGTCTGCAACGGTGGAGTCCTGTTGCGCAAATGAGGTAATTGTTACGGCAATGCTGATAAAAAATAGTAGAATTCCTCTTTTCATACTTGATGTTTAAGTTATAGGGATATGCGGTATTCACCGGGATAAATGCGTACGGTACAGGATATATCAAATTATCCCCGAATATAGAACAAAGTCTATTAAAAATAAACGGGACGGAATATAAAATCCCATCCCGTATTGCGTTTGAGATTCAATGAAAGCCGCCATCTTATGGAACGACTATAACATGATAAGAAATGGGCATCTACTACCATCTCTTATTGAACTTAGGAATAAGGGGTCTGTCAGTTGACAATCTCCAAAAGACAGTACCCTTATGTGCTACGCATTTTTTCAAAAAAAATCCGTTAACAGGAAGATGGTTCCCCTGTTAACGGACTTTATCATCAATAAAATAAAAATTACTTCACGATCAGCTGTACCTCAATGTTTCCTCTTGTAGCATTGGAATAAGGACATACCGCATGTGCCTTTTTCGCCAGCTCTTCAGCCTGAGCTCTTTCTACACCCGGAATCTCAATTTCCAGTGTTACGGCGAGAGCAAATCCGCCGTCTTCCTTTTTACCAATGCTGACATCCGCAGTAACTGCTGTTGTGCCAACTGCTACTTTTTCCAGACGCGCCACATGATTCAGCGCACTGTCAAAGCAAGCTGCATAGCCACCCGCAAACAATGTTTCCGGATTCAGATAAGTACCCGCAGCTCCACCCATTTCTTTTGGCACCCGTACATCTACGTCCAGTGCCCCATCTGCTGATTTTACATGGCCATTACGTCCGCCCGTAGCGGTAGCCTTCGTCGTATACAACTTTTCCATGTTAAATGAATTTTTATCTGTTAGAAGATTGACCTAATTCTCTGCTAAACTGTTTAATATTTCGTGCAACTGCTTCACCAATTGTTTTCCCTCACCGGCGCCCATTGGCAAACTCTTCCGCAGTGCGGCAGGTACGCGTACCGCCAGTTCTCTTAACTGCTCTCCCTTGCTGGTAATGCTGATCTGCACCAGACGTTCATCAGCTGTATCCCGCTTCCGCTTCACCAGTCCTTTCTGTTCCAGTCTTTTCAATAAAGGCGTCAGTGTACCACTATCCAGCCACAGTTGTAATCCGATCTCTTTTACAGATACCTGCTTATGCTCCCACAGTACCAACATCACCAGATATTGCGGATAAGTCAGATCCAGCTCTTCCAGCAATGGCCTGTACAGATTGGTGATCTGCCGCGAAAGCGCATATAACGGAAAACATAATTGATTGCTCAGGTGCAGCACATCCATTTCAGTAAATTTAATTGTGCAAAATTAAATATCATCATCCAACAAGCCTAATCGATTCTATCTATCCTGATCTGTCTGCCGGCTATATCTACTCACAATTAATGATCTTTTCTACTCACTCCGCCGATAACTGGTTATGCCCATACCGGGTGTCTGAAATTTTTCTATCCGCGTAAGGGTACTTCTCTTTGTGCATTGTCTACCTTCGGGTAAAACACATTTACGGCACATTGGAACCACTAAATGACCTTAAAACAGACAGTGCCTTACTTGAGCAATACTTCCTTGAATACTTTGAGGTACTGCACAGTTATGCCTATACTATACTGAAGGATAATGAAGAGGCGAAAGATGCCGTACAGGCTGTTTTTATTCAGCTATGGCAGAAAAGGGAAAGTCTGCAGATCAGACAATCCGTACGATCTTATCTCTATGCTGCCACGCACAATCACTGCCTGAATCATATTAAAAGCAGTAAGATCCGGCGGAAGCATTACGACAGATTTGCCGCCGGTATATCCTCCGCCAGTATAGCAGATATCGAACAGCAGATCGTATTCGCGGATATGAGAAAAGAAGTCCTTGAGGCGATGAAGTCCCTGCCGGATAAATGCCGGGAAATCTTCTTTAAAAGCAGATTCGAAGAAAAGAGCTATGGCGAGATCGCCGCAGAATTGCAAATTTCTGTAAAGACAGTAGAAGCACAGATGGGTAAGGCATTACGCATATTAAGAACAATACTGTCTGAACGCACTTTCAGCTGGCTGATCATCAGTGCACAACTGATCTCAGCCCTGAAAAATCTCTTTCACTAAGTATGGCACAAAAAGCTGAAAATATGAACGTGACAGATGAACTCCTGTCAAGGTATTTCTCCGGAGAAGCCTCTCCTGAAGAAGCCATGACCATTGACGACTGGAGAGCCCGCAATGACGCCAATAATAAAGAGTTTAACGCTCTGCGTGCTGCATGGAACGCCACAAGCGCACATCCCTACGTGATACAGGACGCCAGATCCGCATGGCAACAAATGCAACCACTGCCGCAACGGAATCGTCCACTACGGATTAAAATCCTGAGCTGGACAGCCGCAGCCGCCATACTGACCGGTATTATCATTGCTGCGGCCATCCTGTTGCGCCCTGTACGTCAGTATACAGTCAGCACCTCCGGCGGCGAAACCAAACGGCTAAAATTACCTGATGGTTCTGACCTGATACTCTTCGCCAATAGCACCCTCATTTATCCGGAAACCTTCGCCGCAGCTGAAAGAAATGTATCCCTGCAGGGTAACGCGGATTTCGATATCCATGGTACTGCCAGACAACCCTTTATCATTACTGCCGGTGGCCTGCAGATTAAAGTCCTCGGTACCGCGTTTAATGTAGCTGAAAATGATACTGCCGTCATTGTAAAAGTGCAGTCAGGAAAAATACGCATGTATACCAGCAGTAACGAACTACCTGTTGCCGGCGGACAAACAGGTATCTACATTAAAAAAGACCAGAGTATAAGGTATGACCGCGTGTTCCACTTTGAAAATGAAGATATGTCTGTTGTCTGTAAAGCCCTCGCTGAAGCCTATCAGACAAACATCGTCATCGATGATACCGTAATTGCTTCCCTTAAAATATCCAGCAACTTTGACAATAAACCACTGGATTATATTCTCGAAGTGATTGCTACTACCCTCAACATTCAATACATCAGTAAACCCGACAAAAATGAAATCCATTTCATCACAGAAAACTAGCTATATCCTGTATGCTATCCTGCTATTGTTTTTCTCTACCCCTTTGTCTGCCCAGCAATACGACAAAGCTGTCGTCAACATCACAACATCTCCGATAGATATTACGACACTCGCGAAAACCATTGCAAAACAAACAGGATTGGAGTATTCGCTTAACATGCAGAATTCATCGTTAAAGAAACGTATCACCTTACGTTCGGGCAACTGGCAATTAGCCAGTATCTTAAGACAGATACAACAACAGGCTAACCTTAGTTACAAGATCATCGGTGATCACATTCTGTTTATGGATGCCCGGTCTGGCAAGGGGAAAAACAATACACTGGCAGCAGCAGCCCCTAAAACAACACCTGCTCCCAATGCCCCCAATCACCAGAATGCCCGTACAACAGAAAGCAGCACAAGAAGAAACTTACCGGATACAAGCACTGACAGCAACCATCAATTACCACTTGAAGCACTGCCTGCCATTGCCACTACTAACAATGATACTACTGTAACATTATATACACTTGCACAAACACAACAGGGTCCACATTTTAAGAAAAGAGGTTCCAACTATAAAATGCCTGTGGTTAAAAAAGCGACAAGGACTACGTCAGGTACAATAGCTACCGGCACTACCACAACGGCAACGACAGTCACTGCGAATACAACCGCTGTTGCGGCAAGGGATAACAGTATCAGCCAGCCGGCTACTGAAACATCCGGAAATAACAATGAAGATGGAACTGTCAACTGGTATAAACCCTACCTGAAAGCAGGGCTTAGCGCAGACGAAATATTATATGGTAATGTATCGCTGATAACAGGTTTCCGATACCTGTATGGCATCGCCTCTTACGGGTTTACTGCCTACGGCGGAAGATTCCGTTGGGGTGCTGGCATTCCGGTAAAGCTGAATGAGACACAACAATTACACATCAGCTTTACAACCGGCACGATCAGATATCATGTTCCGGATACGCTGGGAGTAGATGATATTCATCTGAAGGAAAGACTTAACCGTTATAGTCTCGGATGGTCCAAAACATTCGGAGAAAAATGGACTTTACATGTACAGGTGCATTATAATGATCTGAGGAAAAAAGCGGATCATATTCCTCCTCCTATATTCGAAGATGCTGGCGAACAAAGAAAGTTCAGATATGGTAAAGCTCCCTACACCATCAGCGAGCGCTTTGGTACCCAAAACGATTATCAACATTGGGTAGGTGCCCGGTTATCGCTATATTATCACTTTTTCTAAGTGCTCAACTCAGCCACTTTCTCAATGCAATAGATTTCTCTCTGCTCACAACGACTTCCTCTGCCGGAGGGTGCAGATCCAGTTTCAGCTTCCCGTTGAATGTCTGGTGTATCTTCCGGATAGAGGCGGCCGAGACGATATATTGCCGCGTAGCTCTGAAGAACTCTTTCGGATTCAGCTCCTGTTCCAGTTCTTCCAGCGTCTCATCGATCGCATAACGATCTCCCTGTTCTGTGACCAGATACACTGATTTATGCTCAGAAAAGAAGTAAGCAATATGATGCACCATCACCGGAATAAACATATCTCTATAAGAGACCAGAAAGCGGGTACGGTATACGACCTCTTTGTGTTGCATCTTCCTGATCACATCCAGCAGGTCCGTACTTGTAGAGCGGTTGACGAGGTTTTTGATACGTGTAATACTCTTTTCCAGCTGGGCTTCATCCAGAGGTTTCAGTAAATAGTCGATACCATTTACCTCAAACGCTTTCAGTGCATATTCATCATACGCAGTAATGAAAATCACATGCGATTCCACAGCTACATGATCAAATATTTCAAAGCTTAATCCATCCGTCAGTTTAATATCCATACAGATAATATCCGGATGTTCGTTTTCCTTCAACCATGTGATAGCTGATTCTACCGTCTGTATCTCACCAACAATCTCAATATTTCTGTCTATCTGCAGCAATAGCTTTTTAAGCCTTGCTGCGTTGGGTAATTCATCTTCAATGATCAAAATGCTTAACATCGTCTTTCGTATTTATTTTCAGCAATGGTATCTTCACTTCAAAATAATCAGGGCCGTCATCTATCAGTGGTTTGTTTCCACATAAGAGCACGTAACGTTGCGTAATATTCTTCAGGCCCAACTGCGCACCGGGTTCTTTCACCCGCTTCGGTTTCTTGTTATTTCTTACTACCAGCCATTTCTTTTCCTGCAGGTAAATATCGATAATCAGCGGCGCATCTCCTGAAAACTGATTGTGTTTAATCGCATTCTCTATCAGCAACTGTAGTGTCAGCGGAGCAATCTCACCATGCCATTCTTCTACTTCCGTTGAAATATTCACACGGATGGCCTGCCCATACCGGGTCTGGTGCAGGAACAGTACGTTTTTGATAAAGTCCAGTTCTACCGCAACAGCAATCGTATTCTGCGTACGGTTACTCATCATATAGCGGTAAATAGAGGATAGCTTCACCACGTAATTGACGGACAAAGAAGGATTTTCCTCTATCAATGAGGTGAGGGTACTTAAATTATTGAAAAGAAAGTGAGGGTCTAACTGTAGCTTCAATGCATCCAGCTGTGCCTGTACAGCCAGCTCGCTTAACTTGGAAGCTTCAATCCGGGCATTATTCAGACGAAATACCAGATATTCTGTGGCAAATATGGATGTGATCACCAGACAAAAGATCATTCCGGTGATGGAAGATTGCCGGTATAATAACTGATTGAAGGCAAATTTGGCCGGGAATGGAATGCGAAAGAACAGATTAACGATCAGCAGCACGATGATCATGTGTGCGATCAGTTGTACTATAAAACGCATTTTCATATTCCGTTTCCAGTGCAGGCGCTGGTTCAGGAAATAAGTCAGCCATATACCTGTTTCTATCACTGCCAAAGGGAAAAGCAGGGAAATCAGGCTATTGATGAAAAAATCCAGCACCGTAAATTGCTTCCAGGCGTTGAATGTACGCTCGTAAGGATTGATCAGGAAAAAGATCAGGTTTGTCAGCAGGCAAAAGATAGGATATCCATATAATCTTAAAAACTTATAATTGGATGCAGCCATAGTATCTAATTAGATCAGACTGTTTATCAGGCTGCCCTATCCATTGATATTTTAGTTGACAGCAACGCGGTTGGATACCGGCCTTGTCAGTGATTCCCATATCAGATAAAACGTGCCTAATGATAAAACAGACAGTACAACTTTAACGATTTTCAGCAATTTACCTATTTTATACAGCTGTGACACGTAATGCATTTTTTTTGTCATGATCGGTTCCGTTTAGTGATTATGAGGGCAATTTGCCTCAAATACTACAGACCTGCCGGCGCAATCTGACTGAAGTCGCGAAATTGGATACCCAAGTTAAAATATCGCATACCGAAATAAATGCTGTTACCCCCTGCTATTACCTCAATATTACACCCTTGATACACCGTCGGTGCTTCGTCGAAGAACGTACCAATAACGGCCTACCGGGGGTTTAATAAGGATATATCGAAGCACTCAGGTAATAACTATTGAAAACCAGACACTTTAAAAACGCTGTAACGCTGCCCCCAAATTCAGTAAATTAGAAGAATGGAACTGCAGACATTTCTCCCTTCCGACATCTTAAAGCCTTATGTCAAGTATTACTGGGTCTTTGCCACAGATCAGCAAAGTATCAATGATGCTATGTACCCCAGCGGTTACCTGGAACTTGCCATTAATATTTCGGAAGGAGAAGTCGTTTCTGTATTGAATGACCGTTATATAGACATGCCACCGGTTGAGGTACTGGGTCAATTGACGGCACCAGCCCGGATTATCGCAGGAAAACAAACCACGCTACTGGTCACCCGGTTTTATCCCCATGCAACGGCCCTGTTCTTTCCCAACCGGATTGTTGATTTCACAGATGATTCTGTAGACCTGCTGGATGTTTTTAAGGCAGATGCCGTCGATCTGCATGCTCATATGATGGATCAGAGTACTTTGACACAAAAGATCGGTATACTGGACAGTTTCCTCGTCCGGCAACTGATCAGATCTAAAAAGAACCTTTCTCAGATCTCTTTGATAGAAAGTATCTGCCGGTATGCCGGACCGGGAGGAGACGGACCTGATATCGCGCAACTGGCCTTGCGACACGGTGTGTCAACCCGTTATATCCAGAAACTATTTATTGATTGTATTGGCATCACGCCCAGGCGCTTTTTTAATATCAGACGTTTTAATAAGAGTCTGACGCTGGTCAGAAAGGCACAGGAATCCCTGACGTCCATTGCCTATGAGTGTGGCTACTACGATCAGGCGCACTTTATACGGGAATTTAAGGCATTTTCGGGCGTTACGCCTTCCCGCTTTCTGCAACCTACACTTTCAGCAGATACGGCTGAAATTTGACGCTGTTCGCTTTTTTACAATTTTAACCTTTTCAGGTGTCCTTTCTTTGCGATAGCAATCTAAAACAAGGTCATCATGAAAAGAGAATAGCCTATTATCAGCAGTAACGGGGGAAAATAAACAGAACACGCCATTCTAAAAAAGGGGGCAAAAAACGTTATCGTCTTTTGTCCCCTTCCCCTGTCTATACCGGATAAGGTCCGTCTTCAAATGTTTCTGCATGATAGCCTTTCGCACCTACTTCCCGGGTCAGCTGACTTCTGAAATCCCGGCCGGCTTTTAACTGTTCCACGACATATCTGAAATCGTATTTTGGCGCCCATCCCAGCTCTCTTCTCGCTTTTTCATTGACATAGACCCTGTCTATCTCTTTGAACATCCGCCAGCCCCTCCGGACATATTCCTGTGCAAATGCAGATACAACTCCCTGAACAACCCATTCGGCATTACTGCGCAGGTAAGGCGTATGCCCCTGCATAAAGGGCGATGTCGCACTGATGATATATTTTCCAAAGCCAATGGCTTTCGCCCGTTTTACAGCCAGTATATGCGCGTCAACAGCATCTTCCAGTTCTACCCGTCTGCACAGGTACTCGTTGGCTTTCAGATTGTCATCGGTAAAAGCACTCCTTCTTCCTTTATTATCATCTTCTTCCGGGAAGAAACGGGAAGTGCGCAGTACGATACAGGGCAATTGGTGGTTACGGTAAAACAGCTGACAAAGATCCTCGGCCGCAGCTTTGGTCACACCATATATATTCTTGGGCACCGGTGTCACTTCCTCGGTGATCCAGGCGGCGGGTGTACCTTTTGGTGGTACCAATGCGTCACCAAACACACTTGTTGTACTGGTGAAAACAAAGGCCTCTACACCGGCGGCAACGGATGCTTCCAGCAGATGCAGCGTACCGGTAATATTGGTATCAATAAATTCCTGCTTACTATGTGTGGCAACGTGTGGTTTATGTAAGGTAGCGGTATGGATCACTGCCTGTACCCCTTCAAGACAACTTTTTACAAATTCCCTGTCTGTAATTGAACCCACGTAGGTTGTAAACGGAGAAGCCTGTATATCTATGCCGGTCACTTCATAGCGACGTGCCTGCAGGGTACGGACCAATCCTTCACCAAGATGTCCGGCGCTCCCGGTAACTAAAACTTTCATATGTTAGCGTATTATCTTAATGTTCAGGATCGAAATTAAAGGGTCCTGATGCAATTTTTGGGACATTTGTCCCATTTACAGCTATGATCAAGACAAACCTGGCGCTATTACAGCTGATGGATGAACTCTCGGCAGGAGAGCATACAAAGAGCGCTATTACACTCCGGCATCTCGACATAAAACAAAAACTGATCATGCAGGATCAGACACTGCAGAACGTCTACATTATCAAGTCGGGCGTTATCAAATGTTTTATGACGGAAGAAAACGAGAAGGATTATATACTCGATTTTCTGGGCGAAGGAGAATTACTGGGTGAAATAGAAGCGATACGTCACAAGACGGCAGGCTGCACGGTAGAAGCCATTACACCGCTGACCGTATACGTACTTAGCAGCACGCAGTTCAGACATTTTCTGGAAACCATCCCTGCATTCAACATGAAGGTGCTGGAGCAGCTGGTCAACCGGGTTATGCGGATCTCCGAAAAGGCCTCCCGCCATCAATTATATACATTGGCAGAAATCCTGCCTCAGTTACTGAACACCCTTGAATCACAACAGATCAATTTTACCAAACAGGATCTGTCAGAATACCTCGGTATTTCGGTACGCAGCCTCAACAGGATGCTGAAAGATATTGGCCATACGGCTATTTAAGCAGGGAGAGTACCCGTTTTGCTGCATCAGGGTATACAGTGATCAGGTGTGTACGCATAGAATCCGGCGTAGGACTGGTCTGTCCGTCTGTCAGCAATGTGATCTTACCAGACGCCAAAGCAGGCATATGACAATCAATACAATTCTTCGACAATACTTCCGCAGACACATTTTTCAGTTTACAGAAAGTCGGCTGTCCAGCCTGATGACAACTCATACAACGCTGTGAAAAGGTTGCCAGCTGATTGCGCTCACTGTTATGCGGATCATGGCAGGACGAGCAGGTCATATCATTACTTTTCACAAAACACTTACTGGCAGTGAACAACTGATATTGTTTTCCATGCACATCCAGTTCGGCGGCCCGTGTAGGGCGGGTAAAATCAGGAAAGAAATAGTCGGACAAGGCGTCTCCCGGTTTATAGTCAAAAGCGGGTTTTTGCGGCGTTCCAAGGCCGGAATGGCACAAAGCACACATATCCAGCCGCTGCTGGTGCTGTAAGGAACGCACCTTTGTAATATGCATGGGATTTTTTCCTGCGGATGCCCGGTATGAAAAGCCACATGTTCGGCCGCAGGCCCATGACAACGCTCGCAGTCTATACCGTATACCAGTTGGTTCTTTTCAAACGTTTCTGATAAATGCCTTCCTTCCATATGAACGTCTTTAATGCCTACAGCAGAGCTGTGGCATCCAAAACAGGTACTGGGTATCATCCGGTCAAATTTGGGATAGGAGGGTGGGAACCCCGGACTGTTTGCCCAGCTGTTTGCCGGCACAAACCATGAAAGCGGCAACTGAAAATACTTTCCGGCATTCCAGGTCAGAAAAGTCTGCGCTTTCCTGCCTGATCCCATCGTAATATCAAAACGATGTATCTCCTGTAAAGTACTGTCTGCATAGGCTGTCTGGAATAAACCGCTATCCCGGCGTTCCATTATTACCCGCACACCATTGCTATAGAGAAAACCATTGGCACCGGTTCCGAAACTGCCTTTGATCGTTTTGGTGGAAGCGGGAGAAGAGGTATTAAAATGTCCCGTATGCATATAGGCGTCGTAAATCTGCCGGTGGCAACTCATGCAGGCGGCCGCTCCTGCAAACTGTTTTCCCCTGATATCAGCGCTGTCTGTTTGCGGCGCTTTACGGACACATTGGGAAAATATAATGATGCAGGATATGATCAGAAAGGATACATAAAACAGTCGCTTGTTCATAACGTTGGAATCTTGGGCCAAGATATATAATGTTTACAAAAATCTAACCGGCAGCCCCCAACTTCCCCATCCGAATTACTTATATTTAACGAGCAAAAATGCTTATACCCATGAAATACATACTGACTGTTAGCCTGCTGCTGGTACAATTCCTTGCGGCAAAAGCACAATACCCAACCGATAATGATCTTCCGGCAAAATCAGAAAAAGTCAAAAAGATTAAGCTCTCTTCTCAGGCAGCTGATATATCAGCACCTGCCGTTCCTATTGCAGGCATAACGGTAATCCCTGCCTGTGGCGACACCCTCCGCCTTGGCTTTGTACAGGTAGGTATGGCCAATAAAAGGATCAGTGCTGTCCCAAACAAGCCGTGGAATGCCTATCTGCAGGATTTTGCGGATACCCGCTTCAAACCGGCACTGACAGCTTCAGGTGCTCAGTTACTTTGGGTGGTAGAAGACCTGCGTATCAACGAACGCACTTTTGCCATGAGTGAAAAGGCCTATGTCAGACTGAAAGCAAATGCTTACCTGAGCAAGGACAATGCACACTATCAGCACATCAGCACTCTCGATACCGTACTATTAAGAGGAGGTATGGATGTTACCAGCAAACATGATGAAAACATAGCTGAAGTATTCGGACTCCTCTGGAATAAATCTATTGATGCTGCGAATACAGCTACCGAAAATGCCACGCTGACTGTAACAGATATCGTATCCAAAGAGCAAAACCGCTTTGCATTACCCATTCTGCAAACGACTACTTATAAACCCGGTGTATACAAGACTTATCAGGAATTTCTGGAGAATAAACCATCCATTGAAAAATTCAATGTGGAAGTCAAAAGAAGAGATGTGATCATTCAGGAGGTAGGGACGAATGATAATATTGGTCCGGTAGTAGAAAATCCATGGGGTATCTGCAAAGACGGAGAACTGTATATCTACTATAAAGAAAGATTGATTCCTATCGAAAAAAGCGGTAACAGTTTTGTGATATCCAATTATCTGGAAGCGAGTAATCGCAGAAACCAATCACTCTTCTGGGGAGGATTGATCGGAGGAGTAGGTGGAGCCGCCTTAGGACTCACTACAAGCGGTCTTTTCAATGTAGAAACGATTCCTTATATCACAAGGCAGCAACCAGAAGCAACAACATTAGATATTGATAATGGAACCCTGATGTTTTAACAATTCAGTATTACTTTTTTTTGGTACATTTATCCCACTTTCCCACCGATCTATGTATCACTCCAAAGTATTGCTGTTACTGCTGATTTTGCTGGTATTTAACTCGTGTACGTCCAAACGTACACCACCGGAACATGCGTTTTATTACTGGAAATCGGATTATGATTTAATCTATGATATGTACCCGTCAGGTGATCCGCAGGATTCCCTGAGACGGGCACTGGATGTCTCACACGTCTATCTGCATTTATTTGATGTAGACTGGAGTGAGAATCTTTCTATGCCCATACCCAAAGCGGAATTCAGAGGAGCGTATGAGGTCAGGCAGTTTGTGAGCGGTGGGTACACGCCGGTAGTATTTATCACTAACCGGACCTTTGAAAGGATGGCGGACAGTTCCTGTGCACAGTTGGCCCAAAGGGTAGCAGATAAGATCAATAAGCTGAACAGCGAGATACAATACACGACAGATACGGCAGTCACCAAAGAGATAAAAGAACCCGAAATTCAGATTGATTGTGACTGGACAGCCGGTACACGTGATAAGTATTTTCATTTCCTGCGGGAGATCAGACAACTGTTTCCGGGTTATACCTTATCTGCTACCATCAGGTTGTATCCTTATAAATATCCTGATAAGACGGGCGTTCCACCAGTTGACCGCGGCATGCTGATGTGCTATAATCTCGGCAATATTAAAGATGCCGGCACCATCAATTCTGTCTTCGATATCAATACACTGAAACAATACCTTTCCGGAAAGGATTACCCCTTATCATTGGATATTGCTTTTCCGGTATTTGGCTGGTATGCATGGTTCCGGGGAAATGAGTTCAAAGGTATCGTCCATGACGGACCGGAGTTCATTGAAGATACCAGTTCGTTTGTTGCACTTGACAAACAACGCTACCGTATCAGGACAGACACCGTACTCGGTGAAAACTACTACCGCGCAGGAGACATATTGCGTATGGAATATCCGGATACAGCGACCTTACAGACCGCTATCAGGTTGGTAGAAGAAAAAATCCCCGATTATCAACGTATTGCTTTTTATCACTGGCATCAGTCATCAATCAGGACATATGAAAAAGTTATTAAAACGGCTTTTGCTGGCCGTTAGTGCGCTTGGTTTATTGTTTGTTCCTTATCTGGACACGCAAAGCTGTGGACCGGAATTGCCGGATGAAGCGTACCGTTTTGCATTGTTTCAGCCAGACCTGTCAGGGAAAAACGACCTTGCGCCACTCTATTATTCAATTCCCTTTGTCAGTTATTTTGATTCCGATCCACGGAAAAAAGACTACTGGACGAATTGTAGTGAATGGCAGCAGGTAACCGGAAAAGCAGTCTCTTTAAAGGATATTTATACCGTACAGTATGACGTCTCTCCTGATGATTTTCTGTATGCTTATAAGCATAATAAATGGCAACAGCTGAAAGACAATTCTTTCATCAAATGGTTATGTCAACCTGCACAAAAGGATGTACTGAATTATATGGCACTGGCCAAACAGATAGAATTCAGTCAGCAGGGCGAACTGGATCCCTGGAATGAAAAGGGGAGTGGTGTCAATACGGATTCAATCCTGCATGTCGTGCGCCAGAATACCAGCAAAGTAACAATGCCTTTCCTGAAGGATCGTTATGCATTTCAGCTGATTAAAATGTATTACTACAACGCTGACTCCGTATTAAGACCACAGCTGACAGACTATTACAATGCCCATTTGAAAAACCATAAGACGATTGTTGCCGATTGGGCACTATTGTATTATGCTCTGATACAATCAGACAATAATGAGTGTACCCGCTACCTGCTGGAGACATTTGAGCGGTGCGAAAGTAAAAAGGGATTCGTATTTGCCAATCTGCGCAGGAAAGATCTGGCAGACCTTGCAGCTACCAAACCAGCCCCTCATCTGCTGGCACTTATATCGCTGATGCAGGGATTAAAACAACCGGGCAGAGGATTGGACTATCTGAAACAACTCTATGAAATAGAGCCTGACAATGAATTCCTTCCGATGCTGGTATGCCGTGAAGTCAATAAACTGGAAGACTGGATCTATTCTCCTACCGTACTTGGATTCAACCCTTTGATCAATGTAAACACCTTTTATGCAGAGAAACTGGCTGCTGAACAAAACGATCCGGAAAGAGATAGTAAACCGGATACAGGCTATGTTTATTACGCAAAGAAAAACCTGCTAAGCGATAAAGAATACCTGCGTACACTACGGGACTTTCTGATCACCATGCAGCAAAGGAAAACGCCGCACAGAGATATGTTACGGCTGGCGATTGCACATCTGTATAACATGGATGGGCAATATGCTACGGCAGGCACTTATGCTGCCGGACTCAAAAACGCAAAGGATAATACCATCCGCCGTCAGGCGATAGTAGAGAACCTGCTCAGCTCTTTTTATGCCAAAGACCTGCATAGCAGTCAGGTAAAGCAGGAGCTGTATGAACAGTTCCGGGCACTGGAGAAAGCAGGTACCATTATGAGAGCGGAGCAATTGACATACGCCATGGATGACTGGGGGCAGAACAGAGATCTGCGTTCGGCGCTTTACCTCTTATTGGGCCAACGTTACCGTGCATTGGGCGATCATCTGACAGCAGGACTGCTACTACAGCAGTCAAAGACTGAGATCAATGAATATACAGGGTATATCGGAGATACTTCCCGTATCAGTTATTCGCGTATCGCTTATTTTGACAAATATGCTGCTCCGGCAGATCTGGATAAGGTGCTCGCATTAAAACACAAAACGAATAAGACGCCTTTTGAAAAAATGATCTCGCCCGCTATCTGGGCGCCGGATGATTTCTACAGAGATGCAAAGGCCACCTTACAGATACGGCAACATACATTCAAAGAAGCTGCTGCTACGCTCAATAAAATACCGGACGACTTCTGGGAGGCGAACTATGAATATAGTACCTACCTCACCCGGACCTATATCGGCAGCCCGGGTTCGTTGATGCCGGATGAACCGGTACAGCAACGCTATGCGCATGCAAGCAAAAAAGCGATCGTAAAAGACATCGTTTTACTGGAAGACAGTCTGGCGAAAGCTACTGACAACTCCGCCAAAGCGCGCTTCTATTATGCGCTGGGCAATGCCTATTTTAACATCAGTTATTATGGCAGATGCTGGATGTTAAGCAGCTATGGAAAATCCAGCAATGAGCCAAACAGTCAGGGAGACAGTGATTATCAATGGGCTTACTTCTCTTTTTATCCCAATAAGGCGATCTTTAAGAGCGATTATTACCGTTGTAACCACGCGATGGAGATGTACGAAAAGGCACGTCAGTTTTCTGGTATACAGAAAGAGCTACACGCGAAGGTATTACTTATGATGACGGTATGTGATCAGGCCAGATATGGCTTCTTTACCGAAGAAATGAGGTACAGATCGACGAATGGTATTTCCAACTACAAAAAAGAGATTTTACCATACAGTTATCCGTACCTGGCAGTCCTGAAAGAAAGATATGCTGACACGGAAACATTTGCCGATGCACGCACCTTTTGTCCGGACGTAGAAGAATACCTAAAGCACTAGAAAACACTACTTTGGAGCAAAAAATTTTATAGAAGTTATGCACATCGCATAACGATATGATTTACATATTCTAGCAGGGTATTTTTACACCCGGTTTTATTACTAAAATTCCAAACCATTTTTGCAATTCAGAAAATTGTTATAACCTTTGTGTGGTAATCAATTTACAAATGGACACCGATTCCTCTATACGTGCTGACTTGCACTTTTTACACTTCACCATTCTTAACACTTCTCCCCCCGGAATTTAAGTTTACGAACGACGGAAAGTTTTAACAGGCTTCCTGTCAGCGATACGCTGTAATACAGTTCAAACTGTACATGGCATTGCTATGCACACTTGTACGGCAACGTACGATCTGTCCGCGTATATGCATACATACGCGTCAAGGGCATCCTATATCTATACACATCACATACATAAACACTAAACAGCAACACTATGCAATCATCTGAAGTGATCAGGTGGCTGATCATGATCGGCCTGCCCATCCTATGTCTTGTATTTTACAAGTACATTCTTCGCGTCTTCTTCGGTCTTGTTATTGTACCGGAAGACAAGATCGGTCTTGTGACCAAAAAATTCGTACTGATGGGTAAACAGGAGTTACCAGAAGGACGTATCATCGCTACCGGCGGCGAAGCGGGTTTTCAGGCCCAGACGCTGGCTCCCGGTGTATACTTCTGGAAATGGTTCTGGCAGTATGAAGTGACTTTCCAGTCCTTTACCATCATTCCTACCGGTAAGATTGGTCTGGTACTGGCAAAAGACGGTACACCACTGAATCCGGGCGCAATTCTGGCACGTCGTGTAGACAGTGACGCGTATCAGAATGCGGAGGCATTCCTGAACAATGGTGGTCAGAAAGGTCGTCAGACAGCGATCATGACACCCGGTTCTTACCGTGTAAACACATTCCTGTTCGAAGTGGAAATCACTGATATGACCACCGTACCTGACAACACGGTTGCCATCGTAACCACCCTTGAAGGACAGGCGATCGAAAATGGTCAGATCGCAGGTAAGATCATTCAGAACCATAACAACTTTCAGGACGCAGACGCTTTCCTTAACAATGGTGGATATAAAGGTTTGCAGGAGCAGGTCATCCTCGCCGGTTCCTACTTCCTCAACCCATGGTTTGCCAAAGTGGAAATGCGTCAGATGACGGAAATACCCATCAGCCATGTGGGTGTTGTCATCTCTTACGTAGGTAATGATGGTGAAGATATCAGTGGCACCGAATTCAAACACGGTAACATTGTTGCCAAAAACCACAAAGGTGTGTGGGCAGAACCACTGGGACCGGGTAAATATCCGATCAACTCCTACATCATGAAGGTGGAATATGTACCAACAACCAATCTGGTGTTAAACTGGGCCTCCGCACGGAGCGAAGCACACCAGCTGGATAAGAACCTTTCTACCATTACAGTACGTAGTAAGGACGGTTTTACCTTCAATCTGGATGTGGCACAGATCATTCACATCCCTTCCAACGAAGCGCCAAAAGTGATTGCACGTTTCGGTAACATGAGTAACCTCGTCACACAGGTACTGGAACCAACGATCGGTAACTACTTCCGTAACTCTGCGCAGGATGCTGAGGTGATCGACTTCCTGAAAAGCCGTAAGGAACGGCAGGAATCGGCGAAAGCGCATATCGGAAGAGTGCTCGAACAATATAACGTATTCGGTGTGGATACACTGATAGGTGACATCGTTCCTCCGGAGAGCCTGATGAAGACACTGACTGACCGTAAGCTGGCGGAAGAACAGAAAGTAACCTATGACACCCAGATGCGTGCACAGGAAACAAGGCAGGCACTGGAAAAAGAAACTGCGATCGCTGAAATCCAGAAAGAGATCGTAAAAGCCGATCAGGGTGTATTGATCGCGGAAAGAATTGCCGACGCTTCAGTGAAAAAAGCTACGGGTGACGCAAACAGCGTACGTCTGCAGGCCAATGCGGAAGCTGACAGAATGAAACTGATGGCAAGTGGTGAGGCGGAAAAAGTACGTGTGCTGGCGAAAGCAGAAGCAGAAAGAACCGAACTGATTGCAAAAGCAGACGCAGAAAAGATCTCTCTCACCGGTAACGCGGAAGCGGAAAAGATCCTCGCGATTGGTAAATCCAGCGCAGAGTCTTATAAACTAGCGGTAGAGGCGATGGGTGGTAACAACTTTACACAATTGAAAGTAATGGAAGCCATCGGTCAGCAACATATCAAGATCATGCCTGATATCCTCATCGGAGGTGGCGACAGTACCAACGGTCCTATCGGTGGATTACTCGGCCTCAAACTGCTGGAACAACTGGGCAACAAACAAACTACTGAAGCACAAACAGACAAAGCGGAATCCGCTGAAAACAAATAACCCTTTCATCCATTTCTACATATACGACAAAGGGCTGTCCCGCCAGAGCGGGCAGCCCTTTTCCATTTCCCGTCTTTAATAAACAATCGTTCTGTTGTCAGTGATCAGATAAAGCTGATGAACAGTAACAACAATCCCGGTAAAGCGATGGTCCATAATCCGAAGTGAGCCGCCAGAAATGCGCCGGCCACACAACCTACAAGGAACCCGCCTATGATAATAAACTGTTTTCCGAAAGCCGGACGTTTATCACTGTTCCATACACCGGGCATCAATATTTTAGCGACATCCAATGTCAGCTGCGTTACATTGCCGGTCATCATCGTAGTAGGTGCATAGGCTGCGGTTGCGTACAATCGTCCGAAAGCATTCTGTATACCCATAGCCAGTACAACTACATAAGGCAAGGTGGCCGCCCAGATAGTACCGGGTCTGTCCAATGCCAGATCAAATGCCCCGGCTACCAATAAGATCACTCCTTCCACAAACAACAGGGTATAACCACTTTTCAGTCTGGGAGCGTACCAACCGGCACTGACAACAGCCAGTGTAAATACCGGGAAAGACAATAATTTCAACCAGGATTGTGTTTCTGCACCTCTGATCAGGTCATAAGCAAAAACCACAAAGTTGCCCGTCACATGTGCAGAGAATAACTCTTCCGCTGCCGTGAAGGTTGCCGCGTCGCAGAAACCGGCTGCAAAAGCCAGTATTAAGCTGACAAGGGCGATATTCTTTTTATCCATATCAGTCATCTTAAATGAGCTCTTAACATCCACGCCATCTTCTCATGCGTTTCCATCAGACCGGTGATATAGTCACTGGTACCCAGGTCATGCCACTCATTGGCAAAGCGGTTTACATTCTCACGCAGGTGGATGATAATGCTTTCATGGTCTGATAACAATTCGCTGATGAAACCAGCACCGTCATTTGCTGAACGGCTTTTCTCCGTCAGATGCGTCAGAGACAGGTATTCTTTCAGGGTAGCAGGAGAATAGTGACCGATAGAACGGATACGTTCTGCAACGCTATCCATGATCTCATCCAGCTCTTCGTACTGCGCTTCAAAGAATACGTGTTTGGAATGAAAATCCGGACCTTCTACGTTCCAGTGTGCATTACGTGTTTTGGTGTACAATACGAATTCGTCTGCCAGAATTTTCATCAGTTCATGTGCTACTGAGGAAAGGTTGTCCTTTTTGATACCGATATTTGGTTCCATCTGCAAATAGATTTACTGTGTTAATATTGAATAGATGTAGTGATCTGCTGATATAGTGCCTGCTCCCATACATAACATGAACAGGAAACAAAGCGTGTACATATAGGGGACGTCTCTTACTTCCGCATTATCGTGGCGATGAACTACAAAATAACCGACGGCGGTCACCCCAATGATGGGCAATACAACCAGTCGTGTACCGATACCGATCATCACCAGAAAAGGCGCCACGGTATCTGCGAGGGTGGCCATCAAGCCATTCAGTTTATCCGGCAGGTGTAAGGGATTAGGAACATGTTCGCGTTCTCCATTTTCTATCCTGAATTTTTTCAGTCCGTGTACCCGGAATAATTCGAATGCCAGCAATACCCGGAATACCAGCAACACCCAGTTATTGAAATCACTGCCTGCATCGGAGTACAGTAATTGCCTGATTATCTCGATCATTATCTTATTGGATTAGAAAGCAAAACAGGAACAACCCAATGCGCCCCAGAATGCTGTATAGTTATTAACTGGTACCTCACTCATACGCGCTTTGTCATGGTCATGTGCATGTACGCTACAGCTGCCTATACATTGGTGTACTACAGCGCTGATATCAGCAGCTGGCGCAGCTGTCAGTTTTGCAGGAGGTGTTTTGGCACTCAGTCTGTTCGAACCGGGGTAATAACCGTTGTAAATAGCCGTAGGAGACCAGTCAGGCAATACCGGAATAGCCGGTGGCGCCCATTGCTGAAAATCATCCTTAGCGTACACAATACGACCATCCACTATTGTCAATTCGGCTTCTATCGACTTGATCGCTTCATCTTCAACAGTAAAATAATCGCTGTCCAGCACTGTCAGATCTGCCAGCATACCTGTTTTGATACAGCCTTTTTTATGTTGTTCGCTGGAGAACCATGCACTGCCTTTTGTATAAAGTTCCAATGCAGTTTCTCTGCTCAGGCGTTGTTGCTTGTCGTACAGTTCCAGTCCGCCGACCGTCTTTCCGGCGCTCAGCCAATACAGGCCTATCCATGGATTATAAGAGGACACACGGGTAGCGTCCGTACCGGCACCAACCGGCACTTCCATATCCAGCATCTTCTTTACCGGCGGAGTCTGAGCGGCCGCATGCTTACCATATCTGTCAGTAAAATATTCTCCCTGAAAGGCCATTCTGCTCTGTATCGCGATACCACCACCCAATACTTTTACTCTTTCTATATTTTTCTCGTCGATTGTTTCTGCGTGGTCGAAGATCCATGGTAAACCATCGAATGGAATATCCCTGTTCACTTTCTCAAACACATTCAGGAAACGGGTGATGCTCTCATTATAAGTGGCATGGAGACGGAAGGGCCAGCGATTGGCTACCAGCAGTCGTACGACTCTTTCCAGTTCTTCTTCCATCACTTCCGGCAGATCGGGACGCGGGTTCATAAACGACTCGAAATCTGCAGCAGAGAAAACCAGCATTTCGCCGGCGCCATTGTGACGGTACATATCGTCTCCCTGATATAGTTTCACTGATTTTACCCAGCTATCAAAATCTTCTTCTTCATGTTTAGGACGCTGCGTAAAAAGGTTATAAGCGATACGTACGGTCAGCTCACCATTTTTATGCAGTTCATCTATTACTTTATAATCGTCGGGGAAATTCTGAAATCCTCCACCCGCATCGATAACGCTGGTGATACCCAGACGGTTCATTTCCCGCATATAATGACGGGAAGAATTCATCTGGTATTCATATGACAATTTCGGTCCTTTTGCCAGTGTGGCATATAAGATGGCCGCACTCGGAGAAGCCAGTAACAGCCCTGTTGGTTCTCCGCTGACAGTACGCTGGATCCTGCCTCCGGGAGGATCAGGTGTATCCTTGGTATAACCGACCGCTTTCAGTGCAGCTCTGTTCAGCAATGCGCTATTGTAGAGGTGCATGATAAACACAGGTGTATCCGGTGCGATGTCATTGATTTCTTCCAGTGTAGGCATACGTCTTTCGGCAAACTGGAATTCGCTCCATCCACCGATTACACGCACCCATTGCGGAGTAGGGGTGCGGGCTACCTGTTCTTTCAACATTCTCAAAGCATCTGCCAAAGAGGGTACGCCATCCCAGCGTAGTTCCAGATTATAATTCAGCCCGCCACGTATCAGATGTGTATGGGAATCATTAATGCCGGGGATAGTACGTTTTCTCTTCAGATCGATCATCTTTGTACTATCATCTGCATATTTCATTACAGTACTATCGTCGCCCACTGCTACAAATTTGCCATCTCTGATAGCAACAGCTGTTGCAGTCGGCTGTTCATGATCGACTGTATGAATATTCCCGTTATAAAGTATTAAATCCGCTTTCATGCTATGGTATTTGAACGGTCTTTTTTATGATGCCGTTAACGCAGGATCTCCGCCAATCAGCCTGTAATGCGGAGGCACATATCAATGTGCCTCCGGCACAGGCGCCCCTGTCTCGTTGTATAGTATGCAGTCATAAACTGCTATAAAGAATACTGATTAGTGCTTCAGCATGTTATGTCCGTATTGGATACCGATACCATAAGCACCTGAATGTTTTTTCATCAGGGTTGTCACCGGTTCATAAGTACCTGTTCTTGCCCAGTCGCGCTGCAGTTCCAGTACATACTGTACAGAAGTGATCG
This sequence comes from Chitinophaga pinensis, assembly GCF_007896845.1. GTDB lineage: Bacteria > Bacteroidota > Bacteroidia > Chitinophagales > Chitinophagaceae > Chitinophaga > Chitinophaga pinensis_C. The sequence continues at coordinate 346,545 of NZ_VOHS01000003.1, read as the reverse complement.
GAATAGCGCCTGCCTGTATCATACGCTGTACAGCTCTTTCATGTGCTTCAGCAGATACGTCACCACATGCGTCAGTGATCACATATACTTCGTAACCTTCTGCGATAGCAGATAATGCCGGTCCGACGATGCATACACCTGTCCAGAGACCACCCAGTACGATCTTCTTCTTTCCTTTACCTACAATTGCTCTGTATGCGTTGATATCTTCCCATGTGTTCATGGAAGTTCTGTCTATATAACCGGAGCTGGCTTTAGGATAAGCCTCTTCGAGCTCCAGGAATACTGGTCCGCTGAAACTGTCTTCTGCTACAGTAGTTACAACAGTCGGTATATTAAAGATTTTGGATCCACCGGCAACCAGTGCTACGTTCTGACGCAGTTCGATAATATCAATGTTTTTAGTGGCAAAGCCCATCTGACCTTCATAATCGATCAGTACGAGAGTGTGGTTGTCTGGTGTAAGTAATGCAGCTGATGGTTGAGCTTCTGCACCTGTGTGTTTAGTCGCATTAGACATGATCTCTATAGTTTAGTGTGTGAATTATGAGATCAAAGGTATTTATGCATGAGCGGGGCGGCAATTGCCATATGCCTTCAAATGTTGTATAAATTATCGAAGGGGATGGAGGGTAAAATATGCACCGATCGAAAATTATTCTGAAATTCCCCTCCCTACTTGTTATTTTTACTTACAACCTGATTAATTGAATGATTGTCAATTAACTCAACATAATAGAATCTTATCAACAGGTCCAATGAAAATGAAAAAAACAGCCGGTAGCCGCAGCCATTTCATGCTATGTATTGCAATGCTCGGCCTTGGCACTCAAGCCTTCGCGCAGGTCAAAAAGACCCCCACTACTTCTGTCGTCTACAAAAATGCGTCAGCACCCGTTGACGCCAGAGTGAAAGATCTCCTGAAAAGAATGACACTGGAAGAAAAGGTTGGTCAGCTCTGCACCTTGCTGGGATGGGAGATGTATGACAAAAAAGGCGACTCTGTAGGCGTCAGTGACAAGTTTAAATCTGTAATGTCCAAAAGGTATATCGGTAGCTTCTGGGCTACGCTGAGAGCCGATCCATGGACGCAAAAGACATTAGTAACGGGTTTATCGCCTAAACAGGCCGCTATCGCTACCAATGCCCTGCAAAAGTATATGATGGAAAATACCCGGCTGGGAATTCCATTACTGCTGGCAGAAGAATGTCCGCATGGACATATGGCGATCGGTACGACCGTATTCTCTACTTCTATCGGTCAGGCGAGCACCTGGGATCCTGCGCTTATTCAGGAGATGGCAGGTGCAATTGCAAAAGAAGCACGTGTACAGGGCGCTCACATAGGTTACGGCCCTGTGCTGGATCTGGTACGCGAACCGCGCTGGTCAAGACTGGAAGAAACTTATGGAGAAGATCCATATCTGATCAGTCAGATGGGTATCTCTATGGTAAAAGGTTTTCAGGGTAGTAATATCGGCAGTGGCAGCAATGTGATCTCTACACTGAAGCACTTCACTGCCTATGGCTCTCCGGAAGGCGGTCATAATGGAGGTATCGCTCTGACAGGTCTGCGTGACCTGTATTCCTCTTATCTGCCTCCTTTTCAGGCAGCAGTGAAAGCAGGAGCTCTGTCTATTATGGCTTCTTATAACTCTATCGATGGTATACCCTGCAGTTCCAACAGCTTCCTGTTGAAAGATGTACTGGTAAAACAATGGGGCTTCAGAGGTTTCTCTGTGTCTGACCTTGGTGGTATTCCGGGCGTACGCTCTACACACCATGTAGCAGCAACGATGGAAGAAGCAGCTACTCTGGCTATAAACGCCGGATTGGATGCTGATCTCGGAGGTGAGGCATATGGTGATGCATTGATCAAAGCAGTCAATAATAAGAAGGTTACAATAGCCACTCTGGATACAGCAGTAGCGCATGTACTCCGGCTGAAATTTACCATGGGACTATTCGAACATCCTTATGTAGATGTGGATGTAGCAGAGAAAACAGTAGGTACAGCCGCCAACAGAGAACTGTCCAAACGTGTAGCAGCTGAATCCATCGTGCTGATGAAAAATGATAACGGTTTGCTGCCCTTGAAGAAAACGATCAAAAATCTGGCTGTGATCGGCCCTAACGCAGATAACATCTATAACCAGTTAGGTGATTATACTGCTCCGCAGCCACAGGAAAAGATAGTAACTGTATTAGAAGGTATCAAAGCGAAAGTATCTGGTGATACTAAGGTAACGTATGTAAAAGGTTGTGCTATCCGTGATACGGCACACGCGAATATCAGTGCTGCCGTAGCTGCCGCCCAACAGGCAGATGCTGTGGTGATCGTACTCGGTGGATCCAGCGCACGTGATTTCGAAACAACATTCCAAAGTACCGGTGCCGCAGAGGTGAAAGCTGCTGAAGTAGCAGTAAGCGATATGGAAAGCGGTGAAGGTTACGACAGGGTTAGTCTCGATCTGATGGGTTTACAGTCAAAGTTACTGGAAAGCATCGTGGCGACCGGCAAACCAGTTGTATTGGTACTGATTGAAGGTCGTCCGCTTAATATCAACTGGGCGGCTAAAAATGTACCTGCAATTGTCAACGCATGGTATCCCGGTCAGGAAGGCGGTAATGCTGTCGCAGATGTACTCTTCGGCGATTACAATCCTGCCGGCCGTTTACCGGTATCCATTCCCAAGTCTGTGGGACAGTTGCCAGTTTATTATAACTATAAAAGCGCGGCAAGACACGATTATGTTGAAATGGATGCCAAACCACTCTACAGTTTCGGTCACGGTCTGAGCTACGCCAGCTTTGAATACAAAGAGCTGCAGTCAGCTGTTCAGGCGAATGGCAACAACCTGAAAGTAACAGTCAGCTTCAAACTGAAGAATACAAGCTCAGTAGCGGGTGATGAAGTAGCACAGCTCTATATCCGTGATAACGCCAGTTCTGTGGTTACAGCAGTAAAACAACTGAAGAAATTCCAGCGTGTGCATCTGGCACCGGGCGAGCAGAAAGAGATAAAATTCGAACTGTCTCCTGATGACCTGAGATTGCTGAATGTTGATATGAAATGGGTGGTAGAACCGGGGACTTTCACATTGATGGTGGGAGCTTCTTCTGAAGACATCCGTTTAAACGGACAATTTGAAGTAAAGCAACAGGTAGTATGTAAATACTGATCCGGATTGTTATAAAGAAGAAAGGCCGCCAGTTAATTGCTGACGGCCTTTCTTCTTTTATAAAGATTTTATTCCATTAAGGACATATTCACCGGCAATAGCTGTTTCTCCGGTATCCCGATAATAAACGTCGCGCCATTATCAATTTCACTCATCGCCGTAATAAAACCATTGTGTTGCTCCATGATCTTTTTACAGATAGACAAGCCGATACCTGTCCCTTCAATCTCATGATAACTGTGTAGTCGCTTAAACACAACGAATATATCTTCGACATACTGACTTTCAAAGCCAATCCCATTATCAACAACAAAGATCTTATAGTAATTACCATCTGGTCTTTCACGCAGATGAGGATCAGGAGACGCTACCAACTCGGCATAAATACGTACTTCCGGAGATACTTCCTTTTTACGGAACTTCAGCGCATTGCTGATCAGGTTGTAAAACACCTGTCGCATTAAAGTAGGTATTACCTGTATAGAAGGCAGTTTCTCGATCTTTATATTGGCACTGGATTGCTGTACTTTGATCTCCAGTTCTGTCAATGCGTCGCGTACCAGATCATTCAGATCACATACCGTGAAGTCACCTCCCTGAATGGAATGACGGGAAAAGCGTAACAGATCACTCACCAGCTGTTGCATACGAATCGTTGCATTGGTGATCTTATGTACATATTTATCGACGTCGCCCGTACTGCTCTTCTTCTGAAGGATCATATCACTGAACACCCTGATCTTACGCAAAGGTTCCTGCAGGTCATGCGAAGCGATATAGGCAAACCTGTCCAGCTCTTCATTGACTGCTTTCAGGTGCATATTGTTCTGTAACAATTGTCTGTTCAACTCACGCACCTTTAACTCAGAAGCTTCCTTCTCTTCAATTTCCCTTTGCAGGGAAGCATTTGCAGTAAGCAGTTTCTGCTCCTGCGCAATAAGAGACTGCGTTTTCCGGTACAGCTCAACGAACAGGCCTACCTTTACACGTAGTAACTCAGGATTGATCGGCTTATAGATAAAGTCTACCGCACCTACTTTATATCCTTTAAAGATCGCTTCTTCTTCATGACTGTGTGCTGTAATGAAAATGATGGGAATCTCTTTCAGTTTATCCCGCTGATAGATCAGGGCTGCAGTTTCAAAGCCGTTCATATCCGGCATCTGTACATCCATCAGTATCAATGAAAAATCAAATTCCTTCAACAGGATCTTCAGTGCAGCCCTACCCGAGTTGGCTTTTACAATCGTATAGCTCTCCCTTTCCAGGATGGATTCAATCGATAATAAATTATCCAACCGGTCGTCAACAACTAATATTTTTATTAAATCCTGTTCGTGCAAAACTGTCTGATTTTTTCAAATGAATACTCTATATACTATCTATACAACCATACCCGCATCAACGATAATAACTGATCAATTTTTAACGGTTTTGTAATATAATCTGAAGCCCCTGCTTCCAGACATTTCTCTCTATCGCCTTTCATCGCCTTGGCCGTAACTGCAATAATAGGCAAAGCACTGTTCTTATGTTCCCTTCTGATCTTCTGCATCGTCTCATAGCCATCCATCTCAGGCATCATAATATCCATCAGTACAATATCGATATCACTATTCTCGCTCAGGATATTCATGGCTTCCTTGCCACTTTCTGCGGTAATGGTATTGATATGGAAACGTTCAAAGGCAGTGGTCAATGCAAACAGGTTACGTACGTCATCATCGACTACCAGTACGTTTTTATGGATCAACACATCTTTCTGTGAACGCAGATCTTCGATAAGTTTCTTCTTCTCCGGTGCAAGGAACTGGTGATTGATATGCAACTGCATAATCGTTTCTTCCAGCAACAGGTCCAATGAGTTAACGCCTTTCAGCAGTATTTTATTGGCATACTGCTTCAGTTTCGAGCGCTCATTGTTGGTAAAGTCTTTCGCGGAGTACACAATCACCGGTGTAGCATTGTGCCTGTTAACCGTATTCATATTGGCTACAAACTCAGCACCATCTATATCCGGCAACATATAGTCTGCAATGATACAATCATATAATGTACTATTCACCTTATCAATAGCGGCTTTACCGTTTTCCACAAAGTCCATTTCTATCAGCTCCCCATTGTCAAGGATACGCGCAATCTGTGATGCATCCGGTTCATTGTCTTCTACCACAAGCACTTTCTTCGTCTTGCGGCTATCATGTTCCATGATACTGTTGAACAATATATTCAGTGCTTCAGCTTTCAGTGGCTTCAGACTGAAACTTCTTGCACCACGATGCATTGCCAGTAAACGGTTTTCTTCTCCGGATATGAGGTGAATCGGGATATGCCTTAAGTTAATATCATTTTTGAACAGATCAAGCACCCTCCATCCACTGGCATCCGGCAACTTCACATCCAGTGTAACTGCAATCGGATTATACTTGTTGGTCAGATCGAATACATCACCGAAGCTGGTTGCCACCACCACTTTCAATCCCATTTCATGGGCTTTTTCCAGCATGATCTTCGCAAAGCGCACATCGTCTTCTACGATCAATACGACTTTGTCTGATTCAATGACATGGGTTCGGTCGTCGCCTATTTCGTTGATGATCTCATTCAGTCCTTCCAGATTTTCCGGCAGTTTCGTCTGTGCTATTGGTTGTACAAGAGTCGGCTCATAGCTTTCGGGCAACTGATATTGTCCTACTGTCAGACTACTTTGTTTCTCGCGTTTGATCGCAGCCGGATTGTATTGTAATGGCAGGAACAAAGTAAAGATACTTCCTCTTCCAACTTCACTTTCCAATTCGATAGAACCACCCAGCAGGTCTGCCAGACCACGGCTGATAGACAGCCCCAGACCGGTACCACCATACTTACGGCTGGTAGAACCTTCCGCTTGCTGGAATGCTTCGAAAATGATATTCTGTTTGTCTTTTGAAATACCGATGCCGGTATCCCTGATCTCGAATGCCACTACTCTGTCCGCACTGTCAAGACTACCGTTCATCAGTCGCCAGTTACGTTTAGCTTCATAGATGCGGAGTTTTACTTCTCCTTTTTCGGTGAATTTGAATGCATTTGACAACAGGTTTTTCAGAATCTGGTTGAGACGCTGTACGTCCGTTTCCAGTGACTGTGGCAATTGATCATCCATTTCGATACGGAAGCGGAGACTCTTACTTTCGGAGATGTGTTTGAAGGTAGTTTCCACAAAAGATACTACTTCGTTGAAACGCACCTTGATAAAGTCGGTAGAGATATAACCAGACTCGATCTTTGAGAGGTCAAGAATATCGTTGATCAGTTGTATCAGGTCATCACCACAACTATGGATGGTTTTCGCATAACGTACCTGTTTTTCATTCAGGTTACCATCATGGTTTTCATACAACTGTTGCGCTAATATCAACAATGAGTTCAGCGGTGTACGCAACTCGTGCGACATGTTTGCAAGGAACTCTGATTTATACTTTGATGTCAGCTGTAACTGTTCTGCTTTTTCTTCCAGTGATCTTCTGGCTTCTTCCACCTCCTTGTTCTTCTCTTCCACTTCATCTTTCTGTTTCACCAACAGATGCGCTTTATCCTGCAGTTCCTCGTTCGTTCTTCTCAGCTCATCAGCCAGTGACTGGGATTGTTCCAGCAGATCTTCCGTTCTTGAGTTAGCCTCGATCGTGTTCAATACGATACCGATACTTTCTGTCAGCTGACTCAGGAAGTCTAAGTGTGTCTGGCTGAAGGTATCGAAAGAGGCAAGTTCTATTACTGCTTTGATCTCCTGCTCAAACAATACCGGTAGTACGATCAGGTTAACAGGCGTAGCTTCACCTAATCCGGAGCTGATCTTAATATAATTAGACGGTACGTTAGTCAGCAGGATACGTTCTTTTTCTACGGCACACTGTCCCACGAGTCCTTGTCCGAGGGCAAACTCACGGGATACGCTTACCTCGTTACCATATGCATATGCTGCAAATAATTTCAGTTTTGGATTCAGCAGGTTCTCTTCCTGTTCCAGAATGTAGAACATGCCTTTTTGCGCATTTACTACCTGAGCGAGCTCTGACAGGATACGGCGGGTTACCGTATTCAGGTCTTTCTGCCCCTGCAGCATCTGCGTGAATTTCGCAAGGTTGGATTTCAACCAGTCTTGTTCCTGATTACGGAGGGTTGTCTGTTTCAGGTTGGCAATCATCTGGTTGATGGTATCTTTCAGTTCTTCTACCTCACCTTTCGCTTCCACGCGGATCATCTGGGTCAGATCACCTTTCGTTACCGCCGAAGCTACTGCCGAGATAGCACGTACCTGTGTGGTGAGGTTCTCTGCCAGCTGGTTTACGTTTTCCGTCAGGTTTTTCCAGATACCGGATGCACCAGGTACACTTGCCTGACCACCCAATCTTCCTTCTACACCCACCTCACGGGCCACCGTTGTTACCTGATCGGCAAAGAGGGCCAGTGTATCGATCATTTCGTTGATGGTTTCGGTCAGCTGTGCCACCTCACCACGTGATACGATGGAGAGTTTCTGTTTCAGATTACCCGTTGCCACTGCGGTTACTACTTTCGCGATACCACGCACCTGATTCGTCAGGTTGGACGCCATCATGTTCACCGAGTCTGTCAGGTCTTTCCATGTACCACCCACGCCCTGTACTTCAGCCTGACCACCCAGTTTACCTTCCGTACCGACCTCACGGGCCACACGCGTCACCTCAAAGGCGAAGGAGTTCAGCTGGTCCACCATCGTGTTGATGGTATTTTTCAGATCAAGGATTTCTCCTTTAACGTCAATTGTTACTTTCTTGGACAGGTCACCTGATGCCACCGCTTTTGTTACCTCAGCGATGTTACGCACCTGTGAGGTCAGGTTACCCGTCATCTGGTTTACGGAGTCCGTCAGATCCTTCCATGTACCAGCGACACCCGGTACGAATGCCTGACCACCCAGTTTACCATCTGTACCCACCTCACGCGCCACACGCGTCACCTCAGAAGCGAATGCACGCAACTGATCCACCATTGTATTCAGTGTTTCTTTCAGCTGCAGGATCTCTCCACGTACGTCCACTGTAATCTTACGGGACATGTCTCCATTCGCCACCGCAATCGCCACATCTGCGATATTACGCACCTGTGCCGTCAGGTTACCGGCCATCTGGTTTACGGAATCCGTCAGGTCTTTCCATGTACCACCGACACCCGGTACGAATGCCTGACCACCCAATTTACCGTCTGTACCCACTTCACGCGCCACACGCGTTACCTCAGAGGCAAACGCACGCAGCTGTTCCACCATGGTGTTGATGGTATTTTTCAATTCAAGGATCTCTCCTTTAACGTCTACTTCAATTTTACGCGACAGGTCACCGTTTGCCACCGCCGTCGTTACCTCCGCGATGTTACGTACCTGTGAGGTCAGATTGGACGCCATAATGTTCACGGAGTCGGTCAGGTCTTTCCAGAGACCTTCCACACCCGGTACATCGGCCTGACCACCGAGTTTACCCTCAGAACCTACCTCACGCGCCACACGGAACACCTCCGAACCGAAGGAGTTCAGCTGGTCCACCATCGTGTTGATCGTATTTTTCAGCTCGAGGATCTCTCCCTTCACATCCACTGTAATCTTACGCGACAGATCACCTTTCGCCACCGCGGTTGTTACCTCTGCGATATTACGTACCTGCGCCGTCAGGTTAGATCCCATCTGGTTCACCGACTCTGTCAGATCCTTCCAGGTACCACCGACACCCTGCACTTTCGCCTGACCACCCAGCTTACCTTCTGTACCTACTTCCAGCGCCACACGCGTCACCTCGGAAGCGAAGGAGTTCAGCTGGTCCACCATCGTATTAATGGTCTTTTTCAGTTCAAGGATCTCACCCTCTACGTTTACCGTGATCTTCTTTGACAGGTCACCATTGGCTACCGCAGTTGTTACCTCTGCGATGTTACGCACCTGAGCCGTCAGGTTAGATCCCATCTGGTTTACCGAGTCGGTCAGATCTTTCCATGTACCACCCACACCCTGCACTTTCGCCTGACCACCCAGCTTACCTTCCGTACCTACCTCCAGTGCCACACGCGTCACCTCGGAAGCGAAGGAGTTCAGCTGGTCCACCATCGTATTGATGGTATTTTTTAATTCAAGGATTTCACCTTTTACATCCACGGTAATTTTACGGGACAGGTCACCTTTTGCCACCGCCGTGGTTACGTCAGCGATGTTACGCACCTGTGCCGTCAGGTTACCCGCCATCTGGTTTACCGAATCGGTCAGGTCTTTCCATACACCACCTACACCTTTTACTGTTGCCTGTCCCCCCAGTTTACCTTCGGAACCTACCTCACGCGCCACACGCGTCACCTCTACCGAGAAGGAGTTCAGCTGGTCCACCATGGTATTCATGGTGTTTTTTAACTCCAGGATTTCTCCGCGTACGTCCACGGTTATTTTACGTGAGAGGTCACCTCTTGCCACCGCGGTTGTTACTTCCGCGATATTTCGCACCTGACCAGTCAGGTTAGACGCCATCTGGTTTACGGAGTCGGTCAGGTCTTTCCATGTACCTGCCACACCTTTTACCTCGGCCTGACCACCCAGCTTACCATCCGTACCTACCTCACGTGCCACACGGGTCACCTCGGAGGAGAAGGAGTTCAGCTGATCCACCATCGTATTGATAGTATCTTTCAGTTCAAGGATCTCTCCCTGTACATCCACAGTAATTTTCTTGGAAAGGTCACCTTTGGCTACCGCTGTCGTTACATCTGCGATGTTACGCACCTGTGCTGTCAGATTACCCGCCATCTGGTTTACAGAGTCGGTCAGATCTTTCCACACACCGGCCACATCTTTTACTTTCGCCTGTCCGCCCAGCTTACCTTCAGAACCTACCTCACGCGCCACACGCGTCACCTCACGCGAAAAGAGATTCAGCTGTTTCACCATCCCGTTCACCTCTGTCGCAATACGCGCAAATTCCCCCTGCAACACGTGATCTTCGATCTGCAACGGCATTTCCTGCGAGAGGTTTCCCTTCGCCACGGAGCTGATTACGTGTGCGATTTCAATAGTGGGATGCACCAGATCAGAGATCAATGTATTAATAGAAGCAACCGCAGTATCCCACGAACCCTTTGCTGTACGGGGCATGACCACACGGTGATTCAGACGTCCCATCTTTCCGATGGTATTTCTTGCCAGGGTCAGCTCTTCTACAAGCGTTTCATTCAGAGATATGATCTCATTAAGAGTGTCACAGATTTTGCCACTCAGCCCGATATTGTCTGCTGACATCCTTGTGGAGAAATTACCACTCCTGACATCCAGCAGGACCTGTAATAACTGCCGCAAATCCAATTCATCTGCTACGGGTGTGTATACTTGTTTGGTTTCTTTGCTGCGCTTTGTTGTGGAAGTCTGTGGAGTCTTTTCCACATCTTTCTTGGACAGGGCAGTACTATCGGGATTTTTTCTCCGCGTGTTCATAGTGAAGGTGTTAGCGAAACACTTATATGTATAAGTTGAAAATTTCTTTAAGTTGTGTTTATCAATCTCTACGGCTCTTTTGGCTATCGCATATAGATGTTATGTATTATATGGTTTGAAGTGATTACATTTGTTCTTATTAAAAAACAACTTTACAGATGCAACTTTCAGGCCATTCGAAGAGGCTGATCCTGTTGGCGGAAGATGATATTGATGACCAGGAGCTGTTGGAAAATGCAATAGAGGAGATAGATCCCACCTGGCAACTGGTGTGCATCCCTAATGGTAGAAAATTCGTGAAATATCTTGACACCATGGGTGAAAGCGATATGCCTGCACTCATGATACTCGATTATAATATCCCTGAGCTTACCGGCGTAGAAGTAGTAAAGGAACTGAACGATCAGGGCCGCTTCATGGATATTCCGAAAATTATCTGGAGCACCTCAACATCTCCCGTTTTTAAAGCGAAAAGCATTGAACTGGGTGTTAAAGACTATATCACAAAACCTAACGACCTCGCTTCTTTCCTGACTACTGCGAGGTATATGCTTTCTTTTGTCAAAGAATGATCGGAACTTGCACCAGCCATGGTGAATCATTCCTTTTACACTGAGCAGTACCAATCACTGGACGCCGATGCCCGCATCGTAGTTGATGTATTGTCTGTATACCTTTATCCACTGGAGCGATATACTTTTCTTGACGCAGTAAACCGTGTCAGGGAAATGCCGCAGGACCGTATACTCGATATTCTCGAACTGCTGAAGGAAAAAGGACTGGGGACATATAATCTGGCAGGCAATTATTCCCTAATCCCGGAGCTGGGTTTCCTGCTGTTTCCGGAAAATATCAGAAAACCGGAATACCTGCGTCTGCTCGATCACGCAAAACCATACTCTTTTTACAGTACCAGCGCCCGATTGCAGGAACTACAGCAACTACTGACAGCCTTTTTTACCGGCGATCGTTCTTTGCTGCTCCAACCTGTCAGGAAAATCAGTTTTGAACTCGCTGAATATTTTCCATACCTCTGTTATCTGTTATACTATCCGGCATACGAGGGATTGTTGCGTTTGTTCGATACCGGCAGCATTACCACTATCTATAATGCGGCGGTCAGACAGCACCTGCTGGCGATGAGTACACCTGATGCATTGCAACAACTGAAAGTACAGGTCGCCACATTGATCAGGACAGCACCGACTGCCCTGGCACATGCAGAAGTGACCTTACAGGCGGGAGAAGCAGGAGAGGAGATCACCGGTACAGAAGCTACATATGCACAGGCAGTAGTACACCTCTACGAGGGTCAGCCCGATAAAGCACTGACCTCCTTTGAACAGGGTATCAAACAACAACGGCAGCAGGATAAAAAGAATACGATTCCGGTATCACCACTATTTGCTTTCCTGTATACCTATACCCTGACCATACTACCGGAAGAAAAAGCATATACAACCATCAACAAGGTAGTTGCTGCCTACGATAAAAAATTGTTTCAGGATATTACGCCCGCTATTGCGCTGTTACACTTTCATAGCGGACGCAAAGAAAAGGCGGATCACATCCTGCAGATCCTGCTGGAAACGACTTCTAAACAACCGGAGAAATACCTTCTCAGTTATCTGGCATTGATATGCCTGCAGGCATATCACCCGAAAAGTAAACTACTCAAACAATATAGTCCCTTCCTCAAAGTCATTGTATACCACGGTATACAGCGCAAATATCGCCTGCTCACATACGAGCTGTTATACCTGTTCCGCGATCAGGCATATCTGAATAACGAAAAGACATTCCGCGAACTGGCTACCTTCATCGGTAAAGAGCCTATCTTCTCGCGGATGCAGCCGGTAGCTGACTGGGAACGCCTGCTAAATGTGCTCATACTACCGGAAGCCGGTAAGCCACAAAAAGAAAAAGCACCTGCCGCCACCCGACTGGCATACCTCATTGACATACGCAAATCAGAGATACAGCCGGTTATACAAACACATCAGGGAGATACCGGATGGAGCAGGGGCAGGATCGTGGAACTAAAAAAACTAAAGGATGGATTGATAGAATCGATGACGGATCATGATACCCGGATTGCCGGAGCGATCATCAAAGAAAACTATCATACCTATGGTACCGAGGCCTATGCCTTCGGTGAAAGAGTATGGCATGAAATAACGGGACACCCTTATCTTTTCATGCTGGAAGCACCGGAAATTCCTGTGGAGATTGTGAAAGGGCAACCAGAGCTGATCGTCAATAAAACAGGAAACGGCTATGTATTCAGCACCAATATCAATGACTATATCAGTGATACAGTACTGATAAAAGAATCTGATACACGTCTGAAAGTCATCCGGCTCACACAGCAGCAGCGTACTGTATTGCAGACGCTCAGACAGATTGAGACAGTACCTTCCACAGGGAAAGATAAACTGATGCAGGCGCTACGCAATATAGGCGCTCATATGACTGTACATTCCAATCTGGACGACACAGCTGCATTAAATATCAGACAACGTACAGGCGATACCCGCATACGCGTACAACTACAACCTACCGGCGATGCGTTGAGAGCTTCATTCTTTGTAAAACCATTTGTCAATGATCCACCTTACTGCAAACCGGGAGAAGGCGCCCGTCACCTGATAGGGGTTACCAATGGGGAACGTTGTCAGGCCACCCGCGATCTTGATGCAGAAAAGAGCAATCTGGCAAAACTGGTTATACTCATACAGGAATCTGTCAGACAGGAAATAGAAGATGACGTCATCATCTTTGAAGATCCTCTTGAATGTCTGCAATTACTGGAAGTCATACAACGTCATCCCGAACTGGCCACTGCCGAATGGCCGGAAGGACACAAATTACGGGTACGTATGGTCGAACCACAGGCACAACTCCGCATGACCATCCGCAGGGTAGACGGCAAATGGTTTGCGGCCAATGGCGACCTCAAAGTAGATGATGACACTGTTTTATCATTGAAAGATCTGCTGGATGCTGTTAAAGCCAGTAACAGCCGGTTTGTAACATTAGGAAAAGGAGAATTTCTCTCGCTGACCGGTAAACTCTACCGCCAGCTCAATGAACTGGCCAGTGTAGCGATCGCAGAACACGAAGAACTCCGTATACGCCCGCTTACTGCACACATGCTGGACGAACTGCTTGAAGACGCCGGTCAGGTAGAAACAGACGAACACTGGAAAGCACTGCGTGCCAGACAAGCTGCAGCTGAAACAGTACAGGCGGAAGTCCCCGCTACCTTACAAACGCAGTTACGCCCTTATCAGGAAGAAGGCTTCCGCTGGATGGTCAGATTAGCTGCATGGGGCGCTGGTGCCTGTCTCGCTGATGACATGGGTCTGGGTAAAACCATTCAGGCAATTGCCATGCTGCTATACAGAGCACATGAAGGTCCGGCGCTGGTAGTCTGCCCTGCGTCTGTATTACCAAACTGGGTAAACGAACTGTATAAATTCGCTCCCTCCCTGCAGGTAAAACAGATCACTGGTGGTAAACGTCATGCTATGCTGAAAGCAGCCGGCCCATTTGATGTGGTATTGATCACCTATGGTATCCTGCAATCCGAAGACGAGTTACTGTCCATCATTCCATGGAATACTGTTGTGCTGGATGAAGCACATACTATCAAAAACTATCAGACGAAAACCTCCAAAGCCGCTATGGCTTTACAGGCTGGTTTCAGACTGATACTGACAGGTACACCGGTACAAAATCATCTGACAGAGATCTGGAACCTCTTCAATTTTATCAATCCCGGTCTGCTGGGTAGTCTGCCATATTTCAATAAACAGTTTACCACACCGGTCATCTATAACGCGGAAAGTACCGTTACCAAACACCTTCGCAAGATCATTGCACCATTCATGCTGCGCCGTACCAAAACAGCCGTACTGGATGAATTGCCGGAGAAAACAGAGATCGTGAAAATGATTACACTGTCTCCGGAAGAGGCCTCTTTCTATGAAGCGCTCCGGCTGAAAGCAGTCGAGAATATCAAACGCTATAGTAAAGACAAAACCAGCAAACATAATTTAAATACACTGACAGAGATCGGTAAACTGCGCATGGCTGCCTGTAATACACAGATGATTGACCCGGAGATCCGGATCCCTTCTTCCAAACTGGCAGTATTTATTGAGATCGTAAAAGAGCTGATCGACAATAATCACCGTGCACTGGTATTTAGTCAGTACGTAAAGCACCTCGACCTTGTCAGACTTGCACTTGACGAACTGAATGTTTCATATTGTTACCTTGATGGCAGTACACCTATACCTGTCAGGGAAAGAGTAGTAAAAGAGTTCCAGTCAGGCGCCGGCTCACTGTTCCTGATCAGTCTTAAAGCCGGAGGAACTGGCCTGAACCTGACCGCGGCTGATTATGTCATTCACCTCGATCCGTGGTGGAACCCTGCAATTGAAGAACAAGCATCTGACAGAGCATATCGTATCGGTCAGACAAGACCGGTGACGATATACAGGCTGGTGACGAGACACACCATCGAAGAAAAGATCATTGCGCTACACAATAGTAAAAGAGACCTTGCTGACCGATTACTGGAGGGAAGTGATATCAGTGGTAAGTTATCCACCGAAGAATTATTATCTCTGATTGCAAAAGCAGATAAATAATAAGAGATGACTTGCTCTGCTACCTGTTTGAAAAACACCGTTAGCATCCCTCTCAATGATGGAAGAAGGATTTATAGATAGTATTTCTATTGATATTGAATGATCTGACCTTTAAAATTTGACAAATTATCCCTTAGAAATGCCTCATTTTTTATCGCGCAACGCATTTTTCTTCATTTTAATATTAATTATTTCAAAAAGAGAAGAAATAATTTCCTGATATCAAAATTTGATTATCTTTAGCGTGTACTTATCCTATGAATCACCTTTTTACATCGGCTCGAATCCCGCTATGGCGTGGCATTTGAGCCGATGCAATGAAAATCATCAGTAATAATTTTTTACTATCCTATGAATCACCTGCCTTCGATAAAAGGCACCTGAAAACCGTCTGAAATCTTCCCCTTATATCCCCAATTTTTGTTACTTTCAGGATCTCTGATATCCTGATGTGATTTTTCGTTCCCTCCTGCGAATAATAAGGTAAATGTTTTTTCAAATGACCTTAATGATTACATCATATGGCCCCTCCAAAAGAAGATAAAGTCTTTCTGTCGGTCATCGAACAGCACAAAGGAATTATCTATAAAATAGCCAATTCCTATTGTCACCATACAGAAGACAGAAAAGATCTCATACAGGAGATCATCTTCCAGCTATGGCGATCATTCGACCGGTATAATGACCAGTATAAATATTCTACCTGGCTATACAGAATAGCCCTGAACGTGGCGATTTCCTTCTATCGTAAAGACAGTAAGCACAACAACGCACACGAACTTACCGCTGATATCATCGTCGTTACAGAGGAAGCAACAGATATGGAACAGTTACAATTATTGCAACGTTTCATTCATGAGCTGCCGGAACTGGACAGAGCCATTATGCTACTGTATCTGGAAGAGAAAAGTTATAAGGAAATAGCCGATATACTGGGATTGACAGAAACCAACATCGCAACAAAGATCAACCGTATCAAAGGCAAATTAAAAACCAAATTCTCCACCATTCATACCTGATAAAAATGGAAGACATCTTATTAAAACAAATGTGGGCCGCTTATGATAAAAAGCTGGAAAAATCACTGGCCCTGAATCAACGTCTGATCACCGAAATGCAGACCCAGAAGGTAAGAAGCGCACTCCGCCCGCTAAAAGCGATCAAGATCGTAGCAGTGATCCTCGGTATTATCTGGTCCTTATTCCTCTCTGCTCTGGTCGTTTTAGCCATCATGTATATGACACCATATAGTCTCTTCTTCATCGTATCTGCCATGGCCGTTATCGTCATCACCGTTACTGCCATCGTTGTATACATACGACAGGTTTCTCTGATACAACAAATAGACAATGACAGCAACGTGCTGGACACACAGAAAAAGCTGGTCCGGCTGCAACTTTCAACCATCAGTATTGTACGTATATTAATGTTGTCAGCTCCCTTTTACACTACCTTCTACTTCAATAAAGGCATGTTTGAAAATGGTACAATCGGGCTGTGGGTATTTCAATTGACAATCACCTTCCTGTTTTCAGCCCTTGCCATCTGGTTCTACCAGAATGCAAAGATGGAAAATGTCGATAAACGCTGGTTTAAGATTATCTTTGGTAGCAGTGAATGGACCTCTCTCACTAAGGCTCAGCACTTCCTCCGGGAGATTGAAGCCTACGAAAAAGAATAACACATGTCCGGAAAAGTAACTTTTGATGCAGTGATACAACAACATGGCGGGATGAATGCCGGCTATGTAGTGTTTCCTTATAATGTACAGGAACTGTTTGGCGTAAAAGGTCAGGTGAAGGTGAAAGCGCTGATTGATGGTAAAGTCACCTATCGGGGTAGTCTGACAAAGATGAATATGCCTGAACACTGGCTGGGCATTACCCAGGTCATCCGTAAACAACTGGGTAAAGAACTGGGAGACACCATTCATGTCGAACTGGAACAGGACCTTGATGTCAGAGAAGTAGTACTCACAGATGAAGTAGTCGCTTTATTTGCCAGACACCCCAAAGCGGAAGCCTTTTATAATAAACTCTCTTATACTGACAGAAAGGAATACATGGTTTGGATCACTTCCGCCAAAAGAGAGGAGACCAGACAAAATCGCCTTACGCTCATGATCGAAAAACTGGAAGCAGGAAAGAAGGTGACCGGGAAATAATAATTCGGTTCCTTTGATTTAACTTGTACCTTCAATGGACTGCCAGTGAAACATGAGTGAACTTACAACACCCAAACCGTCTATCCCTCGGGACCAGGAACTTCAGATACGTTTTGCATTACATGCTGCCGGGATCGGTACATGGGATGTGGATATGCTTAACCGGCAGATTGCACTGGATGAACGTTGCAGGGCACTATTCAGACTGGCAGACGACGAAATACCTACCTACGAAACCGTCATACGGCACATTCACTACGCAGATCAGGATTCCATCCGACAGACGGTCAGACAGGCATTACAGCCCCAATCTGACCACCAGTTCAGTGTCCGGTTCCGAAGTATCGGAACTGACAACAATAATACTTTATGGCTGAATGTAAAGGGACAGGCTTACTTTGATAATGAGGGAAAAGCCATTCGTCTCTCTGGTATCAGTCAGGACATTACCGCAGAAATAGCCGCCCACGAGAAGGCTGAAGCTGCAGAAAGACTGGCCAGTCTCGCCGTAGAAGGGTCTGATGCAGGTATCTTTACCGTTGACCTGAGCACCGATGACATTGACTTCTCAGCGAACCTTCAATATATTATGACAGGCGTACGCGAACCTGTTGTTAAGAAACGGAATATACTGATCAGCCATATTCACCCGGATGATATGCCCTTAAGAGAACGTGCCTATGCAGTTGCCGCACAAACAGGTACCCTGCACTACGAAGCACGTTTTATATGGGATGATGGCTCTATACACTGGGGTAAAATACGTGGCAAATACTATTATGATATCAACGGTACTCCTGTATCGTTGTCCGGTATCTGCCTCGATGTCACCCTGCAGAAAGAGCAGGACCGCCTGCTCAAAGAAGTTGAACAGCGCTTTGCACTCTCCTTTAATAATGCCACCATTGGTATGGCTTTCATCGATAGCCACGGAAAGTTCAATATGATCAATAAAGCCTTTGCAGGTCTGCTGGGTTGTACGGCCCAGGAACTGACCGGCAAAGAATACATAGAAATCGTACATACCGAACATCAGCAGGAAAATGTACAACTCTTCAAAGAGCTGATGCAAGGCAAACGCGATGTCTTCAACCAGATCAAACGCTATCGCCTGCGGGATGGTGCAGAACGCTGGGTACAGGTCAATACAGCCCGTATCATCAATCAGGATGATCAGAAAGAAGATATACTGGTCATCGCCTTTGATATCAGTAATGAAGTAGCTGCCCGTCAGGAACAGCAAAAGCTGCTGACATTGGTAGAGAACAGCAGCGACTTTATCGCCGTAGCCAATCTCGATGGTACAATTACCTATGTGAATGACGCCGGTATGAAAATGCTGGGAATGGGACGTAAGACATCCACCATCACCCGCAATATCAGAGATATCTTTACCCTTGAACATCTGGTACATCTTGAAAAACACGTTCTTCCTGCCGTCTTTACCCAAGGCAAATGGACGGGAAGACAATACTATACACAGCAGGAGACCGGCGAACAGATACCTTTCCATACCAACGCATTCCGGCTGGACAGTCCGATGAGCGGAGAGCCCATCGCTGTCGCCTGTGTAGCCAGAGACCTGAGAGCAGAACAGGAAGTGCAACAGGCATTGCTTGAAAGCGAATACCGTTTCCGCTCCCTCGTAGAAGAAGCCCCTGTAGCCACCGCCCTCTTTGTAGGACCTGAACTGGTCATAGAGGTCGCCAATGAACCGATGATTAATGTCTGGGGTAAAGGCAGATCTGTGCTTGGGAAGAAACTGTCGGTGGCAGTTCCGGAGCTGAAGGAACAGCCGTTCCTGAAAATATTGGATGAAGTATATAAAACAGGTATCGCCTATCATGAAAAAGAAGCCAAAGCGATCCTTGTCATAAACGGGAAACCCGAAACATTCTATTTCAACTACACCTACAAACCATTGCTGAATGCAACGGGAGAAGTCTTTGCAATCGTAGACATGGCCATCGATGTGACTGAACAGGTACTTGCCCGTCATAAACTACTGGAACATCAGGGGAATCTGGAACTGGAAGTAGCAGAAAGAACGGAAGAACTGGCAGCCTCCAACGAGGAACTGGCGGCTATGAATGAAGAATTGCAGGATGCCAACGCCAATCTCGTAAGGTCAAATCAGGAGCTGGAACAATATGCATATGTTGCCAGCCATGACCTGCAGGAACCTTTGCGGAAGATACGCATCTATGCAGACCTGCTGAACCGTTATGAAGATCTGGTCCCGGACCATAAAAAGCTGGTGGAAAAGATCAATCAGTCATCTGAGAGGATGTCGATGCTGATCAAAGACCTGCTGGAGTTTTCCAGACTGCTGGAAAAGGGAAATATGACGCGGGCAATAAACCTCACCTTCATCTTACAAAGCGTCATCAGCGACTTCGAACTGATCATAGAAGAGAAAAATGCGGAGATCCTGATAGGCCCACTCCCTACTATACAGGGTATTCCTTTACAGATCAATCAGCTGTTCTATAATCTCATGAGCAATGCTCTGAAATTCACACAACCTGATACCCGTCCTGTAATAGAGATCAGCGCCAAAGTTATTACTCCCGATATGGCAGGCAGTTATCTCGGCAAATCAGAACGACACAAACAATACTTTGATATCACCTTCAAGGATAATGGTATCGGCTTCGAACAGAAATATGCCGACCAGATCTTTGAAGTGTTTAAACGCCTGCATAACCGTGCCATGTATCCCGGCTCCGGTATCGGGTTGTCATTATGCAGACGTATTGTTGCCAATCATTCCGGCCACCTGTTTGTAGAGTCTGACCCCGGAAAGGGCACCCTCTTTCATATTATCATTCCCGGATTATAAGATCAGAAATTCCACCATGGCGCCATCACCGGTTGTTCTCCTACAATAACCGGCTGACCGATCATTGGTGTAACAATAGGCATATGCTTTACCACGGCTTCTTTTGCGACCCTTTCAACAGGCTCATTCCATGGGTGTAATGCCAATTTGAATTTAGCCCAGTGTACGGGCAACAACATTTTTGCTTTCAGATCGGATGCTGCCTGCACGGTTTCTTCCGGCATCATATGGATATGTTTCCAGGCTTCATTATACTGCCCGCATTCCAGTATCGCAATATCTACAGGACCCTGTTTTTCACCAATCTCTTTAAAATGTGTACCGTAACCGGAATCACCACCGATGAAAATAGTATAACCGTACATGCTCAATACAAATGATGACCACAGTGAACCTCCTCTTTTCAGCCCCCTGCCGGAAAAATGCCGGGCAGGCGTAGCCGTCAGCGAGATCTCCGGACTTAACTGCTCCTTTTCCCACCAATCCATTTCTGTAATATGCTGCTCCTCCACACTACAACCTGCTATATCTTTTCCTACACCCAGTGAGGTATAATAAGCCTTTGTCTGTGGACGCAGTTTTTTTATAGTCTTTTTGTCCAGATGATCGTAGTGGTTATGTGTGATGATCATGTAGTCTATAACAGGCATATCTTCTGCCTGGTAAACATTCGAACCGGGAAATGCTTTCACCATAGTACGTATCGGGGATGCATGTCCGCTTAATACAGGATCTACCAGTATGTTGATACCTCTGCAATGGATCAGATAAGAGGAGTGTCCGAACCATACGATTACCGGTTTATCTGAACCTAATGCCTTCAGATCCGTTCTGACAGAAGGGATCTCGCTGGCAGGAACAGCTGTTGCCGGCGGATTAAAATACTCTATCAGCATTTTACTCATAGAGGTACCCTCCGTCATCATAGGGGTGTATTCAAGATTCAGGAACTTTCCCGCCTTATAATTCCGTGACTCAGTCAGTATCCGCCATTGCTTTTTCATACAGTAAATTTAATCGGGATGTTGGTTCAGATAGCCATCCCCGTCTGCGCAAAGGTCAGGAAAAAGCCGCTATCACATATAATAAAAATCAAAGGATTGATATCAGATTTCAAAGATGCCTTTTACATATAATAAAACCTCCGGAACAGCTGAGATGCTCCGGAGGCCGCAAAAACATATACAGTTATCAGTTGGTACTGATCCTATGCACTTTCAGATTATCATAATAGATATATCCATCGGTGGATGATTGCCAATAGGTCTGGCTACCACCACGGAAAGTATGGAAGGTCAGTCCTCTGATGAGACGTTTGCTGTCGTTGGTTGTCCAGCGGATATCCTGATCCAGTACGACTGTACCGTCAATCACGTACTGCACGTGACCATTGGTATTGCTGCCCGTATTACTCTTTACATACAGGTGTACATGGTAGGTCTGTCCTTTGTTCAGACTACCACTGGAAGGATAAGACTTGCCGAAAGTCTCTCCATACTGACCAGACTGATCTTTGAAGTAAACATATGGTTGGAAGAATACCCTGCCGGCATCTGTCTGATACCACATCAGACGGGCAGTACCACCATTACCATCCCATCCCGGATCACCACCGGTATTACCATCACCGATAGAGAAACCGAAGCCGAGTTTCCCACCTCTGCTCCAGTCAAATTGGCTGTGGAACCTTACATCATAGTCCACCTCATAGGCGGTACCATCAGAAATGTCGATGTTGGCGACAACGCCACCAGCACCAGATAAGGCATTCTTTAAAAGGGTAATACGCAGATTACCATTGGAGATCATCCCCCGGCTGTCTACCCAACCGGTAACGTTACCAAAGTCGGTAGCACCATTATTGGCGGTATACGTCACGCCATGTGTATAGTTATCCCAGTTCACACTCCAGGAATTCAGGATAGTATTGCCCACTGCCTGAGCTTCTAAACTGCTGCCAGCGGCAAGACGTTCTTCCTGCTGAACGCTTTCCTTTGCACATGCTGACAGTAATACGGTCATGGAGAGGGCTGCGGCCCGGCTGACATTGACAATTTGTTGTCTGTTCATCTTTGAATTGGTTTTTTAAGGGAAAATGAAAAAAGATAATTCGCTATAGGATAATCTATTAGGCCTTCAATTCACTAATACAATCGATTGCATCTATACGCAAGCAGATAAACGTGGATCCAGTCTGTAGGTTTCCTTAGATGTCGCACGAAGGGAAGAGGGGTACTATCGGAATTAATAAAAAAGTGAAGAATTTGTTTCAAAATTGGAAAATCGGGCGATTGGATTAGTACCCGAAACGGGAGAGTCTGTAAGCTACCCTCAAAATCGAAGAGGTTGTCCACTATATGGCGGACAACCTCTTTCTCATTCGACGGACGTTATAGGGATAATTAGCGGGTCGTATTACTTACCACGATCTTCTGACGGTGAATGATCTTTTTATCATCAGTAACCGTCACAATATATACACCATCCGGCAGGGATGAAATGCTCAGACTATTGTAATTGCCTTTGATACGTTGAGACAGTCTTTTTACACCAGCGATGTTGTAAATGTCTACATTGTATACTTTCACCGCATCCGGCAGAGAAAGGTTCAGTACGTTGCTGGCAGGATTAGGCCAGATGTTCAGTACAGCGATCTTCTTCTCTGGTACAACCGCTACAGCTGGTGCTAACAATGGCTGTGGATAGGTGAATGGAAAATCGATCTGCGCCTGTTTGAACTGCATTTCAAGTTGTTTGGTCCAACCGAACGCGGTATCTGCCTGCAGTTCCAGACTGAATTGCGCCGCTCCACTCCAGAAATGCACAAACTCACCCAGATTCAGATCACGGGTATATTCGCCATTATGCTGTGGGAAATACTGTGATAACAGTTCAAAATACCTGTTCAACGCTGCACTGGAATCAGCTCTGTCATAGATCGGATAGAACCAGTCACGGAACCAATAAGTATCCGGACTTGGGAAGCTCTCTGCTTTCACCACAAAATCATTGTATGCCTGTTGTGCATCAGCTGACCATCCCAGACGTTTCATTACATCATAGATGAATATTTCAACCCATTTGCTGTCTCCCCAGATAGGGAAAGATGGTGAATTGTGTACACCTTTGCTTCCACCTTCCACGATGTGTCCTACTTCGTGAATAGATGCATGCAGGTTCCAGCCTTCACGGGTAGCCCAGCTGCCTCCGAGGTCACCCACGTTAGCATAATCATGGGAAGCATCAAACACATTCGCCGGATGGCCACCGGAATAGCCTGACTTACTATGAAACACCATGTTCAACTTAGGATCACTGAAAGAACCATAGTTCTGTTTTACATACTCCCACACATTTGTGAAGTCCTGATTCATCCAGGTGATAGAAGGACTTACCGCAGCATCAAAATAAATATTCACACTGCTGTTAGAATAATTTAAAGTCAATGGTTCTACGTGCGCAAACCAATGTTCCTGCCATACCGTTTTTGGAGCAGCAGTCAATGTTGTATTGCTGCCGGTTACCCATGCAGATGCTCCATTCGCATTTTCTGCTCTGAGACGATAATAGTATTTCGTCAGCGGAGACAGATCAAGAGAATAAAAATGCGTGGTATTCAATGGCAACACAAATGCTGTATTCCAGTTTGACGTATCTGTCGTTCTTTCAAGACGATAATTAGTTTCTGTACTTGCAGCATCCGCCCAATCCAGAATGATCTGATTGCCGGATACTGACTGTGTTGTAAATCCGGTCGGAGCCGCAGGAACACCTGTATTCACGGTACCTGTACCGGTACCGATGATTTCAAATTCTGATAACTGTGTAATAGAAGCGCCATTATTGGCAGTAATATTCAAACGGTAATATTTATAAGAGGTAGTATTTGGGAACACATAAGTACGTTTCTTATAACGGGCAGAAAATTGCTGGTCGGTTACCACCTGCAGATTCGTCCAGTTC
Source organism: Chitinophaga pinensis (assembly GCF_007896845.1). Lineage (GTDB taxonomy): Bacteria > Bacteroidota > Bacteroidia > Chitinophagales > Chitinophagaceae > Chitinophaga > Chitinophaga pinensis_C. Next base: position 322,250 of record NZ_VOHS01000003.1, on the reverse strand, counting down.
GTACTATCATTGGAACCCTGAAAGGTCCAGTTACGTGGATCACGATCTGATGCATCATTTGCAGAAGTAATGCTGTATTGGGTAGCTACTGCGCCACCTGGCAGGGAATAGCCAATAGCAGTGGTAGCAGCCCATGCGAGGTATTTGGTATAAGGGCTGTTATCAAAGGCTTTATCCAATCCTTCTGCACCGGTTGTGTTATACGGATCGTTGAACTTTGCGTTGGTATAATTGGTGATATCAAATCCGGAAGGAGCCACGTTTGTTTTTACAACATCGGAAGTATCTGCGGAAGATACACCTGTTGCATTTACTGCTCTTACACGGTAAATAAAGCTGGTACCAGCGCTCAATGAACTATCTGTATAGGTAGTTACATTCGCAGCAACAGTAGCACGTGTTAAAAAGTTAACGGCATCCAGTGAACTTTCAATGCGATAGCCGGTTTCATTGGTCGCATTGTCTGACCACGTCAGATTTACTTTATAACCTGATTGAACAGTGGCCGTCACATTAGATGGCCCGGAAGCCGGTCCTGTCAATGAACCCTGCAGTTGCCACTCTGCCAGCTGAATAGCGCCTGCACCATTGTTGGCAGTAACATTCAGTCTGTAAATAGTATACGCAGTGGTGTTGGTGAAAGAATAAGTTTTTGTCAGAAAACGACTGGCAAAGGTCTGATTGGTCTGCGTGTTCAACGTAGTCCATGTCTTACCATCATTTGATGCCTGCAGATTCCAGCTCTTTGGATCACGGTCAGCATAGTCGTTTGCAGAGGTAAGGGAATACTGGGTCACAACGGCGGATCTTGCCGCTTCAAATTGTACCCAAAGGGATGTTTTGTCAATGTAATACTTCGTGCTGGTGTTATTGTCTATCAGCTTCGGATAGTTTTCCACGGCGTTGGAATTTCCGTATTGCGCGGTCAGTGAGCCTGCTGTCGACGTGATGTTCGTCTGAGCCAATGCCGGCACTGCAGCGCATAGGAGGGCCAAATACAAAGATGCCTTTGTAAAATTACGCATAGTAATTGCTCTTTAAGGTTTATGTAATTAAAAAATGCCTGATTTGTTTTAAATCATAGGGTGATGAAATGTTTCTCAAAGTGGGTGTGCTTTTTGGTTGATATATTTGCTCACGAAACGGCTAACACAAAGACGATATACGATTTACTAATATCGTAAGTAAACAGCTGCAAAGCTGTCAACGGATTTCAAACAGATTGTTAATAGAAATTAAACTACAGGCGAATGCCAAAAACGTCTTTTAATGCTTTCTTTGCGGCATGATACCCACACATACCGTGAATACCGCCACCGGGAGGTGTAGAAGAAGAACAGACATAAATACCTTTTGCAGGTGTTGTATAGGGCGACCATCTCATAGCAGGCCGGGTATAGAGTTGTGTAATATCCAATAAACCGCCGTTAATATCCCCACCAATATAGTTAGGGTTATACGCCTCCACATCAGCCGTGTTCATAACATGCCGGCCAATGATCAAATCTTTAAAACCGGGTGCAAAGCGCTCTACCTGATTCTCTATCGCCGCTGTCATGTCTTTTACAGACCCATTCGGCACGTGGCAATAACCCCACGCTGTATGTTTTCCCTCAGGCGCCCGGGTCTTATCAAAAATACTATGTTGTACAAACAGGGTATAAGGTAAGTCTGGATGCTGGCCATTTACGGTACGTTGCTCATTGGCAGCTATCTCCTCTATCGTATTTCCCAGATGAATCGTGCCTGCTTCCCGGCAAGCCGCCGCCGTAAAAGGAACCGGACCATCCAGTGCCCAATCGATCTTGAACACGCCCATTCCATATTTATATCTTTTTAGTTGCCATTTATAGAAGGAAGTAAACCGCTCTCCTGCAATCTGTAATAATTGCTTTGGTGTGACGTCCAGTAATACTGCCTTCGATGGAGGCAATTCCTTCAATGCCTTTACAAACGTTCCTGTCACGATTTCTCCACCAAGGGAAGTGAAATAAGCGCCCAAAGCATTAGCTAATGACTGTGCCCCTCCTTTCGGTGCCGGCCATCCACTCACATGGCTATTCGCCATCAATACCAGTCCAATAGCAGCAGTGGCGATATTCGTCAGGGGTTGAATCGCATGGGCAGCTACACCTCCAAATAATCCACGTGCCTCTCTTGTTTTAAAACGCTTTGCCAGATGCATGGCTGACGGCAATGCCTTTAATCCGAATCTGGCCATAGTCAAAGGATGCCGCGGTATTTGCAAAGGTCCAAGTATATCTTCGGAGAGGTCTTTAAAATCCTTTAGTAACGGTCGAAACAACTGCTCATACGCATGACGGTCACTCCCCAATAATTCAGCTGTCTTTTCCAGCGAAGAATACAACACAGCAGCAGTTCCATCATCAAAGGGATGCGCAGCATCCGCAACAGGATGAAGAAAAGATAAACCAAACTGCTCCAGTGGCAACTGACTAAAGAAAGGTGAGGTCTGTGCCATAGGATGGATAGCAGAACAGATATCATGCGTAAATCCCGGCAATGTTAACTCTTTAGACCGTAAGCCTCCGCCTATCTCGTCCCGGCCTTCAATAACAAGTACAGATAATCCCTGTTGTTGCAGGAGTATAGCTGCTGCAAGTCCGTTAGGTCCGGAGCCGATGACAATGGCGTCGTATGAATACTTCATATTGCGAAAACATTAAGAATTAGTAATTAAAAAAGTGAGGTTATTAACAACCCAATTTTCAATTACTAATTCTTAATTATTAGTTGATTTAATATTGTCCTGCTTCTAATTTACTGGGCGACAGCAAATACTGCTTATCTACCCTGTCTAAAATTACGTAAATAGAATCTTTATTTTCATTTAAGCCATAAAGAATGATCCGTGTGTCACTCGGTCTTTCATAATGCAACACATATGGAGGATCTTTCTTTTTAGTTGTGTTCGGACGATCAGTGGCATTTCGCCGCTGGCGCTCTCTTCCCTGATTGGACTGACTTCTGTTTTTATCACGCAAAGCAAGTTCCTGCTTTACAGTATCCGCCTCATAGTAAAAGAACCTGCGTCCTCCGGCCACACCTGCCAGCTCAAAGTTACGGTCCACATCATTTTTAGGTGACCCGCCTCCGTTACTCAGATCCAGCCACACGGGCTTGTTCACCTGATAAGTCAGCGTAGACCACTTTTCAAAAGTCACGTTCTGCCAGCGTACTGTATCCTGTGGGGAATAAGGAATCACCTGATTATTTAAACGGAACTCAGTCACATTGTAATAACCTTTTGTACCTGCGATACCTTTATTAACCGGCTGCTTGTATGGATCGTACAGATAGTTCCACATCTGCAGATAGAACAGGATCACAACGAATAATAACACAGCTCCGCCTTTCAGGATATAACGGGAATACTGTTGCCATTTTTCTTTAAACGAAGGATAGTAGTGCACAGGTACAGTATATCTTTCCAATACCAGCAGATTGTAGAGCTTCGGTACATCATATGCAAGGACAAACAACGCCAGTATAACAAAGTAGGCACTATACACATGTACACCACCATCATAGGCGAAGTTCACAAAGGTGATATTCGCCAGCGCACCTGCCAGCAATACAGCGCCGATAGCAGCAGTACCACGGAAGAATAAAAGCACACCAGCAAGTACTTCTACGATACCGGCAAACACCTGATACCATGGTACAATACCAATCGACAGCCAATATATCTTCTGTGCAGTGAAATCACCAAAGTTGGTATGCAGATTAGAGATCGATGGATAAGGCATCTGTACGGGAAACAACTTTGTATATCCAAAACCGATGATCCCGATACCCGCACGGTAACGCACGATCACCCGCAGCCAATAATACAGGATATTATATTCTTTTCTCCGGTCAAAAATACTCCAGATACCAGCGCCTGCTATTGCAATGATCAGCGCCGCCAACCAGCTGGCATAACTGGCTATTCCCCAGCGGCCACTCTCTGATTCTACGTTCCATAAATTGGGCTGAAAACGCGCAATATCATACACATCTCTGTACTTCAGGTGTATCCAGTCCATCGTAAAAAGATGTTGATACCAGTTCCAGCTGGTCGGGATACTCATGATCACAAAAAAGATAAAGGCAACACGGAATGCCAGTTTCTGCCAGCTTTTCCATGGCTTTGCAGCAGGTGTAACAGTATCTGTGTGCACTTCCGTTACGGGCGTTACAGGTGCTGCAACTGTTGAATGAGTTATATCAGACATAACGTTGATTTTAGAGTTTAAGCGGTTTACGGCGACCTTCAATCAGTGGATACTTCTTATTGACCTTATCCAGCACGACATACACGGAATCCTTCTTTTCATTGATGCCGCTAAGGATGATGCGGCTGCTGTCAGGTCGTGTATAATGCAGCTCCAATTGCTCCTGCTGGTGATATTTGTTTTTATTCTGCAGCAACAATACCTGTTTTGCCTCGTCGATATGATAGCTGTAATAGTGCCTGCTGACAGATCCTGCCAGCTCATAATTACGGTCGGGATCATTCACAAATATCTCTTCTGTATTCGCCAGATCCGGGTGTACATAACGATTCGAACGCACACTCAATGTAGCCCATGGTTCAAACACCACATCTTTCCACCGTACAGTATCCGTCAGGGAATAGGGGATCGTCTGATGATTGATCCGGAACTCCGTTACATTATAGATCCCGGCAGCTGCTGTCAGCCCCGGCGTATGCGGATACTGGTACCCCAGCTGTTTATAGCTCGCGTAAGTCTTGTAACCATACAACCCTACAAAGAAGAAGATAAACAAGGTTTTCAGCGCCAGTTTTAATCCCCTTTGCCACGGTTGTGGCAGATAAGGTCGTACCGTATTTGGCGCAGTAGGCTGTTCAAGTGTCAGCAGATTGATAATACGGATAATGTCATACTGTAACAGGAATAAAGCGAGTACGACCAGATAGAAGCTGTATACATACTCTCCGCCTTCATAGGCCAGATTAGACATGAATACGTTACCGGTGAAGGTGATAATGATACCTGCGCCAATGGTAGAAGTTCTCCTGTGCAGTAATAACAGTCCCGCGACAGTCTCCACCAGTCCCAGAAAGGTTTCCATAGAAGGCACCACACCGGTGCTCATTGCAAAAATCTTCCACGCCGACAGATCGCCATATTGTGTATTCAGCTGACTGATAGAGGGAAAGGGCAATTGCTGCGGAAACAGTTTCAGTAATCCATAAGCGATCACACCGATTGCCAGACGGTATCTGACAATCACGCGTAACCAGTAGTACAACTGATTATACTCCTGCCGGCGTCTGTCCAGATAAGACCAGATGAGTGCACCCGCAATCGCGATAACAGCGGCTATGCCCCAATCTGCAAAACTGCCGAAAGGACTGGATCCTGTTATAAAACGTGGCGTATAACGGGTCAGATAAAAGATATCACGGAAACTCAGTTCTCCCCAGTGAATCTGAAATAAGCCCGCATAATAGCGGATATCCAATGGCACACACTGGATAATGAAATAGATGAAGAAAAAACGGAAAAGCACCTTCAGGGATGCTTTCCACGTTTGTGGTGGTAATAAATTTGCGGGATGTGTCATACCTGCAGGGTTTATATAGTCAAGAAATCTGTCTGCGTTTAGTAACCCGGATTAGGTTCCAGTGCATTGTCTGCACTCAGTTCGATAGCGGGTATCGGCATTACATATCTACGTTCGTCCGTAATACCCAATACAGTGCCCGCACGTCCTGTTCTCACCAGATCATACCAGCGGTGTGGTTCAAATGCAAATTCCAGTCTGCGTTCATTCTCTATTGCCAGACGTATTTCGCTCTGCGAAACCGCCGTACTGGCACTCAATCCTGCTCTGTCTCTTACCGCATCCAGATCTGCCAGTGCCCCCTGCAGATTACTCTGCTCTGCACGTGCTTCCGCCCTGATCAGATACTGCTCTGCAATACGCAGTACGTAAGCCGGGTCTGTCGCCGGACTACGATAATAAAAGTTGCCATACCAGAGCCCCTGATTGGTGATAGCCACCGCGGTATTTCTGTTACCACCAATAGCCGGATTATTGATCAAAGCAATAAATGCATCATTAGGCGCCCACTGACGGGTACCATTATTGGCAGGAGGTTGCCAGTAACCACGATGTGCATTGGTATTGGTAGCGCTGTAGGAGATTTCGAAGATGGATTCATCGGTAGCCACCACGTTATTGGCAAAAAACGCGCTATAGGGCTTTAGAAGCCTGTATTTTGAGTCTTGTATCAATTTGGAGGAATATACCTCTGCCTGTTCCCAATTGCTCTGATAGAGGTAAAAACGGGCTAATAATGCCCATACTGTCTTACGGGTAGCACGATAACGGTTGGTCGTCTCGGGTAAAAGTGGTTCAGCCGTCTGCAGGTCTTTCAACACCTGTGCATAGGTCTGTTCTAATGTACTGCGTTTCAGTCCTTTCGTATCGTTGATATTGGAAGTAGCTTTTACCACCAGCTGTACACCACCCCAGGTACGGGCAAGATCAAAGTATGCCAACGCACGCACAAAGTAGGCTTCGCCCAGCAACGCATTTCTTTCGTCTGCTGTCAGCGTGGCGTCATTTACAGCCGGCAGTTTGTCTATCACCTGATTGGCTCTGTTAATAGTGGAATAGATCGCTGACCATACGGTGGCGATATTCGTATTATCAGCCTTTACCGCATGCGATATAAACTGCTGGATAATTGACTGAGATCCTGTCCACTGGATATTATCTCCGGAGAGATATCCGATCGTCTGAAACAGTGCGCCATAATAATCGTCGTCGCCCAGCTGTCTGTATATACCGCGTACGGCCGTCTGAGCAGAGGTTTTATCAACAATCGTCGTTTCATCTGAAACGGCATCTTTAGGTTGCACATCAAGGAAATCGCTGCAGGAGACCAACAGCAATACAAAAGGCAATATGCGGATAAGTGATTTCATAATCGTCTGCATTAATTCTTATTTTTTAAATCCCATTTGAAACTGACTACAGTGTTACATTTACGCCAAACTGTAAAGTCCTTGACTGCGGAGGTGTACCAAGGTCAATACCCTGTACTGTCTGCGAAGCAGATACATTCGCTTCCGGATCAGGACCTGTATATTTCGTCAGCAGCCAGAGGTTATTACCGGCGAAGTAGACGCGCAGTGCATCAATATGCCAGCGGCTGGTCAATGCCTTTGGCAGGGTATAGCCCAATGTCAGCGCCTGTAATCGCAGGAAGGAACCGTTTTCGATAAAGCGGCTGTTCTGTTCCAGTGTATAGTTGTTGCCTACTTTTGTCAGTCTTGGTACATCAGTCACATCACCTTCTTTCTGCCAGCGTTTCAGCTGACTGGCAAACAATACCCTGTTGGCGTCACGTGTACCACCGCCTTCGCCAAAGAAGCGGTTCAGGTTTAGTACTTTATTCCCATACTGGTAGTTAAACTGCACAGACGCGTCAAACGACTTCCATGAAAAACTGTTATTGATACCACCGAAGAACTTAGGCAATGCATTCCCTACGATCTGCCTGTCAGCCACCGTAATGCTACCATCCCCATTCACATCTTCAAATACCGCATTACCCGTTTTCGGATCTACATATTGCTGTTTGTACATCCAGAATGAATACATGGAATAACCCTGCTGCATCCTGATCCAGTCACGATTATATTGGGTAATAGGTACCGGCAGTTTATCTACCCTGTTTTTGTTACCGGAGATAGTGAAGGAAGTACTCCAGGTGAAATCGCCTCTTTTAATATTCTCTGAGCGGATAGCCACTTCATATCCTTTGTTGCTGATCTCACCGGCATTGGAATAATAAGTGGAGTAACCGGTGTTAGAGGGTACCGGCAACTGTAATAATACGTCCGAAGTTTTCTTTGAATAAACATTCAGTTCCACAGACAGGCGTCCATCCAGAAAGGCAGCATCCAATCCGATATTAGCCTGTTTCGTTTTCTCCCAACGCAGATCGGGATTGGATAATTGCAGAGGAGCAGTAGCAGGTTTATCACCTCCGGTTTCAGCATCCGGATAACCACTGGCTCCTGTCCATAAACCACGGGCAGCAAAATCATTAATACCGCTCTGGTTACCTGTTACGCCATAACTGGCTCTTAATTTCAGATCACTGAGGAATTGTGCATCTTTCAGGAATTGTTCTTCTTTCAGACGCCACGCTGCACCTACAGCAGGGAAGTAGCCCCAGCGATGATTGCTGCCGAAGCGGGAAGAGCCATCTGCGCGGAAACTGAATTCGAGATAGTATCTGCTGTCGTAGTTATAGTCGAGTCGGGAAAAGAAGGAAGCCAGCGTGCCCTGTGTCCATGTCTGACCAGATGTGCGGGTAGAGGCAGATGAGATATCAGTATAGGAATTGTTAGGAAAGCCTGTGCCCTGTGCAAAGGTGCGTTTCAGAGTATTCTGCTGTATGGTGTTACCTACGACAGCGCCGAAAGTATGTCCGCGTCCCAGCTTCTTGCGATAAGACAATGTCTGCTCATTGATCCATGTACTGTTCTGTGTGATGGACGATGTTGCCAGACCGTAAGTAGGGGCGGCGCCCAGCTGTGTTTTATCATTCCAGTATTCTGATTCGTCGTAGTTGTTATAGTCCACGCTCCAGCTGGTACGGAACTTCAGATCAGGCAGGATCTCCGCTTCTGCGTACAGATTGCCGATGTAACGAAGGCTGACAGTATTCACGTCGTAGTTATCCAGCAGCACCTGCAGGTTGTCAAAACCGGCCCAGCGGGCAGGCGTACCATCTGCATTGGTTTCAGGAAGATAGGTTGGGGTGTGCAGCGCTGATTGAAGTAAACCTCCCTGCGGCCCATCACCTGCACGTGCCTGATTTCTGTAGGAACGGGTAATACCATTACTTACACCTACCTGCACACGATCGCTGATCTTATGATCTACGTTGAGTTTCAGACTGGCTCTTTCAAAAAACACAGGGCGGATATTCGCTTCCTGTCTGGTATAACCTGCGCCGATATAGAATTTAGTCTTATCACCACCACCGTTCAATGACAGGTCATAGTTAGCCAGCTGTCCGGTACGGAATAGTTCACCCAGTCTGTCATAGGTCTTTTGCTCTTCCGGTAATCCACGGCCACCCTCTGATACCGGCCGGAAAGGCCTGTTGGCGAAAGTCTGATTAGACGCCGGATTGTCAATACCTGTATTGATCCAATATTCATTGATCAATGTAGCATGCTCCGGACCAGTCGTCAGATCCCACAATTCAGGTGCTTTCGCAAAACCGTGTGATACATTCACATTGACTTTGGTTTTTTGTCCGTATTTACCTCGTTTGGTTGTCACGATCACCACTCCATTCGCGCCACGGGAACCATAGATAGCAGTAGCACTGGCATCTTTCAGCACTTCTATGCTGGCGATATCACCCGGGTTGATATCTGCGATAGGAGAGGTAGCACGACCTCCGGTGCTGACTGTCTGCAAGCTCGTATTATTCACAAATACACCGTCTACTACATACAGCGGATCATTACCGGCATTGATAGAGGTAGTGCCTCGCACACGCACAAATATCCCATCCCCCGGCACACCGGTATTTGAATTGATCTGCAGACCAGCTGCTTTACCCTGTAACTGTGCATCAAAGCCGGCTACGGGAATATTTTTGGTTTCAGAAGTATTGATGGTAGAAACGGAACTGGTAAGATTACGTCGTTCCTGTGTACCATAACCGACAATCACTACTTCACTCAATTTTTTATCGTCATTTTCCAGTTGAATATGAAAAGTAGAACTATTACCTACTTTTATTTCCTGCGGTTTGTAACCCAGATAGGTAAAAACGAGTACTGCATCGGCGGGTGCATTCAGTTCGAAAGAACCATCAATACGGGTAAGGGCGCCACGTTTTGAGCCTTTTACGATAACGCTTACGCCCGGCAGTTGTTGTCCGTTGGTATCAGTGACTTTTCCTTTTACCGGAATATCTGCAGGAAGGCGATCTGACAGGGTGGTCCTGAAGGTTTCCGGCAAGATTGCGCCCTTCATGGCAGTGCTGCCCAGCACAGCGGGAATAAGCAGAAAGCCGGCATTCCGGACAAATCTGCGCATCACAGGGTGTCTGTAAGAGAAGGTGGTTGACATATTACTGATTGGTTTTTTTATGCTGATAGTGTTATTTCCATTTTTCCGGTCTGTAGACGACTTCTCCGCCCCGTTTTATCAGCCATGCTGTTACGGGATTCAGGTGATATCCGGTGCCTATACCTCTGGCTGTGATCAGCTCTTTCAGTGAGGGTTGTATATAGCCCGTTTCATCAATTGCGCGACTCATGATCTCTGTTGTATCGCCATCCCATTGCCATAAATACCTGAAACAGGTATGCGCTTTATCCATGACTGGCTCCTGCAGCCGGGCGGCCTGCCAGCTTTTACCGGCATTGGTGCTGATCTCCACACCTGTTATTTTTCCACGTCCGCTCCATGCAATACCTCTTATTTCCACCCAACCTTTTTGCAGCTGGACGGGATAAGCGGGATAGGTAATAATAGAGCGGGCATCCATTGTAAAACTGAACTGACGGATCTTTCCATCTTTTATCGGTTCTGTGTATTTCGATGTTTCTTCACGCGTCATAAAAGGGCCGTCTGACAACTCAATACGGCGTAGCCATTTGATGCTGGTATTGCCTTCCCAGCCCGGTAACAGCAGCCGGGCCGGGTACCCTTGCTGGGGGCGAATGGCCTCCCCATTTTGTGCATAAACGATCATAGCATCATCCCATCCTTTGCTGACAGGAATGCTGCGTGTCATCACGGCGGCGTCTGATCCTTCTGCGAGGAACCATGTGGCCTTCGGATCAACACCGACTTCCCTGAAAATAGTAGATAGCATGACGCCGGTCCATTCACTCTGGCTGGTGAGTCCGCAGATATCCTGCGGTGTAATAGTTTCTTTATCGGGCTTGCGAAAGTTACCCGAGCATTCTATAAAACAGATTCTTGATACAGCGGGGAATCGTTTAAGATCGGCGAGGGAGAAGACTGTCGGCCGGTCTACCATACCATGAATAGTGAGTTCATAGGTATTGGGATCTATGGCAGGCACACCGGCATGATGACGTTCGAAATGCAGATCGGACGGCGTGATAATACCGTAGAGATCCTGCAGAGGCGTCTGCGATGAAGTAAGAGATGCTTTTCTCTGCGGATGTTCAAACGGAGATCTCGTACCCAAAACGCCGGGTAGTGGCCCCACCTGTCTGGTAGGATCCATAGCAGCTTCAGGAATACCTGTCTGTACCATTTTGCCAAAGGATGACTTTACCATAGCTACAGCAGCTGTGGCGGCACCTCCGAGCAAAAGGCGACGACGCGTCATCTTCTGGCTCATATTATGTTCTGTTAAGAATTACAGTTTTATACGACACATATGTTTACTCATATGGCCCGTCCCCTCCGTTCCTGTTGTCTGTGACATAGTATTTCCGGGCCGGCATTATGACGCCGGGCAAGGTTTTCGCATTCATGACAGTAGAACTGTCTATCAGTTTGTTAGCATACAGCAGATATGCTGTCAGGCTATATACTTCATTATCTGATAAAGAGCCCGGTGCATTAAAAGGCATGGCACGACGCACGTAATCGAATACCGTCGTAGCATACGGCCAATAGTTCCCAATGGCTTTTATACGTTGCGGAGCACGATCAAAAGGAACAGCGTCTGCGGTATCCGGTGCGACCAGTACATTGAACGGTCCTTCTGTGCCGGTAACGCCATGACAGGATGCGCACTTGCCTGCATAGATAACAGCACCATGCTGCACAGTACCGCTACCTGCGGGTAATCCTTTCCCATCGGGACGAATGGCTATTGCTTTTGCTGCGATCTCCTGTTTTGTAGCAGGGCGACCATAGCCGAAATGTGTTGGCGCGGTGTTGACACGGCGTTCACATGAAATCATAGCAATACCTGCAACGCAGGCCCAATAAGGCATTCGTAGCTTAAACATCAGATAATGAGACTTGGATTCTTCTGGTTGATTACAATGCGCAGAGTGTAGCCATAGTGGCTACTGCATTTGGTCTCTTGGTGGGAGCACAATAATAATCTGATGCAAATATATACAGTAGAAATTTAAAAGTCTACTATTTGTGTAGACTTTTATTTGAACGGTATTTTTTTGCTCTTTTAAGTAGTAAAAGAGGGGGGATAGTATTAATGTTCCATCATATCCAGAATGTCTGTCCAGATGATGCGGGCGATCTGTTCACTTTCAATGGTTCTGACACGCTCTTCCGGCGTGATCATACGGTCATCCTGCCAGTCTATTGCTTCCGGCATAAAATCCCTCAGGATATCGCCGCTGGTGATGACTTCGTAAGTGGTTTCCTGTGCTACGTCATCTACGGTGATTGCAAGCTGATAAGATCGTCCTTCAATATAAACTGTAATAGTACGCCTTTCCATAACAAACAATTAAGAGGGGTGCTACTGCGGGATATTCCGCAGCAGATAAAGTTGGAGAGAATCTGTTGATATATTGCTATTGGCTGCTGACTGCCTGGGGAGAGTATCGATTATCACTGTTTGATGAACGATCTGCTTTTGCTTCCTTCGCTCCTCTTGTCACCGTCTCTTGACCCCTGATTGAATACGTCTTCATAATCTCACATTTTAATGGGTTAGTTAAAAGCTGACATACTAAATAGAACAAAATATCTGCCAGTATGTTCTTAGCAGCCGGGTGTGGAATAATACTCCCAAAGTCCTAATTCTTAAGGGGATATAGCCGGAAAATTGGGGTATGAGGAGATCTGCGGAATAAAATTATATTGATTATCAATTAGTTAGAAAATACTTTACAAACTAGCTTCATGGCAGCCACCAGATCAACGGTGTTATCCGGGCCTGCAGTATCGATACATTCGGCAAAACAAGCCATAGATAAAACATAGATAAGCCGTAGATAACCCGTATATAAGCCGTACCTATAGGAATGCCTTATATACGGCTTATATACGGGTTATCTACGGCTTATCTACCACTTACCGACGAGATACAATGCCATTTACATCGAATGTCCTGGTACCTAAAAATTTTACATCTGGTGTATTGAATGCAGGATTAGCTTTACAGGGAAGCAATTGTTTTCAGCCGGCGTTTTACAATGAAAGAATATCAGGTGCAATCGGATAGCGTTTTATCTGACGTGCGGGCATAAAAAAAATGCACCGGAACATAGCCGGTGCATTTCATCGAGGCTACAGTTTAATGATCTGTTGACAGGTGATCAAACCGTAACCCATATGTTTCTCTGCATCAATACGTGATATTCGGGAAAGTCTGCCTTGCCTGCTGGAATTGTGTTTCCCAGCTGGCGGGCCATCCGAAGGCGATGGTAGCCTGTGCTTTCAGGTTGACACCTGCAGCGCCACTCCAGAAATGTACAAACTCTCCCCAGTTCATATTACGGGCATAGTTGGTACCATTTTTAGGAAAATACTGCGCTAATAATGTGAAGAAGCGGTTCAGTGTAGCTGTGCCTCCGTGCTGGTTATAAATAGGGTAGAACCAGTTCCTGAACCAACGGGTATTTGCTACCGGGAAGTTATCTACTTTGTTCCACATGTCGTTATACCATGCATTTGCGATGGTGGTCCAGCCTAATGATTTGTACACGTCATACTGATAAATTTCCATCCATTTGCTGTCACCCCACAGCGGGAATGCAGGTGAATTATGAAATCCTTTTGATGCGCCTTCCACGATATGACCAACTTCATGGGCGGTAATATGGAGTGGTTGTCCGGTACTGTCAGCCCATGAGCCGTTTAATCCCACATCAATAACATTGCGGAAATCATGGCTGGCATCAAAATAAGTTGAAGGATGTCCGCCACTATACTTATTTTCATGCAGGATTACGAACAGGCGTTTATCCGGACCGAATTCACCGTATGTTCTTTTTGTATAGCGCCAGATGCTATCCAGACGGCGATAAGGCCACGTTACATTAGTGGGCATATCATTATCATAATACACCGCAATGTGATCATTGTAATAAACACGCTTTAGGAGTTGTACGTGTTCAAACCAGTGTTCCTGCCAGGTTGCAGGCGGTATTTCTGCCGCTACTTCTTCGGTCACCGGCTTTTTTGCTTTAAGGGGGTCATTGTCTTTTTTACAACTTCCCAATAAAAACGTGGATGCCAACAGGCCTGACAGAACGATTAATTGAGGGCTCTTTTTCATGGAATCTGAAATTAGGGTTTAAGATGTGATTAACTAACAAACAAGCTACAAGCCGTACAGGAGTACAGCCTGTAGTTGTTACTTTTTTCTCTAAAACAGCTGAGTACGTGATCGTGGTAATTAGCACAAAGGTCTGAGACGCTTTGTTGTGACAGTTAAACAGTATTGGTTGATACTAGTATGCTAAAAATGGATGAACGACAACCGAAATTAAAAAAGGCGCAGCAGAAAAGTTGTAAATGGAAAGCAAACAAAGTGTAAACAATCTTAAACGAATTGTGAATGAAATTTAAATTTCCGATATTTAAATATGATTAGAAAATTATGGAGTTTGCGCAAACTGCCATCTGAAAGGATATATTTGTTCTTCAGGAATTTTTTCATGCGGCATCCTTTCAAAATCTATATCACCACATCTGTCATTTGCTTCCTGGTACTGGCGCTCGTGCAGTTCATTCTGGTATATAATACCTACGATCTGCTTAACCGTCGTTTCTACTACGAAAAGAAAAACAAGATTAACGAAGAATATTCGAAAGCTATCACCAATGATAAATTATTTCCTGGCGGACAGGCAATTGTAGACTCTATACTGATGCCGCAGGTGAAAAATCTGGAAGCGCTGTATCAGACCGATACTACAAAGTTCCAGACCTATTCACAGGAATTATTGAATGATGTATTTCACAAACTCAAAGCACAATCCACTACAGATAGTCTGATGCGCGTGATCCGTCAACGGAATAACATCACAGACTCACTACGTTATGCACTTACTATTCTCAAAATAGATATCATGACCGGTGACAGAAGATATATCAATATCTACAATAGCCGGCGCAAATACAAGCTGATAGATGATTCCATGCAGTGGTCAGATGGTATACGCATATTCGGTGATCTGAAAGATCCGGATGACCGCAGTCAGGTACTGGGACTCAATGTCAGCACACCTGTACCCTACACTTATGCCATGCAGTTCAGTCTTCATGCCGAGCCTTATAACAGACGCGAAATGGTGTTCCGGCAGATGCGGCTGATGCTGACAATGTCTCTTTTATCAATGTTTGCGATAATTATATTATTTTTCATCACGATGCGGAACTGGATAAAGCAGAAACATCTTTCAGATGTAAAAACTGATTTTATCAATAATATTACGCACGAATTTCATACACCATTATCAGCCATTATGGTGGCCAATAAAAATATCCAGAATGAAAAAATACTGGATAACAAAGTGGCCATCCGCTCTTTATCAGAGATTATCGACCGGCAGTCACACCGGCTGAAATTACTCTTCGGACAAGTACTTGATCTTGCGACGGTAGATAAATTATTTGTACAGAAAACGCCACAGCATCTTAACATGAGAGTGAGCGAGATACTGACAGATTTCAGTATCAGGTTTTCGGCATCCAATGTGCAGATAGATTTTAAACCGGCAGAAACAGATATGGTAGTAGAACTGGATAGCTTCCATTTCACGACCCTGATGCTGAATATCCTTGACAATGCCGTAAAGTATAATGCACACCCGGTAAAAGAACTGGTGGTAATGATCAACAATGATAATGAGCACATCTATATCACAATAACAGATGATGGTATCGGCATGTCAAAAGATACGCTTAAACACATCTTTGAGAAATTCTACAGATATCAGAAAGATCTAACACAAAACACAAAGGGGTTGGGACTCGGGTTACACTATGTAAAACAATGCATAGATGCCCACAAATGGAAACTAAAGGTAGACAGCGAAGTAGGAAATGGAACTACATTTGTAATTGTAATTCCTCAATAACAATAGTAAACATTCTGACGTAGACAATGTCGCCTGCTTCAAATTAAAAATTGCAGCTATGAGACACCGAATTTTATTGGTCGAAGATGAAGCTGATCTGGGTAATGTAGTCAAGCAATACCTGGAGTTAATGGACTTCGAAGTAAACTGGCAGCCAAACGGCAGTGACGCACTGGAAGAATTCAAGAGAGCACCTGAACTATACCACATTCTCCTGATTGACGTCAATCTCCCCGGTATGGATGGCTTTGAACTGGCCGAACATATCGTGAAAATCAATAACCAGGTACCTTTCCTGTTCCTTACCGCACGCGGTGAAAAAACCGATCGTCTCAACGGTTTGAAAATAGGAGCGGATGACTACGTGGTCAAACCTTTTGATATCGACGAACTTGTACTTCGTATCCGTAATATCATCAAACGTAAACAACCTGCTACTGCGCCGGAAGTCGTACAGGCAAAGAACGTTATTACCATCGGTAATACACAGCTGTACGTAGACTCACTGAAACTCGTCACCGAACAGGGAGATGAGATCGTGCTCACACCAAGAGAATGTGATCTGCTGGTATTATTCTTCCATAACGTCAACCGCGTGATTAAACGTGAAGAGATACTGACCAAGGTATGGGGCTCCAATGACTATTTCGTTGGTCGTAGTCTGGATGTATTTATCTCCAGATTCAGAAAATATTTCCAGCAGAATCCGGGTATCAGTATTAAGAACGTATACGGGATAGGCTTTGTATTCAACGTAAAATAATTCATCATTCAGCAGATAGTATAAAACGTTATTGTTTACCGGCAATGGAACCCTACTGGCAATACGTACTCCTTCCGATTTTCCACCACTAAATCGGTCAGACAGTCTTCGCTGTCAGCAGAGTTCCACCGGCAATATCCTGATAGTCCTTTACCTTGAGTTTCCTCTTTCCACGGCACGTGCTGCTCTTCTGTAAGCAGTTTTCATCTTATAATCAAACCATTTCTTACCGAGTATCCTGCGCATCGCGTCATCAAAACGACGGGTGATGAAGATATTCCTGACACCTACAGCGCGTTTCAGCATAGAGACCGGTAAGGCCCTGTATGCCACGGAATAGCCTGCTGTTTCATACTGGATGTAATGCCAGTATCCGGAAGGGATATACAAGGTCTCCCCGAAATGCAGGGTACATTCCCATCCACTGAGTTGCCGCAATGCCGGGAAGGCTTCATAGTCCGGATTCCGCAGATCGGCAATACCGTGGAAATTCCATGGTAAACGGTATAAGAGATCGGATTGCTCATTCGGAAATAACCACACCTTTTTCACGCCCTGAAACTGTGACAGGAATACGTGTGACATATCGATATCATAGTGATACCTGACAGAAGAACCTTCTCCTCCGAAGAATAAAAAAGGTAACCACGTCAACAGATTATCGGCGATCTTCCGGACCTTCAGTTCCTTTTTAATATCCGGTCGCTCCCGCAACAGGTTGAAGAGGAATAACCTTCTCACCGTAGGCCGCGATTCTATCAGGTCAAGGTAGTCGCCAAACTTCATCTTCTCGCCCGGCTGACTTGTTGCCTTGTCCAGATGTGCATTTTCTTCACTATGTACACCTACCATTACTGCTCCCGCTTCCTGCCGGAAGTAATCATAGTTCCATTTTTGCAGGGCTACACTGTCCGGTTCAATAAAATCTTTGATCAATACCGGAATACCGGGTTCAAGATATGCTGTCGTGAACTGTTCCCGGGTGTACCCACTGATGGCTGTTACAGGTTTCAGATGCATGATATATTTTATTGTTAGTTCTCAAAATGAGTGATGATAGCGCCTCCTGTCGCTGCTTTGCCCGGTACGCCATGCAGGAAGACGGTATAGCTTTTACCTGCTTCCAGCAAAAGATGGGAAAAGGCTTCTTTATCGATTACCAGTGGCTGACGATCTGCTACGGTACTGATCGCCAATGAGGAAGCACCCGCTGGCACTTCTACAAAAGGGCTCAGCGACCATGCATTCAGGCCCTCGCCTGTTAATACCGATCCGCCGGCACGGCCGTAATCCACCGTGTCAAACAGCAGGCGTTCATGTCCTTCCTGCTGTAATGACACCTGTACGGCAGCGATGGACGGCGCGAGATGCACGAAGCGTAGTTTAGCTTTACCTGCAGCGGGTGCCTGCGGGTTGTCATAGAATAGTATGAGGGTATCTTTGGTAATATCTGTTTTGGCGCCCGCAGCAAACACCGTGTGATAATAACCGGCAATAGGACCATTAGGGCCACCATTCGCAGAGAAAGTAGCCTGATTACCAAACTGACGGGATAACTTATAACTGGTGCCGGTACCTTCTGTGAAATTGATCTGTACGTTACCGAATAAAGCAGGTAAATAAGGCGATGCCTGATTGATGCCAACCGCCGTTGTTGTTACCTGCGTCGTAAATATCCAGAACTGTAAGGGCACATCTGCCGGGCGCGCATTGACGAAACTGATCTGCGCATTGAGCGGTGGTCTTTCCCCCGCATTTACATCAAGATAGTCTGCCTTGTTGCAGGCTGTCAGTAAGACAAACAACAACAACATGATCGTATGATGGAGATAAGGCTTCTTTTTCATGTCGCATCTTTTAATGCACCATCAGGTGCGTTTAAAATTTAGCCAGTAGTCTGGCAAAAGGCTGAATACCGGCGCTGCCATTCTGAATACCTACTACCGTAGGGTTACGCAGTCCGGCAATCTCCGGCGCGGTGTAATCTCCCAATGCATTAAATGCATTGTTGACGCCAATGCTTGCCAGCAACTGTGGTGTAATATGATAACCGGCCGAAATATCTGTTACCCATATAGCAGGCAGTTTCTGGAAGAAATAATCCGGGCGGGGAAAGGTAGCATTCAACGCTGTAGCCGTAGTGACAGTGCCGAAATAAACGGTACGCAATAACAGGTTCCATTTGCGTGAATTATAAACACCCTGCAGGGTGACTTTCTGCTGCGGAATATTTGTGGTTACCCGGGCTCTTTCTGCTTCGCTGAAGATGACATAACGATAGGCTTCAAGCCCTTTGGGTGTATTCACACCGGTGACTTCATTCTTTGAGAAATTCGCACCTGCAAGAAATGATAAGGAAGCTTTATTCAGCAGCACTTTATAACTACCGGTGAACTCAATTCCTTTGGTGCGGGTACTGAAAGCATTGTAGAAGAATTTTGCCTGTGTGGTGCCTGTTTGCAGTAACAGATTTCTTACATCCTCCGGCAGATTCGTATCCAGTGCAGAGAAATTACCTGTGTTACCCACGCGGTTATCTATTTCCACATGATAGGCGTCTATGCTGAGTTCCGCTCTTGGTGCAGGTTCTGAAGTGATGCCGGCACTGAATCCTCTTGAACGCTCAGGCGTCAGCGAAGGGATACCCAATGCTCTTGCCGCTGCGCTTTTATTGGAAGCTGTTACCAGATCTACTGCACGTCCCTGCTGAAAAGTGGTAGACGTTTCTGTGTAATAGAACTGTGCAAGATCAGGGGCACGGAAACCGGTGTTATAGGCTCCCCGGAAAGCCAGCCATTTAGCAAGGCTATAACGACTGGCTATTTTCCAGGTAGTAACATTACCGAAGTCAGAGAAATGCTCTGCTCTTACGGCGGCAGACAACAACCACCGACGGGTGATGTTGGCCTCAATATCTACATAACCGGCGGTTACAGCACGGTTGACATTTACTTCATTTGCGGGACGAAAACCTGCATGGATCTGGGAACCGGGGGAGAGGCTGTTTAAGGCAATCAGTCCTGCGGCAGACTGATAAGGCACACCGGCTGCGGTTGTATCTATATTGTAGATCGTCCGCAGGTCAGCCTTCGCATAAGAAGCTTCTTCTCCGGCAATGATCTGGTAGGTCTCCACGCGATACTGTCCGCCAAAAGCCACATTGACACCATGCAAAGCATGTTCAAAATACCGGGAGATATCAAGACCGGCGGTATTCTGGGATGCGTTATACCGGCCGGCATCGAAAGTGGTCGGACTTTTGAGTCCGTAGCTTGCATTCAATGAGTTGTCAATGACGTTCCCGAAATCATTCTTCCCATATACGTTTGAAAGATCGGTTGTCCACTGTCCTATCTTTCCTTTTACGCCGATAGCGATCGATTTATCTGTGATGGTATTGTCCATTTCGGGCAAAAAGCCATCAGGGTAGAGGAAGGCGTTATTTCTTTCTGTCCATCCCGGCAGGCGGTATACCGCTGTAAATTCAGAGTTACGATGACTGATACCACCGAATGTATATAGCTCTACGCCTTCTTTGAGGGGAATAGCGGCGTTGAATGACAACAGTGCATCTTTTGCCTTATTAGCGCCGCCACCACGCTGATCGAAGTAATGCCGGTCAATACCACGGCTGGCCAATATGGCGTCATCTATTTCTTTTGTATAGATCGCATCATAGCCCCGGGTGTTGGCACCACCACCGTAAATAGGACCATTGTACAATCCTGCATCTGTTTTACCGGCAGGTAGTGCGATAGCCTGTGTGGCAAATTCTGCGGTCAGACGAAGATAGCCGCCATTATCACCCAGCTTAAAACCATAGCCTGCACTGGTGCGTGTGGTTAATCCATCGCCTCTCCGGCGTACACTGGCGGTAGTGCTGAGTGTAATATCATCGGTTGATTTTTTAAGCACCACATTGATCACACCGGCAATTGCATCTGAGCCATATTGCGCGGCAGCACCATCTCTGAGTATTTCTATACGTTCTATTGCGCCGGCTGGAATAGCATTCAGATCGTAACCGGTAGCACCGTTACCAAGGCCACCCCAGTTAACGTTGGAGCTTTTATGTCTTCTTTTACCATTCACAAGGACCAGCAGCTGGTCTACACCCAATCCTTTTAATTGTGCGAGATTGAGTGCAGATCCTGCATCGCCGGCGTTACTGCCATTCACAGAGTGAAATGAAGGGGAGATATATTGCAGCAACTGCGTCAGACTGGTCTGTGGGGCGTTTTCCTGTAAAGATCTGAGGTCAATAACATCTACTGGTACAGGCGCATTCAGACGTGTACGCGTCACACTGCGGGAACCTACTATCTGTACTTCACCCAGCCGCCGCAGGGTTAGGGAGTCCCTTTCCTGCGACTGTGCCGGCGCGTAGTAGCCTGTCAACAGCAGTAGAATAATGATAGTAAAGATTCTCATGTTATAGTGTTGAAGAGACTGTCCGCCTGTGGCGGGATTTGATTATTGGTTGATAAAACGGTCGTCTGTAAGTGTTTTAAGAAAAGCTTCGAGTTCGTCTATTTCTGTGTCAGTTAAGTTTAATGGTGTATTTAACGATAAGTCCCTTTTTATGCCGTCATGGATCAATGCATCTGGTGTGTTGTAGTATACAATAACTTCACGTAGTGTTCTGAACATACCGTTGTGCATATAGGGCGCTGTAACGGCAACATTCCGCAGACTGGGTACTTTGAAGAATCCTAACTGCGCACTGTCATGTGTGATATCAAAACGACCTGCATCTTTTAATGTAGTGCCATTGTATAGTCCTATATTTTTGAAGCGGTCTGCTGTGAAGTCTTCACCTGAATGGCAGTTGTTACAATTGGCTTTTCCTATGAACAACAGGCGTCCCCGTGCAGCTGCGGCAGAGATTGCATGATCATCACCGTTGATGTATCTGTCGTAAGGACTGTTGGCTGTTTCCAGTGTACGTTCAAAGGCTGCCAGTGCCTGTAGCAGATTTTTTTCAGTAGGCGCACTGTTAAAAATCTTTCTGAATGCCTGTGTATAGTTACTGTCTGCATTGAGGCGCCTCACGGCTTCTTCTATCGGCAGGCCCATTTCGTCCGGAGAGATAATCGGTTGTTTTGCCTGTTCCTCCAATGTGGCGGCCCGTCCATCCCAGAAGAAACTGGGCCGGCCACTTTGGTTGGTAAGCGCAGGGGTATTTCGTTTGGTGAGTTTGTCATGAATGCCTTTACTGAAGGTTGAGGTATCGGCAAACGCAAACTGTGGCCTATGGCAGGAAGCACAGCTGATAGTTCTGTCCAGCGATAATACCGGATCGAAAAACAATTTTTCTCCGAGGGTTGCCCGCGTCAGCGGTTCTTCTGAATGAAAAGCCAGCAGAGTACATGCGGTCACTAACAAAGCTATGATGAGCCACTTTTTCATTACTGAGCATTAGCGAGCAGTGTTATATCCAGATCGAAATCATCGTAGATAGCCTTATCGCCCAGGTTTTCAAAGTAGTTTGCTGAACGGAATTTGATATCATATTTCGTTCTGTCTACTTTCACCTTGGCATTGGCCGTCAGTTTGCCTTTTTCGATAACCACAGTGGCAGGGAAGCTGACGTCGTTGGTAATACCTTTAATAGTCAGTTTGCCAAGCAGATCATACTGATTGTTACCATGTGGCTTAATACCGGTGATTGCAAAATCAGCTGCAGGATATTTCTCTACTGCAAAGAAATCGTCACTCTTCAGATGGCCGGTAAGCTTCGCATTACCACCAGCATCTTTTATGTCAGTTACAGCAATGCTGCGGGTATCGAGTTTAAAACTGCCGCTTTGGAGCGCATTGTTTTCCACCTTCAGCGTACCACTGCTGATATTGATAGTACCGGTATGTGTGCCGGTCACCTTACGGGCCGTCCATAATAGCTTGCTATTTTTACTGTCTACCTGAAAAGCTGTGACTTTATTAGCGGCAGTAACGGTTTTGACAGTTGCAGGTATAGGCGCTGTATTTTGAACCTGTACAGTGAAAGCAGTGATCACAGCGATCACGCCTATTGAAGCAAAAGATGCGGCGTGTTGAAAAATTTTCATGGGAGTTTGTTTTTAGCAACCTGCAGGGTCGAGCCATACGACCCCACAGGTATTACAACAGAGAACAACATGTATAGACGAGAAGACATAGGATATCATCCTGCGGATGATAACAATAAGTTTAGCGGATGGCCACGTCCTGACGGACAGGTTCTGCGATCAGCGCATCCAGATCGTCGTTCCACTTCTTTACATAGTCGTTGAAATAATTACCGGTAATCTCACCGGTGTAACCCGTATGTATCTGACGCACATCACCATTACGATCTATAATAATAGTTGTAGGGAATGCCATCATACGGTTGAGTGCCGGAAGTTTTTCCGAAGCCACTTTCTTATCAGCAATGCCACCAAAAAGAATATCATATTCAATACCGTATTTATCTTTTAATTTACCTAATGTGTACCGTGCATATTCTAAATCATCTTTCTGCTCAAAACCGATGGCGATAGCCTCTACACCACGGTCTTTGTTCTTTTTGAACCAGGGAGCGAGAAATGCTGTCTGATCAGTACAGTTAGGACACCATGTGCCAATGATTTCAACGATCACTACTTTCCCCTTGTATTTGGCATCACTCAGTGATACCTGTTTACCATTCAGATCCGGTAAGGAGAAATCCAGCTTTTTATATCCTTCTTTCAGGTATGTCAGTTTATAAGGATCAGGGAGTTCGGCATTGGCATTTTTATTACCGTCAAACTTCACATTGTTATAGATACCGAGACTTAGTTCTCCTGTAAAGGACTGGTCATCATTGATATGACCTTTGATGTATATCGGGCTTGGTCCGGTGAAACCTGACAGTTCAAATTCATTGCCCTGTACAGTGCCTTCGAGTTCACGGCTATCACCTACGACGGACATGATTACGCCTGTGAGACGGTTACCATCCTGCTTCAGCAATCCGATTCTGTTAGGAGTAGGTTCTTTGCTATAGATCTGTAGTTCCCATTTACCTGACAGATTCACTGCGGGTTTGACATCTTTTCCCGGTTCTACAAAGCGGTATTTCTTACCGGCTTCCGCCACAAAAGGCAGGGCGTTCCCCCGGAAATTAGGTACCAGACTTCTGTATTCACCAGTGATACGGCCATCTGTTTCGATCTTCGCAAACAGCGCAGCATCATAGGTATTCATTTTTATAAACAGCGAATCATCTCCGATACGCTTTACTTTAAATTCATCACGGCGTGTACCATTTATCAATGAGAACACGGCATGTTCGGGGTCTTTTCCTTTGAATTCGAAGTTGAATGGCACATTGGCTTCATTCACAGTAAAAACACCACGCCATACACCTTCTTTTAAAAACAGGGGCTTTTTCTCAGCTGCAAATACAGTACTGCCGAATAGTACAGTGGCCAACAGGCCTTTTACTCCGATACGGGCAATTGTGTTCATGAGAGTAGATTTGATTTGAGTGGTTGATAGTTCAGGGTATAGCTATCTCTTTCCGTTTATCGGTCATTTGTAGTCAGTATATGACGATGGAAAAAGAGAGCGCCTTTGGACAAAAGGCAGATTAGCGACAACAACAAGGCATACAGCCGGAAGAACGAAGGAAGTTGTTCATGTTCAAAAGTGTTAGTTAATTTTTAAAAAATCAACTAATTAATGGTGGCTTAATTAGGGTGGTGATAACAAAGATAGAATGGCTGATTTTATTTTCCAAATAATAGTCTATAAATTTTATAGACTATTCAAAATAAACATGGAAATCCCTGTACCTGAATAAGATAGTACGTGGCAAACTATCCTGACCATCTGGTACAAAGGCATCTGACAAAGTATGTAGGTGGGGTTACCTTATGCGTGGCGCTTAAAGTTGTTCATTGTTCTCCTTCCAGTTAACGCTCGTCTTGTGACCGTAGAATCTGTTCACTAATACAAACATAACTGTAATGCACGCAATGATAACGTAATGTAAAACGATTGACGGCATGATGATAAAGCTGAATAAGTACTACACTAATTGTTATACTGTTGTTGTATCTAAATCTACATAAAACAGGTGGAAAATATACGGCAGTCCTATTAATTACCTGACATAAGTATAATTTCGTTAACAAAAGTTAACACAGCTTTGCGACTCTGACAATACCACGATCGTTTAATTTCTCTGCAAATCCGCTACCATAAAGAAAAATCCCCCGTCAGGAACGGGGGATTTTTAACAAAGTATCTGTTTTTAACGGTGTTCCGAATACCGGCCAGCCCAGTTTATTCCAGCTAAATTGCTGTATTCTGGGGGATCGCTTTCCACCGCAACCATCTCCCGGATGGTCGTTGGCGTGGTATAAGATCCAGTATTCTTTGCCGTCAGGAGATGTAAAGAATGAGTTGTGTCCGGGTGCATATACCTTATTTTCAGCGGATTGCTTAAACACCGGCTGGTCATGCTTTTGCCATGAAGCCGGGTTCAACAGATCTTGCTTTTCACTAGCTACTAACATCCCTAATGCGTAATCGTCTGTCCAGCAAGCAGATCCTGAATAGATGATAAAAAGTAACCCTTTGTGTTGCAACATTTGCGGCCCTTCGTTAACGTCTATATGTTTCAAATCAGGATCTCCCAGATCTCCTTTGGTTTCCCATGGATATTGGGGTGTTGATATCTTTACCCTTTTCCCCTGTATCGTCAGTGGGTCTTTCATAGCGGCGATATAAATATCCTGCCGGCCATTCTTATTACCTTCCCATCCTGACCAGATCATATATAATTTTCCGTGATGTTCAAATACGCTTGCATCAATAGCCCACTTATCTTCCGGATCAGCTACTTTTCCTTTAAACACCCAGGTACCCTGCATAGGATCAGGAGAACTATTTTCCAGCGCATAAATGCGATGGTCCTGATTATCACCACCATCGGCAGCAAAATATACATACCACTTCCCCTTCAGATAATGGATCTCAGGGGCCCAGATATCTTTGGAGTAGGGACCGGTCGCCGGAGGCGTCCAGATCGTTTTATGTGGCGCATCTTTCAGCTGAGCGATGTTTTTGGTCTTCCACAGTTCCAGGCGGTTCCCCATCGTATGCATATAATAATAATATCCGTCCTTATATACGCACCACGGATCAGGTCCACCCGGCAATACCGGATTTTTAAACGTCTGCTGTCCATGTACAGCAGACGCGAATAGTAGCAAAAAGCAAATAAGTGATCTTATCATATTTTTATTTCAGATTAATCTGCTGGACTTCGGAAAACAAGAGGTCTTCCACACCGCTGATTTTCACACCGATACGGGCGAATACATAATCCTGATCACCGCTGGCACCATTACCGGAACGGTTATCCGGCACGTTAACGCTCATATTGATGTTAGCCGGGTCTGTGATATCACCACCATTTAACGCCGTACGCGCAAGGTAGTTAGTTCCATCTACAAACTGGGTTTGGTTCAGGTACAAAAACACGGATTCGATATTTCTGGCATTTACGTCTGTGATGATCTTTTCGAGCTTACAGTTCGCGTTAACGGTTGTACCATTCAATGTCAGTTTAGCATCCCTGATCATATAATACGGCATTACCTCAATATTCATGTCACGGCTGCCTCTTATTGTCAACAGCATCGTGTCGTTTTTAGTTTCGGCATTGGTAATAGACCGGAATGGCCCCTGTGAAGGAGGGATGATCAGCTTATAATTACCATCAAATAACAAGGCGGAATAAGAACCATCCTCTTTTACGTTAACGGTAATTGCGCCGTTCTTTCCCCATCCGGGTTCCCATAATTCGAAAGTTACGTCTTTTGAACTGACGTTAATTGGCACTCCCTGATAGGTAATATGACCGGAAAGGGAAGAGGAAGGTGGATCATAATTATCTTTCTTACAGGCAAAAGCTGTCAGTGCCAGAGCTATATATACGAATGTTTTTTTCATGTGCATGTTTTACGATCAATACTTAATGATTAGGGTTCTTCACCAGCTTAGGGTTGTTACTGAGGATATCTGATCCGATAACGGAATAGTAATTACCCAGATTAAAGCGGTGCGCGGCTGTTACATTGGATGGTTTTACAATTCTATACACCCATTTGCCATCATTGGCATTACCCGGATGATAGATCTTGTAACCCCACATCGCGTAGATCATGGTATTTACTCTATCTGCCTTACCCAGATTGGCCGTCACATCGGCCGCAGAGATATTCTCTCCGTTCCATACTTTATGCGCGATCCTCCAACGTTTGTTATCAAACATTTCATGTCCTTCAAAGGCCAGTTCGATACGTCTCTCGTGAACGATTCTGTCGAAGGTCATCTGTGCATCAGTAAGCTGTGTGGTAAAGCCTGCACGCTCACGCAGCTGGTTAATATAAGTGGATGAAAGACCGGTCTGACCGAGCTCAAAAGCAGCTTCTGCTGCATTTAATAATACTTCTGCATAACGGAAACGTACCCACCATACATCGCTACGGGTACCTATCTGACCAGATCCTACAGTAGGATCCATGAATTTGCGTACAAAGAAACCACTCTGCGCACTGTATTGCAACCCATCCACAGGACCGTCTGTACCAACCACCTGTGAACTTCTGGGAGCTCCTGCTACCGGAATACTGTCTCTGTCGCCAAAGTTATCACCGGAGATGATGTTGTATTTACCATCTTTCCAGTACATTACGCCAGCCCAGATATCCAATGGTACACCTTTGAAGCGGCTACCCGGTAACATGATCGTGCCACCAAGACGGGCATCTCTTCCCGCGAAAATGTCACCCGGATTTTCATAATACACATAATCGTTCCCGTTATTAGTAGCGAATGGTGCAAATGTGTTATCCAGTTTCTCGTATTGCAAAGCAAGGTTCAGGGATGGATTTACTCTGCCACCTTGTTGTTCTTCCGCGGAAGACCATGGCTGATTCGCCAGTGTCCAGTCCTGTGTCTTACCTGATTTCAGTTTGAAGTCCTGTACGAAAATAACTTCCGGATTGTTTGATTTATCATAGAAGAGCGCAGCAAAATTTTCCTGCAGATCTTCTGCCTTCTTTTTGTACAAAGAATATTTACCACCGGTAATAATTGCCTGTGAGGCTTCCAGTGCTTTTGTAAAATAAGCATTGGCTTTGTCAGCAGCAATACCAACTTCACCCCCCGGTAAACTTACCAATGGTGTAGCGCCACCATATTTCGCAATAGAACCCGCATATAAAGCTGCCCTTGATTGCATGGCCAATGCGGCTGCTCTGGTCGCACGTGATTTGATACCTGCATCATCAGGTAATACGTTCTTCACGCTATCCAATTCGCTAATTACAAAATCATATATTTCAGACTCCTTTGCGCGTGCATGCTGCAGGTAAGTAGGATCACCGCTGAAGTTATATTCCATTGGCTCGAGGATTAATGGAACACCACCCATACGTTTTACTTCCTCAAAGTAGATAGCTGCGCGAAGGAAGCGGGCTTCTGCCAGAAAACGGGCACGTGCATCGGCTCCCAGTTCATTAGCTGCCTGGCATTTCTGCACGAACAGGTTCAGATCGCGGATATAACCATAGTCCCACAAAGACCACCATCCGGTAGGATAATCTACTTGTTTGGTTCTCCAGTACTGACCCGCTTCTGAAGGGAATGCCTCATCAAAGTTGGTAAACTCAGCCCAGTTGGTAATGGTCTGCTGTTCCGGATAACGGTCGTATAGATCAGCCAGTACGGAGAGCACCAGATCGGAGCTTTTCCATACTGCGTCGTCAGTAAGCAAATTGGTAGGATCAGTCGTCAGGAATTCATCATCCTTTAAGCATCCTGTTGTTATAATTGAGATGACAGCTGTCAGTATCAGCAAATATTTTTTCATGCTGCATGTAGTTAAATGATCAGAGAGAAAGTTCAAAACCAATGTTTACAAATCTGCTTTGCGGATAGGTAAGACCGTTATCATCTACGATCTCTGCATCTATACCGACGTTTTTAAGATTGTCAATAGAGAAGAGGTTATTCGCATTCACGTAGAAACGGGCTCTTTCTATTTTCACACGACTGAGCACATTTTTCGGAATAGTATATCCCAGCTCCATCGTTCTGGCACGCAGATATTTAACATTGGTCAGCCAGAAATCAGAATCCCTGCCGTAGCTGCTATGGCCACCGTCATTGAAACGGAGTGCAGGGTATTTACCCGGAATCCAGCGGCTGTTTACGTCCAGCGGATTCTCTCTGTGCCAGCGATCGTTATACAGGTCGGCAAACAGGTTACCACCATTCTGGAATGGGTTACGTGTTTCCCAGTTACGGTTGAAGGAATAACCGCCACCACCGGAGAAGTCGATACGGCCGTCAAAACCTTTCCAGCTTGCAGAGAAACTCAGACCAAAGTTCAGGATCGGGTTCCTGCCGGTACCATAACCGATCGGACGTCTGTCCTGATCATTGATGATACCGTCATTGTTGAGGTCTTTGTAAATGATATCGCCCGGTAATAAAGTTTTGTTACCAAAACCATCTACGTTCACAGGATATTTATTGATCTGTTCCTGTGACTGGAACTGTCCTGCTGATTCAAATCCCCAGAAAGCATTTACAAAACGCTGTTCGCGGGAATTGAAATAATGGTCGAGTGAGTTGTTGAATACCGGCTTATAAGTGTGCAGCGTTTTTGGGCGTGCGATAGAGAAGTTACCACCGATATTAAAGCTTACTTCTTTTACTTTTCCGGAGTAGGCGATAGATGCTTCGAAACCAGCTACCTGATCGCTGTTCACGTTTTCAGATGGCAGATTGTAACCGAGTTCACTAGGCACCAGAATGTCATATTTAGACCCCAGCAAACCAGTTCTTTTTCTGTTAAATACGTCGATCGCACCAGTGATCTTGTCATTGAACAATGCATAGTCCAGACCGACATCCAGTGTCTGGCTCACGAACCAGGAGATATTGGTGACAGGTACGCCTTTGTTACGGGAACCGATCACGGCATTACCATCCAGTATAACAGTAGATGAGTTATAGTTATAACCTGCCAGATAATCGTATGCACCGATACCGATATCATCATCACCCATTCTACCGAAGGAACCACGGAGTTTCAGTTCACTGATAGCTTTCTTACTGATGCCGCTAAAGAATTTCTCTTCGCTCACTCTCCATCCACCGGATACGGATGGGAAGGTACCCCATCTTTTATTCGGTGCAAATTTCCACGAAGCATCGCGACGTGCGGAGAGTTCAATATAGTACTTACCACCGTAGTTATAGTTCACACGACCGATATAACCCAGTCTTGCCTCTGTGTTATCATAGTCATTGTAAGTGTCCATTGTTGAAAAATAGATCAATGGTAACTGGTTAAGCGTTGGTACGGAGTGTACATAAGTGCTCAGGTCTCTTCTCTTGATCCTTTCAGCTACCAGTGTAGCACCTATTATATGTTTACCAAAGGTTTTATTATAATTCAGCTGAGCCTGTAATGTAGGCGACAGAATCGTTCTGTTACGCCTTTCGCGGTAAGGGTTGGAACTACCGCCTGTTACGTTGTATGTATCATCTGCCGGATTGTAGGTATACACTTTATAGGTATACTCATGTCCGTTCATTATTTCATTTGCATAGTAATAAGAGAACAGACCCTTTGCAGTTAACCCTTCCAGAGGGAATTGATATTCTGCAGTCAGGTTGGATTGTACTACACGCCAGTCGCTTCTCCAGTAACCGGACAATTTTTTATTCTGCAGGGCCCAGTTCTCTGTGTTGTGACCGATATCGTTCGGATAGTTCGGATTATCGTTAGCATAAGGACGTTCTGTTGGTCTGTTACGCAGGATCGCAAAACGTGCTGCCCAATAATCATCCCCCCCCGGTACACCCGGTTGATCACGTGTTTCCACACGACCATTGATCTGCGCACCAATTTTAAAACGATCGGATACACGGGCATCAATATTACTCTGTACGTTGGATCTTCTAAAAGTAAATTCTCTGCCAAGTACGGAGTTCTGATCCAGATGAGTAGCTGATACATAGTAATTGATACGTTCAGAACCACCGGTGAAGTTGAGGTTCGCCTGTGTCAGCGGGGAATTACCTTTCACAATAAACTTATACCAGTCAAAACTTTTATACCCGGTTTCGGTACCAGCCTGCCATTTATCCAGTTCTGCCTGTGTAATAGCAGTATGACCTGACTGATTCACATCTGCATCGGCTTTACCTACCATCCACTCATAAGCGTTCACTGTTTTCGGGAAACGGGTCCAGTTCTGCCATCCTCTGTAAACGTTTACGTTGATCGTGTTGCGACTGCCCAGTTTACCGCGTTTGGTAGTTACTACAACAACGCCGTTAGCAGCTCTCATACCGTAGATAGCCGCGGAAGCGTCTTTCAGTACAGTAATGCTTTCAATATCATTAGGGGCGATATTGTTGAACTGTCCTTCATCCTGCTGGATACCATCAATTACATACAGTGGATTACCCATGTTTCTGATCTGTATGGAAGCGCTGGCGCCGGGACGGCCATCAGACATACGAAAAGACACACCAGCGATCTTTCCTGCCAGACCAGCACTCACAGTAGAGCCGGCGTGTACGCCGTTGAGGTCTTTACTTGTTACAGAAGAGATAGCGCCGGTCAATGATTCTTTACGTTGTGAACCATATCCGACGATAACAACGTCACCCAGTGCGGTAGACGATGATTCCAGTGTAGCGTTCACAGTATGCTTACCATTGATCTCAACCTCTTTAGGCGCATAACCTACATAGGTAAAGATGAGGATACCGCTGAGTGCAGGTACATTGAAACCATAATTACCATTCGCATCGGTAGTGGCGCCGGTGGAGGTACCTTTCAGCTTAACGCTTACACCCGGCAACGGCACGCCTTTCGGGTCAATCACCTGACCAGTGATGCGTACAGGTTGTTGTTGTCCGGATTCAGCAGGTGCGCGTAATCGATTTAGCACAATCTGACGACCAGAGACATGGTACTGGAGTTGCAAAGGAAGGAGCAATTCATCCAGAATGGCAGCCAGTGTTTCATTGTCTGCCAGTACGTCCACCTTACGGTCAGACTGGATAAGAGAGGAACTGTAGAGAAATTTGACGTCCACCATTTTCTCGATCTGGCTGAGGACTTTACCTACAGGTTGTTGTTTTACTTCCAGGGAGATTTTTTGCTGTAATACTTCCTGGGCTTTGCCGGACCTGGCAAATACGATGGTGGTAAACGACAGGGCCACCAGCAGCTGGTAAACACAAGTACGCATAACGTGGAAGATTAAATCACGGATTCGTAATCTTTTTTTCATAACTTGGATTGTGTTCCTTAATAAATATTGGGAAATAGAATGGCTGTCTCAAACCCAGTGGAGCGGGTTTAAGTCAGATGTGACTTTGGTTGTTAGCCAGTGGTACGGCCATACCGCTGGCTATTTTTCACTAAGTACTGCGGTTCATGTTACAATAATCGTGGTTTAGTTTTCAATAACATTTGGGCGACATCCTTTTGCTGTCAGCGTTATTTCATCACCTTCGATGATACATCCTGCCTCCAGCGCCTTACAGATCAGGCGAATTTTCTCAATTAGTGGTTCATCAGTCAGCGAGGCGGTCAGCCTGCAATCAGCCAATAAAGCCTGGTCATAGTTAATGTGTACCCCGTAAGCATTCTCTATTGTTGTCATCACACTATCAACCGGCGTATCACTGAATTCAAATGAATAAACGACTGCTTCGTCCATCTTCCGGGTATTGACCTGTGGAATGGTTTGCAATACCGCTACGGCCAGAGTACTTCTTGTTAATACGGCCTGCTGGTTGGCAGAAAGATTGGCGACAACTTTGTTTCCCAATGGTTTCACTGACACTGCTATTTTTCCTGTTCTAACGTGCACTTCTACCAGGCTATCCTGTTCATATGCTTTTACATTGAAGCTTGTCCCCAGCACATTGATCACCATTTCATTTGCATACACAATGAAAGGTTGCATTGTGTTGCGTGATACTTCAAAAAAAGCGGCTCCCGACAGATATACTTCACGGCTGCACTTATGGTCCGGGCAGGCAGGAAAACTGATCCTTGCGCCGGGTTGCAGTACAACGGAGCTACCGTCGGGCAGACTTATTGTCCTCGGGTGTTTCTCTTCGTTTATTTCTTCTATCCGTTTCTTTCCTTCCAGTTTTGCCTCCTGCAGCAAGCGACTGTACATAGCCGGAGCAGGTGCAGGGCGCATCCACCAGATGGTGGCGCCGGCAACTATACATAAGAGGGCAGCAGCCCAATACCAGTAATAGTTCCGTGATAATTTTACTACTGTCTTTTCTGCCGGTTCCATCGTTCCCTGGATATTCTCCCACATCAGCTGCTGTTCCTTTTCCTTCAGTTGAAAAGCGGGTAACTGTGCCGCTGCCAGGATGATGGCCCTGGCCTGCAACATCGCCTCCCGTTGTGCGGGATACCGTGCGATTACCTCTTTCCAGTGCGCTTCATCCCTTCCTTCTTTCACCCATGCCACAAAAGAATCGTCACAGACAAAATCTGCTGTATCGTAAACTGAATAATCCATAGCATTATGTGCCTTCCGACAGTAGTTGTAATAATAAAGGCAGGTGAGTTTCGTTTTAACTCACTTTTAGGAAAAAAAATTTTTAAAGGCTGTCATTTCCAGTTTTCGCGTAGTTTGACAATGGCCCGCTGAACGAGATTACGTACAGATTGTTCATTGATCTGAAGGATGCCGGCAATTTCCTCCCAGCTGAAATTATCATAGAAGCGCAGGCGGATCACTTCCTGATGTCTTTCGGGTAATTGCGACATCAGGTATTGCAACCGTTGTAGCTGCAACAGATCTTCTTCTGTACGGATCTTCAGGTCTTCAATAGATTCGGTCTGTAATGGGCTGATAACAGGTACTGGCTTTATATCTGCCAGCCGGTACAGCCGACGTCTGAGTGAGCGGAAAAGATAATATTTGATAGAGTTGGTATCGGAAAGATTATTGCGGGTGCGCCAGAGGTCTGCAAAGAGGTCCTGCATGGCATCTTTTACAAGGGCTGCATCGGGTACAAGATGATAGCCATAGTTGTACAGGGTACCTGCATGAAGCCGGTACATTTCACTGAAAGCCTGTACATTCCCCTGTTTGAAAGCAGTCCATAGCTCGTGGTCCGCTATGGTTACCTGGTTGATATTTTCGGACCCCGCCAATTTACCTCGTTTAAAGCTATTGCCTTTGAACTACAAGCTATAAAATAAAATGATACGGTGCACAAAATAAAAAAGGGGCCTGATAAAAATCAGGCCCTCCCCAAATTAACCATTAAAAAAACTCATTTGAATTTTGCTGTACCAAAAATAGGCGGATTCTATCGGCCATCTGTTAATCATAAGTTAATGATTTCAAATTATTTCTGATAAAAATAAGGGTATGAGGAGGGGCAAAAAAAAGGCCCCCGCAAGAAATTGCAGGGGCTTACCATTTAACCTATATTCTGTACTGTAGCATCAAATTTTCAAATATTTTACAGGGCGCTAACATTTTAGATTAGTCTGTCATCACAATTATCAATCGCTAAAAGTGCTGCCCTCAAATATTTACTGTATCTAAGACTACTTATTATAACCGAAGTTTAATCGCTGCGAAAAATTTTTTCAATTTTATTCTAACTTGCTGCTGATATGAACAGGATAGACCGTCTCTCCGCCATTCTCATTCAGTTACAGGGCAAGAAAATTGTGAAGGCTGCAGAAATAGCCGAACGTTTTAACATCAGCCTTCGTACTGTATACCGGGACGTCAGGGCCTTGCAGGAAGCAGGCGTACCTGTCGGCGCGGAAGCCGGTACCGGTTATTACCTTGTAGAAGGTTATCATCTGCCCCCTGTCATGTTCAGCAGGGAAGAGGCTGCTGCCTTGCTCACAGGAGAAAAACTCATGGCTAACCTCAGCGATCATTCCAATAAAAAGGAATTCAGCAATGCCATGCAGAAGATTAAAGCCGTACTGAGAGGTAGTGAAAAAGATTTCCTTGAATCACTGGAAGACAATATCGCGGTTGTCAGCAGGCGACCACCTGTAGGAGAGGAGTTTCCCAACCGCTTTCTGTCAGACATACAACATGCACTGGGTAAACAGCTGATTCTGCAGCTGGACTATTTTGCCCTGCATAATGAAACTCACACCAAAAGAGATGTAGAACCAATTGGTATCGTGTTTATGAGTGGATACTGGCACCTCATTGCCTGGTGCCGTCTGCGCCATGGATACCGGGATTTCCGGATGGACCGTATTAAAAATGTCACTGTATTGCCCGACAGCTATGACAGGAACCGTCATATTACGCTCAAAGAATATATGGACAGGTATGGGGAATACGAGGCACAGGCACACATGGTAAAAATACGTTTCCCGAAAATACATGCCCGTCGTATTGGCGACCAGAAATACTATTATGGGCTGGTAGAAGAACAGCTCATCAATGACGAATGTATAGAAATGACCTTCCTCGCGCCCTGCCTGGACTGGTTTGGCCGCTGGCTACTGATATGGGGCGCCATTCCGGAGATCGTTACGCCGGTAGCCCTGACTGAAAAGATGCAGGAACTGGCCCTCGAAATAAAAGCACATTATCTGTAATCCCTCCTGACATAAGGCTGTCACTTCCCCTTTTTTACTTTGTATCAGTAACGATAAATCATTACTGAATGAAGCTACACTTATGGTGCCACTGGCTATTGCTGATCATTGGTATCGTGCACCAGTTTACAATGTCTGATCAATCATGCGTTATCACGCATAAGAATAAACGTGTTTATGATCCATGCAAAACTAAAACAAGCGTTATGTCTAAAACAGATCTTACCAAAGTACACCGTGAACTGTATACGGCCAAAGTCCAGCCTGCACTGATATTCGTACCTGCCGGTCATTATCTGGGCATCACCGGCAAAGGAGATCCTGATGGGCCTGTATTTGCTGAAAGTACCCAGACCCTGTATACCGCTGCCTATAGTGTGAAGAATATCTATAAACAGTCTGCACAGGATTTTATTGTCAGTAAACTGGAAGGCACCTGGTGGGTAGAGCAGGAGGGGTATCCATTAGATGTGCCCCGTTCGGAATGGTGCTGGCAATTACTGATACGCATGCCTGATTATGTGGTCAACTCTGTCGTACAACAGGCGCTGAAAGCCGCTTTTGTGAAAAAGCAATTGCCATTGCTGCAACAGGTATCACTGATTGCACTGGCGGAAGGAAAAAGTGTACAGGTATTACATACGGGTCCCTACTCGGAAGAACCGGCCACGTTAGCGATAATGGAGGAGTTTATCAGAAAGGAAGGATTGGCCTATAATGGCAGACATCACGAGATCTATTTGTCAGATCCCCGCAAGACATCACCAGCTAAAATGAAGACCATTTTGCGGCAGCCGGTAAAATAATCAAGTGATTATTTTTCGCCGAGGCCCAGTAGTTCTATAGCTTGTTGTGCAGCTATCTGGCTGGCATCTTTCTTATTGAAAGCCTTACCACTGCAGATCAGCTCACCATCTACGACAGCACCGACAGTGAAGATACGACGACCGTTATCCATTTGTTCTTCCAACAGGTCAAACTCAAGGGTTTTGCCGTGTTTATTCGCCCAGCCGTACAGTTTGTTCTTATGGTTCATTTCCACATTTTCCAGCTGTTCGAGGTCAATGTAGGGAACGATCAGACGTTGGTGTACAAACTGTTTTGTCCTGTTATAACCTTTATCAAGGTACACGGCGCCCACGAGAGCTTCGAGTGTATTACCAAAGATCTGGCTGATTTTCAGGAAGCTGTTGTATTTATCGTAGATGGTCAGTTTGCGCAGGCCCATTTTGATAGCGATATCATTGAGCTGCTGACGGTTAACGATTTTAGACCGCATTTCGGTCAGGTATCCTTCCGTTTTGTAGGGATACTTTTTAAAAAGGTAGTCTCCTATAATGGCGCCAAGGATTGCGTCGCCCAGATATTCGAGGCGCTCGTTGCTTTCGAGGAACTTCTCTTTGCTGGAACGATGGCTTAGCGCCACTTCATACAATGAGAAGTTGCCCGGGGCAAATCCCAGCAAATTATAAAGGTCCTTGTAAAGGCTCCTTTTCTTAGGAACAAATCGGTATAAAAATCCTGGCAGTAATTTCACACAATCAAGCAACAAATTTTTTGAAAATAACAGATGCATTATGTCCTCCGAAACCGAAAGTATTACTTAATGCAGCGTTGATTTCTCTATGTTGTGCGACGTTAAAGGTAAAATTTAATTTGGGATCCAGTTCGGGATCTTTCATGAAATGATTGATGGTAGGAGGTACAATACCATGTATTATAGACATAATAGCAGCGATGGCCTCAATTGCTCCGGCAGCGCCTAAAAGGTGCCCGGTCATAGATTTCGTGGAACTGATGTTCAGATTGTAAGCATGTTCCCCGAAAACCTGTTGGATAGCTTTTACTTCCGCAATGTCACCCAGAGGTGTGGACGTTCCGTGCACATTAATATAATCAATATCATGGGGTTGCATTCCCGCTTCTGCTAAAGCCAACCGCATTACATTCATTGCGCCAAGTCCTTCCGGATGTGGTGCTGTAAGGTGATAGGCATCGGCAGTAGCGCCGCCTCCGGCCAATTCAGCGTAAATTTTGGCTCCTCTTGCCGTCGCATGTTCATAGGATTCTAACACCAGTCCGCCAGCGCCTTCCCCCATGACAAAACCATCTCTGTCAAGATCAAAGGGGCGGGAAGCGGTTGCCGGGTCATCATTTCTCTCAGACAGGGCTTTCATCGCGTTAAAACCGCCTATACAGGCTTCGTTAATAACGTTTTCTGACCCTCCGGTGATCATCACATCAGCCTTACCAAACTGTATATACAGCATAGCCTCAATAATAGCATTGGTAGCAGAAGCGCAGGCAGAGACAACTGAGAAGTTAGGACCTCGGAAGCCGTGACGTATGGAGATATGCCCAGCGGCAATATCAAGGATTAACCGGGGAATCAGGAAAGGACTGAAACGGGGAGTTCCATCACCCTGGCCAAATTCTTTCATTTCCTGGCAGAAATTGATCATTCCACCAATACCGGAAGCCCAGATCACCCCAACTCTGTCAATATTGACAGTATTGCGGTTAATCCCGGCGTCTTGTACTGCCTGGTCGGCAGCAATTACAGCGGTCTGAGTAAAAGGATCCATCTTGCGTGCATCCTTTTTGTCCAGAAAATTGGTAGCGTCAAAGTTCTTCAGTTCGCAAGCAAAACGGGTCTTGAACTTGGCAGCATCAAAATGTGTAATAGGGCCGGCACCGGATACACCGTCCGTCAATCCCTTCCAGAAGTCGGATATGGAATTGCCGAGCGGTGTAAGTGCGCCTAAACCTGTAACGACTACTCGTCTTGGTTGCATTAAAACAAATCTGATTAAGTAGGATTATTTCACATGTTCTTCCAGGTAGGCAACTGCCTGGCCAACAGTAGTAATAGTTTCAGCTTGTTCGTCAGGAATGGAGATGTTGAATTCTTTTTCGAATTCCATGATCAGTTCTACCGTATCCAAAGAGTCAGCGCCCAGGTCGTTGGTAAAGCTGGCTTCAGGAGTTACCTCAGCTTCGTCAACGCCCAATTTGTCAATGATGATCTTTTTAACTCTTGATGCAATGTCTGACATAATTTTAAGTGTTTTTGGTTTAAAACTTGAGTGCAAAAATATAATTTTTATTGAATTGACAAGAAAGCATGCAAATTTTACGCCCTATACTTTAGTTGTATACGCCCAAAACGCCCTACCATAAAGGATTCCGTACCCTATTATTTAAACCGGTAAAAGTCATTTTCCTCCCCAAAAGCCGCCCCTGTCGCACAGACACACACCTATATATATGCAGTTGACAGCACAATAATCACAAATTGCCACTCAACAGCCTAATCTGCCATCTATATACCGATAAAACACAATTAACTTTAATTAACACTGCGGCCATCGTCGCAGCAATCCCATTTATTAAATTTGCCCGGATTTATCCCGTCTATATTAAACCAATACAAGCTCATGGCTGGCAATAAGAAGATCCTGACAACTGTTTTATTCCTGATAGTGGCTGCTGTCATTGTCGGTTTTATCATTAACAGAGTGAATGCACCAGGGAAAAAAGGGGAAAGCGCTCCTGAAAAATCAAACGCTAAAGGCGGCGGAGGCCCCAAAAACCTCCTCGTAGATTACTATGTTGTAAAGACCAGCTCTCTGAACGAAACAATAGAAGCGAGCGGAACCCTGCAAAGCAATGAAGAAGTGCAGGTACAGGCAGAAATTACCGGTCGTGTTACAGGCCTCTTCTTTAAAGAAGGTACCCAGGTGACTAAAGGAGCCCTGCTGGTGAAAATCTATGATGAAGACCTGAAAGCACAGCTGCAGAAACTGGAATTACAACGTGAACTGGCTAAAACCACACTCGAAAGACAGGAAAATCTCCTTAAAATTAACGGTATCAGCCGTCAGGATGTAGACGTTACCCGTAATCAGGTGAGCGCCTATGGTGCCGATATTGAATATACACGTACCCAGTTACAGAAAACTGAACTCCGTGCTCCGTTCTCCGGTCGTCTCGGCCTCAGAAATGTCAGCCTCGGCGCTATCGTAACTCCTACCACAGTAATTACCAGCCTCCAGCAGATAGATCCCCTGAAAGTTGACTTCTCCGTACCGGAAAAGTATCGCACAGCCATCAGTCAGGGTGATATGGTTGACTTTAAAGTAGCCGGCGATAACCAAACGTATAAGGGTAACATCTATGCCATCGATCCGAAAATTGACCTGTCAACCCGTACTATCAAGATCAGGGCGATCGTTCCTAACGCCGGCAAATTACTGCCAGGCGCCTTTGCCCGGGTACTCATCTCACTGAAAAATATGCCCGACGCTATTATGATCCCTACTCAGGCCGTAATACCTGGTACGCGTGATAAAAAAGTAGCTATCGCTGACAGCGGAAAAGCGAAATTTGTAATAGTAGAAACAGGCATTCGTAATGCGGATAATGTACAGATCACCAGCGGACTCAACGTAGGTGACACAGTGATCACCAGCGGTATTATGCAGATCAAACCAGGACTGGTATTAAAATACAATGACGTTAAATAGGCCCGGACAATTAAAGCTATAGATTATGAGCCTTCCTTCACTCTCTCTTAAACGTCCCGTATTTGCTATCGTGATGAATATCATTATCGTGATATTCGGGCTGGTGGGATTCAATTTCCTGGGGGTAAGGGACTTCCCCGCTATTGACCCGCCTATTGTGAACGTGCGCACCTCCTACGCCGGCGCCAATTCCGATATTATCGAAACCCAGATCACCGAGCCTTTGGAGAAATCCATCAATGGTATCGCGGGTATCAAAAATATATCCTCCAGCAGCAGCCAGGGTTCCAGCAACATCACCGTTGAATTTGAACTAAGTATTGATCTCGAAGCTGCGGCTAATGACGTGCGTGATAAAGTATCACAGGCACTGCGCAGCCTGCCGCCCGATATCGATGCTCCTCCGGTTGTATCTAAAGAAGATGCCAACTCTGATTATATCCTGTCTATGACAGTACAGAGTAACATCCGTAATCAACTCGAGGTAACCGAATATGCTAATAACGTCCTGCTCGAAAGATTGCAGACCATTCCCGGTGTCAGCTCCATCCGTATCCTTGGTGAAAAGAAATTTGCCATGCGCCTCTGGATGGACCCTGCCCGTCTCTCCGCCTATAGTCTTACACCAAATGATGTACAGGCCGCTCTCTCCCGTGAGAACGTGGAACTGCCTTCGGGTAAGATTGCCGGTAACGCAACCGAACTGACCGTACGTACTTTCGGTCGTCTGAATACAGAAGAAGATTTTGATAACCTGATCATCAAAAATGAAAACGGAAATGTGATCCACTTCCGTGATATCGGTCAGGCTATACTCGGACCTGAAAACGAAGAAACCATCCTGAAAGAATCAGGCGTACCGATGATCGCATTAGCGCTCACGCCACAGCCAGGTTCCAACTATGTAGCGATCACAGACGAATTCTATAAACGTTATGAACAGTTAAAGAAGGATCTGCCGGACGATATCACTACTGATATCGCCATCGATAATACTAAGTTCATCCGTAAGTCCATCGAAGAGGTGGAAGAAACGCTGATCGTCGCACTCGGTCTCGTAATCATCATTATCTATCTCTTCTTCCGTGACTGGCTCATGGCCTTCCGTCCATTAGTGGATATACCTGTATCACTCATCGCCGCATTCTTTATCATGTATGTCTGCGGGTTTACCATCAACATCCTGACATTGCTGGCTATCGTACTGGCTACCGGGCTTGTGGTGGATGATGGTATTGTGGTCACTGAAAATATCTATAAAAAGATTGAAGCCGGCATGCCACGTATGAAAGCGGCCAAAGAAGGTTCAGAAGAAATCTTCTTTGCGGTAATCGCCACCTCTATCACACTCGCATTCGTATTCCTCCCGATCGTATTCCTTCAGGGTTTCGTAGGACGATTGTTCCGGGAATTCGGTATCGTAGTAGCAGGCGCTGTATTGATCTCCGCATTCGTATCTCTGACGCTCACACCCGTACTCAACGTAAAACTGGGTCGTAAAACACATAAGCACTCGTGGTTCTACGAGAAAACAGAACCATTCTTCACCGGAATGGAATCTGGTTACGAGCGTGCGCTGGAAGCATTTATGAAGATCCGCTGGATGGCAACACTGATCGTATTGGCGTGTCTTGCAATGATCTGGTTCATCTTTCAGAATCTCCAGTCAGAACTGGCACCCATTGAAGACCGTAGCCAGTTCCGTCTGTCCATCAGCGCTCCTGAAGGAACGTCTTTTGACTATATGGAAACCTATATGAACCGTCTCACACAGTTCATGGTAGACTCGATCCCTGAGAAGAAGATCCTCATTTCAGTGACCTCTCCGGGCTTTGGCGGAGGCGCTGTTAACTCTGGTTTTGCCAACGTTGTACTCACTGAGCCTAACGAGCGTCATCGTTCGCAGAAGGAGATTGTAAACATGGTGAACAAGAACATGTTCCGCTTCCCGGAAGGTAAAGTATTTGCGATCGAACAACAGACCATACAGGTTGGTCGTCGTGGCGGTCTGCCGGTGTCATTCGTATTACAACATATCAACTTTGACAGTCTTTCATCTGTACTGCCTAAGTTCCTTGAAGAAGCGAATAACAACCCGACTTTTGCTGCTATTGACGTGGATCTGAAATTCAACAAACCAGAACTCCGTATCCAGATCAACCGTGCAAAAGCAAGTGAACTGGGTGTATCTGTTGATGATATTTCACAAACATTACAGCTCGCGCTGAGTAACCTGCGCTACGGTTATTTCATCCGTAATGGTAAGCAGTATCAGGTAATGGGACAGGTATTCCGTGGTGCACGTGATAAACCAACTGATCTGCAGAATATCTATGTACGTAACAGTCGTGGCGAAGCTATTCAGCTTGACAACGTGGTAACGATCGATGAGGAGACCAGTCCGCCGATCATCTATCACTTCAACCGTTATAAATCCGCTACTGTTTCCGCGAGTCTTGCACCCGGCAAAACGATCGGAGATGGTATCAATGCGATGTATGATATCTATAACAAACTGAAACAGCAGGGCGTACTGAATGACAACTACGTATCTGCATTGGCCGGTTCATCCCGTGACTATGCAGAGAGTGGATCCAACACCATGTTCGCACTGATACTGGCACTGGTACTGATTTATCTGGTATTGGCCGCACAGTTTGAAAGCTGGGTCGATCCGTTTATCATCATGCTGACAGTACCGCTGGCTTTCGCAGGTGCTTTGCTGTCGTTGTGGATATTTGGTCAGACCTGGAACATCTTCTCCCAGATCGGTGTAATTATGCTGATAGGGCTTGTTACAAAGAATGGTATCCTGATCGTGGAATTTGCCAACCACAAACGCGATGAAGGTATGTCTAAGGCCAAAGCAGCTGTGGAAGCATCTGCGATGCGTCTGCGTCCTATCCTCATGACCAGCCTTGCCATGGCCCTTGGTGCACTACCAATCGCCATGTCACTCGGAGCTGCGGCTACCAGCCGTATCCCGCTGGGTATCGTGATAGTGGGTGGTATCGTATTCTCATTGATCCTTACCTTATTCGTAATTCCGGCGATGTATACTTTCCTGTCCAGAAGAAAACCTGTGGCAGAAAGAAAAAATGAAGAAGAAGAGGAGACAGCCACTGTGCATGCATAAATTATCAGCAACTACATGAAACGAACACTTTTATATCTCTCTTTGCTGCTTTGTACTGCTGCACATGCTCAGCAGATACTGACGCCGGAACAGGCAATAGATGTCGCATTGAAGAACAACTATGATATCCGTCTCGCAAAAAATGATGCAGCCATCACTGCGAATGATTATGCATATGCTAATCTCGCTTTTGCACCACGTGTGAACGGAACCGCGAATAAAGTATGGAATGCTACGCAAACAAAACAGGAATTTGCCAATGGTACCAAACGTGATACCTCCGGTATCCGTGCCAGTACCTTAAGTGCAAACGTGAGTCTTGCATGGACACTTTTTGACGGTCTGAAAATGTTTGCAACAAGACAGAAACTGGAGTCGCTGCGCGATCTCGGTGAACTGGCTGTAAAAGATCAGGTGATCAATACTGTCGCCAATGTCATTGCGGGTTATTACAATGTTGTACAACAGAAACAACAGTTACGTAATCTTTCAGAACAGTTATCTATATCAGAAGAAAGAGTAAAGCTGTCAGATGCTAAATTCCAGACAGGTCTGGGACCTAAAACAGACTGGTTGCAGTCGAAGGTAGACTACAACGCGCTCAAGGCTTCCTATCTGCGTCAGCAAACCCTGATCGAACAAAGTAAGGCGACTCTGAATCAGCTGATGGCACTGGAAGCAGGTAATACGCAATATGATGTGATGGATACGATTCCGTTGAATATGGATCTTTCTTACGGTGGATTAAGACAACAGGCACTGGAGAAAAATACCGGTATCAAAGTAGCACAACAGAACCTGACAGTATCACAACTACAGCTGAAAGAAAGTAAAGGTGATTATTTCCCTGTTATCAACTTCAACTCAGCATATAACTACTCTCGTGTTAATTCGAATGCGGCCACCAACTCATTCAGTCCGGTATATAACCAGAATGGTGTGGTAAGCTATGGCTTTTCTGCAACGATTCCCATCTTCAACGGATTGAATGTAAAAAGACAGGTAAATGCGGCGAGACTGAATGTGAATTATCAGCAGCTGGCACTGGA
This sequence comes from Chitinophaga pinensis, assembly GCF_007896845.1. GTDB lineage: Bacteria > Bacteroidota > Bacteroidia > Chitinophagales > Chitinophagaceae > Chitinophaga > Chitinophaga pinensis_C. The sequence continues at coordinate 278,051 of NZ_VOHS01000003.1, read as the reverse complement.
TAATACCCGTACACTGGTTGATCTTTCTCTGATCAGCGCCTTTAAGGATTATGAATATTATAAAACGGCAGTAACGCTGGAAGACGAGAACTTAGGGCTGGCGAGAGAAAATGTGATGGTAGCAATGGAACGCTTCAGACAAGGCGTCAGTACGGTGATAGAAATGAAAGAAGCACAGCAAAGCTTAGAAGATGCTTACAACCGCCTGATCAATGCACGATATAATATCAAGCTGGCGGAAACACAGCTACTGAGATTAAACGGTATGCTGGTGAAATAAAAAGAGTGGATGCGTAACACTATAAAAACGAAGATGCCGGAATAAAAACGACCGGCGTCTCAAAAAAGAGAGGCTGTCCGCCATATGGAGGACAGCCTCTTTCCATTTATACAATCAATAGCTTGTTTGTTATTCTTCGTCAGGCTTTTTCGCCGGTGGAGGCGTCGATTTATCCAACTGATAATGCTTGAAATTTTCCTTAATGAACAACATCAGATCATAGTCAGTAGCTTCTTTTAAGAACTGATAACCCGGTCTGTAACGCAGCATAAAAGTATCCAGTTCATCTCCGCTCAGCTTTGTCATTCTTTCTACCAGCTCAGGGCTATATCTGTCGTCAATATATTTCTCTTTTTCCCAGTATACCAGCTGCTCCTGAAAGTGCTCTTTACGCTTACGCGTTTTACTGGGCACAAGATAAGTCAGCGCAGTTATCGGATTGGAAGGCAATGTTTTGAGTACATCCACAGCCCCCGGTTTATGGTAATTAAAATATTTACCATATTCCTCACGTGTGGCAATTGAATCCCTTTTATAATCCTTTCCTATTACCTTATGTTCAGTCAGTCCGATCACCTGACGGGTCATGTAGACGTTGATGAACATGGATGTAGTAGGAACTGTAATATCTTTTTGTAATAACCCAACATAGAGAATTCCAGTGTATCACCTGGCATCGCATCTATGGCGAAACGGCCGCTTTCGTTGCTGACAACGCCCGAACGTGAAATTTTATTGATAATGGTAACTCCCGGTACGCCCGTTCTGCTATCAGCTTCAGCTACCATACCCGATACCCTGACCTGCGCGCTGGCGTGCTGCAGAAAGAATAACAGGTATAAAAACAGTGCTCCGATGCTACCGGAAAGTTGTATAAATCGTCTAGGCATCGCTCAAAATTAATTTTCCCAGCGCAAATGAAAAGTTAAAAAATAGTTCCCGATCGACAGAATATAGTCCCACAGTTGTAGGAACAAGCAATAAACTTAGGATTTTTATTTCTAATAAACAGTCTCTTCCTTATGAATTGACAATAAATTCCTCCTCATATGGCCTGATAATCTGTATATAAAAACTATATTATTATCTTTAATCCTTATTTCAAAGATTATGCCTCACAGGATCTTGTTTGCAACTCAACGTTATCAGTATCTGAAAGATAGATTATTGACACTTGTTCCCGAATGGGAAGAAGGAAAACTGGATATCCGGGATTTTCCTGATGGAGAACATTATCACCGCATCAATTCCAATGTCACAAATAAAGAAGTGATATTGCTGGGTGGTACAATCGATGATAAGGAAACATTAGAACTTTTTGATATTGCTCATGGTTGTATTCAGGAAGGCGCTTGTGCAGTTAATATTGTCATTCCGTTTTTCGGTTATTCCACGATGGAAAGAGCGGTAAAATCGGGAGAGATTGTGAAGGCAAAAACCAGAGCGATTCTGTTTTCAACACTTCCGCCCACCACATCGGGGAATAAAATACTGATGCTGGACCTGCATGTGGATGGCATTACTTACTACTTTGAGAATAGCATACGTCCTGTACATCTTTATGGTAAAGACCTTGTAAAGGAAGCAGCACTTGAAATAGCAGGCGACAGACCTTTTGTGCTGGCCAGCACAGATGCCGGCCGTGCGAAATGGGTGGAGTCACTGGCCAATGATCTTCATGTATCAGCAGCATTCGTATTTAAAAAACGTCTCTCCGGAGAAGAAACTCATATCACTGCTATCAGTGCCGATGTACAGGATAAACTTGTTATCATATATGATGATATGATCCGCACAGGAGGATCGCTTATAAACGCAGCAGAAGCCTATTTACAGGCAGGAGCTTCAGAGATAGCTGTTATTACCACCCACGGAATTTTTGCCGGAAATGGCTTTAATAAGATCAAACAAAGCGGTATTATCAAGAGAGTAGTATGTACTGATACACACCCCAATGCACTCACTATTAATGATGAAATGCTCACCATTAAATCTGTAGATAAGCTTATCGCAGATTACTTTAACTAATAATACTCATTACCACTCACTCTTTTTAGAGTATGCCATTGGCAAGGTGTTTGATATACAGCGCAATAGAAGGGATTGCTCTTGTAGCGGAAGGCCGTGCCCTGGCATGTCGTGCCGTATAATACAGGGAAGGGACAATTGATGAATGGCTGTTGCATCCTCTATTTCATCCAAACTAGAAAAAGACAAGTACAATGTACGCCGGATGGCTATACCTACGCAATGCAGGCATGGGTATGGACTGCCAACTGACGAGATGAATGAGCGCTGTTTCTTTTCAGATCAGAAATAAATCAGCTGCGGGCTCATTGTGAAAGGCGGTTGCGTTGTATTATAGTTAGCAGAGAAGATATCGAAGTTATCATAGCAATATAGATAGAAGCAGCTGCCCCTGCTTCAAAAAAATTTGTAACCAAATCTTACTATATAAGATGAGAAGCCATGTACTCAACTGGTTGTGGCTGTGCTTTGCCTTTTTCTGTAGCGTAAAACCCACGAAGGCAAACACAAGCGTTAACCACTCCTTTTACGAGACCAGCGCTGAGATAAGAAAATATCAGCCCGCAATTACAGCCTTTCAACAGAAAGATACCACTGTAAAACCCACTACCAGTCCGGTAGTTATTACACCTTCGTCTTCGGCAAAGGATACGTCTGGCAAGCAGACAAAAGAGCCTGCAAAACCGGCTGCTACATCACCTGTAGTGATCACGCCAAACTCTGCTGCGAAAGATACTTCCGGCAAACAGACAAAAGATACAAGTGCTCCGGCTACTGCATCTCCTGCTGTGATCACACCAAATGCCGATACCAGCAAGCCTAAGCAGGATTCATCCGCAGCGTCCCGTACTGACAGTACGCGTACTGCTGCAGCTAAAGACACTACTGCAAAACCAAAGAGCGATACTGCACTTATCTTACCCGCTGATGCCAATACATTGAAGCAGGAAGCTGGTCAGTTCAGCCTGAAAGGTAGCGTGAAAGAAGCAGGCGGCTCACCGGTTCCCGGTGCGCAGGTTGTCAACCTCAGTACAAAACAGGGAGTGGCAGCAGGGCCCGATGGCAGCTTTACAATAAAGGCTTCTCTGAAAGATACCATCAAAATTTCTGCTCCGACATTCGCAGAACAATCTATCCCGCTTGACTCAAAAGAGCCACTGGCAGTGAATCTTGCTCCTGCCTCATCTGGTAAGAAAGAGTTGAAAGAAGTTGTCGTGACTGCACTCGGTATACAAAAAAATACACGCGCTGTAGGTTATGCAGTGGAAGAAGTAAATGGTAGTGCTGTACAGGAAGCGAAAGAAGTGAACTTTGTAAATGCACTGACAGGTAAAGTACCTGGTCTGCAAGTCAATAGCAATACGGGTTCTATGGGTGGTTCTACCAAGATCACCATCCGTGGTGTAAAATCGATCCTTGGTGATAACAACGCATTTGTTGTAGTAGACGGAACACCATTTATCAATAACAACACCAATCAGGGCGGCCAGCTCAATGGTGGTGGTGGTTACGATTATGGTAGCTCCCTGCAGGATATCAATCCTGAAGATATCGACAATATTTCTATACTGAAGGGAGCCGCGGCAACATCTCTGTATGGTAGCCGTGGTGCTAATGGTGTGATGCTGATCACTACTAAAAAACGCCCTGAAACATCTGGTGGTATTGGCGTTACATACAGCATCAATGCACAGGTAGATAAAGTATCTGTATTGCCTAAATATCAGAACGAATATGGTGGCGGTACCGGTGGTAAATTCGATACACTCTACTACAACCAGCATCCCGAAGGATTCCTGAATGAAGGTGCAGCAACGTACGATGACAATAACGGTCTGGGCCGTTATGACCTGCTTGTCAGATATTATGATGACGCTTCATGGGGACCAAAATTAGATGGTCGTCAAGTACGTCACTACTGGTCATGGGACAAGAACAAAGGTAATCCTGACTTTGGTAAAACGGCGCCATGGTCAGCGAATCCTAATAACGTGAGGGATTTCTACAGAACGGGGTTCACGCTCACCAACAATATTGCCATGGCTGGTAACAATGATAAAGGTTATTTCAGATTGTCTTATGGTAATATGACGCAAAACTTTATCCTGCCAAACGCAGAAATGCGCCGTAATAATTTCTCATTCAACGGGGGATATGATGTAGCAAAAGGATTGAAAGGTGTGGCCTCCATCAACTACAGTGCGACAAAAGCAAATGCACGTCCGGGTACTGGTTTCACAGGCCCTAACCCGACATTGCAGTTCACCATGTACGGACAACGTCAACTGGATATGGAGCGTCAGAAAAAATATCAGTATGACGACGGATCACAGATCACGTGGAATCGTAAATCATGGGATGACCCTGCTGTAGCTTCCAGTAATGGTCCATACTGGAACCGTTATATGGACTATGAAACTGATAGCCGTAACCGTTTATTTGGTAATGCCGGACTTGATTGGGATGCTGCAAAATGGCTGACTATCAGTGGTCGTGTATTCATGGATGATTATAATACCCTTGAAGAGGAAAGAAGCGCGAAAGATTATCTGATCGGCGGTTATATCAAAAGAGTACGTACATCCAGAGAGATGAACTATCAGTTAACTGCCAATATCAATAAAGACTTTGGTAAAGACTTTAAACTGAATGCAGTATTAGGTGGCAACATCATGCACCGTAAATGGACGACTACCGGCGGCAGCACCGTAGGTGGTCTGATTATTCCGGGCGTATATAATCTGAACAACTCTTTGCAGACTGCACAGCCTATTGATGAATTCTACGAGAAACAGATCAACTCCGGTTTTGCAACTGCATCACTCGGTTATAGAAACTATCTGTTCCTCGAATTAACCGGACGTGCTGACTGGAGCTCTGCACTCGCCAGTGAAAACAATCCATATTTCTACCCTTCAGCATCTGCTTCCTTCGTGTTCTCAGATCTGCTGAAAGACTGGAAATGGCTGAGCTTTGGTAAGGTGCGTGCAAGTATTGCACAGGTAGGCAGTGATACTGATCCATATCAGATTTATGATACCTATCAGTTCATTCCTCCATTCGGTAACTTTCCGGCTACACAGCTGACTTCTATTAAATATAATCAGACACTGAAACCAGAACGTACCAGAGAATATGAAACAGGTATCTCCCTGAAATTCCTGGATGATCATATCGGACTGGATTTTACTTACTATGACAGGATCACAAAAGATCAGATCATTCCGCTGCCTATTTCTTCTGCAAGTGGCTTTACCAGCACTATCGTAAATGGTGGTTCTGTGCAAAACCGTGGTTTGGAAATCGGATTGAATCTGAATCCGATCCGCCTGAAAAATGGCTTCCGCTGGGATATCAATGCCAACATTGCACGTAACCGTAATAAACTGTTGAATCTGGATATTCCACAATACAATAGCTCACTGCCTGTATTGCTGATCGGTACAGACCGCAGAACTACTAAAGTCTCTGTAGCAGCTTATGTAGGCAAACCAATGGGTACCCTGCTCGGAACTGATTATGTATACGATGCACAGGGACGTAAGATTGTAGGGCCTGATGGTCTGTATAAAATTACTGACAACCCTGTTCCTATCGGTAACGCATATCCTGACTTCGTAGGCGGTGTGACAAACAGCTTTACCTATAAAGGTATCTATCTGTCTGCACTGGTTGACTTTCAGCATGGAGGCGACTTCTTCTCCTACACCAATATGTATGGTAAAGGTTCCGGTTTACTGGATATCACTGCTGCAAATGGTATAAGAGAGAAAGGTATCATTGCGGATGGAGTAACTGAAGATGGTAAACCAAATGATGTAGTGCTGGATGCAGCTACTTATTTCCAGAATAATGAAGGTAAAAACCTGAGCAGAGCAAATCTGTATGATGCGAGCTACATCTATCTGCGTGAAGCAAAACTGGGGTATAATCTGCCGGAAGGATGGTTTAAAAAAGTAGGTGCGCAGTCAGCAAGACTGTCTCTCTACGGACGTAACCTTTGGCTGATCAAATCCAACGCTCCAAACGTAGACCCTTCGAACATTATCAACTCCTCCTCCAATATACAGGGGATTGAAGGTGGTGCATTACCATCACTGCGTTCTTATGGTATTAACCTGAATGTATCATTCTAAAACTGAGTTCAATGTTGAAAAGATTCTTAATATACGCATGGCCGGTATTATTCATCTTTGTGATGATGGCAGGATGTAAAGACCTCGATGAGATCAACCATGATCCGACCAAACCCACAGAATCAGAGCCGGCGTATCTGCTGACCAGCGCTGAGAAAAATGCGATGGATTATATGTATAGCACTTTGCAGAATGGATACATTGGTAGCCACTATGCACAGTACTGGTCTGCCAATTCAAGAGTGAATGACAGCCAGTATGCGATTGATGAAAATAACAACACAGCTTTCTGGAATTCGCTGTATGTATCCTTACACAGTCTTGATAGAATAATAACTATCAATAACCAGCGGGGTAATAACCCAGCTGCTAAGAACCAGAATGCCATTGCGGGTATTCTTAAAGTGTGGTTGTATCAGGTATTGACAGATTCATATGTAAATATTCCTTATTCACAGGCATTAAAAGAAGGTGATAATATTACACCTGCCTATGACAATCAACAGGCTATTTACACTTCTCTGATTGATACACTGAATAAACAGATTACTGCACTTGATCCGTCCCAACCTACTTTTGATGGAGGTGATGTGATTTATAATGGCGATGTGACAAAATGGAAAACACTGGCGCATTCACTGATGTTGCGACTGGCGATCCGTATTGCAGATGTAGCGCCGGATAGGGCAAAAACGATCATTGAGGCTAATTATGCAGCAGCTATGCAGAGTAATGCAGATAACGCAGAATTTGCATATCTGTCCACAGCTCCTAACAAATTTCCGTTGAACGATTCAGAAAGGGAGGTACTTGACTTCTTTGTGAGTACCACATTAGTGAACTACATGAAGAGCACTAATGACCCTCGTCTGCCAATATATGCAAGACCAGCAAAAGGATCAGGTCTGATCAACGGTCTTGAGTATGGCAGAAGCGCCAATGATCCTGGCAGACTGTCTCCGGACAATTATTCTTATCCGGGTACCAGAATTTATTCAGCTACAATGCCGGGTATCCTGATGACATATCCGGAAGTAGCATTTATACTGTCAGAAGCTGCGGCCAGAACCTGGAACGTAGGAGAAGCGGCACCTGCACTTTATGAAAAAGGTATCCGTGCATCTATGGAGTACTGGGATATAACAACAGGTGTAGATGAATATGTGGCATCTGTTCCATATAATGCCGGTGACTGGAAAAATGTGATCGGCACCCAGAAATGGCTGGCATTGTATCCACAGGGATTTCAGGCATGGTTTGAGCGCCTGCGTCTTGACTTTAAAAAACCGAATGGGGATTCATTGTTTATAGCACCCTATTCCGGTTCTCTGGACCAGAACGTACCGTATGTGCCATCCCGTCTGACCTATCCATTAGGTGAGCGTACACAAAATGCGGCATCTTACCAGAAAGCAGCAGATGCAATCGGAGGTGATACTAAAAACCGTAAAAGCTGGTGGGATATACACTAAGGAACACAACTATCCTCATAAATCCTGAGCCCCGGCCACAAGCCGGGGCTTTTTCCATGTATACAGGAAGCTCTGACTATACTCTGACTATACTCATCCTACGTTAGTGCTACGTTTATAAGGTAGCATTAACGTAGGATGAGTATAGTCAGAGTATAGTCAGACCATATTAATAGTCCACCTGAGATAAAACCCGGTTTCCGGAATTGAACAACAGGAGGGAAGGCGTAAGATCAGCGGGAGATATTAAGGGGTATATAGGGGCTTATTTGTTGACATAGCGGCATTTCCGGACACAGGTATCCGGGTCTCTGTTATGAGGGGTATGTTTAACAGTAAAAGTTAATTGATATGATCATTTGCCAGACGGCTGAATTCCTCATGTGCGTCAGCGGATTTAAATGCGCTGGTAGGTACGAGGAAGAAGTTCTTTTTACCACGATAGAGGAAGAAGAAGTTTTTTGCTTCTACGACCCGGGTAAAAGTGTTCCATGAGAGCAGGCGTTGTTGTTCGCTATTACGGGTGGAGATGGTGATACCTTCTTCTGAATATTTCAGGTGGATATCATCTTTAAAGGTAGCGGCCTTATTATAGATGGATACGGGCAACAGGAACCAGAACACCATAATGATGAGTACCACCATGGAGACAATCCCTATCAGGGCGCCTATTGTGACGATTTTGAAAGCAAATCCGGCCAGTGTAAAGGCCAAAAGGATGAAGAGTGTGTTGCGGAATACTTTTATTTCTCCCAGCTGCAAAAAATGATAGCGTAATGCATTCAATACCTCCTCCTTATTGTAATTAAACTCCAAATGCATTATGGCAAGGCAAACTTTTTATTTATTAACAGGGAGTGTCATCTGACTCTCCATATCATCTCTACGGCTGACAGGTGCGTATTTTTTACGGTTGGCAACAGGTTTTTTAACAGTAGTGGAGGAACCGTCGGAGAGGTCATCCTCACTTAAACCCGGAAAATTATTCTTTACGAACTGAAAATACTGCTGCAAGGTTTTCGGATCGACTTTGAAAGGAAAGGCCAGCTCATTGCCGGTCAGTTTGGACAATTCATTGTTATTGATCCGGGATTCGTTCTGCAGGTACCATTTATACAGATCAAGGATACCTTTTTTGAGCTCCTCCTCATACATTTTATCACCATCCTGATCCTTAGGTAACATCCACACGTATTCTTCCACCCTGGCCGGGCGGGTTACTTTGGTTACAGTTACCGTCTTCTCGTCGCAATTAGCATTCTTATTTCCGGTCTTATCGCCTTCTTTCTCTTTGTCTTTCTCCTTCTCTTTCTCTTTACCGGCTTTGGTTTTATCCTCGTCCTTCCATTTTTCGCTATTTGCGCTTGCTGATGCTGCTGAGGCAACGGAAACCAACAGCAGGAACAACAGCTTCTTCATAGTGTAAAAAATTTGTAAGACTAAAAATACAAAATCCAAATTATAAATCCCAAACTAATTGTCCGGCGGAAGGGAGGGATAAGGGGTCAAAAAACAAAAGCAATGGATAAACCATTGCTTTCGAGAGTCATTTTACATTGCATGATGATTCACGCCTGTAGGAAATAATTGGTTCTTCATAGGACAGTAACCATAATAAAATTAATACAATAACAAATATAATAAATATTTATTGCAAGATAGATGTGACCATAAATATTTGAAATTCTTCAATTTACCAACGGCATTTTTGCAAAGCTGGTAAAAAACATAAAGGATTGTTAAAAATCCGAAACAAGACTTTTTACGGATATATATAAATAAAACTAAAATGACCCTGAAAGCATGACAAGGGTACACGTTGATGAAATAATAAAGCCAACTGTAAAACTGTGTGAAAAAACCGATCGTGTGTATGCTAAAACGGGTAGATAACGGGAGAAATTAACATTTAAGGAACAAAAACCGTGAGAACGGCACTGAGTAAAAATAGTAAGGGCACCTGGAAAGGCGCCCTCAATTTGTTACTATCCTATGAAAACCCTATTTGAATACAAATGTAAGGGCATGTTATTTTTCTTTGAAATTTTAAAGCCACAATAACAAATCATTAACAAAGGCAGCAATCTCACAATGCCTCAATCCCTTAACAGTATTGATTTCCGCTTATTCATACTTTTTTGCTAAATTCGTTAACAAACCGCTCAGAACTTATTGATGGGCCTGTCCACCAAAGAGTCTTTTTGTATGTAGATTGTATGTAGAATTATCGTCTTACCAGTTTCCGTGACATCGGGGATCCGCTCATTTAAGTACTTGACCGGAAGGTTAAAAAAGTATATTTTTATTTGATATGATAGTGTTTTAATCTTTTTATTTCCATTTCTTTAGAACGAATATATGGCCTGAAGATTGCTCTATAAACGGACAGAACCCTTACTGGATGGGAATTTGGTCGAATAGAAAATGAATAATATGCATATTCATTTAACAATGTGGCTTATTACCGAAAAATTTATACATTTGCGACAACCGGAACAATGCTATTTTAATGCACAATAAAATATACAATTCTTTTATCGATAGGAAAGCGAAGGGCATAAAGTCGTTCGCAGTACTGATTGATCCGGATAAGGTAACTCCTGCTGACATAGCAGACCTTGCGGCGAAATGTACAGCAGCTAAGGTGGATTATATATTCCTTGGCGGTAGTCTTGTGATCACCAACCACCTCGATGAATGCGTACAACAGTTCAAAACACTCTGTGATATTCCTGTAGTGTTATTTCCTGGCAGCCCCTCTCAGGTCTCCCGTTATGCCGACGCATTGCTTTACCTGTCTGTTATATCAGGACGTAACCCCGAATTGCTGATAGGGCAACATGTACTATCTGCTCCTGCTGTTAAAAAGAGCGGCCTGGAGGTTATTTCTACCGGTTATGTCTTAATTGACGGCGGCGCGCCGACTACTGTATCTTACATTAGTAATACCACTCCCATTCCTTCAGATAAAGACGACATTGCCATGTGTACAGCTATGGCAGGCGAAATGCTGGGCATGAAAGTAGTATTTATGGACGCCGGCAGCGGTGCCCGGAAGCCGATCACGGAAAGTATGATTTCCCGTGTAGCCAGTCAGGTATCAGCTCCGATTATCGTTGGCGGGGGTATCCGTGATGCAGAAAAGGCTTACCTGAACTGTAAAGCAGGTGCCGATATCATCGTAGTAGGTAATGCTATTGAGAAGGAAACTTCACTCATCAAAGAAATGGCCGACGCAGTGCACGCAGCTGCTCCTGTGTTGAAATAATAAATTTTTTTAAAAAGCGAAACGCTGATCATCGTAGAGAATACGGTAATCAGCGTTTCGCTTTTTAAGCTTATCTGGCTTTAGAGACTCATCATTTCCTTGAACTTAACCGCCTGTCTGCGACTCACCTCTATTTTCTCTCCACCACGCATTTCCAGTAGCAGGCCACCATTGAAATAGGTATCTATTTTCTCTATCATCCGCAGATTCACGATGTGCTTTCTGTTAGCTCTGAAGAACGTACGTTCGTCCAAACGCTCTTCCAACGCATTCAATGACTTCAGGATCAATGGTTTATTACCTTCAAAATACACCCTTGCATAGTTACCTACGCTCTCAAAAAGGCGTATTTCCTGCAGTTTTACAAACCAGCAGCGGTCGCCGTCCTTTACAAATACCTGATCATTCTCAGAAAGGATCGTCCGGATCGTACCGGCTTCTGCCTGTCTTTCCTTTTCTTCCTGTTGATGCAGTTTGTGAATAGCGTCTGCCAGCCTTTTCGGCTCAACAGGTTTCAGCAGGTAATCCAGCGCATTATACTCAAATGCTTTCAGCGCATGCTCATCATAAGCGGTGGTAAAGATCACCTGTGGTGCTTTTTCCAATTCGGCCAGCAAATCAAAGCCCGTCTTATCCGGCATTTGTATATCCAGGAAAAGCAGGTCAGGATGCAGCGTTTCAATTTTTTCCAGTCCGTCCTTTGCATTTACGGCTTCTCCCACAATGACTATCTCAGGGTGGTCAGCCAGTAATTTCTTCAGCTCGCTTCTGGCCAGGCGTTCGTCATCGATTATCAATGCTTTTTTCATGAGCAACTACTTTTAAACTTGGCGCGAAATACAATAATCAGAACAACGGCATAAGCACTATGGCTTCCACCGTTTCCTCATTTTTATTATAAATGTTAAATGATGCCTTATTTCCGTACAACAGGCTCAACCGCTGTCTGGTACTCTGGAGTCCAAAACCATGTCCGGTGGTTGCAGCTCCTCCGATCTGTCCCGTATTTTCAATAGTAATTTCGTGGTGCGTGTCCCTTACATGAGACCCTATTATCACTGTTCCGCCACTGACTGTCCGGGAAATACCATGTTTAATGGCGTTTTCTACCAGGGTCTGCAGCATCATAGGGGGAATAGGCAACTCGAGTGTTTCAGGATCAATATCATATTGCACCCGCAGGCGTTCTTCAAATCTGATATTCTCCAGTGCAAGGTAATCTTTTACTATATCCAACTCGTTTTCCAGATTCACAGTTTCTGCTTTTTCCACCTGCATGGAACTTCTCAGGATGTTAGAAAGTTCCGTAATGGCCGTTCTGGCCCTCTGTGGATTCTCATCTACGAGTGCCCTGATACTGTTCAACGCATTGAATATAAAATGTGGATTCAGCTGGGATTTGATCGTTTTCAGTTCCAGCTCCTTCACCGTACTTTCCAGTTTCAGTTTGTCTACCTGACTGTTCCTGCTGCGTTCTATATAATGCCATACAAAGTAAATCAGCCACCAGATGGAGGTAATCAGGAAGATCGGTAACAAAAAGGTCAGTGTTGTCTGGTCTGTCAGCTCTCTTTGTTGCCACGAATACCTGTAAAGATTACCAGCAATGGTATTCCCTACATAAATTATCACCCCGGAACTCACCGTCAATGCGAAAAAAAGCAGCATCTGGCTCTCAAAGCTATACTGGAACCAGTTCAGACGCTTGATGATGCTTCGCAGCAGATGTGTGGCCAGCATGCCAAAAAACATAATGACCAGCAGGTTTACCAGGAAGTAAGATCCGAATGAACCGGCAAAGGAATAGGCAAAAAACAGATTAACTACTGAATAAGCCGTCCAGCCAAGGATCTGACACCACCAATATCTTGATATTCGTTTAAACATCTATCTGAAAATTAGTAAACTACTGCTACATTTCAAAAATACCGATGTGCTTAGCCCGTCCGGGGCTAAATGTTATGAGTGGGGACCTTGCATTGCAGAATGTCGAAATGTGCTGATGTATGGAATCACTGTACATTAGCACAGAATTTGTACTTTTGCTTACTTAAATCCTGCATCAAGAAGTATGAATATTACGCCGGGCCCTCTTTTGGGCAAGATCGAAACCCCTGCTGATCTGCGGAATCTCAGTAAAGAGCAACTGCACGAAGTAAGTGAAGAACTCCGCCAGTTCATTATTGATGTTGTCAGTGTGCACGGTGGCCACTTTGCAGCAAGCCTCGGAGTGGTGGAGCTGTCTGTCGCACTACACTATGTTTTTAACACCCCTTATGACCAGCTGGTATGGGACGTAGGTCACCAGGCATATGGTCACAAGATCCTGACCGGCAGAAGAGACGTTTTCCATACCAACAGAAAATATCACGGTATCAGTGGTTTCCCGAAAAGGGACGAAAGCGAGTACGACACCTTTGGTGTGGGTCACTCCTCTACCTCCATCTCAGCGGCTCTGGGTATGGCGATGGCTTCCAAATATAAAGGGGAAACCGATCGTCAGCATATCGCTGTAATCGGTGATGGCGCCATGACAGCAGGTATGGCATTTGAGGCACTCAATCATGCAGGTGTGGCCAATGCTAATGTGCTGATCATTCTCAATGACAACTGTATGTCTATTGACCCGAATGTAGGTGCCCTGAAAGAATACCTGACCGACATTACGACTTCTCCTACTTATAATAAACTGCGCGACGATGTATGGAACCTGCTGGGTAAACTCCCGGTTGGTAAACGCTTCACCCGCGACATGGCTTCCAAACTGGAAGCAGGTCTGAAAGGTGTTGTTTCCAGCTCCAGCAACCTGTTTGAATCACTGAAACTCCGTTATTTCGGCCCGATCGATGGTCATAATATCGTGAAACTGGTAGATACCCTGCAGGACCTGAAAGACATTCCCGGGCCAAAACTGCTGCATATCGTTACCACCAAAGGTAAGGGCTATGCACTGGCGGAGAAAGACCAGACCACCTGGCACGCTCCGGGACTCTTTGATAAGATCACCGGCGAAATCTTTAAAAAACCGGTGGATAAACCACAGCCGCCGAAATATCAGGACGTATTTGGTCATACGATCATCGAACTGGCAGAACAAAACAAGCACATCATGGGTATCACTCCCGCGATGCCTTCCGGTTCTTCGCTGAAATTCATGATGGAAAAAATGCCGGATCGCGCCTTCGACGTTGGTATCTGTGAGCAACATGCCGTTACCCTTTCTGCCGGTCTGGCAACGCAGGGTATGCGCGTATTCTGTAACATCTACTCTTCCTTCATGCAGCGTGCCTATGATCAGGCTTTACATGATGTGGCTATCCAGAAACTGCCGGTTACCTTCTGTCTGGACCGTGCCGGTCTGGTAGGAGAGGATGGACCTACACACCATGGCGCTTATGATATCGCTTTCATGCGTTGCGTACCAAACGTAATCATCAGTTCTCCAATGAACGAAGAGGAACTGCGCAACCTGATGTATACTTCCCAGCTGCCTGCTCAGGAATATCCTTTTGTGATTCGTTATCCAAGAGGACAAGGTGTTATGCCTGACTGGAAACAGCCATTCAAAGAGATCAAAGTTGGTACCGGCCGTAAAGTGCGTAACGGTAAAGATATTGCGATCCTTTCCCTCGGTCATCCCGGTAATTTTGTAACTGAAGCCTGCAAGGAACTGCTGACAGACGGTCTGCAACCAGCGCACTACGATATGCGTTTTGTAAAACCACTGGATGAAGCGATGCTGCACGAAATATTCAGTCAGTTTGACAAGATCATCACTGTAGAAGACGCTGCTGTAACAGGTGGCTTTGGTAGCGCCGTACTGGAATTCATGGCAGCACACGGATATAAAGCGGATGTACGTCTGCTGGGTATTCCTGACCGTATCGTTGAACATGGTAAACCAGAAGAACTGCACCGCGAATGTGGCTATGATGCGACTGGCATCGCTGCTGCCGCACGTGCTATGCTGAAAGAAAAGATCACTGTTACTGCCTGATAAAAAGGCTGAAACAGCAAAATAACAAGAAAGCCACCGGTTATGACATTGCTCATACAGGTGGCTTTCTTATTTTTATAATATGGATGAATTGTATATACACCTCCGCATCAGGGAGGTCATAGCAGAAACAGCGGATACATTTACTTACAGACTGGAAACTGTTGACGGACAGCCATTGCACTATCTGCCGGGGCAATTCATTACATTTCTGATATACCTGCATGGTACGGAATACAGAAGGTCTTATTCCTTCAGTTCCACACCCGGTATAGACCCTTATCCTTCGGTGACAGTCCGTGAAAAACAGAACGGAGAAATCTCCCGTCATATCCTGCGCAACTGGAAAGCCGGCGATAAGATCACGGCTCTTTTACCTTCCGGACGTTTTACATTATCCTCCCGCAGCAAGATTCCCAGAGATATCTTTCTGTTGGGCGCCGGTAGTGGTATTACGCCTTTGTATGCAATACTGAAAGATGTGCTGTATCATGAGCCCACTGCGCATGTCAAATTAGTATACAGCAATCGTTCAGAACAGCGGACGATCTTCCATCAACAGCTACAGACGCTTGCGACACAGTTTCCTGAACAGCTGCATATCATACATCTATACAGCAGCGAACCGCCTGATCATATTATACGCCGGCTGGGCAACCTTTCGCTGGAGCCATTAGTACAGCAACAGTTACGTTATAATAAACAGGATGCCCAATTCTTTGTATGCGGACCACCTGAATATATGCGTATGGCGCTCTTAACGCTCACTTTTATGGGCTTTGAAGAGGAACAGCTGCATAAGGAGAATTTTGTCGTTAATACGGCCCCGCAACTGGCAAGAATAGGCGTACCAGATGATGCGTCCCTGAAAGATGTAACAATACATTTTCGTGGGGGAATGCATCAGCTTTCCGTACCCGGCAATCATAATATACTGGCGGCAGCACTTGAGCAAGGCATAGCGATACCTTACAGCTGTAAAGGAGGTGTTTGCGGATCCTGCACGGCCCGTTGTACAAAAGGTAAAGTGTGGATGGCCCTGAATGAAGTATTAACGGACAAAGAGGTAGAACAGGGCTTCGTCCTCACCTGCACCGGTTACGCGGCGAGTGCAGAGGTAGTGATAGAGCTATAACTACCTGATGACAGGATCACGAGAAAGACCTGAATTTCTCAAATTCATCCTGTAATTCGTTATACAATTTCCTGAATGTATTCATGCGGTCATGCAGTACATCATAATCATCAACCGGGCGGTCATCATGTAATATGGCTGGCTGACCGTTATTGGAGATTTTCTTTGAAGATTGCTTCAGATCATGTCGCAATTCATCTGCTTTTTCTTCCTGACAAATAAACTGGTTCTGAAAATGCTCGATCTGTGCCAGGGATTCGTCATCAGTTTTGTGACGGGCAAGTTGCTCTAACTGACTACGCATAGACCGGATAGACTCCCTGGTAGCAATCACTTCGTCTCTCCAGTTACTGATCTGTTCGATGTCTGAGGTTTGTGCGGAAACTTCCATGTGTATTGATTTTAACGTGAAATAATTAAGCAATACAATATTCGTCCGTTACATATTTCTAAGGTACAAACCTTTTTTCACATAGGCAGCAGGAAATAAACACCTGCCTATAATCCGCCATACGAGCCATTTTCAGGCATATCTGACCTATCATATTTTCATCAGATTTTCTTCGAAATACAATAGCCTAACTGACTGTTAACTGCTTATACTTTTTGCAGGCAATGGGACATCAGCAGGATATTATATAATAAAAACAGCTATTTCAGCTTGTATACCGCTACCAGCGTACAATACATCTACTTTAAGTGAGTTTTCAGGGGTCGATGGCAGATAAATTATATAATAAAGATTTTGTCATTAGAAAATAATACCTATATTTGCACCCTCATTGTGAGGTAGAGCAGTGGTAGCTCGTCGGGCTCATAACCCGAAGGTCAGAGGTTCGAATCCTCTCCTCGCTACACAGAAACACAAAAGCCGAAGTTATCTTCGGCTTTTGTGTTTTTATCACGTCACTGTCTATAGCTGCATGCGTTCTATCTCAGATAAGCGTTGTACATCCAGACTATCTTCTCCTGCTCACGGATATAAGTAGTGATCAGATCGTTTGTACCGTCATCACCCACCTCATCGCTCAGCGCAGATACTTCACGTTCGATCTCTATTAATGATTGCAGGCCGGACAACACATGTTGTACACACGCCACATCTTTGCTTTCATGTTTCACTTCTGCAATAACAGATTGTTCTATATAGTCAGAGAAAGCATGCGTAGGAGTGAATCCCAATGTCAGGATCCTTTCCGCGATTTCGTCGATCTTCGTCAACGAATCTGTATATAACTCTTCAAATTTCACATGCAGGGTGAAGAACTTGTCACCACGTATGTTCCAGTGAAATCCACGTACGTTCATATAAAACAACTGGTAAGTAGCCAGCAGTATATTCAGTTTCTCTGCAAGTTCTTTGGATGTTTTCTTTTCAAGACCGATGTTCGTAGTTGCAGTACTCATATCGTTATGTTTTTGGGTAATGGTAATTAACTCATAGGAACATCAATCAACAAAAAGTTTGCCGCTTTAAGTGTCTTTATAGTAGCACTATCGTAATTGCTCAAGCCAATCGCATCACGTGCTTTCAGCACTTCTCCTGCCACTTCTACCTCTCCGTCAAGCACAAAAAGATAACTGCCTTGCTGTGCCATTTTTGGTGTAATCTCCACACTTTGTCCCTCATCAAAATGTCCCAATGAAAACCATGCGTCCTGATTAATCAGCAATGCGTCGCTGTCTGCTTCAGGAGAAACAACTACCTGTAATTTATTCTGTCTTTCAGCTACATCAAATGCTTTCTGCTGATAACGCGGCGTAATGTTCCGCAGTTTAGGGAATACCCATATCTGCAGGAAGTTTACCGGATCTGTTTTAGAAGCATTGAATTCAGAGTGTGCGATACCGCTACCTGCACTCATGATCTGTACTTCATTGCTACGAATGATCTCATGTCTGCCTGTATTATCACGGTGTTCAAGCGATCCGCTTAAAGGAATGGAAACGATTTCCATATTATCGTGCGGGTGAGTACCGAAACCCATTCCACCTTTTACTATATCGTCATTGAGTACACGTAATGCACCGAAATGAATGCGTTCAGGATTGTAATAACCTGCGAAGCTGAAGGTATGATAACTCTGTAACCAGCCGTGGTTTGAGAAGCTGCGTGAATCTGCTCTGTGAATGATCTTGTCCATATATCTTGTCTCCTTTACAATACAAATATCCTCATTAAATAAAGGCCGGGAAATGGATAGCTTGTTGAAAAGAGTGGACTATTTATGCTGATAAAAAAGAGCCGTGCAGTGTATAACAGCACGGCTCTTTTATTAATGACTTTTGCTTATTAATTAAGCCAGTTGAGCGTCGAGTGTGATCTCTGTATTCAACAGTTTGGAGATAGGGCAGTTTGTTCTTGCCTCTTCTGCCAGCTCAAGGAACCTGGCATTATCCAGACCAGGAACAGTTGCTTTCAACTCGAGGTGACTGCTGGTGATAGCGCCATTCTCCAGTGTAATAGTCGCTTTGGTATCAATATTTTCAGGGGTAAAACCAGCGCCGGAAAGCAGGAAGCTGAGCTTCATGGTAAAGCAACCTGAATGCGCAGCTGCTATCAGCTCTTCAGGATTAGTGCCGGTACCGTCTTCAAAACGGCTTTTGTAGGAATATGCTGTATTGTCCAGTACACCTGACTGTGAACTTACTGTACCTTTTCCATCTTTACCGGTACCTTTCCAGTTAGCGGATGCAGTTCTTTTCATGATAAATACGTTTGATTAGATGAATGAATATGTGAATGACCTAAGTGGTTAATCTTCCTGAAATTACTATTCTTTTTTGTTTCCAAAGACCTTGCCACACGTAGATTTTTCTCTACAAGCATATATACAACAAAAAGCCGGATGAATCACTTCATCCGGCTCACACTATTGCTGGCAATCATCCTCAAAAAAACATCTTTCTACTGTCCATTGCCGCCACTGTTTCCCCTATCCTGAATTCTTTATTCCAGACTGATTAGCATCGTTTCATTATTGCAATGGCACTTGCCAGTCTATATCCGATTAAGCCTGTTTCACCAGCTGTACACTTGCCTGTAATTTCACTTCATCACCCAGCACCAGACCGCCATTATCAGTTACAGCATGGAATGAAACGCCGAAATCCTTTCTGTTGATTTTACCTTTAATATCGAAACCAGCTTTTGTCTGACCATATGGATCTTTCACAATACCGCTGAATTCTACAGCCAGTTCTACTGGTTTGGTAACACCGCGCATAGTCAGGTCACCAGTTACTTTATAATTCTCATCGTCCACTTTCTTCACACCGGTAGATACAAAGCTAAGCTTCGGATACTGTGCAGCGTGGAAGAAATCTTCTGCTTGTAAGTGCTGATCACGCTGTTCGTTTTTGGTGCTGATGCTGTTTACATCTGCTTCAAAAGTGATCTTTGCATCAGTGAAATCATCGCTGCTGCTTTCTGCAGTTCCTTCATATTTACCAAAGTATCCAGTTACGCTAGAGATCATCAGGTGTTTTACCTTAAATTCTACATCGCTGTGAGATGCGTCGATTTTCCAGATTGCCATAACTTTAAGTGTTTTTTTAAGTTTAGTGTTTTTTTAAGTCTTGCTTTGTTAATTCGTTTTGTCTTATTACCGGCTGATGAACAAATTCGCTGTTACTTCACTTCATCCTTTCTCTTCTTTATGTCTGCCCGTTCTTTTGTTTGTTATATCCGTTTCATTAAGACAATACAAAATTACATGTTGCAACAAATGTTAGGAATGGATAAAATGACTTAATCGGTGTACTTTTTTTGCCGATTACAAAAAACACTAATTATCAGATACTTGCGCGGGAAGCTTCTTTGAACTCAGAGGGGGTCTGGTTGGTATATTTCTTAAAAAAGCGGCTGAAGTAGTGGGGATCTTCAAAACCCAGTTTATAAGCGATCTCTTTTGCAGAGAGGTCTGTATTATATAAATAACGCTGTGCTTCCAGAATAACCCGGTTCCGGATGTGTTCTCCGGCGGTAATGCCCGACAACTGTTTACTGATCTCGTTTAATAAAACCGGTTTGATATGCAGGATTTCAGCATAATCAGAAACATTTTTCAGGGTGATATACTGCTCTTCGATCAGGTTTTTGAATTGCAGGAACAGTGAGCTGTTATGCGTAGCATGTTGTTCAGGAGCTGCCAGCATACTGCTACCTTTGATACGGGAGGCCAATACCAGAAAATATCGCAGGAGCCCATGAAAAGCGGTCTCATAGTCTGCTTCCTGTTGTTGTACTTCCTTCATCATCATATGAACCACCATCTCGAAGTCTTTTTCCTGCTCCGGACTGAGGGTAATGACGCTGCTGAACTGATTATTGAAGAAGAGGGAGGAGTTGATCCCCATCAGGGTGGCTGCCTGATCTTTCAGACACATAAACGCATCCTGAAAGGCGATCATATACCCTTCTATCTTATCGCTGAATTCCATCTTGTGTACCTGTCCGGGTGCCAGGAAGAACAGGGTGTTCTTCTTTACCGCATGTGTGACGGTGTCGATGGTATTAATGAGTTGCCCTTTTTTGATCCAGTAAACGGTATAGAAATCATGTCTGTGGGGAATGCCATTACTGGAAAAGAACCCGTCTCCCAATTCGCATAATCCGGACACGACAAATTTCGGATCCGCCTGTGCGTACCTTGGTAAAGACACTATTTCTATATGTGCACGTTTATCACTCATTCAAATGTACCGGCGACTTCTACTTCCCGGTCCTCAGGCTCAATGTAGTCAATAATAAAGTTATTCCTGCCTTCTCCCACCATAATTCCCAGATATTTCATCTGCACCAGTTCCAGCATACCGAGAAACAGGAAGATGGCGTGTACTCTGTCGCGGCAAAGGTCAAAGATCTTCTCAAAAGCGAGCGTCTTTTCTTTGGCGGCGAGGTCTATCATATATTCACGGGATTCCTCCATGGTGTATTCATATTTGTATACAACGTGCTGAGGCTTGTTTTCCCGCTGTTTTATTCTTTGCATCACCTTTTCGAAGGTCTGGGTCAGCTTGAACAGGGTCAGGGTCTGTATTTCCGTCCCCTCGCTGGTCTCTTCTCCGATGCTGGCAAGTTCTTTCTTTATATTTCCACGTTTGATCTGCAGCATACGTTCTGCCTCGCGTTCTGCGAGTTCGGCGGCAGCCTGCTTGAAACGCTTGTATTCCAATATCTTATCAATCAGCTCCTGACGGGGATCTATTTCTATACCCTGTTCATCCAACTCTTTACGGGGCAGCAGCATTTTAGCCTTGATACGCATCAGGGTTGATACGAAGAGGATAAATTCGCTGGCCAACTCAATATTGAGCGATTCGAGGTGATGGATATAATCAAGAAAATCGTTGGTAATAGTAGTGATGGGGATATTATAAATGTCCAGCTCGTCCCTCTCGATAAAGAAAAGCAGCAGGTCAAACGGCCCCTCAAACTGGGGTAATTTTATCTTGTAGGAGTTGTCATTCATAATGTTATGTATGGCTTTCACTTGTATTCCGGCACCAAACGGGCAACAGTATTATCAAGTGAAAGCCATCAAAAATAACAAAAATTCCCGCTCATCAGAATTTGGCGGTGAATCCGACCCCGATCACCTGCTTGACCTGCAATCGCGGCCCTAAAACGCCTGTTTTGGGATTTTCGAATACACGCACATCATCATCATAGATCATATCCAGAGATATGTTTGCTGAGATGTATTTATTCACCTGAAGATTCAGGCTATTGGTCCAGAACAGATCGACATTCTTCGGATTATTCTTGTAATTGGAGTACAGATCCATCCTTGTCTTATATACTATATTTTTCGCAAGCGTCTTTACCCAGTTGACAGTCAGATAAGCACCCAGCTCACTCTTTACATGTCTGCCGGTATCTACTCCGAATGCACCCTGTGCAGCCAGATGATCATCCATCACCACTACATAACGCGCGGTAACAGGAGAGAAGAATACGGACAGCTGGTCGCTTGGTTTGTAGTCAAGACCCGGAGACAACAATACATATGCAGGGGAGAAGAAGCGGGACACCAATGTAGGTTTAACTGAGTCCACACTGGAATACAGATAACCATCGGTAAACTGTGTACGGAGGTCCAACAGGGCACTCAGATATAGGTTCTTACCGATCTCGTAGCCATATTTTGTGGTGATACCGATACGGTCATCACTTTTACGGCCGCCAAGGCTGGTCGTATTTACGTAACCATACGCGAGGTCCAGTACATTATCCCAGTTGTTCTTTCCTTTCTTGTAAAATGCATAAGCATTCAGATTGGATGCGACGGAGAAGGAGAATTTATCACCACCCGCAGCCCAGTTGGTAAGGCTTCCCTGATT
Source organism: Chitinophaga pinensis (assembly GCF_007896845.1). Lineage (GTDB taxonomy): Bacteria > Bacteroidota > Bacteroidia > Chitinophagales > Chitinophagaceae > Chitinophaga > Chitinophaga pinensis_C. Next base: position 255,390 of record NZ_VOHS01000003.1, on the reverse strand, counting down.
AATGTTCAGGTTGAAGATGCCACCTTTTTTCCACACGGCTGGCACCGTATCGTTGGCGTCTTTCTTGATTTTTCCGCTGGCTTCTTCTCTGGATGTTTTCATCCAGTCGCTTTGTGCGTGCAGCACCTGGAAGCATACCAAAAAGCAAATAATAGTCAGGACGGATTTTCTCATCAGTTTAAAAAGTTGTTTAATGCTATGGATAATATGATTGCCGTTATATGGGCGTTACGAACATGCCGCGTCAATCGAACGCGGCCGCAAAAATAGGAAACTAAAAGAGAATTTCTTTCGGAGTTGGAAGAACAGCCGGATGCGGGTTTCACAATCCGGCTGCTATGATAAGTTTATTTATTCTTCAGTGCATCACGGATTTCCATGAGCAGTTTTTCTTCATTAGTTGGTGCTGGTGGGGCTGCTGGAGCTTCTTCTTTCTTCTTACGCATACTATTCATGAACTTCACGAGCAGGAATATACAGAAGGCGATCAGTACGAAATCGATGATGCTCTGTATAAATGCGCCATAGGCAAATACCGGCGCGCCTGCTTCCTTCGCTTTCTCTAATGAAGGAAAATCAGTGCCCTTACTCGTATTCAGCAAGTAGAACTTGTCTTTGAAATTGATACCACCAGTTACTATACCCAATATCGGCATGAAGATATTGTCTACCAGTGAAGTAACGATCTTCTGGAATGCACCACCAATGATCACACCGACAGCCAGGTCCATTACATTACCACGGGTGGCAAACTCTTTAAACTCTTTGAAGAAAGACATATACAACTATTTTTTAAGGGTGAAGACAATCAGTTGCTAAGATAACTATTATAAGTTATAACATTCATTCACATGATATTTACTGCTCCAGGTTAGGATACTGCATTTCAAACGAACGCAGTGTATCCCTCAACGTTTGTGCCACCACGTATTCTTTGTACCAGTTTTTATCAGCCGGTACAATATTCCATTTCACTTCATTGCAATGTTCAAAAGCATCTTCGTACATCTTTTTGTATTCTTTCCAGAGTTTGGCCTCTACAGAATCGCTCTTGTTGTACTTCCACATTTTACGGGGATCTTCCAATCTTTCCTGCAATCTTTTCGACTGTTCTTCCTGTGAAATATGCAGATAGAATTTAAGAATGGTTGTGTTGTTGTCTTCGCTTAGTAAACGCTCAAAATTATTGATCGCCTGCATCCTTTTTTCAGCAGTTTTATCATCTATCCATTTGTGTACGCGCTGTATAAGAATATCTTCATAATGAGAACGGTTAAACACCTGTATCATTCCTTTTGCCGGAACGTGCCGGTGAATACGCCATAGGAAGTCGTGGTCTTTCTCTTCATCAGTTGGCCCTTTGAAAGACTTCACGTTAACACCCTGCGGATTCATATTTCCCAGTACCTTACGTATCAGACCATCTTTACCGCTGGCATCCATTCCCTGTAATACGATCAGCACCGAGTGCTTATGTTCTGCATATAGCAAGTTTTGTAATTCATCCAGTTCCTTGACAAATTCTTTGGTCATTAACTTGATAGCTTCCTTATCCATTCCCTCGGGAGGGGTCGTACTAATATCTGATAATCTGATCTTACTCATGCTGAAAGGGTTAGTTCATGTATTTGTAACAAAATACAATCCGAAGTGTTGCGGTAGCACGAAATTCTACTTATCCGTGTAGCAAAATATTCGGACCTTGCACCCTTAAATCAACCAATTGTGAACAACCGTGCCATTCACTGGAGTATTTTCCTTCTTTTATCACTCACCTGGGGCAGTTCCTTCATACTGATGAAAATCGGTCTGCAGGCCCTTTCACCATATCAGGTAGCCAGCTTACGCCTGCTCAGCGCCGGTATTGCCTTGCTGCCTTTCTTTATAAAATTCATCCGTCAGACGCCGTTGAACAAAATACCTATGATCATCCTGTCTGGGGTGCTGGGTAACCTGTTACCCGCATATCTGTTCTGTATTGCAGAAACACGTATAGACAGTGCGTTGGCGGGTATACTCAACAGCCTTGTGCCGTTGATGTCTCTGCTGGCAGGGTTCTTCCTGTTTCGTGCACCCATTGTAAAAAAGCAGTTGCTGGGTATCTGTGTGGGATTATTGGGTGTAGTCATGCTGTTTGTCGTGAAAGGGGTGGATGCCGGCTATTGGTATTATGGCCTCTGGATCGTGGTAGCTACCATCTGTTATGGGTTGAATATTGCTCTGGTACACCATCACCTGAAAGGATACAGCTCCCTGCAACTCGGATCTATTGCGCTTTTCTTCTGCGCGGTTTTCGCTTTGCCTGTACTGCTTTTTAGTGGTTTCTTCGGCATTCTCTCAGGGCCTTCTATTCCATGGAGCTCTCTGGCAGCCAGTGTCACATTGGGTATTCTGGGTAGTGGTGTGGCTTCCGTATTATTCTATATACTGATCAATAAAGCAGGGGCTATGTTTGCTTCGATGGTAACTTATGCCTTGCCGGTAGTAGCTATTGGCTGGGGACTGGTGGCGGGAGAACAGATCTCATGGTTGCAGGTAGTTTGTCTTTTTATCATTCTGGCCAGTGTATATACTGTCAATAAAGCAAAACGCTGATCCGATGGGTCAGCGTTTTGCCAAAGTTCTTATATATAAGAAGTGCTGTTAGATAACCATGATTTCCTTCTCTTTCTGAGCGGTGTGTTTATCTACCAGTTCAATATGTTTGTTGGTCAGGTTCTGTACATCAGCTTCTGCATCTTTTGCAGTATCCTCACTTAAACCATCTTTCTGCAGTTTCTTGATACCTTCGATCGCATCTCTGCGGATATTTCTGATCGCAATTTTTGCCTGCTCACCTTCATTCAATGCACGTTTAACAAATTCCTTCCTTCTCTCTTCTGTCAGTGGTGGCAGGAACATACGGATAATGATACCGTCATTCTGTGGGTTAATACCGATGTTAGAGGCGATGATAGCCCTTTCAATTGGCTGGAGCATATTTTTTTCCCATGGCTGAACTGTCAGGGTACGGGCATCTGCCACGGTGATGTTAGCTACCTGCGCGAGGGGAGTAGGTGAACCATAGTAGTCTACCGTAATTCCGTCCAGTATCTGCGGATTGGCTTTACCGGCCCTGATCTTGGTGAGTTCCGATTCCAGGTGGCCGATAGCCTTACGCATGGTTGCGGTGGCATCTTCTATTATTAACGTTAGATCATCTTGCATAGCAAAAAATAATTAAGTGCCTGCAAACCTACAGGATTTATCTGAATTTGGAAAGGGGGAACGGAGGGGAAGGTCCCGGTACAGGATGACCGGGCCTGAAATTATTTGTCCTGAAGGATACCCTTTGTACTTACGCGCAAAATCTTTGGATGGTTAATAGCAGCCTGTGCTTCGTTTGCTGCGTCACTGATAGCAGAAACTGCCAGTGCACGCAACATCGCTTCCTTTCTTTTCTTCATCTGGTAGAGAACACCAGTCAGCAACAGGGCGGAACCCAGAATCACGCTTAACAGGTAAGCAGATCCGATATTTTGCAGTGCAAATGCCAGTACGATGTAGCCGGCGTTGATAGATACCATTACCACGGTTGTCTGTCTGTGGGTCAGGCCCAGTTCGAGAAAATAGTGGTGGATGTGGTTACGGTCAGCCGAAAAAGGAGACCTTCCATGCATCATACGGATCGCAAAAACACGTAATGTATCGAACAGCGGCATTACCAGAATAGCAATTGCCACAATAGGTACTGAGTTTACGGGGAGTTTTCCTGCAGGATTGCCTGCAACATCAATAAACTTGATCACAAGGATCGCATTCACCAGTCCCACCATCAGTGAACCGGTATCGCCCATGAAGATACGGGCAGGAGAGATGTTGTAGATCAGGAACGCTGCCAGACCACCTGACATTGCAAAACCCATTACCGCATACAGCAATTCGCCTGTATACAGGAAGTAGGTACCCATCACACCGGAAACCAGCATACCGATACTACCTGCCAGACCGTCGATACCGTCTATCAGGTTGAATGCATTGATGATTACCAGAAAGGTGAAATAGGTGAGCATCAGGCTGATGTAAGGAGGCAGGGCTTCAATACCCATGATACCATACATGCTGTTGATCTGTAAATTACCGAGGTATATAACAGCAAAAGAAGCCATTAACTGGCCAATAAGTTTCTTTAGTGGGGAAAGACCAACGATATCGTCTTTCATTCCAACCATAAAAATAACTATAAAAGCAGCGACCATGTACTGAAATGGAGAATCGGCAAAAGCTGGTACACATACCGCAGATGCCATCACAAATCCAGAGAAGAAACCTATACCCCCTAAAGTTGGTATACGTGCCTTGTGAGATTTCCGTTCGTCCGGTTCGTCATAAAGATGTTTCAACTCTGCAACCCTGATTAGTACGGGGATTGCAAAATAGGTTATAACAAAACTCAGGACAGTCGCAATTAAAACATTCTCCATGTTGGGAGGGGCTTGATTATTACAAAGATATTAATTTCAATCAAATGTGTATCACAAAAATAGGAAATTAAAAAGAATTGAGTCTTAGTCACTAAAAACTATTAGCTTAGAGACTAAATATGCCAGATTCTATCTAAATTCTATTAATTTAGCAATCTCAAAATTTGCAATTATCATGCCTCAGTTGAAAGACATAGCAACACAAATAAGACGGGATATAGTTCGTATGGTGCATGGCTGCCAAAGCGGTCATCCAGGCGGTTCTTTAGGATGTGCAGATTTCTTTACTGCGCTCTACTTCAAAGTGATGCAGCATAAGCCGCAGCCTTTTGAAATGGATGGTTTAGATCAGGATCTGTTTTTCCTCTCCAACGGGCACATTTCTCCAGTATTCTACAGCACTTTAGCCCATGCAGGCTATTTTGACAAGTCAGAACTGGCCACTTTCCGCAAACTCAATTCCCGCCTTCAGGGTCACCCAACCACCCACGAACACCTTCCAGGTATCAGGGTTGCTTCAGGTTCCCTCGGTCAGGGTATGAGCGTAGCTATCGGTGCTGCACTCTCCAAGAAATTAAATAATGATGATCGTCTGGTATTCTCCCTCCATGGTGATGGTGAACTGGAAGAAGGTCAGAACTGGGAAGCGATCATGTTCGCTCCTCACCATAAAGTTGACAACCTGATCGTAACTGTTGACTGGAATGGTCAGCAGATCGATGGTACTGTTGAGCAGGTAGGCGGTCTGGGCGACCTCGAACCTAAATTTGCTGCTTTCGGTTGGAAAGTATTGCACATGGATGGTAACAACATGGATGAAGTGGTAGCTACTCTGGATAAGGCTGTTAGCCTGACCGGTAAGGGCCAGCCAATCGTGATTCTGATGAAAACGGTAATGGGTAAAGGTGTTGACTTCATGGAAGGTCACCACGAATGGCACGGTATTGCGCCAAGCGATGAGCAACTGGCTAAAGCGCTGGAGCAGTTACCAGAACCAGCAGAACTGGGTGATTACTAGTCTGTAAGAATCTGGCAATTACAAATGATAGATCGATGTGGTCTGCATAACACCACAAAAACTTCGAATAAAATACAAGAGGCGGTCCCTTATGGTGACCGCCTCTTGTATTTATCATCATGCATAAAAAAGCCTCCGTCATACAGAGGCCCTTTACATTAATTATATCATACTGATAATCAGGTTGCTTTTAATTCGATCCCCTGTTTCCCGGCTCTTCTGGCCGGATACCAGCTGGCTGCTCCACCGATAATAATAATGGTCACACTTACCAGCATAAAGTCGGAAATATGCATACTAACCGGATAGGCATTCACCAGAAAAGAGTCTTCCTCTAACCTGATCAACCCGAAATGCTGCTGTAACAGACAGAACCCGATACTGATACCAAAACCAATAGCGGTACCGATAGCTGCTATGATCATACCCTCTGCGAGGAAGATACGGGTGATCAGCTGTGGACGGGCGCCCATCGCTTTCAGGATCGTGATATCCTTTTGTTTTTCCATCACCAGCATATACAGACTACCGATCATATTAAACGCCGCAATCACAAGGATAAAACTCATGATCACATATACAGCCCATTTTTCCGTCTGCATAATAGCGTACAAAGCCTGATTCTGCTCATAGCGGGTCTGAAGATTATAGTCAGCCCCCAGAACATCCTGCAATCTGCGCTTCAGTACTTTGTCATCCAGTCCCGGACTACCTTTTACCTCCAGCGCCGACATTTCATCTTCATTCATCCCAAGCAGTCCACGCATGAACGCTATATTGGTAATAACATATTTGCTGTTGAACTCCTGCTGAATGGCGAAAGAGCCGGCCGGGTACAGAATACCACTTCCGAGTGCATCTTCCGGGGTAGTGACACTACTGACGTTCCGGCGGGGCAGATATACGCTGACAGGCGTCAGATCTCTTTCCACATCCACGCCCAGGGCCATTTCCAGTTCGATGCCCAGCACAGCCGTATAACCATCGTGCTCGTTACCGGTATCAAACTTGCCACGGGACATACTTTTATCGACAGCAGCCACTTTATTGTAATTACTGTCTACGCCCTTGAGGATGGCTATTGTCTGATCTCCCTGTCCGTAACGCAATACCGCCTTTTCCTCTATCACCTCTGTCATATAGGCAACACCTTTCACACCGGCAATCTTTTTTAATTGCGCCGGCGTGAGGGTAATACTTTTTCCACTTACTGCACTGATTTTTACAGAAGGATAGAAAGTAGAGTATAAGGATTTTACCAGCCCTTCAAATCCGTTGAAAACGCTGAGAATCACAATCAGCGCGCCTGCACCTACCGCAATAGCCGAAACACTTACCCAGGCAATGATATTGATGGCATTGGTACTTTTTTTAGCCCTGAAATAACGGGATGCGAACTGCCAGATCAAAGTGAAGCTATTTTATTTGTTTTCCCTCCCTGCGTCGTCTTCTTTGATCTTTTTGAACAGCTCTTCCATTTTGAAGATGTATTCCAGTGTATCATCGAGGAACAGTGAGAGTTCAGGTATACGGCGTAATTGTTTGCCCACACGGTTACCAAGGTCTTTCTTGATTTCACCCATTCTTTCCTTGATCCGGTTCACCATTTCATGGGAATCAGCTATTTTGAACATGCTCAGATATACTCTTGCCTCCAGCAGATCCGGGGTCAACTTTACGGAAGAGATGGAGATCATCCCTCCATCCACCACGTTGAATCCCATCCGCTGAAATATTTCACTCAGTTCCTTTTGTAATAGCTGTCCTATTTGTTTCTGTCTTTTGCTTTCCTGCATAATGTTTAAAGATTTGAGATTGTATTAACTTGCACCCTTAATTCAATCTTCTCCGGCAAAGATAAGGAAACGGGCATGTGCTGACAGATATAAAATCGGTTCCTGCTCCCGGAAAAGCAAAACAGATAAGATAAATAATCGTAAGATGAAGACTTTTTTCAGGTTGCTGAGTTTGTCGAAGCCCTATCACCACTACGTTCCGGAATATGTTGTATACATTTTCCTATATACGCTTTTCAGTCTCGTAAACTTCACCCTGTTGATTCCACTGATGGATACACTCTTTTCCACCGGTAAGCAGGAAGTGGTGACAATACTCCCGGATTTTTCATTTTCCTTCGCTTACTTTAAGCAGGTATTCTACTTCTATTATAACGAGTTACTGGTACATTACAACGGCAACAAGTTTGCCATACTTGTATATGTCTGTGGTATCCTCTTCGTCGCTATTACGCTCAAAAACTTCTTTGGGTACCTGAGTCAGCGTGTACTGACCCGTGTACGTGTCACCATGGTACGTAAGATGCGTGAAAAAGTGTTCCATCAGTACAGCACGCAGTCCCTTTCCTTCTTCCAGAACGAACGTAAGGGAGACCTGCTTTCCGTAATCAGCTCCGATGTGGTGGAAGTGGAAAACTCCGTAGTAACCTCCATGCAGACGGTATTACGTGATCCATTTGTGATCATTACGACCTTCATTACCTTATTTTATATCTCGAAAGAGCTGACCTTCTTTACCCTTGTCTTTTTCCCGGTATCTGGTCTGGTGCTCAGTTCTATTTCCAAAAAACTGAAAAAACAGTCGGTCCTCAGTCATGGGTTATTAGGTAAACTCCTGAATATCACGGAAGAATCACTGTCTGGCATCCGTATTATCAAGGCATTTAACGCTGAGCGGTTCATCGGAAAGAAGTTTGATAATGACAACAGAGCTTTTGCCCGTACTATCAAGGCGATGTCGGACCAGCGTGAAGCTGCGTCTCCGGTATCTGAAACCCTGGGGGTTCTGATCGTGATCGTCATCATGTTGTATGGTGGTCGTTTGATCCTGGCAGGAGATCCTTCACTGACAGCTTCCGGTTTTATCGCTTATCTGGGATTCTACTTCCAGATCCTCGCGCCTGCAAAATCTATTGGTAGTGCCTTTACAGCAATGCCTAAAGGTCTGGCTGCAGGGGAGAGAGTGCTGCGTATACTGGATGCACCCAATCCGATTACAGACAAAGCCAATGCGGAAACGCTGGCCGGCTTCGAAAATAATATCGAATTCAGGGATGTCACTTTTGCCTATAATGAAAAGCCTGTATTGAAAAATGTACAGCTGACCATCGATAAAGGTCGTATGATCGCGCTGGTAGGGAAGAGTGGTGCGGGTAAATCGACTATGGCCGATCTGATCCCGCGCTTCCATGATGTCACTTCCGGGGCGATCCTCGTTGACGGGAAAGATATCCGTGATGTGAAAATGCATGATCTCCGTGCCCTGACAGGTATGGTATCTCAGGAGGCTATCCTCTTCAATGATTCCGTATTTAACAATATTGCCTTCGGACAGGATAATCCAGACAGGGAAGAGGTGATCCGGGCGGCCAAAATTGCCAATGCACATGAATTCATTGTACAGCTGGAAAACGGCTATGATACGCCAATCGGTGACCGTGGTATGAAACTCAGTGGTGGTCAGCGTCAGCGTCTTACCATCGCCCGTGCGATCTTTAAGAATCCACCGATACTCATTCTGGATGAGGCTACTTCAGCACTGGATACAGAATCAGAAAAACTGGTACAGGATGCATTGGATAAACTGATGGAAAACCGTACCACTATTGTGATTGCACACCGTTTATCCACTATCCAGCATGCGAATGAAATCATCGTAATGGATCAGGGGGAAATAAAAGAACGAGGAACGCATGACGAGCTGATCTCACAGGATGGCATCTATCGCAAACTGGTAGAGATGCAGGAATTCAAATAAATCAGGAGACTGTACATAAAAGGAAACAGGGCATTTTCGTTTGAAAATGCCCTGTTTCCTTTTATGATAATTAATCATTCAATAATATATCCTTTTAAGCCCTTCTCCGCCACATTTCAATCCCCCGTCCATCAATCCCTGATTCTCTGGCTGGCCGTAGGGTCTGCTATGGTACTATTTTTGTGACCCATTGGCCCTATGTCCATGTATGGCCTGATGATATTTTTATCAACGGCTGATTATTCACATTAAACAAGCATTCACCTATGATTTCTATTATCATTCCGGTTCTGAATGAAGGGGCTACATTACGTCAGGTAATCAAAACCATCAAAAAGACGACAAGAAAAATTGAGATCATTGTGGTAGATGATAATTCCAACGACAATTCAGTTGAGGAAGCATTGAAAGAGAAAGTGCGCGTCATTACCAGCAGTCAGCGGGGCAAAGGGATTTCCATGCGGGAGGGTATGATGGCCGCCAAGAATGATATTGTCATGTATGTAGATGGTGATATCCTTACCTATCCGGACAATATAGTGGAACTACTGACCGATCCCATTATTGAGGGGAAAGCTGATTTTGTAAAATCCTATTTTGAGCGACAGGCAGGCAGGGTCACACAACTGGTAGCCAAACCATTGCTTAGTATTCTTTTTCCTGAGCTGGCCAATTTCCACCAACCGCTTAGCGGCATGATCGCGGCCAGAAAATCATTATTATCACAGGTTCAGTTTGAAAACGACTATGGTGTAGATATCGGATTACTGATTGACCTCCATTTACAGGGCGCCCGCATTACTGAAGCCAATATTGGTCGGGTGGAAAACGCCATGCAGACCTGGGAACAGCTCAGCAAAATGTCCAGAGAAGTATCCCGCACCATTCTGCGTAAGGCTGAAAACATCCCACAAGAAAACCTTGAAACACTGGGTAATATCAATATGATCCGGGAACAGATGGAATATTCCATTCTGGAATCTATTGACAAACTCCACAAGATGGTCATCTTCAATCTCGACGAGACCATTTTCCGTGAAGACTACCTGATGGCAGCCGCCACAGAATTCGGTTTTGAAAATACGCTTAAACAAATCAGAGGACATTTCTCCGATCCGGTAAGTATCATCGAACACACAGCCAACCTGTTTCAGGACAGGAATCTGGCGGAGTTATTGGAAGTTGCGGATGAAGTATCGCTGGTACCCGACATTAAAGTGGTGGTACGTGAACTGAAGAAAAGAGGTTATACCTGTGGTATTATCACTGACGGCTTCGAATGTGTGGCCCGTCATGTTAAAAACAAACTGGGAATGGACTTCGTGTTTGCCAATAAATTACATCTCTTCAATAGCGTGGCAACAGGGGAGGTGACCATTCCTGAATACTTCCTTTGTACAGATAAAAATCTGCCAACTCAGGCGCCGGTGTATTGCAAGAGCAATATATTAACCTATATTGCAGACAAATACCACGTCACTCCACAGAATATTATATATGTAGGCAGTGGATCTGATGGTAGTCAATTGCTGAAAGAAGCAGGAATTGGCGTTGCATTTGATGCAGTAAACCCCGACGCAGAGAAAATTGCAGATAAAATTATTCCCGGCCCATGGATGGAACCGTTGTTGCAGATAGCCCAGGCCAGTCCTGAGAAGTTCAAGCTACGCTTACCGGCGATCAGCAAGAAACAGGCAAAAAGGATTGGTGTGGGAAGCCTTATCGGACTCGCGTCCGTAGGGTTAGTTTACCTGGCGGCCAGGCAGATTACTAAACGCAAAAAACAAGAGGTCTCATAAAGAACTTCTCCTTGAAGCCCCTGTTTATTTACACTGGCGTTCCTTCTGAAAAGAGGGGACGCTTTTTTTTATGGTAAAAAATGGTATAAGCAAGTCTTTATACCATTTTTAATAGTAAATTATGGTATAATGGTTTTATTATACCGTAATTTAATGGAGTAATAAGGTTCTTATACCATAATTATAATGACAGATGAGTACGAAGAGTAAGATCAATGAAGAACTGGAAGCAATTAAGAAAGCGCTTAGCAGTTTTAAAGATGGCGCATCATTAGAAGAAATCCAAAAAGCCTCCACAATAAAAATCGGAAAAAGGGCTTTACAACGGCGTCTTGAAAAGTTGCAACAGCAGGGAATTGTTAAGACTTCTGGCCTGACCAGATATACGAAATATTATCTTGATACTCCCAATAAGATTATAACACCAGGAATTCCCGTTCCACTCTCCAGTTCAGGTATGCAGATCAGGTATAATGTCACGCAATTCGTTACCGATCGACAACCAGTAGGATACAATTTTGAATTTTTGACGCAATACCGTCCTAATATTGACAGTTATCTTTCAGAGGAAGAGAAAATACAACTGGCGGAATTAGGTAAAACAACGAGTTTGAGCCAGCCCGCGGGAACTTACGCAAAGGAAATTCTGCAGCGTTTATTAATAGATTTATCCTGGAATTCCAGTAGACTGGAAGGCAATACCTATAGTCTGCTCGACACACAGAGATTACTTTCACAGGGACAGTCAGCGGATAATAAAACTGCAGCAGAGACACAAATGATCCTCAACCACAAAGATGCTATTGAATTTATAGTACAAAGTGCTGATGAAATTGGCTTTAACAGATACTCACTTACCAACTTACATGCATTATTATCAAATAACCTGTTGGCTGACCCAACAGCATCTGGCAGACTGCGTACATTTGGAGTGGGGATTACCAGTTCAGTATTTACGCCTCTTGGCATTCCGCAGCAAATTGAGGAAATGTTTGAAATAATGCTACAAAAGGCTACCGATATTAATGACCCATTTGAGCAGGCCTTTTTCATCATGGTGCAGTTGCCTTATCTGCAACCTTTTGATGATGTCAACAAGAGGGTAGCTCGTTTGGCTGCAAACATTCCTTTGACCCGTCACAATCTTGCGCCACTGGCATTTGTAGATGTGCCAAATGATCTCTACATACAGGGAATGCTGGGAGTCTATGAATTAAATTGTGTTGACTTACTGAAAGATGTGTTTATGTGGGCATATGAACGGTCCGCACTCAGATATGCGGCACTTAAACAATCATTGGGAGAACCAGATCCATTTCGGCTACAATATCGTGATGTAATTCGTCCCCTCATCGCTCAAATCATCACAGGGGCTATGTCGCAAAAAGAAGCAACAGCAGTCATTGATAGTAAAGCGGCCACGCTTCCTGAAAATGATCGATCCAGATTTATCGAAACAGTAGAAACAGAATTATTGTCATTACATGAAGGCAATTTTGCGCGGTATTGGGTGAGACCGTCAGAGTTTGCGCGCTGGAAGGAAATCTGGAACGCAAAAAATGGATAACCTATCCACATACCTCTCCCAAACAAAAATCCTGATCTTCCCTCCGCTACCACTTCCCGGCGATGCCAGTACTGTGCTTAACGGATTTTAGATCAGGATTTTTTCCTATAACCGGATACGTAATTCCTTATTTGCTTTTCGCCAGTTTCGCTTCGATACTCAGCGTAGCATGCGGTACAGCACGCAGTCTGGCTTTATCGATCAGCTTACCGGTTACGCGGCAGATACCGTAAGTTTTGTTTTCGATACGCACGAGGGCTTTCTCGAGGTGATCGATGAACTGGATCTGGCGGCTTGCCATCTGGTTCAGCTGTTCTCTTTCCTGAGAACCGGAACCATCTTCCATGCTCATGTATTTGTTTTCGGTATCATCAGTACCTGCTTCATCTTTACGAGTGATCAGGCCCTGCAGATATACCAGTTCCTTTTTAGCAGCTTCCAGCTTTTTCAGGATCAGGTCTTTAAATTCCTGCAGATCTGTATCACTATAGCGGTAAACAGGACCGGACGGCTGTTCTGGCTGATCGAGAACAGATTTAGTAAACTCTGGTTGGTAGGTTACTAATGTAGCCGCTTTAGAAGCACCTTTTTTCTCAACTTTCTCAGTACGGTCAGCTGGCTTTTCAGCTTTTACTGCTGGTGCTGCTTTTTCTGCTTTCTGTACTTTGTCCGCTGGTTTCTTGGCGTCCTTTGCAACTACTTTTTCTTTATCGTCTTTTTTATTTACTGGCATTATTACTTCTTTTTCTTCTGGCTTGGAAATTAGTTTTTCTTTATCTGCAGTAACGCTTGGCGTCACAACTTTCTTTGTATCAGGCACTTTCGCGGAAGCTTCGGGCTTAGCAGGAGCCGTCGCTTTCTTTACTTCGGTTTGAGGCACCGCCGGTGCTGCTACGGGTGCTTTCTTTACTACAGATTTACTTGACGAAGCCGTCTGGGTAACTGCTGATTTTTTGGCAACAACTTTCTGAGTTGTAGTTGGCTTGACCTGTTTGGTGGCAACTTTTGGCGCCGAAGTTTTTGCAGCTGGCTTTGCAGGTGCTGCTGCCTTCTTCGTCGCTGGCTTGACTGCTGCGGATTTCTTTACAGGAGTAACCTGTTTTGCCGCTGCTTTTTTAGCCGGTGCTACCGCTTTCTGGGTCTTTTTACTAGCAACTTTCTTGCTTGTTGCCATGGGGATTAGCTTTTTTTGTTAACTAATACGTTGAATGTCAAATCATTTACTTCTATTTCAATTCCATCCTGTAATTCCGGCACTAATTCCAAACTATCTGCCAAAATTTCCGTGCAAATATAGTCATTATAGTTAATAATCGCCGATTTCAAGCTGTCGATTACTGCCACTTTTACCTGTATTCTGTCAGTCAGTTCGAAGTCATTATCCTTCCTGATCTTCTGAATACGGTTGACTAATTCACGGGCATTGCCCTCATCCAGCAGCTCTGGTGTAATAGTAATATCGAGCGCCACTGTAAGTGCGCCCTTATTAGCTACGGTCCAACCGGGAATATCTTCTGAGATGATCTCTACGTCAGATAACTGTATAGGCAGTTGTTCATCTTCAACCTGAAGGATAAATTCTCCGTTACGTTCGAGGGATGCAATATCGGCAGCTGAGAATGCACTGATAGCGGCTGCAACAGCCTTCATCTTTGCCCCCATTTTACCACCCAGGGATTTATAGTTTGGCTTGATCTTTTTCTTGATAAAACCTTCCGTTTCCGTAAGATAGTCAATACCTTTCACATTCACCTCACTTTTTATCAGATCTTGAATTTTTTCAATCTGTTCTTTAATATGGAGGTTTTGTACTGGTATCAGTATCTTCTGTAACGGCTGACGTACCTTAATATTTACCTTCTTTCTAAGTGACAGCACAAGCGAGGAAATATCCTGCGCAAGCTGCATCCTTTCTTCAAGATCCGCATCAATCGCTGTTGACACCGCTGAAGGGAAAAGCATATGATGAACAGATGCTTCTGCATGGCGACCACTTACCTTGTTCAGGTTGCCAAATAACCAATCTGCAAAGAACGGTGACACCGGCGCCATCAAACGGGCCAATGTTTCAAGACACTCGTACAAGGTCTGATAAGCAGAAATCTTGTCCTGAGCGTACTCACCTTTCCAGAAACGGCGACGGCACAGACGCACATACCAGTTGCTCAGATGCTCATCAACGAAGGACTGTATCGCCCTTCCCGCCTGGGTAGGCTCGTAATCATCAAAATAACCTGTTACGTCTTTCACCAGCGTATTCAGCAGGGATATAATCCAGCGGTCTATCTCCGGGCGTTCTTCCAGTGGAACATATGCTTCGCTGAACGTGAATTTGTCCAGGTTCGCATACATCGCAAAGAAATTGTACGTGTTGTACAGGGTGGAGAACAATTTACGTTGTACCTCACGAATCCCATCAATATCAAATTTCATGCTATCCCACGGAGACGCGTTGGTGACAAGGTACCAGCGTGTTGCGTCCGCCCCAAATTGTTCCAATGTAGCGAACGGATCCACAATATTACCCAGTCTCTTACTCATCTTAACACCATTCTTGTCAAGCACAAGACCATTCGATACAACCGTTTTGTAGGCTACATTGTCAAACAGCATCGTTCCAAGCGCATGCAGGGTATAGAACCAACCACGTGTCTGGTCAACACCTTCCGCGATGAAATCAGCCGGGAAGCTCTTCGCAAATTCCTCTTTGTTGTCAAATGGATAGTGCCACTGTGCATAAGGCATCGCACCACTGTCAAACCAAACATCCACCAGATCCGGCTCACGATACATCAACTGACCTTCATGATCGAAGATCAGATTGTCCACCATTGGTTTATGCAGATCGATATCTGCTAATGTTTCTTCAGTGATCGCTACGCAATAACCACTTACCAGATCTGTCAGGTAAAAATTAGCCAATGCTACATCAACCAGCGTGATCTCCTCTTTCTGAATTTTTGCCTGAACCTTCTCTATATTAATAGTGTACAGCTCCTGTTCTTCCTTGCTCTTACCAACGTACTGTGCATTATGAGCTGTGATACGTTTGTTCAGCTCACTATCCGCATTCAATACATCTGCCTTAAATTCATCTTTCTTCACAAACAGCAGTGCACCCAATAATTCATTCTTAGCACCCAGACATTTCTGTACAGCTCCTTCCGGACTATCTTCCTTCACAGCAACTGTCCTCCACACCGGCAGCGGCGTACCCCAGAAACGGCTACGGCTCAGGTTCCAATCTACCATGTTCTCCAGCCAGTTACCAAAACGGCCTGTACCAGTAGTAGCTGGTTTCCAGTTGATGGTCTTGTTCAGTTCCACCATTTTCTCCTTCGCAGCAGTCGTACGGATGAACCAGGCATCCAACGGGTAGTATAATACCGGTTTATCTGTACGCCAGCAATGAGGATAAGTATGTTCGTATTTCTCTACTTTGAAAGCACGGTTCTCTTTCTTCAGTTTTACAGAGATATCAACATCTACGTCTTTATACTCCGGATCGCTCTTATAATTCTTTACATAACGACCACCAAATTCACCTACTTCATCCAGAAACTTACCCTGACGATCTACCAGAGTCAATATACCGATGTCATATTTCTGTCCTACACGATAGTCATCCGCACCAAAAGCAGGAGCAGTATGTACGATACCTGTACCATCTTCTGTTGTCACGAAATCGCCCAACAGTACACGGAACGGATCACCAGACTCTGGCTGGACATATGGCAGCAACTGCTCATAGCGGATATTTTCCAGCTGACTTCCTTTGAACACAGACAGTATCTGCCATGGGATGATCTTATCACCTTCGTTATAAGCAGCAAAATCGCCGTCTTCACCTTCCTGTTTGAAATATTTACCCAGCAGATCTTTCGCCATTACCACAAACTGTGGCAGATGAGTATATGGGTTAAAAGTGCGTACGAGGGTATATTCAATGTTAGCACCTACGGTCAGACCCAGATTGGATGGGAGTGTCCATGGGGTAGTGGTCCATGCCATGAAGAACACTTCAGCATCCGCAGCAATTTTTCTTGCTGCTTCAAACAGAAATGCAGAGTTGTCAGCTTCGATCGCTTTAAACATAGCTACTACAGTAGTATCTTTTACTTCTTTGTAGCAACCCGGCATGTTCAGTTCATGTGAACTCAGACCAGTACCTGCAGCCGGAGAATAAGGCTGGATACTAACGCTCTTATATAACAGATTCTTCTTATACAGTTCGCTCAGACACCACCACAGACTTTCAATATAATTGTTGTCGAAAGTGATGTAAGGAGATTTCAGGTCAACCCAATATCCCATCTTACGGGTCAGGTCATCCCATTTATCTTTGAATTTTAATACTTCTGTGCGGCAGGCCTTATTATAGTCCTCAATGGAAATTGTTTTACCGATCGCTTCCTTGGTAATACCGAGCATTTTTTCTACACCCAGTTCCACAGGTAAACCGTGTGTATCCCAGCCTCCTTTACGTTTTACCTGAAAACCGTTCATTGTTTTGTAACGGCAAACCAGATCTTTCAGGGTACGGGAAATCACGTGGTGAATACCAGGCATACCGTTCGCACTAGGCGGACCTTCATAAAATACGAAAGGAGTGGCGCCTTCGCGAATGGATACGCTTTTCTCGAATGCCTGGATTTCTTCCCAGTGCGCCAATATATCCTTCTCTATCTGCGGTAAATTCAGCTGATTATATTCCTGATATTTGCTGGCCATAAAACAATTCTCCGCCCTTTGACGTTATTAAAAATATGTTGATTAAAATTCTGCAAAGTTACGGATTTTACAGCAGCCTTGAAGAGACCGTGTCACGAAAAAGATGGTTTTGCTTTTAATTGTGGTTTTTTTTTGTATTTTTACCGGGCATTAGTTCGTTGATTACTTTTTGGCATTGTTTTGGTAATTACGACGGAAGAATAAGTTGAAAAACTCAACCCAATTGAAAAACCATATCTGATTATTTATGAAAAAGTTAGTATTAATAATTTGTGTGGCACTCATATCTTCCGGCACAACTTTTGCACAAAAGAAATCAGCAAAAAAAACAAAGAAGGTAGTTGCGAAAAAAGAGATAGTAGCTCCTGTTGTTGTTAAGGATGCTTTCCAGCAGAACTTTTCAGGCACAGAAGCGAAGTGGGCAAAGAACTACAGCGGACATTGGGTAGCAAACTTTACTAAAGAAGATGTAAAGACTGCGGCCGAATATGATGCTGATGGTAAGTGGATAGCAACCCGTAGTTCTTATGCAGCAGACAGGTTACCTGAAGCGGTGGCCTCTACGCTGAGATCTAAATATCCTACCGCCACTATTAAGGACGGTTCGAAAATTGAAAGATCCGACGTAGCTGCATATTATAAGGTTAATATTCAGGACAACGGTACAGAGAAATCTGTGTTAGTGAACGAAGGTGGCACCGTTGCAGAATAATTAACCACATTAATTTGTATTTCATAGGTATAGGGATAAATAGGACAGACCCTGCTCTTTTGGGCGGGGTTTTCTTTTTTTATGATGTGTCAGTATCCCATCCTGTCACCTTGCAGCACAGAATGTCATACTAAAAGACTATCTGACGGAACGACTGAAATTCAGACAGTACTCAATTTAGTATAAATTCTTGTTAACCAAACCCATCCTTACGTATTTTTTTCTACAGACTGTACAATAGATCACCATCTGCGTTCCGCTCTTTCCACGCATCCGGATAGCACAACTAACCTTTATCTTTGTCTTGTCCCCGTTCTGATATTTGTTATATAATACTTATCCTACGTTCATCCTACGTTCATGAACGTAGGATGAACGTAGGATAAGCATTATATAAACGGCATCTGAGTAAATATCGGTAAACAAAATTTTCCACCCCGGAAATGTATGGTGGTAAGAAGAAAGGGCACATATATAACACCCCTGTCCAAAAACAAAAACCGTCTCGTGAGACGAGACGGCTTTATGTAATTACGGTAGAAAACTTACTGAACAAAAATGCACTTTTCCAAAAGGTCAAAATTGGTTTGATGAGGTGCAAAAATCGATGGCTTTACTCTTTTTTTGCCCAGTAAGCTCTCTCCATGGTCAAATCTGATAAGGAAGCTTATAAGGAAGATCGGGATAGATATCTGCCGATCGTGATACAAAGAAACACCAATATTCCGGGGAGTGTTTTTGTATTCGGGAAAAGTAATGATCAAATCGGGAAAAGAAACGCGACACTCAATTCGCCACCAGCCCACCTTTAACACAACAAACTGTATGTCAATCATATAAAATAAAAAAGCCCGATCGTTTCCGATCAGGCTTCCAATTATATTTTGTGCATGCTTATTATCTCAGCAGAAGCTCACATGGCTTCAGACCAGTGTGCTTTTTAAAAGCAGTGGAGAAATGCGAAATACAGGAATACCCCATCAGGATCGCCACCTCAGAAACAGACATTCCTCTTTCATATAGCAGACTTTTCGCCTTTTCCATA
The DNA here is from genome assembly GCF_007896845.1 of Chitinophaga pinensis. Lineage (GTDB taxonomy): Bacteria > Bacteroidota > Bacteroidia > Chitinophagales > Chitinophagaceae > Chitinophaga > Chitinophaga pinensis_C. The sequence continues at coordinate 236,281 of NZ_VOHS01000003.1, read as the reverse complement.
CGCTCTTTCTGGAAATAGTCATAGATCGTAGTGCCGTACATCGCCTTGAAACCTTTCTTCAGGTAACATTCGTTCATCGCAACACGACGGGCCAGATCACGGATGGTGATCGGTGCATCCAGCTGTTCCAGTAAGATATCTCTTGCTTTTTCGATTTTTTCACGGTCTTCCAGCTGTGTCAGAAAACGGCAACCATAACGGTCATCCGTATCATTCTGTACAAACTGATCAGAGCTGAACAGTAACAGTTCCAGCGCCTTACTTTGCAGGAAGATATTCTTCAGGGCACCATCATAATTATGATGTACCATCTGTTCCAGCACCTCTTTGGACTTAGTGCTCGGTTGAATCGTCTTCACAAAAGGTTTGCGGGACTGCATGTCAAAAAGGGTAGAGTTGGTAGACCCTTTTTGTAAAGATTGTATGAAAGAAGGCTGGAACCTTACAGTGATCATATCAATAGACGGCGACTTCTGTACACAGTTGTCCTTATGTCCACCGGCACATACCTGATCCGTACAACCCGGATTCTGGCAATATTTATTACCAGCAACGCAATAGCGTAACTCTATGGCAGCAGTCTGACCACGCTTGGCAGGTTGATATACCACCATGGCAATATCTTCTACCGGCAACGGACGATCATACGTAAACCGTTGCAATGTAAAGTCGAGGCAGTCCGGCACCGCTACGGCGTCGTTTTCTGCCAACTGCAGCTGATCGCTCATCGCGGGCTGCCTGATAGCCAATGCTAATATATCCTGTACCTCTTTCACGCCTTGCATTTGTTAAATCCGTCACAAAAATAGGCATTCAAAATTTATTCAAAAACGTTTTGACATTCAGGTTACAATAGCAACCCCTTCAAAATGATGCCTCAATTAATATAAACAAATACAATACAACCACTTATGATTTATTGATGAACATCAATATTTTTTATTTGCAGTAGAAAAAACACACTCGCTTTCTATTTTCTACTACCCGGTATAGGGACAATGGTATGAATTTCGTTTATATTGTATATAATGCAGAAAAGATCCTTTTTCAAGAATATATGGGTAAAGATCCTTCTTAGTTTCGTGTTGCTGATAGCACTGATACTGGGGGCCGCATGGTACATCGGACACCGCTGGAACAGACAGATTCAGTGGCAGCTCCGGTCATACATCATGGACATGTCTGACAGTCTGTATACATTGCGTTATGCAAACATGAACCTGAACCCCATCACAGGTAGCCTCAGCCTCGAAAAAGTAAGCCTGATCAGAGATCCGGACGTATATAAACGTCTACAACAGGAACAAAAAGCGCCGAAGCTGATCTACAGTTTTACCGCTGACAGAATATCCCTGAGCTATTTCCGGGTATGGCGCTATTTTATGAAAAAAGAACTCAGCGCAGGATCACTGGTTTTTGAAAATCCGATCGTCCTGATGGAGTATAATACTACCAATAAGGACACATCTGCACCTAAAAATGCCTATCAGAACATCTCCTCTAAGATAAAGTCGCTTTATCTGGGTGATCTCCGCTTTGATCATACTAATCTGAAATACACAGTCATAAAGCCTGACAGCGGACTGGTCATGACGCATCTGGAAGACCTGCGCATTCAGGTAAAGGATTTCCTGATCGACTCCATGGCTCTGGAAGATCCTACGCGTTTCCTGTATGCCCGGAATTATGAGTTCGGGTTGAAAGAATACCGCTACCGCACCCCGGATAGCCTCTACTGGATGCATGTAAAGGATGTTGTATATAGTGCTGAGGAACAGACATTAAGGATCGGACAGTTTGCCGTAGAACCACGCTATGCCAGAGCAGCATTCGACATCAGGGCTAAAACACAACGTGACCGCTTTGATGTAAAACTCAACAATATCGAACTGGCGCAATTACAACCACGGATGCTGTTGGAGAATCAGGTAATATGGGCTAATAAACTCACCATTGGCAGTGCCGACCTGGATATTTATCATAACAGGAAGCTACCGGACGGTCCGGGTAACAAACTGGGAGGATACCCCAACCAGTTGTTCAAAAGACTGGCTGTACCTATATATATAGATACAATGATCGGGAAGAAGACTGAACTGACCTATACGGAGATTAGTCCTAAATCAGAAGAAGCCGGCAGACTCAGTTTCAAACATGTCCATGGTACCTTCCGGAATATCACCAATATAGATAGCATGGTGGCTAAAAATGCGCATATCACTGCGGATATTAATGCCATTTTGATGAATAGTGGCAAACTGAGGGCGCATTTTGACTTTTCTATGAAAGACAGCAGCGGTGCATTCGGTGTATCCGGGCAACTGAAAGACATGGACGGCAGGGAACTGAATCCTGTGCTGAAACCTTTGGGAATGGTGGAAATCAAGTCCTGCCAGATTCAGGAACTTACCTTCAGCATGTCCGGCAATGAAAGAAGGGCTTCCGGACAGGTAAAATTCCTTTACAGCAATCTGAAAGTGAATATTTTAAAGAAAAAAGACGGTTCCCACGAATTTAAAAAGAAGGGGCTGATGAGCTTTCTGGCCAACGCACTGGTGATCAAAGACGCCAACCCGGACAAGGGAGAAACCCGCCTGGCGCACCCCCGGTATGAAAGGGATATTACAAAGTCCTTCTTTAATCTGGTCTGGAAGACCTTGTTTACGGGAATTAAAGAGACTGCACTGGGAGAAAATTCCCCTATCTGATTTAAGATGCCAAAATGTGGATATCAACGATTCAAAAACCATGTGTTAAATATGGAAATAAGCCTCATTTTTCGTATTTTTGCACAATTCACGAGGATTCAAATCTAAACACATTTTACACCCAAATATGAGCGAAGAATTAGTGCAAGCACCTACCCCTGCCAGCAATGGCTATGATGCGGGTAGCATACAGGTATTGGAAGGCCTGGAAGCGGTGCGCAAGCGCCCGGCCATGTATATCGGCGACATTGGTGTCAAAGGGCTGCATCACCTCGTATATGAGGTGGTGGACAACTCCATCGATGAAGCCCTTGCCGGTTACTGTAAAAATATCAGTGTAACTATCTGTGAAGATAACTCCATACTGGTAACAGATGACGGTCGTGGTATCCCAACCGGCATGCACCCTAAAGAAGGACGTTCCGCACTGGAGGTAGTAATGACAGTGTTACACGCTGGTGGTAAATTTGATAAAAACACATATAAAGTATCCGGTGGTCTGCACGGGGTGGGTGTGAGCTGCGTAAACGCACTCAGTGACAAACTCCATGTAACCGTTCGCCGCGAAGGAAAATTATTCGAGCAGGAATACCAGCGTGGTGTACCGCAATACGCGGTTCGCGAGATCGGTGTCTCTGAATCAACCGGTACGACCGTTCATTTTAAACCAGACAACGAGATCTTCAAGGAAACCATCTACAATCGTGAGATCCTTGCCGGCCGTCTGCGTGAACTGGCTTATCTGAACCGTAAGATCAAAATCACCCTGACTGACGACCGTGAAAAGGACGAAGCAGGTAATTCAATCACTGAAACTTTCTACAGCGAAGGCGGTATCATCGAATTCGTACAGATGCTGGATCGTAACGGCCGTCGTAATGGTCTGCTGCCTGATCCTATCTTCATCGAAGCACACGATGCAAGCAGCAACGTGGCAGTTGAAGTAGCAGTGATCTATAACGACTCTTTCAGTGAGAATATCTTCTCCTACGTTAATAACATCAACACGATCGAAGGTGGTACACACGTAGCAGGCTTCCGCCGTGCTATTACCCGTATCTTCAAGAGCTATGGTGATAAGAACAAAATGTTCGAAAAAACCAAGATCGAAGTAACAGGTGATGACTTCCGTGAAGGTCTGAGCGCCATCATCAGCGTAAAAGTACCAGAACCACAGTTCGAAGGCCAGACCAAGACCAAACTTGGTAACTCCGATGTAATGGGGGTTGTGGACAGCTCCGTAGCAGCCGTATTGGATGCTTATCTGGAAGAACATCCACGCGAGGCGAAGATCATTATCAATAAAGTAGTACTGGCAGCACAGGCGCGTGAAGCCGCGCGTAAGGCACGCCAGATGGTACAACGTAAGAGTGTACTGAGCGGAAGCGGCTTACCCGGTAAACTGGCTGACTGCTCTGAAAATGATCCTGAAAAATGTGAACTGTACCTGGTAGAGGGTGACTCCGCAGGTGGTACGGCTAAACAGGGACGTAACCGTAGCTTCCAGGCGATCCTGCCACTCAGAGGTAAAATCCTGAACGTGGAGAAAGCCATGGAGCATAAGATATACGAGAATGAGGAAATCAAAAACATCTTTACTGCACTCGGTGTAACCATCGGTACTGAAGAAGATGATAAAGCCCTCAACCTCTCTAAACTGCGCTATCACAAGCTGATCATCATGACGGATGCTGACGTGGATGGTAGTCACATTGCAACACTGATCCTGACCTTTATCTTCCGTTATATGAAGGCAATGGTTGAACAGGGTTATGTGTACATCGCACAACCACCACTGTACCTTGTTAAAAAGAGCAAGGAGCAGATCTACGCATGGACAGAAGAAGATCGTAAAGCAGCAATCGCGAAGATCGCAGGCGGTAAAGAAGACAGCGTAACCATCCAGCGTTATAAAGGTCTTGGTGAGATGAACGCAGAACAGCTGTGGGAAACTACCATGAACCCGGACAACCGTACCCTGAAACAGGTAACGATTGAAAGTGCGGCAGAAGCTGATCGCGTATTCAGTATGCTGATGGGAGATGAAGTTCCACCAAGAAGGGAATTCATCGAATCGCATGCGAAGTATGCAAAGATTGACGCATAAAATTTGAAGTATTTACTCACAATACAAAAGCCCTGGTCAATGCAGACCGGGGCTTTTACTTTTTATACCCATTTCTTCGCCGCTTTGTTTCTCTCTCATTCCCAGCCAGTTCTCATTTTATTGCATCATACCTGTTAAAAAACTTATAAATAATTTATTTAATTTATTAGAAAGTAGCTAATTTGCACTCCTATTTATCACTATACCTGAAGAAACTACCTATCCTATGAAACTCTATTCCCTGCTGGGATTCCTGTGCCTTTGCCTTATCACTTTCGCATCCTGCCAGAAAGATAAGGCTGTACTGGCATCTGGTTCCTGTGAATTCAAATTTGATGGTGCTTCCTACTCAGCTAATACCGCATACGGTGAAGTGTTTGACACTACTGTGGTAGGTAAAAAGGTGTTAATGATACAAGGACTGACCAGTAATCTGAACAGTGCTATCATTATGACTGTGATCTTCCCTGATTCACTGAAAACAGGCACTTATACCAATACTGAAAAGGCAAGTGTTATTTTCACTTCTTCTTTATCTGGTTCTGATACCTACGAAAGCAAAACAGCGACAATAAAAATTACAAGCATAAATAGTAAGTATGCCGAAGGCACATTCGACGGCATTTTAAACAATGGTGAATCAGAAAAGCCATTAACGGACGGAAAGTTTAAAGTAAATATTAATTGATCATCGTTTTTTTGAAATCTTTTTCCATCGTGTCCCGCCTTTCAAGGCGGGACTTTTTTTTGGTTAATATCCGTCTATAGATAGTCAAGAATCATAAAAAGGTTAGCCCCCTTCCAATATTACATTTGGGTACATGTCATTTTAAGTCATTTGCGCAGATGACGGGATCAGTTATTTAGAGGGGAAATCACAAAAACCAATATCTAATCTCGTTGTATGAAAAGAAACGTATTTCACCTGCTGGCGTTGCTTGCGGGACTGCTGATCTATTCCTCAGCAATAGCACAAACAAGGGGAATAGATGGAACGGTGACCGATGAAAAAAAGCAGCCGATCAGCTTCGCCTCCGTCATCATCAAAGGCACTTCAAAAGGGACAACTACTGCGCAGGATGGCTCGTTTAAACTGGAAGTATCCCCCAATGCAATACTTATTATCCGCGCTGTCGGATATAACCTAAAGGAGATTCCTATCAGTGGTGAACAACACTTCAACATTACACTGACAGAAAACGCCAGTGATCTGAATGAAGTAGTGGTGACCGCATTGGGTGTAAAGAAGGAAAAAAGGAATCTTACATTCAGTGCACAGGAAGTAAAAAGTGACGAAATATTACGCGCAAAAGAACCAAATGTGTTAAACTCACTAACCGGAAAAGTAGCAGGGGTACAGATCACCAGCTCATCTGGTATGCCGGGTAGTTCTGCACGTATAGTCATCCGCGGTATTACCTCCATTTCAGGAGAAAATCAGGCATTGTTTGTTATGGATGGTGTACCTATCAATAATGACGAAAGTGGTGGTACCTATAACGGTGGTTCAGGTACTAACAGACTGGCCGATATTGACCCTGCTACCATTGAAAGTATTAACGTATTAAAAGGTGCTGCCGCTACCGCTTTATACGGTTCGGCCGGTGCACGCGGCGTCGTACTGGTTACTACCAAAAAAGGAGCTGCCGGTCGCAAACCAGTGGTGACATTATCATCCGGTTTATCTTTTGAAAGAACCATTTTCCCTGATCGCCAATACCTCTATGCACAGGGCGATAAAGGCGTATTCTATGACGGAGAAACCATGAAAAGCAGTACCTCATGGGGACCGCGCATGGATACCTTAACGGTGAACGGACAAAAAATAAAACCACACAACCCATTGGAAGAATTCTTCCGGACAGGCGTAACTTCCAATAGTACAGTCAGTGTATCAGGTGGTGGTGCTACATCCAATTATTTCATGTCTTATTCCTACTTTGATCAGAAGGGAACTATTCCGGTTACTTCGTACAAACGTCACAGTGTATTCACCAAATACAACACACAGATCATAGATAAATTAAACGCTACTTTTCAGTTGACATACAGTACCGCCAACAACAAAAAAGTACCGGAAGGATACGGGCTGGAATCTCCACTATGGACGATCTTCACAGCACCTGTATCTTATGATCTGAAACCGGCACTGAATCCAGATGGCTCACAGCGTCTCTATCGTTACAGCCGTAATAATCCTTACTGGGTATTGGACAATATATTGAATACAACTGTTGTCAACAGATTCCTGCCGGTATTTACTTTTGTATATACACCGTTTGAATGGCTATCCGTCACTGAACGTGCCGGCGCAGATATCTACACCGATCAGCAGACCTATCACGTCAATACAAATGATATTACTTACGCGACAGGATTGACGTATTACAACAACAAAAACTTCCGGCAGTTTAACCATGATTTCATTGTTCAGCTGAGACAACAATTCAACAACACAAATGTCAGTCTCCTGTTAGGTAACAATGTCTATTCAGAACACGGCGACTTCATGACAGCATTAGGTCTGGGGTTGGCAAAACCGGGCTATTATAACATGGCCAGTGCTTCTTCCATCACTTATACCGGCACAGAATATCTGAGAAGAAAAACAGGCTTCTATGCGCAGGCAGAAGTGGATTACAACCGCATGCTGGTATTGTCTCTGACAGGAAGATATGATGGTAGCTCTGTATTATCTTCCGAAAACAGATATTACCCCTATGGCTCTGTAGCAGGTGGATTCATCTTTTCAGAATTATTCAAAGACAAACTGAAAGAAGTGATCAATTTTGGTAAAATAAGAGCCTCTTTCGCATCTGTGGGTAATGACAACGTGAAAACATATGCCACCACTACTCCATACTATCAGGCTACCATTTATGGAGACGTCAGCAGCAATCTCACTTTCCCTTATAACGGCCAGAATGGTTTCCTGATCAGTTCTTCACTAGGCAACCCGAATCTGAAAAACGAATTGCAGAAAGAGTATGAACTGGGACTGGAAATGAAAATGTTTAAAAGCAGGATCGGGTTGGAAGCCTCTTACTTTAACAGACGTATGACGCAGGGTATTGTTGAAAACATCTCACTGGCCAATTCTACAGGTTATGCCAGCACAACGATCAACTCTGCGAAGATGTCTACCAAAGGTGTAGAAGTATTATTGAATTTAACACCTGTTGTTACCAAAGACTTCAGCTGGGATGTTACCATCAACTACACAAAACTGAAACAGCAAGTAGAAGAAATCAGTCCTGATCTGGATCAGACGAGTATCGGCAGTATTTATGCCAAAAAAGGAGAGCCATGGGGATTGATCTTCGGTACGAAATATGCCCGTACAGCAGATGGGCAGTTACGCATCAATGAAGCGGGATTACCTTACGCCTCCGGCGAATTTGACGTAGTAGGAAATATCACTCCTGACTGGATAGGAGGTATCACCAATCAGTTCCGCTACAAACAATTCAATTTAAGCTTCTTTTTCGACACCAAACAAGGCGGTGATATACTGAACTCAGATGATGGATATGGGCTCTATTATGGTAGCTCAAAACAAACAGAAAAGCGGGAGGACAGAGTCGTACCTGGCGTCAGTGATGCAAACAATGCGCCTAATAAACAGGTAGTGACAGGACAGGCGTATTTCCAGCAGATCAGTGGTATTACAGAAGCATTTATTCAGAATGCATCCTATATCAAACTACGTAACGTGAGCCTTTCCTATACTTTCAGAAAAGGCGCTACAGGACGCATTCCATTCAAAGATGCTTCTATCGTACTGACAGGCCGGAATCTGTGGATACATAAAGACAAAACATTTACCGGTGGAGACCCCGAGGTAAACTCATGGGGCGCCGGTAATGGCGGATTGGGCGTCTATACTTTCTCCGCGCCGACAGCCCGTTCATTTGACTGCACATTAAAATTCACGTTCTAGTAAACTACGCAACATGAAAAGACCATTCACAATTATAGCATTGCTGGCGGGTATAACACTGTCTGCCTGCAGCAAGTACCTTGATGTCAACCAGAATCCAAACGTGCCTTCTGATGTGTCAGAATCGCTTTTACTGGCACCACTCGAAGCAGGTGTCTCCCAATATATAGCCGCAGGGAATGCCGCCACACTGGTAAATCAGTGGATGCAGAACTGTGTGCCTAATCAGCCGATGCCCAATACAGCCAATTACATGGTGACCAGTTCGAATTTCGACGACTTCTGGAATTCATTCTATGTTGTTGTGCTGAACAACGTTACTATATTGGATAAGCAGGCCAGTGCCAATGGTAATCTTAAATACGCGGGCATCGCCAAAGTATTAAAAGCCTATACATTAGGCACTGCAACTGATCTGTGGGGAGATATTCCCAATTCAACCGCTTTTGCCGGCACAGGCAATACCACACCGGCTTACGATAAACAGGAAGATGTTTACAAGAGCATACAATCATTACTTGACGAAGCCATCACACAATTGCAATCAGATGCAGGCAGCACACCCGGCACAGATGATTATTACTATGCCGGTGATATGAGCAAGTGGATAAAGATGGCGTATACGTTGAAAGCGCGGTATTATATGCACCTTACAAAAGCACCGGGATATGACGCAAAAACACAGGCTAATCTTGCACTGACGGCACTCAGCAACGGTATGAGCAGTAATGAGGATGACTGTGCATTCAGTTACAATGGTTCCTCCACTTCATCTAACGCGTGGTATCTGCATTTTTATAACACCTCTACATTAGTATTGTCATCACATTATGTAGACTCCCTGACGAAATATGCAGATCCCCGTCTGCCATATCTGGTGAGTAAAGCTGAGAATACCGGTAAATACAATGGCAATGTGATTGGTACCGGCGCCGGTGCATTACAGGACTTTTCTGTGGCCGGTAACTTCTATGGTGCTATCGGATCAAAGGTCTATATATTAAATGCAGCAGAAGCATTATTTCTGAAAGCAGAAGCCAACTATATCACTTCAGGTTATGACGCTGCTCAACCGGCATTCAGACAGGCTGTAGCTGGTAATATCCTTAAACTCGGCGTTGATACCAACAGCGCAGCCGCAAAGACTTTCTTATCTAAAAGGGGGGTACTGACTGCGAATAACGCTCTGCAACTGATTATTGAAGAAAAAGCGACCGCTAATTTCCTCTCTGTAGAAAATTATACAGACTGGAGACGTACGGGTTATCCGGCATTGAAAATGATCCCTAATAATACGGTTACAAGTCTGCCCCGCAGGTTCCTGTATCCTTTGAATGAGATCAGTGCCAATCCACAGGATTTACAAAAAGCAAAACTCACCGACAAAATATGGTGGGATAGCTGATATAGATGGATATGTAACAAAAATAAAGGGAGCAGCTGTCAAGCATGCTCCCTTTTTCTATTTATGCGACAGTAATTATTTGATGAAGAACACCGCTCTTACTTCTGCACGTACTTTTATTTTCTTGAAAGCAGCAGGATCTGCCACTGCATCAGCTGCCATTAAACGGGCATTAGAGAAAGCCACTGGCTGAACATCTGCATAGTTGTCAGTGTTGATTTCCTGTACTTCCAATACACCACCGATGTTGTCACCGATTGCTTCCAGCATATAGGTAGCTTTTGCTTTAGCAGCCTGTAAAGCTTTGGTTTTTACCTGTTTGCGGTAATCTTCCATTTTACTGTGTGTATAGCTGCTGATGTTTACGCTTTCAATACCTTCATCATCTACACCACCCAGAATGCTGTTTACTTTATCAAGGTTGCTCAGTTTAAGACGGTATTGTTTACGCGCCATGAAATCAGGATCTTTCTTTTTTTTAGTCCACCACTGGTCATAGTTAGTACCAAATACATTGGCAATAGTCAGATCACCGGCAGGGATACCAGCTTCTTTTACTGCTTTCTGTAACTGGAGTTCCAGTGTATTCATGTCTACTTTAGTTGTTTTATTTTTGAACTCGCGCAGGGAGATATCGAGGTATATCTCATCGGGAGTGATTTCGATCTCTGCGGAGCCTGTTACTTCAATTTTCTTAACAGGAGGCCTGTTGTCTGTCTGCTGTGCCTGACTGAAAGTTGCTACGAGTATTCCTGCCAGTAAAAACATTACCTTTTTCATACTGTTGTGATTTGATGTTAAAATGAATATTAGTTTCCGTTGTTTGCCTATATGATGCGATAAAATATCCCGATTCCATAAAGGGGTAAAAAAATATTTTCCCAGTATACCAGTGCTCAACACTTTATGATTAAAGATATATGGAGTATCTGCCTGTAACGTGTAAGTCGGGGATATGTTACACTGATTATTTTTTTTATTTTACTGACACAGTATTAGCCTATGACCAGAGCATTGTTGCTTATTGCAGGATTGTGCTGGCTTCTTTTTTTATCCCATACACCGGTACATGCTCAACTACAGACCCCATATATATTGAATGGGGCAGCGACACAACGGACATGTAATTGTTATGTGCTTACAGAAGATCAGGGTACTTCGAGCGGTACAGTATGGAATAAGAATAAGATCAGCCTGAATAATTCCTTTGATTATTATTTTGATGTAAACCTGGGTTGTAAAGATGAAAACGGTGCAGATGGGATCGGTTTTATTCTGCAAACGCAGGGAACAAACCTTGGGGCCACAGGTCAGGGCATAGGCTTTCAGAATATCAGACCTTCTCTCGGCGTTATTATAGATACCTGGCAGAATATGGATGATGGCGATCCTTACTACGATCACGTATCTATCCAGATCAACGGAGACATTTCACACAGCAGCGCCAATAATCTTGCAGGCCCTGTTACAGCGCTGGCAAACAACGATAACATTGAGGACTGTAACTGGCACATCTTTCATATTAAATGGGATGCGGCATCCAAACAACTGGAAGTGAGCATGGATGATTCTCTGCGTTTAAGTATACAGAAAGATCTCGTAGCAGAAGTGTTTGGCGGTGATCCGATGGTATTCTGGGGCTTTGGTGCTGCCACCGGCGGAGCGTCCAACAAACAACAGTTCTGTGCTGCATTACGTCCCCAGCTGGAATTTAACAGCAACCAACTTTTCTGTGATGGTTCCGCCATTGTCTTTGCAGACAACTCGAAATCATTTGGCAGTATCACGCGCTGGCGCTGGGATTTCGGAGATGGCACTACCGCTTCTGTACCCGATCCTCCACCACATCAATACGCCAAACCGGGTAAGTATCAGGTGAAACTGCTCATAGAAGATAACAGCGGCTGTGTATCTGATACGATGAAACAAGATATTACCATTGGCAGCTATCCTATCCCTGATTTCTCTTACGATTCCCTTTGTACAGGCCGCATTGTTAATATCACAGACCAGACAAAACTGGACGTGGGCACATTGCGTCAATGGGTATGGGATATGGGCAACGGTACTATTGCGACAACACAGACACCCGTATTCAGCTATGATAATACAGGCACATACACCATAAAATTGCAGGTGACCAGTTCTGAAGGTTGTGGTGCAGAGATCTCCAAAACTGTCAACGTATATACGACGCCAGAGATTGCCGCTGCAGGTGAAAGCGTGTGCATCGGAGAACCTGTTGCATTTACGGGAACAGATCTAACACCTGCTATTCCGCTGGCGCAGTGGTATTGGGATATGGGTAACGGACAAAAGCAGACAGTACAAAATATCGATTATATCTATCCGGAGGGAGGAGAATATGAAGCCTCTTTACATGTGCTCAGTACCAAAGGCTGCTTCTCGGATACGGCCTACATACCCGTAACCGTATCTGATATCAAACTGGATCTGGGAAATGATACACTCATTGCCCGTGGACAACCCTTACAGCTACAAGCCATTACCAGCGGTAATAACCTGCAATTCAGCTGGGCACCTGATAATGGCCTCACAGATCCTTATACCGCCAATCCGACGGCTATATTGAATAATGATCAGACATATTATCTGACAGTCACATCGCCGCAGGGCTGTATTGATATGGATACGATACACATTAAGGTATATGCCGGTCCGGACTTTTATGTCCCTACTGCATTCTCTCCGAATAATGATGGCTTAAACGATATTTTCAGAGCCATTTCTCCGGGTGTTGCAACACTGGATTTCTTCTGTGTGTGGAACAGATGGGGACAGGAGGTATTCCGCACGCAATCGCTTTCTACGGGCTGGGATGGTACCTATAAAGGGCAGCAGATGCCGGCAGGCACCTATGTATGGATGATACAGGGAACGGATTACAGAGGACAAATATTTAACAGGAGGGGAACGGTGACAATTGTAAGGTAACATCAGGATAAATAATATAAAAAAGGATGGCTCTTCAGTAGTGAAGAGCCATCCTTTTTTTATAGACCAATGCGGCGTTATTTCTCATTTCTTGCTTCTTCCATATTCTTCAGAAAATCGTGCAGGTCACTCATCGTCGCTATCTTATCTGCCACCAGCATAAAGTTCTTTCCTACCTGTCTGAGCTTTGCATTGTTCACTCTCGTTTGCAGATAAGTAAGAATATGATTGAAAGTCGGTGATTCGAAGTAAGGAGAATCAGGATTGTTGATGAAATAACAACGCAATTTTTCCTCTTTCAGCATCATTTTTTCGAATCCTAATTTGATCGCCATCCAACGACAACGAATCATACAGAACAAGTCTTTTACCGGCTCTGGTACCGGTCCGAAACGGTCCTGCATTTCTACTTCAAATGCCTGTAGTTTACTTTCAAGCGTGATATTATCAAGCTCCTGATAAAGGTTCAGACGCTCCTGTATACTTTCCACATAACTGTCAGGAATCAATATCTCCAGATCAGTATCGATGGTACAGTCACTGACGAAGTCTTTCTTCTCTTCCAGCTGATCTTTAAAGAGATCACGGAATTCATTCTGCTTCAACTCACGGATCGCTTCATCAAGGATCTTCTGATACATATCAAAGCCTATCTCTGCCATGAATCCGCTTTGTTCACCCCCTAAGAGATTACCTGCTCCACGGATATCAAGGTCACGCATTGCAATCTGGAATCCACTACCCAGCTCACTATGTTGTTCCAGTGTCTGCAGACGCTTGCGGCTATCGCCGGGCAATGTACTGATAGGAGGAGCCAGCAGATAACAGAATGCTTTTTTATTACTACGTCCTACACGTCCACGTAGCTGATGCAGATCACTCAATCCAAAGTGATGCGCATTGTTGATGATGATCGTATTGGCATTCGGAATATCCACACCGCTTTCTACGATATTAGTACACACCAGTACATCATATTTGCGATCGATAAAGTCGAGGATCACTTCTTCCAGCTGATGACCTTCCATCTGACCATGCGCAGTAGCAATAGAAAGATCAGGACACAGACCTTTGATCAGACTGCTCATTTCACCTAAACCTTTCACACGGTTGTATACAAAGTATACCTGTCCACCACGCTCTGTTTCGTAGTAAATCGCATCACGGATCAGATCATGATCAAAGACGTGTACTTCTGTTTCTATCGGCTGTCTGTTAGGCGGAGGAGTGTTGATCACTGACAGGTCTCTTGCACCCATTAATGAGAACTGCAAGGTTCTCGGTATAGGTGTTGCAGTTAGCGTCAATGTATCTACGTTTATCTTCAGCTGCTTCAGTTTTTCTTTTGCAGCTACACCGAATTTCTGTTCTTCATCGACCACCATTACGCCGAGGTCTTTAAACTTCACATCCTTACTCAGCAGGGCATGCGTACCGATGATAATATCGATCTTTCCTTCGGCCAGTCTTTGCAATGTTTCCTTCTTTTCTTTCGCCGATTTGAAACGGTTCAGATAATCGACTGTGCAGGGGAAATCTTTCAGACGTTCTGAGAAAGTCTTATAGTGCTGGAATGCAAGGATTGTAGTAGGCACCAGTACAGCAGCCTGTTTCCCATCAACGATAGACTTAAATGCGGCACGTACTGCAATTTCTGTTTTACCAAAACCAACATCACCACACACGAGGCGATCCATTGGAGCGGGCGACTGCATATCACGTTTTACGTCAGCAGTTGCTTTGCTCTGATCAGGTGTATCTTCGTACAGGAAAGATGCTTCCAGCTCTGTTTGCAGATAGGTATCCGGCGAGTGAGGGAACCCTGTCTGGGCCTTACGCGCAGCATACAACTGGATCAGATCTTTCGCAATATCCTTAACCTGTGTTTTTGCTTTTTCTTTCAGCTTATCCCATGCATCACTACCCAGTTTATTTACACGGGGTTCAACACCTTCTTTGCCGGAATACTTGCTGATCTTATGCAGGGAGTTGATGTTTACATACAAGAGGTCATTGTTCTTGTAGATAATACGGATAGCTTCCTGCATTTTACCACCGACTTCAATCTTCTGTAAACCACTATACACACCTACACCATGATCGATATGCGTTACGAAATCGCCTGCCTGCAGTTCACGCAGGGTTTTCATTGTAATCGCTTTGTTCTTGTTGTAGGCCTGTTTAACCTTGTATTTATGATAACGCTGGAAGATCTGGTGGTCAGTATAACACACCAGTTTCAGAGAATGATCGATAAAGCCATGGCTGACAGGAGAGGGGATCGGGAAGAAAGTAAAATCAGCTTTCAGATCTTCAAAGATGCTACGCAACCTTTCCAGCTGACGGGCATTTTCTGCGAAGATGAAAAGTGTGTATTTGTTTTTGTTGTGTGCATCGAGATCTTTGATCAACATTTCAAACTGTCTGTTAAAGACAGGTTGTTCCTGCGTTTCAAAGTTCAGTGGTGTGAAAGAACGATTGGTATCTGCCCACCACTGGCGATTGCCAAATACGATACAGTGTCTGCGCAGCAGATCCTGCATCATCGTATGTGCCTTTACAAAGTCAGCTTCTGCCAGTGCGATTGTATCGTCATCACCCACCTTCACCTGTTGGCCTGTCTGCAGGAAGGCATCCAGTCTTTCTTCCAGCTGAAGGATCACTTCCTGTACATAGCCGGGGTCTTTCATCCAGACGATGGTATTTTCAGGCAGGAAGTCCAGCAGGGAAGCTTTCTCGTGTTTCAGCCCCTGTGTATCCATATTGGCGATCAGCGTCACCTGATTCAGCTTACGTTCGCTCAATTGGCTTTCCGGATCAAACAGACGGATGGAGTCGATATCTTCTCCAAACAATTCAATACGGTACGGCTTTTCATTACCAAACGAGTAGATATCGAGGATACCTCCACGCAGGGCATATTGTCCCGGCTCATACACAAAGTCAGTGAACTCAAAGCCCCAGGTAACGAGTTTATTCAGCAGGTCATCTACCTTCAGTACGTCGCCAACTTTCAGCTGTACCATGTTGCCCGTATAAGCAACAGAAGCAGCTACCTTTTCCCAGAGTGCTTCGGGGTAGGTGACTAATACCTTTTTGTGTACGGCATTGCCGGAGAACTTCATCAGCGCCTCCGTGCGCAGCATACTATGACTACTGTTGATCTCGTTGAAGAAGCCGGCCTTTTTAAAAGAGTCCGGAAAGTAGAAGATGTCCAGCCCCTGGGTGATTGACTCCAGGTCATTATGAAAATAGGCGGCCTCTTCTCTATCATTGAGAATGAAAAGATGATTAACGGAATTCGCCATTTCCCAAGCTCCCGCAGCTACAAATGTGGTGGCACTTCCGGTTAATCCTGTTAATTGAAAATATTGTGGATCGGACAAATGTATCCCTTTCACCAGCTGTTGCAGGCGGGAGTCTCGCTGGTACAGTTGTAAAACAGCCTGTATATTCATGAGGGTTGCAAAGATACGGAATTACTGTTATCAGTCCATAAATGGTATACCTTATAGGGCCAGCCGCTTACGGACTAAATTGGTTATATTTAGTATAAATAAATTCCACACAAATGGCGGACCAATGGCATAAGGGACTGGTGACCCGTATCGTACAGGAAACCCATAACACACGCAGGTTCTGGATACAGATCCCCGAGCTGGAGCACTTCAGCTTCAAAGCCGGGCAGTTTGTCACCCTCGATCTTCCCATACACGAACAAAAGAACAAACGCTGGCGCAGCTACTCCATTGCCTCCCCACCGGATGGTACCAATACCATCGAACTGGTAATTGTATTACTGGAAGGAGGGGCAGGCACGAATTACCTCTTCAACCATATCAAGGAGGGGAGTGAGTTAATATTAAAAGGGCCGCTGGGACACTTTGTATTACCCGAGCAGCTGGATAAGGACCTGTTTTTTATCTGTACAGGCACCGGTATTGCTCCCTTCAGGGCTATGGCGCAGTATATAAAGGCGCATGACCTGCCCCATCCGCCTATTCATCTTATTTATGGATGCCGGCAGCAGTGTGATCTGCTTTATGCGGCAGAAATGTGGGACTTAGAGAGAGAATTGACGGATTTCCATTACACGCCTACACTTTCCAGAGATGACGACAAATGGACCGGCAGGAAAGGCTATGTACATCTTATTTATGAGGAGCTGGCACAGCATCAGCCGGCGCATTTCTTCCTGTGTGGCTGGAAAAACATGATAGATGAGGCCAAACACCGTATACTGGCACTGGGTTATGACAAACATGACATTCACCAGGAGTTATATGGCTAAAAGATATACTACAATAAGAAAGGCCGCATCCGGGGATGCGGCCTTTCTATAATTTATACTTATTTTCTATTCGTTGATCTTGTTCAGCACGAGCTCTTTCACCTTATCCATCGGGATTCTTTCCTGCTCCATGTTATCACGATAGCGGATAGTAACAGTACCATCTTCTTTAGTCTGGTGATCGATCGTTACACAGAATGGGGTACCGATAGCATCCTGACGACGGTAACGCCTACCGATGGCATCTTTCTCTTCATAGAAGCAATAGAAAGCTGATTTACAGCTGTCCATCAGTTCTTTTGCGATTTCCGGCAAACCATCCTTTTTGGTCAGCGGGAAAATTGCCAGCTGGACAGGAGCCAGTTTAGCAGGGAATTTCAACACCACACGGCTATCTTCTTTACCATCTTTAGTGAGATCCTGCTCTTCGTATGCGGCACAGATAGTCAACAGGAACATACGATCCAGACCGATAGAGGTTTCTATCACATAAGGGATGTAGTTCTGGTTAATTTCTGTATCGAAGTATTGTATTTTTTTCTTGCTGTATTCCTGATGGCTTTTCAGGTCAAAGTCTGTGCGGGAGTGAATGCCCTCTACTTCTTTGAAACCGATCGGGAATTCATACTCGATATCAACAGCTGCATCCGCATAATGCGCCAGCTTTACGTGATCGTGGTAACGGTAGCTTTCAGGAGATACGCCCAGACTAAGGTGCCATTTCAGACGCTCTTCCTTCCAGTAAGCATACCATTCTTTCTGCGTGCCAGGGCGGATGAAGAATTGCATTTCCATCTGCTCAAATTCACGCATACGGAAGATAAACTGACGGGCTACGATCTCATTACGGAAAGCTTTACCTGTTTGTGCGATACCAAAAGGTATTTTCATACGACCGGTTTTCTGCACATTCAGGAAGTTCACGAAGATACCCTGAGCTGTTTCCGGACGCAGGTAAATTTCACTCGCTTCATCGGTTACACTACCCAACTGAGTAGAGAACATCAGATTAAACTGACGCACGTCTGTCCAGTTTACGGTTTTACTTACAGAACAAGCAATTTTATTATCTTCTATCAGCTTCTTCAGACCTGCGAAGTCATTCTCTTTCAACAGATTATCCATCTGTTCCAGTAATGCTTTACCTGCTTCTTCAGAGAGGTTTTCTGCATGACCTTCAATCAGGTGGTCTACACGATAGCGTTTTTTACTGTCTTTATTATCGATCATCGGATCGCTGAAATTATCAACGTGACCAGATGCCTTCCAGGTAGTTGGATGCATAAAGATGGCAGCATCGATCCCCACGATATTCTCATGCATCTGGGTCATGCTTTTCCACCAATAGTCACGGATATTCTTTTTCAACTGTGCTCCGTTCTGGCCATAGTCATAGACTGCACTTAAGCCGTCATATATTTCACTGGACTGGAATACGAAGCCGTATTCTTTACAATGCGAGATAATCGCCTGGAATTTGTTCTGATCTGTAGCCATAGTGGCGCAAATATAATAAGGGTTTTCGGAATTAAAGGAGCCTGTTATTTACCTTTTTCATTGGTCACAGGGGCTGTTACCGGCAATTCGTCCGTCTCTACGGGCACTTCCTTCACATACACGGCATATTCATTGGGTCTGATCTTTCCGCCGAAATGCTGGACGTACACCTGCGTAAATTCCGCCCCAAAATACAGGATTATGGCCGAATAGTACACCCAAAGGAGGATAATGACGATAGACCCGGCCGCCCCATAGGCAGTCCCGACCTTACTCGATCCCAGATACATGCCGATCGCGAATTTCCCGATCATAAAGAGGATAGCGGTGGTGACAGCACCCACGATCACATGCTTCCACCTCACTTTTGCGTCAGGCAGCACTTTGAAGATAATCGCAAAGAGGAAACTGATGATCAGGAAGGTCAATGCCAGATTGATAATGTATACCAATACCATGGTCACCTGTGGGAACAGGATCGCCAGCTGTCGGCTGAACAGTTCTATGATACCGTTCATCGCCAGAGATACCATCAGAATGAATCCGAGGCTGACCACCATGGAGAAAGACAACAGACGGTTGAGCAGCATTTTCAACAGGCCATTCTTGGGCTTGGCTTTCAGCTGCCAGATGAAGTTGATAGAGTCCTGAATTTCGCCAAATACACTGGTAGCACCAATGATCAGGGTCACGATCCCGATTACAGTAGCCACCGTGGAATCTCCGGAAAGCGCCGCATTCTTGATCATCTGCTGTATCTGCAGGGCGGCCTCATTACCCACCATATCATTGATCTGCCCGTACACACTGCCTTCAATGGCTTCTTTCCCCAGAAATACGTCACACAAGGTGATGATCACAATGAGCATCGGCGCAATGGAAAAGATAGTGTAATAGGATAATGCTGCACTGAGCTTGAGCACCTTATCATCCATAAAGTCATTGACAGTCTGTTTCAGGATCTGCCAGTAGGTTATTACTATAGACGGGATCTTCATATGATTGCTTTAACAAAAAACCTGCCTTATTGCAGCTTCTCATTGTTCTTGTGCCGGTTGGCGTCACGGATGTTCTTTTTCTCAAAATTCTTCTCCAGTGCAGCAGTCATATCCACGCCTGTCTGATTGGCAATGCAAAGTAGCACCCACATTACGTCGGCCAGTTCATCGGCCAGTTCTTTCTTTTTATCAGATTCTTTACTGGACTGCTCCCCATATTGGCGGGCCATAATACGGGCAACTTCCCCTACTTCTTCGGTCAGAATAGCCATATTGGTCAGTTCGCTGAAATAGCGGACACCGACGGTCCTGATCCAGCCGTCAATCTGTTCCTGTGCTTCTTTGATAGTCATATTGCTGATTATTCTTTTGCTTTTGTGTCAATAATGATAGTAACGGGACCGTCGTTCAACAGATCTACCTTCATATCTGCACCAAAAATGCCGGTAGGGACCTTTTTCCCCAGATCCTGTTCTAACTGACTGATCATCTGTTCATACAGGGGTACTGCAATATCCGGTTTGCTGGCGCGGATATAGGAGGGGCGGTTTCCTTTTTTGGTGGCAGCATGCAGAGTGAACTGGCTGACAAGCAAGACATCTCCGTCCACTTCTTTCACCGAACGGTTCATTACACCTTCTTCGTCGTTAAAAATACGGAGGTTCACGATTTTATTACTCAGCCAGATAATATCTTCTGTATTATCGGCATCTTCAATACCCAATAATACCAGCAGCCCGGTATTGATATTACCTGTAATATTCCCGTCTACGGTCACGGATGCCCGGGACACGCGTTGTATAACTGCACGCATATGTGTAACAGATCAATTTATTGCGCCGGGAAATTAAAGAATTATGCGGTATGAGTGAAAATATCGCCGGTTTCCGGCTCCTGGATCTTCATGGTATCTTCCATTTCCAGTTTGGGACAGAAAAGCTCCAGTAACAGATAGTAATAGAGGTAAAGCAATGCCATGATCAGTATCAGGTGGCCGCTATTCGCAAATAATACGGTAATTACATTCAGAGACATTACCAGTCCTACAGCGGCTTTACCGGTACGCAAACGGGCATAGCCGATAATCTTGGCCAGATATAATGCACCGATAAGACCGATAACAGGCAGTCGCAATCCTGTGGGTTGTGTCAGCAGCATATAGATGTTAAAAACTGTAACCAGAATGCCTGCGGCAATCATAATATGCTGTGCTGATGTTCTGTCCTGTTGCATATAAGTGTTTGCGTGCTCAGATGCGGTGGCAGCTGTTTCTTTTGCAAAGAACAACCAGCTTACGGCACCGATATTGATTACCGGTACATAATGTAACAGCAAGGTCCAGAAGGAATATTTTCCGACGGTCAATGCCCGGCTGGTAACGACATTGCGCATCAATCCGGCCACTGCGTATAACAGGAGGATCATCCCCAGTGTAGAAAAGAGCATATATCCCGCCACTGGCAGTGGCTGCGGACCTTCTTCGAAAAACTGATAAATATTGGTATCCAATACACCGATTGCTCCTATATAGACAAAACACATAGACAGGAACAGGAAGAAATATTCCCATTTTGCAAGCGTCTGTACTTTTGACTGCAATAACATGCTGTAGAACTGCCTTTTATAACTGTTTTCTATCAGGAAGACAATCACATAGTAGCAGATGAAACAACAATATCCGACAGGCAGTGCGAGTGCTATTTTAGTATAGGAGGAGAACAGCGACAACACCGGCAGATCACGGGCCAGCTGCAGACTGTTTAATGGTATACCATCTTTAGGCATCAGAAAATAGATCAGGGCTCCCACCAGTGCAGCATTCAGTTTATCGCTCATACCTGCAAGATAAAACCGGGTAATAAAGATGAGCAGCAGTACAGCGAAGGTGTTAATCTTCTCCAGAAGAAATCTCATATCGAGATCAGTCCTTTGCATCAGTAACTTACTCAAACCTACCTGTATTGCGGCAGTTAACATTACCGCCATTGCTATTATAGCCGCATGCTTCCATTCCTTCTTTATCAACATTTCCCATACTGCTGTAATAAAGAGGGGCAATACCGTCATTAATGCGAATCCACCATATCTGATATATTCAAAATTGTCCTGACGGACAATGTTATTCAACATACAAAAGGCTGTGATCGACCATATCAGGAGTGCTGGTATCCAGCTTGTTTTCAGAACGCGTAATTGAATGGGTGTAAAAAGAGCCATATAGCACAGGATTAAGGGTGGGCGGCAAATAAAATCATTTACCTTTATTAAATTACGACAATCAATTATAAAGAAACGTTAATTAATGAGCTTAGATCTTTCCGCTGAAATCACCTTCCGCACAGCCAGAAGCGGGGGTAAAGGCGGACAAAATGTAAACAAAGTGGAGACCATGGTAGAGGGATATTTCGAGGTCGCCGCGTCAGTATTGTTAACCCAGGAACAAAAGACACTGGTACAGGAAAAACTGGCCCACCGCATCAATGCAGAAGGCCTGTTGCAGGTCCGCTCACAAGAAGAGCGTACCCAGCTGGGAAACAAACAACTGGTCATAAAAAAAATGAACGAACTGGTGAGTAAAGCACTCATCAAGCCTAAAAAGCGGGTACCTACCAGACCGTCTAAAGCGGTGCGGGAGAAAAGAATCCAGCTTAAAAAACAGCTATCCGAGAAAAAACAGCAGCGCCGGAAAGGGCTGGAATAGTTAATTTTGGAAAAATTTCAGGGCATTGAGTATAAAATCACTGGCAGGACAAACGATCTATTACGGCTTTAGTAACATTGCGAGTAAGCTGCTTAACTACTTCCTTACCCCCCTCTATCTGGAGCTGATGACACAGGCTTCCTATGGGGAGATGTCTACAGTATATGCCTATGTGCCTTTCATGAATATTATACTCACTTATGGGATGGAAACGGCCTTCTTCCGTTTTGCTAAAAAGGAAAACAGCCAATCCGTTCTGAGCACCTCAACAATCTCCCTGTTATTTTCGACCATCAGCTTTACCATCATATTGTTACTGTTCAGGGGATCGATTATCAATTCATATATCGGCGAACTGGGCGGACTTGGCGGGCATCCGGGATTTTATACCTCTTTGGTGCTGATCATGGCATTTGATGCCCTGACTGCGATTCCTTTTGCGCAACTGCGTATGGAAAACAGACCGGTACGCTATGCTTTTATACGTCTGACGGGTATTATTACCACTATTGCGTTTAACGTCATATTCCTCGTAGTAATCCCAAAACTGTATGCAGCAGGTCATACATGGCTGCCGGAGATACGTCCCGGTGGTAATCAGCTGGGGTATGTGTATCTGAGTAATATGCTGGGAAGCGGGGTTACCTTTTTATTATTCCTGCCACAACTGATGCGCATCAGCTGGAAATTTGACAAAGTCTTGTGGCGGCAGATGCTGAATTATTCCGTTCCGCTGATCTTCTTCGGCATGGCGGGTATGGTGAATGAGACCTTTGACAGGGCGTGGTTCCTGCCCGAATTCCTGCCGGGAAACGACCTGAACGACAAAAAAGAGCTGATCGGGATCTATGCAGCTAACTACAAACTGGCGATCCTGATCACTATGTTCATACAGGCATTTAAGTTAGGGGCGGAGCCGTTTTTCTTCAAACAAGCTGAGGGCAAGGATCCGCAGAAAATGTATGCCCGTATCATGAAGTTGTTTGTGGTACTGCTTTGCATGATGTTCCTGTTTGTAGGGCTATACCTGAACGTCTGGAAAATATTCCTTCGTAAACCGGAATACTATCCCGGCATGAAGATCGTGCCTATCCTTCTGCTGGCCAATATGTTCCTTGGTATTTACTACAACCTGACCATCTGGTTTAAACTGACTGACCGGACCAAAACCGGGGCGATGATCACAATCGTCACGGCGGTACTGGCATTTCTGCTGAACTGGTGGTGGATTCCTGTCATGGGGTATTTGGGGGCTGCACTGGCTACGATGGCCTGTTATTTTGTGCAGATGGCCATTTGTTATGTACTCGGACAAAAATATTACCCGGTGCCTTATCACCTTCCGCGTATACTCACCTACATTTTAGGCGCGGTAGGCACTTTCTATGTATATGACCTGTTGAACAGGACCCTGTTCTCTCCCCGTGACATCTATGCGCTGAGTCCATTATCGCTTACCGTGGCGACAGTTTTCTTCTGCGCGTATATCTGGTTCCTGCTAAAAATGGAGAAGAAAGAGTTTTCCAGGCTCCCGTTCATTGGCAAATACATAGCAAAAATCTGATTTCCCTATTGCAGGAAGGGGTTATGCTGCTTTTCGTATCCGATGGTTGTGGACTGTCCATGTCCCGGATATACCCTTACTTCATCGGGTAATACGAACAATTTCTCATGTATGCTGTTTAATAAGGTTTGATGACTGCCTCCGGGAAGATCGGTACGACCGATGCTCTGGAAGAACAGTACATCTCCACCAATCATAAATTTTCCGGTAGCGGAATAAAAGCATACACTGCCTGGTGAATGACCGGGTGTCAGCAGGACCTCCAGTTCGTCATCTCCGAAAGTTATCTTTTCACCATCTTCGAGGAAGCGAACCGGCTCAGGGGAGGGGTCAAATGGGATATTATACATTTTCCCTATTTCAGGAGAGCGGTCCAGTACAATTTTGTCCAGGGGGTGCATTTCCAGTCCTACGCCATATGTATCAGCCACCAGCTTATTGCCGAAAATATGGTCAATATGGCAATGCGTATTGAGCAGGCGTGTAACTTTAAGCCCCTCTTTTTCGATATAACTCAGTAATTGTTTCCTTTCTTCTTCAAAATAACAGCCCGGATCTATAATTATACATTCCTTTTTTTCGTTAATGAGTAAATAGGTATTTTCCTGAAACGGATTAAAGGTGAAATGTTGTATTTCCATCATTGTTGCCGATTTTTGCTATTTTTAATTCAGAACGCAATATTATCAATACTTTCTGTATGAACCGACTTATTACCAGGTTATTAATAATTACCGGTACCCTATTACTTGGCCCGTATCTATCTCAGGCACAGACCAATACCGTGGAATTTGGGCAGAACCGCATACAGCATAAGAATTTCAAATGGCGTTATTATCAAACCCGTCATTTTAATACGTACTTCAGCCAAAACGGTCTTGAGCTGGGGAAATATGTGGCACAGGTGGCAGAAAAGGAATTACCGCAGCTGGAGCAGTTCATGGAATTTACCTTTCGTCAGCGCGTGAATATTGTGGTATACAACAGCTTCGGAGAAATGAAGCAGTCGAATATAGGCATTGGCGTTGAATGGCAGAATACCGGGGGGATTACCAAGCTGGTGGGCAACAAGCTGATCGTCTACTTTGATGGCGACCACCAACACCTCTACCGTCAGATACGTGAAGGTATTGCCCGTGTGATGCTTGAAAACCTGCTGTTTGGAGAAGATATCGGAGAGTTTGCGGGTAATACGATCCTGATCGATTTCCCTAAATGGTTCACAGATGGATTTATTGCATATGCGGCTGAAAACTGGAACACCCAACTGGATGATGAGCTGAAAGATGCCATTCAATCCGGCAGATATAAAGACTTTTACCAGCTGGCCTACGAAAAACCAACTCTGGCCGGACATGCGTTCTGGTATTATGTAGAAAGTAAATATGGTAAGGATGCAGTGCCTTATCTGATGTATATATCCCGTATTAACCGTGCACTTAAAAAGGGCTTTGAGCAGGTACTGAACCAGAAACCTAAAAATGCGCTCAAAGACTTCATGATATTCAATACGAAACGTTATCAGGATGACAACCGCCGCCGTCGTCAAAGTACACGTGGTGCGCGTACCGTTGTATCCAGAGAATTGAACAAATCAGACTTCTATCGTTTCCAGGCTAACCCGAAGAGCAACTACTATGCGGTGGTTGAATTCTCCAAAGGCCTGTATAAAGTACAGATCCAGTTTGCCGACATGAAGCCTAAAGTGCTGTTGCGCAGCGGGGTAAGAATGCAGTCCAGCCAGCTGGACCCTAACTATCCGCTGCTGGCATGGAACCAGAAAGGTAATCGTCTGGCGATCGTGTATGAACATGAAGGAGTTACCAAACTCATGGTCTATGATCTGGTTACAAGAACCAGCACGAAAGAAGATCTGCCAAGGTTTGACAGGATCATCGATGTAAAATACTTCTTCGAATATGACAACTCCCTGTTGTTGTCTGCGGTGAAGAATGGACATACAGATATCTACACTTACAGCATCAACAAAAAGACGGCTGAACAAATCACTAACGATGTGTATGATGATCTGGATCCATCTTTTGTATCGTTCCCCGGTAAGAGTGGTATTATCTACTCTTCTAACAGGCCTTCACCAACTGCGAAAACAGGCGACACTATACTGCCTGCAGGGCATTATAACATCTTCCTGATCGACAACTTTAACAAGAGTGCGGACAAGCAGATATCCCAGCTGACAGACATGAAATATGGTGATGCCCGTTCACCATTACAGTATAACACAACCCACTTTACGTTTGTATCTGACGTAAACGGTATCCGTAACCGTTATGCAGGTTTCTTCAAAACTGAGAGAGCCGGAGTTGACTCCCTGTTCTTCGTAGGTTCTGAAATCCTCCACAACCCTGACAAAGCGGATCTTGATTCTGCACTGGCGGAATATGGTGCTACCGCTCCGGATTCTGTAATGGCTGTTTCTCTGACCAAAGACTCTACCTATACTTTCCCGATGTCGAACTACTCCTATGGTATCAAAGAATCCAGAGGGGCAGGTGACCAGTCAGAAGTATCTCAGGTAATTCAGCAGTATGGTTTCAAAAACCTCCAGAAACTGAAAATCGATACGGTAACACTGCGTAAGAGAAATGTCAACAGCCGTCCGACTACCTTCAGGTCTCGTCAGATGCATGAGGATAGTATTCGTCTTGGTCTGCCGACCTATCATGAGAAGGCCCAGACAGATACCGCAAAACATGGTGATTTCTTCCAGAGCGAGTTTGCGCAGGAAGCACCAGATACCGCAGCTGCCGCAGAAGCAATGGCATTACAAATCCCGCTGATAGAGCCGGTACTGAAAAAGGCCAAACTGCTGCCTTATAAATGGAAATTCTCATCAGATTACTTAATACTCCAACTGGATAACTCAGTCCTGATCAACAGATACCAGCCATTTACCGGTCCTCCGGTAAGTCCGATCAGACTGGCTGACCCTGTAAATGGTCTGATCCGTATCGGTGTGAGCGATCTGATGGAAGATGTGAAGATCAATGGTGGTTTCAGATTCCCTTCCAGCCTGGATGGTACTGAGTACTTTATCTCTGGTGCTTATCTGAAAAAACGCTTTGATTATAAATTCACTTACTACCGCAGAGTGGACAAATACAGCAGTCTCGGTACCGACGGTACTGTAGTGCTGGATTTCCCGGCCAAACTGAAAACAAACCTCTTCCAGTTCGACGTGCGTTATCCATTCGATCAGGCAAGAAGTATCCGTTTACAGGCAGGTCTGCGTAATGACAAGTTTGTTGTGGCAGCATCTGAGGCTACTACGCTGAAGATGAAAGACTATGCTGACAACTATGCATTACTTCGTCTGGAATATGTGTATGACAATACCATTAACCCAGCTACGAACATCTGGCACGGCACCCGTTATAAGATCTATGGTGATATGAATGCACAGATCAACGGTGACCTGAATGATATATTTGATCAGGGGGCTGCTGCTGGTAAAGGTAAGTTCACGTATAATATGGGTATTGACGTAAGACATTACCACTCTATTTACCGCAACTTTATCTGGGCTACCCGCTTCTCCGCTGACCTCTCATGGGGTACACGTAAGCTGTTATATTATCTGGGTGGTAGTGACAACTGGCTGACACCTAAAATCAATCCAAATACACCAGTGAATATGAACGCAAACTATGCTTATCAGACACTGGCAACACCACTGCGTGGTTACAAACAGAATGCCCGTAACGGTAATAACGTAATGGTACTCAATACGGAATTACGTCTCCCGGTATTTGCAACCTTCATGAACAAACCGATCAACTCACAGGTTGTCCGTAACTTCCAGGTGACCAGCTTCATCGACATCGGAACTGCCTGGAACGAGAAGCTGAGCTTCAAAGACGCCAATTACACTTACTATACAGGAAGTGATGGAACAGTAACGGTGAAAGTGAAAGAAGGTTTCCTCGGACCATTTGTAGGAGGTTATGGTTTCGGCGCCCGTACATCTCTCGCTGGTTATTTCCTGAGAATAGATGCAGGCTGGCCGGCAGTAGCATTCTTCCGTGGCAAACCAATCTGGTATTTTGGATTGGGAGTTGACTTCTAATAATCGGATTAATCTATAAAAAGCAGGGGCTCGTTGAATAACGAGCCCCTTTTGTTTTAATACAGGATAGGGATAAAAATGACAGCTCCTGTAATAGCTGCGATCAATGCCGCAACAAGTACCGCCCCCGCAGCAACATCTTTGATCCACTTCACCCGGGGGTGATAGTCCGGGGACAAATGGTCCATGATCTTTTCAACAACAGTATTCAACATCTCGGTAATCCACACCATGCCGATGACGATCAGTATAGGGAGCCATTGGCTGGCTGACAATCTGTAATAAAAACCGGCCGCTATCACCAGCACTGTTGCGATGGCATGAATACGTGCATGAGGTTCACTACGCAGAAAAGCTATAATTCCCTGAATGGCGTATTTAAAACTTCGTATACGTTGTTGCAGATAACGACCGGTTTGCATGAATATCTTGATTTACTGGTTTATAATTCTCCCCATTTAATTCTCCGGCTAAAGTACATCACAATGGCCAGTATTATGAAGAGGCCAAGACTCCCCATTAAGAGCGCCTGATCTTCAGAACGGATGATCACGTAGATAAATCCATAGAGCAAAGAAAGGGCTCCTCCGATACCAGCAGCCAGACGGACACTTCGTAATACGCTCGCCGTATAGAAGGAGACCAGTCCGATGGTCATAACAGCAGCTATCAGGTAAGCAATGCTAAAATTGAGTTGTTCAGCAAGGGCGATCAGCAGGGTATAGAATACACACAAGGCCACGCCTATCAATATATATTGTAATGGATGAACGGAATATCGCTGTAAGAGCTCAATGAAGTAATAAACAAGGAATGAAAGACCGATAATTAATATAGCGTATTTGACAGCACGGGTTGATTGCTGATAGGTATCGACAGGCAGGAACAGTTTCACGCCAAAGTCAGCAGAATGGAGGTTACTATTATTACCAACCCAGCTTTGTGGGAAATTGCGGTTCAGGTTGGAAACCTGCCAGGCAGCAGTAAAACCTTTGTCGTCCACGTTATGCGCATTGGGCAGAAAGGCCCCATCAAAACTTGGGTTAGTCCAGTTGGACTTCATTTCTACTGATGTTGTTTTTCCCACAGGAGAGAAGAACAACTGACCGGAGCCTTTCAGTTCGAGATTCACTGCAAAGTTGCCAGATACGATACCACTGTCAGACATTGATAAAGGCACCTTTACCTGCATTCCGTTAGGAAACAAATCAGCAGCAGCAATACCCGGGTTAAAATAATAGGTCTGTCCATTCCATTGTACACCCGCCTGATTACTGATACCGCGCATATCATTCACGCCAACGGCGAGATAAGCATCTTTCAATAATACTGCTGCCGGAGGGATATTTAATTCGCTGAGATCGAGTTTGGAAAAGGCGCCACTGATGTCGAGGCGGGAAGTATACACGGCTACTTCATAGATGCCTCTTCTACGGATTTCCGGCATCAACTGACCATTAACTTTCAGCTTTTCAGGCAGGAAGATGGCATTAGATACCACATTAGGTTTGCTGTAGTAGGGTATTACCAATACAGGACCGGTGATCGTCTGGGCATCTCCCCATTTACCACTCACTTCTCCTTTGGCTTCAAACTGACGTTGTTCTCTTTCAGATATCAGCCCCATAATCATATTAGCAGGTATCAGCAGTAGCAGGACCAGAATACCTATGAGCAGGGCTTTAATACCATAGGCATAACGTTCAAAAAAAGAGGGGCTGGGCTCTCCTGAGTCCGGGAGCTGGCGGGAGGATACATCACGGCTACCTGCGC
This sequence comes from Chitinophaga pinensis, assembly GCF_007896845.1. Classification (GTDB taxonomy): domain Bacteria; phylum Bacteroidota; class Bacteroidia; order Chitinophagales; family Chitinophagaceae; genus Chitinophaga; species Chitinophaga pinensis_C. The sequence continues at coordinate 206,255 of NZ_VOHS01000003.1, read as the reverse complement.
CATCATTCATATTCGTTGTTTCCATATTAACTATATTTTAAAGTGCTTTGTATTTCAAAGTATAAAGGCAAAAAAAATCAATCCATAGAACGGATCATATTTTCGAGCGCGGCCAGGTGGCCTTTGAAAGCCTTTTCACCAGCCTTCGTAATAGAATAGGTTGTATTGGTTTTGCGACCTACAAAACCCTTATGTACTTTCAGAAAACCATTCTCCTCCAGTGTACTGAGATGGGAGGCGAGGTTACCATCGGTCAATTCCAGCATCTGCTTCAGGTCATTAAAGCTCACTTCCTCATTCACCATCAGGATGCTCATGACCCCCAGCCGTATACGGCTGTCAAATATCTTATTTAAGTTACCTATGGGATTGATCACGAGTTCATCATTTATTCAAAAAATTGATACCATACAGCACCGGCTCACTCTTCAGCTGTATTCCGCTCATATTTCCACCACATTACAATGCCGTAGAAGATATGCATGACACCAAAACCGACAGCCCAAAAGTAAAGCCCTCTGCGCAAAAAGAAAACATTTAATATTCCCAGGGCTATTTCTGCGATACCTAAATATTTCGTATCGGATACTGTATACTTACTGGCATTCAATACGGCCATACCGTAAAACACCAGACAGGAAGGCGCTATGAGTACATCCAGTCCGTTATACATAAGCCCCACTATAAAAGCACCACCAGCGGCCATAGGAATCATACCATTAATGAGTACTTTCCGGGAAGTGGCATCGTACACCGGCAGGTTATTCTTTTTGGCGCGTCTCCAGGTGAAATAGAGTCCGCCGGCAGCAGCCAGGAACATTACCACAAAGCCTAAAATGATCAGCTGCAGCCTGAGTAGCGAGAAATCACCATCATCATAATGACCTCTGACTTCCCATCTGTCATAGTATGCGCGGAAAAGGACCAGCGCAGTACCGGCACCTGCAAGTGCGGAAGCACCAGCAAAAACACCACTCAATCCGCTTAAGGATAAAAAGCGGCTGCTGCGCTCCATGATTCGTTTGATATCACTTAATGTTTGCAGGTGTTGCTGTTCTGTCATACTTAAAGTACTTTGTGAATCAAAGTTACATATTTTGGGGAGACGACAAAATATATTTTTCTTTTATGGGTCAGGACAGGAGGGAGGAGATAAAATATAGCCGGCAGCGTTTATACTGCCGGCTTGCGATGGAAATGGATAAGCATCTCAAATACAATGAGATAAAAGGTATAGGAATATAACAGCTAAAATGATTGTACTACAGCCACCACTACCATTCTTGTAGCGGCCCCGGCGAACGTGACCGGGAACGAAAGTGCCGTTTCTGCGGAAGTGCCCTTTGACCCAGCTCATAAATCACGTCTGTTAGTAGATTGATGATTAGCATCCAGCTTTTCATTGATGCTTTTGAGATGTGCAACGATGTCGTTGATCCTGAATATCCGTCTGGTTAATAATACACCCAGAACGAAGAAGAGTATCATAAAACCGAATGCGATAATTATTTCACTTAATCCTGTGGGCAATAGTGCGTTTAGTATGTTCATGAGGGCTTGTTTATAGTGTATAGGTTATCGAACTTTATAAAGTTAGTCTCTCAGCCACATATGGCCCACTACCCCGATCAGAAACAGGAAAAATCCCCTCCCTGCCAAAACCACTCCTCCAACACGCAAAAAAGGCCATCAGCAACACCGATGACCTTTTCAATATCCTTTATCCGTTATTTATCCCCTGGTTGCTTCCTCCAGCGCTGCAAGTATAATATCACAAGCCTGCCGGATCTCTTCCTCACTGATAATCAATGGAGGCGCGATACGCAGACATTCCGGCGCAAAGAGGAACCAGTCAGTCAGCAAACCTTTCTCTATACACAGATCAATGACTTTCTTATTCATGGTAAAGCTCTCGAATTCAACTGCCATCATCAATCCGAGAGAGCGGATATCTTTAATCGCGGGATGCTTCAGATATTGATGGAACAATTGTCCTTTTGCCTTTACCTTTTCGATGAGATTTTCTTCGAGCAATACCTTGAATCCTGCCATACCAGCTGCACAGATAACAGGGTGACCGCCAAAGGTGGTCATATGTCCAAGTACCGGCTTATTGGTAAAACTCCACATGATTTCTCTATCTGCTATAAATGCGCCCATAGGCATACCACCACCCAGCGCTTTCCCAAGCAATAAAATATCGGGTACTACGCCGGCCTGTTCGAATGCCCAGAGGCTGCCATTTCTTCCCAATCCGCACTGTATTTCGTCCAGTACCATCAAGGTGCCGGTAGCGGTACATTTCTCCCGGATGGCCTGTAACCATTCTTTTTGTGGTACTCGTACGCCGGCTTCTGCCTGTACGGTTTCCAGTATGATACAGGCAGTACGGTCGGTGATCTGGTCCAGCGCTTCCCATGTATTATATTGAAGATGTTGTATATCAGGTAATAATGGCCGGTAGGCATTTCTCCACGTTTCATCTCCCATAATACTCATAGCCCCCTGTGTGGAACCATGGTAGCTTTTTTCAAAAGCCAGGATCTGCGTTCTGCCGGTATAGCGTTTAGCCAGTTTCATGGCGCCTTCTACGGCTTCTGCTCCGGAATTGGTAAAATAGACACTGTTGAGTGAGGACGGCAGATGTTGGGTCAGCAGGGTAGCGAAACCAACCTGCGGGGTCTGGATCAGTTCTCCATATACCAGCAGGTGCATATACTGTTCTGCCTGTTCCTTTATGGCATTTACAACGGCAGGGTGGGAGTGTCCCACATTACACACGCTGATACCTGCGATCAGATCCATGATCTTTTTACCATCCGCATCCCACATATACATGCCGGAGGCCTTTGTTATCTCGAGTGCCATAGGGGCATCAGATAGCTGAGCCACATGGCGTAAAAATAGTTGTCTGTTATTCATGCTGACACAAAAATACGCTATACGATTTTATTTACTTTTGCGTTAAAATTTACTATATGCCTGTCATCTTACCGGTTAAAGGAATACTGCCTACAATGGGAAACGACTGTTTTATTGCGCCAAATGCGACTATCGTAGGCGATGTCGTAATGGGCGACCAATGCAGCGTCTGGTTTAATGCAGTACTCCGTGGAGATGTTAACAGCATCAGGATGGGTAATAAAGTAAATGTGCAGGATGGCGCTGTGATACATTGCACCTATGAAAAAACAAAAGCAATTATCGGCAATAATGTCTCTATCGGACATAATGCTATCGTGCATGGCTGCACTGTTGAAGATAATGTATTGATAGGCATGGGTGCTATCGTGATGGATAATGCGCACATTGGCAGTAATACCATCATTGCGGCAGGAGCAGTAGTACTGGAAGGTACTAAAGTAGAGCCGGGATCCATTTATGCCGGCGTACCTGCCAAAAAGGTGAAAGATATCAGCCAGTCCCTGATCAGTGGTGAAATAGACCGCATTGCCAACAATTATCTCATGTACTCCGGCTGGTTCAAAGAGGATGCCGGCAGCAAGTGACATATTTTAATTATCTTGCATTTATTAACACCTTACCCTATGAAAAAGCTATTATTCCTGATGGCGGTATGCGGCATTTTTGCCATCGGCTGCAAAACTGAGCGTACCGGTTGCCCCAACAACAACTACTATTCTGCCAAAAACGGAAAACAGAACAGATCATCTATCAAACAGATGAACGGAAGAGTATTCTGATAAATAAGCTACCCTATGAAAAGATTAGTACTCTTTGTACTGGTGCTGTCCCTCATCGGACTGTCCGCCTGTCGTACCCGTAAGACAGGTTGCCCTACGCCCCGCAAGAACTGGGGTGCAGAAAAACTGCTGGACGAAATGAGCGCTCCAAAGAAAAAGAAACGTCGTTGACAGCAGCAAGCACTTATACAAATAACTGAAATATATAATTTGACATAGGCAGGCATTCGGAACGAAAGCCTGTTTGGAAAAGGCTAATACCGGTCTGCAGCCATTTGCAGATCAGTATTGGTCTTCCTGTATGCTTTCCAGAATGCTGGCATAGCTGACATAACGCTCCACATCGATTTCTCCCTCATTTACGGCAGCTTTTACGGCACATCCGGGTTCATTGATATGCAGACAGTTATTAAACTGGCATTCCTGCAGATAAGGCTGCATTTCCAGAAAATAATGCGATAATTCGGGTTTGGTGATATCCACTATACCAAATTCACGTACACCCGGTGTATCGATCAGTTTGCCTCCATCCGGCAGATCATACATTTCAGCATAAGTAGTTGTATGCAACCCTTTACCACTCCATCCACTCACCGCTTTTGTGCGAAGATCCAGTCCGGGCAACAAACGGTTGATCAAAGATGATTTACCTACCCCTGAATGACCAGACATCAGGGTTGTCTTGTCTTTCATCTCCGCTTTCAGGAGATCAATACCGTCGGTTGTTTCAGCAGATACCAGCAATACCTTATAACCGATATCTTCATATAAAGCCTGTAGTTCGGCGAACTTGTCCAGATCTTTTTCTTTATAGATATCCCTCTTGTTGAAGACCAGAATCACGGGAATATGATAAGCTGCCGCTGTTACGAGAAACCTGTCCATAAACCCATTTGAAGTACGTGGCTCCTTTACCGTACAGATCAGCATTGCCTGATCCATATTGGCCGCCACAATATGCTTCTGGTTTTTCTTATGCGGAGAGCTCCGCACGATATAATTATGTCGCTTGTTAATGTCTGTGATCATTGCGTTATTCGCAGTAGCGTCCCCGTCTTCCCGTACGATCTCTACCACATCGCCTACAGCGATAGGGTTGGTGGAGGTAATATCTTCATCGATTTTCAATACCCCTTTGATACGTGCCTGGAACACTTCTCCTTCGGTTGTTTTCGCTGTATACCAGCTACCGGTCGATCTGTAAATAGTTGCCTGCAATGCTTCTCGTAATTATTTAGGGTATAAAGGTAGTTTAATTAGGAATTACGAATTAAGAATTAGCAATTATTGGCAAATTGCCCGGCCTCCTGCTTATTGCCTGTTTAATGATCATGATCAGATTTTAAAAATAGAGAAGGGTGTCTCAGTAAGAAACTGAGACACCCTTCTCTATTTTTAAAACAAAATATTATTGACCGATTTTTTCCGATCTCCGCTGCATTTCAATGCCTGAGCCCTGATTCTCTGGCTCCTGATTGTCTTATGGCAGACTTCTGAAGACGGTATATCTCAACACCACTTCCAGCAGCATACATGCCAGCGCCAGCATTGCCAATGCGAAGAAATGTTCTGCAAAACGTTTGTAAGAGGTGATCTCTACCTTTGTTTTCTCCAGTTTGTCGATCTCGCCATAAATGTTTTCCAGTTCTTTGTTGCTCGTAGCCCTGAAATATTTACCACCTGTTTCCACAGAGATCTTTTTCATTAAAGGCTCATCCAACTGTACATCCTGCATCTGCATCTGAATAGAACCATCCGGCATGGTCATCGGAAATGGTGCTTTACCAACAGTACCTACACCGATAGTATATACGCGGATCTTAAATGCCTTCGCAATTTCCAGTGCTGTAAGCGGGTCTATCAGACCAATATTGTTCACACCATCCGTGAGGAGGATGATCACTTTACTTTTCGCTTTGCTGGTACGTAAACGGTCAACAGATGTAGCCAGTCCCATACCAATCGCTGTACCGTCCTGCAACATACCACTTTTCACCTGTGCGATCTGATTTTTCAGTACACCGTGGTCAGTCGTAATAGGGCATTGTGTAAAGCTCTCACCAGAGAAGATCACCAGACCAATACGGTCACTGATACGGCTGTCTACAAAGTTCATCGCCACTCTTTTGGCGGCTTCCAGTCTGTCAGGTTGTAAGTCCTGCGCCAGCATACTACCAGAAATATCTATCGCCAGTACGATATCGATACCTTCACTATCGATGCTTTCAGAAGTATTGCTTGTCTGCGGTCTGGCCAGCGCTGTCACCAGTGCGGTAAAAGCTACCAGACGCAATACCAGCAATAAGGGGCGCAATTTCACCTTCCAGGATACGGGCAAGCCTTTCAATCCCTGCAGGGAAGACATCTCCATCGCAACCTGTCTGCGTTGCTGCCGGGCAATATACCAGTAGATCATTACCGGTATCAACACCAGCAATCCGAAGAAGGCGGGATGGGCGAATTCAATATTTTTCCAGATCGAAAAATCCATTTACTGATAATAATTTCTCTTTTCAAGGAGCGACCTACTTCGCAGGCTGCTTTATTTCTTCTTTCCTGTTTTCTGCAATTGCGGCTTTCTCTACTGCCGGTTTCGTCCACTCAACAATCTCCTGTGCCTGCTGCATTGCACTTTCATGCTCTTCCGGAGAAGGCATCAGTTTTGCAAATTTCGCAAGGTCAGCCACACTCAGCAGACTACGTAATTTATCACGTTGCTGATTCAGAATAGTAACAGGTTTGATATGCTGTAACAGTTCTTCTGTTGTTTGCTCAAGTGCAGGAATGTTAAACTGTTGCTCAAAATAAGCTCGCAGAATATCTGTAAGACGGGTATAATATTGTTTGATATCTCCCTGTTGCCATACCTTTTCTGCCTTCAGCTGCTGCAGTTGTTGCAGTGCTATTTCATAAGGCGGAACGACAGGAGCTGTCGGTACAGGTACTGCTTTCTTAGGTCGGTTACGGAAGTATACAAATAAGCCGATACCTATCAGTGCTGCGGATATGCCAATGGCAAAATATAACCAGTAATCCCAGAAACTCCAGGCTACTGAACGCAGTCCTTTAATAGGTTTGAAGGCTTTTGTTGTATCAACGCTCACTGTATTGACATCAATAAACAGCGGACCTGTAAATGCAGAATCAGTGATGTTACCACCATTGACAATATCAAAACGCAGTGCCGGAATATCCCATCTGCCTGAATCAAAACTGGTCAGTACGATGGTTTGTCCCAGCAACTTTGTGTTGCCCTGTGCTGTAGTATCCAGCGGGGAGCGGCGTACTACTTCAAAATGTCCGAATGAATCAGGTATCTGCGGAAACACGATATCCATGCCCTGTGGAGGCATGGTTGCCGAAAGACGCAGTTGCACCTGTTCTCCCAGACGGATGCTCTCTGTATCGACTGTCGCTTTTACTTCACCCTGCTGTGCGAAAGAAGCAAATGGCGCCAGGATAAACCCAAGCAGAAAAAATAAAATAAGACGTTTAACTATAATCAGTTTAGCCATGTTAATACTTGCTCAGCTTTAGACTATCACCTGTTTACGAAAAAGTTCTGCAGGGCTTTTACATAATCTTCATCGGTACGGATACTGATAAGATCTGCGCCGCTCTTCTTGAAAGAGTTACGGCAATATTGCACATGCTGGTTGAACTGATGGGTGTAATACTGCTGTACCTGTTTATCTGAAGAATCGACCCACTGACGTTCCCCTGTTTCGAGGTCATTCATCTGGATCAGTCCTACGGAAGGCAGTTCCTTATCACGTTGGTCGTATACATGTATACCCACCATGTCATGTCTCTTTGAAGCAATGTTCAGCGCATCCTGATAACTACCGGTCAGGAAGTCACTCATGAGGAATACGATGCTTCTCTTTTTGGTCGCGTTGTTAAAGAAGCGCAATGTTTCTTTAATATTCGTGCCTTTACGTTTAGGTTCGAAAGAGATCAGTTCACGGATGATAAACAGAATATGCGACTTTCCTTTTTTAGGTGGAATGTATTTTTCTACACCGTCGCTAAAAAAGATCACACCTACCTTATCGTTGTTGTTGATAGCAGAAAACGCCAGTACGGCACATAATTCAGTGATCATGTTCCGTTTGTTCTGTTTGGAGGTTCCAAAGATGGAGCTTTCGCTCACATCCACCATCAGCATCAATGTCAGTTCACGTTCTTCTTCAAATACCTTTACGAACGGGTGATTGAAACGCGCAGTCACATTCCAGTCGATAGACCGGATATCATCTCCGAACTGGTATTCCCTTACTTCACTGAACGACATACCACGACCTTTGAAGGCACTATGGTATTCACCTGAGAAGATGTGATTGGAAAGGCCTCTGGTCTTTATTTCCAGCCTCCTTACCCTTTTTAATATTTCTGCAGTATCCACCGGTAATGATTAAAATGAATAATGATTACTACTCCCGACTTTAGCTATAAAGATCAAGGTACTTCTACCGCATTCAGAATTTCACTGAGGATATTTTCACTTGTTACATTCTCTGCTTCTGCTTCATAGGTAAGACCGACACGGTGACGCATTACATCAAAACAGATGCTGCGAACGTCTTCAGGAATTACATATCCTCTGCGTTTGGTAAATGCATATGCTTTAGCAGCCAGTGCCAGGTTGATACTTGCCCTTGGAGAACCACCATAAGAGATCAGTGGTTTCAGCTTCTGCAGTTTATATTCTTCCGGGTTACGGGTAGCAAAAACGATATCGATGATATAACGTTCTATCTTTTCATCCATGTACACTTCACGCACCAGTTTACGGGCAGCCAGAATATCGGCAGGCTGTACTACCGGATTGATCTGTACGGAAGCCTGTGGATTCAGGTTCTGACGGATGATATGACGTTCTTCTTCTTTTGTCGGATAACCGATGGTCACTTTCAGCATGAAACGGTCTACCTGTGCTTCCGGCAGCATATAGGTACCTTCCTGTTCGATCGGGTTCTGTGTAGCCAGTACCAGAAACGGATCATCCAGTTTGAAAGTGGTGTCACCGATGGTGATCTGTCTTTCCTGCATCGCTTCCAGCAGAGCACTCTGCACCTTTGCCGGGGCACGGTTAATCTCATCCGCCAGAATAAAGTTGGCGAAGATAGGACCACGGCGTACCACGAACTCATTCTTCTGCTGATTAAATAACATAGTACCTATCACGTCAGCCGGCAGGAGGTCCGGTGTGAACTGAATACGGCTGAATTTTGCGTTGATAGCAGAGGACAGGGATTTGATGGATAATGTTTTCGCCAGACCGGGCACACCTTCCAGCAATACGTGACCACCTGCCAGCAAGCCGATAAGCAATCTTTCTACCATGTAACGCTGACCAACGATCACCTTACTCAGCTCCAGGTTCAGCAGGTCCACGAATGCGCTGGCCTGATGGATCTTTTCGTTCAATTGACGGATATCATACGATGTATTCTCCATGCTTATATATGATTTACAAGTTTGCTAAAGTAAACATTCCGCGGGTAAAAGCCCGCGCCACGCGCAGTTTTTGCCCGTTAAAATGCTGTTAATAATAACATTATAAATGACAAATTACGAATTACGTCTATGATTATCAGGATACTCAGGTTTTTCCGGGTGTGCCTATATCAGAAAATGGTCATTCATAAGTCTCACTAACTCATGCGACCAAATTAATAAAGCCTGAGCATATTTATATCATCTTTTTTTATAACGTACATTTGCTGATGTAACTTCTCCATACGGAGCTCATAATTAAATATTTAGAAAGATGCAGGAAGAATTCGCGCAGCAATGGAAACGGGTGGAGGATATGCTTACAGAACGTTTCGGAAAGAAACCCAATATGGAGGCGATCCTCTTTTTAATAGGTATCCAGGAGCTGAATAATGTAAAAAAGAAATTCACCAAGGAACAGAAACAGGATCTTATGCACGTGGCTACCTGTACACTGTTGAGCCAGAGTGGCTATTTTGAAGTAGAAGGCCGCGATAAAGACGGCTGGCCTCATTTCAAGGAAGTACAGCCTGTTCCTAAAATGAATATGCTTGAACAGGAAAGGTTTTTACAGGAGCATATTATTGCATACTTTGACGATCTTGAGGGGCGCTAAACAGCGCTCCTCCTTTAAAGGGACCCGGCCATTACAGCACATTACCCCATCAGACAACCTTTTCCTGCCGATCGTCAATATACGGCCCGGCATTGGGGAACATAATCATAACATAAAACGTTTTTATGAGCGAAAGGACTTTCTGCCATCCGGACAAGATAACTTTTGCGTTAACCGGTAGCAACGTACCGGCTGGTTCATGAAAAAATCCATAAAACACCTGCATGAAAAAACATTTACTACTGCTTTTATTGTTATTATCATTTGGCACAGCCATGGCTAAACACCGGAAAGTAAAAGTTATTACACCCTATGGTACCATGATCATCAAACTATATGATCAGACACCATTACACAGAGACAATTTCATCAAACTGGTAAAGGCTCACTTTTATGATAGCACACTTTTCCACCGGGTGATCAGTACCTTCATGATACAAGGTGGAGACCCTGATTCCAGACATGCACAACCGGGTGCACAGCTGGGCAACGGAGATGTTAACTATACCGTTCCGGCAGAGTTTCAGCTGGACCTCTTTCATGCAAAAGGCGCCCTTGCTGCAGCACGTGATGATAACCCGGCCAAAGCCAGTTCCGGCTGTCAGTTCTATATTGTGCAGGGAAAAAAATGGACAGACGAACAACTCGATAATCTCGAAAAGACCCGCCTTGGTGGTCGTAAAATACCTGTCGATCAAAGGGAATACTATAAGCAATATGGCGGCACACCTCAACTGGACCAGAGCTATACTGTTTTCGGACAGGTAGTGAAAGGACTCGATGTGATCGATAAGATCGCCGCACTCAAAACGGACGCGAATAATCGTCCGCTAACAGATGTTCCTATGAAGATAAGACTGATACATAAGTTCCTTTTCTTCTAGGGTAAATATTCAATCGGAATTTCATTAATTTTACCGCTTAAAATCAAACTTGCCATGAATTTTCCATCAAACCTGCGTTACACCAAAGACCATGAATGGGTATTATTGGAAGGTAATACAGCAACTATCGGTATTACTGAATTCGCACAACGTGAATTAGGTGATATCGTATTTGTAGACATTCCAACCGTAGGTAAAGCCCTCGAAGCCGAAGACGTATTCGGTACAGTAGAAGCTGTGAAAACCGTTTCTGACCTGTTCCTGCCGGTTGCTGGCACCATCAATGAAGTCAATGAAGAGCTGGAAGGTTCTCCAGAACTGGTAAACACCGATCCATACACTGATGGCTGGATGGTAAAAATGACCGTTAATAATCCGGCTGATGTAGAAAAACTGCTTACTGCAGACGCTTATGCATCACTGGTTGCGGAATAATTCATTCGCTCTCCACACGATATTTTAATAAAAGGTTAAAAAGGGTATAACCCTGCAAAGTTTAAGGTTATAAGGTTGGTAACAACTTTATAACCTTATAACTTTACAGACTAAACTTTGTCATGGTGCCAGCAATGAGACTTTTCCGATATTACCTGCCAGCAACAGTCTGGATATTACTGGTACTATATCTGTGTACGCTTCCGGGAGACGATCTTCCGTCCAATCCCTTCTTTGAGAAGATTCATCTGGACAAGATCGTACACATCGGGTTATTTGGAGGAACTGTATTCTTTCTGTGTATTGGCGTATACCTCCAAAAGAGGATCATATCAAAATTCACACTGACGATCATCGCGATCTCTGCGGCTTTCTATGGTCTCGCAATTGAATACATCCAGAAATACTTTGCGGTTCACCGCAGCTTTGATATGAGTGATGTCGCTGCTGATATAGTAGGCGCTATTGCAGGTATTATTGCATTTAACCTGGTCAGGAAATGGTGGCTTAAGTAGCTGCTTTCTGCGGCTCCGGCTGTACAATGATGAAGTGTATAGGCGGATAAGCCGACATGATCTCTTTCCTGATACGTATGATGGCCTCATTGATATCTTCCGTTTCCAGCTCCGCTTTGAAAGTGACCATCAATAATAACATCACATCCTCCGGCGACTGATAAGTAGAAAAGATATGCTGCACCTTAACAATTGCCGGATCGCTTTCTACCAGACTTTTTATATGCTGTTGCGTGGCAGGCGCAATGCCTTCACCCATCAGCAAACTACGACTTTCTCTTGCCAGCAGTACTGATACAATACTAAGAATAATCCCCACAATCAATGACGCTACACCATCGAGGTACGGATTGTTGTAATGATGCCCCAGATATACCATCAGCGCTACGACTGAAAGTCCGATTACAGCAGCTCCATCTTCAAATAACACAATAAAACTCGCCGGGTCTTTACTACGGTGGATCGCTGTCCACCACGACAAATCACCTCTTACCTTATCAAATTCCCTGATAGCCACCACCAAAGAAGTACCTTCAAATACGAATGAAAATGCCAGTACAATATAGTTCCATGTCGGATCTTCAAGGGGAGGAGGATGCTGGATGTGGATCACTCCCTGATAGAAGGAAATACAGCCTCCAATACCAAAGATGAGTATAGATACAATAAACGACCAGAAGTAGATCTCCTTTCCATAACCGAAAGGACGTCTTTCATCAGGAGAACGTTTACTACGCCGGATGCCGAACAGCAATAACAGCTGATTGGTAGTATCCACCACAGAATGTACACCTTCTGATATCATGGCGGAACTACTGGTTGCCGCACCGGAAATAAATTTGATGACAGCAATCAGCAGATTGGCTGCCAGCGCGGTAAAGATGGTTTTATTATTTGCGGCCATATACATGCATACCGACGGGAAAATCGTGCCAATAGCCACAAAAAAAAGTGCCCCCGTTATCACGGAGGCACCAGTTGTATCAGTTGATCAGTGGAATACTATTATTTTCCTGATTCTTTCTGTGCGTCAGATTTCATCTTCTCATTCGCGAAGATGGAGAATTCCACACGACGGTTTTTAGCCTTGTTTGCATCAGAGTTGTTAGGAACAACCGGCTGTCTTGCACCATACCAGTAAGTCTGTACACGGCTTGCAGCAACACCCTGAGATTTCAGGTAAGTAGCTACCGCATTTGCACGTCTTTCAGAAAGACCCATGTTATAAGCATCTGTACCTGTAGTATCTGTGTGACCTTCCACACGTACGTAAGTATCAGGATATTTATTCAGAATGGTAGCCAGATCTTTGATGTTCTGCTGTGCCTGTGAAGTCAGGTCTGATTTATCGAAACCAAACAGTACACCTGAGTTAAAAGTTACATTGATACCTTCACCTACACGCTCAACAGTTGCATTTGGAACTTCAGTTTTGATTTCCTGTGCCTGTTTATCCATCTTTTTACCGATCAGTACACCAGCACCACCACCTACGGCAGCACCGATAATTGCACCTAATGCAGTATTACCGGCAGCTTTACCGATAATTGCACCAGTCGCAGCACCACCAGCTACACCGATAGCAGCGCCTTTTTGGGTATTATCCATTTGTTTCACTGTGTTACAAGCGAATAATGTGATAGCAGACAGGAGAATAGCTACAATAGGATTTATCCTTTTCATCTTAATTAGTTTAAACGTTCTTTTAATTTGCTTTTAGTTCTCAAGCGAAATACCTCAGACAAATATGCTGCCAGATTTTGAAACAGGCAGCATACCAGTGAACTAGATATTATGAGCGGCGCAAATGTAAGACATATATTTATTATGAAATAAGATATATATCCGCTCCGCTACTGCTTATTTAACTACCCATCTTCATTTTCTCTGCGTTCTCTGCAAACTGCAATGCCTGCACCATTTCCTGAATATCACCGTTCATAAATGCATCCAGATTGTACATAGTCATACCTATACGGTGATCAGTTACACGACCCTGTGGATAGTTGTACGTTCTGATCTTGGCAGAACGGTCACCGGTAGATACAAGGCTCTTACGTTGTGATGCAATCGCCTCTTCATGCTTACGCACTGCCGCTTCATAGATACGGCTACGCAGCATCTTCATCGCAATGTCTCTGTTGGAGTGCTGACTACGTCCTTCCTGACACTCTACCACCACACCGGTTGGAATATGCGTCAGACGTACGGCAGACTCAGTCTTGTTTACGTGCTGACCACCCGCACCAGATGAACGGAAGGTATCCATTTTGATGTCTGCATCTCTGATTTCTACGTCTACTTCTTCTGCTTCCGGCAGGATAGCTACTGTTGCTGCAGAAGTATGTACACGCCCCTGCGTTTCTGTTGCCGGTACGCGCTGTACACGATGTACACCCGATTCAAACTTCAGGGTACCATATACATCATCACCGGTTACTTCTACTACCACCTCTTTATATCCACCTGCAGCACCGGGCGTTTCATTCATAATTGAAGTGCTCCAGCCTTTGGTTTCACAATAACGCAGGTACATACGCAGCAGATCGCCGGCAAAGAGGCTCGCCTCATCACCACCGGTACCACCACGGATCTCCAGCATAGCGTTTTTCTCATCCTGCGGATCTTTCGGGATCAGCAGATTGCGGATATCAGCTTCCTGCTCGTCTTTCAACTGTTGCAGTGCTTCTGTTTCCTCCTTGGCCAGCTCCCTCATTTCCTCATCTCCACTGTCAAGGACTTCTTTATTAAAGGCGATATTGTCCAGCGTCTTCATATAGGCATCATATACCTTTACGATCTTTTCCAGCTGACGGTACTCTTTACTCAGCTTGCTGAACTGCTTATTGTCACTAACAATTTCAGGATTCGTTAATGCCAGCGATACCTGCTCGAAACGGCCTTTTATCGCATAAAGTTTATCTATCATAATTATCTTTGTTGGAGAGGGTATGGGTGACCTTGCGGTTGCCATTTCCTCTGACTGGCCGCAAAATTAATATAATTACTACATGTCTGAACAGCTGAAATTTAAGGGAACGGCATTATTTAACGGGCGGCAGTTATTGCCCGGGAATATGGTATTGATATTGACAGACGGAGGAATCGTGCAAGACATCGTGCACGAGCGCGAAGCAGGGGAGGGCGTCAGGGAACTCAACGGCATTCTGAGCCCGGGTTTTGTGAATACTCACTGCCATCTGGAATTATCCCATATGGGGGGAATTATTCCGGAAGGAACCGGTTTGCCGGCCTTTCTGACCAGCGTAATGGAAAAAAGAGGGCAACAGGACAACTCCGCCCAGACATCTGCCATGGAAAAAGCAGCAGAAGCCATGTGGGAAAGTGGGGTCTCGGCTGTTGGCGACATCTGTAATGGAACCGCCTCACTGGCACTGAAGAAAAACAGTCCTGTATATTATCATTCCTTTATAGAAAGTATGGGGTTTGTACCCGGATTTGCACAGCAACGCTATGACTATAGTCTGGGCATACTGGAGCAGTTCAAGGAAATAAACGGTCCAAACCATTCCTGTTCTATCGTTCCGCATGCACCTTATTCAGTGAGCGAAACCTTGTTTTCTCTGCTTGCGGCTACGCCGGATAATACGCCTGTCAGCATTCATAATCAGGAATGTGAAGCCGAAAACACCCTGTATCAGGATAAATCAGGGGCTTTTCTTGACTTTTACCAGCACTTCAATATGGATGCTTCCGCATTCAGGGCCACTGGAACGAATAGTCTGCCGGCATGGCTCCCATGGTTTAAACACCTGCCAGTCATTCTGGTACACAATACCTATACTACCGAAAAAGACATCGCTTTCACCAGAGAACAGGCGCCCAATGCGTACTGGTGTCTTTGTCCGCAGGCAAATCTTTACATAGAAAAACGGATGCCTGATATCCCCCTCCTGCGTAGTCAGGGTTGTACCATCACCCTTGGCACAGACAGTCTGGCCTCCAATCATCAGTTATCCATCTGGCAGGAGATTCAGACCATCCGTAAGTATTACTCAAACATTGCATTGGAAGAAATATTACAATGGGCTACCCTGAATGGCGCAATGGCATTGGGTATAGACGGGAAATATGGCAGCTTTGAGAAAGGCCGGCAGCCGGGCGTAATACTAATAGATGATCAGGAAAGCCGCAGGATTCTATAATTTCGCGGCATTAGAAGAATGCAAACGTAAACTATGAACAGTCTCTTAGACCAGGTAATACTTGGCAACCCTATCCAGAATTATTTTGTACTGGCAATTATATTGCTGTTTGTTTCCATGATCAAGCGCTATCTCTCCAGAGGAGTAGCGACCCTGCTATACCGGGAGGTAAGACGCTGGGCACCGGAGATCGGGCAACACGAATTTTCTCATCTGCTGCTGGTACCACTGGAATATTTCCTTTTGCTGGTTACCTTCATGCTGACGATAGATCACCTGAACTTCCCGCCGGAACTGAACGTAACTGTATACAACGGCTTCACGGTGAAAATGGTGCTCAATACGCTGATGGAACTGGCGCTGACCGTGTCTATCATATGGATCATCCTGCGTGTGATTGACTTCATATCACTCATGATCAGCAAAAGCGCCGATCTTTCTCATGATATCACTGACAATCAGTTCATAGTATTCTTCCGGGACTTCTTTAAAGCGATCGTTTTCATCTTTGGCGCTATCGCTTTCATTCGTATCCTCTTTGGCGCCTTACTGGTGAACAAGATCATTGCCGGTCTTGGTATCGGTGCTGCGGCCCTTGCCCTCGCTGCGAAAGAGAGTATTGAAAACCTGATCTGTTCCTTCATCATCTTCTTTGATAAACCTTTCCGGGTGGGAGACGCTGTAAAAGTGGATTCTTTTCAGGGTAATGTAGAAAAGATCGGTTTACGTAGTACACGTATACGCACACTGGAAAAGACGTATGTAACGGTGCCTAATAAGAAAATGGTGGATAGTGTACTGGATAACCTTTCACTGCGTACGCACCAGCGTGCAGTTATGCGGCTTGAGATAGCGGGAGACACCCCGGCTGACAGCATTCTGCAGGTATTGAATGATATCAGACAGTTATTGATTTCAAATGAGCGGGTACAGGAGGGGTTTGTACTGAACCTGAATGAGTTTACGAAAGATACTTATGTTATTCAGCTGATCTATCTGACACAGGTAATTGAAGGTGTACCTTATAACGGCCTGCGTAACGAAATCAACCTTGCTATTATTGGTATTATGGAGAGAAGAAATGTGAAACTGAGCAGTACAAAAGTGGAGATACACGAGAAGTAAACAAGCTTTATACAATAGAATAATCCCCGGTTAGACTATACTCATCCTTCGTTAATGTTACGTTCAAAACGTAGCATTAACGAAGGATGAGTATAGTCTAACCGGGGATTCACTATTAATGACTATAGTATCAGTCTTTATCTTTTCTGTTAGCTTTCAGCAGTATTCTTGCCATATCGCTTTCCAGTGATTCGCCTACTTCTCCATTCAGGCGTCCGATCTCTTTACCTTCACGGAACAGGATAAAAGTAGGAAGTTTCTTTATTTTATAGTCCTGTGGTGCGCTGGTCTGCATTTTTTCATCGGCACCGTAGGTCAGTACCTGTTCATCAGGGCTACCACCCAATATCATGATCTTATATAATGCTGGCAACAGCTGACGGCTCTGGTCTTCCCAGGTACCGACAACCGCTACTATATTAAATTTACCGCGATTGTCCTTAATGTAGTTCAGCATGTTATCATTTGGCTGATAACCATTTACACCTGTATAAAACCAGGCAAATGCGCTGTCATTCATCAGGGTTTGCATGTCTATTTTACCTTTTAACACCTTTTTACCGTTGGATGCTCTGCTTGCTGTGGTTTGTGCAAATGTCAAAGTTGACAGTAACATACTGCCAACCAGTAATAATGATTTCAATCGCATAATGTATTTTTATAATTGTTCCTTCAGTTCGGTCAGAAAACCTCTTACCTTTAGCAAAGCTTGTACCATTTCGAAACTGCGGGCTGCCAGTTTACGGTCTTCTTTCAATTTTTGTTTAGCACCTTCGATAGTATACTTTCGTTCTCTTAGTAAATGATAGATAAGTTTCAGGTGCTGAATGTCTTCCTGGCGGAATAAGCGGTCGCCTTTTCTATTCTTTTTAGGCTGTAAGATATCAAACTCATTCTCCCAGTAGCGGATCAATGAGGTATTTACGCGGAACATGGTGGCCACTTCACTGATTGAGTAATATTGCTTATCCAGAGGGATAGCATCCAGTGCTCTCATCAGGTCCGGGTCATCTGCCACTTCTTTCAATGATTTCCTGCCACGTTTTTTCTGTGGAGGCTGTGTGGCCGTAACAGACGCCCCTTTGCCAATAAATGGCACGGGTGGCAAATTGTCTGATGGCATCTGTACCTGTATCTTCACGGGAATCTCCACCTCCGGCAAAGGTCTTGGCGGTGGTGGCGGCGCGGGGGCCGGCTTTATGACAACGACGGGTTCCTGTACCTGTTCTGGCACTTGCACTTGTGGCTTTGGATCTGGTGAAGAAAAAAGGTCCAGTTGTTGCATCATGGTACCAAATTACAAAATTCTCCCCTTTGAGAGTTCAGCATTAACAAGTTAGTCGAATGACTGGTTGCCTGAACGGGCGATCTTCAGCATTCGGTCAAACTCTTCGGGAGACAGATCATTAAAGAAGAAGTATACCGGGTCAACTTTCTCTCCGTTCTTCACTACCTCATAATGGCAGTGCGGACCGGTCGATTTACCTGTACTACCTACCCATCCTACGACATCTCCACGTTTTACGGTCATCCCGGTGCTCACTTTCATCTTCAGCATGTGCCCGTACAGGGTCTTATAACCATAACCGTGATTGATGGTAACGTGGTTACCATAACCTACGTCACTGAGGCTGGCATCTTCTACAACACCATCACCTGTAGCATAGATAGGTGTACCTGCAGGAGCTGCAAAGTCGAGTCCGGAGTGATATTTTACTGTTTTGTAAATAGGGTCGATACGATAACCAAACCCGGATGCGATACGTTTAAGGTCTTTGTTGGCCACCGGCTGAATAGCAGGGATGGAGGCCAGCATTTTCTGTTTATTCTTTACCAGGTCGTCAATCTTTTCGTAAGATTTAGCCTGAATCGAAATACGATGTAACAGTTCCTGCAGCAATGCGCCTGTACTGGCAATGATCTCACTGCTGGAGAACGATTGTAACTGGGTCAGCTCTTCTTCCTTCTCCGCACTGCCTGCACGGGTACTATCCGGAATAGGAGAGGCTTCGAAAATAACGCGATAGATCTCGTTGTCACGATGTTCCAGTTCTCCCAACTGGGATTTAACCTCGTTCATACGATCTTCCATGGCCTCATACTTTTCATTCATTACCTCCAGCTCACGGCGTAACCGTTTCTCCTTCGGAGAATCCAGTACACGGTAGGATACGGACAGGAAGATGAAGCCAGTGACGATGGCAGCAGAAACAAATCCCAGTATCCTCAACAGTTTCACCCGCAGGGATACTACGAGTTTCTCATATTTGAGCGTTTGTGTATTATAAAAGTATTTAACCTTCTTCATGTACCGGCCTTAAGCATTTAAGCAGAACCTACATTCCCAATGGAAGTCCCTGGATTACTTTTAATAGGGTTATACAGATATGGATGAGAGGGGATATAGACTTTTTCAATATTTTTGCAATCCTTTCCGCAAATACGGCAAGGTGTGCAAACCTAAGGGAATTAGACTAAAAGGGCAATCTTTTGAATGTCAATTTTCTAAATACCGCTAGTTGGCTTAAAATACAAATTAAAGCCATTTAGGTGACACAAAATTAATATACATACCAATTATTTCAAATACTTATGACAGCTCCCGAGATTCGTCAGCAATTCCTGGACTTTTTTGCGTCCAAAGGCCACCATATCGTGCCTTCTGCTCCTATTGTAGTAAAAAACGATCCTACCCTGTTGTTCACAAACGCGGGTATGAACCAGTTTAAGGACTACTTTCTGGGCAATAGGGCGCCGGCCTGGAAAAGGGTGGCGGATACCCAGAAATGTCTGCGCGTAAGCGGTAAACACAATGACCTGGAGGAAGTGGGTATCGACACCTACCACCATACCATGTTCGAAATGCTGGGTAACTGGAGCTTTGGCGATTACTTCAAAAAGAAGCCATCGACTGGAGCTGGGAACTACTTACAGAAGTATATAAGTTGCCAAAAGACCGTCTTTATGTGACTGTTTTTGAGGGAGATGCAAAAGAAAATCTGGAAAAAGACCTTGAAGCATTCGAATTCTGGAAAAAGCATGTTCCAGAAGACCGCATCCTCATGGGCAACAAGAAAGATAACTTCTGGGAAATGGGTGATACCGGTCCTTGTGGTCCTTGTTCTGAGATACATGTAGACTGTCGTCCTGATAGCGAAAGAGCGCTGGTAGACGGTAAAACCCTCGTTAATGCAGACGATCCGCAGGTGATCGAGATCTGGAACAACGTATTCATGCAGTTCAACCGCCTGAAAGACCGTAGTCTGGAATCGCTCCCCGCTAAACACGTGGATACCGGTATGGGCTTCGAACGGCTGGTAAGGGTAATTCAGGGTAAGACCTCCAACTACGATACAGATGTATTCTCCGGTACGATCGAACATACCGAAAAACTGACCGGACTTAAATATGGCTGTACTGACAGCAAACAGGATGTGGCTTTCCGCGTAATTGCCGACCACATCCGTGCCATCTCCTTTGCGATTGCAGACGGTCAGCTGCCGTCCAACACAGGGGCTGGTTATGTGATCCGCCGTATCCTGCGTCGTGCAGTAAGGTATTATTTCTCCTTCCTGAACTGGAAAAAACCATTGTTGCAGGATCTGGTACCTGTACTGGCACAACAGTTTGCCAACGTATTCCCGGAACTCCTCCAACAGGTTGATTTCGTACAGAAGGTAGTATTCGAAGAAGAAAACAACTTCCTCCGTACTTTGGATAGCGGTATCCGCAGGATTGAAGATTTTATGGGCTCTGCCAAAGAGAAATCTGTGGACGGCAGAACTGCCTTCGAATTATATGACACTTACGGTTTCCCATACGACCTGACCAGCCTTATCGCAGCAGAAAACAATTTCAGCGTAGATGAGAAAGGTTTTGAGGCAGCCATGAAAGAACAAAAAGACCGTTCCCGTGCAGCTACTGAACTGGATATGGGTGACTGGACCGTGCTGAATGAAAATGCAGAATCCGTATTTGTAGGTTACGAACTGTCTGAAACAGCAACTTCTGTTGCCAAATACCGTAAGATTAAGGCAAAAGGTAAGGAGCAATACCAGCTGGTATTGTCACAGACGCCTTTCTATGCAGAAAGTGGCGGACAGGTAGGCGATACAGGTACACTGACCTTCGGCAGCGAAACCGTTCAGGTAACTGATACCAAAAAGGAAAACAACCTGATCGTTCACTTTGTAGATAAACTGCCTGCTAATATCACCACTACTGCTAAAGCAGTCATTAACCGCAGCAACAGGCTCAGTACTACCATGAACCACTCTGCTACGCACCTGCTGCACGCAGCACTGCGTCAGGTACTGGGTACACACGTAGCACAGAAAGGTTCCCTCGTAAATCCCGAGTATCTGCGTTTTGACTTCTCCCACTTTGCCAAGGTAACAGACGAAGAACTGGCACAGATCGAAGAGATTGTCAACGAAAAGATCCGTGCTAACATCCCTGTAGTAATCAAAGAACTGCCAAAGGATGAAGCCCTGAAACTGGGTGCGATGGCACTGTTTGGCGAGAAATATGGTGATGTGGTACGCGTTGTGGTGATGGATCCGGGCTATTCTGTAGAGCTGTGTGGTGGTACACACGTAGGCGCTACCGGGGAACTGGGTATCTTCAAATTCACTTCTGAAGGTGCGGTAGCAGCAGGTGTACGTCGTATTGAAGCAGTTACCGGCAGTAATGCACTGGCATTTGTCAATGCACAACTGCAACAACTAAAAGACATCAAAACAGCTTTAAAGCATCCAAAAGATATCGTAGCTGTTGTAGATAATCTGATCACCGAGAAAGCAGGTCTGGAAAAACGTGTGGAAGCACTGGAACTGGAAAAAGTGCGTCAGCTGTCTGCAGGTCTGCAGGCTGAAGTTGAAAATGTACATGGTATCAACTTCCTTGGTAAGATCGTAGATGTAAACAATGCTGAAGCGCTGAAACAACTGTGCTTTACCCTGAAGACACAGATCGATAACCATGTATTCGTGCTGGCTGCAAATATTGGCGGTAAAGCGAATGTGGCACTGATGATCTCTGACAATCTGGTTGCTGAAAAAGGACTGGAAGCACCAAAGATCATTAAGGAAAAGATCGCTCCCATTATCAAAGGTGGCGGCGGCGGACAGAAGTCCTTCGCAACTGCCGGCGGACAGGAAGCTGGTCAGCTGGAGCAGGTGATTACACAGGTGAAGTCAATGCTGTAATTATTTTTCTACTTATATAAAAGGGTCTGTTCACTACACTGTGAACAGACCCTTTTAGTTTATATTATTATCGTCTTTTTCTCAGGAAACTTTATTCTGCTGAAAGAGAATCAGACAAATGTATACTTAATGATCTTGCTTATCCGAAGAACTGGGTAATGGCTTAAATGCCGGCATATCCAAGGGTTTCAATTCAACTTTAATTTGTTCATCTATTTCATTCTTTGGCGGCCATATTTTTCCATCATATTTCACGCTATTAAATAACGAAGGCGCGTCTTTCCGACCGGAGACATTTGTTCCCATTATATCATATATATCTTCCTGCGGATACTTTTCAGTGTCAATAGATGCAGTAGTGAATACGCCCATTCGCATCGATGCTATATGCTGCTCTTTTCTCTGTGGAACCGGGTCTACCATAATTCCCAATTCGAGCATACGCTTTTTGCCCAATCGGGTGTTGTAGTCAGTCCGTGCTGACTTATCTCTTTCCCGTTCCATCTCTAATAACTCAGTCAATATTGGCTTTCGGGCATATGACCATCCCCGGGGAAACAATTTAGTATTCAGAGTTACTTTCTCAGCTATCGCCGCAGGCATAGAATCCTCTGCTACAAGCGGTGTATCAATAAGTGTACGTGCAGGTATTGTATCCACCTGTTCTGATAGTGGTGTGGACAATTCCGTCTTTGTACCTGCAGCTGCATTCGACGCAATACCTGTTGCCAGTGCGGTACTTACCAGCAATGCAGGTATAAAAGAATTAGCCCTTTCTTTTTCAAGATGTAACAGATCCCTGTTCAGCTGACTGTTGTGAAAACGTCCGCAGGTCGATTGATTATTACGTACATATTGTACGATTTCCTTATCGGTCCACGTGCTGAAATCCACAATCGTTTTTGTACAGTTATCACAAAAACGGCCTCCTTCCACAGGTATCATTTCATTCCATGATTCGCTGCAGGGTGATGCAATGTCTAACTTGAAAGCGGGCTTTTTTTTCATGGGGAGGCATGGGTTTTTCCAAATGTAATGTTAATTACAGGCACATGCGTATTGCAGCGCCCGGGTTCGTCTATTTTAACTTTTTGTTTATATACTGCCCCCCTAAATTTGTCCCTGTTAATACCACACTTACAATAAAAAATAAACAGATTATGAGCAAGCTATTGCAGACCCTTACTTTGGCAAGCATTACCTGCTTTGCTTTCAGCTCTGCTACTATCGCGCAGGATAAAAGCGGCGATAAGCTGGGAGAGTATGATGAGATCGTTATTAAACGAAACACCAATAAGGATGGGAAAGTAACCATTGAAATCAAGGATGGCAATGTTTTGGTTGACGGGGAGAAAATGGATGCTTATAAAGACGGCGATATATCTGTATACAGACGTCGCATCCGTCCTGTAGATGGGAACACTTTCAATTTCGCCATGCCTCCGGGTGGTGGCGGCATTCAGTTATTCAATGAGGATGACGATGGTGATGATGATGCCATGGCTATCAAACCGGGTAAAGCTGTATTAGGCGTATTTACAGAAAAGAAAGAAGCCGTTGGTGTAACTGTGAGAGAAGTAGCCAAGGGTACACCTGCGGAGAAAGCGGGTTTACTGGCTGGTGATGTAATCACCAAAGTGGATGCTGACAAGATCAATGAGCCTAAAGAGCTGTTTGAGAAGATCGGTGCACATGATCCCGGCGATAAAGTAACCATCACTTATTTACGCGATAAAAAGAAAATACCGCGACTGTTACGTTGGATGAAAGAAAAGGAGAAGGTACACTGGAGCTGTTCCCTCGTAATAACAGGAACTTCCGTAGTATGCCACGTGGCAGTTTTAATTTCGGAGATGGCGGCCCCGGTCAAGGTTTCCCGGGTCCGGGTTTCAATCGTGATTTCCGTGGTTTCCACGATAACAATGACGTAAAACTGGGTCTTTCTGTACAGGATACAGAAGATGGCAAAGGAGCAGTGGTATTGAGCGTAGCTCCCGGCTCCGCAGCAGAAAAGGCCGGTTTCAAAGTCAATGATATTGTTACCGATGTTGCCGGCAGTGAGATCAGCTCTACCCGCGATGTGGCAAATGCTTATCGTACAAATAAAGAGAAGGGATCTTTCTCTGCGAAAGTGAAGAGAAACGGTCAGTCAAAGACATTGGAAGTAAAAGTGCCAAAGAAATTAAATAAAGTAGATCTGTAATGATCTGTCTGTGTAAAAAACGAAAGAGCTTCAGTTTTGAAGCTCTTTTTTATGCGGTCAAATAGAAGATCTGGTACTATTTTGACGCATATATGTCGCCATACCGTCGCTTATTCGTCGCAGATTCGCCGCTAGTTCGTCGCTTGTTCGAGTGGGGTTTGAGATAACTGAAAAACTCAAGGCATTATCTTTCAGACACTTAACAGTCAAACAACACTCATATACCCTAATTATCCCATATCAAAATAACATCACTTCAGTAATCTCTTTACCAACCATAGCTTATTTCTGAAAGGGGGATATTTCATGGCAATATCAATCCAGGTGCCCGTTTTCATGATGCTCTTCGGATGGGTAAAGGTATCGAAGCTGTATTTTCCGTGATACTGTCCCATACCGCTATTGCCCACACCCCCGAAAGGCAGTTCCGGGTTGGTAAAATGGCCCAGTGTATTGTTGATGCAGGCTCCACCGAAACGCAACTGTTCTGTGATCAGTTTCTCCGTTGCTGCGCTGCGGGTGAACAGATAAAGTGAAAGTGGGTAAGGTTGTTGTCTGACTAAGCGTATGGCTTCCTCCAATGTGGTATAGCTGATGACCGGCAGAATCGGACCAAATATTTCCTCCTGCATGACCGGACTATCCCACGATACATTATCCAGCAGGGTAGGAGCCATGAAGCGCTTACTTTCATCTGTCGCTCCACCGTGGATGACAGTTCCCTGTGTGAGATATGTCTGTAATGTGTTGAGACGTTTTTGACTGATGATCCTTGCGTAATCGGGACTGTCTGCCGGTTGTTCACCAAAAAAACGGACAATCGCCTTTTTCATGGCGGCGATCAGTTCATCTTTCACCTTTGTGTGAACGAGGATATAATCCGGAGCGATACAGGTTTGTCCGGCATTCCAGAATTTCCCCCATACAATCCGCTTTGCGGCTACCTGTATATTGGCTTTTTCATCCACTATACAGGGGGATTTACCACCCAGTTCCAGTGTAACCGGTGTCAGGTGTGGCGTTGCCATTTCCATGATTCTACGTCCGATGCCCGACCCTCCTGTAAAAAACACATGATCAAACCGATGTCGCATCATGTCAGGAATAACGGTACTGCCGTCTCCTTCCAGAGTGGTGATATAGGCCGGATCAAAGGTTTCTTTTATCAATGCTGCGATAACAGCTGAGGTGTGGGGTGTCAGTTCGGAGGGTTTGACAATAGCGCAGTTCCCGCCGGCAATAGCGCCTATCAGCGGAGCTATTATCAGCTGAAAAGGATAGTTCCAGGGAGCGATGATGAAAACGAGTCCCAATGGTGCCCGATGGATCCGGCTTTTGCTGGGATACATGGTAAAAGGGCTGCTGACCCTTTCAGGGCGCATCCATTCCTTCAGGTTGCTGAGCATATGGCGTATTTCGACATATAAGGTGCCTATTTCGCTGCTATATGCTTCTACCGGATGTTTATGCAGATCGGCCTGTAAAGCCGCCAGAATATCCTTTTCCCGCTTTTTAACAGCGGTTTTCAGCAAACGGAGCTGCTGTCTGCGGAATTTATATGACAGAGTTTTACCTGATTCAAAAAAGGCCTGTTGTACGTTATAGATCTCCTGGGTATTCATATACCCTGAAAGGTACTGAAAATGCCTCAGCTGCCATGGCTGACACGTCACATCCGTACAGCTACGGCAGAATACAGGTTAAATGCTGGTGTATGCGGATAATGTATTAAGTCCAGATATGGCAATTTAAACAGCTAGTGCGGCGACAGTATATAGGTCAATGGAGGAGTACAGAATAATTTGTAATAGTAAAAAATGAAAATATGACTGTGAAATGAGTATCAGATAAGACAGAATATAGGTTGAATGGTTCTGTGGTACAAGAATACTAAAATTTTGTTAAATTCCAAGAAGATTAACAGAATTCCCTCGTCCGACCGGTCATCCTTTTGATCCTGATGAGTAGTCCGTTCAGAAAAAATCTCACCGAAGCCTTGTCCGGCAAAGCTTTAGTCATATTTCTCCCTTCCGGCTGCGGGCTACAGATCAATCTGTACTACCTTTCTACCCTTCATTGTATATATTTGTGCTACTAGCAGAAGATTATCATGAGCGCAGCCATCGATTCAGACAAATATGAAGTAGTTATCGGCCTTGAAGTACATGCCCAGCTACTGACAGAAAGTAAATTATTTTGTGGAGACAGTGCAGCTTTCGGGGGCGCTCCCAATACCCATATCAGCCCGATCACACTGGGCCATCCGGGTACCCTTCCAAAATTGAACCGTAAAGCGGTGGAATATGCCATTCGCCTTGGTCTGGCCTGCGGCAGCAGGATTGAAAGGGAAAATTACTTTGCCCGTAAGAACTATTTCTATCCGGACCTTCCGAAAGGTTACCAGATATCTCAGCACACGGCTCCCATCTGTGATGGCGGTATTGTTGCTATTCCCGTGGCCGGTGGTCAGCGGGATATTCAGCTGAACCGTATTCACCTCGAAGAAGATGCCGGCAAGTCTATGCACGATCAGGATCCATCCTTTACCATGGTGGATTATAACCGTGCAGGGGTTCCGCTGGTAGAGATCGTGACCGAACCGGCGCTGCATAGCAGTGATGAAGTATATTCCTTCCTGACGACCCTGCGCAGACTTGTACGCTGGCTGGACGTTTGTGATGGCAACATGGAAGAAGGCAGTATGCGCTGCGATGCCAACATCTCCATCCGTCTGAAAGGAGCCACCAAACTGGGTACAAAAGTCGAAGTAAAAAACCTGAACTCTATCCGTAACGTAAAACGTGCGGTAGAGGGTGAAATAAAACGCCAGATCTCCATCGTGGAAGAAGGCGGCACCATTCTGCAGGAAACCAGAAGCTTTGATGCCGGTAACGGTACTTCCTTCTCTCTGCGTTCAAAAGAAGAAGCGAATGATTATCGCTACTTCCCTGAACCAGACCTTGCGCCATTCCATCTGACTGACGACTATCTGGATCAGTTGTTAAAGGCCTTACCTGAATTGCCGGAGGCAATGGTGGAGCGTTATGTCAGCCAGTATGGGCTGCCTGATTATGACGCACGTGTATTGTGTGACGATAAAGCGACGGCTGATTATTATGAGCAGGTAGTGGCTGTTATTCCAAAGCACAAAGCAGTAGCCAACTGGCTTTTAGGTCCGGTAAAATCTACCCTCAACGAGCAAAATGCAGCTATCAGCGATTTCGCGCTGTCACCAGAGGCATTGGCAGGTCTGATACAACTGGTGGAAGACGGAAAGGTGAGCTTTTCTATTGCTTCTTCCCGCATCTTCCCTGAGCTGCTGCAAAATACCGCAGAAAAACCACTGGATATAGCGACAAGACTGAACCTCTTACAGGATAACAATGCCGGCAGCATAGCGCCGATCATTGATGAAGTACTGGCAAAATATCCGGATAAAGTGGCGGAATTCCGTAAAGGAAAAAAAGGTCTGATGGCGCTCTTTGTCGGAGAAGTGATGAAACTCTCCAAAGGCAAGGCAGATCCTAAACTGACCAACCAATTACTTGCTGAAAAACTGAAATAATTATAACTGAAGAATATGAAGAAACTTGCTTTATGGGCAGCAACCGGGTTATTTCTGGCCAGCTGTTCACAACAAACAGAGAAAGGCGATTTTACAATCAACGCACATATAGACAATGCTCCTTTAGGTACCATTTATCTGGAAGAGCTGACTACGGAAGAAGTAAAAGTGGTGGATACTGCGGTTATCAAAGACGCCAGCGGAAAATTCACGCTGAAAGGCATGTTGCCTGAGCAGGCATTATACCGTATCCGTTTTGGAGAAACAAACCGTCTGATTCCATTAGGTCTGGATGCCGGTACAATGAGTATCACCGGTGACTTCAATCATCTGGATCAGCTGAAGATCGAAAACTCTGAAGCAACTGTAGAAATTCAGCAACTGCTGAACGAAGCCAGTTCAAAAGATCAGGCACTTTCTGCTGAAGTGAATGCACTTGACAGTCTGCATCAGCTGAAAACACCGGATAGCTTATTGCAACCAAGAGTGGCTGCTTTTCAGGCTAAACAGGAAGACTTCAAAAAGTTCCTCATTAAATCAGCTACCGAAACAAAGTCTCCGGCTGTTGCCGCATTTGCGATGAGCATTGCTGGTCCGCAGGTACTGCTGGAAGATCCTAAAACAGTTGAAGAGATTAAAAAGCATTTTCCTGAGAATACACTGATCGTAAGCTTTGCCAATAAACTGAAACAAGGCACACAACAGGCAGAAGAAACCGGAGAAGAAGCAAACATGTCTACTGTAAAAGTAGGGCAGGCAGCGCCGGATTTCACACTTCCTGATCCGTCAGGAAAACCTGTTAGTCTCAGTTCTTTCAAAGGCAAATACGTACTTGTTGATTTCTGGGCCAGCTGGTGTAAACCATGCCGTATGGAAAACCCTAACGTTGTATTGGCTTACAATAAATTTAAAGGTAAAAACTTCACCGTGTTGGGTGTATCACTCGACAAAACAAAGGGTAAATGGGAAGAAGCGATTCAGGCAGACGGTCTGACATGGACACATGTAAGCGATCTGAAGTTCTGGGATTCGCAGGTAGTACCTTTATACGGCATTAATTCCATCCCTTCCAACATGTTGCTCGACCCGCAGGGTAAAGTCCTCGCAATCGGCCTCAGAGGCCCTGAGCTGGAGTCAAAACTGCAGGAAGTATTACAGTAATATCAACTCCTGATCAATAAAAAGCGTCCGCCATACGGCAGACGCTTTTTTTATTTACTGGTTGACCACGACTACTTTTTATAACCGGGATTCTGTTCGATATTCAAATTCACATCAATCTCACGTTGTGGTATCGGGAATATCGCGGTAGGTGAATTTGCTTCAATGGTACATCTTGGTGTATTCAGTTGCGCCGGATTGTTACAGGTAGTGCGAACAATGCTCAGCTTATTACGCAGGAGGTCAAAGTAACGGTGACCTTCAAACATAAACTCCACGCGTTTCTCTTTCAAAACGGCGGGCAGTACGTTCGCATCAGGCACATTTTCCAATGCCGGCAAATTACGGTGTGCACGGATTTCATTGACATCTGCCAGTGCTAAGGCATAATTACCTGACTTAGCATATGCTTCTGCACGGATCAGGTATAGCTCGGAAATGCGCAGCACTTTGATACTATACAGACCAGATATCCCATCCTGACCGGTGAACTTATTATTCTGGAATTCAGAAGGGCTGCCACTGAATTCAGATACAAATACATTTCTGGCATCGTTTGCTTCCAATACATTTTTCAGGTCGGGAGATACTCTTATATCTCCATAACCGGGCTTCAGATAAATACGGCCAAGGTTATCGGAGCCTAAAGTTTCGGTGCTGAGCACTCTTACCGTAAAGATATCTTCGGAAGTACCCGGTGTATTGTAAAAGTTGGCCAGAGTACTTGCAGGAGTAATACTATAGCCTGCATTGATCACTTCAGTAGCAGCAGTGATAGCAGCTGCATCATCTCCTTTATACAGTTGTACTCTTGCAAGCAAAGCAGCAGCGGCGTAGGCGTTCGCGTTATAAACTGTACTCCTGTTTTTGGGGAGCAAATCTTTTGCAGCAGTAAGGTCAGCAATGATCTGTTTATAGACTTCATCAACGGTATTTCTTTTCGGTGAACCCACTTCAAATTTTGTGATCAATGGTACACCTAATGTAGCACCTCCTCCGACAGCATAGGGCGTTGAAAATACCCGCAACAGATCAAAATGTCCAAGTGCTCTTACAAATAACGCCTGACCAAGTGCGTTGTTTTTTTCTGCTGCTGTTCCATCTTCCAACAGAGGCACACTGTTGATGATATTATTTGCACGCAGAATAACGGCATATACTCTATTCCAGACACCCGTTACATCAACATCGGCCACCAGCCAGCTTAAACGCCAGCTTGAGAGAAAACGGTTACTGTTATTGAAGGAGAGGTATACGTTATCAGCAGCGATTTCTGGTATTACCAGATAGTTTCTGCCATAGTATTCTGTTACTTTTAATCCTTCATACATACCATTTACAGCAGCATTGACACCTTGCATTGTTTTCAGTGCATCTCCGGTTGGTAATTTATCTGCAGGATAAAGGTCCAGTTCCTTTTTACAGCCCTGATTGATAACAAGCAGCACTGCCATTAATATCGGGAAGAATAATTGTTTCATAGCTTATCAGTTAGCAGAATTAGAAGTTAATGTTTGCTCCAAATGTGATACTCTTTGAAGGCGGATATCTGAAGAATTCCATTGCATTGATATCCTGCTCAGGATCCCATCCTGTGTAGCTGGTCCATGTAGCAAGATTGGCTGCCTGTGCATAGAGTTTTACACTGGTGAATTTTGCTGCTCTGACCCATTTTGCCGGCAGACTATAACTCAGGTTGATATTTCTGAGACGAAGGAAAGATCCATTTTCCAGATAGCGTGTTGACAAGGCAGAGTTGGCATTTTTATTTCCACCCGGAACAGGCTTTGGTCTGTCTGCAATATCACCCGGTTTGCGCCAGTAATTCTCTGCTGTCAGTTTATCATATCCATATCCGAAATAGGCGCCGTCAGCATCTCCCAGTATCCTTGTTCTGTTAAGGATCTTATTACCTGTTACTGCATAGAAGAATACAGACAAGCCTATGCCTTTATATTGAAAAGTATTGGTAAGTCCACCTGTAAATTTAGGCTGACTATTGCCTACAATTCTTCTTTCTGCGAGGTTGATATTATTAGTTGTTTTTCCGTCGGCGGTATACCATAACGGATCTCCATTTTCAGGATCTACACCTGCCCATTCATTCAGGTACCAGCTTTGTACAGGTTGTCCGACTCTATGTAACTGTGTACTGTTTGATCCGGCTACATCACGGCCCATGAACAGGGATGTGATTTTATTTCTGTTCATACCGATATTGAGTTCTGTACTCCAGCTGAAACCACCTTTATCATCAATATTTTTAGAAGAGATTAATGCTTCAATACCTTTATTTTCCAATGAGCCGATGTTAGTCATCTGAGAGGTAAACCACTGGTAGATGATACCGGTGTGTTGAGCAGCAAACCATCTGTTTTACGTTTATATACATCTATCGTTGCTGTGATGGCGCCTTTCAGCAATGCCAGATCCAGACCGATATTGAAGGATTTATTTTTCTCCCATGTAAGATCGACATTACCGATTGTATTCGGTGCATTACCCGGTGCACCGTTGTAGGCTGTTCCATAATCATACAATGCACGGGCTACGAAGTTGTCAATTGTACCGAAATCAGCATTCCCTGTCTGGCCGTAACTGAAGCGTAATTTCATATCAGAAAACACGTCCTGTGATTTCAGGAATTCTTCTTCGATCAGGCGCCATGAGGCACCTACTGAGAAGAATGTGCCGTAGCGGGTATTGACACCAAAACGAGAAGAACCATCTGTTCTGAAACCAAGGCTCAGGTTATATTTTTGTCTGAAGGAATAATTCAACTGTCCCATATAAGAAAGGAACGTATATTCTGTAGCGTTACCACCTACTGATTGAGGTGTAGCAGTAATATCAAGTACTTTTAATTGACTACCGATGATACCAATACCTTCTGCACTGAAGGATCTTGATTTAAAGCGGTTGTATTCTGTCAATGCGAGATAATCCAGCTGATGTTCTTCTCCGATATTGAAATTACCACTCAATGAAAACTGATTGGTCACTGTAGAAACCTTTACATTCTGGTTGTATACGCTGCCGCTTTTCAAAGGATCAGCGGCGTTATAGCCATCACCGGTAGTGGGATCATAGAACAGATTAGCTTCTGTATTGACCATATCGAGGTTCACCCGTTCCTGTATTTTCAGCCAATCGAATATGCGATAGGAGACAGTGGCGCCGCCGAGGCCGCGGAAGTTGGACAGCTTTTTATCATTTCTGTAAACGGAGTAAAGAAAGTTATCACCGCTGGCGGCATTGAAATCAGATTCGAGGCCGGTATACAGGGAGCCATCTTCTTTATAGGGACGCTGGAAGGGAGATACAAAGTATGCGCCCAGCAGGGGGCTTGCATAATAGTTACCACCCATGGCGCTGCTGGCATCACCCTGAGAAAGATTGAGGTTCATGGCAATATCCAGTCTGTCGTTTACTTTCTGCGATACATTTGAAATGACAGTATATCGTTTCAGACCAGAGTTAATCAATGTTCCTTCCTGATCATTATAACCAGCAGAAATGTACAATTTCGTTTTCTCGTTACCACCGGAGGCAGAGATACCATAGTCCTGCATTTTAGCGGTACGGAAGCCTGCGTCACGCCAGTTAAAACCTGTTGCCAGTAATGATGCTGGAAACTCTGCATCAATTTCAGCCGGTGTAAAATCATTTAATGCCAGTACGTCGCGATTGTATGCGTAGCTCTGTTCAGGCGTCAGCAATGAGGATTTACCGAAACTAGGTTTTGATGAGCCGTATTGTGCACGGGCGCCGAAGGTGGTCACACCGGCTTTTCCTTTTTTGGTGTTAATAACGATCACACCGTTGGCGCCTCTTGAACCATACATGGCTGTTGCTGCTGCATCTTTCAGGATGTTGATGCTTTCAACATCGTTAGGGTTCAGGTTAGCGAGGAGGTCATTGGATTGCAGAGCAAGGTTACCGCTATTATTCACATCACGGCCATCTACAATGATTCCGTCGATTACGTACA
This sequence comes from Chitinophaga pinensis, assembly GCF_007896845.1. GTDB lineage: Bacteria > Bacteroidota > Bacteroidia > Chitinophagales > Chitinophagaceae > Chitinophaga > Chitinophaga pinensis_C. Next base: position 173,184 of record NZ_VOHS01000003.1, on the reverse strand, counting down.
GGGGAGCAGCACTGGCACTGATGGAGCCAACACCGCGGATGCGTACGTTTTGTATGGCACCCGGCTGCCCCGAAGCGCCCCCAACAAATACACCGGCGGCTTGTCCCTGCAGGGCCTGATTGATGTCAACCAGAGGTGTGTTAGCCAGTTTTTCTGCTGTAACCTCTGCGACTGCACTTACCTTTTTCACCCTATTGGTATTTATATACCCTGTGGCAATGTACTCGGTAAGTGTATTATCAGCTATCAGTGATACATTAAGCGTATTACTGTTATCGGGCTTCACAGATTGCGGAGTGAAACCAACACTTGAAATAACAAGTGTCTGTGTGCCGGAAATATCGATGCTGAAATTTCCGCTCTGATCGGTGGCAGTTCCTTTTGTGGTCCCCTGGATCCTGACGGTTGCAAAAGGTACGGGAGCGCCGTCTTTTGAATCAGTTACTTTGCCTTTAATCGTTCGTGTTTGGGCATACGCGGTCATCCCGCTGATGGCCACGAATAGCCATAGGAGTAAAGTGTGTTTCATAAGCAATTTTGATTGATAATAAACGTCCGGATATTTACTTCATAGTTAAAGTTTAGGGTAATAAAATGCCACAGCCGTTACGTGCAGGTATGTTTGCACGTAAAGCTTACTGCCGACGGATCAACACAAGAAAAAGGCAATGTATGCTACATTTCAGGCAACAATTATCCAGCCCCCAATGTCAGGCAGCAGCGTAAACCAGGTTGTTAGTTTTTGATGTTCAATAGTACGTTTTAGTAATTCCTTTCTAAACGGCAAATGTTGGTGGGTCGGGTCTCTCCAAGGAATTCAAATTCGGATTTTAGATTTTGGCTAAGCGATGTTCACAATAAGTCGTCTACTGCAATATATGAAATTCGGAGGAATTTATCTTGTAGATTTTCATAGCGATAACATATTTTCTTTTATCCGGGTAATCAGTATGTGCTATCAATAAAAACAGCCACATCATGTTAAATGATGCGGCTGTTGCCCATAACTCTTTTTAATACTTATCAATCAATACAGGGAGTAGATTTTCTGTCTATGCCACCTGTTTGTGTGGTACCATCGCTGAACCTCCATTGAAAGTAACAGGCATTTGTACCATCTCTCAGTGGCTCGGATTTATAGTATTCTTTCACACCTGTTTCACAGACACCATTGATACATTTTTTGTTGTTGCCGGTACAGTTGGTACACAGACAGGTACCATTCTGGTTGGCCAGTAACTGAGCATATTTCTGTGCCTGTAAATTGGCATCAGGTACTGATACAGGAGAGAAGAATTTGTCTTTTGCTACCTGTACCTGTACGACAGATCCTACACCCGGTCCCTGACAATCGTTTTTCGTGTATGACTGATTAATTGCCTGATTTCCGTATAAGGTGCCACAATTCCATGGAGAAACATAATGCTGAAATACGGACCATGCACCGGGAATCGCATTATTCTTTGTGAATAAATTAAAATATGGACACCAGCTGTTGATATTTGGCTGGAAGGCGTTGTACATCTGTTTGATGGTAGTGCCTGACGCTACATCAAAAGCTTCATCAGCAAGCGGATTGAAGCCATCCATCAGGTCGTGGTACATGCCATAAGGCATCCACTTATATGCGAAAAAGTATTCTTCTGATTCTATCAGATCTGACATCAAAGCGAAGCCACTACCTTTTTCTGTATTTGTCCTTCTTGTACTACCGGAAGGATATCTGCGAAGAGCAAAATTATGTCCGATAAACTCGGCCCATGATTCTGACATACCGATATAGTTAGTGCCGACTTCATAGTCGCCTTTACCATATGGATTTCCGGTTGCTTCTGTCAGATTCATCGTTATCAGCATCATTTCAGTGTACCATGTATTACTTACCTGTCGCGAGAAAGAGGCATGCCCCAATTCATGGAATACGGTCTGCGTCAGCCTTGTTTCATAATATGAAGGCGTATGCGTAGCTGACACCTTTATTGTCATGTCGGGGAGGGCACTTGTCAATACATTGAATAAACCGGGAGCGGAGGTGCTGAGATTCACATTTGCGCCGAACAGTTTATTCAGGTAAGATTCAACAAACACACCGGCAAAGTTGATATGTCCCAGCATTGGCGTACTGGCATTTCCAAAGTCACTATCGGTATTATCCCAGTGCGCATAAACAACCATTTTATCCGGCGCAGGGTTGATGCCCTCCTGTTTAAAATAAATGTCGCTGAAATAGTACGCGTTCAGGATCTGGCCCCAGAATTTTTGTTGTGAATGATCTCGGAAAACGAAATCTTTTCCACTTCCCATATCACAGGCGGACACCCAGCCATAAATGTTGTTAGAGCCAGTTACAAATTGCGTAAGGATACGCAACCAGTTGCCCAGCCATGTGCCCTGCGTAGCGATAGGGCGGACGTTCACGCGGGAATTCCTCGCTTCCGTACCCATAATACTTCCCAGCACAAAAGAGCGATTGATCTGATAAAAACCGTTAGCATCGGTGTATGCAGATACGGGTATACCAAATGATATCGCCCATACTTTCATGCCGCGTACCGGCTCTTCGCGTCCAAGCATGTTATCCATATAACGGACATAACCACGGGGCTTTTTACCGGGGCAGAATCCTAACAATCTGGCATCAAATCCGGCCTGTTGTAACGCTACCTGTTGTAAGGTGGTGCTGGAATCAGGCGGCAATACGATCGTATCCAGCCTTGTAAAGCCCAGATTAGACATTGCCTGCAGTTTTGTCAAGACGGTATCTTCTATGGGCGCCATACCGTAAAGGAAGCCGTCTTTCAATGCTTCTATAGCAGCAGCATCTATTCCTTCATTATCATACACTGCACCGTCACCAAAAGGGAAGTCCAGCAGCATACAAGTGGTGTCACCCTCCAGATATTTAAACTGACCGCTACTGAAATTTGCGGGGTTCAATTTGAAATAAACGTAGGTAGGGTAAGAAGATACCGCCTGCACAGCCATTCTGGCTGATGTACCTGACCGGGCAGCAATTGTATCCTGTGCCCGGATAATGTTGCGTAAGGAGAATGGGTTGGTTTTAGTACCGGTACTGATCTGTTTAGGAACTGGTTTTACCTCTGCCTCTGGTGAAAGATTTCTCTTACAGCCCCATGACAACAATAAAATAAAAATGGAGAAAATAACCGTCGGGTTAAACACACTTCTCTTCATAAAAAGGGTTAAAAACTAAAAAATAGGATTAGGGAAACTTAAGGGTTATGGGCTAACGTATTTAAGTATTCTGTTGCGGTGAAGTTACGACAAGTTCCGCATGTTACATCATCGCATAAAAAAAGCATTAAATGTTTTTATTCACATTTAATGCTTTCCTTTCAGGTATATAAAATCAGTTTAGTAACCCGGATTCTGTTGTCCTTTTAAGGCCGGACTAACATCGATCTCACGTTGAGGAACAGGCAGTATTACTTTATCTGCACCTGCTTTCTTCTCAGGGTCATTATCACGTAGTGCGAGACCTCTTCTGAGGATATCCATTCTGCGATGTCCTTCAAAACAAAGTTCTTTTCTTCTTTCGTTCAGGATGGCTGTAATAAACGCATCTGTGGTAGCGAAAGTATTGATATCCCATTCTGTGAGTCCTGCGCGTCTTCTTAATGCATTCATCAGTTCGATAGATTCCTGATTAATACCATTTTGTGATACCAGTGCTTCGGCTCTGTTGAGGTACATTTCGGTGACTCTGATGAGGGGAGCGTTGTCTTTGAAAGTGCCAATGTTAGGGAACTTCAAAGTAAATCGTCTTTTCTCATTGTTTCCGGCATTTCCTTCATCACTTGCAAGAAAACGTTTATCGTTTGCCTCTTCCGAAAATGCTGTGATCAGTGACGCTGTAAACGGACAGGCACCTGATGCTGACGTACTTGCTGTAGGGCGATAGTAATACGCCCAACCAAGACCGCCACCCGGTGGATCTGTATCTGTATTCTGAATGGAAAATACATCTTCCATGGTATTACCATCATAGAAGCTATAGTCACCTGCTAATTTGTAGTAAGGTGATTCCAGAACGCTGTCTGCATATTGCGCTGCTTTATCCCACTGCTCACGATAGAGATATAATCTGGACAACAATGCAAATGCAGCTCCTTTTGTAGCTCTGCCTCTGGCCAACGCCGCATCACTAAAAGTTGCGGAGAGATCAGGGATAGCGTCCAGCAGATCTTTTTCTATCTGAGCATGTGCGGCATTTACTGTTCCTCTTTCAGGGTAAGTAATGTTACCATCAAAAGCAGCGGTAACAATCGGGATACCGGGACGTGCACCTTTATCTACCTGATAAGGCTGGGAGAAGAGGTTAAGCAGCTGGAAATACAGGATGGATCTCATGAATTTTCCTTCTGCCACATACATCTTACGGTCTGTTGCTGAAAATGTCGGGTCCTGCACCAATGGTACTTTCTCCACAACCATATTCGCCCCCATTATCGCGTCATAATGTATACGCCACATTTCACTTACAATGGAGCTTGCTGGTGTAGCGGTAAAAGTATTGATTTCACTGAGGCCTGCAACTGATCCATAATAATTGGCATTATCTGCCATATAATCAGCTATAATCTGCGGTTGAGCCCCGAATACCTCCGGACGTTGAGAGCGGCTGTATACGCCGTATAATGCGCTTAAAGAGGTAGCTCCTGACGTAAATACATCGTCGGAAGGGATAGCCTGCTCAGGATCCTGCTGAAGGTCCTTACTGCAGGAAAACATGCTGGTACAGGTAACACCCACCAGTAGCCATATCCATATCTTATTTTTCCGGTTCATGTTGGCTGTTTTCATTTTTTAAAATACCACGTTTGCTCCTACAGTGATTGATTTAGGTTGAGGCAGCGAGTAGTAAGACTCTCCGGCCACCTGTGCATTGGTGCCATATTGAGACACTTCAGGATCAGCACCACGGAAATTCTTATCCTTCACTGTCCAGAGGTTCTGGCCCATCACATACAGATGGACGCCACTCAGTACATGTGTACTGTTCAACAGCTTAGCCGGTACATTGTAACCCAGACTGAGTGTTTTCAGACGAAGGAAAGAACCATTGAAAAGCTGTGCGTTGGATAACTGCGCAAAGCTGTTACCATTTTTCCATGAAGCACTGGTCGCAGCTGGTGCAAATGCATGATCGCCGGGTTTCTGCCAGTAGTTCAGCAAATCTTTACTCAGGTTGGTTGCTGTACTTTTATTCACATTATCCAGTTCTTTGAATTCATTCAGCAATACTTTATTGCCATAAGAGAAATAGAAATTAACTCCAAGATCAAAGTTTTTGTAGCGAACGGTATTATTGAATCCTCCTGTCCATTTTGGTAATGCACTACCTGCAACAACCTGATCTCTGGCAGTAGGAGTGCTGGTAGTTTTTCCATCTTTTGCATACCACTCAGGATCGCCAGTTTCAGGATTGATACCCTTATATCTCAACAGATAAAAAGTATTCAATGTGTAGCCTTGTAATACACGCTGGTTATTATTAGAACTCAGAATATAATTTCGACCCTCATCATCTCTGTTATCAGCAGGTAGAGATAATACCTTATTCTTTACCAATCCCAGGTTTAAGGAAGTGGTCCACTGCAGATCTTTCGTTTTTACTGGTATACCAGTAATCTGCAGGTCAATTCCTCTGTTACGCATTTCTCCCGCGTTTTTGGTCGCAAAACCAAAACCTGTAGTAGAAGGAACTACTACATACAACAACAGATTTTTTGAATGCTTGCTATAGTAATCAAATGAAAACTGGAGTCTGTTATCCAAAACATTCACGGCAAGTCCCAGATCCATCTGACGGCTTTCTTCCCAGCTCAGATCAGGGTTTTTGATCTGAGTAGGTCTCAAACCGGGCTATCCTGCATAACCAGCATCGGTACCAGAGGTGTACAATCCCATATAGTCGTAATATCCTATACGATCGTTACCAGTTACACCATAACTGGCGGTCAGTTTCATATAGTCGATGAAGCGCAGATTACGGATGAATTTTTCCTCGGACATGATCCAACCTCCCGACAAAGCCCAGAAGTTACCATAGCGTTTTTCTGCATCAAAGCGGGATGAACCATCGCGACGTAAAGACCCTTCAATAAGATATTTATCTTTAAAACGATAATTAGCACGGAAAATATAAGATTCCAATCCCCACGCTTTGCCGGTAGCAGAACCAGTATTGGTTGCAGCAGATCCCACATTAAGGAACTGGTCGCTGGTAAAGCCGGTACCTGTTACTTTGATATCATCATATCTGGCAGTTTCATAGCTGTATGCAGCTAACAAGCTAACCTGATGAACATCTGCGAAACGTTTATCGAAGTTAATACTATTGGTAGTAAGCCATTTATAGTCTTGCCATAATGCACGTCCTGCTGTACCCAGGGTTGCCGGATTTGTTCCGGTTGACAGTTTAGACGATCTACGGTATCGTTCTTCCGTCTCGAGCAAATCCATACCCCAATCTGTTTTTAACCAGAGGTAATCAGTAATGTTAATTTTCGCATATGCATTACCGGTATTACGACGGGTATAATATTTATTGGTGCTCAGATAAACGTTGGCTAAAGTATTAGTGGTTGGATTAGCATATTGCCCATTATTAGTGTAAGCAGGAGTGACTGGCGTATTGAGCAGACCTCTTGTGTAAGGTGCCTGAGCACCACTTTCAATATTTATGCGGTCCATATTTGTATAGGCCGTATTGAAGTTGACACCTAATGATAAGTATCGATTGGCCGTATGTTCCAGATTAATCCTGCCAGACAGTTTCTGCAGATTGTTTCCTATTACAAAACTTTCATCTTTGGCATAATTACCACCTATATAGAAACGGGTCTTTTCGTTGCCGCCACTGGCCGACAATCCATAATTGCTGTTACGGCCAGTTCTGCTAACCAATGAAGGCCAATCGGTAAACGACGCCGGAGCCGTAATCGGTGATTCACCTATAGCTTTGGTAATATAGTTATTAAAGAAGTTGACGTATTCATCACCATTCATTACATCTACCTTATTAGTAGGGCTTACCCAACCGGTTGCATAGTCCAGTTTAACCTGTGTCTTTTGTCTGTAACCGCCCTTTTTGGTAGCGATCAGTATCACACCATTAGAACCTCTGGATCCATAGATAGCAGCAGCTGCAGCATCTTTCAATACAGTAATCGATTCTATATCATCAGGGTTTATTTCCAGCAGTGGGTTCAATGCGGCACCGCCACCGTAGGCTGTGTTATAGGTTCCATCATTTAAGGGTACCCCATCCACAATGAACAGTGGTTGTGTACCAGCGGTAATAGAAGCCGTTCCTCTCACACGGAGGAGGGAAGCATTACCCAGCAGACCGGAAGAATTGGTCATGCTGACACCTGCCACTTGTCCCTGCAACAATTGCTGCGGGGTAACAGCCGGTACGTTTGAAAAATCAGCAGCTTTTACCACTGATACGGCTTGTGTGGTGTATTGCTGGGATTGTTCTCCATATCCGACTACGACTACTTCTGATAGTCTGGAGGTTGCGGATTCCAGTTTTATGTCAAGCCGGGTCATATCCGGTCCGACTTTCACCTGCCGGGACAGGTATCCGACCATAGAGAATTGCAGCTCGGGTGTTCCACCGACGCTCATAGAATAGGATCCATCAGGATTGGTGGCGACGCGATAGGTAGAGCCCTTCAGATGGATAGTAACACCGGGCAGAGGCGTACCGCTGCTGTCGGCAGTAACAGTGCCTGTAAGTGTTCTCATCTGCGCGAATGCTGGCAGCACAGAAATTAATGAAAACAGATACAGGAATACTCCTTTTTTCATCAAACAGATTTTTAATTAATGCAGGAAGTCAGGCATTGTGATATATAGTACCAAGATTGAGATCGCACTTGTGGTGAAATGCGATGATTTGTCCCCCGTGTCTTTTATTATTTTGATCGTCACACAGTCAAAAAAGCAACACAAGATATAAAAATTCTTACAAAGATGTCGGGTTATGTGGTTTAACAGCTAATTGGCCGGGCGGGGTATTTGGGTCTGTCAGGGCACAAAAAAGGGGCTCGTTTTACAACGGGCCCCTTTCCGGTATATACTTATACGTTATTGCTTATTTGTCCCACCAAACTTTATCGGTAACAACTTTAGCACCTGGGAAGTTAGGGTTCCTGGTCAGCTCAGTGTTAGGATAGAGGAAACGTGCAGGGAATTGACCAACAGGCAGTGAAGACTCTACTGAACGAACGAAGAAGTCAGGATAACCTGTACGACGCCATTCGCTCCATGCTTCAAAGCCCTGGTTACCGTTCATTGCGAAGTATTTCTGGGTGATGATCGCTTTCAGCTGTGCTGCAAGTCCGGTAGCCGGGAATGCTGCAACAGCAGTAGTGATATAAGTACCTGGTGTTACATTGTAAGCTGCGAAGCTTGCAGTGATACCATCTTCGTACAGACCTCTTGCATCGCCAGCCAGCCAGCCGCGTGCAGCAGCTTCAGCCTGCAGGAAATAGCTTTCAGCAGCAGAGATGAACTTAACCGGCGCCAGTGCAGAAGCAGCGCTTCTTGGAGCAGCACCTGTGTTAGGTGATGGCAGTGACAGTGGGTAAGCCGCAGATGGAGGCGTATTAAAGTCACCCTGAGGAATAGGGTTTACGGTAGTAGTACCAGCAGCATTCTGATAGAAAGCCAATAAACGAGGATCGTTCATTGCTTTCATCTGATTAACAGCAGTTTCGCTGGCTACCAGGTTCTGGGTACGACCCAGACCAACCATTTCAGCATACAGTGGGTTCTGGTTACCACCAGTTGATGAATACTTAATTGATGCATCTTCTGTCAGGAAAGTAGCTCCTGCCAGTGTAGCAATACCTGCCTGTGCTTTAGTTGGATTAACCTCAGACAGACGAAGATATGCACGCAGCTTCAGGGTATTACCAAAAGCCTCCCATTTATCCATATCGCCCTGGAAGATCATGTCTTCATCACCAGGTACATATTCAGAACCAGCATCAATCAGAGATATACCTCTGTTGATCAGTGCAAAAATGCTATCATACACAACTTCCTGAGCATCATAGTGAGGGTTCAGGTTCAGTTGTTCACCTTGTAATGCATCCTTCATCGGAATATCACCAAAGGCATCAGTTAGCATCTGCAGTTCATATGCTTTCAGGATCATGGAGATAGCAGCATATTGTTTAACCGGCTCAGCATTCGCCTGATTGATAATCAGCTGCAGATCTTCCATACCATCTGCATATAATAACTGCCATGGTCTGTCAAAGTTTGACCCCTGTAACAGGAATTGATCTATGCTTTTGTACTGTGAGGAGCTTCTGTTCTGCGTCCAGTACTGACTCCACATGCTACCATATACCTGGTAGGTGTTACCCAACACGATACCAATCGCAGCCTGCGCAGAAGGCAGGATCAGAGAAGGTAAAGCTTCTGTGGTCTGATTCGGGTTATCGTTGACGTCCAGGAATTTGCTACATCCTGCTAAGGTGATAGACAACGCAGTTAATACGCCTGCAGCCGCCTTAAATATATGTTTCTTCATCATTGTTTTTACACTTTAAACTTTAGAAAGTTACTCTCAGATTAAAACCGTAGTTTCTCAGTGAAGGTTGAGCGGTGAAATCAAAACCCTGCTCGTTACCTGCACCACCAGAGTTTACTTCCGGATCTGCGTATTTATTTTCCTTAGCTGTCCACAGCGCTAGGTTGTTACCGAAGATACCTACAGACAGATCACCAAATGGAGTTCTGTTCAGTAAATGTCTAGGCAGTTTGTAAGACAGGCTTGCCTCACGCAGTCTGATGTAAGAAGCATCTACAACGTGCTGACCAGAAGGAATTACACTTGGGAACCAGTTTTGTTTGTCATAAGTAACACTTGTATTTGGTACCAGTTTACCAGTGGTAGCGTCAGTATATACTGAATTTTCCCACACAGACGCGTCACGACCACCTACTGCAGTCTCGTAAGCTGCACCGGTGAAATCGAGGATGTCTTTAGTACGGGAGAAGAACTGATTACCTTGTTTAGTGTCAAACAGGATGCTGAAGCTGAAACCTTTATAGTTTGCATTTGCTCCCCATGATGCCTGGTATTTAGGATTGTAAGAACCCAGGTATACCGGATTGGGTGTCAGCAGTGGGTTACCACTTGATGCATCTACAATTACACGTCCCTGCTCATCACGCTGAATATCCTGCGCGTAGAAAGTACCATATGGTCTGCCTTTCGCGGCAACGATACTCATACCACCAAAACCACCGATCACAACCTGGTCAACTGTACCCAGATCTACCACTTCATTTTTGTTTCTTGTATAAGTACCAAACAGTTCCAGACTGAAACCTGAAGCAGTTTTGATAGGTGTACCTCTTAAGCTAACCTCTATACCTTTGTTCTCAACGAGACCAGTATTAAATACCTGGCTGGTGAAACCGGAAGAAGTTGGAATAGGTACGTTCAGGATCTGATCTTTAGATTTATTCTGGTAGTAAGAGAAGTCCACATAGATTCTGTTCTCCAGGAAACCTAATTCTGTACCTACTTCAAATGCAGTAGTGAACTCAGGAGTCAGGTTCGGGTTACCGATTCTGTTACCATAAGTATAACCGGCGATGTTACCAAATGGGAAGGTTGTGTTACCGAAACCACTTGACAGGTCAGTTTTACCATAGTATGTTCTCAACAGGTAAGGATCAGCATCGTTACCCACTTTTGCCCAGCTACCACGTACTTTACCAAAGTTCAGGATCTCTGCAAGACCAGATTCTTTAGTCAGTTCTGTAAACACGAAGGAAGCATTTACACTTGGGTAGAAGAAGGAATTATTACCTTTTGGCAGTGTGGAAGACCAATCATTACGTGCTGTAGCACCCAGGAACAACATGTTTTTATAAGACAGGTTCAGATCTGCATACAGACCAATCAGACGACGAGTAGAACGGCTGTTGAAAGTATAAACAGGACCATTACTGTTATCCAGGTTGTACCAGTCAGGAATTACCAGACCACTTGATTGGTTGGTTTCAGTTTCCATCGTGTTGAATATACGCTGACGAACGTTATTACCTACCATTAAGGATGCTTTGAAATCAGGAGTGAAATCCTTTTTCGCAGTGATCATCAGGTCATGGGTTACTTCGCTCAGGGTATAATTATCCTCACCATATTTACCATTGCTGGTGTGGTTGTTAGTACCAGTTTCGTAGTAGTCAGGATTGTCATCCAGTGGCTTCAGATCAAACTTAGGATATTTGTAACGGCGACGGTCTGTGTAAACATCAGTACCTAATCTTTCCAATACATCCAACCATTCTGTTGGTTTATAACCGATAGTGAAGTTACCTGTTACCCTGTCAACATCATTCAGGTTGCGGTAGTTCTTAAGGATGTAGTAAGGGCTTACAGTATAAGCACCATAATAACCATAAGAAGGAATACCATTCGCATCTGGAACGTTGAAACTATTATAAGGATTACTCAGATCGCCTAATTTGTCGATAGGAATATCACGTGGAGTCTGCAATACGTTATCAAATACAGAACCTTCACCCTGACCACCCTGGATCATGTTAGCGTTAATCTTGCTGTAGTTGAAGTTGATACCTGTATAGAACTTGTTATTCAACTGTGCAGTACCATTAAAACGCAGGCTATATTTGTTGTACTTATCGGAAGAACCTGGCATAACTCCATCTGAGTTCAGGCTGTTCACAGATAAGTAGTAAGTAGTTTTTTCACCGGCACCAGAGAGGGATAAGTTGTTGCTATATGCCTGGCCAGTTTTAAAGAAATTCTTAACGTTATCTTTAGCTGCAGAATAAGCTTTTTTCTGTCTTACACCATTGATAGACTGTCCCCACTCTTTCTCAGTACCATCGAATTTAGGACCCCAGCTCCAGTTTTCCATAGGATCTATGATCTCCTGATCATAACCCTGACCATAATCGTTCTGGAATTCTGGCAGTTTTACCACATTAGACAAAGTAATTGAGCTGTTGAAAATTACTTCGTTCTTTTTGTTTGCAGATTTTTTACCGCTCTTAGTTGTGATGATCAACGCACCGTTAGAAGCGCGGGAACCATACAAGGCTGCTGCTGCAGGGCCTTTCAGAACAGTTACAGACTCGATATCTTCCGGGTTCAGGTCGTTACCACGGTTACCGAAGTCAACTGTGCTACGGCTGTCGCCACCACCGATGATGCTGCTGTTGTCGATAGGCACACCATCCACAACCATCAGGGCCTGGTTATTACCACCGATAGAAGAACCACCTCTTAATACGATTCTGGAAGAACTACCCGGAGCGTTTGCACTGGTAGAGATATTAACACCCGCTACTTTACCTGCAAGCGCATTCAGCGGGCTGGAGCTCTGACCTTTGGTCAGTTCGTCATTTTTTAAGGTTGGAGCTGAGTAACCGAGGGAGGCTTTATCACGACGGATAGCGTTAGCAGTTACTACAGTTTCTGTCAGTTTTGTTACATCGGGATACAACACCACATTGTGTTTTGCACCTGTACCTATCTTGATCTCCTGGTCTTTCATACCAACGAATTTCACAGTTAGGGCAGTAGCTCCTTCTGGTACATTAATGGTATAATCACCATTCATGTTTGTTACAGTACCAGTCGTTGTACCTTTTACAATTACTGTAGCGCCGATCACCGGACTCCCGTCATCAGAGGAAGTGATCTTCCCTGTAATGGGGCGGGTCTGCGCAACCACCTGTCCAACTACCACGATAGAGGGCAGGAGGAAAAATAAACTTTTCCTCATAAGCTTTGTTGTTTCTGGTTGTTTAGTTTAAATATTCAATGAATAGAAAAAACTCTTCTCAGGAAACCGACCACTGGCTCTGAAATAGCTGTCCTACGTTGATAAAACTTTTGTTGATAAAATCATTTACATCTACGGTTCCCCTTGAATCGTTCATAACGATTTAATTGTCCTGGAAAATCCTTGATTTAGTATACAGAGGGTGAGAAGCCTTTTACGGGTCTTTTCTCATAAGCATTTACCCTTCTTCTGTTGTTTAACTTAATTTTAACGTTCAAATATAAATTATTTAACAATAATTTCTGTGAAAACCGGCTAACAAATTATATGTTATAACACCCCTTTAACAGTTTTTTAACATAATAGAAAAAATATTATTTGTAATAATCAAAATCTGTTAGAGATATCACAACCGGGCTCCACTGGGCTTAACTTTATACTGAAACGAGTAATAGCAAAGGATTTAAAGGCAGGTGATAGGAATACCACCTGCGCGCTCATCAACCAAAATCTAAATCCGGGTTTTGTTCCAGATCTAAATAAAAGTTCCGCTGCATTGCTGCAGCAATATCTTAATAAAGAGAAATAATCAGGAAAGACTCAAAGGCTGGCTTTTTAATAATTCCAGCAAAGTCTCATAAATGTCTTCATTCCTGTTGTTGTACCGGAACTCGCACTCCTTTAAATGTAAGTACACAGTGCTGCGGTTCAATCCTTTGAACTTGGCAAGTCTGTGTTTGGTCAGCCCCCAGAATGCGTCCACGTCGTCCGCAATACTGATAGCGCCTTCATTTTCAAGGTTGTACAAACGGTATTGGCCCAGATCCACCACATTACTAAAGCGACGGATCTTCTCCGCAGCTCCCTGCATCTCCAGAATAGAACGACTGCTCCTCACCACAGAATGGATCATCGATCTGCTTACGTCAGGCAATATTTCTGTATGTAACCGATCCGAAGAACGGTAAATACCAAATACCACCGGCTTGACAGTACGGCCAACTTCTGTTTTGACGGATACATCCCCATCTTCGGCTGGTGAAGCATGTGTGAGGCGTGCGGGGGCTACTGAACGGTTGTGATTGTCGGAGGGCGATAATGACTCACAGTGACGGGCAATCTGCTGGCGGATTTTCTTGAGATAACTATTTACAGTGACACGGCTTACCCCACTAATGTTGGCAATCTGGGTGGCTGTAAGATCTTCGGCGAATAGCCGTAGTATCTCCTTAAATTTACGCTCAGAAAGGTGAGCGCCCTTTAAGTATTTGTTTTTCATGAACTAAAAGAGGTTAGAATGGCATTATAAACCTCTTACTTTTTACCGGGTATGTAATGCCCTTTTATACGAGCGGCGAATAAGGGGGGATGAATGTAGCCCACTAGATTATTTGGGTATAACAAAAACGCTCAATACTGATAATCATGTATTGAGCGTTTTAATATATGTTGGAACTATACTTGTCTAGTCCTCTTTTTCTCTTTCCTTCAACCCTAATTCAGACATATCCATATCCTTCTCCTCATCAAGCGCATTCCATAATTGCTTCTTCTGCGCCTTCTTCAATAATGCCTTCTCCATCCACAATAACAGTGCCGGCAAAATAGTCAGGTTCGTGATCATTGCCATTAATAAAGTCAGTGATGTTAACCAACCCAATGCCTTCGTACCGCCAAACTCTGAGAAACTGAAGATCATAAAACCTGCCAGCAGGATTAGTGAAGTATAAATGATACTCAAACCCGTCTCGTGAATCGTCTGTTTCACGGTTGCCGAAATATCGAGGTTGTGTTGTGGTAATTCCTGCTTGAAGTTCACAAGGAAACGGATTGTCACATCGATCGCTATCCCCAGCGCCACACTGAACACCAATACTGTCGATGGTTTTAATGGAATATCCAGCCAGCCCATTACACCTGCCGTTACTGCCAATGGAATGATATTAGGAATCAATGATATCAGCAGCATTCTCCACGAACGGAACAGATACAACATACAGAATATGATCAGCACAAATGCCAGCAGGATACTTTCTGTCAGACCGTTGATGATAAAGCGGCTACCCTCGAGGAAGATCACACTGGTACCGGTATAACTAACCTTGTATTGAGCTGTATCAAAGATCGCATCTACCTGCGGACGCAAAGAATCCAGCAGTATAGGCAATTTCGCAGAACCCACATCCGCCATATTTACACTGATACGGGCTACCTGACGGCTGCTGTCCATAAATGAGGACACCAGTTTTGTAAACGCGGTTGCATTACCTGCCGCGTTATTGCCTCCTTTCATGCGCAGATAAGGTGCAAGGAATCCGATATCAAACTGGTTAGGAATAGCGTAGTTAGAACTGTCGCCGTTATAATAAGCCTGTTTCGCAAACTTGATACCCTCTGCTACAGATAATGGCCTTGCAAACTCTGGCTGTGCACCGATCAATCTGGATAACTGATCCAGCTTTTCCAGTGTTTTCAGATTTACCACACCATTTTTCTTCTTCGTATCCACCGCTATTTCCAATGGCATCACACCCTTGAAGTTTTGCTCAAAGAATTTCAGGTCTGTATAGAGCTTATCACTTGTCGGAATATCATCCAGCATGTGAGCTTCCGATTTCAGCTTCAGCATACCAACAACCGCCCCGATCACTAATACAACCGTCACACCATATACCCATGCGCGATATTTGAATACCAACGCCGTCAGTCCGTCCAGTAAAGCACGGAAAGTGCGGTTGTTCATATAGTTCGTATGCTTTGTCTTTGGTGGTGGCAGATAACTCAGTACCGCAGGCAGGAAAATAAAGGAGATCAGGAAGATCAACATGATATTCAAACCCGCTACTACACCAAACTCTTTCAGCAATGCACTCTTTGTAAAACAAAACACCCCAAAACCAATCGCCGCTGTCAGGTTAGTGAACAGTGTCACAATACCCATACGCTGTATCATATGTACCAGAGCCCTTGTCTTATTTCCGTCCTTCGCATACTCCGTATGATATTTATTCAGAAAATACACACAGTTTGGTATCCCGATCACCACAATCAATGGCGGTATCAGCCCTGTCAGTAATGTGATTTTATAACCCAGCAATACGATCGTCGCCACAGACCAGATCACGCCTATTGCTACCACAATCATCGACATCAGTACCGCACTTATTGAACGGAAGAAGATCAACAGGATCACCGCCGTCAGCACAAACGATAACTTCAGGAACAGATCCAGCTCTTTCTTTACTTTATTCGCCATCAAAGTACGGATCAAAGGCAACCCGCTCATACGTACTTCTGTCTGATGTTTCTCTCCAAAAGCAGTACCCAGCTTCATCACGTTTTCTACCACCTCGGTACGACGTGGCGTCATCATCACACCCTTCTGGATATTGATCATCATCAGATAAGCATGCGTCTGTGGATTATACAGCAATCCTTTATAGAAAGGCAGGTTGTTCAACGCCCCACCCAGACTATCCAATACCGCCTGCTGCTGCAGGTCTCCCTTAAAAAGCGGTTCTGCTGACAGCTTGCGTGTACTGTCATTTTTCACCAGATTGATGGCAAAAGGAACACTCAGTACATTCTCTACAAACTCCACTTTCTTCAGATCTTCATTCAGCTTTACATAGTCATGAAAGAAATCTTTCTGAAAGAATTTGTCAGTCTGGATACCAATCACCATCATATTACCATCCTCTCCGAACAATTCCCGGAACTGCATATATTCCTTATATTTCGCATTATCCAGCGGGATAGATTTATTTGCTTCATAGGAAAGCTCTACTTTGCTGGCGAAATAGGTCATCACTGCAGTGCTCAACAGTAATAAGACCAGGAGTGGTAAACGAAATTTCAATACGAATCCTGCTAAGCGTTGCCACATACGCGTCTTTGTAATTTTAGTAGGGCGTAAAGGTAACTCAAAGTAATAACATATAACTATTTTTGATGCATGTACCGTTTTCTGATATCCCTCTGTACCATACTTTGCCTGTCCTGCCTGAATGCCCTACAGATAAGCGCTCAGCAGCCTGGTGAAGGCACTTATATTGGCCAGTGGAGCGACCATCTTCCCTGGCGTCCCGCTGTCGCCGTCACTGTGAAAGGAGATAAGATATATTGCGCCGCCGCCGGCGGACTGACAGCCGTGACCAATACTCCGGAAGAAGGATTGGAGCTCAGTCGTTACAGTAAAGTAAATGGCCTCCATGATATCGGCATCACCACTCTGGCTGCCAATGACGAAACTGTACTTGTCGCCTATTCCAATAGCAATATCGATCTGCTCGGAGGGAACACCATCTATAATATTCCCGACCTGATGCGTAAACAGGTCGCCGCCGATAAAACCATTTTCAAGGTCGTTTTCCGTAACAACAAAGCGTATCTCTGTACCGGGCTGGGTATCGTAGTACTGAATACCTCTGTGCCGGAAATCGAGGCCACGTATGTAGTAGGCAATACCGGCGCCTATAAACCGGTTTATTCACTGGCCATCATCGGTACATCCCTTTTTGCCGCCACCTCAGAAGGAGTCAAAACCACATCGCTTAACAGTAACAATCCTTCTGATTTTCGCAACTGGTCCTCTCTCTCACAGGGACTTGCTCCAGACTCCGTACAGGATATCATCGTGTTCAATAACCAGCTGATATGCCGGCAGCATAATCAACTGTTCCTGCTGCGCAATAATATCTGGACGCTATGGTATACCGCCGATCGTATTATCAGTAATATGAGCGTCCATGACAATCAGCTGCTTCTCTGTCAACCGCAGACAGGAGGTTCCCGTATCCTTGCGCTGAATAATAATGCTGCAGCTGCAGGCAGTTTTCAACATACCCTGCTGAAGGCACCGGTGCAGGTTGCAGGTAACGGTAATACGTTCTGGATCGCTGATTCCCTTTCCGGACTGGTGCAATATGACAGGCAAACCAACGAATATACTGCTGTCAATCCTGATGCACCAGCTGGTATCATTACAGGAGACATGTTATTCTCCGGTCGTACATTGCTGGCAGCCCCCGGCACAATCAACAGTAACTGGAAGGCTGCTGGTAACCGCGAAGGCTATTATAGTTTCGAAAATGGCACATGGAATACAGTATCAGGATGGCCGGATTCCCTTCATGATATTGCTACTATAGCAATAGATCCCGGTGCCCTCTACCTCGGATCCTTTGGTGGCGGATTAGCCCGCATCAGTGGAAATAAGATGACGGTATTTAAACAGGGAATTCTACCGGCTGCAACGAACGACCCTACTGGCTATAATGTCAGCGGACTGGCGACCGACCTTTCAGGTAATCTTTGGGTTGCCGTTTATGGGGCTGGTAATAACCTGCTGGTTAAAAAACCAGATGATACATGGGTATCCTTCCGCAGCCCTTATGCCATGACCGGCAATGCCATCAGTCAGCTATTGACAGACGACAATGGCCTTGTTTATATAGTTTCTCCACTGAGCAATGGCTTATACGTATTCAGTCATAACAACACCCCTGACAATAAATCCGATGACCAGTGGCGTCAGTACCGGCTTGGCGCTGCACAGGGCAATCTACCTTCTAACGATGTCTATTGTCTTGCAAAAGACCGTAACGGCAGCATATGGATTGGTACCGCACGCGGTATCGCTATCATCAATTGCCCCGGTCAGGCGGCAACAGAGGGCTGTAATGCGATATTACCTGTCATTCAGCAGGATAACTTTGCCGGTTATCTCTTTCAGGATGAACAGGTCACGACTATCGCCGTGGATGGGGCGAACCGGAAATGGGTAGGCACTTACAACGGCGCATGGCTGGTGAGTGATGATGGTCAACGTATTCTGGAACATTTTAATACCGGCAATAGTCCGCTGCCTGATAATCACATCTACCGCATTACAATAGATCCCAAAGTAGGAGAGGTTTACTTTGCCACCGGCAAAGGCCTGATGTCATGGCACGGAACCGCTACTGAGCCTGTCAGCAAAATGGAAAGAGACTCCGTACTGGTGTTTCCTAACCCGGTAAAACATGACTACAGCGGGCCTATCGCTATCCGCGGACTGGCAGACAATACCCGGGTAAAAATTACTGACATCAGTGGCAGAATGGTCTATCAGACAAGAGCTTTTGGTGGACAGGCCATCTGGAACGGACTGGATTATACCGGCCATCGGCCACAGTCAGGCGTTTATCTGGTATTTGCTATGGGAGAAACAGGAGGGGAGCACGTAGTCACCAGGATTGTATTCATTAATTAACGACCGCTCGTCGTACATTTGATATCAGCAGCTGCTGCCTAGTTTTATGTTACACAAAACCCGCGGGATAGTCTTAAGAACAGTCAAATATGGCGACACCAGCGCCATTGTCAATATATTCACCGAACTTTTTGGGGTACAGTCGTATATGGTGAACGGTGTACGCAGCTCAAAACCTAAAGCCAAAGGCAATCTGTTTCAGCCGGGTAATATTCTGGAACTGGTTGTATATCATTATGAACAGAAAAGCATCCAGCGTATCTCTGAGTTTAAACTGGGATATATCTATACTTCCCTGCACTTTAATATTGTAAAGAACACGGTAGCACTTTATATGATCGAGTTGCTGCAAAAGAGTCTGCGCGAACCGGAACAGCAGGTTGACTTATATTATTTTGCGGAGCAGGCATTACAGGCGCTGGATGTAGCACCATTGGGTATTGCAGCCAATATTCCGCTTTATTTCACGCTCAGGCTGGCAGAACATCTTGGTTTCCGTCTTAATGGCCGGTATTCTGAATACGCACACTATCTCGACTTGCAGGAAGGTTCTTTTACGGACCTGCCGCCACACCATAGCAACTATCTTGATGCTGCCAATAGTGAGATCACAGATCGTCTGTTTCAGTGTAGTAACTGGGAAGCGTTGGGTGAGATCAACATGAATAAAGACCGCCGGAGAAAACTGTTATATGCCTATCTGGATTTCTTCAGACTGCATCTGCCCGATTTTCAGGAATTAAATTCTCCTCCGATCCTGCATGAGATCCTTGACTGACGCCGTTGCCTTCAAACGCGTGAGCCGCTATTTCCCATCGTATATTAATTCAGTGTTCTTTCCGTCAAAGACGGCATAAGTGAAGTAATTCAACCAGTCGCCAAGATTAATGTAGCGACTATCGGGACCTACCTGCAGATCCAGTGGCAGGTGCCTGTGCCCGTAAATGAAGTAATCAAAATGAGCTTTCTGTAATACTTCTTTACTGTAGATAGCCAGCCACTCATTCTCTTCACCAAGGAATTTTTCCAGTTCGCCGCCAGTAGCTGCACGGCTTTTACGGCTGAAATAATTGGCCAGCCCAATTCCCCACGAGGGATGTATCAGGGAAAATAACCAGCGGCATATGGGGTTACGGAATACCTTCTTCAGCATTTTATATCCATGATCACCGGGACCAAGGCCATCGCCATGACCGATATAAAACCGTTTACCGCCTATTTCATACGTTTTAGGTTCATAGTGTACCGGGATTTCCAGCTCTTCCTCAAAATAGCCGTCCATCCACATATCATGGTTCCCGATGAATACAGTGATGCCGATGCCTTTATCACGTAATTCAGCCAGTTTACCTAACAGGCGGGTATAACCTTTAGGGACCACTTCTTTATATTCAAACCAGAAATCGAAAATATCACCTACCAGAAAGATATGTTCAGCGTCTTTCGAACAGGCGTCCAGCCATTTTACAATACGCTTTTCCCTTTCTCTGCTCGCAGCAGGATTAGGAGCGCCCAGGTGAAAGTCTGATGCGAAATAAACACGTTTGCCTTCCGGAAGAGGAATGGAATAGTCCACTGTGGACAGTCCATGCGTCATAGATGATGATATTTATCCGGTCTGTGCTGCAGGAACAACAGACCACTGATGATGAAGCGGTTTGCACCGCGAAGTAATAGATAAGTCTTTAAGAAAACAACCCTCAGGGCTTCTTTATACCTGATTCCAGATAAGCAGATTCTATATCTGTCAGATCAGCCTTCACAGGATCGCTGTAACCGTTGTACAGGAATATCTCCCAGGAGTACTTTGGGTGGTTCAGACCGAGATAGAAGACTTCTCCGTTGGGCTTGATAAATTTCAACAGCGTAGCACTGGTGCTGACTACTTTCACGCCTTTAGCGGCAAGGTAAGCACTGTCTTCTGCCTGTGTACTTTTATTAATTGCTTCAAGGGAAGGGAAACCTTTTTCACCGATTGCAGATTTCAGCGAACGTAATTTATCACCTGCCGGTTTGAATATAACTGCACAGGGCTCTTTTACGGTAAAGGTGTTAATGGTATCTACTGTGGCGGTACGCTGCTCGGAAGACTGTCCACATGACGACAGCAGAACGGCAGCAAAAAGAATTAGGAATAACCTGGTCATAGCGGGCCCGTATAACATGATCATTTAAAAGAACAGCGCATGATAGGATCACGCGCTGTTCAAATATGCTTTATTGTTTACAAATCTATTCATCCAACAGGAAGACATATACCTCTCGTGGTCCATGTATTCCTACTACCAGTGTTTTCTCAATGTCTGCGGTACGACTGGGACCGGAGGCAAAGGAGATGGAAGAGGGGAGATCACCGTGATACTTTTCCTTCAGACGGGCGATTGCATCTTTGAGATCGAATACCAGCTGATGCGTGTAAGCGATCACTATATGCACCGGTGTATATACCGGTAAAGCCCTTCCGGAAGCCTGTGCGGCGCTCAGCACCATAGTGCCTGTACGCGCTACCAGCATCTCACAGTCTGTGATCGCTGCCTCCGCAGTGTGCATATCTCCTTTGTTAATAAAAGGAAACTGCTTTAACTGAAACTGCTCCATCAGGGATGGCGTCTGGCAGTGTACATCTTTCCAGTCTTTGGATTCGACCAATGCTGCCAGGTTGTCTAACAGTTCGTTTGTACTGGTGCAGAAAATGAACTTCCCCTGTAAGCGGGCAAATTCTTCTGCGAATTTCATCTCCAGTCCATCATGTTCCTTCACAAAAACGGAACTGTTGCCCTCCGAATTAGGAAAGGGCAACTGCACCGACTGACTCAATGCGTTTCGTACTCTCTTGAGGATATTTTCCTTGGCAGGAGAAATCTTCATAATAGCTTACGCGTTAGCAGGTGTAGGTGAAGGATTGATGATATCGGCAGGATGTACGCCGTCAGTGGTCATACCTTCCTTATTAGCGATATGCTCACGGTGAACATCCCATGGACGTTTACCGATCAATCTTTCCAGATCTGCCTGGTACAATACTTCTTTTTTCAGCAGTTCCTGCGCCAGCGCTTTCACGTTGTCCAGTTTATCGGTGAGCAGGGTTTTGGTACGCTGATAAGCCTTTTCGATCAGGAGACGAACTTCTTCGTCGATCATTTTGGCTGTTTCTTCAGAATAAGGTTTAGTGAATGACTGATCGCTGTTAGGATCGTAGAAAGACACGTTACCAACCTTATCATTCATACCGTACACAGTTACCATTGCATAGGCCATACGGGTAATTACCTGCAGGTCATTCTGGGCGCCGGTAGATACTTTACCGAAAACGATGTCTTCTACTGCACGGCCACCAAGTGTCATACAGATATCATCCAGCAGTTGCTCGGTATTATAGAGGTATTGTTCTTTCGGCAGATATTGTGCATAACCTAATGCTGCCACGCCACGGGGAACGATAGTTACTTTCACCAGCGGATTAGCATGCTCGAGGTACCAGCCACAGATTGCGTGACCAGCTTCGTGGTATGCGATCACTTCTTTCTCTTCAGGAGAAATGATCTTGTTTTTCTTTTCCAGACCACCGATCACCCTGTCAACTGCATCGTTGAAATCTTCCATTTCAACTTCAGTTTTACCCTTACGGGCAGCGATCAGTGCAGCCTCGTTACAAACATTGGCGATGTCCGCACCAGCAAAGCCAGGGGTCATAGAAGCCAGTTTCTTGATATCGAGGTTGGGAGAAGTTTTGATTGGTTTCAGGTGCACGTCGAAGATGTGCTCACGACCATTCAGGTCTGGTTTATCGATAGAGATCTGACGGTCAAAACGTCCCGGACGAAGCAGCGCACTATCCAGTACATCCGGACGGTTGGTAGCAGCCAGGATGATGATACCGCTGTCGGTACCGAAACCATCCATTTCTACCAGCAGCTGGTTCAGGGTGTTTTCACGCTCGTCATTACTCATCATTACGTTCTTACCTCTGGCACGTCCGATCGCATCTATCTCATCGATGAAGATAATACAAGGCGCTTTCTCACGGGCCTGTTTGAACAGGTCACGTACGCGGCTTGCACCCACACCTACGAATAATTCAACGAAATCAGAACCTGACATAGAGAAGAAAGGTACCTGTGCTTCACCTGCCATTGCTTTCGCCAGCAGGGTCTTACCTGTACCCGGAGGGCCTACCAGTAAGGCGCCTTTTGGTATTTTACCACCCAGAGCGGTATATTTTTTCGGATTCTTCAGGAAATCGACGATTTCCATCACTTCCACTTTTGCTTCATCCAGACCAGCCACATCACTGAATGTGATATTTACGCGGGTACCTTTATCAAACAGGGTCGCTTTGGATTTACCGATGTTGAAGATGCCGCCCGGACCGCCACTACCACCGGCAGGGCCACCCATTTTACGCATCAGCAGTATCCACAATCCAATCAGCAGCACCAGTGGGAGCAGCAATTGTACAAATGGTTCAAACCAGCTCTGTCTATCCTCATACGTCACTTTCACCTGATCTTCCAGAGGGACTCCGGCCTGTGCCTTGTCAAGGTCGGCCTTAAAACTCTCTTCACTACCAATTGAGAAGCGGAAATGAGGGCCTTGGTTAGGAGAGCCAAGACGGGTCTTGGACACCTTGTCGAATTTAGACTCAGCGAGCCTGTCCTTCTTAATGTAGACCTCTACGGATTTTTTGTTCACTACTACCAGCTTGTCTACATCACCCGGTTTCAGGTAATTGAGCTGGAACTCCTGGAAACTCAGCTCTTTGGGCCCAGCGCCAAAGTTAGCGAAGTTCATTGCCAGCAAAGCTACCCCGATAAAAGCATACACCCAGTATATGTTGAACTTTGGTCCTTTCTTTGGCGTTTTGTCTCCCTTGTTGAAGTTGTTGCCTCTTTCCATAATCTTACGATCCTTTTTTAAGGATGTCTGTAATAGTTAAAAGTTATTAGTTCGTATCATTATGCTCCATTCGTTCTGCATCACTCCACATATCCTCCAGGCTGTAAAACTGCCTGGCCTCAGGTTGGAATACATGCACCACAACATTCACATAATCTACCAGTATCCATTGTTGCGCGGTAAAACCCTCATGTTTATAAGGCTCTTCGCCGATGTGTTTCGACACCTGGTCTTCCACGTAATCGGCTATCGCCCTAACCTGTGTGTTGGAGTTAGCCTCACATATAACAAAGAAATCAGCCACAGCTTCAGGAATCTGGCGCAGATCCAGAGAAACAATATTTTCTCCCTTTTTTTCCTGGATGGCCTTGATGATGGTGGAAAAAATCTCGCTTTCTCTACTCAAGCGCGTTAACGCTTTCTTTCTCGTACTCAGAACGGTTAAGGGTGCCAATAAAATCTCTTTTGGTTAAAAATAATCTTTAATTGTCAAAATTACTAAAGAAGGAGCAAATAAACGCCGGAATATGATATTGTTACAATGTGCAATAATCAATGATGTACAGTACTTTATCGCCTATAAATCATACACTTGTCTAATACCCATGCTCTAATGCCAGCGTCTGACCGACTGTTAAGAAAAAGATAAAATGATTTACTTTGCTATCAAAACAAATCAGAAAAGAATTTTCAAGTGATCGGACAGCCATTATATATTTTAGACACAGTAGACAGCACCAATAACTATGCCATGGAGCAGGTAAATACCGGCCAGGTGACACCCGGTACAGCGTGGTTTGCCATGGAGCAAACAGCCGGAAAAGGACAACGTGGCAAACAATGGTCTTCCCCTCCAGGAGAAAATCTCATGCTCTCTATTGCCCTGCAACCCGGCATGCTGCCCCTTTCCAGACAGTTCATGCTCAGTGTTGTAATATCTCTTAGCGCACATGACTGGTTTAGTAAATATGCTGGTGATGAGACGGCAATTAAGTGGAGCAATGATCTTTATTGGCGTGACAGAAAGGCAGGTGGCATCCTGATCGAAAATGTCTTACGTGGCACTACATGGCAATATGCCATCATGGGGATAGGGGTTAATCTCAATCAGACTACCTTTCCGCCACATCTCACCAATCCCGTATCCCTCAAGCAGATCACCGGAAAAGACTGGGATCCGATTGAACTGACACGCACCCTCTGCGCCTGTCTCGAAGAAAGAATGCAACTACTTCATCCTGCTCATTACAACACCCTGCTGGAAGAGTACAAGAGCAAGCTGTTCCGGTTCAATAAAGCCGGCACCTACCGCATGAACGGAGAGTTATTTGAAGGTATTATCCGCGACGTGCTTCCTGATGGAAAATTATGTCTGGAAAAGGACGGAGAGATCCTGGAGCTGGGCTTTGGCGAAGTAGAGTTTGTTATCGTAAAATAGCTTATTTCCACGCCCTTAAACGAGCCTGTTCTTCCAACTGCCACTTCTGCAATTTTGCGGAAAAATCAGATAAAATTCCCTCTGCGAGATATACCCCGGTACCGTATTCTCTTGCCAGAACGTAATTGATCTGTCCGGTTTTAGTGTACCCGGACGTGTATTTCCGGACATATTTCATGGGTTCGTCTCCTACCACGATCAGATAATGCAGGCTGTCCATTTTGGGAAACCAGAATAGATAGTCAGCACTAAAAGTGATCGCCGGACTAAGTGTCTTCCCCGCATAGTAGTTAATAGCGCCTGCCTGACCATAGTTATCACAGAGGATCAGGGTATTTTTGCGCTCGCTGTCAGGCACCTGTTGATAAGCCTTCACTGCAAGGTCTGACAAATCGCGCCAACCCCGCATATCAGCAAAATCCTGTGGCAGTTCATGCAATTTGCCATCCTCCCATCTGCAGAAGATTTCACGTTTGAGCGGTGTCATAGCTGCATGCAATTGCTGAGGAGACAGTACAGGAAATATCAGCCGGAATAGCCATGCCATGGGAAATATGATCAGCACAACCCATACCGGCCGCAGGTATCTTAATCCTCCTTTTGACAAAAGCCGCTCCCAATATACGCCCCCAAAAGCCAGTAACACGGGATAAATACCATATGCGTAATACCCTTTTGCCTTCAGATAGATGAACAAGGCCATTACCAGCAGAAAAGTCCAGCCAATAAAACGGTAGGGATAGAAAGAGGGATACCAGATCAATGCAAGCAAGCCGGCAAGCCAGATCAGGGTGCCTATCAGAAAAATACCCAGTTGGTCTTTCACAAACCCCATCCGCTCCACATTTACCAACTGCGTCTCAGCCAGTTCATGCATATGATGTATTACCGGCATACCGTTCTGTATCTGCCAGATCACATTAGGTAATGCCAGCAGAAAAGCGATCAGCAGACCACCATACAGGTATTTATCGAGGAATATTTTTCGTTGTGAAGAGATCAGTAAAGCGGGCAGCAGACCAGCAACCAGAAATAATACATTGTATTTATTCAGGAAGGCGATACCTGTAGTCAGTCCAAGCCATAAGAGCAGCCTTGAGTTCCCCTCTTTCACGTATCGCATCAACAGATAAAGCATTAATGTCCAGAACAGGATATCTGCACTATTGGGCTGAAACAGGGTATTTATCCGCGACAAAGCAGAGCACAGGAATAAGAGTCCGGCGATTAGTTGTGCGTACCATCCCCCCTTCAGCAATTCCACCGTTTTCCATACTATCAACATTGTCAATGCACCAAACAGAGCAGGGAAGAAACGCACCCAATGCATACCACCACCCAGTCCTTTAATAAGCAGTGAAATAAAGGCCGTAAACGGCGGTACAGACAGATAGCCTGCAGCGAGGTGGTTTGCCTGATCCAGATGCAGGTATTCATCCCTATGCAGGTCGTAACCAGCATAAATAGCCCAATAGTTAAATGTCAGTTTGAAAAGGAGAAAGAAGATCAGTAACAGATAAGGCCGTCCGGACATTCGATATATCAATGAAAAAAAGTGAAAAAGAAAGGGCTACATGTCATCATTACTACAGCCATAGGTATGGAATTGATAACATGTAGCCCGATATAAAGAATCTTGTATTACTGCAGCAGATAGTTGGTTAAATAGGCAGTTCATCAAAAAGACCAGTTGATGAAAACAAGATTTTGGTTGATAAAGGTTGACCTCAAGTTGTGAAATATTTGTTAATTTATCAAAACTAAATTTGCAACATTGATACAAACAAAGATCCTTTCAAACAACGGAACGACCACCCAAACTGTTATTGTCCCGCACGTCCTTGCTTTAATGGACACGATTTGATTAGCATATGATTAGCAATCCGCTTTTGAGTAACTTTACTATATGTCCTCCATAAACAGTAAGAATAGCAGAACTGTTCCTCGCAAAAAGCTGACGCTGAGCGAAGACTTTTCACAGGTAAGCGTTGATCAGGAGAACTTGCCAAAGGTGCCGGCCAAGAGTAATTTCTCCATTCACTCCCGTTCCACCAATCCCTGCCGGGAATATATCTCTGCCAGCAGAAGAGATTATTACAAAATCACACTGATGACGCAAGGTGGTGGTATCATGACTTTGGGTCAACGTACTTACGTAATCAAGGCGCCTGCAATTGTCTTCATCAATCCGCTTGAACCAAAACTCTGGGAACCGAAAGGTGAGCAGGATGGTTACTATTGCCGGTTCACGGAGAATCTGTTTGAAATGCAGCGTCATTCCCGCGATGAGCTATTACACCATCCGCTTTTTCAGGTAGGCGCCAATCCGGTGATCAACCTGACGGAACAACAGACGGACTACATGCTACAATTGTTTGGTCATCTCCTGAAAGAAAGCAAAGACTGCAATCCTTACCGTCAGGAAGCCATCCTTATCTACCTGCAGCTCTTACTGCTGGAAGCCAAAAGGGTTGCGACCCCGCAAATAATACCACAGCGCTCTCTGACCACTGCCCAATTATTGGCAGAACGCTTCACCGATACTCTTGAAAGACAGTTCCCGATCACATCCGAACAGGAGCAGATTCATCTTAAAACTGCCAGTGACTTCGCCCTTACTCTAAACGTACATCCCAACCACCTGAATGCTACCGTCAAACGGGTCACAGGACGTACTACCAGTGAGCACATCCGCCAGCGTATCCTTCTGGAAGCCCGCCTGTTGCTGATGCACACCGATTGGCCTATTTCCGCCATCGCTCACTCTCTGGGATTCGAGGAGCCGGCAAACTTCTCCCATTTCTTCAAAAGCCAGACAGGACATACGCCGCATACATTCAGGATGCTATAAACCTGAAGCAAAAACTGCTGCAAATCAGGAATTGAACAGCAGGACTCAGCAAAAGCGAACACCTTGCCTTAAAATAAAGGAAAACGACAGAGGAGGATAAAGAAAGACAATGAGCAAATAGGGAAGATCGAAGCCAAAAGAAGAACTAAGACGAATAGTAAGAAAAGGAAAAGAGAGAAGACAAATTAAAGTTCAAAGAAGACAATAGCAAAGAGGAGAAGATCTAAGCCCAAAGTAGAAGTAAGACGAATAGTAGGAAAGGAGAGGAGAGAAGACAAATTAAAGTACAATGAACACAAGGACAAGAGGAGAAAATCTAAGCCAAAATAAAAGGTAAGACAAATAGTAAAAAAAGGAGAAGAGAGAAGTGCGAAGTACATATGCACAGTACAGAGAAAATACACAGCATAAATAACAAGAAAACTCACAGAACAGTAACAACAACTTTTTACCAACGCCCCGATCTCACCAATCAGGTCGTTCCGTTCTCCACCAGTTACCAACAGCATTCAATATTATAATTGGCCGCCGCAAGGTACAGGCAATGGCAGATGGAGCTGGCTGGCCTTAGTTGTTTGAAGTATGCCCGGCCTATGCAACAGGGGTTTCATCCACCCCCACTGCCCAAATCTCCAAAACAAAGCCCCATAGCAAGGAACTTCAAAGAACTACAGCCTGCCAGCCCATACTGCCTTTGCCGTCAGCAGCCCGGCACACTTTCAACATCCCACAATTATTTGTTGGCTGCCAAAAAAAACCAAAAAAAAGCCCGGACAGTACTAAAACCATCCGGACCGTATCAAAAATTTTTCAAATCCTACTTCGCCTTATACCCCCAATCCTGCAACCACTTCACCACCTTCTCCTTATAATCCCCCTGTATCAGTATCTGACCATCTTTCGCACTACCACCCGTACCGCACTTCGTCTTCAACTCCTTCCCCAGCTTCTCCAGATCTTCCTCAGCGCCAACGAATCCATCCACCAGCGTCACTACTTTCCCCGCCCTCTGCTTCGTATCCAATTTCACCCGCAACTGTTGCTGAGCCGGCGGCAGCGTCTCCACCGCTTCCGGTTCATCGCTATCTTGTCTGAAATCAGGATTGGTGGAATACACAATACCACCTGTATTGTTTTTTTTCTTCGACATAACAATAAGTTTAAGAACGGTTAACGATTACCTGCAACGCACCAGGATGTATACGGAATGCGACTTTACCATTTTCTTTCAGCGGTACGGCATCACCATCTACCTGCAGATGCACAAGGTCATTACTTTTAACAACGATCGTCTCTCCGGTAAAGTGTTGCATATAGCGTGTCTTATCGATATTCCCCATCAGCGAATAAAATCCGACAGGAATAAGACCTACTAACTTGATCGGTGGCACCACACAAAGGTCCAGTTTCCCGTCAAATACATTTGCGTCAGGAGCGAGTTTGAACTCATAACCAAACTGGTTACCATTGGCGACGGTGAGCAGAAACGCACGTTCCTGCATCGTTTTACCATCCACATTTATTTCGTAGGACGGCCCTTTATAACTGCTGAAGCTCTGGAATACGAGTTTTGCGTATCCCCAGAGACCGCGTTTGGTTTTATGTCTGAACTGATCTGCGACAAGTGCATCAAATCCGACACCGGCGTTGCTGAGGAACAGGTGTTCGTTGGCATAACCAACATCAATTGCCTTTCTTTTTCCGTCAGCGATCACTTCCAGTGCGCGTGAAACTTTCAATGGTATTTTCAGTGCTCTGGCGAGACCATTCCCGCTTCCCAGCGGAATAATTGCCAGTGCAGTTGTAGTTCCTACCAATCCCTGCGCAATTTCGTTGATGGAGCCATCTCCACCTACTGCCACTACTGTATCAGTTCCATTTGCTACCGCTGCTTTCGCCAGATCTGTACCATGACCCAGATATTCGAGGTGAGTCACTTCTACTGAAAATGCTTTTGGGGTCAGATATTTTCTGATGATACCCTCAAGGCGTTTTTCTCTGTCTGTGCCGGCTTTACGGTTGATGATGAATAGAATCTTTCTCAACGTTAGGGATATTATATTGCTTTTAAACTAAGATCAAGACTGACTGCGTGATGGATCACGGCTCCGGCTGATACGTAATCAACCCCTGTTTTGGCATATGCTTCCAGCGTATCGAGATTGATACCACCAGATGCTTCTGTTTCGTACCGTCCATCTATAAGTGCCAATGCTTCACTGAGCAGGGCAGGAGAGAAGTTGTCCAGCATGATACGGTGTATCTGTCCGACAGCCAGCACTTCTTTCACATCCTCCAGGTTACGCGTTTCTACTTCTATTTGCAACGGCAATTGTCGTTGTTGCAGGTATGCCACTGTTTTGGTAACGGCAGCGGTGATGCCTCCGGCAAAATCGATGTGATTATCTTTCAGCATGACCATATCATAGAGACCCATGCGGTGATTAACACCACCACCGATACGTACAGCTTCTTTTTCAAGCAGGCGGAAATTAGGAGTGGTTTTACGGGTATCCAGCAAGCGGGTATGATATCCTTTTAAAACGTCCACGAAACTGCGGGTAAGCGTAGCAATGCCACTCATTCTCTGCATACAGTTCAGTACCAGGCGTTCTCCCATCAATAAAGTATGGATAGATGCTTCCACTTCAAATGCAAGCTCTCCCGATTTCATGACATCGCCATCTTTCTTAAATGGCCGAAAAATGGAATTGCTGTCCAGAATCCGGAAAACAGCTTCCGCCACTTCCATCCCTGCCAGTACACCATCTTCTTTTATTTTCAATCTGGCGCCACCTCTGGCGTCAGCTGGAATACATGCCAAAGTGGAATGGTCACCATCTCCTATATCTTCTGCCAGTGCGTTGCGAATAAGCTCAGTTAATGCTGGTTCCTGTAACATACTATCGGTTTGAAAGAACGAAAGTAAGCCAATTTCAGAAAGGAGGCTGGCTCAGAATCCCCCGAATATAAAAAAGTCCGGACGGAGCCGGACTTTTCAATATCAATCTTAACAATTCTTTATTTATTATTTATTCTCGAAGCGAAGCTCGTTCAGCACCATAGAACCGCCCTTCATCTGTAAAAAGAAGGAAGTACGATAAGCGCCTCCGGAGGTACCTACGTTGGCAATACCAACTCTGGAACCACCCTTGCTCTCCACCTGATGGATCAGCTCAAAGGTCTTCACCTGATTTTTTGAAAAGAAATCTTTCAGGATAATTTCTGCCTGTGCTTTGCTGTAAGAGTTTGATTTTCCAGCCATGCTGATTTCTACAGTGTTGTCAAGGTAGCGGGATAGTGCGCTTGCATCGCCTTGTTTGATCGCAGTCACCACATCTTCGAATGGGCCTCCTGCAGGAGCTTTCAAGTTAGCGGCTGACAGTGTAAATGCAGTGATAATGACGCCAAACAACACAACTCCAAGCCCATACAATAACTTTTTCATCGTCAGTATTTTATTAAGTAGTAAAGTTTTCATCATTATAGTAAAATGGGCTAAAACTATGCCAATTTGCAGGATGCCTTTTAAAATACAATCATCGTTGTATTGTACAGTGACTAATTAATGCGAATATATTAATATATATTTTTAGAATAAAACCTAAGTAAGACAAAGTTCTGTTACCCCTGTATGAATTTTGAAGGCATTTCAATAAGTTTGACGCGGTTTCGCGGATGCTTCATAACTTTAGCCTCCTTTACAGAACAAGAAAATTACAACCGGAAATATGGAAAAGAAAAGAGCCATTCTCATTATCATGGACGGATGGGGACAGGGACAGGTTCCTGCCGCTGATGCTATAGCGCATTCAAAAACGCCATTTGTGAGCAGTCTGTATGCAAAATACCCGCACAGTACACTGATTACCTGCGGTGAAGATGTTGGTCTGCCGGAAGGACAAATGGGTAACTCCGAAGTAGGACACCTGAACCTCGGTGCCGGACGTATCGTGTATCAGGAACTGCAGCGCATCAACGTAGCCATCCGCACAGGTGAACTTGCCGGTAACAAGGTATTGCAGGACACGCTCAGCTATGCAAAAGATAACGATAAGGCGCTTCACCTCATCGGTCTCGTAAGTGACGGTGGTGTACACTCCCATATCAACCACCTGAAAGCACTGACACAGATTGCAAAAGATAAAGGACTGACCAAAGTGTTCATTCACGCCTTCACCGATGGCCGTGACACTGATCCTAAAGGTGGTCTCAATTATATGGAAGATCTGGTAGCTCACCTCAAAACAACTGTAGGGGAAGTCGCCAGCATCACCGGCCGTTACTACGCAATGGACCGTGATAAACGCTGGGAACGTGTGAAACTTGCATATGATGCAATGGTACACGGTACCGGTACACCTACCCAGGACGTTGTAAACGCTATCAAAACTTCCTATGCAGAAGGTATAACAGATGAATTTATCAAGCCTATCGTTACCACTGATGCACAGCTGAATCCGATCGCTACAATCACAGAAGGGGATGCAGTACTCTGCTTTAACTTCCGTACTGACCGTTGCCGCGAAATCACACAGGCATTGACCCAACAGGCTTTCCCTGAATTCGGAATGAACCCGCTGGCACTGCACTACACTACTATGACCGAATATGACAAAACCTATAAGGGTGTACATGTTATATTCGAAAATGATAACCTGCAGAACACCATCGGCGAAGTACTGGAAGCAAACAACCGCAGCCAGATCCGTATCGCTGAAACAGAAAAATATCCGCACGTATCCTTCTTCTTCTCCGGTGGACGTGAGAAAGAATTTCAGGGTGAACGCCGTCTGATCGTTGCTTCTCCAAAAGTAGCCACTTACGACCTGCAACCTGAAATGAGCGCTTACGAAGTTACCAACACCATCGTACCTGAAATTGAAAGCAAATCAGCTGATTTCATCTGTCTGAACTTTGCCAACGCTGACATGGTTGGACACACCGGTATATGGGAAGCTGCTATCAAAGCAGTAGAAACAGTAGATACCTGCGTAGAGAAGGTAATAACTGCAGCGCTGAAAAGCGATTATACCGTATTCCTTACGGCTGACCACGGTAATGCTGATTTCATGATCAACAACGATGGTACGCCGAATACTGCACATACCACTAACCTTGTACCTTATTTCATTGTCAGCAATGAATTCAAGGGTGCGGTAAAACCGGGTAAACTGGGTGACGTTGCTCCAACCATTCTGACGCTGATGGGTCTCTCCATCCCGAAAGAAATGACCGGCAACATTCTGATCTAAGTAGTATATCTCATTGATAGAAAAGCTGTCCGCCACAAGGCGTGACAGCTTTTTTTTTATATTATTTCAATGCTGTAACTATTCGCGTAGATAATACGTTTTACGTTTTTTAGTGCTCTCGACAGATTTGCTCATGCATTAGATGCGCCGTCTTTACGGCGCATTAACTTTTTTATATGGTTTGCTTTCAGACAGATGCGCGGCGCATTAAAGCATCTTCCCTAAATTTGCAGAATGGATCATCGTTTTTCATGGATACTGATGGCCGTTGCTACTCTCTGCGCCTCCTGCAGTAACAGTAACGGAGGGCAACAAGGCAAGGCACTGGCTTACAGGGATCTTAAAGGGTATTTTCAGGAAGAACTGAATACTATCTCTACGGATAGACCTACATTCCAAAAGACAATCGTCATGAATGGACAAAGGGACAGCATCACCATTGCCACCCCTGATTCCGCCCAGCTGCAACACCTGCTGGCCCCTTTCCTCGACATAGACCTGAATAAACCCTCCCTCAGAGGCGCATATGATACCATCCTGCTGGCCGACCAGTTCTCCGGTACCCATTCCCTCATGTACAAGGCAAGAAATGCTGCCACCGTACCTCAGGAAGTGATCATGGATATTGACAACCAGCAGCATATTACCAACGTGCAGATGAATAAGCATGTGAAAAACCTGGTATATGAATACCAGCAAAACCTGGTGTACCAGCATAACAAACATATCCGCGTCGTGACCTGGCAGAAGATCGCTTTTCTGCCCGCAAGGGAACTGGATGTGAAAGTCTTTTTCGCACACCCCTAACTGATTTCTTAGAACATGACAGCAGCGGAGTTTCAACAGATATCACATACTATACCCCTTCAGCCAGGTATTTACAAGTATTACAGTGAAGCAGGCGAACTGCTTTATGTAGGAAAAGCTAAAAGCCTGCGCAAAAGGGTCAGCTCTTATTTCGTAAAAAATCATGATAACTACAAGACCCGTAAACTTGTAGAAAACATCCACCATATTGAATTTACTATAGTTGGCTCTGAACAGGATGCTTTCCTGCTGGAAAACTCACTGATCAAACAGTTCCAGCCTAAATTCAATATCAACCTGAAAGACGATAAAACCTACCCGTACATCGTCATCAAACATGAATCATTTCCCCGCGTATTCCTGACCCGTAATATCATCAAAGACGGTTCTGAATACCTCGGGCCCTTCACCTCCGTAGGCCGCGTACGCGAACTGCTGGAAGTGATCAGATATAACATTCCTTTGCGTACCTGCAACCTGAACCTTTCTCCGCAGAATGTCGCCAAAGGAAAGTATAAAGTCTGTCTGGAATATCATCTGGGCAACTGCAAGGGCCCCTGCGAAGGATTACAGACAGAAGAAGATTACAGAGAAGGGCTGCAACAGGTCAAAAACATCCTGCGCGGCAACCTGTCGCCCGTTTTACAACTGTTCCGCACACAGATGCAGGAACACGCCATGAACATGGAATTTGAAAAAGCGGAGATCGTCAGGAAGAAAATAGAAAGTTTACAGGCTTATCAGAGTAAGTCCACCATCGTAGGCACCCGTGTTGGTAACGTCGATGTCTTCTCTATTATCAGTGAAGGTAATTACGCATATGTCAACTACCTCCGTGTACTGAACGGCACCATTGCCGATACCAAAACCGTTACACTGGAAAAGAAACTCGAGGAAGACGATACAGAAGTACTGACCTATGCGGTCGGCTACCTCCGTGATGCATTCCAGAGTCTTGCCCGCGAAATCATTGTTCCGCTGGAAATAGAGTATCCGGAAGAACATGTTACCATCTCTGTACCTAAAGGTGGTGACAAGAAGAAACTACTGGAGCTCTCCGAAAAGAACGTCAACTACTTTAAGGAGGAACTCTACAGGAAAAAGATCCTGCATCTGGAAGGAAAAAGCGATCTGGAGAAAAAGAAAGTGCTGTACCAGTTGCAGGCTGACCTCGAACTACAGGAGTTACCTTTACACATTGAGTGTTTCGATAACTCGAACTTTCAGGGAGCCTATCCGGTTTCGGCCTGTGTAGTTTTCAAGGATGGCATTGCTTCCAAAAAAGACTATCGCCACTTCAATATCAAAACGGTACAGGGTATTAACGACTTTGCCTCCATGAAAGAAGTGGTATACCGCCGTTATAGCCGCTTACTGGCTGAACAACAGCCCTTGCCGCAACTGGTGATTATAGATGGAGGTAAAGGACAGCTGGGCTCTGCTATGGAAAGCATCCGGGAACTGGATCTTATCGGAAGTATGACAGTGGTAGGGCTGGCGAAGAACGAAGAAGAGATCTTTTTTCCGGGAGATAAAGACAGTATTAAACTACCCTACGACAGCGAAAGTCTGAAGCTGATCCGCCGGGTCCGTGATGAAGTACACCGTTTCGGTATCACCTTCCATCGCCAGAAACGCAGTAAAGGCACTTTTAAGAACGAATTAGAGGCTATTAAGGGAATTGGTGAGAATACAGCTACCCAGCTACTGAAAACCTTCCGTTCAGTCGCTAAAATCAAATTATTATCTGAGGATGATCTTGTAAAAGAAATAGGAGCAGCCAAGGCCCGTCTCGTATACGCACATTTCCATCCTGCTACAGGAGAAACAGGCCCTGTTACCGGCGCTGACAGCAATAGCTAGCGTTACATTATGCCTTTGCCCGTAACGCCTGTGCCATATGCCGTTGTTCGTGCGCAATCACGAAGCGGAACGTATCTCCCAATGAGAATTTAAGCCAGCTACCCAATGTGGTGCCTATTTTTATTTGCTGCAGGTTCACCAGTTTCGCGCGGTCCAGCAGCGTCTTCATCTTTTCCTGCCATTCAATAAATTCATTGACAACCTTCCCGGCATCCAGATCAGTCAGCGGACGGTATGCTTTCGGCGCCTGCATCTTCATACCGGGCCGGCCATCTGCCTTTGGCAACATCATATTCGTAAAGTAGTTACCCAGCCAACCACTTTTAAAGGTAGGTGAAGGGGCAGGAGGAAGGCTGCCGGACAGTTTCCCCTGTATGGCATTTTCTATTGCCGGTATATAAAAACGGGCATATGCATTCAGGTGATCCAGACATTGGGCGACACTCCATTTTCCCGGCGCCGGTTGCCGTAGCAAAGTCTCAGCGGAGGCGTTTAAAAATTGATGACGGGCAGTCTGCTGCAGTTCTTCTGCCTGACGACGTAGCTGGTCAAGCAGGGTGGGGGTTTCAAATATCAGGGACATAAGCGTGGTGATTGTTACAAAACAAAGGTAGGCAGGGGCGGGCAGGGGAGAAATGAGATAAGTCATGTAAAAGAAAAAGGGTCTGCCATATGGCAAACCCTTTTTCAGTTTTTTTATCCTGCGAGCAGATTAGTACTGCCACATATCTTGTTCTTTGTTAAAGATCTTATCCTTGATCGCCTGACCTTCCAGGAGACGCATGGTACCATCTTTAATGTATTCTTTGATCTCGCGGTTATAAGTATTGTTTTCCTTGATAATGAAGCTGGAGAAGAAACGCATTTCGAAAAGGTCTTCCCAACTCATTGTAGCCGCATCGTTATTCTGGTTGTAAACATCAAATTTAGCCAGTACAGGACGCAGATCAGGATAATATACCCAGAACAGCGGGATAGCAGCACGGAAGGAACCGTCTTCGTTCATACGGGATACCATCGGAGCGATACCCAGGATACGAACTTTCAGTGCAGAGGCCTCTTTATCGAATACCCAGATTTCTTTGATTTTGTACTGAACAACAGTACGTGGGTCAAATTCATCACGGGTAGTGACCATTTTCTCCTCACCGGTTACAGGGTCGATACTACGTACAGTTTTCTCTTCACCACTCAGTTTGTTCTGAACTTCAGAGAAAGGAATGATGGTAGTGAACCTGTCATCGATAGGGCTGAAAGCCTGCACTTCGCCGGACTTAACCGCGTTGAGCAGAATGTTTATGAACAGCTGGTTGGTACCAGTTTCATCCTCAACATTGTACTGGAAAGGAAGGTTCATCTTTTCACGGGTGTCGATCACCTGCCATATCTTCTTTTCCCAGAACTCATCGTCTGAGCGGATATGGTCATAAGGAATAGGCACACGGTCTTTGATAAAGTTCTTTTCAGAAATGCCATCCGTACGCAGGGATTTGCGTGGAGTATCTACAACTGGCACTCCTACGCCATCCTGGCGAAGGGAGGCAGGTTCAGCACCTTGCGGTTGCTGAGGGGGTGCAGATACTGCATTGCCGGTAGCGGGATTGACAACAGAACCATCAGCAGGTGTTGTATTCTCAGATGGGGTAGACTCGGTACGACGTGTCGTACGACGGCGACCACCGCCCTGAGCGTTTGCCTCAGCTGCCAGGAATACCAGCAGCATAGCGCACAAACCGATTCTGTTAAGGATGACTGCTCGCATAGAAAATAATATTAGTTAATCTTGAAATTGACGTTACTCATATCTCTCACTCTTCCATCCGGACCTTTTACGCGGATGTTGTCGAAGTATACGATATCGCCAGCTCTCAGGGAGCGGATAACAGGCATCACGCTGTTAGGGAAGTATGCAGAGTTAGCTTCGCCTTCTGCATAGTCTTTACCTTTTGCATCGATACCAATACGATAGCTTACAACTTCGTATCTAACACCCTCGAACAGGAAGTCTTCCAGATCAGCGCGGAGACCGCCCTGTACTTTGAACTCAGCAGCCTTCATGAAAGGGCCTTTGCTCATACCAACCTTCAGGACTGGATCAGGAATGTATTTGATACGGAATTCTTTACCCGCCATGCTCTTACCGTTAGCAACAACACCGATGGTAGCTGTACCTGGTTTGGTAACTGTTACAGAGAATTTACCTGCACCAGTTTTAGTTATAGTACCGTTGTTGATGCTTGCAGCTACCTGCTCAGCAGGAACACCAGCAGCAGAGATAGAGATCGGGTTTTGCAGACCGATGTACAGTACGTTCATCTTGTCAGCAGAGATTGAAGTGGTAGAAGCACCTACAGTGTATGGCTCATTGAAAGGGAATGTTTCAGTTTCACCATTTGGTCTCTTCAGTGTTACTGTACCGGATAAAGTTTTTTCACCCAGACCACTTACGTTCATTTTATAGCTACCCAGACCATCAGTTGCTGTAACGGCAGAACCGTTTACAACGATCTCAGGATTTACTGTGCTGCTATAAGCACCTACCGCTACCTGAGCAACCAGTTCCTGACCTTCCATCAGGTTCTTGGAGTTCAGAGATACGAAAGGCTTGATTTTATCGAATTTGAACTCGTTAGCGCCGATCTGTTTGAACAGATAATCAACGATACTTGATTCAGAGTTCTTTACGTCGTTCTGAAATTTACTCAGGATGGTAACAGCTGCAACAGTAGGTACCATGTTGAAGTGGTAAGAAGTCCATGTTGCATTTTTAGGACCGTGACCACCATGAGATTTACCAACTTCAATACGCAGTGGTAAGCTCTTTTCGAAATCTGCTGCTACTTTGCTATCAACAAATGAGAGCAATTTTGCACGCAGTTCAGTCAGCTTTTTCTCAAGTTCAGCACCTTTCTTCTGATTCTCCATCACACGGGTAGGAGCATCAAGGTTGTCTTTACTTTTAATTTCGCCATCTTCTGTCAGACCACCAGCTTCTCTGATGATGGTTGCTTTCAGTGTATCGATATAAACGAACATCTCAGAAGAGATTGCTTTTACCTGATCAGCTTTTTCTTTCAGAGGACCGACCTTTCCCGGGTCGTTGCTCATCTGTTTTGTAAACTGGTCGTATGTAATCGCGTTCTTAC
This sequence comes from Chitinophaga pinensis, assembly GCF_007896845.1. Taxonomy (GTDB): domain Bacteria; phylum Bacteroidota; class Bacteroidia; order Chitinophagales; family Chitinophagaceae; genus Chitinophaga; species Chitinophaga pinensis_C. The sequence goes on along the minus strand of NZ_VOHS01000003.1, from coordinate 133,863 downwards.
TTGTGATAGACGCGTTCGAAGTTATAATTGAATCGTTTACTATATTAAATGCGTTCAATATCTCAGCAGAGACGTTCAATGCCAGCATGGCCGTTAAGACCAGATACATGATATTGATCATCTTCTGCCTGGGATCTTTAGGTAGTGCCATAGTTTGTTCTCAGGTTTGAATGATTGTCTGTTGTTAATTCAAAAACTATTAGCGATACCTTATCTCGCACTCTGCATAGCGCTGAGCATGTTACCGTATACGGTGTTCAGGCTGGTCAGGTTGTGAGCCAGTTTAGAGATCTGATCCTGAGTTTTACGAGCATCGTCCACGCTGCTGGTCATTGCCTGAGAAACATTCAGCAGATTGCTATAGAAGTTGTTCATAGCTTTCAGGTGATTGTTAGTGTCCTGCAGTTCCAGTTCATAGATAGCATTCAGGGAAGCCAGGTTTTTGGTCATACCCTGCATTTGCTCGTGGAAGCTTCTTGTAGACTCGGAAGCACTGTTGAAAGAAGATACAGCTGAAGCAGCAGTAGTGTAAGCGTGCGCTACGCTACCAATTGCAGTAGCAGCTTCTCTTGTTTTTTGTGTGTAATCGCCTGTAGCGGCAACTACATCACTGATATCCCGCATTTTATCTACTGTGGAACCTAATTTCTGGAAGTTCTCGCTCAGACGCTGTAAGCTTACCGGAGTGATGTCAGCTTCTTCGAGCATTTTATCCAGACCAGCCAGAGCAGGGCTACCACCAGCAACAACTGCTACAGTAGCAGGAGCCGCATCGTGACCACCGCTATCCGGTACGAATGCATAAACGAAGAAGATCAGCGCTTCTGTGCTCAAACCAACGATCAGGGCGATATCAGCGCCTGGCCAGTGTTGAAGTTTAAAAAGCGCACCGATAATTACTACAGATGCCGCGACACAAACAAAGAAATTAAGCCATTTCGATGTAGTAGGATTCATAGCCATAGGTCAAAATTTACTGGTTAAAGTGTTAAAGGTTAAATTGTTGTTATGGAATAGTTGTTGCTCAACGATGATTTGCGGTTTCCCAATGTACTTCATACGGTTTCTCATATCAACTTGTTTTAGTTTGATGTTCTCACACATGCCCGTCCCAAAGGCATACAGGTTTATTCCTGTCTCTTCGATACTGCCTGTTCTCATTCTCATCTATCCGTAATGCTGTTACTATAATTGTTACCTGTGACCAAAATCGTTTTTAGAACGGCTCAGGAAGGCAATCGTACATCTGAATCCAATGTAGGATTTAGCACTATCCTGATACTCGTAAGAACGTGTACCTGTCTGGAGGAAATATCCGATATCTTTCCAGGAACCGCCTCTTACTGCCTTACGTTTCATTTTTGGAACTGCATTGTCCGGTACGTCCATACGCAGATAAGGGTTCATATCAGACGTGAAGGAGTATGCGTTCTCATAGTAAATATCCTGTGTCCACTCAGCTACGTTACCTGACATGTTATATAAACCGTAGTCGTTTGGCCAGTAAGCATCCGCTCTTACAGTGTAGAAACCACCGTCCTCAGGATAGTTACCACGACCTGGTTTAAAGTTAGCCAGCAAGCAACCTTTCTTGTTACGAATGTAGTAACCACCCCATGGGTAAGGCGTTTGCTCTCTACCACCACGTGCAGCGTACTCCCATTGCGCTTCTGAAGGCAACTGGAATTTATCTTCTGTAAATAATTTCTTAGATATACGGTAGTCTTCCCAGAACTTACTACGCCATTCAGCGAAGGCGTTTGCCTGGTGCCAGGTCACACCCACAACCGGATAGTTGTCGAATGCCGGGTGCCAGAAGTACATCCTCGTCATCGGCTCGTTGTAAGCATAAGAGAAGTCACGGATCCAGCACAATGTGTCAGGATAAATCGCAACATCCTTCTTTACAATGAACTTCGAACGGGATACATTCGCGTTCTCACGCTTCTTTGCCTGCTCCCAGTTGAAAGTCTCAGCATGGTAAACCAGCTTACGTACGTCAAACTCCTTACGACCATACAAACGGTCTTCTGGTGCATATGTCATACCTTCCAGCTGATCCATGGTGGATTTGTCCCGGTAGTTTACTTTTTTCTTCCAGTCGATATAGTCTTCACCACCATCATTCTTCACATATCCTAACATCACGTGGGCAATGGAGTCTGTCACCCACTGTACAAACTGCCTGTACTCGTTATTTGTGATCTCCGTAGCATCCATGTAGAAACCGGAGATTGAAATAGACTTGTTACGGGCGGTGTACGCGTAGTTCAAATCTTCATCGCTCGGTCCCATGTGAAAAGTACCAGACGGTACATACACCATTCCATAAGGTACGGGCGGGAAATACTTAGGTCTAGGACTTACGCCGATTAGCTGTCCTTGCGCGTTTTTGGGGGTCTTACTACCACCACAGCTGGCGAGCAGACTAACCAGCAATACTGCTGCTAACAGACCACTTGAAAAATTAAGCTTCATAAGGGTAGCTTTCATTGAAAATCATTTATTTCGTAGGCGACGCAGTGCACATTGGCCATAATGCTACTGAGGATGTCGCTAAGTTCTGAAACATGGCCTTTAGTCTCGCCGATCTCTCCGGTCGGACCGTTTACCAACGAGCCCCTCACACTTAATGACCCTAAAGTTGTTAAGGGCAACTTCAGAAATTTCGCGGTTGTTATACTTGTTGGTTTCAATTTTTTGAATTCATTCCCGTTGGAAACACATTATCTCTTCAAAGTCAGCACTTACCCTTCTGATAGTCTATCCCACACTATTAAGCAAGATAACAAATGTAACGATTAATTTTAATCCGTAGTTAGTTTTTACCCAACTTTTTCATGCCCGATAAGGGACGTGTGACAATTAAAATAAACGTACTTTTTAACATTTTATTATATCTTCTCAAAATCATTTTTCCGTGTGCTTTTTACACAGATATGGTCATGCAAGATACATAAATATTATTTTAAATTAATTATTTCCTCTATATAATTAACTGGCTTAATACAATGATAATGCTCACAGACGTATATAAGTGTTTGCCCTGGCCGTTCTCGCTGTTCCAGCAGCGGCAGACCGGGTTGATCGGTTGCTGCTCCTAACATTACTTTAAACGGAATATAATGCCTGTTAGTATCCTGCATCCTGGATTTATATTCGGCCCCCACAACCGCGATCTCCCGTACCCCTATTACCTGTTGTAATAACACACCAGCCCATACCCCAAATGAAGTGGAATACCTGACCGCCGTCTGTGACTGCCCCGCCAGCATCGTAATGCCACGATCAGACCAGTCCTTCCTGTCATAAACAACTGATAGATAAAGCAGGTTAGCCGCCATTACAGCATTGCCACTAGGTGTGGCGCCATCATATACTTCCTTCTTACGTACGATAACATCCGTCTGTCCGGCTTCCGTATAGTAAAAATAAATGCCCCCTTCGTCCGAAAAATTATTCACTACATACTCCGTCAGCTCTTTCGCCTTCCCCAACCACTCCGAATCGCCGGTCACTTCCTGCAAAGCGATTAAAGCGCGTACCATCCACGCGTAGTCATCCAGAAACGCCGGATATTTTGCTACGCCGGCCTTAAATGTATGAAAAAAAGACTGTTTATCAGTGTTTTGTAAGTGCTCAAGGCAAAAATTCATCGCATTCACCCCCATCTCCCGGTACCGCTCAACGCCAGACGCTGCATATGCCTTACAACACGCATGTATCATCAGCGCGTTCCAGCCCAGAATGATCTTGTCATCCAGCCCCGGACGGATCCTTTTTGCCCTCACCGCCATCAGCTTTTCCCGGCTGACTGCCAGACTACGTTCCAGTGCCTCCACTGTGATTCCCTGCTCCGCAGCAAATACCGCAGCAGGCTTCGTAATCCATAATATATTGGTCTCTTCCCAGTTGCCCTCTTCCGTCACATCATAAAATGCACAAAACAAAGCGGCATCTGCACCAAGAATCTGTTCAATTTCTTCTTTACTCCAGGTATAGAACTTTCCTTCCACACCCTCTGAATCTGCATCCAGCGCACTGTAAAAACCACTACCGGTACCAGTCATCTCCCTTTCAATAAAACTCAGGGTATCAGCAATCGTCTTCGCATACAACTCATTGCCTGTCAACTGATATGCTTCGCTCATCACATCCACCAGCAACGCATTGTCATACAGCATCTTCTCAAAGTGAGGAGCCAGCCATTTTGCATCTGTGCTGTATCTGGCAAACCCTCCGCCCAGCTGATCGTAAATACCACCCTGAATCATTTTATCCAGCGACAGCAGCGCCTGTTCCAGCGCCTTCGGCTCGTTGAAGCTATGGTGATATCTTAACAGGTATTGAATGATAAAAGTTCCGGGAAATTTCGGCGCACTGCCAAAGCCACCCCATACTTTATCCCCCTGCTGCATCATATTATTGAAAATCGTCTCACACTGCGCTTTCGTAAATAGCTCTTCCACCGGGATCAGCTCCTGTCCGGCCATCTTTCCGCTAAAACCGGAAGCCTGTACCAGATGATCACGCATGTTCTGCGCCTGTGTTTCCAGATCCTCCCGGCGCTCTTTGAATGCCTGTGATAATGCAAGCAACACATCCGTCCATGAAGGTCTGTTAAATGCCTTCACAGGAGGGTAGTAGGTCCCACCGTAAAAAGGCAGTTTATCAGGTGTCAGGAAAACGTTCAGCGGCCATCCGCCGGAACCCGTCATCGTCTGTACCGCATCCATGTAAATGTGATCCAGATCAGGACGTTCTTCCCGGTCTATCTTTATGTTAATAAAATGCTCGTTCATGATACGCGCAGTCTCTTCATGCTCGAAGCTCTCCCGCTCCATAACATGACACCAGTGGCAGGCGGCGTATCCAATGCTGACTAATATAGGTTTGTCTTCGGCTTTTGCCCTTTGCAGCGCCTCTTCCCCCCAGGGATACCAATCTACAGGGTTGTGTGCGTGCTGCAGCAGGTAAGGACTGGTTTCTTTCGCTAATCTGTTCACAGTGAATGGTTATTCTGTTATCACCTACGCAATTTTGGTCTATCTCTAATCTTAACGGTAATTCATCACTACCCCAAATATAAGAAGGGACAGCTTTCGCCGTCCCTTTCTGTGTAATATTTTACCGTGATTTTCGTGTTATTTTTTGTTTATCGTTGCCAGATACTGTTCCAGCGCGGCCACCATGGAAGGAGCCTGAGGAGCAGGAGCCTTTACATCCAGACGTAAACCGGCCTCTTCAACAGCTGCTGAGGTAGTAGGTCCGAAAGCACCGATACGGGTACCGTTCTGCTCAAACTTCGGAACATTCTCAAACAGCGATTTTACACCATAAGGACTGAAGAAAACAATCATGTCATATTCGGTTGCCGTCAGTATTTCCTTCACATCATTGGAGACAGTCTTGTACAAGGTAGCCGTAGCGTATTCACATTTGTTGGTTTTTAACCACTCTTCGATATCCTTACGCTGACTATCCGAACTTGGGAACAGGAATTTCTCATTGTCCCTGTGCTTGTTCATCACTTCCAGCAAACTCTTCGTTGAGCCGTCAGCACCATAAAATACTTTACGTTTCCGGTACAGGATGAATTTCTGCAGATACAAAGCAATCGCCTCCGTGATACAGAAATACTTACAGTCCTGGGAGACCTTAATTTTCATTTCCTCACAGATCCTGAAAAAGTGATCCACTGCATTGCGGCTGGTAAAAATTACAGCCGTAAAGTTCGGGATGTCTATTTTCTGCTTCCTGAACTCTTTTGCGGACAGTCCCTCCACCCTTATAAACGGATAAAAATCCAATTTAACATTGAATTTTTTAGCTAGTTCAAAGTAAGGTGATTTTTCTGTTTCAGGCTTAGGTTGGGAAATTAGAATTGTCTGAATGTGCTTTGCTTGCAAATCTTTTTTTGGCCCGCCTTTAATCATACGTTTTTTTGCTCTTGTGTTAACAATAGGCAGTTTTAATAATCAGAGACCACCAGTTAACGCGACCAGCAACACCTTAGTTATTATTAGAACCGGCGCTACTTCGAATGCGCAAAGGTAAAGAAAAAAATGCAATCTGCTGAAAGATAAGTATTGTTTTACCACTGAATAGGACCGGATATAGCGATATGCAACGAGTAAAACAATAAATGCTACAGACATATACATGAAGGGTTTTGACCATTCAGGCTTACAGAATGCCAGTATTACAAGGAAAGGCACCAGTAAAATACCCAGTATTTTGTTGATAAGATACAAGATGAAAATGTAGGCATCCGCCAGTTCTGAACTCCCAAACAACCATCCGCAGAAACGTAACATCACATATTTCACGCTGTATATCACAGCCACCAGCAATATCAATCCCGGAATTGCCATCCATGCGGTATTAGCAGGTATATACTGCTGACGGTACATCAGCAGGTACAGATATAAAGCCAGACTGATCACAAAAAAGCCGTTCAACAAAAAGTTAGGGAACGGAGACTGTGATAACTGATCTTTCAGCTGTCTCTGGCTGAGCGTCGGATTCATAAATGCCCTAAACAGATCGGAGAAATATTTCAGGTAGCTCAATCTGATAATACCCAGCAATAACACAACGCCCGCCATCACATATACCAGCCAGTCCAGATCTTCATAAACGCGTATTTTGTTGACATCCAGCCGGGTAGGTTTATCACTTTTCAGGAAAATATTGGTCGCTGCCAGTTTTTTCAGATACAGATCATACGTCGTTTCCTTCGGTAAAGGTACAGCCGCCAGCTGCTGCGTACTATCAGCTGCTGCCTTTGCCGCACTGTCAGCAGTGACAACAGCTGCAGCCGGTACTGCAGGTTTTGCAGTAACCGCAGGTGCAGTAGTAGTACTTACCGGAGCAGCCGGTGTAGCAGGTTTTAATACACTTGCAGGCGCACTTACACCCGCACTGTCTTTTTTAATCACCGGTGCCTTCTTCTTCACAGGCTTTACTGTGGTATCCCGGGTGGTAGCTTGTACCTTCACAGGAGCGTTTTGCACAGCAGGAGCCGGCTTCGCGGAACTATCCGTCTGAGCCGCCAAACGTAAACAGGGTAGAATGAACAGAAACAATAACCAGCGTCGCACCGTGAATATTTTTTAATGCAGTAATTTTGTCGTTTGCAAAGATATAAAAATAGTCCATGGTCACTAGATGATATACTATAGTTACCATATACTTATTTAAGCTATACTCAATTTATTTTCAGGGCTTACCGGTCTGTACCGGCATACTCTTTTTTTCAGATGGCAGGTATTTATCTACATATTCCGTTTTGTAAGCAGGCTTGTTACTATTGTAACTTCCATTTTTCTACTTCATTGTCGCAGCAACCAGCACTGGTGCAGCAACTTTTAAGGGAAATAGATTTACAGCACAATTATCTTTCCGGAGCACCGGTCAGCAGTATTTATTTCGGTGGTGGTACGCCAAGCATGCTTCCGCAGGCAGACATACAGCTGCTGCTCAATAAACTGCGCGACACCTTTCCCGTCAATCCTGATGCAGAGATTACTCTGGAAGCCAATCCGGATGATCTTTCCCCGGAAAAACTGGACGCCCTCCGCGCAGCAGGTATCAATCGCCTGAGTATTGGTATACAGTCCTTTCATGAACCGGATCTGCGCTGGATGAACCGCGCACATGACAGTCAACAGGCCTTACAATGCATCCACCATGCAAAAGCAGCCGGTTTTGACAATTTGACTATTGACCTGATATATGGCGGACCAACGCTTACCGACGAAGGATGGGCCGCCAATGTGCAACAGGCCATCGATCTGGGTGTACAACATCTTTCCTGCTATGCCCTGACGGTTGAACCCGGCACTGCATTGGACCAGTTTATCCGGAAAAAGAAAGTAGCTGCGGTTGACTCAGATAAAGCCGCACGTCATTTCGAGCAATTGATGCAATGGACGGCCAAAGCCGGCTATGAGCATTACGAGATATCCAACTTCGCCCTTCCCGGCTGGCATTCCCGGCACAACAGCAGTTACTGGCAGGGACAACCCTATCTGGGATTAGGCCCCTCCGCCCATTCTTTCAATGGCGACTCCCGCCAGTGGAACATTGCTAACAATGCATTGTATATCAAAAGTCTGCAGGAAGACAAGGTTCCTTTTGAACTGGAAGAGCTGACACCTGTCATGATGCTCAATGAGTACATTATGACTACCTTACGCACCTCGCAGGGCTGTATTCTTCCGGTAGTAGCTGAGCGTTTTGGCACTGACAAACGGGATATCCTGCTGAAAATGTCCCGCACTTTCATCGACAAAGGCTGGATGATACTCCGCAATGACACCCTGATCCTGACACCGGAAGGCCGTCTTTTTGCTGACGGTATTGCTTCAGACCTCTTTTTCTGAGTCTGTTTCCCCGATATAGATTCGTTGAATAACGTTACTACAAGCTGATTACATTGCTATTGCTTCGTCCATGAACGAGCGATTAACGGCACAATGAGCCTGTAGTAAGGGTGTAATGGCAGCACCTGAACAAATGGACAAAGTAACCCGACCCTGTAAGGGCAAAAAGCAAAGGGTGTCTGCCATACAGCAGACACCCTTATGCTTATATCTCTAAAAACTCCGGTCAGGAGCAGATGTAATCCACTAAGATTTCACCCCAAACTTATACACACAGGTAGAAGTATAAGTCTCTCCCGGTTTCAGTACTACTGATGGGAATGCAGGCTGATTCGGTGAATCAGGGAAGTGCTGTGTTTCCAGGCAGAACGCACCGCGGTGTACATAGCTCTTACCTTCTTTACCCTTGTCGGTACCATCCAAAAAGTTACCACCGTAGAACTGTACGCCAGGTTCAGTTGTCCATACTTCGAGAGTACGGCCACTTGTTGGCTCTTCTACAGTAGCTGCCAATGACAATTCTTTTCCTTTTTTGTTCAGTACATAGTTGTGATCATATCCTTTACCGAATTTCAGCTGTTCGAAATCAGCATCCACTCTTTCACCGATTTTGGTTGGTGTGGTAAAGTCCATCGGAGTACCTTTTACAGCCTGCAGTTTACCTGTCGGGATCAGGGTACTGTCAACCGGTGTAAACTTATCGGCATTGATATACATGATATGATCATTGATATCGCCATTACCAGCACCATGCAGGTTAAAGAAAGAGTGGTTGGTCAGGTTTACCACAGTTGCTTTATCGGTAGTGGCTTTATAATCGATCTTTACTTCGTTGCTGTCTGTCAGTTCGTAAGTCAGTGTGATATCCAGATTGCCCGGGTATCCTTCTTCACCATCTTTTGATACATAATGCAGTTTCAGGGTATAATCATTTGGCTGTTCGGCATCCCATACCACATCATTGAAACCCACTTTACCACCGTGCAGGTGATTGACACCGTTGTTGGTAGCGAGGGTATACTCTTTACCATCCACTTTGAACTTACCTTTGGCGATACGGTTACCATAACGACCAACGATACCGCCATAATATCTTTCCTTGGTGCTTACGTACTGAGCTGCGTTATCGTAACCCAGTTCTACGTCTGCCAGCTGTCCCTGTTTATCAGGGGCGAGGAGGCTTACGATCTTCGCGCCATAGTTGGTAATGGCTACCTGTATGTTTCCTTTTCCTTTCAGGTGATATAGTTTCACCTGTTTGCCATCGATGGTGGTATCAAATCTGGCGTCTGATATCTGGCCCTGAGAAAGACTGTCTTGTTTGGTACTCATACTATCTGCTGAATTATTATCGGTTTTTGTACCAGACTGGCAGGCGCTGAAACTAACTGCGGCCGCCACTGTTAATAGTGGAAATATGTTTTTCATTTTTGGAAGTTATAAGGGTACAATATACGCTTTTCGCATTAAAAGTAATACCCTTATAAAAGACAAAACGCCGAGCACCACAAAAATGTGGTGATCAGCGTTTGTCTTTGCATTTGCCTTGCGGCATCAGCACTTACCAGCCGAGCAGATAAGCAAATATGAGTGGAGCTACGATAGTAGCGTCAGATTCAACGATGAATTTTGGTGTGTTGATATCCAGTTTACCCCATGTGATCTTCTCGTTAGGTACAGCACCGGAGTAAGAACCATAAGAGGTAGTGGAGTCAGAGATCTGGCAGAAATAACCCCAGAAAGGTACATCATGCCATTCCAGATCCTGATACATCATTGGCACCACGCAGATCGGGAAGTCACCCGCGATACCGCCACCGATCTGGAAGAAGCCTACGCCTTTACCAGAAGAATTGTTACGGTACCAGTCTGCCAGCCATACCATGTACTCGATACCACTCTTCATGGTAGATGCTTTCAGTTCACCTTTGATGATGTAAGAAGCGAAGATGTTACCCATGGTGCTATCTTCCCATCCCGGTACAACGATCGGAATATTACGTTCAGCAGCAGCGAGCATCCAGCTATTCTTTGGATCGATCTCGTAGTGCTCTTTCATTACGCCGCTCAGCAGGAGTTTGTACATATACTCATGCGGGAAGTAACGTTCGCCTTTATCGTCAGCGTCTTTCCAGATTTTGTGGATATGTTCCTGTATACGGCGGAAAGCTTCTTCCTCCGGAATACAGGTATCAGTTACTCTGTTAAAACCATCCTGCAGCAGGTCCCATTCTTCCTGGGGGCTCAGGTCACGGTAGTTAGGAACCCTTTTGTAGTGTGTATGAGCTACCAGGTTCATGATATCTTCCTCCAGGTTAGCGCCTGTACAGGAGATGATATCTACTTTACCCTGGCGGATCATTTCCGCGAAGGAGATGCCCAACTCGGCAGTACTCATAGCACCTGCAAGAGATACCAGCATTTTACCGCCTTCCAGTAAATGTGTTTCATATCCCTTGGCAGCATCCACCAGTGCAGCCGCGTTAAAGTGGCGGTAGTGGTGCTGGATAAATTGAGAAATAGGCCCTTTATTCATGTCCGTTTAAATAGTTTAAAATCCCTAAGAACCGCAAAGGTAATGAATTAAAAAAAATAGCCCATAATAGCTGTCGCTACTATGGACTACCTTGACTATGGACTTTCAACTGATGAACTGATGTCTACACTTTTTTCAGGTGCTGGTGTACACTCATGTCGCCACCCGCGCTTGATTTAATCACTTTCCAGGTTTTGTCGCCTTCCAGTGTTACATAGTAAACGGTGTTACCATCGCTTTCGAATTCTACTACCCAGCGTACTTTTTCATTCGGGTAACGTTTTGCCAGTTTGTTGGTCACAGCCATTGGCAGATGTTCTTCTGCAATGTAGCGACGGGTAGCCAGCAGCGTACCTTCCTTGTCGAAGTAAGCAGTCACATTACGTTCTTTCAATGTGAATTTGGCCATAAACGTTTTGTTGTCTTCGCTATACCATTTCACATCTGAAGCGCCGGAAAATTCTTTGCTGAGTGCATTTTTCAACTTACTGCTTGCCTCCATTTCCTTGGTGGCTGCAAAGCTGAGCTGTGTACTGAAAAGAAGAGCGGCAACAAATAAAAGGAGCATGCTCCTGATACGGCCGAAAGACAGCCGTGTAGCACCCGCAGGTGCACTGAGGTTAATTGATTTGATCGGTTTCATGGCGGAAACTTTTTGGTTTGGTTTTGTGATGTAAAGGTACATGCAAGAATGGGGCGTGGTCAAATGCTTTGTGTTAAATGGAGACGCTAGATTAATTGGTAATTCGCATCTATAACAGAATCATATTCAACTTACCATGTCTTTTCATATACTTCCTTTGCCATACAGATGTTGCACTGAAACGACGATTGTTGCAAGCAGCCACGTTAAGCTTTTGTTAAACTGGACAGTGTAACGATGAGCGGTTAATATATACGGTTGAATGTCCTTATATGCCGTGTTATTTCATCATAAATAAGCCCTTTACAGGATCTCTTAAATCTTCTGCAATCCATTGCTAACAGTACATTTCATCTGTCGTAACCATTCTGTTAACAAGCTAATAATATTGTGTCATAACAACTGTTTCCCTGTATGCAAACGATGGCAGGTGCAAAGTTTATTTTATCTTCAGTATATGAACTACCTGGCCCACGCATATCTTTCTTTCAATGATCAGTCCCTGATAGTGGGCAATATGATAGCTGATTATGTGAAAGGCAAACACTGGCAGGAATACGATCCCGGTATTCAGCAAGGCATACAGCTGCATCGTGCAATTGACACCTTTACTGATACACATCCGGTGACACTGGCAGCCAGAGAATACTTTCAGGCATCCTGCGGACGATACAGTGCCGTCTTTATTGATATCGTTTATGATCATTTCCTTGCCACAGATACCAGCATTTTTACAGAACAATCTTTATCTGCTTTCACCCAACAGATATACCGTACTGTTGCACAGCAACATGAAATACTACCGCCTGTATTTCAGCAGGTTTTCCATCACATGAAGCAACATAACTGGTTGTATGGTTACCGGCTTATGGACGGTATTTATAAGAGCTTCAGCGGTATTGTACACCGGGCTAAATTCCTCGAAGTCACGGCTGATGCACCATTTGAAGTACTTAAACAGCATTACGGTGAACTGGCTGTTCATTACAAAACATTCTTTCCTGAATTGGTTGCATTCGTTAAAACATACCCGCATTAAATCGTAGGTTTGCACATATTTTGTAACAAACTGAATTGATAGCCAACAATGAAAAGTTTACTCCGCTTAATGCTGCTTATCGTTATAGCAGGTCTCACCAGCCTGACCACCAATGCCCAGGACAAAAAGATGCCGCCTCTTGATGCGAGCCCTATGGACATGGCATACTATCCAGTAATGTATCCCTATGTGGTGAAGGTGAAAGGCGAACCCGGCGCACTTGTAGCGCGTGTTATTTATAGCCGTCCGCAAAAGAAAGGCAGAAAGATCTTTGGTGAACTGGAAGCTTACGGCGAAATCTATCGTCTGGGCGCCAACGAGGCCACTGAAATAGAATTCTATCGTCCGGTGAATATTGGTGGTAAGAATATCCCTAAAGGCCGTTATACCATGTACGCGATATTAGGTGAACAGAAATGGACCATGATCGTGAACCGTGAAACTGATATCTGGGGCGCTTTCAAATATGATGAAAAGAAAGACGTGGCAAGAGCAGATGTACCTGTTGTAAAACTGAGCACACCAGTTGAACCATTCAGCATTGTATTCGAAAAAGCAGACTATGGCGCTAACCTCGTAGTAGCCTGGGATACTACCAGCGTAAGCCTGCCTATCAAATGGTCAGACAAAGCACCTGCTACCGGTAAAAAGAAATAACAAAAAGCAGTTCATATAAAAGTAAAGAGAGCGGGAGTATGCACTTCCGCTCTCTTTGTTTTTAGTAATAAAATAGGCGGTAAGACTACCGCCCACGAATTTTAACCATATCCTATGAAAAACCTTTTCAAATGTAGTTCGAATAACTGCGCGGAAACTACGGTTTCGGCTGAGTGAACAAATTTTGTTCGTGAAAGTGGCGATTTCATCCGTAAAGTGATTTTTAAAAGCGATAAAGGACAAAAACGGCCACCATGGCCCGTATTTATACTTCAGCCTGCATCTGCGTAGAAGTACTTATTTGTATTTTTTTGTATCTGATTTGATAGCTAAGACCTTGTATAAATAAAGGGGCGAACCGGCGCCGGAATGCCGGAATTAGTACCTTTGGAACTGTCGAATAGAATCGTCTAAATACTAAAATATTTCAGGAATGAAGCTGGGAACTAAACTTATACACGCAGGCGTTACCCCTGATCCTTCAACCGGGGCAATCATGACCCCGATTTTTCAGACATCCACGTATGTGCAGAACGCACCGGGAGATCATAAAGGATATGAATACGCCCGTACGCAAAACCCCACCCGTGATGCGTTACAGAATGCACTGGCTGCCATTGAAAATGGTAAATACGGTATTTCCTTCGGTAGTGGTCTGGCCGCTACTGATGCAGTCATGAAACTACTGCAACCCGGTGATGAAGTAATTGCCTCCAACGACCTTTATGGTGGCACGTATCGCATATTCACCAAAATATTTGAACGCTACGGCATTAAGTTCCATTTCATTGGCATGCAGGATGCAGAAAATATCCGGCAGTATGTCAACAAAAACACAAAACTGCTCTGGATAGAAACACCGACCAATCCGCTGCTGAATATCATCGATATTGCTGCCAGCGCAAAGATTGCAAAGGAAAACAAGCTGTTACTTTGTGTAGATAACACTTTCGCCTCTCCGTATCTGCAAAATCCACTGGATCTGGGTGCAGATATCGTTGTACACAGCGCGACCAAATACCTTGGTGGTCATAGCGATGTAGTACACGGCGCAATCGTTGTAAAAGAAGAAGAACTCGCGAAACAACTCTATTTCATACAAAACAGCTGTGGTGCGGTACCGGGTCCGCAGGACTGCTTCCTCGTATTACGCGGACTCAAAACCCTGCATGTACGTATGCAGCGCCATTGTGAAAATGGTGCGATCATCGCCCAATTCCTCCGCCAGCATCCGAAAGTGGCGAAAGTATACTGGTGTGGATTTGAAGACCATCCTAACCATCATATTGCCAAACAGCAGATGAGAGGCTTTGGAGGAATGATCTCCTTCACCCTGAAAGATGATAGTCAGGAAGCTGCCTTCAAAGTATTGAGTGGTACCCATCTGTTTTCTCTGGCAGAATCACTGGGAGGAGTGGAGTCGCTGATAGGACACCCGGCCAGTATGACCCATGCCTCCATCCCACGCGAAGAAAGAATCGCAAATGGGTTGGTAGACTCCCTCATCCGCCTGAGTGTAGGCATTGAGGATGCAGAAGACCTGATCGCCGATCTGTCCAAAGCAATCGGATAAGATAACAGGAGACCAATATTCCTGATGCAGGCACGAACGCCGTAGTACCTACGCGTTTGTGCCTGCATTTTTATTTTATGGTAAATTCAGCCATACTCTGCAATAACTGATTCACTGTCAGACGCCTGAAAAAGACAAAAAATGCATCCCGGGTCAACACTATGCGGCCTATAAATGTATAATTAACATGCTTTTAAATAATAAACCAATGAGTCTGGAAGCCTTGTTGACCGGTAATTACAACAAAAAATACTCACAAATACTCATTATCAATTAACTATAATATATAATCCGTTATCTATATAAATTGATATAGTATGAACATCTTTGCTTATTTTTCGGGCAGCCAGAGTAATGCACTCCCGACACAATCAGCACAAAACCGAGCAGACCATTATGAAATTTGACCAACTGAAGGCCTTTCTGGACGCAAAAACAGTACAATACAACCATCCTGACTTTATTCCAGGCGACCCGATAAGCATACCGCACAGATTTACCCAACTTCAGGATATTGAAATTTCAGGTTTATTCGCAGCCATACTGGCCTGGGGCAACCGAACCACGATCATCAATAAGTGCACGGAGCTCCTGAAGCTGATGGACAATGCCCCTTATGACTTCATCAAAAACCATAAGCCCAGAGAACGGATGAAACTCCTTCAGTTCTGCCACCGCACTTTCAACGGTGTGGACCTGATGTATTTTGTAGAGTTCCTGCAGGGATATTACAACGACATTACTTCTCTTGAATTCGCTTTCAGCGGGCATATTACACCAGAAGACGATACCATCGAAAACGCCCTGCGCGGATTCCACCACATGTTTTTCCTGCCGGAGCACCCGGAACGTACACGTAAGCATATTTCCACTCCTGCGAGAAATTCTGCCTGTAAAAGATTGAATATGTACCTTCGCTGGATGGTGAGAAAGGACGAAAATGGCGTGGATTTTGGATTATGGGAGCATATCCAGCCATCACAATTAGTATGTCCTGTGGATGTCCATGTAGGTAGAGTGGCCACCAGACTGGGTTTGATTCCCGCCGCAAAATCTGACTGGAAAACGGCGATCGCCCTTACCGAGCAACTCAGGCAGCTGGACCCACTGGACCCGGCGAAATACGACTTCGCATTGTTCGGCCTGGGAGTAATTGAAAAGTATGTTTAATAAATATAGCGCAATGATGAAGCGATTTTTGGTGTCAATGGCAATGGGCGCCGTGCTGGCACTTCCGGCAACAGCCCAGAATCAGGAAGAAAAAAGAGATTATGTAGACCTTGCCTACAATTTTCAGAAAGGCCAACAGTTTGAACTGAAACAGGAAAGCCGCAGCGAGACATACACGACCGTAGATGATATTATGCAACGTGTATCCCGCGATTTTAATAACAGTATCAGTATTCAGGTAGCAGATGTGAGCGACGGACACTTCTATCTCGAATTCAGGTATAAAGAACTGAAATTCAACTTCAACGCCAAAAATCAGAACATTCTGGTGGATGCCGGTGTTCCTAACGATAAAGAACCATTTCAGGCTGCACTAAAAAGTATCATAGACCATCCCTTCACTGTCGATATCTCGGGCTCCGGATTTATCAATAAAATCACCGGTCTGGATGAACTGCTGGATAAAGCCAGCGCTACCTTCTCCAGTCTGAAGGAAGATGAAAGAGAAGCATATAAGAAACTGATGAAAGACCAGTTTGGAACAGCCGCTTTCCGTACCTGGCTGGAACAATTACTGGTGATCTATCCGGTACGTAGTATCAAAACAGGTACCCGCTGGGAAGAAACCGTACCTATCCGCACAGGACTAGTCGGGGATATAGATCTTTACTGGAACCTGCAGACATGGGATGCCCAGACGGCCAAGATCTCCGGCACCGGTAAAGTACATACCAACAAAGTAGAGACTTTCACCATCGAAGATGGTATCACTGCTACCGCAGAAGTGGACGGCGATATCATGACCAATTATCTGATAGACCGTAACACAGGCTTACCAAGCATCTGTGCACAGAATACGGAAATGAATGGTACATACACCTATAAGGCCAACAAAGCCAAACGTATCAAGAAAGATATCAAGGTGCCGGTGAAGATAGTCACCAACTCCTCCTACAAGATCAAACAAATGAAATAATAAAGAAAAGGTCCGCTAATGGCGGACCTTTTTATTTTTGTGCTGTATGATGCAATTACTTCCGGAAACTGCCCAACAGATATCAGCTGATGCGGGTCTGCCAATGATCGCCGGTCTGACCTACGATCAACTGGAAGAAGCACTGGCTGAAAAGCTTGAACAGCTGATCAGTTCTGACTTTCAACAATTTGTGCTGCTGCTTTATAAGGTAGATGTGTCTGAATTCAGTATCCGGCAGGTACTGGAGGCTGACCTGACACCCGGTGTCTATAGAAAGATAGCTGCACTGCTGATAGAAAGGCAACAGGAAAAGATCCTTTCCCGTAAAAAATATAGCCAGCCTCCTCCCGATGACGGAGAGGAGAAATGGTAAACAGGATTATTTATTGAACATCAGTTCCCTTACTTTCTCCTTGTCTTCTTTTTCTTTTTCCAGATCAAAGCTGGTACCGAAGATATAGTCCCAGATACTCGAGCTTACACCGAATCCTTTCTCGTCACCTTTATAGTGATGCAGATGGTGATTACGCCATAAAGGCTTCAGGAACTTCGCCGGCGGATTCCATGCATGGATTGCATAGTGCATGCTGCCATATATCAGGTATCCCAGCATAAAACCGGGGAAGAACATAAAAGTGTACTCCCTGAGAAAAATATACTGCGCGCTGAAAATCACCGAAGCCAGAATCAGGCTCGGCACGGGCGGCATGAATAAACGTTGTTTGTCACGCGGGTATTCATGATGATTGCCATGCATAACATAGATGAATCGCCTTACTTTCGGATTCTCGCTACTGAAATGGAACAAATAGCGGTGCATCAGGTATTCAAATAAAGTCCAGAAAAACATTGCACCCAGAAAAATAGTAACCACGCGGGTAATACTGAATCCGAGTGTGTCGTAACTGTAAAATAGCATGTAACCGATGATGGGGATGTACATCGCCCAGATAACCAGGGGGTGTGTTTTGGTGAGCATCTCCAGATACCTGCTTTCAAATAATCTCGCCTGTCCCTTGTTCTTAATCTTATCAAACTTCATAACTCCTTTATTTAATGCAAATAAGTGCCTAAACGAATGACATGTTGGTTCTAAATCTGTCTTACTTATGCCGGAAAAAAATGCTCCCGCCAATATTATGCCGATCTTATCCATTTGGCGGGTATGTGAATATCTATTTGAGTCCATCAGGACACCTGAGGGGTAATTGGGGGGACTTAATGTCCGTTTGTCATGAGATGACACCGTAATTTATCGAATTTCCTTAAGCTACCTTCACAAATCCTCAGATAAATCTGCTTGTTATATTTATCCATATCAACCTTCAGCAGCATACACAAGATCATTTTAATTATCAGTACAAGACCAATCTGTCCCTGATAATAAACGCCAGTCACCACAATCTCCCCTATAATTATCCCGGGGATTTGTCCGGCAACAATCTATCCAATTAAGAACCGGGAACCGGGACGCAGGAACTGGCTGAGATAAAGATCTTATTCAATATACTGATGCCGTCTGCCAACAATTGGCGCCTCTAATTATACCTAAAGCCTATTGATGAATAAATTCCTGGTTCCTGATTCTGAACTCTTGATTTCTAATTGCCATATATTTACAGATCATACAACCAGAACCAACTACTTATTATGAAACTTGTTAGTTATCTACGGGATGAAGCTGACCACCTGGCCATCTTAATTGGCGATAAATTGTACAACACACAGGATCTGCACCCCAATCTGCCCGGCAACATGCAGATGTTCCTGCTATCATGGGAAGAAGTAATAGATCTTGCAATTGAAATTGATGCACAGCTGAAAGCCGGAAAACATATAGGTTCCGCCACACCGATCCCTTACGATTCGGTGGAAATACTGGCACCGGTTCCAGCCCCTACATCCTGTCGTGATGGTTATGCTTTCAGACAGCATGTTGCTGCTGCAAGACGTAACCGTCGTGTAGACATGATCCCTGAATTTGATCAGTATCCGATCTTTTACTTCACTAACCATAATGCGATACAGGGTCCCGGTGATGTATTATGCATGCCTGACCATTTCGATAAACTTGACTTCGAACTGGAAGCAGCGATTGTTATCTGCAAATTTGGTCGCAATATACCGGCAGCAGAAGCAGATAATTACATCGGCGGTTTCATGATCATGAACGACATGAGCGCCCGTACCCTGCAGATGGAAGAAATGAAACTCAATCTGGGACCTGCCAAGGGCAAGGACTTCAGTACCGTGATAGGTCCTATGCTGGTAACACCTGATGAACTGGAACACTTGCTCATTCCGGCAAAACCGGGTCATACGGGCAATAATTATAATCTGAAGATGACCTGCCGCGTCAATGGCGTACAGGTAAGTGAAGGCAACATGGGCGATATGGACTGGACCTTCGCAGAGATCATCGAACGTTGTGCATATGGCGCTAATATCTATCCGGGAGATGTGATCGGCAGCGGCACTGTAGGCACCGGCTGTTTTCTGGAACTGAATGGCACGGGCAAACGCGAAAATCCTGATTATCAGGAACAATGGTTACAACCGGGCGATGTAGTCGAAATGGATATCGACGGACTGGGTACATTGAAAAATACAATCGTGGCAGAAGAAACAGACTTCTCCATTCTGCAGTTGAAAAAATAATATAAGTACATGCAAATCATTCCAGGACAGTTGCCAACAGCCGCGCTGCAGGGGTATCTGCAGGGCGCTGTTGCTCCGAGACCCATCTGCTTTGCCAGCACTGTTGACAAAGAGGGGAAACCCAATCTGTCACCTTTCAGCTTCTTCAATATATTTGGCAGCAACCCTGTTACGCTGATCTTTTCACCTGCACGCAGGGTACGTGATAATACTACCAAACACACGTTGGAAAATATCCTTGAAACAATGGAGGTGGTCATCAATGTGGTGAACTATGCTATGGTACAACAGGCCTCTCTTTCAAGCTGTGAATATCCAAAGGGAACCAATGAATTTGAGAAATCAGGATTTACGCCTGTCGCTGCTGAGATAGTGAAACCTTTCCGGGTAAAAGAAAGTCCTGTGCAGTTTGAATGTAAAGTGAAGGAAGTACTGACACAAGGTACAGAAGGTGGCGCCGGTAATCTGATCATCTGTGAAGCAGTCATGATCCATATTAACGATGAGATCCTGAATGAAGCCGGTAGTATCGATCCGCATAAGATTGACCTCGTAGCCCGTATGGGGGGCGATTATTATTGCCGTGCATCCGGCGCAGCCGTATTCGAAGTAGCCAAGCCCAATACATCACTTGGGATCGGTATAGATGCACTGCCGTTATCTATCAGACAAAGCAGCATTCTTACCGGCAATAATCTGGGGCAACTGGCCAACGTACATGTACAGCCGGAAATAGATCCGGCGTTTGAAGATGATCATCTGAAAAACATCTTTCAGTACTACAGTATCACGCCTGATGAAATGGAAAAAGAACTCCATCGTCATGCACAGCAACTACTGGAAAAAGGACACATACAGGATGCCTGGCAGGTATTACTGGCCGGCGCACAATAGGTCTGCGTAAATACATTACAATAAAAAAGCCTCGTATCAATGATACGAGGCTTTTTTATAAATAGTTCAACAACCCTTTATTTGCTGGTGCTGCTGCCGAATACTTTCTTCAGCAGGTCAGTTGTTCTTGCAGCAGGATTAGCGCGGATATTGGATTCTTCCTTCGCAATCTGGTCAAACAACGCAGTCACGGCCATACCTGTTACATAGTCCTGTAAATCAGGATTTGCTTTGTTGAAGGTAGTTGGCAGTTTGTTGTACGCATTAACGATATCGCCATAATATTTTGTAGCGCTGGTGCTATCCAGTGAACCTTTCACCACAGGAGAGAAGGCCGCTTTCAATTTGTCAGTTGTTTTGCCTTTGAAGTACTCAGTAGCAGAGTTATTACCACCGGATACCAGTTTCAGGGCATCAGTGATGCTCATTTCCTTGATCGCATCCACAAAGATCGGGGCAGCATAACCTACTGCTTTTTCAGCAGCACGGTTGATAGAAAGGATCGCCTTATCTACCTGCGCACCCATACCCACACCACGGAGGGTATTACCGATTTTCACCGCATCTGGCGGGAGCAACATTTTATAAAGTTCGTTTCCGAAGAAGCCGTCAGTTTTGTTCAGATTAGCGATACCATTTGCTACACCTTTCGCCAGCGCTTCTTTGATTGCGCTGCCTGCTTCAGACTGGGTAACATTGGAGGTACCGGTTTTGGAAGCTGCATTGCTTGCTGCTTCACCTAATTTCTTCAGCAGTTGTGCCTGGGTAGCGGGCACGAAAGCTATACCTGATAATAATAGAACGCATAGTTTCTTGTACATAGACTGGATTGTTGTGGTTTTATATGCAAAATAGTAACAATATTTAGAAGCGCTACTATAAAGTTAGAACAAAAAGAACCCTCCAGGTTTAATGGAAGGACAAGCGGTATTTATTCATGTATTGCCAGCATAGGAATATGCGTATGGAATGCCAGCTGAGCCGTACGACTACGTTTGAAGATACTTTCAAACAGTCCGTGTTTACGGGGAATCGTAATGATCAGATCGGCTTTTTCCTTATCTGCAAACTCCATAATACCCTGTACTACATTCGGATGATCAATAAAATGATATTTAGGATGATGCCCTTCCAGCAGGGTATCGAGCAACAGACTGGCTTCTGGTGTGTCGCCGGCGAGGCCTTTTCCTTCCTTATCGATATTTAGTACATGTAGTTCTCCGTCAAATACGTTCAATAGTCGTTTCAGAGGATAAATAGGCGTGCCTGTGCCTACTTTTTTGAAATCGCAGGCAAAAACGATCTTTTTTATCGGCTGAAAGGAGACGTTGGAAGGAATGATCATCACAGGGCAGGAGGTATGTTTCACCACGTCGATCGTATTGGAACCGATCAGTATCTCTTCCAGCTGGCTGCCTCCGGTAGTGCCCATGATGATGAGATCAGCCCTTTCCTCTTTACTGAGGGTGTCAATATTGGCTGCCAGCAGATTATTATCTGCCCGGTATTCCAGTTGCACACCACCCGGTAATATGGGTAGCAGATCCTGCTTCATGTGTTCCAGTCCTTCCAGACTGGCGGCTTTCAGCTCATTGGGATCTACCATGGGGATGGAGGTCGGCACATCGGGGATGGGCACGATCAGTTCGTAAGCATGGTAAAGCAGGATACGGGCGGTGCCCATCTGCGCTGCCAGTCCCAGTGCATAACGGGCGGCATTATAGGCGGTAGCGGAAAAGTCTGTAGGTACGATGATGGTTTTCATCCTGTTTGTGTTTTAAAGCTGATGAATCCCTGATTGGGGGCCTCATACATAATGAAAATTTGATGCCAAACCCGTGTTTCGCTCATTTACCCTTTAAATCGACTATTTTTGCACTCCAATTATTGTAATCAGTACACATGACACAATTATCCGAGCAAGAGATCATACGCAGGGAGAAACTGCAGGAACTGGAGAAACTGGGCATCAACCCTTATCCGGCGGAAAAATATCCGGTGAACAATACGGCTGCCAATATAAAGGCCCTGTATACGGAGGAAACCAAAGACCAGTTCAAGGAGGTTTGTATAGCCGGCCGTATTATGGCTGTGCGTGACATGGGAAAGGCGGCGTTTGCGAAGATACAGGACCATACCTCACAGATACAGGTGTATATCCGCCGTGACGATATCTGCGAAGGCGATGATAAGACGATGTTTGACGTCGTATTCAAGAAATTAATTGATCTGGGCGATATTATCGGGGTGAAAGGTTATGCCTTTATCACCAAAACCGGAGAATTATCTATCCATGTTACCAAACTGGATTTCCTTGCTAAATCTATCCGTCCGTTGCCGGTAGTGCGTGAGAAAGAAGGAGAGGTGTTTGACGCGGTAACCGATCCGGAATTTAAATACCGTCAGCGTTATGTAGACCTGATCGTAAATCCGCAGGTGAAGGACGTTTTCATCAAACGTACCCGCATCATGCAGACCATCCGTGATTTCTATAACGAAATGGGCTATCTGGAAGTGGAAACACCTATCCTGCAGCCGATCCCGGGTGGTGCAACTGCCCGTCCGTTCACGACGCATCATAATGCACTGGATATTCCTTTATACATGCGTATTGCGAATGAACTGTACCTGAAACGCCTGATCGTAGGTGGTTTTGATGGTGTATATGAATTTGCGAAAGACTTCCGTAACGAGGGTATGGACCGTACCCACAACCCGGAATTCACCGTAATGGAAATGTACGCTGCGTACAAGGACTACGAGTGGATGATGGATACTACTGAAACCCTGCTGGAAAAGATTGCTATCGCCCTTCATGGTACTACTGAAGTAACTGTTGGGGAGAAGGTGATCAACTTCAAAGCGCCTTTCCGCAGAGTAACGATGTTTGAAGCTATTCTGGAGCATACTGGTATCGATGTGACCAATATGGATGAAGATCAGCTGCGTGCAACCTGTGTGCAACTGGGTATCTATGTGAAGCCTAGCATGGGTAAAGGCAAGCTGATAGATGAGATCTTTGGTGAGAAATGTGAGCACCATTATGTACAGCCTACCTTCATCACGGATTATCCGGTAGAAATGAGTCCGCTGACCAAAAAGCACCGTAGCAAACCTGGTCTGGTAGAACGTTTCGAACTGATGGTTAACGGTAAAGAGCTGGCAAACGCGTACAGTGAGCTGAACGACCCTATCGACCAGCGCGCACGTTTCGAAGATCAGGTTAAACTGATGGAACGTGGTGATGACGAGGCGATGTATATCGACTACGACTTCCTGCGTGCACTGGAATATGGTATGCCGCCAACTTCCGGTATCGGTATTGGTATTGACCGTCTGACCATGATCATGACCAATCAGCCATCTATTCAGGATGTACTGTTCTTCCCTCAGATGAAACCTGAGAAAACAGTATAATGCTTTGATTACCACGCAACCGTATTCCGGTTGCTGACAATATAAACGGGGCTTTCTCTGCTACAGGAGAAGCCCCGTTCTGCATCAATAACTGATCAGGTACGCATCAAGTCCACCTCATGTCCATTTCACCTTCATTGTCAATATATTACATTGCGCTACCTTTGGCGTAAACCCAGCCTGTATGAAAGCACTCATTCCTACCAGACTCGCTGTTATCCTCTACGGCATCGTCATGGTGTTATTTGGCCTGATTCACATTGTACATGCTGATATTATGGTGGCGGCGGTCCCCATTCCCGGTGGAAAGATCTGGTTATATATCACCGGACTGGCATTGCTGCTGGCAGGTATAGCCTTTATTATCAACCGTTATGTCAGGCTAGCCGGTTACCTGCTGGCATTTATATTTTTCTGGTCATTCTACTTGTACATACACCACATGCATTTGAAGATCTGACTTCACTGACAATGTTTATGAAAGATGTAGGATTGCTTGCCGGAGCAATCATTGTCGGTAATACCGGAAAATAGCCGCTTTACTCCATCCATCCGTAATTTCAGACTGAGCTTTTCTTTATTTAATTATTTTAGCTGTTTCTTACAACAATAGCTAAACTATGCATATAACACGTTACGGGTCAGTGTGTTTTACCGCACTGAGCCTGCTCGGTCTGAGTCTGCAGGCACAGGACAAGAAAGACCTTACGTTCCGGCAGATATTCAAAGGAGAGGCAACCGGCCTTTATCAACCATTACCAAATATCAAAGGATGGGCAGACGATACCCATTACATCCAGTACCGTACAGAAGGAGGCGCTTCAAAGGCATGGAAAGTAGATGCAGCCACCGGCAAGTCTGAACCTTATGTAACTCCTCCGGAAGGCGCTACTGTAGAAGTGCGCAACAATGACGTGTTCTATACTTCCCCGCAAGGACAGCAATCACAGCTAACCAGTGACACTGCTCAGGAGAGAAATCCGACACTTTCTCCGGATGGAAAATATGTAGCCTTCACCCGCGGCAATGACTTGTACGCGGTGGAAATCAACACTAAAAAAGAGATCAGATATACTACTGACGGTTCTGATGTTATCTATAACGGTTGGGCATCCTGGGTATACTATGAAGAGATCCTCGGTCGCGCTTCTAAATATCGTGCTTTCTGGTGGAGCCCTGACAGCCGTTATATCGCTTATATGCGCTTTGATGACTCCAAAGTGCCTGTATTCCCGATCTACAGTGAAAAAGGTCAGCATGGTTATCTGGAAAACACCCGTTATCCAAAAGCCGGCGATACCAACCCTGCTGTGAAAATAGGTACTGTACCTGTTGGGGGTGGCGCTACCCTCTGGTCAGATTTCAATGAAAATGAAGACCAGTACTTTGGCGCACCATTCTTTACGCCGGAAGGACGCCTTTGGGTGCAATGGATGAACCGTGGACAGGACAATCTGAAGATCTATGAGATTGATCCGGATACCGGGAAAAAGAAAGAGATCTATGACGAAAAGCAGAAGACCTGGATCGACTGGTATGATGCCATCCCATTTCTGGCAGACGGCAAAGGATTTATCCTCAGAAGCGATAAATCCGGCTGGGCACACCTGTACTGGCATAATATGGATGGTACGCTGAAAAAGCAGCTGACCGATGGCAGCTGGACCGTAAAGGACATCCGTTCGATCGATAATAAACAGCAGCTGATCTATTTCACGGCCCGTAAGGAGGCTTCTCCACGTACAGATCTGTATCAGGTGAGCCTGAAAACCGGGGCGGTTACCCGTCTGACCTTCGGTGATTATATGCACTCGGTAGATGTGAGTACGAACGGCAGCTATTTTATTACCACTTATTCCAATCTGGCTACGCCTCCACGTATGGCGCTGCTGAACAATAAAGGAAAAGTGATCCGTGAACTGGGTAACGCCAAAGGCAATCAGTTTGATCAATATAATCTGGCAACGACCAGATTACAGTATTATAAGACCCGTGACGGTCTGGAATTGCCCATGACCATCACTATGCCTTTACACATGGAACAGGGCAAAAAATACCCTATTCTGATCAGTATTTATGGCGGTCCGGATGCGGGCTCCGTGTATGATACGTGGAAGATGTCACTGACTCCCCAATGGTGGGCAGAAGAAGGCGTCATTCAGGTAGCGATAGACAACCGTAGCTCCGGTCAGCTGGGCAAGATGGGTATGAATTATATACACCGCCAGCTGGGTAAACATGAGATCGAAGATTATATGGACGCTGCAAACTGGCTGAAATCACAGCCATGGACTGACACGACCAAAATTTGTATGACGGGAGGCAGTTTTGGCGGTTATATGACCTGTATGGCCCTGACCTATGGTGCGGATGTATTTACCCATGGAATGGCCAATTTTGCGGTAACTGACTGGCGGCTGTATGACAGCCACTATACAGAGCGCTATATGGATACCCCACAGGAGAATCCTGAAGGATACCGTATTACATCTCCGATGACCTATGCGGATCGCTATAAAGGGCTGATCCGTATTGTACATGGTACTATGGATGATAACGTACACATGCAGAACAGTATTCAACTGGTAGATAAACTGGAGAACCTGAACAAGCATTTTGAGTTTATGGTATATCCGGGCGAACGTCATGGCTGGAGAAGTGTTAAATCACTACATAGCGATAACGAGGCCTACCGTTTCATTTATCGCAACCTGCTGGAGCGTCCTTTTCCTGAGAGCTTCACAAAGTAATCGCACTGTAAATAGCTTTTTATACGGCTGGTCGGATTGTTTCGACCGGCCGTTTTATGAGTGGGAATGTCTGAAAAGGGGGGATCCGGTTCAACGTGGGTCTTTTTCCGGTGAACGTATGAATTTTCCGGTTTAACGTTTTGAGACTTCAGGCAGCTGAAGAAGGCCGGAAGCAGGGTATGCTATAAGGAGCAATCCATCAGGCAACGTCAACGGTAAGGTATCATGAAATAAGGAGAAATGTAGCAGGAGTGGAGTTTCTAAAAAAGAAACGGGGCTGCAAGACTACAGCCCCGAAAAATTTTAACCATATCTTTATTGAAAAACCTGAACCAAAGGTGCGCGTATTTTGCATACACGCAAAGGGCATTCTAGTGAATGCTATATTTTAGTTGGGGAACGTATAGAAAAAGAAGGTGAACGTATAAGGATCTGCGGGTGAAAAAATACCCATTTTCAGGGGGTGTTTTTTATGTTTTTATTGATTATAAGCGTATTAGCTAAAAAGAAGGAGAAAAAGGGGCAAAACCGGCTTTAAAAGTAGAAGGGCGGTAAGAATACCGCCCTTGTAATAATTTTAACCATATCCTATGAAAAACCTGAACCAAAGATATAGCAGGCCCTCATGCGGTAACCTCCCATTTCCGTGAACGTTATATTTTAGTTCGTAAAATGGTCAGTTTGGATAGGTCAGCCATCATATACTAAATATTATCATATTATCTTAAAATATAATTGTATTTATTGCATATATAATAGTGAATATAGTATCAAGGAGTTAGCGTTTTAGCCGATTTTTAGGCCATTTGCCACTGTCTTGTCTGGTTGGAGTAAGATGACTTCCTTATCATTCCCATAAACGCCTAAAACCAGACATTCGGAAAAGAAGTTTGCAATCTGTTTTACGGGGAAATTAACAACGGCGACAATCTGTTTGCCGATCAGCTCTTCCTGCTGATACAACGTGGTGATTTGCGCGGAGGAACGTTTAATGCCCAGTCCGGGTCCAAAATCTATGGTCAACTGGTAGGCAGGATGCTTAGCCCTGGGAAAATCGGCTACTTCGATGATTGTTCCTACTCTAATCTCTATTTTTTCAAAATCTGCCCAGTTGATTGTATCCATGGAGCTAAATCTATGAAAATTAACAGAATAAAAAAAGGGCAGGTAAGACTACCGCCCAATAATTTAAACCATATCCTATGAAAAACCTGCGCAAATATATTCCGCTCATAAGTACCACAAAACCACCATTTGGTGAAAACACCCAATTTCCCGTGTGAATGCAACGAAATACAGCATATGTACAACAGATGGTCTTAAGTTGTTATATCATAAAAAAACCTTCTACTTCCACATACTTAATGGCATGGTTCTTGCGTTTTTATAGAGACAAAATTTTAGGTTAAAAATAGGTTAAAGCGAAACGGCCCGACATTGTATCATACAATGTCGGGCCGTTGTCGTTAAGGCCTGAAAGGCTATCTCTTATTGCATCATTGTGCTGTCCTGAATCACAAACGGACCACTCGGATGCAGTACTGTATAGTCACTAAAATCCTGATTTGATTCCAGTCCGGTACCATATAATGTGTCAGTTACTGTACTGATACGCACCGGTTTATTGGAAAGGAACTTTTGTTGTTTGGAATCCCAGTTTAACTCTTCACAATCCAGTCTTTCTCCTTTCTTATTGATAACCACCACGTGATCTCTCAGGAAAACGTTGGCGTCGTTTTCGAAGTATTTACCATAACGGGCAGTCAGCGTACTTTCCACTCCGAGTGTGTCATTGTAAAACAGCACTTTAAGTCCGGTATTGAATTCCACGAATACCGGCGGCTTCAGGTGCCTGAGCATAGTAGGGGCCGTCAGTTTGGCTTTTACACGGCCAGTCTGACTGTACATAGACTCAATATCCTTACCTTCCTCTACGGCGGCCAGCTGCTTATCCATGTTCATGATGGCATTGATGTCATTTTCACAGGCTACTATTGTCAGCAGGGAAAAGAACAACGCGATGCGCGCTATAATGTTATTCATAATACTGATTAAAGAATGCCTGTCCGGGCATTTTCGGCCCCAAATGTAGATAATCCCCGGCAAAAGAGGAACGAAGCCGGTTGAACAGCTATGCTTCCCCTGTAGACAGGTTCCTGAAATGTCCGTTCAGCTTCACCCTGTCCTTTAAGCGTTCCATTTCAGCCATTAGCGGAATCACCTTTAATAGGTGACGTTTCAGGTATTCCAGTCGCTGTAATTCCTGGAACAGGTGCAGTAATTCATATTCCTCAGTCAGAGAAAGGCCCACATGATGTGCCATATCATAGGACGATAAGGCATCGTCTTCTTTCTGGAAGTTCTTGCTGATCTGAAGAATACTGTGCAGTTCTCTCATGGCGTGTATCACCTGAGCATGTAAACGTGCATTGTTACTGAACTGATTGTCAGGGTAACTTACAATAGCGCCTGCAAACATTTTATCGGGAATGCTTTTGATCACTTCCAGTATCCGGAACACTTTAATACCACGTGTTACCACATCAATTTCTCCATTGTCATATGTCTTTTCAACCCTGACAATTTCCACCAGTGTTCCGTATTCAGCTACCCGTCTGTCAACTACAGAAGGGATACCGAAAGGCTTATTTTCAGCAATACATTCTTTGATAAGCTGTTTATACCTTGGTTCGAAAATGTGCAGATTCAGCTGCTCATCCGGGTACACTACGATGCCGAGCGGGAATATGGGAATAAAATTGGTCATATAACCTAAATTATAGAATTACTCGTTACCAATGAAATATATAAAGATGTTCTCTATATTTGCCCGATATGCTGAAAACCAGGACTATACGGGCCTGTAAAGCGTTCAGCATCAAGCTAAATATTTTCCATGCATCATATATTGTTTGATTGCGAGATGATGAAGTATGCCAATACAGGACTCTATGAGTATTGTAAACAGTTGGGGCATGCACTTCTCAGCAACAAATCTGAAGACGAGAAAATAACCTATTACGTTCCTTCCCGTCTGAAAGGCCTTTTTGGAGAAGAGCACGCTTATATCATCAACAGTAAACTGCATCGTCTGATAATGCCGCCGTTCTCTCATCTTGATGTATGGCATACTACTTTTCAATCTACACATTACAGACCCTCTAATAAGAATACCGGTCATGTACTCACCATACATGACCTGAACTATATTCATGAGAAAAGAGCACCAGAAAAAACGGCTTCGTTTCTCAAAAAAGTACAGCGCAATATTGACCGGGCCGATCATATCGTTACCATTTCCCAATTTGTATTGGAAGATGTAAAACGTCATCTTGATCTGCGCAACAAACCTGCCAGTGTCATCTACAATGGTATCACACTGGAAACATTCCCTGATTTCGATGCGCCGGAATATCGTCCGCAACGTCCATTCATCTTCAATATCGGTAGCATTGATGCGAAGAAAAATGCGCATGTGTTAACACCGCTTTTGCAACACAATGATTATGAACTGGTGATTGCCGGTCCCATCTTTGACGAAGAATACAAAAAGAAAATATTGTCAACAGCTGAGCAATACGGTGTTGCAGATCGGGTAAAAATATTAGGCAGTATTTCCGGCAAAAGTAAATACTGGTATTTTCGCCATTGCGCAGCCTTTGCTTTTCCATCTCTGGCGGAGGGCTTCGGAATCCCCGTTGTTGAAGCCATGAGTCAGGGCAAACCTTGCTTCCTTTCTGACAGAACAAGTCTGCCGGAAGTCGGTGGTCCTCTGTGTTATTACTTCCATGAATTTACAGCTACTGTCATGCAGCAAACCTTCGCAGAAGGCATGGCGCATTTCAACAAAACCAATCCGGGAGAAGCGATGAAAGCACATGCCGCATCGCTGAATGTTGACAATGCAGCCAACAATTATCTGCAGATATATCGTAGTCTGTACTAACTTATTTTATATGCATCGCATCGGAATAGACTTAGAAAAGCTGAAATATCCTCATAACGGACTGTACACTTTCTGTGTACAACTGGGACAGCGTCTGCTGCAATTTAAAACAGCAGATGAACAGCTGTTATACTATCTGCCAGATACATTCAATAATTATAAAGGTGACTTCAAAAAGATTCCTTACAAATGGTATGACCGTTATATGTTCAATCCACCGGAAATGGATATATGGCATGCCGTTCACCAGAATGGAAATGTATGGCCGAGAAAAAAAGCAAAGAAGACAATTGTTACAATACACGATTTAAACTTTTTGTTCGAACCAAACAAAAGTGACCGCGAGAAAAAGAGTGCACTCGATGCCATTCAGAAACAGGTGGATGAAACGGATCATATTGTTGCGATATCTGAGTTTACATTAAAGACGATTCATGAGCATCTGCAGATACCTGACAACAAATGCAGCATCATCTATCAGGGCTCTGAGATAAAGGAATTCACGGGATTTGATGCGCCTGCTTACAGGCCATCAGTACCGTTTCTGTTCTCTATCGGCATGATATTGCCGAAGAAGAATTTCCATGTATTACCACGGTTATTGGCACATAATGATTTCGAATTACTGATCGCAGGAAAAACACAGGGAGATTATGTGAAGAAGATAGAAGAAGAAGCGGCTAAACTCGGTGTATCCGCACGCGTTAGAATGCTCGGCAGTATCACAGATGAAGAAAAATACTGGTACTATAAAAACTGTGCGGCATTTATGTTCCCATCTGTTGCGGAAGGGTTTGGCGCACCGGTAGTAGAGGCCATGCATTTCGGCAAACCGGTGTTCCTCTCAGACCGTACAAGTCTGCCGGAAATAGGAGGGGATGCAGCGTATTATTTTAAGGATTTCGACGACGAATATATGCGTGGTGTATTTGAAGCAGGCATGCAACACTATGCAAGCAACCAACCAATTGAAAAGATAAAACAACATGCTGTAAAATTCAGCTGGGATACTAACGCAAGAAAATATATGGAGCTGTACAGAAGTCTGTACTAATATAAAAACAACCGGCAATTGCAGCGTTTACTAACTGTGATTGCCGGTTTAACTTATCAGATAACTTTGTAGTTTCTATAGTCAAATAAACGCTTCCCTGTTATCTTCTCTACCCAATACAGGACGGTATCTTTAAACGACATTTTTTTTCTGCTGATATCATGTGAGAACTGCCAGTTCTTCTGATGAATGCGTTCCTGCATAACAGCAGGGTGAGTGCCTTTGAATACCGCCAGTGAATCTACATCACCGTAATCAAATGCATCTGCTGATACAGGTCCGTTTACATCCGTTTCATTCGATCCGTGATACATCTGAAATGAGTTGTTCACTTTCTTCGCCTGCACTTTCGGATCTTTTACCCAACCATAGTGATACATACGTGCATTCACCGGTTTTACATGCAACTTCTGACCTTCCTTTCTGAATCCCTGTGCATCGCGGTAAGAAGCAATACGTTTATCATTACGAATGATTCTGATTTCGTTCTGATACCATGTTCTGGAATCTCCGATGTAGTCATAGCTACCGAAGAAATGTGTGTATCTGAAGAGCAATCCTTCTACACGTTTATCATCACGATATTGCTGCATAGCAACACGGATTGCATCATAATCCTGTTCGTGTACAACTTCATCTGCCTGTATATAAAAAGCCCAGTCTGAATCTGCACTTACGTGTGCGTATGCTTTGTCCGTTTCTACGGCCAATACACGTCCGCCTTCTTTCAGTGAATCGTCCCATACAGAATGAAAGATTTTAATCTTAGGAGATCCGATGGACTGGATCAGTTCAAGTGTACCGTCTTCGCAGTTGCCCACACTGACAATCACTTCATCACATAGCGGCAGGATAGATTTTATCGACGCCACTACAGGATAATCATATTTAACGGCATTCCGAACAAAAGTGAACCCGGATACTTTCATATAGACAGATATATATTGTTTGCGAAGATATATAATCATTGTGAATTGTTTAATTTCGGAGCATGCAAGCCTCCCTCATCAATGGTTTACAGCATGGAGATATCCGGTCTCTGGCAAGATGTATTTCACTTGCTGAAAATGAGTCCGCCGGCTATGAACGCCTGCTGGAAGATCTTCCCGTACAGCAGACGACCCGGGTAATTGGTATTACCGGTCCTCCCGGCGCAGGGAAAAGTACCCTCGTTAATTCTCTGATAACATTTCTGCTGCAACAGCAGAAACGTATTGCAATCATTGCTGTAGATCCGTCTTCACCATTCAACTATGGCGCGTTGCTGGGTGATCGTATCAGGATGTCTCAACACTTTGGTGACGAAAACGTATTCATCCGTTCTATGGCCAGCAGGGGGGCGCTGGGAGGTTTAAGTCCGAAGATCATCGAGGTAAGTGATATTATAAAGGCGGCAGGATTTGATTACCTGTTTATTGAAACAGTGGGAGTGGGGCAGAGTGAAGTGGAGATTGCCGGTATTGCAGATACAACAATTGTCGTTGTTGTACCTGAAGCAGGAGATGAGATACAGACGATGAAAGCAGGACTGATGGAGATTGCGGACATCTTTGTGGTGAACAAAGCCGACAGGGATAATGCAGATGAATTTGTAAAAAACCTGCGCATGCTCGCGCATATCAGGCAAAAAGAAAACTGGGAGATTCCAGTACTGAAAACGATCGCTACAAAAGAGGAAGGATTACAGGCACTGGTAGCAAAGATCGATGCACATCAGCAACAGGTAAGCGGCACCAATACCCATCATGCCTTGTTATTGGCGGAGAAAGCATATCAGTTATTACAGCATCGCCGTATGCAAAATATAAACCGTCGTGTGCTACAGCAACAGATCACGCAGGAACTGGCCAATGGAACATTTAACTTATACCGCTTTGTCAATACGCTCATATAGTACATACTTTATGATGCATGTAGGCTACCCCGATACAACATACTAAGAGCCCAACATCTCGTAGGCCTGACTTTCTTTCTTTTTGCTCAGCACAAATACCAGTGCATAAGCAGCAGCACATGCACAGATCACAGGCAGCAATGCATGCAAAGCGTGTGTCGTTTCTATGGCAAACAGCATCGGCGCGATCAATACCCTGTTACCTGCGGCAAACATAGCCGACATCCCCACCAATGCGGCTACTGCAAAGTTGAGATGTAGTGCAGGAAAGGCGAATTGTAGCAGGAAAGTAATAAATAGTCCGGCTGCCCCTCCCGCAATAACCAGCGGCGTCATCGTACCACCGGGTATGCCACTACCGATACTGATACTCATGAGGAGCATCTTGCCTATCATCATAACCACAAGAAATTGGAGGGTAATCTGGCCTAATAAGAGACTGTCTATATGTTCATATCCCGCACCCGTCAATTCGGGCTTAAAATAGCCCGTAATACCCACAATAAGGGCAATGACTACCGGCGGCCATGATTTATCAAAAGGAAGGCTTTTAAATAGCTTTCTGACCCCATTCATCATCCACCGGGTCAGCATTCCAAGTAGTCCGACCAGTATGCCGGTTCCGGTATATACCAGTAACAGCTGAAAGCTGGCGGCCGGTATTTCCGGTGTAAGAAAAACGGGTGCGGTGCCTATCAGCCAGTAATGCACCAAGAGACCGGTTGCGCCACCCGATACAATTGCCACAATACCTATCCAGTTCAGCGTTATCACCAGCAGTTCAACAACCAGCGCTATGGCCATCAGGGGAGCTCCGAAAAGAAATGCCAGTCCGCTGGTCATACAGGCAGCAGCCAATATCCGTCTTTTCTGCAGGGGCTGGTTTCGAGCTTCCGCGATGGCAAAGGGCATATCAGCTACCGGACCTTCAAGGCCGAGCGGAATACCTGCGTTAATCATTAACAGGCCCTGAAAAGGCCTCAATAGCTGTTTGGTTTTGTCGCCTGTGTAATACTGTACTCCGGCGATACACAGGGCTGCTATAACTGGTACTGACAGCACCAGCCAGTCTCCTTCATCGAGGTCCCGGGATATGCCGGGCAACCCACAATAGGTAGGAATGAAATTCATAACAGCGGTCAATCCGAACAGCAGGAGGGAAGTCCCTGCCGATAGCAGAACGGTGTACAGAAATAACAGGGGGAGTTGTCTGTTTTTAACGGGGGTTTCAGACAATGGTTTGTTTAGTCCGGCAGTATCCATCAGGGGGATACCTTCTTTCACAAAGACCCGGATATTCTCTCTCATTTTGGATGATTTTTTAAATGTTCAATATACGTATATCTATGTATTACTGCACACTATCTTTTTGCTGTCAGATTTACAAGTATAAACAGAATTAGATGGTCCACCGCATAATTTGCGTATATCAGATGTTAATCCGATGTTAAGAAATAAAGGAATTCTACAGGTACGTTATTAATAAGTTTAATTTATTAATTAATGATATTACAAAGATTAGTCTTATTACTACTTATTCAAGTTATCCACTTTAGCTGTGGTAAATGAGATGTTAAAAATTTGACCAGTTTTACACCATTCTTACATTTGTGGCCTACCATTGATCCATTATTTGATTATTTGATTCTCATATTCTATGACCTTAAAAGTATAGACTATCATGGACGTTGCTATCTTTGACACCTACGTGAAGCGCCGTGAAGGCGGCTACATGCACTTTGACATCATAGTATCCGCTGATACCAATTATGAAAACGTGCTAACCTTCGGAAACGCATATCTCAAGTCAAAATCAATTGAAAAACAATCTGTCTCTTCCAGGGAATGTCGGTTCTGTCATGTACAGGAAATGATTCCCACATGGGAACAGAACATCCGTCAGCAGGGCTATCATATCTATGAACTGGAAGGCTGCAGATAGAAGATATATACCACTAAACCGTATCCTAATCAAACACAAAAAAGGAGGTCTGGCATCTAGCCGGACCTCCTTTGACTTATAAAGAGTTTATGTGTTTATGCTGTGCGGTTATTTCTCCAGTACCGGAATCCCAGTATAGCGATGATGATCAGCGGGGTGGCTGCCAGCATCAGGATACCGTTATTCAACCCTTTCGCCGGACCTTCACCCAGTTGCTGAGCTGTTTTTGTACAAAGAGAGCACTGTGCCATTGCATGCACACTGAAGCATAAAATGATCGCTGATATCTGCGCTGTCTTTTTCATAAGGTAAAATTAAGCATTCTTGTCATTCACCCCATTACCATTCGTCAATAGTATGGAGAGATCATTACATACACTACTACGCCGGTCACTGCTACATAAAACCAGATCGGCCACGTATAACGGGCAATCTTTTTATGTCTTTCAAAGTCTGACTGAAAACCACGCAGCAATGTAAACAGTACCAGTGGTACAATCACAGCAGCCAGTACGATATGCGTCAGCAGGATGAAATAATAAATGCCGGCGCTACCGCTGATGGCTGCTTTCTCAGCTGCATCCACCACCTGATCATGGTTCACATCGCCATATTTGGTGCTTTCAGTAAAGAAGTGATATGTTACATAAGACAACAGGAATACAGAAGACAGTGCCACTGCAATCAGGTTTGTCACTTTATGCGCTTTAATCTGTCCTCTTTTGATAAAGTAAAGACTGGCAAGCAGCATTACCGCTGTTGCGGAATTCAGCACCGCATGGAAAAGCGGCAATATCTGTACGTTGAATCCTGCTTCAATATTTGGTCTTGGCAGGTAGAAGAGGATGGCTACAAGTACTGGTATCACAATCGAAATGATTGCAATAGGCAGATTAAGATTTTTGCTTTTTATATCCATAGCAGTGTTTGATTTTGCCTTAAATGTGAAAAGTGAAATGTGAACGCGTATCAGGGCGTTTTCACATTTCACTTTTTACATTTACATTTCATCGTTTATGTATTTAGAACATACTAACGTATGTGCTCATTATTCCGTTGTTGAAAACAGTCTTTTTAACAAACCCGGTCTGTGTTTATCTTTCTCCAGGTGCAGTACCGCGATATCATTGGCACATTTACGTACGGCGTTTGAATCTGTGCCGTCATAATAGCCTCTGATATTATGGTTTTTATCCAGCAGTACGAGTTTCTCGGTATGGATAAAGTCATCTGGTCCGCCGTCTCCTTTTACCACACTTACATACACCTCATTTCTTGCCCAGTCATAAATATCTTTCTTGGCGCCGGTGAGTAACCACCAGTTATCCGGATTGATACCATGTTTTACACCATACATGCGCAGCGTTTCAGATGAATCTCTCTCCGGATCTACGGTCAGCGATACCAGCTGTAAGAGGGTATCGTTCTTAATATAAGCCTGTTGGATCTTTTCGAGATTTGCCATCATACGCGGACATATGCTGGGGCAGGAAGTGAAGAAGAAATTAACCAGTATTACTTTGTTAGGAAGGTCTTTCAGACTTACCTGGCGGCCCATCTGGTTAGTAAGGGTGATATCTTTCACTACATGGAATGTAGTATCGTAGGTAGTAGTTCCGTTTTTCACTACAGTATCTACCCCTTCCGGGATATAGTACCGTGGGATAGGTACTACATTTTTACTGTAATGATCTACAATCAGGTATCCCGCCAATGGCACTAATATTGCCAACATCGCTCCTAATAATCCTCTCTTGGTAATGGCCTGAAGTTTTAAAGTGTCAGAAAAAAATACGCTTTACAAATACGGCCGTAAAGATACAGCAGGATTCGTAAAGCGTAATATATAAAGTTGTTATTAGTGATGTGCAGGCTCGTTGGTAACGTGTGTAGTCGGAGCTACAGGCGTACCAGGAGACAGGTCTTTGCGCATATTCTTCCAGGAATCACCATCAGCCAGGAAAGCGATAATGAACCATACGAACAGTAACAAAGGAATCAGGATGGTCATAATCAGGTTTCTGATCTCATGACGTAAGTGCATGAATTCAGCTACGATGAAGAAAGCTTTCACCAGCGTCAGACAAACGAAAATGCCGTTGAGTGCCCATCTTGCCATGAAGTCGTATTCCAGATAAAGGAATGCCAGACCTACTTCAAAAACAGTGATTGCTAATAATATCCAGAACGTTTTCCAGATACTTTTAGTGGATGAATCGTGAGCATGTTCCTCGTGCGCCGCTCCTGTATGTGTATGTTCCATTAGTTTTTTTCTTTTAAAGTTCCAGATTTACAAATAGCTACTGACTTTTCTTAGAGCAGATAGAAACAGGTGAATACGAATACCCAAACCAGATCTACAAAGTGCCAGTATAAACCTACTTTCTCCACCATTTCATAATGACCTCTTTCTTCATAAGTACCTTTCAGTACGTTAGCGAGGATGATGATATTCAATACAACACCAGAAGTTACGTGTAAACCGTGGAAACCAGTAATAGTAAAGAAGAAGTTGGTAAAGTTGGTAGATGCCTGTGTACCGTCAACGTTCAGGAAAGGGTTACGACCCCACCATGCACCTGATTCGTGTAAGTGTGTCCACTCCCATGCCTGACAGGCCAGGAATGCAGCACCACCGAGAATGGTCCATGCCATCCATTTTACAACTGCCTGACGGTCTCTCATTTTACCGGCGTGTACAGCCAATACCATTGTTACAGAACTCATGATCAGGATGAAGGTCATCAAGCTCACGAATACCAGCGGGAGATCTGCATGCCCCATACCAGGGAATGAGTGGAATACCACGTTAGGATCAGGCCAGGATGGGCTCATGAAGCGGATCGTACCATATGCTATCAGCAATGCACCAAAAGTAAAGGCATCTGACATCAGGAAGTACCACATCATCAACTTTCCGTAGCTCACATTAAAAGGAGAATGTCCCCCGGACCACCATTTTTTCTTCGCTGTAACTGCTGTATCCATTGTTTGTTTTGTAAATTAATTTTAAGAAAGTTTATCTGGCAATACTCAGAAATATCAACAGGTAAATCCATAACCCGTCCACAAAATGCCAATACGTAGCGGCAACTTCTATAGGAACGGAGCTGTATGAACGGACCCGGGTGCGAAATGCCTTGCCAAACATGATCAGCAGTGCAACAACACCACCCAGTACGTGTAACAGGTGTACACTCACTATAACGTAGATGAAAGATACAGAAGCAGGACCATTCAGTCTCAGACCACTATCATTCATTTGTTGGAAACCAACCCACTGGCACAAGGCAAAGGCAACACCCAATACTGCGGTCAGCGTGATCAGCTGTTTGTACCGCTGCATGTTCCTGTTACGGAACTGTTTCACTGCCATCTGGATAGTAGCACTGCTGGTCAGAATGATCGCAGTAGAGATCCAGAAGATCATCGGCAGATTGAAAGTGAACCAGTTGGCCTGGGCACGCTTCACAACATAAGCACTCGTAAACCCAATGAACATCATGGTAATGCTACCCATTGCTATCCAAAGAGAATATTTATGCGGATGTATTTTATTGCGTTGTAAGCTCATTGCGTCCATCACTCCTTGATTTCAAAAATTGAATTATCCGATCTTATCAAACAGTAGTGCAAACTGCATGATCATCAGATAAATATATGAACCAAACATCAGTTTGCGTGCTGCAGGCACATCTGCTTTTCTATACAGATTGATTGCTCTGTACAGGAAGAACAATGTAACCAGCAGTACAATGATCGCAGAAGCCGGGCCACTGATACGCAGGTAATATGGTAATAATCCTGCAGGGATCAGCAGCAAAGTGTACAACACTGCCTGTAATGCGATCAGTTTGTTAGGTTCTCCTCCGGCTGGTAACAGTTTGAATCCTGCTCTTGTGTAGTCTTTATGCCCGATCCAGGCGATAGCCCAGAAGTGGGGGAACTGCCACAGGAACTGAATTGCAAACAAAGCCCATCCGCCTTCACCAATTGCGTCAGCACCACCAGCCCATCCGATGAGCAGTGGTAACGCTCCAGGCACTGCACCCACCAGCACTGCCAGTGAGTTCCATTTCTTCCACGGTGTGTATACGAAACCGTATAACACCAGTGACAGCAGACTCAGACCTGCACACAACAGGTTAAAGCCCAGTGCAAGGATAACCAGACCGGATACCCCTGTAACGAAAGCTAAGATAATAGCTTCTGTTTCAGACATCCGGCCGGCCGGTAAAGGGCGTACGGCTGTACGCGCCATCAGTTTATCCGTTTCCTTTTCCAGTAATTGATTGATCGTGTTGGCTGCGCCAGACACCAGCAATCCACCGGCAAATAAAGTAAGAACTTTTATGAGATTGAACCCGATTCCCGGCACCAGCAGATATCCCACTACACTTGAAAACACTACCATGATGGTGAGATTAAACTTCATCAACTGAGAATAATCCCTCACCTTACTGGCTACTGCGTACGATGTCGACAATTTTATCGAGTTTTCTCTTATCATTTCTTCAGCCCATGCCCACAGGTGTGACCCCGTAGCTTGCCCAAAAATTCAAACTATTAATGATGTCCTTCTTTTTCTTCGTCTGGAGACAATGGTACAGTCTGAGGAACGAAATCTTTACCGTTCTTGCTGTAGTCATATGGCCAGCGATATACTTCAGGGATCTCACCAGGCCAGTTACCGTGACCAGGATTGATTGGAGTAGTCCACTCGAGTGTAGTAGAGTTCCATGGGTTAGTAGTAGTTACTTTTCTACCCTTGAAGATGCTATAGAAGAAGTTGAATACGAACAGCAGCTGAGCAGCGAATACTGCGATTACCACAATACTGATGAAGTGGTTCAGATCAGCGAACTGTTTGAACGATTCCCAGCTGGTGTAGTCGTAGTATCTTCTTGGCATACCTGCGATACCTTCATAGTGCATTGGCCAGAAGATCAGGTAAGCACCGATCAGCGTAGACCAGAAGTGAATGTAAGCAAGGGTATTGTTCAGATAACGACCAAACATTTTAGGGAACCAGTGGTATACACCGGCGAACGTACCGAAGAACGCAGATACACCCATTACGATGTGGAAGTGCGCAATTACGAAGTATGTATCGTGCAGGTGAATATCGATAGAAGAGTTACCTAACCAGATACCTGTCAGACCACCGGAGATGAATGTGCTCACGAAACCGATAGAGAACAGCATACCAGGCGTAAAGCGCAGATTACCTCTCCAGATGGTTGTGATCCAGTTGAACACCTTGATGGCTGATGGAACCGCAATCAGCAATGTTAACAGTACGAAGAATGCACCCAGGAACGGATTCAGTCCAGTAACGAACATGTGGTGCGCCCATACCAGGAACGCCAGGATAACGATAGCAAACATAGAACCCACCATCGCGAGGTAACCGAAGATCGGCTTGCGGGAGTTAACCGCCAGGATCTCAGAAACCATACCCATCGCAGGGAGGATGATGATATATACCTCAGGGTGACCGAGGAACCAGAACAAGTGTTGGTACAGGATAGCACTACCACCTTCGTTAGAGAGTGCTTTACCGGCAACGAACAGATCGCTCAGGTAAAAGCTGGTACCTGCGTGACGATCAAACAGCAGCAGGATGAAACCAGACAATAATACAGGGAAGGAAAGTACACCCAGTACGGCAGTGAAGAAGAAGCTCCAGATAGTCAGAGGCATCTTGGTCATAGTCATACCTTTAGTACGCATGTTCAGGATTGTAGAGATATAGTTCAGACCACCCAGCAGCTGTGAAACAACGAACAGCGCCATAGAGATCAACCATAAGTCCATACCTATTTTAGAACCGATTGAAGCGTCACCCAGTGCACTCAGCGGAGGATAAGAAGTCCAGCCACCAGATGCAGGACCTGTCTGAACAAACAGGGAAGCCATCATTACGACACTCGCAAGGAAGAACGCCCAGTAACTCATACAGTTCATCAGGGGAGAAGCCATATCGCGGGCACCTACCTGCAAAGGAATCAGCAGGTTAGAGAAGGTACCGCTCAAACCGGCTGTTAATACGAAGAATACCAGGATGGTACCGTGCATGGTTACCAGTGCATAATACGCTTCCGGGGTGATACGACCGCCTTTTGCCCAGTGACCCAGGATGCTTTCCAACCAAGGGAAAGTAGCATCAGGGAAACCCAGCTGCAAACGGAACAGTACAGAGAAGAAAGCACCTATGATCGCCCAGATAATACCGGTAATCAGAAACTGCTTGGCAATAGTTTTGTGGTCAAGGCTGAAAACATACTTCGAAATGAAGCCGCCTTCATGATGCTCATGATCATCGTGCCCGTGACCGTGGTCGTGCGCATGCGCTGCGCCATGAATTACCTCCTGACTGTGCAATGTTGCTTCGTTACTCATAATCGGTTCTATTTATATAAAACTGTCATCGGGGAGTACCGCTACCAGTTTATCTTATAATTTTTAAAATTCCTGCGTCAATTAATTTAATCTCTTCTGCAAGGCAAAATTACTATTTCGCCTCGTTAGCCGCCACTACTTTCTGTGTAGTATCAGTAGCAGCAGGTGTTGCCAGCGGAGCTGCCGGCGTTTCTGCCGGGTGAGCTACACCATACTGAGCCACCTGCTTAGCTGTCCATGCGTCGAACTCTTCCTGTGTTTCCACAACGATATTCGCTTTCATGGAGTAGTGACCGGAACCACACATCTGATCGCAGGAGATTTCATATACGAAATCAGGATTACCAGTTTTATCCTTCATTTCAGCTGTAGTATACTTAGGTGTAAACCACAGTGTAGTAGGGATACCTGGAACAGCATCCATTTTCAGACGGAAATGAGACAGACCTACGTCATGGATTACGTCGCGGGAACCGATGATCAGTTTTACCGGTTTACCAACTACCAGGTGCATTTCTGTTGCCATGAAATCATCCTTGTTCAGCTGATCATCCCAATCCTGACCTACAGGGTTGTTAGCGTCGTTGATATTCTTGAAGAATTTACGACCCAGCTGACCATCTTTACCTGGGTAACGGATCAGCCAGTTAAACTGTTTACCAGTGATCTCAACAACTGCAGCATCTTTTGGTGCATCGGAAGTGATACGGAACCAGTGTCTTAAACCGATAGCCACCAGGATAGTGAGTGCTATGGCAGGAATAACTGTCCATATTAACTCCAGTTTATTGTTATGAGGGAAATAAAAGGCTTGCTGACCTTCCTTCTCCTGATATTTAAATGAGAACCAGAACAACAGGATCTGTGTAATGATGAATACAATACCTGTAATCCACAACGTCCATTTGATCATGTTGTCAATACCCTCACCCTGTTCAGATGCGGCTTCAAAGAAAATCTTTCCTTTCAGGGCATCGTTACAGTAGTAAACACCTATCAGGCCCAGTAACAGGAAGATGATCAACAGGAAACCGTTCACGCGGTTGGATTGCTGACGCGCTTTCTTTTCTCCCTTCAATATGGACACATACTCGCTGGCCTTCGCAATCTGGAAGATGACTACGAATATGAGCACAACAACTAAGACTGCTAAATATCCTGACATTGCTATTTGAAATAATTAAGTTATCTAATGCTTTACGTTATTACCTATCACTTCCGATGATACATCGGAATCTCCGTTACTTGCTCGATGATCAGGTATGGTGTACAATACTTTCTTTCAGATAAGGATGATTCTTTGGAACCAGTGGAGCTTTTGTCAGCTGATGAATTACCACATAGATAATCACACCAACGAAACCAAGACCCAGACCGAATTCGTACCAAGGGAACACCAGGTGCTTGTAAGTACCAGGTCCTACCATCTGCCAGAAATCTAACCAGTGACCAACCAGAATTACTATAGAGATAAACACCATAGAAGAGTAGTTACGTTTTGTATCACGCTTCATCAGGTATAATAATGGAGTAATGAAGTTGATCAGCAGATTCAGGAAGAAGATTGGTCTCCACTCGCCCCACACACGTGGTTTGAAGTAGACGATCTCCTCAGGCATGTTTGCATACCAGATCAGCATATACTGAGAGAACCACAGGTATGTCCAGAAGATACTGAATGCAAAAGCAAATTTACCCAGGTCATGCAGGTGTTCTTCATTTACCATCGGCAGGTAACCATTACGTTTCAGGTGAACCAGGAACAGAATGATCAGTGCGATACCAGAAACCCAGCTGCTTGCGAATGTGTACCAGCTATACATGGTAGAATACCAGTGTGCATCGATACTCATCAACCAGAACCATGGGGTAGTAGAACCTACAGTCAGTGCATAAACCACGATGAATCCACCGCACCATACTGTATTTCTCCATACGATGCGACGACCGGTAGCTGCGGACAGATCCCAACCATCTTCTTCGATGGACATTTTACGCAGTTTTACTGCAAAGAAGCTCCATGCACCGATTGTAACAACCGAAAACGCAGTGAACATTCCTTTATTCAAAAAGGCTGATTTCCAGCTTAATATTTCGTCATGTTTAACATGCTCCGCGTTTAACCAGTGGTAGATATTCTCTTTACCGGTGAACGCAATTAACATGAGGATCACGAACAAGATCGCTCCCAGTACAGGTACTGCCATGGAAATTGCTTCCGG
This sequence comes from Chitinophaga pinensis, assembly GCF_007896845.1. GTDB lineage: Bacteria > Bacteroidota > Bacteroidia > Chitinophagales > Chitinophagaceae > Chitinophaga > Chitinophaga pinensis_C. Next base: position 89,703 of record NZ_VOHS01000003.1, on the reverse strand, counting down.
TACACGACGGAAACCAATCTGCCATCCACCATGTGCCAGGGTAGTAGCTCCGATAAAGAAGGCACTGGCTAATACTACCAACAAAAAGAATGAACTGTTCTGGAGGAGGCCAGCCCAGAAACGTGTAGAGCCATGCTCGCCATGAAATGCAAAAATTCCGATCAACAAAGTCAGCAAGCCAACACCCATTAACACGAAGCTGGTCCTTTTTAATCTTGCCGGTACTACAAATTGGTCCTTCATTACTGTATATTAAAATACTTGATTGAATGCTAGTTTATCTTAGTGTTTCGCTGATGAGTCAGTCGCCGCAGGAGCCGTTGCTGCAGGTGCAGCAGGAGCTGTCTGTGTTGCTTCATTAGCCACTGGTCCGGCGTTAGCGCCGCCGTTCTGTACGCTGCGGATGTAAGCCGCTACTTTCCAGCGCTGTTCTCTGTCGAGCTGGCTGGCGTAGCTACCCATCGCGTTATAACCGAAGGTCATTACGTGGAACAGGCGTCCTTCAGTGTAGCTGGCTTTCGCACCACTTGCCAGGTTGGCAGGAGCTGCTACGTATGGACCAGCACCACCATTGTACAACGGACCGTTACCGTCCAGTTTGGAACCATGGCAGATAGCACAGTAGATATTGAATAGACGTTTTCCTTCCTCCAGATCCGCTTTTGAAAGAATCAGCGGATTCTTTACTGCATTAGCCAAAGCGGTATCTGCCGCTTTCAGATGGTAAGGCAGCAGTTCTCCTCTTTTTACGGTTCCATCTACTGGCTTCAGTGTAGAAAGACGCTCACTGTAGAACTCGTATGCACGGGATTCAACCATGTCCGGCATATAATGCTTGCCGGGTTTCCTGTTGTCTTTTCCGCATGCCGATAACATAGCTCCACTTACCACAGCAGCCGCGATCAATATGTTGGAAGTCCTTTTCATCTGTTTATTATAATTCAAGCTTATGTTCTGTGTGCTCCTCCCGGGGAATAAGTCCTCCGGAAAGTTTTAAATTCTGTTTATGCGTTTACAGCCTCAACTTTTGTCTCAAACAGGCGGTCTTCGCGGTCAAAACGACCGAACCACCAACCTGATTCTACACGCTGTTCGTTCACATCCTCACCGCCTACACCTGCCAGGAACCTTTTCAGTTCTTCAGCGTTAGTTTTAGCAGTTACTTCAATCGCCATTACAAACTTATCGTCCGTCTGACGTGGATTGAAGATATGTTTCTTTACGAAAGGAGCCAGCTGACACAGGTAGCAGAATGTGAGCACCATACCTACTGCAGAGAACAATACCGTCAACTCGAAAGTGATAGGAATGAACGCTGGCAGCGGGAAGTGTGGCTTACCACCTATATTCATAGGCCAGTCAGAGTTAAATACCCAGCTCATGCAGGATAATGCCGTAGTAGTACCGGTGATACCGTATATGAAGCCGGCAGTGTGCAGGCTGGTTTCGCGCAGACCCATTGCATGGTCCAGACCATGCACCGGAAATGGTGTGTACACATCGTGTAACTTGTAACCCGCAGTTCTTACTTTTTTCACTGCCGGAAACAATACCGCCTCATCACTAAAACTTGCTACAACAAAATTTTTAACCGCCATATGTTTAAAAAATTCTTAGTCTAAAAAACGAAATCCGATTCTTTACTTATCCGGGGATGTCCCCGTCATAGATTAGTTATGATGAGCATGAGCTACTGCACCATGAGCATCATGATGATGATCATCATCGTGGTGTAAACCAGCTTCAAACTCTTCAGCAGATTGCTGCTCATACTGCTCCATGCCTTTCTTGAAGCTTTCGCCGGAAGTTTTCAGTACACTCTTGATCTCAGCAACAGCGATAACCGGGAAGTACTTGGCGAACAGGAAGAAACAGGTAAAGAACAGACCGAAAGTACCCATGTAGAAACCAACTTCTGGCCATGATGGACGATAGTAGCTCCAGCTGGATGGCAGGTAGTCACGATACAGGGAAGTACAGATGATTACGAAACGCTCGAACCACATACCGATGTTTACGATGATTGACATCACAAAGGTTACGGCTACGTTTCTTCTCATTTTGCTGAACCAGAATACCTGTGGAGTGATTACGTTACAGGTCATCATGATCCAGTAAGACCAACCCAGAGGACCCGCTGCACGGTATTTATAGAAAGTATCGAATTCATAAGGAACTGCTGCGTACCATGCCATGAATAACTCAGTCAGGTAAGCACAACCTACTACGGAACCGGTCAGTACGATCACCTTGTTCATAGCCTCCATGTGGCCCAGGGTGATGTAGTCTTCCAGACCTAATATTTTACGTACGATGATCAGCAGGGTCTGTACCATTGCGAATCCGGAGAAGATCGCACCCGCCACGAAGTATGGAGGGAAGATGGTAGTATGCCAACCAGGGATTACGGAAGTAGCAAAGTCAAAAGATACGATGGTGTGTACGGAAAGTACCAGTGGAGTAGACAGACCCGCCAGTACCAGTGACAGTGCCTCGTGACGCTGCCAGTGTTTGGTAGAACCTGTCCAGCCGAAAGAAGCAACACCATATAATAACTTACGCAGTTTGGTTTTAGCCCTGTCACGTACAGTTGCGAAGTCAGGGATCAGACCGGAATACCAGAACAGGAGAGATACTGTGAAGTAAGTAGAGATCGCGAACACGTCCCATAAGAGGGGAGAGTTAAAGTTCACCCACAGCGGACCACGTGTATTTGGATAAGGCAGTACAAAGAAAGCCATCCATACACGACCCATGTGGAAGATCGGGAACTGACCCGCACACATTACCGCGAAGATCGTCATCGCTTCAGCTGCACGGTTTACACCAGTACGCCAGCCTTGACGGAAGAGGAGGAGGATCGCGGAGATCAGTGTACCGGCGTGACCGATACCTACCCACCATACGAAGTTGGTAATGTCCCAACCCCAACCGATCGTTTTATTCAGGTTCCACACACCCGTACCGTAGTAAACTTCCCAGGTTACGGAGAAGGCACCAAATGCCAGCAGCATTAGGGAAATGAAAAAGCCAACATACCACAATTTACCAGGCTTGGCTTCAATCGGGCTGATGATATCTTCTGTTACCTGGTGGTAATCTTTCACCCCATCAACTAATGGTTCTCTTAGTGTGGATTCGTACTTTAAATGCATAATTCTTTAAGCTTTTACCCCTAACCTGCACCTGGATGCAGAATAAGGAGCTTTAATTGTTCTAAACTTAAAACTTTATCTCTCTGTTAATCTTTCAATCTAATCAGCTCAACCCCGGCTTACGCTTCGTGTTTTGCTGCTGCTTCATGATGAGCTTCTTCTTCATGATGTCCTTTCAACTTAGGCTCAGCATCTTTGTTTCTGATCTTAGCCAGGTAGTTGATAGAAGGTAATGTATGGGTTTGTTCCAGTACATAGTACATCCTTTCTGTCTGCTCTTCTGTACGCAGTTTAGCGATGCGGCTTTCTTTGTCGTTGATGTTACCGAATACGATCGCATCAGCAGCACATGCAACCTGACAAGCTGTTTTAGCTTCTCCATCCTTCATCGGACGACCAGCTTTCTTAGCAGTCAGTTTAGCATCCTGTAAACGCTGTACGCAGAAAGAACATTTTTCCATTACACCACGGCTACGAACCACTACATCAGGGTTCAGTACCATACGTGTCAGATCATCGTTCATACCTGCTACGTCATACAGGTTATTTTCAAAGCTGTCAGCACCATTCCAGTCTCTCCAGTTGAAGCGACGAACTTTATACGGACAGTTGTTAGCGCAATAACGGGTACCGATACAACGGTTGTAAGCCATCTGGTTGATACCTTCAGAGCTGTGGTTGGTAGCTGCTACCGGACAAACGTTCTCACATGGAGCGTTATCACAGTGCTGACACAGCATCGGCTGGAATACTACTTCAGGGTTGTTTTCATCACCTGCGAAGTAGCGGTCGATACGCAGCCAGTGCATTTCGTGTGCTTTCAGCACCTGTTCTTTACCAACTACAGATACGTTGTTTTCAGCCTGACATGCAATAGTACAAGCGCCGCAACCGAAACAGGTGTTCAGGTCGATAGACATACCCCATTTAATACCCTGATAGTGGTGAACATCCGGATAGAGGGTACCGTCTTTACGGAAATCAGGACCAAATTGCTCCAGTTCTCTGCGGTCTTCGTTTACCTCTTTAGGGTTCTTGATGAACTCTTCAAGGGTAGTTTCTTTTACGATAGGACGACCTTCATAGCTGTTATGCGTCTGGGTCACACCTACCTGAGCTACTGCACCGGTTTTTTCAACCACAGCATCAGCAGCGAAATAATCAAAAGTCTGGCCGTTGAAGCTTACTAATGGATAGGCATTTTTACCTACACCAGCAGCAGCTTTACCAGCGTTATTATTACGACCGTAACCAACTGCGATAGCCACAACTTCAGGGTGGATACCAGGCAGGATCAACAGCGGCAGTTCGATTTCCTTACCGTTTGCTTTGATCTTCAGTACAGTTCTGTCGTTGTTGATTTCGTAGTCATCACCCAGCTGCGTATTGAACGTTTTAGCGAGGGTGTTGGAGATTACAGCGTAGTTATCCCATGTAGCACGGGTGATCGGGTCAGGCATTTCCTGCAACCATGGGTTGTTCGCCTCTTTACCATTACCGATAGCCACTTTCTGATACAATACCAGTTCCAGCTTACCGCCTTTCTTGGCACTGTTGATCTTAGCAGCTGCACCAGCAACGTCGCCGGCGAAAGTAGCACCACCTAAAGCAGCTGGCTGAGCCGGCTCGATGATACCATCCTGAAGGATTTTATCCCATGCTTCCTGGCTACCCAGTTTAGTGATCCACTCATTTTTCAGGAAATCTTCCCATGATGTAGCGTTACCGCTCCATGCCAGCAGGCTAGATTCAAACGCACGTGTTTTGAACAGCGGTGCGATAGTTGGCTGTATAAAGCTGAAGTATCCGGTACGGCCTTCTGCATCTCCCCAGCTTTCCAGGAAGTGATGAGCAGGAGCAGCGTATTTGAATATTTCAGAAGTTTCGTCTTTACGATCGTTGAATGTAACGGTCAGTTTCGCCTGTTTAACACCGGAAACGAATTTCGCGGAGTCAAAGTAGTCGTAAGCCGGGTTAACACCATATACGAATAATGCGCCGATGCTACCTGCATTCAGATCGCTTACCAGCTGGGTCATTTCGCTGTCGATACCCTGACGGTAGCTAGCGGTAGAATTCCAGTCGATAGTAGTACCATTCGCGCCGATCTGGCTGTTGATAGCATTTACAATGATCTGTACGTTTACATCGTTGGAACCACTTACTACCAGTGCTTTGCCCTGATTTTCTTTCAGTGATTTCGCAGCTTTTTCGATACCTTCTGCCAGACGTTTGTCAGCGATAGCTGGTTTGCTTACCGCACCACCAACAGCGCTCAGCAACGCCAGTGCAACTGCACCGAGTTCAGAAGGCTTGTGAGTGAATCTTTCGTCAGCATTTGCACCGGTAACGCTCATCATACTCTCAAACTGGAAATGTTTGCTCATTTCCGGTTTCTTCTGATCAATCTTACGGTTAACACCATAACCCTTAGAATACTCTACAGGGTTGATCCATGTACCCAGGAAATCTGCATCCAGACTCACAATAGTCTTAGCATTTTCAAAGTGGTACACAGGAAGTGCTCTTTTTCCGTAAGAAGCTTCGTTAGCCAGCAGCATACCTGAGTAGGACACTGCATCATATGTTACATGACGGAAACCAGGATATTTCGCCTGGAAACCTGCAATAACTTTCTTAGTAGAAGGACTGATAATAGTAGAGGTCAGTAACACGATAGGAGCACCGCCCAGACCAGCCAGTGCAGCACCTACCTGTTTGTCCAGCTCTGCCCATGTTGTTTCCGCACCGTTGATGGTAGGGAAACGCAGACGAGCTGCATCGTACAGGCTCAGAACAGAACCCTGTACTCTTGCTGTGGAAGCAGTACCGGTTACAGATGACAGATCGTTACCATCAACTTTGATCGGACGGCCTTCACGGGTCTTAACAACTATAGGCAGATATTCTCCGTCTACAGCGTAAGTGGAAGCGTAATAGTTAGGTACACCGGGAGTGATTTCTTCCGGCTTATTTACGTATGGTATTGCTTTCTTAACAGGCGTTTCGCAACTAGCCGCAATTGTAGCAGCTGCGGTAGTGAACCCCAGGTATTTCAGGAAATCCCTGCGGGGTGTAGTAGCATTCAACAGGCTTTCACTCTCCTCAAAAGGCAGATCCTCTCTAAATTCGTTATTCACAATCTCCTGATGTTCCTTGGTATTGTGCAACTCCTCCAAGCCTTTCCAATACTTTTTTTGCTCCATGTTATTTATACTAACGAGTTACGGATATATGTTTTAGAACTTTGAAACCCCTCGTTGAAGTACAGCATGCCGGCATAACGATTTACATTCGCTAACAATCCCCTAAGCTTCCTTCACCCGATTTGCTTCCTCTATATTAATAGTGACATTTCTGACATTCAGTACCACCTACCATCTCAACGGTTACGCTGTCGATCTTGCCTTCTTTCACCTGCTGGTGGAACTGTTCAAAAATGCTGTAATATTTATTATCTGCGAACTGCACTTTAGTTGTACGGTGACAGTTTACGCACCAGCCCATTGACAGCTCAGCAAACTGATGAACTTCGTCCATCTCAGTGATCGCACCGTGACAGGTCTGACACTGTTGTTTACCAGCTACTACGTGTTGAGAGTGGTTGAAGTAAACGTGATCAGGCAGGTTATGGATTTTGGTCCACTGGATTGGTTTGCCAGGTTTAGTGTAAGCCTGTGCTTTCTTATCCCAACCAACATGATCGTATAATTTCTGGATTTCTGCAGTACCATTTACCTTCTTACCCTCTGCAGTGTACAGGTCAGCACCACCATATTCACTGATAGTCTTGTGACAGTTCATACAGATGTTCTCAGAAGGAATCATAGCATGCTTACTCTTCTCAGCACCCGCGTGACAATACAGACAGTTGATCTGGTTAACACCCGCGTGAACTTTGTGAGAGTAGAAGATCGGTTGCTCTGGCATGTAGTCTTTTTGACGACCCAGGCCGATCGCACCGTTAATTGTATAGTAACCACCTACGATGAACAGCAGCAGGATCACCAGAGCGATGTAAGCTTTGTTCTTGTAGAAAGGAACCGGATCCGGAGTAGGTACACCGTCCTTATCACCAGCAAGTTTGTTCAGGTTACTGTTGATCTGCATCAGGATCAGCGCTACGATAGCGAGGATCAGCGTAATGATACCGAACAGCAGGCTGTTGTTACCACCATCTGCCTCAGCAACTGGCTTATCACCAGGTTTACCACCAGGACCACCAACAACTTTGGTACTTTCATCAGCGATGTAAGCCAGGATGTCATCAATATCAGCATCTGTAAATGATGGGAAACCAGGCATTACCTGCTTATTAAAATCATTAAAGAGTTTAACAGCATAAGCATCACCTGAAGCCACTACAGAAGATGAATTATGAATCCATTGGTGCAATAATTTCTTATCGGACCAACGTTCTTCCACACCCTTCAGTGCAGGACCAGTAACTTGTTTGTGAACATTATGGCAGCTGGCGCAATTCTGCTGAAACAATGTTTTACCCTTGCCTGGATCTGCTGCCCTTACTGATAAGGACGCGATCATTGCAACGCATAGGACAAGAACACTCACAAAATGCTTGCGCATAAGAATGGAAACACGACGATACACAGCCTATTTAGTTTAGATTTGACCTTAAGTTTCTTTAAAAGTGCTCACAAAAATAAGACACAATGTTGACAATTTATCAACAATTATAAAAAATTCTTACTTGCTTCACTGATTCCTTTTCCCTATATATATTCTGCTAAAGCTCGTATTGATCAATGCTTTTCGCATGAGAAAAAACATGATAAAAGTCATGATTCCAGACAAACTCTTGCAGTCTTCATCGTTCTGGTTATATATATAATGGTGTGTCCTTTTGAATGGTATTATTTTTGTCTGGACTGTTGTTTTCTTAACTTCCTTGTGCTTATCAGGTTCCATTTATAACCCTCCCGGCACCCGGAATGTTCAAACCTCTCTATAAATAAGACCAATTAGTTACTTTTGCGCCGTCTTATAATTTAACATACACACTTTGAAAAATATAGCCATCTTCGCCTCGGGAGCAGGTAGTAACGCACAAAAAATTATTGATCATTTCCGGAACTCATCCATTGCAAGGGTCGTTATGATACTTTGTAACAAACCGGAAGCCGGCGTGCTGAAGATCGCCGAAAAAGAAGGTATCCCCTCCGTACTGATCGAAAAAGACGCCTTTTTCCGTACGGACCATTATATAAAGGTATTAAAGGACGCCTCCACGGACCTCGTTGTATTGGCAGGTTTCCTTTGGAAAGTACCAGCTAATCTGGTACAGGCATTTCCGGACCGTATTATTAATATCCACCCGGCCCTCTTACCTAAATATGGTGGTAAAGGCATGTATGGCAACTTCGTACACGAAGCAGTGATCCTGGCAAAAGAAACAGAAAGTGGCATCACCATCCACTTCGTCAACGAAAAATATGATGATGGCGCAACAATCCTACAGGAACGTTGTACAATCACCCCGGAAGATACCCCCGAGACCCTCGCAGCTAAAATTCACCTGCTTGAACATCAATGGTATCCTCTAATTGTGGAACGATTATTGACCTCATAATCACGGGCTTTCAGCTCAGCTGTAGGCACCCTTCTGAACCTACAATTGCTGACGGCCGCCGTCAAATGCAGACAACTATATGAAACAACCACTGCTTGTTATTTGCCTGTTATGCCTGAGTGGAATGTCCCTCTATGCCCAGGACAAAACGCCCTTTCGCCGGTCTACCTATATTAAGGTAAATCCCGCCCGGTTGATCAATCAGCTGGAATTCACCGTCGAACAGGAACTGACCCAACGGCTGAGTCTTGAACTGGGTATCGCCGGTATTTACACAGACTACCCCGATTACATCCTCGCGAGGAAAATAGATATCGGTCAGAAAAAACCAGATATCAGCACCGAGCAATTCGTCGATGGGAGAGGCCTCGGTTTCAGTGCCAGCCTTCGCTGGTACCTCGTCACCCAGAAAGATGACATCTCCCGTGCCCAGGGTACCTACTTCCAGCCAGTCCTTCTATATAAGAAGGTGTTCTACCCCAATGAAAAAATTAATATCCGGGGTACCGAGTATGAAAATACCGGCGATAAAGACGTCTATGCCGTCCAGTTCCTGCTGGGCCGCCAGATCACAAGAGACAGATTCATTATAGACCCCTACATTGGTCTCGGCGTTCGCGCAAAAGTCTACGACTATAACAACTTTTACGACAACAATGGTGTAGCCGATTCCAGAGATGGACGCCTCATCAGTGTACTGCCCAGCCTGCACCTTGGCATCAAAATAGGATTACGCCTATAGTAATCCGCCAGCAGCAATACTTTCCGGATATCACCCCTTATTCTTCCGCCACCCGCCTGCCAGCAGGGTGCCTAAGTGTATTTAGCTAATTGTGTGCTACCTTTGTGATGTAAAACGACTGGCATTATGTCTAAAAAGAATGTGTTCTATATTATATTTTTTGTCCTTTTATCAATTGCCTTCCTCGGTTACTCCGGTTATGTGATCAAAGGTGAGAAAGGCAGCTTCTTCGGAGAAGAGAAATTACCCATACTCGGTACCAACGGCCATACCATCGGCGGTTTCTCTTTTGTCAATCAGGCAGGAAAAACAATCACCAGTAAAGACGTTGAAGGGAAAGTATATGTATCGGAGTTTTTCTTTACTACCTGCACCAACATCTGCCCGAAGATGAACGCAAACATGACGAAAGTCTACGCAGCCTATAAAGATGAACCCCGCTTCCGTATATTATCTCATACCGTAGATCCGGAAACTGACAGCATTCCTGTATTGAAAAAGTATGCAGAAGAACACGGTGCTGACCCCAGCAACTGGTGGTTCCTGACCGGTAGCAAGAAAGAACTCTATAAACTGGCCAGAGCCGGTTATATGGTTGACAATGGTACATTCACCGGTGATGAAGACTTCGTACACACCCAATGGTTTGCATTAGTGGACGGCGAGGCCCGCGTAAGAGGGCTGTATGAAGGCACGAAAAAAAGTGATGTAGACAAAATGATCGTTGACATCGACCGGCTGCTAAAGGAAAAATAATAACTCATTATAAATTATCATGAGCAACAAGAACAAAGCAAGTATTACCGAACTGCTCCGGGATAGTAAGCTCAGCATTACGGATACCCGTGTGAAGATACTGGAACTGTTCATGAACAGCAATGGTGCACTTGAACACAGCAGTTTTGAAAAACTGGCCGGTCAGAGCTTTGACCGCGTAACAGTTTACCGCACATTACAAACCTTTCTGGATAAAGGGATCATCCATAGCATCCCGACTACAGATACCTCAATCCGCTATGCACTCTGCCGATCGGAATGTTCGGAGCATGATCATCATGACCATCACGTACATTTCAAATGTGAAGAATGTGGTAATACCACCTGTCTGGATACCGATGTGCCTGAAATTCACCTGCCTAAAGGATATGCCGCGCATAATGTGGATGTTGTAGTAAGTGGGGTATGTAAGGAATGTAAATAAGCTGATACTTATTCCTTTATATAAGAAAGCGCCTGATCTTACAGATCAGGCGCTTTTATTTTTAATAAGACATTTGCTTATTTAGTGATCGCTGCAATCTCCTGCTGCACAAAAGCCGCCAGCTCCTGCACATAAGCAGGGGAGAAATCAAACCTGATACCGGCTGCCTTATACAACTCAGGCAAAGTACGGGTACTACCCAGACTCAATGCATTGACATAATTATCCAGAGCCTGTTGTTTGTTTTCTTTGAATTGTTTCCACATAGCAATAGCTCCTAACTGGGCGATACCATATTCTATATAATAGAAAGGCACTTCAAACAGGTGCAATTGCCTCTGCCAGCCAATTGCCTTATAATCTTCCCATCCGCTCCAGTCTACTACGCCGGTGGCAAATTCATCCTGTATAGACACCCAGGCAGCTGTGCGCTCTTCCACAGTGTGCTGTGGGTTTTCGTACAACCAGTGCTGGAATTTGTCAATGATAGCAATCCATGGGAAAATAACGATCGCACGCTCCAGCTGCTGCAGTTTGGCCCTACGCAACTCCTCTTCACTGCTAAAGAAGATATTCCAGTAGTCCATTGTAAACAACTCCATACTCATACTCGCCACTTCCGCGATCTCCATCGGATATTCCTTGAAAGCACTCAGCGACAGATTATGACTCAGGAAAGAGTGCACCGCATGCCCGCCTTCGTGGACCATGGTCGTCAGATCTTTCATCTGACCGGCCGCATTCATGAAGATGAAAGGCACACCGGTTTCTGCCAGAGGACAATTATACCCACCCGGCGCTTTACCCTTACGGCTTTCCAGATCCAGACGACCCAGCTTTTGCATCACACGCAGACAGTTCCCAAAGAAAGGTCCCAGTTGATCAAAACATTCTATCGCCTTGTTAACCAGTTCATCTCCTGTCTGGAAAGGGGACAGTGGTTTTACGCCCTGCGGTTCCGCATCGGAATCCCATGGTTTCAGCACATCCAAACCCAGCTTATCACGATGTTTCTCCTGCAAACTCTTTACCAGTGGCACAATATGCTCTTTTATAGCTGTGTGGAACTGAAAACAGTCTTCTTTTGTATAGTCGAAACGACCGAGGTCTTCGAACTTATAATCTCTATAATTGGCAAAACCGGCATTCTTTGCTACCTGATCACGTTTTGTAATCAGATTCGTAAAAAGCTGGTCGAGGGTATCCTTATCTTCCAAACGACGCTTAGCTGTTTTGGTAAATACCTCCTCCCTCAGTTCCCGGTTGCTGTCTTCCAGAAAACGGGCTGCCTGTTGCAATGTATATTCCTGTCCATTCACAGTAATGGTCATCTTACCAGCGATAGCGCCATACTGCTGAGACTGAACACTCAGTTCCGCCAGCAGAGGCACGTTCTCTTCACGGAACAGTTTTACCTGTTTGCGCACATTCCGCAGGTAAGTAGCATAAAGATCCTGATCGAGGCTTTTTACCCATTCGCTGGCCAGCAGCTTTTTATTCAGCGCATCTGCGTAGGGTTGCAGTTTAGGCTGTATTTCCATGCAGAAGTAGGCAAATGCTTCCTCCAGAGATTTGTCGGTTGTATCGCAGGTCATGCGTATCTGGCGCCAGCAGGCATCCTCACTGATGACAGCCTCCAGTTCACTGATATCTTTCAGCCATTGCTCCAGGGTCGCTACACTGTCGAGCGGCCGCTGCTGCAGCTCCTCAAAATATGGCTGCAATGCCTCCCACGTCGTTACCGTAAAGTCTTCTGGTAACAGTTTACGTGGCTGTTTCTCAATATTTGCGTCTAAAGTCTTCATTTTACTAAAATAAGAAATTCCGGGGCAAAGACCTGAGCGGTGGAACAAGAAGCTATCTTTAAATACTTAAACTATAGTTAATCTTCGTTCATCCTTCGTTCATCCTTCGTTGTTGAACGAAGGATGAACGAAGGATGACTATAATCAGACTAATATCAGATAACTATCAGGAGAGCAGGATAACAGGGGAAACATGCCCGCATACGTACAGTATGGGCAATAAAAAACCAGACGCTGCATGCGACATACACACAGCGTCTGGCATTGGAAACCAATGAATTATCTAAGAATTACTCTTCAGTCTTCTTTTTCTTAGGAGCAGCCTTTTTCTTAGGTGCTTCTTCACCTTCAGCAGCAGGAGCATCTTCTTTCTTAGCTCTTGCTTTTTTAGGTTTTTCAGCCGGAGCTTCTTCAGTTGCTACTTCCTCAGCGCCTTCTTTAGCGGCAGCCTTCTTAGGTTTAGCAGCTTTTTTAGCTGGCTTGTCAGCAACTTCTGCATCAGCAGCAACTGCTACTTCTTCAGCCGCAGCTTCCGGAGCATCTTCAGCTACTTCGTCGAATCTTAACAGATCGTTGCTTTTGAGGATGGCATACCATTTCACCATCTTCTTCATATCGCTAACGTAAACCCTGTCCTCGTCGAAAGTAGGGAACACACTTTTGAAATAAGACTTGATCGCATTATTGTCAGCTTTGGTATCAACCGGAGCTGTTTTAGCTTCCTGGTCCAGCATGGCCTTAAATACTTCAGCCAGGTTTACATTTTCTCCGGTTGTAAACACCTCGATGCTTTCCAGCGGAGTAAAATTATGGATGCGGGAGCTCACAAATTTTGTGCTCTTGTCTTCCAGAGATCTTACGATAGCGCCATCCTGTTTGCTGGCAATTAATTGAAACAAACCACTCAAACCGGTTACTGCAACTATTTCTCTATACTGCATGTTCAAATTTTTAAGAAGCGCAAATATAAAAAATCGTTTCTATCCGACAAATTGGAGAGGCTGTTCATTTAATTATTCTTGATAATTGACAAAAACAACCTTTCTTTTTGACGACATCAACTATTTAACTTTTTTCCTAATACCACAGGCAATTTCCATTGTCGGACCTGTCCAGTGGGGCTTACAGCCTCGGCAAAGATGACGTATATACCTGTAACCAGTTCGCGGTTTTGCGATCCCCGGCCATCCCAGATAATTTCTCCATGGGCAGACAGGGCTGTATTTTTCTCCAATTGCCTGACAAACCGCCCCTCAGCATCAAAAATCGTGACATTTATGACAAAACCGGGCTCAGGAAACTGATAACTGAGTACTGCTACATCCTCAAATCCGTCATTATCCGGTGAAAAAATGCCCGGACGGATGGATAACATTTCCTGCACACTCCCTACGGGAAGCTGTTGGGAATTCACGCTTCCGGGAGTCGCATGTTTTGCAGAAGCAGCCGCGGAATGCCAGTTATACTTATCCTGTGTAGGCGCATCCGCCTGTAAACGTTCCAGAGAGACACCCCGCGTATTGCCGGCCAGTGCTATATGCATGGCATCCGAATAATGGAATTCATCGATAATATTTCCGGCCGCGTTTAATAATACAACTGTACCCTCCCCATTGATCAATGCCGGCAGATTTATTTTATAAATTTTTTCCGGCTGCAGACAATCATATTGCCCACATAAAGCGGCCGGATCCGTCGTAAAAGCCGCATAAGTACCCGGCAGTAACAAACGGGCAGTCCCCGATAACGCAATCACTTCTTCCAGTTGACCATCCATTTTCCTTCTTGTCAGGAATAGATGGGAAAGATCGACCGCCTTACCACCTCTGTTGAAGATCTCTGCAAACTCTGGTACACCTGCCGCAGGATCATATAATATTTCATTGAAGACAATGTCAAAACTATCTGCCTCAAAAACCCGGGCTACCGCCAGATCAGGTATAACATGAACTTGCTGTCCGGTACAATCTGTCAGGCCATCCACCGCTATCTTATAAACAGTACCTGACTGAAGGGGAGTGGCTAAGTACAGAGATACATTATTATATAATGGTGCTTGCGCAGAGGCTTTGATGACGGTCAATGCAGGATCAAAATAATAATGGGCAACATCAACTACCGCCAGACTGTCCATAATACCGGAAAAGGATAATCCGACACGCATACTATCCGGTGCATACGCATTTACAGCAGATACTGGTGGTGGCGTGTTAATCTGTCCACTAACCGTATTTTGTCTGCCCGGTGTTCCTCCTTCTTTTGCCAGTGAAGGCCGCCAGTTAGCGCCTCCGGCACATGGCCAATGTATATCTACCATTTCAAGGCTCCAACCTCCTTTTTCCTTTACCGGATTGTGATACCAGCTACGATCGTAAGCGATAGCATGTACCAGTGTGCCACTGTCATTACGGAGAATGATCATATCACTATCACCCGGGGATGGAAAATTACTGATGCCCATTACGGCGACATCCGTTGGAAACTGGCTGACGGACTGCCTGTCACACAATACCAGATAGGTATCTGGTGGAAAAAGACGCGCAGGCAATATCACTTCTTTACTGCTATTAGCCAGACGCCAATCTTTTAGTTGTAGCGTAAACGGACTATTATTCTTCAGTTCTACAAAGCGCGCAGCTTGTAATCCTGCGGAAGGTAAGGCCCGTGGCAGGAACTCATGTATCAGTACATCATATCCGGAAGAGAGATAATAGAGGAATGAGGCCTTGAGCACAGGCGAGGCATTACCGGCAACATCTCTTATACCAGTCATAAGCAGATGACAACTGTCGCCGTTGGGAAATGGCTGGTCAAACTGCACATTGATACAAGAAGGCGTATTATTATCCTGCCAGATGCGGCGCGGCGTATTATCTGAACCATTGAGCCTGAAATTGCTGTAGTTATGCAGACTATTGCTATCAGGTGTCTCACTGAAACAGCAGCTGATGGTGTGCGCATTGATCAGTTGAACAGACAGTAACGAGGGAGGTACTGTATCTGCAAGGATCGGGCGCACTGACACATCATCAAAGTAATGCCGGCCGAAGAAAGAAGCGGTAGACTGCCGTATAGTAAATCCCATAAACCGGGAGTTGCCATACATATTATCTTTTGCAATACCTTCTCTTATATATCCTGTGCCATTGCCCTTTTCATCGGTCCATAGTTCCCAGTTATCATCCTTCCTGATCACCTTTATTTTGAGAATGGAAGACGTATGATCGGTGATACCATCCCGTCCATCAATGAGCAGGACAGGAGGGAGGCTGCCGTCTTTCCGGTAAAGACAGACTTCATCTTTTGTATTACCGATACGCACAAAATAACCTTTGCAACCTGATCCGGAAAGGTTGGCGCTATCTGCTATCAGGAATACGTCTGCATAATTAAGAGAGGAAGTATTGAAGTCCAGTTGCAGCCAGCACTCCCATATTGCATTACTGGCAAGAGAGGAAGGCGTTGAAATATGGAAAGTACTACTGCTTCGTGGCAGGCGGCTGCGTAGTCGTCCCTGATCTAAGGTCCATGCAGTATCTGTACCTTTCCAGATAGCCGCTTCATTAATATTTTGATAATCAAAAGATTCGCTCACCTGAGCGCATGAGAAAGATACCTGCAACAGCAGGCATACACAAACAATGGTAGTACGCATGTTTTAAAAAAATTGGGTTGGTTTGGACAGAAATTTAGTGATTTTCTATGATTCTGCATTCCACATTGAAAACCGCAATGCTTGTGTTAAATTTGCATTTCCAAAAAATTAAAATGTAAAAACAATGAAAGTTGCCGTAGTAGGAGCTACCGGACTGGTAGGCTCAAAAATGTTACAAGTATTGACCGAAAGAGATTTTCCGGTTACAGAACTGATTCCCGTGGCTTCTGAGAAGTCCGTTGGTAAGGAAGTAACATTTAAGGGCAAGCCTTATAAGG
The DNA here is from genome assembly GCF_007896845.1 of Chitinophaga pinensis. Taxonomy (GTDB): domain Bacteria; phylum Bacteroidota; class Bacteroidia; order Chitinophagales; family Chitinophagaceae; genus Chitinophaga; species Chitinophaga pinensis_C. Next base: position 73,277 of record NZ_VOHS01000003.1, on the reverse strand, counting down.
TGGTGAATGCAGATACAGCAATTTCCATGAAACCGGATGTAGCATTGTTTTCTGCAGGTGGCAGTACTTCTCTGGAATGGGCGCCAAAATTTGCAGCAGCAGGTATTACAGTAATTGATAATTCTTCTGCATGGAGAATGGATCCTGATAAAAAGCTGGTAGTTCCTGAGATCAATGGTAAAACATTAACACCGGAAGACAAGATCATCGCGAACCCTAACTGTTCAACTATTCAGATGGTGCTTGTACTGAACCCATTACATGATAAGTACAAAATCAACCGCGTGGTAGTTTCTACTTATCAGTCAGTAACTGGTACAGGTGTAAAAGCGGTAGATCAGCTGATGAATGAGCGTCAGGGTATTGAGGGTGAAAAAGCGTATGCACATCGCATTGACCTGAACGTAATTCCACAGATCGATGTATTCCTCGATAATGGTTACACGAAAGAAGAAATGAAGATGGTGAAAGAGACCGTGAAGATCATGGGCGACAGCAATATCCGTGTAACAGCGACAACTGTACGTATCCCTGTAATTGGCGGTCACAGTGAGTCTGTGAACATCGCTTTTGAAAATGAATACGATCTGGCAGAAGTGCGCAGCATACTGGAAAACACGCCAGGGGTGACCGTAGTAGACGATCCATCCAAAGCATTGTATCCGATGCCGAAAGATGCACATGAGAAAGATGATGTATTCGTAGGTCGTATCCGTCGTGATGAAACACAGGAAAAAACATTAAATATGTGGATCGTGGCAGACAACCTGCGTAAGGGAGCTGCAACAAATGCGGTGCAGATAGCTGAATATCTTCACGCGCAAAAGTGGATTTAATAAAAAATAGCCGTTGACTTTATCCTTTCGGGTGATAATTTCGCGAACGTATAAACGATTTATTTAAACTGATGAGAGCAAGTGTACCTACACTTGCTCTTTTAGTATCGATTTGATGTGAAATAAGTATCACTTTAACAAAAATTACACAGAAGTAGTATTGCTTTGTGGAAGATAAAATCCAATTTTGGTATCAATAATCCTATGCCAACTTACTGATTCCAAAAAACTATCTTTGTGAGCAAGTAAGGTGCCGAAAGAACTAAAAATTCTTAATTCCGTAAACACCCTTAAAGTCCTATGAAAACCAACGCCAATCGTGAGCTTTTACTGATGCACAAATTTACTGAAGAGTGGAGTACTAATTTTTCTTCACAGGTGTCCCGCATCATGAACATTGTGGATCAACATGATACACTGGACGGCATTATCCCGATTATTGAGGTAGCCAACGTGTATAATCAACGTTTTGCGCACACTAAGACAGACAAGGAAAACCTGTTGAAGAACCGCAAGGCAAGGCCATTCGAATTCCTGATCCACAAGAACTAATCCGTTGAAAATTATTGTGCTGTAGTCATCTGCCGGCCGGTGAATGTGCCCACGGTCGGAAAATATGCCCGGCAGATGGTTATGCTGCTCACGTGTTGAAAACGGTGTTACTCCCAGAGAAAATTACAGTGCATTGTGGCTTACCCATCCGCTAATAGCGGACAGTGACTAATGATAGTATTTTCACCCCGGGAAACTAATTAACTATTCCAGATCGAGTGCCCTGTCCATAAATTTGACAAAGGGCTGCATTACCGAAAATATTTTAAGGATCTCCCTGACTAATGCAGGCTGCAAAGCGGCATCGTCGGATATATGATGCCATACAGTGAAGCTTTTGAGCTTCAGATATGCAATGGCAGGATTATCCGGCAGATAGCCCTGTGGTGCTGTCTTTAATGATTCACCTTCGATTTTACCGAAGTAACGGATGAATTCTTTATTGGAGATGATCTGTTGAAATTCTTCGAAGTTATAATCTATTTCCTGTCTCACTTTTTTGAGTACGGGTGCTTCAGGCATCCACAATCCTCCGCCGGCAAAACTATTACCGCCGGGTTCAAGATGAAAATAATAACCAGGGCGTGGCGTCTTACGGCCACCCGGAGCAAAAGATGCGCCCATATTGGTTTTGTAAGGTGTTTTATCTTTTGAAAAACGGGTGTCTTTATAAATACGGAAAGTACAGTCTTTTACCTGTAGACCTATCAATAAAGGCTCCTGTTTGGCCAACCCGTCAAGGATCTGTTGTACTACACTTTCATAGTCTGCTTTCGCATGCTGATAATCGGATTTATGTTCATCAAACCATACCTTATTATTATTCTTAGCTAATGATTTTAAGAACTTCAACGTGGGGGGCTGTAACATGTAATCAGTTTTGTACACAAAATATAAAAATTATTTTCTGTTCTCCAGTAATCTATAAATGCACTATGCTCTTCATCCCTGGCCGGAAAGCCAGGAATGAAGAGCGCGGGCAGTAAATTTTATTTACTAGAAATGATATGTTGCAGCTAAGAGGATACTTGGAGATGTAGCAGCAGGAGCCCCTGATTTCTTATTGAAGATATCTACAGATGCATTATCTACCCTGAATTCTGGTATGATAGTAAGGTTGCCCACTTTATAGTTCATCGAAAGCGTACCGGCTATCACATGGCCGCCTCCGGCAGAAGCAAAAGTTTTAAGACCATCTTTATCATCGAAGTATTCGCCACGTACTGTCATACCCAGCTTATCATTGAAATCAACATTGACATACAGTGCGGAGCCCCACCATTGTTTGGCAGCTTCACCCGGTTCTTTATCGCGGGTATTGTTATAGGTGCTCACAGTACCATTATACCCCAATCCAAATACAGAATTGATCTGATAAGTAGCGACGAAGTCAATCTGATGGTTCTGAACACCGGTAGTATCTTTACCTTCCAGGTAATTGAGGTAGAGTTTCAGTGGTGCTTTGGTAGAGGAGTAGCCCAATTGTGCACCTACATATTTATTATTAGTCCAGGATGCGGACTTAAAGTCGGTAGGATTGAATACACCGATCATCGCTGTCCATGCAGAACTGATTGTGATATCAGCCTTTACACCGGTACTGAAGAACGGACCGTTACTAAACATATAGCTCATGCTGTAGTTACGGTTCAGATAAGCGTCCAGCAGTTCATAACCAACATGTGTACCAAAGCTACCCATGCTGATTTTCAGTTTGTCCAGCACCTGATAACCTATATATAACTGTTTGATGGCTAATTCAGCTGTGTTTGTTTTATCGGTAGTCTCGTTATAGGAAAATTCAGCTGCCCTTTTACCAAAGCCGAGGTCAGCTACGATGCTTCCTTTTTTGAATTCATGTTCGGCTTTGAGAGAGATCATACCCAGTTCAAAACTATTATGGGAGTTGGTGAAACTGGTTTTGTTGTCAGTGTTGTTGCCGTTGAAATTATACCGGTAATACACATCCGCAGACCCTGAAATCTTTACCAGTGGCGATTGCGTTGTATCAGTAGCGGTCTGGGAATAGGCAATAAATCCCTGGCAGGCAGCAAATGCTACCAATAGAACTTTTTTCATGAAACGAAATTTGGTTGATAAAATGGTGTGCGTGTGTTGTTTTTCGTAGTTCTTTGCTCGTACTGTTCTATAGCCGGAAATGAAGGGAAAAGAATAGCTAATAATTATCCAGGAAGGAAAATTCTACATGGAGTAATAGATATTTGGTTGATAAAAATTCTGGTTGATAAAATATAATTCTGTCTACGTTCTTTATTTATTTCCCAGAATAATTATTAGCTATTCGACTTTTGGGTGTCAAACTATGTTAATCTCTTAGTTGTCGTGGCTTAGTGCGCCATCTGCTCTTCTTTCAGTGCACCATTGTCTTGTACACTCAGCATAGCAGGATGGTACTGTTCGTTGTGCTGTGTAGCATCCAGACCCAGTTCTTCTTCTTCTTCGCTTACACGCAGTGGGTGGATCAGGTTAATCAGCTTGAATATACCGTAAGACACGGAGAAGCTATATACTACTACGATCACGAGGCCTATTACCTGGTTTTTGAAGAGTTCAAAACCACCGTAAAACAGACCATCAGAGATAGCACCGTTTACATTTTTGCTGGCGAAAATACCTGTCAGCAGCATGCCTACCATACCGCCTACGCCATGGCAAGGGAATACGTCGAGGGTATCATCGATCGCAGTTTTAGATTTGTAGTGTGCTACCAGATTAGATACGATAGCAGAAGCGAAGCCTATCATGATACTCTGCGGAATTCCTACGAAACCGGCAGCAGGTGTGATAGCTACGAGACCAACTACTGCACCGATACAGAAACCAAGTGCAGAAGCTTTACGACCACGGATCACATCGAAGAAGATCCAGGACAGACCAGCAGCGGCAGCGGCAGTATTTGTAGTAGCGAAAGCGGAAGCAGCGAGACCGTTAGCACCCAGGGCAGAACCTGCGTTAAAACCGAACCAGCCGAACCACAGCAGACCTGTACCTAACAATACGAAAGGAATATTTGCAGGCTGCAGCTCTTTCTTTTCAATATGATCCTTGCGGCGTTTCAGTACCAGTACACCTGCGAGGGCAGCACAACCAGCAGAGATGTGTACTACTGTACCACCTGCGAAGTCAAGTACGCCAAGTTTGAACAGGATACCATCAGGATGCCAGGTCCAGTGCGCGATTGGCGCATATACCAGCAGACTGAATAACACCATAAATAATACATAAGATGTAAAACGGATTCTTTCCGCAACAGCACCTACCACCAGTGCAGGGGTGATTACTGCGAATTTCATCTGGAACAGGGCGAATAACAGTAAAGGAATAGTAGTTCCCAGAGACCAAGGCTGGCCGGAAGGTACTCCTTTAAAGAACAGGAAGGTTGAAGGATCACCAATCAGACCATTTATTGATGTACCGAAGGAAAGGCTGAATCCAACGGCAACCCATACTATGCTCACCACACCGGTAGCGATAAAGCTCTGCACCAATGTAGAGATCACATTCTTACGATTCACCATACCACCGTAGAAGAATGACAATCCGGGAGTCATCAGGAATACGAGGCAGGATGCCACCAGGATCCAGGCAATATCACCATAATTGTATTTTCCCTCAGGATCAGCAAAAGGAAGCTCCCCCGGAATGAAAAGTGCAAATATTGCGATCAATGCCAGCACAATGAAGGGCAAATAGTCTTGAAATGATGTTTTCTTCATAGCAATTGATTTTTAAATTTCTTCAATAAAAGTATGAAGGATATTCAAGTCATCAAATAGAAAAGGCAAAAAATAGAAATGATTGAACAAAAATATGGGTAGGACGGGCAAAAATTAACCATATTATTATTATTCATAATATATGTATCATTTTTTGCATGAAAAGGTGTTTGAAAAAGTAATAGAGACCTTTTACAAACATTTATATATCAATTATTTAAAAAGAGAAGAGGGGTGCGTTTAACAATTTTCTAACATTGGAGAGACAGTTGCTACTGCAAATATGTCATTATGCATATAATAAAATAAAAATCAGCCCATTATATATTAGGCTGATTTTACTAGGTCTTTGATCTACGTTGAATAATATTAATATATTACAATTAAATATATGTGATTTTTATGATCCAGGACATAAAAATGGGTTCACTGCGATGTTATTGCTTCATATTTTCTAATTCCCGTTGCATAGCGAACATCTGATCGCGTAAACGGGCCGCTTCCATGAAGTCAAGATCCTTTGCAGCCTTCTCCATATCCTTCTTTACTTTACCAATGGCCTTCTCCATCTGAGGGATGGTCTTAGCCGATACCGCTTCCTGTTTCGCATAACCCATAGCGTCTTCTGCCACCAGACTGACCTCATCATGTACTGCATAAGGCGAATTCTCATCGAACTGCTTGATTTCCAACACAGATGTTTGTCCAAGTATCTGTTCTTTGCTTTTCAGTACGGTCCGTGGTGTAATATTATGAGCTATATTATATGCAAGCTGTTTTTCCCGACGGCGATCCGTCTCATCTATAGTACGTTGCATACTATCGGTAATCTTGTCAGCATAAAATATTACCAGCCCTTCCGCATTTCTTGCCGCACGACCTGCCGTCTGTGTCAGGGAACGTTCGTCGCGGAGGAAGCCTTCTTTATCTGCATCCAGTATGGCTACCAACGTTACTTCCGGCAAATCAAGTCCCTCACGCAGCAGGTTCACCCCAACAAGTACATCTATATTACCGAGACGCAGGTCTCTTAATATCTCAATACGCTCCAGTGTATCAACCTCCGAGTGGATATAACGGGATTTTACATTAATACGGTGCAGGTATTTATCCATCTCCTCTGCCATTCTCTTGGTAAGGGTGGTCACCAACACACGGCCTCCTTTTAATACACGTTTGTCAATCTCATCCAGCAGGTCATCTACCTGATTCACGCTTGGTCTTATCTCAATAGGCGGCTCCAGCAGTCCGGTAGGTCGTACTACCTGTTCCACTACCACACCTTCGGTTTGTCTCAGTTCATATTCACCGGGAGTCGCACTGACAAAAATGGCCTGATTTACCAGATTCTCGAATTCATAGAAATTGAGCGGACGGTTATCCATTGCGGATGGCAACCTGAACCCAAAATCCACCAGTGTCAGTTTACGGGATCTGTCACCACCATACATACCGCCGATCTGGGGAATCGTTACGTGGCTTTCATCTATTACCAGCAGAAAATCTTTCGGGAAATAATCCAACAGACAGAATGGGCGGGTACCCGGCGCACGTCTGTCCAGAAAGCGGGAGTAGTTTTCAATACCACTGCAATAACCCAGTTCGCGGATCATTTCGAGGTCGTAGTTCACTCTTTCAGACAGGCGCTGTGCTTCCAGATGTTTCCCGATAGACCGAAAATACTCTACCTGTGCCATCAGTTCGTCCTGAATCTCAAAAGTGATCTGTGCCATCATGTCTTTAGGTGCCATATAGAGATTGGCAGGGAAAATTGCTGCATTTTCCATCGTTCCGATACGCTTACCATTCTGTACATCAAAGCTTTCTATCTCTTCGATCTCATCTCCAAAGAAGGTGATACGATAGCCGAAATCCACATAAGGCAGGTTAATATCCACGGTATCCCCCTGTACTCTGAAGTTACCACGGTTAAAATCGCCGGTGGTACGGGAATATAGGGAATTGACCAATCCGTGTAATACAGTATTACGGCCAATAGTCTGGCCTTTATGCAGACGGATGATACCATTTTCGTAGTCCGTCGGGTTTCCCATACCATAAATACAGGACACGCTGGCTACTACGATAATGTCTCTACGACCCGACAACAGACTTGTAGTAGCTCTCAGACGCAACTTATCCAGTTCTTCGTTAATAGAGAGATCCTTTTCAATATAGGTATCACTCACTGGCATGTAAGCCTCGGGCTGGTAGTAGTCGTAATAAGACACAAAGTATTCCACGGCATTATCCGGAAAGAACTGCCGGAATTCTCCGTACAGCTGGGCTACCAGTGTTTTGTTATGCGTCAGAACCAGCGTAGGACGCTGTACCTGCTGGATAACATTGGCAACTGTGAATGTTTTACCGGAACCTGTTACCCCCAGCAATGTCTGGGCAGGGGCTCCATCCTGAATACCTTCCACCAGCTGTCTGATTGCTGTTGGCTGGTCGCCTGCGGGGGCATATGGTGCTTGTATCTTGAAGGGCATATCTTAAATTATGACGTTATCAAATGTACAAATTATCGGAGAGTGCTTTTTCATTTGAAAAAACTGGCTCACCTTTACACACTTGTATATTATTAACCTTGTCATGCTTTATGTTTAAAAAATTGTACCATGTTTTACTGGGTGTCATATTGCCATTGATTCCCATGACAAGCTTTGCCTGGGGCGTTACAGGGCATCGTGTTGTGGCAGAAATTGCCAGCCGCCATCTTACTCCGCAGGCACGTAAAGCTATTGCGGCACTGCTCGGTCCGCAGAGTATGGCAATGGTAGCCAACTGGCCTGATTTTATCAAGTCAGACACTACTCATATATATGATCATACTTCCCCGTGGCATTATCTGGATTTCCCTGCTAATATTGATCGCGCCCAGTTTGATGAGGAACTGAAAAAGTACACGACAGGGGAGAACCTGTATGCGCAGACCGAAGCGCTGATCAAAAAGCTGAAAGATCCGGCTACATCTAAAGCGGATAAGGTGTTTGCACTGACCTTCCTTATACATATGATAGGAGACATGCATCAGCCTTTACACATCGGCCGTGATGAAGATCAGGGAGGTAATAAGATCGCTGTGATGTGGTTTGATAAGCAGAGTAACCTGCATCGTGTATGGGATGAGCAACTGATAGAATTTCAGCAGCTCAGCTATACCGAATATACAAAAGCGCTGGATACGGCATCTGCAGTAGAAGTGCGTAAGATACAGAGTGGTAGTATCGCTGACTGGATGTACGATTCCAATCAGCTATCTAATAAAGTATATGCACTGACACATGCCAATGATAAACTGAGTTATCGTTATAACTACTGGTTTATCGGCGACCTGAATAGTCAGCTGCTGAAAGGAGGCCTGCGTCTGGCAGCACTCCTGAATCAGATCTACAAATAATGGGTTACGAGTATAAAAAGAAAAAGCATCCGCCGTGGCGGATGCTTTTTCTTTTATAGCAGATATGAACTGACTAGATCAGATCGATATCGAAGTTTACCAGTTGTACGAACTGATCGAGACGTGCGTTGATATCGTCCTGTGTGATTTCACGCAGACGGCCTACACCAAAGCGTTCTACGCAGAAGGAAGCCATTGCGGAACCTACTATGATAGCAGTTTTCATATTCTCGAAAGAGATGTCTTTCGTTTTTGCCAGATGGCCAATAAAGCCGCCAGCAAAAGTATCGCCAGCACCGGTTGGGTCAAATACCTCTTCCAGTGGCAGGGCAGGAGCAAAGAACACGTGATTTTCATGGAACAGCAGTGCACCATGTTCACCTTTCTTAATGATCAGATATTTTGGCCCCATAGTGGTCAGGATCGTACGGGCAGCTTTTACCAGAGATACTTCACCTGTCAACTGACGAGCTTCTCCATCATTCACCAGGAGTACATCTACTTCTTTCAGTACCTTTTTCAGATCGTCCATAGCTACTTCCATCCAGAAGTTCATGGTATCCATTACGATCAGCTTAGGCCTTGTTTTCATTTGTTTTATTACGCTCAGCTGTACCTGTGGAGTCAAGTTACCCAGAATCAGGAATTCGCTGCCCTGATAACTGTCAGGTATTACCGGCTGGAACTCACCCAATACGTTCAGCTCTGTAGCCAGTGTATCACGGGTATTCATATCCATATGGTATTTACCCGCCCAGTAGAAGGACTTTTCGTCTTTTTTTACCTGCACACCTTCCAACGCAACACCTTTGGCTGTCAACGCGTTGAGTTCATCCTGAGGGAAATCTCCTCCGATTACAGATACCTGATTGATGGGCTTCACAAAATTTGAAGCGGCCCATGCGATATAAGTGGCTGAACCACCGATAATTCGTCCGGATTTACCAAAGGGCGTCTCAATATCATCGAACGCCATCGTTCCTACAACAGTTAGCGACATGCTTATCTTTTTTATTGGGTTTTAGTTAGTTTAAAACAAAACAGCGCAAATGTAACTAAACTTTTACCCGCTTCCACCATCCTTTCCTGAATATAAATATTGCCGCAACCGCTACACAGGATTCCGCGATAGCAATCGCCCAGAATACACCGGCAGGCCCCATATTATAATTGACGGCCATGATCCACGCCATTGGGACCTGTAGCATCCAGAAACCAACAAGGTTGATCAGCGTAGGCGTACGCGTATCGCCTGCTCCGTTAAAAGACTGCGAAAGAACCATCCCATAGGCATAAAATATATAGCCAACGCTGACTAGCTGTAAACACTGGGCGGCATAAGCGATGATACCTGTATCCTGTGTAAACAGCATGACAATCGGTCTTGCTGCCAGCAGGAAAAAGACAGATACAACTCCCAGAAAAAGCATATTAAAAAAAGCGGCTCTCCATACAGAAGTCTCTGCTCTATCCGGTTGCCCCGCACCAAGGTTTTGTCCTACCAGTGCGGCCGCCGCATTAGCCATACCAGAAGCAGGTAACAGGGTAAAAATGATAATACGCACCGCTATTGTGTAACCTGCTACTGCGTCTTCGCCAAAGCGGGCAATTAACCTGACAAGGAAGATCCAGCTGGCGGTATTGATCAGCAATTGTGCAGTACCGCCTGCAGCAATTTTCAGCAATCGTACGATCACGCTCATATCCGGCAGCAGGTGATGGCTGTTTATTTTTATCAATCCCTTACCACCGAACAGGTGGTATAACTGATAACATACACCGATTCCCCTGCCAATAGTAGTAGCCAGTGCGGCGCCTTTCAGACCTAAAGCAGGAATGGGGCCGAATCCATTAATCAGTAAAGGACACAACAAAATATTCAGAATATTCGCGATCCACAACGAGCGCATTGCGACAGCGGCATCACCTGCACCTCTGAATATACCATTGATCAGGAATATGAGGATAACGATCAGGTTACCACCCAGCATAATCTGCGTGTATATATATCCGTTATCTATCACTTCAGGAGAAGCTCCCATTAAAGCAAGTATCTCACGGGCAAATACAACACCTGTTACAGCGATCAGCGCCGCCAATGCAAATGCCACGTATAACGACTGTACCGCTGTATGCGCGGCTGCATCATTATCTTTCTCACCTGTACGACGTGCCACAACCGCTGTAGCGGCCATACTCAGACCAAATGCTGCGGTGTATACTAATGTCATCATGGACTCTGTCAATCCAACTGTAGTGATCGCATGTTTACCCAGTTTACTTACAAAAAATATATCGACTACTGCAAACAATGATTCCATCACCATTTCCAGTATCATCGGAACAGATAATAAAAAAATAGCACGGTTGATATTACCACTGGTAAATTCTTTCTCCGTACCTGAAACGGCCATTATAAACAACCGAAACGCCTTGCTCAGGTGGGAATCTGCCTGCATATGCTGCATGTTGAAAACTATTAGAAATTTTTAGAAAATGAGAACAGGCTGTACTGTGCATAGTACATCCTTCATAAAGTGGGCGTGGGGGATACCTGGGAGGACCAGGTATTACATGATGCTTTTCATGGCGCTTAAAATTGTAGGCTACAAAGCTAAAGATGTTTTTTTAAACTGCTTTGCTTTTTTATAAGATGTGGCAACAAACATTTGATTCCACACATTTTTTAAAAGGCATCAAATGCAATACGGTTAAGCACTTCATTGCATGACCAAAACACATTAAATAATTTTTTTACAATGATTGTAACTTTTCTTTAACGCTCTCGTTTAACAATTGCATCAGCGCTGAGAAACCATTATTGTATTAAAACACGGAAACCTAAGTTCTAAAAATTCAATTAAACGGAAACCATGCTTACGATTAAAAAACATGCTCTTAAAATAGGAGCATTAGCCCTTGCTATGGGTATTACTTTTGCAGCTTGCAGCGATGATGATGACAATCCAACACCTGCGCCTGGACGTACTAAAGAGTACAAACTGACCAAAAGCGCTACTGATGCGACTCAGGTAGGTACTATCACCCTGTCTGAAAACACAGACAGCAGTGTAAACCTGGCTATCACCCTGAAAGCTTCTGCGAAAGACATTAAACATCCTTTCTATCTGATCGGTGGTACCGTTGCTGCACCAGTAACTGACACCCTGACTAAAGATACCCTCGTTGGTAATGGCGCAGAAGCTACTAAAGTGATCTGGAACAAGATCAAGACGGTAGTAGTAAATGGTAGCACCCGCAAATTCAATTTTGACAGTGCGCTTAAGATCAACGCTTTCGCTAAAGTACGCTACAGCGCTACTAAAGACAGCACAATTGCTATCGGTAACATCCTGAAAAGCGTTGCGCAATAATCAGATCTTTTGCTAAGAAATTAGAGACTCACTGGTTCAACTAAATGTAATAATGGCCGGAAATATTCCGGCCATTATCATGATGGTCTTCGCTCGTCATTAGGATATGGCTCCAATCCGTAGATCGGAAAAACCGACTTTATAAAGAGGTCAGCGTGACCGCTATTGGTTTAATTGCGTTACGCGTAACACTTTAAATTCTGTTCTTCTGTTCAGTTGTCTGCCTTCCGGATTATCCTTGCCATCAGGCAGGGTATTGGGCGCTATAGGCCTTGTTTCTCCATAACCTTTGGCGATCATACGATCGCTGGAGATGCCTTTGCTGATAAGGTAATCAACGCAAGACTGCGCTCTTTTCTGAGACAGTTTCATGTTGTATTCATCCTTACCCTTACTATCCGTATGTGCACTCATCTCAATAATGATATTCGGGTTATCCTGCATAATTGAGACTACAGTATCCAGTACGATCAGCGACTGCGGACGCAGCGTTGCTTTGTCGAAATCGTAGTAGATATCTTTCAGGATAATAGGCTTGCCTATTTCATAACGTTTCAGACATATAGTTGGGTTCACCAATGAATCAACTTTTGTCAGACCGTCTGTATTTACATAGATCGCTTTTGAGAAATAATTCTCTTTCTCAGCCATCACCTTATAGTGTTTGAGGGGTTCTACTTCAAAACGGTAACGACCTGTCTCATCCAATGTTACCTGTCCGATCACACGCTGTAATATTGTATCCAGCAATGTTACTTTAGCACCCGTCAACGGCAGATCACCATCGCAATCCAATACTAAACCATTGATTGTTTTGGAGATCTTTTTAATAGTGAATACTTCCAGACAACAAACAGATTCTCTGTCAGAACTGATATAACCTCCGGCCATCGGATGGTCTCTGTCAGCTGCAGTAAAGTAAACATCATCCTTCGGCGAGTTAAGTGGTAACCCAAGATTCTTAGGAGATCCCCAGCTACTGAAATCACCTTCGCTTACAAAGAAATCCAGTCCGCCTAATCCGACTCTTCCATCTGTACTGAAGATAAGCGCTTTCTTTTCTCCATCGTAAAAAGGCGCCTGTTCATCATCACGGGTATTGATGTTTGTACCAAAGTTCTTCGCCGGACCAGCACTACCATTCTCCAGTGCACAATACCAGAGATCGTTCTTACCCATACCACCTGGTCTGTTGGATGCAAACAGCAGATATTTTCCGTCACTGGTGATGAAAGGTTGCATCGAACTATATCCGTCCACATTCACATTTACCCCTAATACCTTCGGATCTTCCCAATCATTTCCCTTACGTTTACTACTGTAAATAGCCGCTGCTTTAATACCATTTTTTGTTGTCCAGCGGGTCAGATAAATTGTATTGCCATCGGGGCTGACAGTAGCCACACCCTGATCGATCCCACTGGCTTCCGGGATGGCTACCGGATGACTGTTACTAAAGTTACTGCCTTCACCGGTAGCAACAAACAGATTATTGATGTAAGGGTTTACCTTTTTTGATTTCTTTTCCTTTTCAAGGTCGCTGCTATCAGGACGGGAAGAGGTGTACAACAGCATATTCTTACCCAATACAGCAGGGGCGTAGTTTGCACCACCTGCGTTTACATCACCGGACAGTTTGCTGATAGTATAACCGGGCATCCTGCTTGCTTCAGATACCGCAAATTCACAGCTGGCTATTTCCAGTGTTGCTCTTGCACTGATATCATCCGTTTTATTGTACTCCTGTTTAAACTTCGTAAACTGTTCCAATGCCGTAGTATACTTACCATTGGCACGCAGACACACACCATACCAGAAGCGTGCGAGCGGAAACAGTGTATTGTTATTGAAACCTACAGCCTGTTCATAATATTTTTCGGCATTGCCATAGTCGTAATAATTCCTGTATGATTCAGCCAGTTTATAGATGACTGTTTCATAGTCCTTCAGTTTACCAGACTCCTTTCCACGTAATTCTACGGTGTAAGGCAATATCTGTTCGGGTTTTATCTTAAAAGTACCCAGGGCCCTGTTGTAATATTGAGCAGCGGAATAATAATCCTTTGCTTCAAAATAAATATCTCCGGTCCGCTTATAATCGTATACATACTGCGCGCTTGCAGTGCTAACAGTCCATAATAGTGCGATAACCAGCCAGTAGCGTACATTTTTTTTCATCCGTGTATTTTTTGTTTTTACAACCGCGGGCAAAAGAAATTCTCTTCAGAGTAAACTTTCTTTTTCCGGCTTATGAAGGATAAGGATAGTTCAAAGCTGTTACTACCGTTTACCAATCTTCTGAGATTGGAGGCGTTCACATCATAACTGAGCCCCAGCACGAAATTTTTGAAATGGAACCCTGCAAAAGGAATAGCGGAATCCTTGATACGATAGTTTGCTCCCAGCAGAAAATCCAGCTCCTCATTCACGTATGCCTGACCATATAATCCCACCACCGTTTCATGCGCATTTCCCTGACGCATATATAAGCCATGCGGTGTAAGGCTGAATATCTCATTCAGCTTGATACGTGTACCACCATGTCCGATATATCTTACCGGCAAACGTTTATTAGAACCGGCAGAAACAAATGGATCCTGTGGTTGTGTAAGATGTCCCGCAGAGAAACCTGCAAATGGGTTAAACTGGTGATTAGGGTTTCCGTCGAAGAACATGGCTCCTGCGGCTGCATCAAAGGAGTTGGAAGAAGTTGTATTGATATTCTCTCCACTTGGTTTAGATGGGTCAAATCCCATCACCGGATCATACTGACTACCAAGTTGCCATTTCGCAGGATCTATTTTGCGGTTGATCATACCTGCCTGGATACCGAACACCAGCTGACTGGTACCGGTTTCACCAAAGCGTACGCCACGGTATGAAAAACTGGCCATTGCGTTGAGGTAATTATACCCGGCATCACCGGCAGACATATTTGTGATATTTAAACCTACGCCGATATTATTGGGTCCGGCTGCATCAAATGATACACCTACTGTAGAAAAAGGCTTACCGATATTTACCCATTGGTTACGGTAATTGGCACTGACACGATAATCGCCATCAACAACACCTGTCAGCGCAGGGTTCAGCCACATAGGATACGCATAATACTGGGAGAAGTGAGGATCTACCTGTGCCTTTACCCAGCCTGGCATCAATGCAATCAGCACAGTTCCGACAACAAAAAGTATATTCTTATTCTTCATAGGAAGACTTTTTTGACTTTTTAAGGAATGGCCGGGATAGGGGACTACCCCGGCCTTATGTAGTTTCTAACCCGTTTAGCGTACGATTGTGACGGTTCCTTTCATGTTAACAACTGAACCATCCTGCAGTGTAGCGCGGAGCACCCAGATATATACACCTACCGGTTGCTGGCGACCGCCCATTGTTCCATCCCATCCGGTACGCTGATCTTTTGTCTCAAAGATCTGCTGACCAAACTGGTTGTAGTATCTCACCACCACATTGGCAATTGTGTTGCCATATACATAGTGTACATCGTTGAAACCATCACCGTTTGGCGTGAAGATGTTTGGTACAAAGATTTTGTTACCCTGTGGATTCTCAGCTGTGCCGGTCACCGCTGCAGAGAGTGCGCTGGTTTCACAATCAGCATTACCCAATGCTCTTACACGTATAGTTACTGACTGAGTAGGTGTCAGACCCGATACAACGTGTGTGAGGCCTGCGGCACCGGAGCTTGGAACGATATAAGTAGTACCATTATCAAGTGTTACTTCATAAGCGACTGCACCTGGAACAGCTGACCACTGGAAGGTCACTTGTGTTGGTGTTGTTTCGCTGACAGTTACCACCGGAGCATCCAGCGCTTCAAGGATATTCACCTGTACCGCTATTCTGCTGCTGCTGGTACAACCACCAGCGGTTACCACTTCCACATAATAGGTAGTGTTCTGATTCAGGGCTGGTGTCGTAAATGCAGCTGTTGTCGCTACTGCTGTACCTCCTGTTGCCGTTGTATACCAGCGGAAGCTTGCATTTGGTGTTGTTGAAGCCGCAGTAAGCGTTGCGGTAGCTCCCGGACAGATACCAGCCTCATTGCCGGTTACGGTAGCGTTATTGGCCGGCGCACCCACATTTACATTGACTGTAGTACGAGTAGCGCTTGCACAACCGGAAGCATTCAGTGCTTCCACATAATATGTGACGTTTGCATTAATTGGAGGTGTTGTAAATGTGCTGCCTGTGCCAGCCGCTGTGCCTCCTGTCGGAGTAGTATACCAGCGATAGGTGAGGGCTGCATTTGGATTCTGTACGCTCAGCATAGCTGTCTGACCCTGACAGGCTGTTACACTCGCACTGGCCACTACAGGAGAAGCAGGCGTAGTATTTACAGTTACCTGTACAATTGTACGGCTCTGGCTTACACAACCACCGGAAGAAGCTTCCACATAGTAAGTCATGCTTGAATTCAGCTGCGGAGTGGTGAACTCAGCGCCGGTGAAACCGGCAGTACCACCTACAGCAGCTTCGTACCATTTATAGCTGATACCAGGCTGTGGATTCTTCACAGAAAGCAGTGCAGAAGTACCAGCACAGATAGTCGCTCCATCTGCCAGCGGCGGATCAATTGTATTCACTATTGTGACTGTCACACCTTTTCTTGCCTGACTGCTACAACCTGAACCATTCAGTGCTTCCACATAGAAGGTCGTGTTGCTGTTCAGTGCCGCTGTGGTATACTCAGGGCCGGTAGCCAGCAGGTTACCGTTTGCCGGAGCATCATACCAGCGATAGGTAAGTGCTGCATCCGGATTGAGCACATTGAGGGTAGCAGTACCACCTACACAGGTCACTACATTAGCAGTAGCTACATCTGGTGTCGGTGCGGCTGCATCTACCACGATGCTTGCAGTCGCGCGGCTTGCACTGATACAGGTAGCACCTGAAGCAGCCTGCACATAGTAGCTGACATTTGCAGTTACAGCTGTAACGGTGAACGTAGTGCCTGTGAAGACAAGCGTGCCACCATTTGAAGCATCAAACCACTGGTAATCAACACCTGCCTGTGGACTCTGTACGGAGAATGTCGCATCCTGACCCGCACATACTCTTACACTGGCGGCAGTCAGTACCGGAACATCAGGAGACTGACCTACAGTCACTGTAGCGGCCACTCTTGTACTTGTACCAGCACACTGGCTGTTGGTGCTTACAGCTTCTACATAGTAGGTAGTGCTTGCATTCAGGTTTGGTGTTACGAATTCAGGACCACTGAATACAGCTGTACCACCTGTTGCTGTTGTGTACCAGTTATAGGTTACACCTGTTGTAGAAGAGGTAACACGCAGTCTTGCGGTACCGCCTGTACAAGTGTTTACATTATTAGATTCAAGGGTCGGAGCAGGCGGAACACTGGATACTGTGACATTCACAGCAGCTCTTGTTGCACTGTTACAGTTACCATTGCTGGCTTCTACATAGAATGTAGTAGCTGTATTGATCACCGGTGTAGTGAAGGTGCTGCCTGTACCTGCAAGCGTACCACCTGTAGCAGCAGTATACCAGTTGTAGGTCAGTGCTGCATCCGGATTCTGTACAGTCAGATCAACTGTTGTACCCGGACATGTATTGACTGTTGAAGCAGTTACCGGTGTAGCCGGAGCCTGTGTTACTGTAATCGTTGCAGTTGCACGTGCGCCTGTATTCACACAACCACCTGCATTCACTGCCTGTACGTAGTAGCTCGCATTAGCTGTTACACCTGTCACAGTGAAGGCGTTGCCGGTAAAGACAAGCGTACCACCTGTTGCTGCATTGAACCATTGGTAATCGACACCTGCCTGTGGATTCTGTACAGAAAGGCTCACATCCTGACCTGCACAGATACCTACGTTTGCAGCCGTCAGTACCGGAGTTGAAGGATTCTGGTTAACAGTTACCGTAACAGCTATTCTTGCGCTGGTACCTGCACACTGGCTGTTGGTGCTGACAGCCTGTACATAGTAAGTAGTACTTGCGGTCAGATTTGGCGTTACAAATTCAGGGCCACTGAATGCAGGCGTGCCACCTGTTGCAGTAGTGTACCAGTTATAAGTTACACCTGTTGTACTTGATGTCACACGCAGTGTTGCAGTACCACCAGTACAGATGTTTACATTATTGGATTCGAGGGTCGGAACAGGCGGAGCACTGGACAAGGTCACGTTCACAGCTGCTCTTGTCGCGCTGCTACAGTTACCATTGGTAGCCTCAACATAATAAGTAGTTGCGGCATTGATAACCGGTGTAGTGAAAGTACTTCCTGTACCTGCCAATGTACCACCAGTAGCTGCTGTGTACCAGTTATAGGTAAGTGACGGATTTGGATTCTGTACGGCCAGGTCAATAGTAGTACCCGGACAAGCTGTCACATCTGAAGCTGTTACCGGTGTAGCCGGAGCTTGTGTAACATTGATCGCCACAGCTACGCGGGCGCCTGCATTCGCACAACCATTCGCATTCACTGCCTGTACATAGTAGGTTACATTGCTGTTTACTGCATATACTACAAATACAGGTCCGGTAGATACTAGCGTACCGCCGGTCGGAGCGTCATAGAACTGGTAAGCCAGGTCATCCTGTGGATTCTGTATGAATATGATCGTATTCTGACCTGCACATACATCTATATTATTGCTTACTACGGCAGGTGTACCAGGTCTTGGCACTACAGTCACTGTAGCAGCTACTCTTGCACCTGAAGCGCCACAGCCGGAAGCAGTATTCACCGCCTCTACATAGTATACGGTCGTAGCTGTCAGCGGCGCTGTAGTGAACTCAGGGCCGGAGAATACCGGGTACCACCTGTGGCCACAGTATACCAGTTATAAGTAATACCCGTGGTCAGGGAAGTTACACGCAAAGTTGCAGCTGCACCTGTACATACAGAGAGATTGGCAGATTCCAGAGTAGGAGTCGGTGCCGGATCACTTACGATCACACTCACTCTTGCTCTTACGGCACTGCTACAGTTTCCACTGGTAGCTTCCACATAGTAGTCAGTATCTGCATTAATAACTGGTGTTATAAATGTTGCGCCTGTACCCACTGCTGTACCACCGGTAGCGGTAGTATACCAACGATAGGTGAAGCTATTATTTGGTGTTTGTACAGCGAGTGTTGCAGTGGTGCCACGGCAGATATTTACCGCAGTACTGGTCACTGTTGGTGTACCCGGAGCAGGTGTTACCACCACGCTTGCTTTCGCACGGGCACCTGTGCTGATACAACCATTGCTGTTCACCGCCTGTACATAGTAATCTACACTGGCGGTTGCTGCTCTTACCACGAAGGTCGGACCGGTAGCTACCAATGTACCGCCAGTAGCGGCATCATACCATTGGTAAGTCAGATTCGCCTGTGGATTCAGGATTGCCAGAGTTGCATCCTGACCAGCACAAACCTGCACACTTGCCGTCTGCAATACAGGTGTACCCGGATTCAGGGCCACACTTGCAGTAGCAGCGACTCTTGCACTGGCTGAACCACACTGTGATGCATTATTGATGGCTTCCACATAGTAAACTGTAGTTGCTGTGAGTGCACCTGTAGTGAAGGTAGCACCTGTTGATACCGGAGTACCGCCAGTGAGCGCTGTATACCATCTGTAAGTCACACCTGCAGCCGGAGAGACTACGCTGAAGGTAGCAGTACCGCCTGAACAGATATCAACATTCGATGCTTCCAGTACTGGTGTCGGAGCAGCAGCACCTACGCTTACGGTTGCCCTTACTCTTGAAGAAAGTACGCAGGAACCATTGCCAGTTCTACATAGAATGCAGTATCTGCATTCAGTGCATTGGTAACATATGTTGTACCTGTAAAGAGTAATGTACCACCTGTTGGTGCACTATACCAACGGGTCTGGATATTCTGACCCGTTACAGTTGCCGTCAGGGTGGCCTGCTGACCAGCACAGATCGTTGCATTGGTGACAGTCGGTGTTACCAGACCTGGCACCACACTTACAGTGACAGATACTCTGTTCGGATTTGCGCAACTATTGCTGGTACGTACGCTCTGTACATAATAAGTAGTAGTCGCCGTCAGTTGCGGTGTAGTGAAGCTTCCGCCATCACCTACTTTCGCGCCGCCTACTGGTTGTGTATACCATTCCAGTGAAGAAACAGCGCTACCCGTTGCTGTCAGTGTCGCTGTATTACCGCTACAGATCGTAACGTTACGAACTGCAACAGCAGGAGCGGATACCTGTCTTGTAGCATAGTAGACATTAGCTTTCACCAGTGCGGCAATGATACCGGCTCTCAGGCGTACCTGCACACGGTCATAAGTGCCACCCGGTGCAAATGCAACCGTGAATTTGCTGGTGCCTGTCAGCAGACGAACACTTACAGCACTATTATTCAACAGGATCGCATCATTATTTGCAGTTGCACCATTGAAGCTGGATACTTCCAGAGAACTCAGCAGACCAGCATCCACTACCTGCGCAGGCAGTTCCATGACGATGCGTACGCTATCGCCAGCTGCTGCTGCATCCGGGAAGATGAGGCTTTGCTGTACGCTACCGCTGCCGGCAGCCAATGGTACAGAAAGTATGGAGAAGTTATTAACATCAGCATCTGTTGTATTCGCTGCATCCTGTACGGAGCAGAGTACACACACGGCTGTTGTACTGTTTGTTTGTGCATTTGCGAAATCACACGCTGTATTTGGCGCAACTGTCACAGTCAGCGGTACTGCTGTACGCTGGCTCGGACAGCTACCTGCGCCAGCCACCGCTTCTACATAATAAGTGATATTGCTGGTCAGTGCCGGCGTAGTGAATGAAGCACCTGTTGCAACCGGACTACCGCCTGTCGCCACAGTATACCATGCGTAAGTCACACCGGTGTTGTGGAGCTGGCAGTCAGTACTGCTGTCTGACCAGATATTACCTGACCATTAGCTGGTGCGGTTGTCACAGTCGGAGCGGCAGGAACTGTATTTACAGTAACAGTAGTTGCTGTTCTGGATGCACTTGAGCAAGTACCTGTTACAGCTCTACATAAAGTAGTAGTAGCTGTCAGTACTGGTGTCTGGAACGAAGCGCCTTCAAATATAAGTGTACCGCCTGTCGCCACAGTATACCAACGGAATATTACACCTGGCGTTGCAGATGTAGCGACCAGCTGTGTGCTGTTATTAGCACAGATGGTTGCGCTGGTTGGTGTTACCACCGGAACTGCTGGTTGATCGATCACATTGGCAGTTACCCTTGTACGGGTGGTGTTGCCACAACCAGTCGCATTAGATGCTTCGATATAGTATACAGTCGTCGCTGTCAGCGCCGGTGTAGTATAAGATGTACCTGTGAAGAAGGCTGTACCTCCTGTCAAAACAGTATACCAGCGATAGGTAATACCGGCAACAGGTTTCACATTGAAGGTAGCTGTACTGCCACTGCAGATAGTCAGTGCTGTCGTATCCAGTACCGGTGCATCCGGAACAGGATCAACAATAGCCGTTACCGGCACACGTTGCAGATTCGGACAATTCAGACTTGTCTTCACAGCCTCCACATAATAAGTGGTGTTCGCTGTCAGGGCAGGTGTCTGATAAGCCGTACCGGTGAAGATAGATGTACCACCTGTTGCAGTAGTATACCAACGGAAGGATACATTCGCCGGACCACTCGCAGTCAGGTTTGCGCGATTACCTGCACAGATCGTATCTCCCTGTACTACAGGCAGACCTACCACGCGGCTGGCGAAGTTCACGCTTACTGCACTCAGAGCAGTCGCTACACCTGAATTCAGACGTACCACAATCCTGTCAAACAGTGCTTTCGGCTTGAAGCCTACCAGTGCCTGCTGGCTGCCACTCAACAGGGCCACTTTCACCAGCGGACTATTCAGCGCCACAAAGTCGTTATTGGAGGTAGCACCGTTATAAGAACCTATTTCAACAGTGGAGAGCAGACCGATATCAGCCAGTGAACCATCAAAAGACAAACCAATAACGGTGCTGTCATTCAGTTCACTGATCTGTGGGAATACCAGTGATTGCTGTACATAACCGTTCAGCAGTCCAAGTACCACATGTAACGTAGATTTAGTAGCCGTGCTGTTATCTACTGCCAGTGCAGGATTTTCAACAAAGCAACCCACACATACGCCATTGGAAGTATGCTGTTCACTGGTAGCGGCATCACAAGGAATATCGTTGCCGCCCGGTACTACTGTAGCCGTCACAGATACTCTCGGACCACTGCTACAACCGCCTGTATTCATGGCTGCAACAGAGAAAGTAGTTGTAGCTGTCAGCGGACCAGTATTGAATACAGCACCAGTGTAGATAGAATCACCTGCAGCGTTATACCATTTATAGATCACATTCGTACCGGTCGCGAATGCGGTAAAAATCGCACCCTGACCAACGCTCACTGTTGTATTCAGTGGAGTCACTGTAAGGTTGACAGGAGCAGGGCTCACCGTAACAGGGACTCTGGTTCTTGTAGTACTCTTACAACCATTGTTGTCAGCTTCAACATAGAACGCGGTATCAGCAGTCAGCGTATTAGTAGTATAATTTGCAGTCGAAGACAATAATGTGCCACCAGTTGGTGCTGTGTACCAACGGAAGGTAGCACCGGCAGGAGCTGTTGCCAGCAGGGATGCAGGACTACCTGTACAAATTGTTCTGCCGGCAGCTGTCGGAGCAGCAGGTGTAGCTCCTACATTTACTCTTACTGGCACCCTTGTCGGATTGGCACAACCAAAGCGACCTGCTTCTACATAATAAGTAGCAGAAGCGGTCAATACACCGGTGGTATAGGTAGGTCCAACCTGTACAGCTGTGCCGCCGACAGCGGTAGTGTACCATGCAAGATCAGCACCATTCGCAGTAGTCGCATTCAGTGTTGCCGTGCTGCCACTACATACATCTACACTGGCAACAGTTACTACTGGACGAGGCGTCACTACTGCCGCGAAATATACTTTCACACTTGTCAATGCAGCCAGCACACCATTGATGCTGACCATCACACCGTTGAAGGCTTTGGATACCGGCAGTGTTACGCGGAATTTATTACCTGTATTCAACAGGTTGAGATGTACTAAAGTATTATTCAGGAATACGGCATCTGCATTTGGCGTACTACCATTATAAGTTTCCAGTCTGATACCTCCCAGCAATGCAGCATCTGCCAGCTGACCCGGAATTTCCAGATCCAGAGTTACACTGTCACCGGCAGGGTAGCTGTTGTCAAACTGTAACAGCTGACCAACATACCCTAATGCACTAACAGTAGCAGTGATAGTAGAGGCAGAATTGGAATTCTCATCCACAGCCAATGCCGGATCTGCTACAGAACACAGCAGACATACGCCAGAGATGACAGGGCTCACCTGTTGTCTGGCATAGCTACATGGCGTTGGCTCTGTAGGCAGATTGATATCCACCTGTACTCTTGTACGTGCTGAGCTGGTACAATTGTTAGACGGATCTTTTACCTCTACATAGTATACTGTAGCCGCTGAAAGCGCCGGTGTTGTAAAGGTGGATGAATTACTTCGTACCACATTGCCACCTGCAGGAGCGTCATACCAGGTATACTGATAAGCCGGATTCGGACTGGTAACAGTGAAAGTGGCTGTCTGACCAGCATTGATAGTTCTCACCGTTGGTGAAACCAGTGGCTGAGGCAGACCAACAATCACATATACTGGTTTTCTTACAGGATTCACACATCCCGTAGAAGAAATTGACTCAACATAATAAATCGCGTTGGTCATATCGCTGACCTGGAAGGTTGCGCCAGTGCCTAACACTGTGCCACCCGCAGGCTGATTATACCAACGGAAGGTCGCTCCCGGACCGGTAGCGCGTAATGTACCTGTAGTACCTTGACAGATATAAACCGTGTCTTTTTCAACAGTCGGTGTACCTGCGTAGATCTGTGCAGAATACACCTTCAGGGCAGTCAATGCTGTAGCCAGTCCATTGAGTTTGATGTTTACCCTGTCGAAAGCTGCTCCCGGAGCAAAGGAGTAAATCAGATCTCTGTTACCGTTCAACAGTTGCAGATTCAGCGTAGCTGAATTCAGGGTCACCTGATCAGGATTTAATGTACCACCATTAGAAGAAGAGATCTGGATACCTGCCAATACGTTCAGGTCAGCCAGTCCGGTGGTGAAACCAAGTTTAATACGGATGCTGTCACCTTTCACACCCGGAGCCGGGAAGATCAGGGACTGCTGGATATTAGCTCCCACACCAAGGATAGTGTGGATAATAGAAGCCGTCTGAGAACTGTTATCTACCGCAGAATCCTGTTTTTCGACATAGCAGCCTACACAGATACCACTTGTAACACTTTGCTGGCTGGTAGCGCCACCACAGTCGATATCACCAGGATTAACCGGTCCACCATCACCATTCAGGGTGATAGATACCGGTGTACGTAAACTACGACAGTTCGTATTACCCTGTGCTACCGCTTCCGCATAGTAGGTCACATTACCTGTAACCGGAGGAACGGTGAACTGGTTGCCTACAAATACCGGTGTGCCACCTGTTGGTGTACTATACCAGTTATATTGATAAGCAGGATTTGGAGAAACGATATTGAAAGTCGGGGTAGTACCTTTTTCTACAGAAGCGGAAGATGGTGTTACGGTTACCCCCGGCAGACCAGTTTTAATCTGAACAGGCGTACGTCTTTCGCTGCCGCAGCTGTCAGCGCCGGCCGCTTCCACAAAATAAGTAGTGTCTTTGGTGATAGCAGGCGTTACGAAAGTAGCGCCATAGCCAACAGGAGAGCCCCCTGTATAAGCTGTATACCAACGATAGGTATAACCAGCTGGAGCAATAGCGCTCAAGGTAGCCGGACTACCGGTACATACATATGCTGTAGCGACAGCTGGTTGCACGATAGGCGTTACTACCTGTGCGTAATAAAGATTCAGTGAAGTCAATGCACCAACTACTGCATTCACCCTTATTTCAATTCTGTCAAAATCTTTGTTAGCCACAAAAGTGTAGGCATTCTGTTGAACGCCATTGAGCAGACGGATCGTCAGCAGCGGACTGGAAAGACCAGCCATCTCTGCATCTGCTGGTCTTGCACCGTTGCCAAGACCCACACCGATACCACTGATCACACCGAGATCCAGCAGACCAGTTGTACTACCGAGACCAATACGTACGGAATCACCGGCTTTCCCTTTGAAAGGAAATACCACATCCTGATAAGCATAACCAAGTGCTCCAACCCCCAGACGGATGGTTGATGCAGTACTGGTACTGTTATCTACTGCCAACGCAGGGTTTTGTGTGCCACAAAGCAGACAGGCTAAACCACCTGTACCACTGCTTTGAGTCGTTGCGCCACTACAACTCAGCGGGCCATTACCAGTAGCACCATTTACATCCACTTCCACAGCGGTTCTCGTAATACTGATCAGACCATCAGTTGGAGAAACGGCTTCTACATAGTAAGTTTTATCCTGAAACAGAGGAGGCGTTGTCAGACTATTGCCAGTATGAATAGGAGATCCTCCTTCTTTGGTTTCATACCAGTTAAAGATCACTCCGGGAATGCTGGGTAGAGATGCATTCAGGGTTGCAGTTTGTCCTGCGGTGATAGTCGCAGGACTTGGTGTTATAGTTACAGGCGTCATTGCAATAGCTTCATAGATATACAGACTATTGTCAACCGCCAGCAGGCTGCTGATATCAACCTGTGCTGCGTCAAACGTTTTAGATACCGGTATCGCTACGCGGAATTTATTAATACCTGCTGTTGTTTGCAGGAGGTTTGCTTTTAAAAGCGGATTGTTTAATGACTGCGGATCATTATTGCTGACATTATTCAAAGAGGTAGTCACCCGAATGCTACCCAGCACAGAGGCATCCGCCAGAAAATCTGCTTTGCTACCGAGGATCAGAATGATACTATCACCACTGTGATAGATACCCGGAAAGTTGATCTTCTGTCCTACGGTTGAGGCAATGCCCAATGGTAATGACAATCTGGAAGCTGTTGTTGAGTCTCCGTCAGCTGCAAATGCAGGATCTGTAATGGCACATAGCGCGCAGGCAACTCCACCGGTAATAGGGCCTGTCTGACCAGTACCATATGTCCACAATGGGCCTGTACCACCACCGATGGTTACCGGTACGGCAGTTCTTACCAGACTGGCTGTACCTGCAGGATCTTCCGCTTCAACATAATATGTTGTATTGCGGATCAGTGCCGGTGATGTAAAGGCGCCGGAACCGCTGAAAACAGGAGAGCCGCCGTTAGGCGTTGTATACCAGTTGTAAGTCGGATTAGAGATCCGGATAGAAGGAGTTAATGTAACACCGGTATTGTATGGTGTTCTTGCAGGATTGGGCAACACTGATACCGGGATCATAGCTGCTACTTCGTATAATTTCAGTGAGCCTGAGACCCCTACCAGTCCACCAAAATCAACCTGCACACCATCGAAGGTTTTAGTAGCCGGTATGGTTACACGGAATTTGCGGGCATTATTCAATCCAGTGCCCAGCAGCTGGAGTTTTACGGTCGGTGCATCCAGCGTCACGGCGTCGTTATTAGAGACCGCCGGACCTGCGATGCTATTATTGAAGGTAGTAACTCTTACTTTGGGCAACACGACAGCTGCCAGATTCTCGGTTGGTGCCTCCAGAAAGAGCACGATGCTATCGCCTGCCTGATATACACCCGGTAATTTTACCAGCTGGCCTACATAGGCAGCCAGTCCTAAAGGAACGGTCAATGTGGATGCCGTTGCGGTATCACCATCAGCTGCCGCTTCCGGTGTTCCGATCGCACAAGTCGCACAGGCGACACCACTGGTGAAAGGACCATCCTCTTCCTGACCATAGCTCCAGATCGTACCAGGCCCACCTGCTACTTTCACGGTTACGGGCGTGCGTACATAGCTGCTTAGATTATCCGCAGCACTGTAAGCTTCTGCATAATAGGTAGTAGTACGGTTCAGCAGGGGGGTAGGGAAACTATTGCCGGTAGCAACAGGTGTGCCGCCGGTAGGTGTAGTGTACCATCTGTATACAGGACTTGCGATACGGGCATCAGTAGTTGCGGAAAGCGTTACACTGCTGCCGGCTGTGATCAGCGGAGCAGCAGGACTTACTTTTACGGGTATAGTAGCTGCCGCTTCATAAATACGCAAAGAACCAAACGCAGTAAATGCGGTGGTCAGACTCACCTGAGCGGCATCGAAATCTTTAGTTACAGGGATTGTCAGGCGCACTTTAGGTGAAGTACCCAGTCCGAGACCCAGTACATTAACACCAACGGTAGTAGCGCCCAGATTAATTACGTCATTGTTGGCGACATCATTATTAAATGTCTGTATCTGAATGGCAGACAGGGCGCCGAGAGAAACGATCTGCCCGGGAATATCCACGTCCAGTACAATGACATCACCGGCTTTATAGTCGCCCGGGAATTTTAAGAGTTGTCCGACAGAAGTCAGCGCACCTACCGGCAGTTGCAGCATGGAAGCTGTGGTGGTGTCGGCATCGACTGCTGCAGCTGGATTATCTACATAACATAGTGCACAGGCAACACCTCCTGTTACGGGGCTTACCTGCTGATCAGCATATGTCCAGATAGGACCCACGCCGCCGCTCACACGTACTGTAACAGGTGTACGTACAGGGCTCACCAATCCATCCAGTGGATTGGTGGCAGCTACATAATAGGTAGTACTGCGTTTCAGCGGAGGAGTAGTAAAACCGGCGCCATTAAAAACGGGAGAACCACCATCAGGAGTGGTATACCATGCGTAGGTGGCGCCAGGAATTCTGATAGTGGGAGAGAAGGTAACAGTAGCGCCGGAAGTGATAGCGGGGCTAGCCGGACTGACGGTTACGGGAATAAATGCGGCGGCTTCATATACACGTAGAGAAGTAAAGGTGCTGACCAGCGTTGATAAACTGATCTGTACTTCATCAAAAGCATGTGTAACAGGCGCCGTTACCCTGAATTTCGGCGTAGAACCAAGACCGAGACCCAATAAATCGAGGCGGATCTGAGAGCTATTCAGTGGGGTAGCATCATTATTAGAAATACCTCCGTTAAAGGAGGTTACAGTAAGCGCAGAAAGTAATTGCTGGGAGTAGATCTGATCAGGTATTTCAAGGTCAAAGGCCACCTGATCGCCTACCTGATAACCGCCATTGAATTTTAGTTTTAATCCAACCCCTCCGACAGCGCCTACTGGCAGTACAAGTGTTGCTGCAGTATTGGGATTGGCATCAATAGCATTGGCCCCATCGTCCACACGGCAGAGTGCACAGGCAACGCCGAATGTAACGAAGGACTGACTGCCCGCGTAGCTCCATAGTGGCCCATCGGCAGCGCCGGCATTACGCCAGGCATTAGGTAATAACGGTGCATAGGGGTGATGCAATAGGTAATTGTCCAACCTAGCGATTGCGCCATCTTTAAGGACGGCTTTAGTTACAGGGAGCTTCTTATAGGAAGCCTTACCCACCGGTAACCCAACCAGCCAGACCAGGCAAAAGAAAATAAGAATAAAAGCTCTTAACGGGCTTTTAGGAGTAGCTTTGAAATGCATAGCAATCAATTGGTTCGGGTTATAAAGCGTGTATGTTTTTCACAGTTTGAAATACAATTTCTCGTACCACGGATTCTGGTCATTAAACTCTTTATAGGCAGGCTATGAAACTTGGGGATAAGATAAGGGAGCTACCAAGGCTGATTTAACAAATACATGAAACACGTAGGTGGTCCTTATACAGTTGTTTTTGTTAAAAAAATGTAAAACAACAAAGCGAAAGTATGTAGGGGCTACGATTTAAAGGAGGTTCTTTTTATTCAGTATAGAAAAATCTGTTCATTTCGTTCATTCATTGATTTATGAACGTTCATTTTTATTCAACAGCTTCCAGTAATTGAAAATATTACTATAATAAGGGGGTTATCAGATGGGAAAGAAGTTCATTATCAAACGATAGGTCCGGCAAAAAATTGCCTGTTATGACTACTCATTATTTTTACCGGGGTAGTCCTTCCTACCTGAGCCCATAAATAGGTAAGCAGTGCTAATCAATCGAAAAGAATATTTCCAACTGATAATTCCTATATCCATTTTGGCGAGCCATGCCAGAAATAGTTAATTTTCAGATAGTTAATTAATTATCAGCACATATCATATTGCGTTCATTCTAATTCATTTTGTTCATTTCATCCATTTTTCACACAAATAAATCTGAACTAAAAATGGATACGTATGTTTACTTTCGAGAACCGAAATCCATTTACTCAAAATCCATTTTCTTGTCCCCATATGATAGATCTCTCCTATGACTTTATCATAACTCTGCAAAATGAAGTATCAAGAAAGTTCGGCGCTGACACTATTACGCCCAGCGATTGCAAAAGACTCTCTGATCTCATTAGGGATGAAACTACCAAGGCCGTCAGCGAGACCACTCTTAAAAGGGTATTCGGTTTTGCAACGACCAAGCATAGTTTTTCACGTTATACGCTAAATACCTTAGCGCAATATTGTAATTACCGGGACTGGGATGATTTTCAGGCCCAGCACTATGTGCAGACTGATGGTAATGAACTGAACGACAGCAAGTGGCTGGACCTGAAAAATAAGGCCGTTACCATCTCGCATTATACCATCCTTACGCTGAAAAACAGATCTGGTATTCCCTTCGCATTGACTGTCCCAAGACCATCCTGCTTTGCTCATATTGAACGTTTTTTGGAAAGTGACTATGCAGCCACCGCGCTGATCGCTCCCTCCGGCTGGGGGAAATCAGTCACCCTCGTACATATGGCAGAACACTTCTGGTTCAGCAAAGACGCCAAGTATAAAAAGGATATCTGCTGGTTTATTCATGCACACGCCGCCGGTAGCCTCCTGTTAAGAGGATTCTCTCTTGCCACCTGGCTGGATAATCAGCTGAACCTCGGTACAGGAGAGAACTTCCGCGAGTATTTCGCCAGTCATTTTGATAAAATACGTGGACGGCTCATCTTAATTATTGATGGATTCGATGAAATCGCAGTAGCAGGCGATAAACTGAAGCTGCTATATACCAAACTCGAGGAATTCGTTTATTCAAACGATCTGTTCCCCTGGGTAAAAGTGATCCTGTCCATCCGCAGCAGCACATGGTCAGATATCTTCCAGCATTCATTACAATACCCTGCCTTCCGCAGATATTGGTACCTCGGCCCCGAAATGGACGAAGAAACCAGTATCAATGTGCCTTATCTCACAGAACAGGAAGTCAAGTCCGTATTATATAACCACCGGATTGACCCCGCTACCGTACGCACTTTTAGTGAAGGGTTTCTGCAAAAATTGCGATACCCTTATTATCTGCAGTTGTTCTGCCAGCTAAATACCGGCCCCGGACAAACGTTTGTTAATGAACATCTCAGTCTTTTTGAGATGATCTCCAAATTTGTCCAGATCAAGGTATTCAATTCGCCTACTAATACCTTCAAGGTCAAGATCATAGAAAAACTCTTATGGTTGCTGGATCTGGGTAAAGCAGGACAGTATACAGATAAAAATCTGCTGCTCAACAAAAACGCAGACCTCTTCCCTGCCTATAAAGAGTTGCTTGCCGATAATATACTGGTAGAAGAAAACCTCAGTCAGGAAGTCATGTTCCTCGTGAAAGTGCGGTTTGCCCATCAGTTCCTGCTGGAATATTTTGCCGCCATGCATTATATTAAACACGCCAATGACGTGATCGAGGATAACATGCTGCAAAAGATCACCCGACAACTACCTGCATCTTCTTATAGAGTAGGTGTATTCAAATGGATCGTGCGATATGCTATTAATAATGGACAACTGGAAGGGATTCATAAAATATTCTATCTACCGCTGAGTACGATGGAAAAGTCCTACCTGCTGGAATACCTGGCCGTTCACTATCAACATGAAGGCGAAAAACAGATGCAACTCAACGCCGTATTCCCACAAGGATACTTCCGCAAAAATCCGCTGAGCCGTATTATTAATGATAACTTCCTGCATTTTGGTAAAAAACGCGTGCTGACCGCTCTTCTTGACCTCTCAGAAGTAGCAGAAGATAAACTGAAAATCCGCAGTATCCTATTCACCATGTCCATACTCCAGCTGGACGCAGAGCATTGTGAAACGGAACTGAACAGCATCAAAAAGCTGATTTCGCGAGATACAATAGATGATGAAATATGGGTGTCTCCCTATGACCTCTATCTCTTTATCTACGAATACATGAAATTCGGCATCATCAACGAGAGCATTAAAGACAAAATATATAACTATCCCCGTTACCTGACCGGCAGTACGCGTCACGCGCCGACTGTCGCGCAGGAAATGGTATTCCGTATGAATGGGTTAGCCTTTGCCATGCTGGCCGACTATTCTCATATGTTCAATTATACCAAAAGAATATTTGAATGTTATCCATCTCTGGCCTTTCAACGCACTAATCCGTTAAGATTGTCATTATTATGCTGGCAGGCATATGCTCAGCTTGGGCTCAACAACCTGAGCATGGCCAGCAAAATATGTCAGCATACTGATAAGCTGATTCGCAATTACTCCTTCGACTTCACCAATGGACGCCATATTGAAGTACTGCAAAAACTGATCATGGCAGAAGTATATTATGAGGAGAATGAATTGAACAGGGCCATTCGCACAGCAGAAACTGCTATTGAAATCTCGCAAAAAATGGATTTCAAGCTGCTATTGCTAACCGGCTATAAACTGCTTAGTAAGATGTATCCGCAAGCCCGTTTTGAAAAACAATATCATCAGGCTCAACAACAAATGTCACTGATCAATAAAAGTACCTCATTTAAGCACTTTGACAGGATACTGACAGCGGCGGCCAAAACAATTAATTAATTATCAATGTATTAAAGACACAAATTCCGGAATAAACCGGCCATTTTCGTCCGTATTTGCAAATTTTTACAAGTCTTCTGGCATAATTTTGCGTTATTGCATACCATAATGGCTATTGATGAAAGCAAATACACTACATTCCAACGATTGCTGCTCAATTTACTGAGCCTGCTTACTATTATACCATTAGCACCATATCTGAACCGCTATATTCCACCTCTGGTCCTGAACGGCTGGCACATGGATATGGCTGTCGCAGTACTGCTCACCTTTCTATTTACCCGTCTGTTACTTTGGGTATTCAGACCATTGATCATCCCGGCTTTTTTTCTGGTATGCACCATACTTTCCATCAACTATTTTAATGACAATTATTCGTTCAACAATGTGTTGAATGACTATAAAGGGATGGTACAGGGAAACTGGGGAGCCAAGAATAATAAACAATTCGACATCCTTAGTCTGTACCCAAGAAAGGTAGAAACCTATCGGGATAAAACCGTACGCGGTATCAGAGATAAGGTGAACTATAAAGATTCTATTGTAAGAAACTTCTCCGTGGCGCACTCACTCGAAGATTTTGATGAATACTTTCCCAAGTATGGAAAAATCTCACGCTACCTGGCATTATTCCATTATCTGAACCGGCATTTTAAATATGTGCCGGACACGCATCGTGATGAATACTTTGCAACACCTATGGAAACCATCCAGAACGGGCTGGGAGGGGACTGTGACGACCATTCTATTCTGATGGCCTCCTGTATGCAATCCATCGGTGCCCGCTGCCGTATTGTACTGATACAGGGCCATGCTTATCCGGAGCTTTATTGCGGGAGCAAAGAAGATTTCGAGATCATCAAACAAGCTATCGTCACATTATTTCCCCATCCACCGGTAAAAGAAATCCACTACCACGAAATGAAAGGCGAATATTGGATAAACCTTGACTACACGGCTCGCCACCCCGGTGGTAAGTATATGAATGACAAGGTTTATGCATTGATTGAATTATGACACTAGAACGCATTTGCCATGAGCCAAATCAAAACAATCAGACGTTATCACTCATTTTTCAGGTTTAAACGGGATTTTGAACGTTACAGCTTAAGGAAAGTAAGGAGTTACGAAATTATTATTCACTGGCTGCACAAAGTTTTAAGCAGAAGCCAGTTCCTGATCCTCTCAGGTATTCTTGTAGGACTGGTAGCCGGTATGGCCGGTGTCATCCTTAAAGTATTGGTACATTATATCCACTACTTTATTACCTACAAAGTGCATTTTAGCACGCAGGTTATATTTTATGCCTTATTTCCGTTTCTGGGGATTGTACTGACCACTATATTGGTCATCTGGGTATTTAAAGGACAATCCCGGAAAGGAATCGGACTTATTCTACATGAAATAGCACAGAATTCCAGCAAGATCCCACCGGTAAAAATGTATTCCCAGATACTACAAAGTGCTATTACTGTGGGACTGGGTGGCTCTGCCGGATTGGAAAGTCCTATCGCCGTTACCGGAGCGGCCATTGGCAGTAACTATGCAACGAATTATAATCTAGGATATAAGGAAAGGACGCTGTTACTCGCAGCTGGTGCCACTGCCGGTATAGCTGCGTCTTTCAATGCCCCGATAGCAGGGGTAATGTTTGCATTTGAGATATTACTTACCGGCGTTGTATTTTCAGATTTCATCCCATTGATACTGGCGGCAATATGTGGTAGTTTGTTATCCAAGGTCATTCTTCAGGAAGAGGTGTTATTTCACTTTGAGACCAGACAGCCTTTTAACTATCATAATGTTCCATTCTATATCGCATTGGGTTTGTTATCTGCACTATATGCCCGCTATTACATCGTAGTGTCACAACACGTCGAGCATTTCATGGCTAAATTGAAATGGCCTGCGCTTCGCAAAGCAATACTGGGAGGTGTGATCGTATCCGTACTTTGTGTGCTGATGCCACCCTTGTTCGGTGAAGGTTATTCCAGTCTCAAACTCCTCACTGGTGGCTTCTCAGAACAGATCATTCAAAACAGTTTCTTCCGGTATCTGCCCGAAAAAAGCTGGATATTGCTGGCATTCACCGGCTTCACCTGTCTGCTGAAAGTATTTGCTACCAGCTTTACCATTCAAGGTGGAGGAAATGGTGGTAATTTTGCACCGTCCCTGTTTGCAGGTGGCTTCCTCGGCTATTTCTTCGCCCTGCTGTGTACTAATTTCGGATTCCAGGATGTTCCGTTTGCCAACCTGGTTCTTGTCGGTATGGCTGGTGTAATGAGCGGTGTAATGTATGCACCGCTGACGGCTATTTTCCTCATCGCAGAATCTAGTTTTGGATATGATCTGTTCATTCCGTTAATGATTGTATCTACCATATCCTTCGTAATGGCCAAATGGTTTTCGCCGATTTCTCCCGAATTGAAACATCTGGCGGAAGAAGGAAAGATCTTCACCAAAGCACATGACAGAAATATACTTTCTCTTTTAAAACTGGAAACTCTGTTAGAAAAAGACGTACAGACTATTACAGCTGATCAGAAACTAAGAGCGCTTATTGATCTGATTAAAGAAGGACATCGCAATATGATCGGTGTTGTGAATGAACAAGGTGGACTGGATGGCATGATCACACTGGATGATATCCGTCCGATCATGTTTAATGCTTCCCTTTACGATATCACGACCGTCAGTCAGTTTATGAAACCACCGCCTGTAACTGTCCAGTTACAGGAAAATGTCGCTGATGTAATTAATAAATTTGAAGAAGTACATACATGGAATCTGCCGGTACTTGATGGCAACAAACTGGTAGGCTTTGTCTCAAAATCGGGCATCCTTAATCAGTACAGACTATTATTACAGGAGTATTCCTGATCTGTCAGTCAGTAAAACCAACGACCTATAAATTGATCTATGGCCAAAATTCTGATCTTATTTGCACATCCTGCATTAGAGAAATCAAGGGTACATGCACAACTGGTGCGTGCCATCCGGGGTATGCAGGGAGTTACGCTGCATGATCTTTATGAAATATATCCGGACCTTAATATAGACGTAAGACACGAACAATCGCTGCTCTTACAACATGATATTATTCTGTTTCAACACCCGTTCTACTGGTATAGTGCTCCGGCAATGATCAAACAATGGATGGATCTTGTACTGGAACATGGCTGGGCTTATGGCCGTACAGGCAACGCATTGAGGGGTAAAATAGCGGGTAGCATTGTTAGTACCGGTTCTCAGGAGGCAGCCTATCATAAAGAAGGCTGGCACAGACATCCGGTGAATGATTTCCTGTTGCCTTTCAGACAAACGGCGGCGCTCTGTAACATGCAATACCTTGATCCTTTTGTGGTCTATGGCACACATAAGTTAAGCCATCAGGAGATCAGCGAAGCTGCTATCAGTTACAGACAAATGCTGGAAAATTTAAGGGACGGACAATTAAAACTTCAATGACATGGAGCATTCTTACTTCTTTATAGCAATGATTTATCTGGCGGCGGCGGTGATCTTTATTCCCATTGCCAGAAAGTTGGGCTTAGGTTCTGTATTGGGTTATCTGCTGGCGGGTATAGTGATCGGTCCTTCGCTGATGGGGTTCATCGGGCAGGAAGGACAGGATATTATGCACTTCGCAGAGTTTGGTGTAGTGATGATGCTCTTTCTGATAGGCATTGAACTGGAACCTGCTTTATTGTGGAACATGCGGGCACCTATATTGGGACTGGGTGGTCTGCAGGTGCTGATTACTACGGCTATTGTCACCGGATTGGCGATGTTACTCGGACAACCTTTAAACGCATCACTCGCGTTAGGTATGACCTTGTCGTTATCTTCCACGGCAATCGTGTTACAAAGTCTGAAAGAGAAGGGACAACTCTCTTCTGCAGCAGGACAAAGTGCCTTTTCCGTATTGTTGTTTCAGGATATCGCAGTGATCCCCATGCTGGCAATCTTCCCTTTACTGGCGGGTGCAGACACAGGAAATACGACGCCGCATGAACAAACCCTTCGGGATAATCTGCCTGCGTGGGCACAAACCCTGATGGTATTAGGCGCGGTAACGGTGATTGTAGTGGCAGGAAGATACCTCGTGCGTCCCTTATTAAGGGTGGTGGCAAGGGCCCGTGTAAGAGAACTGTTTACCGCTTTTGCCCTGTTGCTGGTTGTCTCTATATCAGTATTAATGAGTCTCGTCGGACTGAGTCCGGCGTTAGGTGCATTCCTGGGAGGCATTGTATTGGCCAATAGTGAATATCGTCATGAACTGGAAAGCGATATAGAGCCCTTCAAAGGATTGCTGCTGGGACTGTTTTTTATGGCCGTAGGAGCGTCCATTGACTTCAAGCTGGTACTTTCTATGCCCTGGGTCATACTTGGCCTTGTAGCGGCGCTAATGCTGATTAAGGCTTTGACATTAATTATACTGGGTAAAATTTTCCGTATCAGTATTGAGCAAAATCTCTTATTCGCCATGGCGCTTTCACAGGTGGGAGAATTTGCATTTGTACTGTTATCCTTTACACAGCAAAACAATATACTTTCCCAGCAGACAGTCAGTATTATGACCGCTGTTGTGGCCTTAAGTATGGCATTGACGCCTTTACTGTTATTGTTGCATGAACGTATAATTCAGCCACGATTTAACAAAACAGCGCCCGATGATACGCGCGAAGCGGATGAAATTCAGGAAAAGCATCCTGTGATTATTGCCGGTTTTGGACGTTTTGGTAATATAGTAGGCCGTTTCCTCCGCGTCAACGGCATACAGGCTACCATCCTCGACCTTGATTCAGACAGGGTAGATGCACTGCACAATCTTGGTATCAAAGTTTACTATGGAGATGCCTCCAGACATGACCTGCTGGCATCAGCCGGTGCGGCAGATGCGAAGGTGATCATTATAGCGATGGATACGGTGGAACAGACACTGGAGGTCGTGAAAGTGGTAAGAAAACATTTCCCGCATCTCCAGATGCTGGTTAAAGCAGAAAATATCCCGGATACCTATGAGCTCATGGATCTGGGAGTACTGCATATCTATCGTGAAACACTGGATACGTCCCTCCGCATGGGCGCGGATGCCCTGCAAATGCTGGGAGTAAGAGCCTATCAGGCACAACGTAATGTGAGTACGTTCAGAAAGCAGGATGAAAAAGCACTAAAGGGATTATCAGCTATCCGTAATGATAAAAAGCTGTACATCAATACCGTAAAAGAAAGGATTGAAGAACTGGAAAAACTGATGTCCAACGACAGGGTAACCAGATGGAACCCGACAGCGCAGGGATGGGATGAACAATCCCTCATTGATGAGGCAAATCAGGATTAAACGTTCAGCGCTTCTTCTATACGACGTGCTATTTCCTGCAGCAACTCAGTGTCAACCGGTTTACCAGCATTGACATTAACATCACTGATAGCACGGTATTCACCTTCTTCATCTCTTTCAAATGTAATATCATGGCCTTCCACGACTACTTTGAAAGAGACCCTGTATTGCTGTATCCATGGATGTATTTCCAGGATATGCGGTTTCCCTTTAAATTCAAATTTGAGTATAAACGGTTCATCCATTCCTTCCATAATTCTTCAGTTAGCAGGTAAAGATATACTTATTAAAAGCTTTTATTGCGGATGCGCATTTTCTCTTCTCTTGAAAGCTGATGAATACCTAACAGAGAAAAATACGCGGCTGCGCTGATAATCAGTATATAGCCGATAAAACCGAGTGTGTGAAATAACCAGAAAAGATTCCAGTCATTAATAATAGCGTACTGTCCTACAACAGCAAGCATTGTTCCGATGATCGCAAATGCGAATGCAATTCTCTTCATAAAGGGTACGTTTTGGGATCCGTTTAATCTTCTCGAATTAATTGATCGTAATTGTCCGTTTTTTTGCTTTTGGTTATGTCCTATTGACTAGGGGGCAAACAGAATGCCATGGCTTTAGCGCTGCAAAGTTACTATCAACGCGGGTTTTCACGTAGATATTTTTCCACATTTCAAGGAAGCTTAGAAATGTGAATAACCACAGCTATTTATTACACTCCGCAATGCTGATTGAAATGACATCTATCATACTGATAATTCTTACATAACAGCATCATTTGTAAACTTTTTTACTTTATTTTTATCATAATTAATGATTACATCGTTATTCCAACCTGCTCTATTCATTGTAATTAAAGCGCATATGTTGTGAATAACTATCAACACGAAAATGTTATAATCTTGTCTGTTTAATCAGACAAGCTGTACGGAGGTGCAATTAAGCACCCGTATGGGATTAATTTGAGGGAAAGTGAAACCCGATGGGCTTTTCCAGGCCTCGGGTCTTTTAATTTTATCAGTCGTATTTATCTCTGACCTATATAGATCTTAATATCAGCATTTTAATATCTCAATAAGCAATCGTACACACACCTAGTTCATGAAACCGGCCATCTCATTTTTTAGTAATGGCCCTTCCCTATTCATAATTCCCATATTTACCATAAATAAAAAAAGCCGGAATAAGATTATTCCGGCTCATTACCTAAACCTACAACTGTTACACTGTTAGTAACATATCTTTAATATCTTTTAGTGCATTGCACTTGGATCCAGTTTTGCGGCTTTCTTTCCTTTCACCATCATCACAAATGGCACACAGATCAGGAACAGTACACCGAGGTAGAGGAATACATCCATGTAAGACATTACGGTGGCCTGCTTTGTAACACTGTACTCCAGTGACTGATAAGCACTACCTAATGCTCTTCTCGTATCCATACCTTTTGAAGCAAAATTCGCGGTTGCTCCGGCCACTCTCTTCATCACTTCCGGGTTATTTGTATCCAGTTTACTCACAAGGTCCATTCTATGCAACTCATTGCGGCGGGATACAAATGTGGTGATCAATGCCACACCGAAAGATCCACCTAACTGTCTCATCATACCGGTAAATGCCGCACCTTCTCCAATTTCTTTCCCTTTCAATGTAGACAGAGAAAGTGTTGTGATTGGAATGAACAACATCCCCATACCTATACCACGTACGATCAACATCCAGAAGAAAGCTTCCGAACCTGTGTCAGGCGTGATGATCTTATAACCCCAGAAACAGAAGACAAAGAACAGGAACATACCTGCTGCCACCAGATACTGCTGTGGTATACCTCTTTCCAGCATCTTACCAATGATCGGCATCATAAATGCCGTGGTGAGTGCGGCGGGAATCATCAGCATACCCGACTGTGTAGCGGTCCATCCCAGCAAGCTCTGTGTATACAGCGGAATGATAAATGTTGATCCATACAATCCGAAACCCATCAGGAAGGAGAGGAGTGTACCTACTCTGAGGTTCCCGTTAGACAACACTCTCACGTTCACGATCGGATTTTTATAGACCAGCTCTCTCCATATGAAGAAGAAGATGCCCATTACCGCTAATATTCCGAGTATCAGTATTGTTGTATCATTAAACCAGTCATCTTCCTGTCCTCGTTCCAATACATATTGAAGAGAACCAACTGATAAAGCAAGGAATCCGATACCCAGCCAGTCAATTTCGTTAGCTGATTTCTTTTCTCCGTATTTCGGACTTCTTACGAATTGCAGTGTCAGCAAGGTAGCTACTACACCGATAGGAATGTTGATATAGAAAATATACGGCCAGGTATAGTGGTCAACGATATAACCACCCAACGGAGGACCGAGTGTTGGTCCGATGATCACACCTAAACCGTAGATAGCCTGTGCCATACCTCTTTTTTCCGGCGGATAACTTTCGGTGATAATTGTCTGGGAAGTTACCAGCAATGCACCACCACCAAGACCCTGTATAAAGCGGAACAATACGAGTTCCCACATAGTCGTGGCGTTACCACAGAGGAAAGAGGAAATTGTAAATATTATAACTGATACTGCAAAGTAGTTACGACGTCCAAACTGTTGTGATAACCAACTCGTCATCGGTACGATGATAACGTTACCGATTGCATAAGCTGTGATCACCCAACCAATCTCACTCAGCGTAGCTCCCATGTTACCGCGCATTTCATTCAATGCCACGTTTACGATAGTTGTATCTACGATCTCCAGCAAGGCACAAAGTATGGCAGTGATAGTAATGATCACCCTGCGGGCGCCGTACTCTACCAATGATTCTTGTTGTAGTAACACGTTTATTAATTTTTATATGAAGATCAGTTACCGAATGTTCCCGCCAGGTGACACGAAACATGCATTAATAGTATGCCAGTCTGAGAGTAGTTCCAATTTAATTATCAACCGCACCACTCCAGCGGGGTCATTCGTAACCGATATTAGTCAAGATGTACATCTACTACTACGTTCATACCCGGACGCAGTTGTTTTACTTCAGCCTGATTCAGATCATTGAATTCTATCTTCACCGGCAGACGCTGTACCACTTTCACGAAGTTACCAGAAGCGTTATCCGGAGGCAGCAGCGCGAAACGGGCGCCGGTAGCAGGAGAGAAGGAAGTAATTTTACCTTCGATAGATTTACCAGGGAAAGCGTCAACATGTACACTTACTTTCTGGCCAAGTTTCATTTTGTCCAGCTGTGTTTCCTTGAAGTTAGCCACTACCCATACATCATTGGATAATACTACACTGAACAGGGATTGACCAGCCTGTACCAGCTGACCTGGCTGTACATAAATCTTGGATACTTCACCATCTTCAGGTGCTAAGATGACAGCGTAGCTTGCGACAAGTTTAGCATTATCAACTTCCGCCTGACGTTCTTTGATGATTGCTTTTGCAGCATTGATCTGTTCAGCAGTTGCATCGCTCTGTGTAGATACAGCGCTTGTCTGACGGGCAGCTACTTTTTTCTGCTCCTGCAGTACGTTCAGCTGACGTTCAGCTGTCTGTTTTGCAGCCAGTGCCTGCTCATATTGCTGTTGTGTGATAGAGTGATCTTTAATCAGATTAGCATAGCGGTCGTAATCCTGACTTGCACGCCATACATTTACTTTCGCAGCTTCGATCTGAGCGTCTACAGCAGAGATATTTGCCTGAGAAGATGAAATATTGGAGCGTGCAGCGTTAGTGCTGGCAACTGCTACCTGTACGTTTACTTCAGCAGCAGCGATGGCAGCTTCTGCCTGTTGTACTTTAATCTGCAGATCTCTGTCATCCAGAATTACCAGTGTATCACCTTTCTTTACGCGCTGGTTATCTTTTACACGCACTTCTTTTACGTATCCTGTTACACGAGGTATAACAGGGCTCACATTTGCTTCTACCTGCGCGTTGTCGGTTTCTTCATGGTGAAGGGAGTGAATATATTTTGAGATACCGAATGCACCACCACCGATAACAAGGACTGCCAGTACGATGATGAAACGATAGTTCCTCTTTTTGGGAGCCTCCTGTACATTATTGGCACCTTTATTAGTAGCTGTAGCTGATTGCGTTTCCATATAGTATATATATGATTGTTACTTTTTTTTTAAAAATCCTGAATTAGATAGATGCGTTACTTAATTGCTTCTGCCCCTGTCTCTGTTAATACACCTGCAGTTTCCAGCAGTTTGGTATAAGCTACAACTGCATCAGCTTTTGCGAAGGCGAAGTTCAGTTTTGCCTGAACATTGGCTACATCCGCTTCGAGCAGGTCGGTAGTTGTTGCGAGATTGTTCTCCTGTTTGTTCTTTACTATCTTATAATTCTCACTTGCCTGGTCGATTGCTTTCTGATATGCTTCGATCTTCTTCTGGTTTACCAGATAATCCTGATAGGCTTTATTTATAGATAAGTGAATGTTATCAACCAGCAGTTCCTCATTTACCTGTACTTCCTGCAGTCTTACTTTCGCTTCAGTTACTTTTGATCCTGACTTCCAGAACGAGGAAGGAGAGTATTTAACACCAATACCGAGGTTAAGTGCATTTGTTACAGTGAGAGCATTAGGTACTGATATAGCCGCATAACCGCCAGTCAGACCAACAGAAGGATAATATTCACCTTTCGCGGCTTTGATACCTGCAGTGGCAGCTTTCTCACGTGCTGACAGTGCAGCGGCATCTTTACGGTTCTGCAGTGCGATCTGTTCCCATTCAGCAGCAGCTTTCGCAGCAGCAGGGCCGGACTGATCGAAAGTATTGGTATCTGCTACCAGTTCTGTTGTTTCCGGCAAACCTAAAAGCAGATCCATCGCTACGTTAGCCAGTTTCAGATTGCTTTCCGCTTCCACCAGAGACACTTCCACGTTTGATTGCTGTAACTGCACTTTTAATAAGTCATTTCTTGCTACAAGACCGTTCTTTTCGAGATTGGTGAAGTCAGTTACGCGTTGTTGCTGTTGTTTCAGATTCTCACGTACCAGCTCTACTGCCTGTTGTGATTTATACAGATTACTGTAAGCATTGATGGTATTCTGGATAACTGCTTCGCGGTCTTTATCAGCGTCGAGTTTTGCAGCTTCTGCCAGGTAACGTGCGGATTCTTTCTGGCTCTGGATGATAAATCCTGAGAAGATAGGAACTGACACGGTAGCCATAGCGTATGCCAGAGAGTTTACTTTCGGAGAAGAACCTCCACCTGAACCGGTGCTATCACCGCCAAGTTTGATTTTCAGATCTACATTTGGTTCGTTGATTCTGAGATATGAGCCTGAAACACTAACATCCGGTAACTGTGCATTGTTTGCTGTTTTTACAGATGCCAGTGCTGCGTCGATTCTTGTTTTGCTGAGTTTAAGTTCTTTACTGTTCTGTATACTAAGCGTTATGGCTTCTTTCAAAGACAGGCTCTTCTTGTCCTGCGCCTGACTGGTATAAGGTATAGCCAGTATTACGCAAACTGCCAGAGACCATAACCGCCTGTATGTGCTATTAAGCTTCATGGATTAGAATGGCTTTAAACAAATTTTTCAAATGATTGCTTGTATGAATAATTAAATATTCCTGTAGTTCACTATCTGTCAGATGTTCCAGATTGCTCATGCGCTGAAAGTGATGTCTGGTAGACATAATGTGGTTGGTTGTACCGGTAAGTGTAGCCACCATCATTAACACATCTACATCTTTATTGAATACCCCCTGCTCCTGACCGGCATTGATGAATGTACCGATCACCTCATATACTTCCTTTTTACTTTCGTGAATCAGATCATTCACGAGCATATCTGCCTGGATCTGCGCCCTCATCATCATG
Organism: Chitinophaga pinensis; assembly: GCF_007896845.1. GTDB lineage: Bacteria > Bacteroidota > Bacteroidia > Chitinophagales > Chitinophagaceae > Chitinophaga > Chitinophaga pinensis_C. The sequence goes on along the minus strand of NZ_VOHS01000003.1, from coordinate 30,306 downwards.
AGGTTAAAACAAGGATTACCGATGATCCTGAGTACAAAATTCTCAATCAGTGAATCCAGTCTTTCTATATATGTTTTGGAATTATCTGCCAGTGTTTCAGTCAGCAGTGCTTTCCAGTTAATGATCCTTTTCAGGAAGATGGACTCAATCAATTTCTCTTTTGAGCCGAAATAGTAAGATATCATTGCGATGTTCACACCTGCCTCATGCGCAATATCTCTCACTGAAGTAGCATGAAAACCGTGGGAAGCAAATAGCTTCTCAGCAGACTCCAGGATTAATAATTGCTTCGGATTGTATTCCATGTGTAAATCGAATTGTGCGCACAAAGTTAAACAAACATTTAATTTAATCAAACGACCGTTTAAATTTAAGTCGATAATAATACCTTTTTAAGCAAATTTTAAGGTTGTAGATAATTATAAGGTGATTATAGTATAGGTGTTTTGAAAGCTAAATCATTGATTTCCAACAGTTGGAAATTCAACCACTAAAAAAATGAACGGAACGAACTATTAAAATTAAAATGAACATAATGGACTCAGCAATTGTGATCTTTTCATTTTACTTTTGAACTGTTGAGAGGCGAAATGCTCCCAACTCATTCATTTTGACATGCTATATCTATAAAAAACCATTATCAGAGCAATTCTGATGGCAGTTAACCAAACCATTCATCTTTATTATCCTGAACCAACGTTTTATGACCATTGATATTATAAACCATTATTTGTCAGGCAGTAAGTCTGTTGTATCCAACTTGTATCTGCTGATATATGCGGATATGATCAGCTATCTGTACCATCTCTTGTCCATATCCATTATCTGAAAAACCTGTATCGGCACAAAAACCAGTCAATCCGGCTTTTAGTACACCTTTTCTCGTTTGCGAAGCAGCATTGGTCATCAATGTTGTGAGCACATCCATTGCTTGTATCTGAGGCGTTATAACTTATTTATAATGCCCTGAGACTGTGTTTTTTCGGTCTTCCGATTACATCCAAGGTTGATAACGATGTAACCCGGAGCGTTGTCCAGCGCTCTGGCATTTTATACCTTTTTGCGAAGTATTATATTGAAGATGAGTCCTTTAGGATTAATTCTTTGATACAGTCTCCATTAATCCGTTACTACACCGATATCTCTTCTTCTATGAACGAACAGCTATCGGACTGATGACGGCATAACGCCCTGTCAATGGTGATATCCGGAGTTGATGAACGGATAGCATGACAGTATATTAAGCAGCGTAATAACAAAGGCAGGAAGAAACGGGAGATGACCGGAAATAGCTGGAAATAACCGGAGATCTTTAAAGATAAATGGAGATAACTAAAGATCCGGAGAAAACAGGAAATATCTAAATAATCAGACACAACCACCGATCTGATCACTGGAATAATCTTATCAATTTGAACAGGAAAGAGTATTATTATATAGTCAAAATATAATTTATTGAGCGCAAACACACTAGTTATGACACAATATAAAGTAGCCTGTTTTGGAGAGGTGCTCTGGGATATTTTGCCGGATAAGGCCCTACCCGGAGGAGCTCCCATGAACGTGGCCTACCATCTTCAGAAATTGTCTGTTCCCGTAGCAATGATATCCGCTATAGGCGATGATGAGCAGGGCAAATCCCTGTTGGAAATTATGAAGCGATATCAGCTGACAACGGACTTTGTTCAGATAGACCCGGTACATGAAACGGGTAAAGTATATGCACGTCCTTCTCCGGAGAATCCACTGGAAATGAAGTATGAAATCGTACAACCAGTGGCATGGGACTATATTGCTTTTACACCTGCCTTAAAAGAACTGGCACAGCAGACAGATAATACCTATCTGGTATTCGGCAGTCTGGCAGCAAGAAATGCAGATAGCCGGCAAACCTTACAATCATTACTGGAAGGTAACCGCACATTTGTACTGGATATCAATCTGCGTCCACCACATTTTGAACAGGAGCTACTTGTCGGTCTGCTACATCAATGCCATATCCTGAAACTAAACGAATCAGAATTGTCGATCATCGGCAGCTGGCACCAATGGCCAGAGACGATGGAAGCGCAGGTCAAAGCATTAAGTGTACAATATTCCATTCCGACCATCATTGTCACTTTAGGTGAAAATGGCGCGGCTCTGTTCACAGAAGGAAAATTCTATCAACATCCCGGCTACAAAGTAAAAGTAGCTGATACCATTGGTAGCGGAGATGCATTTCTCGCAGGATGCCTGTATAGTATTATCAAAAAATATTCACCGGCAGATACATTATCATTTGCCTGTGCAATGGGGGCGCTTGTCGCATCCTATCATGGCGGTTGTCCTGATTACCAACGCTCAGAAGTGACTGCATTAATGGCGGCACATTAAAACCGATGTATTGAGTCGAAAAGAGCATAATTTAATATTATGCTCTTTTTTTGCAATTTAACCATCCAATAAGACCATCCATTGAAAAAATTATAAAAATGGCAGCCGGCTTTCCTATATTTAAGGCATGTCTCAACTTATTCGTCATGTGATTACAGGATTAGGAATGGTCTGCCTGTACCTTCCATCCTATGCACAACAGAAACCGGCCTATGTGCCACCCAGGCAGTATAATTCTTATCAGACTACTACTCCACTCAAAATAGATGGAGCCGGCAATGAAGACGCATGGTCCAAAGCCACGTGGAGCGATGACTTCACAGACATTGAAGGAGATAAGCAACCCACTCCTGCTATGCGTACCCGCATGAAAATGCTGTGGGATCAGGAGAATCTGTATATACTGGCAGAACTGGAAGACCAACACATATGGGCGACTTTACATCAACATGATACCATCATTTTTCAGGATAATGATTTCGAAGTATTTGTAGATCCTGATGGAGATGGTGAAAAATATTTCGAAATTGAGATCAATGCGCATAATACTGTCATGGACCTGTTCATGAACAAAGCTTATCGCGTTGGCGGTGATGCACTGATGACCTGGGATACCAGAGGTATACAGACGGCAGTGCAGATAGATGGTACTTTGAACAATCCATCAGATAAAGACAGGAAATGGACTGTGGAAATGGCCATCCCTTTTAGTGCATTCGCATTTTTTAATGAAGGACTTACTCCAAAAGACGGCGCCCGTTGGAGAATCAATTTTTCCAGAGTAGAATGGGACACCGATATTGTGAAAGGACAATACGTAAAACGAAAAGATCCTAAAACAGGCAAGCCATTGCCAGAACATAACTGGGTATGGTCTCCACAAGGTATCATCAATATGCATGCACCTGAGAAATGGGGATACCTGAACTTCATCAGCAAACCTGCAGGTGCTGCACCCGTAACGATCAAATTACCTGCGATCGAAGCGGCGAAAGAATACCTCTGGGATGTTTATGCCAGACAACAACAATATCGCAGAAAAAATGGCCGTTACGCTACCAATCTACAAGAGCTGGGCATAACTAATACGAACATTAAAGAACAGGGCGTTTCCTATACATTACAGCTGGAAGGCATTACGAATCAGTTCACCGCAACACTGCTCGATAAGAATTCCAAACCACATTGCTCTATTAACCAGGAAGGTAAAATTTCCCAAAACTCATCAAATGAATAAACGCAATTTCCTGAAATCAATCGGTCTGGGTAGCCTCGCTATCATGCAACCCGGCTTACCATCCCTTTCCACCGCAGCTAAAGCAGCCTCCTTACCAGCAGTTAAAGCGAAACACCGCGTCTGGATCAATCCGGATGAAAAAGACACTATTGCCGATCTGCAAAAACGCTATGCTGCCTATAAAAAGGCGGGTATAGGTCTTATCTTTTTTGAGGCAGACAGTGAGAAACATTTCAGGGCGGCCAAAGAGAATGGTATCCAGGCACACCGATGGATCTGGACAATGAATCGTGGTGAGAAAGAATTACTGGCCAGCCATCCTGAATGGTATGCCAAAAACAGAAAAGGAGAGTCGTGCGCTACACATCCTCCTTATGTTGGTTACTACCGCTGGCTTTGTCCAAGCAAACCGGAAGTGATCAACTACCTGAAAGAGCAGGCAGAAGCTGTATTGTCCAAAGACTATGTAGATGGCTTACATCTGGATTATGTGCGTTACTGTGATGTAGTATTGCCGGTAAATCTTTGGAGCAACTATGGAATAGATCAATCGAAAGAACTTCCTGAGTATGATTTCTGCTATTGCGAAACCTGCCGGGAAAAATATAAAGAGCAGAAAGGTGTAGATCCGCTGGATATGGAACATCCTGATCAGATTCCTTCGTGGAGAAGATTCAGATATAACCGTATTACCAACGTGGTTAACAATCTGGCTGCCGTAGCCAAACAACACAAAAAGCCAATCTCCGCAGCAGTATTCCCGACACCAGATATCGCCAAACGTATTGTAAGGCAGGACTGGACAAACTGGCCACTGGATTCAGTAAACCCTATGATCTATCACGGTTTCTATAAAGAAGACGTAAACTGGATAGGAGAGGCGGTAGCTGAAGGCGTAAGCGGTCTGCATGGTAAATTCCCATTATACGCAGGCTTATATCTGCCGGATTTCCATGGTAATATGGCTGATCTGGAAAAAGGTATCCGTCTGGCGATACAGAATGGTGCAGCAGGTGTTTCGCTCTTCGGTGGTATAGACGACGCCGTATTGAGCACACTGCAAAAAGCAAGTGTGTAACATGTTATTCCTGTTACCTTAATAAAAGATTATTCAGATAACATCTTTAAAAACAACCGGGGATCATGATTGATCCCCGGTATTCAAATTAACCCCATGTTTCACTATGTTCTGTCGTGAGTTTGCATATTGACAATATGTTGCTGAATCTCCTCCATTATCATTTGCTATAACAGCGCTATCATTCCATCCTGCCTGCACACCATCATTATGAATAATCATTTCTCTCATTCTTTGTATCCTGCTGACATATCAATTCAACTCCTCCTATTAAATAATGACTGTTACTACCATTTGCTATAACAGCGCTATCATTCCATCCTGCCTGCACACCATCATTATGAATAATCATTTCTCTCATTCTTTGTATCTGCTGACATATCAATTCAACTCCTCCTATTAAATAATGACTGTTACTACCATTTGCTAGTCAGTAAAAATGCCGGACACCAGGAATAGCGTCCGGACTCAGTCTAATAACCTACTATTATGCGGTTAGAGCGATTCAATAATTGGATAGTGCAAATTCTTATCTTCAGGCGTTGCAAAAAATGTCCAGGTGCCAGAATTAGCTCCCGGATTTCTCCATAATTGAAATACTCAAACAAATAGCTGCGACTTCCTGAAAAAAGAGATACGGCGCCCGTTATTCTTTCACTCATCTCACTTTACCGGTGCGCCGCTCCCAATCCTAACAATATGTATTTATATCCGGACAGGAGATATCAATCTGGTTTCTATTTCAGCTCTTAGTAATTGATCCATGATACCACTACATTCGTCAACACTATATCCTTCTGCAATACTATACGCCCCTACTACCATACGACCACACCATGGAACGTACAGCCACACAACCATGCAATCATACAATCATACAACCATACAACCACACCACACAAGCATACAACCATGCAACCATACAACCACACACCGTATCATACAACACAGTAATAAGAACCAGGTGCCAGGAATGGCGCCCGGGAATGGATCAAATTGTTTGTTTTGTTAAACCCTCTATTAACTCCAAACATTACCTACTATGTGAAATCCTACAATGAACAAATGAATTGCCAGAACAAAGATTTAAAAGCCAGGTATCAGGAATGATACCCGGTATACAATGTTTGTTTAACCCCTAAATAAATAACTATGAAAAACAAAGCAACCTCGCGGCTCCTATAATCATCAGGCATTTCGCATTACTCCTATGATATAACACATCATCCCTTGTAACAATTTATAGCTAGCGTAATATTTCGTTTGTATTGACAGGTATATAAGTTGTTGCATCTTCTTACTGATATGGTTAACTGAAAAACTATTATTATTCTGCCATTCATATTTGCATGACAGAACAAAAGTAAAGTGCTGTTTTTAATTAACCTCACATCATTACATTCATTAAGACAATGATATTCATTTCATTCAGTTTAAACAGCAGTAAGGGTTTCAGCGGAAAAATATGTAGGAGTCAGAATATGGACCAATAATGATATTCATTGCCGTTCATCACTGAACAACTAACGTTTATCAACATATGAAAGCGTATTTCTCGTTCAGTAGTGAAGATATGACTGAACAATCTTTTTAAAAAAGCAGACAAACAGACCTGACCTAAGAATTATTACAGACGGGTTTTCAAAAAAATAACTACATCATTGTTCATAAAATGCCTATTCCCGGTGGAGGTAACCAATCTCTACCCCCAACCGGGCAATAAGCTGCATCAAAATTCCACCACATTTCCAAACTGCACTATCTTTATGTCTGCCCACAGGTCACTGCAACGGCAGAAACATATCCCCCCTTCATGATGATGTGATAAACGCAGTATTTACAATCACGCTACATCAGTGTAAGATGTAAATTTCAATGCATGGGAAACTTTATTAAGGGTTAGTAACAGGAACATATTATATCTCTGAACATACCATGTCCTTTATGATCATACGCATGATCAATCAGACACGCGGGCACATGTAAAAAAATCAGGAGAGACTGTATCACACAGTCTCTCCTGAAGAATAACTAGTAGCCGTCGTTTTGTTTAAGGTTTTTATTAACAGCCAGGTCTTTAGTGGGTATTGGGAACAAAAGGTTTTTAGGATTATCTGATGGCTTCAGCTGCCATGGTTCCAGGAACTTACCAAAACGGATCAGGTCTTCCCTGCGCCAGCCTTCCCAGTACAGTTCGCGTCCTCTTTCATCTATCAGTTTATCCAGATCGATAGAGGTCCAGACGCTCGCCTTACGATGTGCTCTTATGTCATTAACGATCGTAAGCGCACCACTGGCATTGGATGTCCGCAATAATGCCTCCGCCTTCATCAACAGTACATCTGCATAACGAAGGAATACATAATCGTTATTCGCATTATTGCCTCCCTTGGTTTCATTATTCGTCATATCCGGTGGATATTTCACAACCCTGATACCGGTTACTTCCAACGTATTCGGATCTGTTTCCTGTAATTTAAGTTCACGGGTAAAGATCAATAAATTACCCTTTCTGTCTTTCAACAGCGTACCTGCTGCATTTACCTGCTGGCCTACGAGGAAACCTACTTTCAGCCCACTCTTGTCTGTAACACCGGGATAAGCGCCACCACGACGCACATCTGTTGCTTCAAACTTGTCATAGAAATCAGAAATAGTTGCATATCCATTCCATCCGCTTGGGTCCTGATTGTAGTGAAGGGTAGGTGCCCAGTGACAGAACACAGCGTTACCGCTTCTGACAGTACTGAAGCCTGGTCCATTACGCTGTGTGAAGATGTTTTCCTTTGACACTGCATCATTATTATAAGCAAAATTGTCAAAGTAGTTGGTAAGACTATACTTACCGCTGGCGGTGATGGCATCTGCCAGTTCGATCACTTTCTGCATATCAGCAGCCTCAAATGTAGGCGACTGCCTGTTGGCAAATGCTCCTTTATTCAGATAACACTTCATCAGCAGTGCCCTTGCTGCATTTTTATTGGCGGTGTAAGCAGGCACGTTTTCATCGAGTACATTTATTATCTCGGTCAGTTCACCGATAATATAAGTAGTAGCCTCTGTTGAATTCATCACCCTTGGTGCATTCAGCAATGTATCTCCCGGATTACGGAAAGGTACCTGTCCCCATCCATCCAGAATCGTATACATCGCATATGCACGAAGGAAACGCGCTTCAGCTGCCTGTTGTGCGGAAGGCTTGAAGCTGAGCACATTAGAAGCAAGGAACTGCAACTGCAGGATATTTGAAAAGGTATTACTGATATAAGTATGATCTGGCGTCCAGTTGTGCAGTTTCAGTGCACGCCATACACCATTATCATCCCAGTCGCCACCACGGGTAGGGGCTACGGCTTCATCTGCGGTCATTTCCTGCAGAGCCCAGAAGTTAGACTGATCCTGATAAGGTAACTGAAGACCATTATAGGCAGATACCAGCAACGCTGGCACTTCAATCAGTGAATCTGCCTGCTCACGTGTCAGTGTAGATCCCAGCTGCTCATCAAGAGAGCAGGAAGATAATCCACATCCGAATGCAAGTGATAATATGATGACTATTCTATTCAATCGCATAGTAGTAGTTTTTAAATCAGTGAATTATAACGAGAAATTGATGCCTGCCAGAAAGTTCCTGGCGGTAGGATAAGGGGAATACTCAATACCAAAAGAGGTTACGCCATTGATACTTTTATCCGTATTCACTTCCGGATCAAATCCTGAGTACTTCGTGATGATGAAGAGGTTTTGTCCGGTGATGTAAATGGATGCATTCTTGATCACCTTACCTATGTTCCCGATACTATAACTGATAGTGGCATTATCCAATTTCATGAAATTGCCTTTTTCCAGATAGCGGCTGGATACTGTAATCGGATTGGAGAGATTTTCTTTTGTACCTATCACGTCTTTAGCCACGTTCCTTGAACCGAGGTTATTCAGCGGCAGTACGGTGTTGGCAGTGTTATTATAGACATCAAATCCGTAAGCACCGTGCGCACTCACATTCAATGCCCATTTTTTATAATTCACAGCAGTGATGATACCCAACATGGTTTTAGGATTCGGATCTCCTTTGAAGAACAGGGTGTTACCACCGTCTGTGTACTGACCCTGACCATTAGCATCAAATCCCTCGAATCTTCTGAGATAGAATGTGTTGAGTGCTTCATTATTTGCCAGACGCTGGGCATATGCATCAGATACACCCTGACCGCTGATAGAACCTGTTAACACCGGCGGACCATCATAATTCTCCAGTCTGTTTTTCAGGAATGTAGCATTGACACCGAGATTCCAGTTGAAGTCTTTGGTTGCAACGATATCTCCGCGTAATACGACTTCAATACCCTTGTTGATCACGTTAGCCGGCAGGTTGATCCAGTAGTTGGAAGCAGGTGCTGGCTGGATAGCCGGGAAGTTGAACAGCAGATCGGAGGTATTTTTATGGAAGTAATCCACACTACCGTATAATCTGCCACCAAAAAAGGTATAATCGATACCGGCGTTCAGCTGTTTAGAGCTTTCCCATTTCAGGTTAGGGTTGGCCACATTGCTCAGACTGGCCCCACCATTTGAATTAAGCGTATACTGTTCCTGTGCAGCACCTGCAGGAAATTCCTGATTACCGGTGATACCCCAGCCTACACGCAGTGCTAACTGGTTAATGGTTTTGTTGTCTTTCAGGAAAGCTTCATTACTGATATTCCATTTTGCGGCGAAAGACGGGAAATAACCATATCTGTTATTAGACCCAAACTTGCTGGAACCATCTGCTCTCAGGGTAGCTGTCAACAGGTATTTGTCCAGAAAGTTCAGGTTCGCTCTACCAAAATAAGATTGAAGCTGAGATTGAGGATTGCGGAAGGAGTTGATAAAGGTATTAGTCTGAGAAGGGTTCTGGAGGATATCAGTATACTTCAGAACATCTGTCGTGAAACCAAGTCCGCCCAGATTTCTTCCTTTATAATCAAATTTCTGACGCTCATAGCCGATCACAGCACCCAGGAATAATGCCGGGGTGATCTGTTTGCTATAATTCAGGGTATGTGTCATCAACTGAGAAGTCAGGGTAGTGGTACCATAATAAGCCTGTCCATTATTCATTACCTGAGCAATGTTGATAAAGGAGGCTATCTGGGTTTCCCTTTCTCCCACCTGATGGTTGATGCTATAAGTGAAACGATATTCCAGATCGTTAGTGATCTTGTAAGAAGGCGAGATGTTGGCTACGATGCTATTGATATCTACCTTATCATCATAAGCCGCTGACATCGCGGCAGGGTTAATAGCAGAACCTTCACCCAGGATATTAAATGAGCCATCAGGCTTATGCAGTGCAAGAGTTGGATTCCACTGGAGGGCCTGACCGATCAAACTACCGGTAAAACCAGCGTTGTTGGTGATCGGAGCGATTTGTTCGGTGGTATGTGCTGCCTGAATGGAGTAATCCAGACCTAATCTTTTGTTTTCCATCAGTTTATACTGACCGTTCAGGTTGGCAGTATATTTCTTCAGACCGGTTTTCTTAACGATACCCTGTTGATCCAGCATACCGAAAGACGCCCTGTAAACGCCGTTTTCATTACCGCCGCTAACGCCTACGTTAACATTGTGAGTAGTACCGGTACGCAGAATACTTTCCATAGCGTCTACGCTGGAACCTTCATCGCCACCGGTAAGGCTGTATTGCTTCAATGCGCTTCTGTACTCATCGGCATTCAGTACATCGAGCTTTTTCAGGATCTTACTCATACCGGCAGAATAGTTGACATCCAGACGCGGAGCACCTACAGCACCTTTCTTAGTCGTGATAATTACCACACCGTTAGCACCTCTTGCACCGTAGATGGCAGTAGCAGAGGCATCCTTCAATACGTCCATTGACTGAATATCAAAGGAGTTGATGAAGTTCAGAGGGTTAGCATCCGGCGTCTGACCAAGACCGTTGGCGCTAACAGAAGGCTTAGCGGTACGACCATCCAGTGGCATACCATCTATTACATACAATGGCTGGTTCCCTGTCCTTACGGAAGAGTTACCTCTGATCCTTACCGTAGTAGCACCACCTGGCGCACCACTGTTGGCGATCACCATGAGACCGGCTACTTTACCCTGAATCAGCTGATCAGGTGCAGTAACAATACCACGGTTAAAGTCAGCGGATTTAATAGACACCACTGAACCGGTGAGATCTTTTTTACGGGTGGTACCATAACCTACCACGACCACATCAGTGAGGGTAGTGCTGGTAGGTACCAATGCGATGGAAAAGTCTGATTTGCCGGCCAGGGGAACTTCCTGTTGCACATAGCCGACGAAAGAAACGACCAGTGTGGTAGCAGTGGCAGGCACATTCAGTTTAAATGTACCGTCCGCCCCGGTAGCTGTACCTGTGCTGGTACCCTTTACCTGCACAGTGGCGCCCGGAACGGCACTACCATTTTCATCCGTGATCTTACCGGTCACGGGTTTGGTCTGTGCGCTGGCTATACCTGCAATAAGCAGTAATAACGAGCATAACAGACGCACCTTGCGGAATAGAAGATTGGTCATAGATCAGTTTTTATTGGTTTTGTGGAATAATGATGCCTGCATGAATGGGTCCGGTAGGCCTGGCGGCCTGCCAAACGTGGAATACTTCTTTTGCGCCGATGGCATATCATCAACGTGGATAATGTCACACTATAAGTCCTGACCTGGTTGAATTAGGGCTGGGCATTTTTGATTCATAACGGATTTTTTCTGACATTGATCGTAACGTGGTCTCACTGGTTTCAACGGCGTCGGATAGATTACGGCTGCGGTCGATAAGTCAAAGTAAGCCTGCCTGAAACAGGTTAACAATTTATATGGTCCTTATATAGAAAATATTGAGTTAAAACGTGTTTCCATAAGCAATAATTTACTGATTAACAATGCATTGTATTTATATTATCGTTATTTATATATAACGATAATAACCGGGTTTTCTTAACATTTCAGAGCAATTTTCAGAGGGCTTTGATGTCCATCAATCGCTCTTCAAACTCTTCTTTTGGTATAATAGCCTTGTTTTTGATCTTCGTTTTGTAAGTGTAAATAGTATTCACTGAATATTCAAGAATCTGGGCAATTTTTACATTATCGCTGATTCCTATCCTGATCAGTGCGAAAATTCTGAGATCGGTGTTTAGTAGTTCGTTATCTTTTAGTCTGATCCGGTCCTCTTCTTTAAAGAAGGAGTTGAAGACCATTACAAAGTTGGGAAATATTTTCAGGAAGATACGGTCAAAATTCCGGAACAACTCATCTCTTTCTTCTTTCAGATCTATATTATTTACCAGATACCTGACCTCGGCATATTTATTATCTGTCAATTTCTGATCAGCCAGCTTTTTGAACTTTTTGATTTTGTCGAGGTAGGAAGAGTTGATCTGAAAACAATAGCCTATATATTCCTCTTTGATCTTGTTTGCTTCCATCAGCTTATAGTTGATTTCCTGTTGCAAAGCATGGGCAGAAGTAATAACCTGCTGAGCTGCCTGTAACTTTTTATATTGGCGGAAGATGATCACTGCCAGCCATATAAGTGCCAGCAATAACAGGGTAGCGATCGTAGAGTAAACAAAAAGGAGGGTTTTCTGTGCTTCTACCGTATTGATCTTTTCCACCTCAATGATCGGAAGTATCGCACTTACCTGCACTTTTCTCAGCCGGGCACCATAGAAAGAGGCGTCCGCAACAGCATATTCTATATAACGGGAGGCATGTTTAACATCACGTTCCTTAAACAACAGTTCTGCCAGGATAAACATAGCCGTTGTTTCTTTGGTGCTGGACATAATATCTGCCATTGCCGCCCGGGTCATCATAGTAATAGCACTGTCCTGTTTGCCTATACGTATATATATATTACCAAGAGAGGAAGTAGCAATAGCCTGTTGGTGCATGGTCAGGTCCTGATGGGCCACCGTGAGGGTGTAATAGTACTTCGCACTATCCAACATTTGCTTCTTCTGATACATTAATCCATAACTATAGTCGTAGTTAAAGGAATGAGGTTTATATAGCATCAGTGCAGAATCAATGTAAATATTTCCCTGCCGGGTATAGGAAGGAGCGAAGTAGGTATCACTGCTATAATCGGACATATCATAATAATAACGTCCCATCAGGGAGTAGTATTCAGCCCGTGCGGTGTCAGGTAGTGAATGAACATTGACAGTCAACAGGTAATCGCCTGCCTCACGGAACATACCGGAAGACAGCAGCACAAATCCCAGTTTAACAACGGCATAGTTTACCCGTTGAGAATCATTCATTTGCTTCGCCAGCTCCTGTAACTTCCGGGCATAGGCAAAAGCCGAATCATATTTAAAAACCTTGAATTGTTCATAGAGTTGCTGGCATATATTAAACTGTTCTTCTGTGGACAAATGCCTGCTGGTTGACAATGCCTGTCTTAAGACATTGATTTGCTTAACCCTGTCCGCATCATAAACATGTGCATTTTCAATTGTCTGATTCAGCCTGTCCAATAAACTATCCCGGGAGGATCCGGCAAATGATATTTTACACGCAAACAGCAATAACAAACAAATAAGCTTCGATTTCATTTTTCAGATTTGTGGAACAGTTCAGGGTCATCGTAATTCTGTATGCCCCGCTGGAATTTTTTATGAATTCTGTCCCGGAGAGAATGTGGGCTTAGCACGATCATACCATCACCGTAACCCAGAATTTCTCTTTCGAGTTCAAAATTCTGTTGGACCTTCAGGTTAATAATGATACCATCTTCCCGGCTCTCCAGGAGTTCCTGGGAGTGATGCATGGGTTTTGTAAGTATGTAAGGAGCATGTTCATGGCTGACAAGTAATTTAACATTTCGTGGACGCACATTATCAGAAACAGTTACACCTATTACATGCTTATAATAATCTACTGGTTCTATATGTTCATTCTCAATATACAAAGGGCCGTCCAAAAGTTCTAATTCTGATATTCTGTCCAATGCCAGGTGGTAGATCTGGTCCGATTTTCCCTTTACGCCTACAGCAAACCAGCGATTTTTGAACTCTTTAAGCCACCATACATGATACTCAAATGAGTTACCGGTTTTGGCTTTGAAAGATTGGTAAGCCATACGGATCGCTTTTTTCTGTACAACGGACTGGTACAACAGCTCCAGATGTTCCAGTCCTTTCAGCCGTTCATTCTTTTCAAATTCTATAACGGAACGCGTATTATGCGAAGCTGCATATACATGGTCTTCCAGTTTCTGCACCACTTCATTGAGACTATTGAAATGAGAAAAACCCTTAAACTGTTTCAGCACCTCCACAGCTTCATTCATCCGGCTCAGGTCCACCTCACTTAAAGGTATATTGGTGATACTATACTCCGGATCCTCGTAGGTATAGTACTTCTTATCCACGACAATAATAGGCGCACTGTATCCCAGTTTATCACTACGCATGGCCTGCAGATCCATTTGAATGGCCCTGCGGCTGATCCCTTTGTGAATGTCCTCATATTCGTACAGGGCATCTCCGACAGCATCGATCAGGTCCTGCAAGGTCCATTTACGCCTGCGGTTGCGGAGACAGGCATCTATTGTTCTGTAACGGATAAGGGCATTCTTATTAACGGGCATGCAGACTATTTTTTCAAAAAGTAGAAAAAAAATTCTAATGCGCAAAAAAAGTGCGCACATGAGCTTCACATTTGTATTGTCATCGTTGATGACACAATTACAGATACTGTGGCGGGCCGGATGAGGGTTTTTGAGAGCCCCGTAGTATTGCCTCCGATGGATGGTAATATGCTTCCAAAGCAGGTCGTAATTGTTGCTGCGCAATCAATCAGTCACAGGTTCGAGTCCTGTCTCTGGAAACAGGGTAGCTCAGTTGGTAGAGCAATGATAGCGAGGGATCTATGGGTCACAGGTTCGATTCCTGTTCCTGGAAACAGGATAGCTCAGAGGGTAGAGCAATGGATTAGCAACGAACCCTTGAGGTTCATTTTCTTTGAAACAGAAAAACAAGCCAGGCAGATGGCGAAACTGCCTTACATCAATGCGCCTCACACAACAGGATCAGCAACCTGGATCGATAGCAAAAGGCTATTATATCCGATTGCTACCGCCTTGAAAAAGGCAGATACCGTTGCTGAACGTGTAACTGATAGCCGGCTGGTAACCGGTTCATCCCTATACCCCTGATATCCCTGTACTATGTAGCACACCGGTTATCATCACCTGCATCACGTTACACCGCCACCAACTTAAGCCAGCTTCCGCAGGTACCAGTTTTAACGGTGCTGATCCTATTAATTTATTCATTAACAAATCGCAGGAGTCAGTATAAATAATACCCTATTAACCTTAAATTAATCAACTATGATATCACGAGTAAAAATAGCAGCATACCATAAAGGACTGGTTTTCAAAGAAAATCGTTACGTGAAGCTGTTAAATGAAGGAAGCCACTGGAAGAAATCCGGAGAAGACGTTGTGCTATGTGATATGTTCAAACCATTCACTCCTGCTACTGATCTGAATATATTACTGCAAAATAAAGACCTGGCAGATGCGCTGGATGTCATTACTGTCAACCAGCAGGAAGTTGCTCTGGTATACGAAAATGGTCAGCTGTATACTGTATTGACACATGGTAAATACGCCTTCTGGAAAGGACTGGTAGAACGTAAATACGATATCTATGATATGTATAAAGCGTTCCAGCCTGCCACTGACCTGAACGTATTGCTGCAAAATAAAGCACTGGCCGGCATGCTGGATGTACTGATCATCAAACAGCAGGAAATTGGTCTGGTATATGAAAATAACCTATTGCAAACCGTATTGAATACCGGTAAATACGCCTATTGGAAAGGAGCCGTAGAACGTACCTATTCAATCTGCGACCTGGCAAAGCCATTCCAGCCTTCCATTGACCTAAATTTACTGCTGGCGCATAAAGACCTGG
Source organism: Chitinophaga pinensis (assembly GCF_007896845.1). Lineage (GTDB taxonomy): Bacteria > Bacteroidota > Bacteroidia > Chitinophagales > Chitinophagaceae > Chitinophaga > Chitinophaga pinensis_C. The sequence goes on along the minus strand of NZ_VOHS01000003.1, from coordinate 14,651 downwards.
CAGAAAGACTGGAAATTATCACCGTTGAACAGGAACAACTGGCATTGGTATTTGAAAACGGACTGATTAAAACAGCTCTGCCAGCCGGTCAGTATGCCTACTGGAAAGGACTGGTAAAACGTAAAGTCGTAATGGCCGACCTTTCCAAATATGAGATTACCGAAGCGATTGACCGCGCGGTACTGGCAAAATCTGAATTACAGGCATACCTGAGAGTTTTCAACGTAGAAAACTACGAGAAAGCAATACTTTATGTCGATGGTAAGTTCAATAAAGAACTGGCAGCAGGTATACATTATTTCTGGAAGAATACAGCGGTAATGACCCTGTATAAAACAGATATCCGTCAGGCCCAGCTGGAGATCAATGGTCAGGAGATCCTGACAAAAGACAAGGCAAATATCCGCCTTAACTTCACTGTACGATACAGCAACGCTGATATCTACAAACTGTTGGAGAACAAGGATTACGAAAAACAGCTGTATGTATTACTGCAGTTAGCCCTGAGAGAACAGATATCCAGTTATACGCTCGACGAACTGCTGGATAAACGTGACGATATATCGCCAATGGTGATGAATGCCGTAAAGGATAAAGCATTTCAGCTGGGTGTAACCCTGCTTGACTGTGGTATCCGCGATATCATACTGCCAGGCGATGTGAAAGAGATCATGAATCAGGTACTGATCGCTGAAAAGAAAGCACAGGCCAACAGTATCATGCGAAGGGAAGAAACAGCGAGTACGCGCAGCCTGCTGAATACAGCACGTTTGATGGAAGAAAATGAAATGTTATTCAAGCTGAAAGAAATGGAATACGTAGAAAAGATCGCTGATAAAATCAGTAGTATCTCGGTAAGCGGAGGTGATATAGTCGGACAGCTAAAACAGATATTCGTACCAGCTAAGAAGGGATGATGAGGATCATCCCTTCTTTTTTGCATAAAACCCCTGTTTTCAGGGATTTGCATTACCGGTAATCAGTGATATTTTTAGCTTATGCTCAAATACGGCATTACCATCTTTATTGTAACCACTACCGCCATCTGTAGTTACTTCCTGCTGGCGTACAAATTGGATACGATCGTGTTATACGATCGAACTGACGCATATACTACTATAGCGCCCTATTTTGCCGCCGTTCCGGAAATTCTGGTCAAAAACAATAATGAACTGGATGTCGTACTTAGTTTCGAGGGGATCCGCGAGGCGGTATACCTGAACAATCTTGAGATCAATATTTCTCCGGGCAATGCCACACCGGTCCTCCCGGTTGCTGTCAGAGAAGATGGCAGTAATTATCAGGCATCCTGCTATAACGCACTTCCCTGTAAATCGAAAATGCTGGAACCATTGAAACAGGACCAACATTTCACTTTTACCTTCAATACAAGCAAACTCCATACGAAACGCTATATGGTGACTATCAAAGGAGATATTGTCAATGGCGGCTTCAAATCCTCTTTCCGAAAACAGATTCCTATACAGGAAAAGGCTGTGTTCCTGGAGCGCAATTAATTGTTATTTTTAACAGGAATCAACCTGTTATCCTTGCATCAACCAGTCTCTACCCGCTTATCTTCCCGGCAACTTGGTGTAGCCCTGTTTTCCGCATTTGTCGCTTTTGCGGCATATACCTGCATTTTTGCATTCAGAAAAGCGTTCAATGTAGCCGCTTATCAGGGGTACAGTCTATTGGGAATTGATTATAAGATCATTCTTGTCATCACGCAGGTAGCAGGGTATATGAGCAGCAAGTTCTACGGCATTCGTTTTATATCCGAAATGAAACGGGTGGGCAGAGGCAAGCTGATATTATTGCTGGTCGGGATTTCCTGGCTATCCTGGTTACTGTTTGCCCTGATACCTCCGCCATATAACGCGTGGTGTCTGTTTCTGAACGGATTTCCGCTTGGGATGCTGTGGGGTGTCGTATTCTCATTTGTAGAAGGACGGAAAACGACAGACCTGATCAGTGCAGCTTTGGCTGTCAGCTTCATCTTTGCCTCCGGACTGGCAAAGTCTACTGCACAGTGGGTAATGCAATCATTGCACATCACCGAATACTGGATGCCTTTTAGCGTCGGGGCTATTTTCCTCTTACCCTTGATTGTATTCATTTTCCTGCTGGAAAAGATACCCCCACCTGATGCCGGAGATGAAGCCATGCGTATGCATCGTTTACCTATGCAGGCAAAGGAAAGAAGAAAGCTGTTGAGCGAATTTTTCCCCGGATTACTCGCGCTGATTATTATTTATATACTGGTCACTATACTACGGGAAGTCAGAGACAGCTTTATGGCAGATATGTGGCGGGTGTCCGGAGTGGCTTACAATGCTGCCACCTTCACACAAACGGAAACGATTATTTCACTCGTTATTCTTGTGATGATTGCGTCTATGATATTTCTACAGAATAATTATCATGCATTCCTGCTGACACAGATCATTATGCTATTAGGATTTATTCTATCTCTTATAGCAACGCTCGCTTATCTCCAACATAGTCTTTCGTTATATATGTGGATGATACTGGTAGGGCTGGGATTGTTTATGGTATATATTCCTTTCAACAGTATTTTATTCGACCGTTTCATTGCGACGTTTCGTTTTTCGGGGAATGTAGGATTTCTGATCTATCTGGCAGATTCATTCGGATATCTCGGCAGTGTAGGGGTATTATTAACGAAATCATTGTTCCGGATACAGACAGACTGGTTGCAATTCTATACCCATCTCGTATTAATAGCAGGTGGTATAGGCATTGCGGGAACCATTATCAGTATTATCTATTTTATCCGAAAATATAAGCAGCGGTTATTGCAGTAACTCAGACCATTGAAGAGGTGCCGGCAATGATTGATCGCTGAACTCAATATGAATCACCCGGCGTTTATGGTCATTGGTCGTCCTGCTGGAGGCATGTAGCAACAAAGGACGCATAATCATGATACCACCTTCCGGTACATCGCAGGTCGTTTCTGTTTCCGTGGTCCAGTCAATTGTTTCGGGCCTGTAGATACCCTTTTTGTGAGAGCCGGGTACAACCCTCAGTGCACCATTCTGCCCGTCTGTATTATCAAGATGTATACGAATCGTAAAGTTCTGCTCCAAAATATGCAGCGGAGGTTGTACCGCATATTGCTGTTGTTTTACTGTCCATGGTCCGAAGCCGTTCACGTCTGCTTTCTCTTTGACTGAAATGGTCAGGTCCTGATGATAAGAGACAAACCAATTAGAGTCTCCCGGCTTATCAAAGTAAATAGATTTCACCGGATAATACCCTTCGCCGAACAAACGGCTGATCACCTCTTTCAGTTTATCAGTAAATACAGCGGGCACTACTCCCGGTATCTCTTTTAGAAATTGACGGATAGCAAAGAGGTCCTTTGTTTTGCGGAAAGTATCATTTGATGTATCCGCCTGTTGAATACATGACAGCAATGTAGCTACTTCTCCGGACGTAAATATACCATCAATGACAGTAAACCCTCGCTCTGCTATTTCTTGTTGATGTAAGGCTGCGTTCATATACTATGTCTATAAAAAGATGCTCTGATATTTACCAATATCTCTTCTGCTTTTTTCAGATCCGGCGTATCAGGCAAACCAGAACGGGCGTAAAGGTCATCCATCTTTTCCATTTTCTCGTCCACCATTTTTAACAGATCATCATATTCAAAAGCACCCGCTTTTATCTGTAATAGAAATTCGCGGTCTGTACGTCTTACATTCACTTTTTGTTCTGTAGCGATTTCTTCCGCCATACTCAGCAAACGGAATGTATGCATCATGTTTTTGGCATCATAATTTTTGCCATGACTCATTGTATTCTGATAACGGGCATCATTTCGTTTTTCCACCCATTCCCAGTATTCAAGGTATTCACGACAATAAACAGAATAACCATCTTTATTAAAATTCATAACGGCCAGATGCGGCACGGCGATCGGAATGGAACTGAGCTGCACATCATTGGCGCTATCGCCTGACGCAATTCCTTTCAGGTATGTGCCATCTGTGAGCTGTTGCTGATGAAAAAGAAGATATACATCTCTGAAATGATCTACTTGTGTAAGGCCACATTCCTGCTGTGTATATCCATTATTAGCCAACCATTTCTTCAATGGAATACTACCATTACCGGCAATGATATAACAGAAGTCCAGAATGGATTTACGTGCCGGCTCCATCGGACGATGTATCTTTTTATTCAGACCTTTTGCTTTCTTGATCTGCGAAGCAGCATAACCTGCAAAAGTATCTTTACATAGTCTGGACAGAAAATCTGCTGCTTTAATGCTATCCATCAGGGGATGACGAAAGAGTACACAATCATCCGGTGTACTCAGCAACTCAATAATATTAGGGTTGTTTTTAGTAAGCAGATCTATGAAGCGACCTACTTCATAATACACTTCATCATTTGATTCATTTGCCACTTGTGTGGTGTAGTTCAATCCATACAGTTCTTTCGCAGGCAGCACAAAAATTCCTCTGATATCTGTATCTGAAGTAGGGGAGTGTAAGTGTTGTGCCCTGCTGCCACTGATAGATTTCAACAGCAGATCTGTTGTTGTTGTTTGCAGTTGCCCGAGCGTCATTTGAGTGATTATTTTCTTGTGTGAAACAAGGTATATTTTTTTTAAAAATTTTCTTACAGAAAATGCTAATATTAAAAAAATAGTTTCATCTTTGCACCGTTAAATCAAAACACAAGAACAAACAATGTTACGCATACAGCTACATATAGATTGCAAAGGCTCGTTTAGTCCGATTGAGGACTACGGGGCGCGCAGGGCTGCTTATGCTATCAATTAGTTAAATAAACTAACTCGATATAACTCAAGCCCTGCAAGCAATTGCGGGGCTTTTCTTTTTTCACCCAATTCAGATTTTATGCATACACGAAAAATGTCCATACGATTCAAACACATCAGCGAAGGCCTCCAGCAAAACGGGTTGACACGCTGCGCGTGGCTGTATGTGGGCTATGATCCAGAGAGACCCATTTATCAACGAACCGATTTTTTATAGACTGAAAAAGCAATAGCTGTATTCAGTTCAGATATTAAAAACCCGGTCGTTGTAACGGCCGGGTTTTTTAATATCATCATCTGCACAGGAATTGAAATCCCGTGGTGGAGAAGGTGTGTCTTGTACCCGGCAAATGCATACTGCATAAGGGATTCGTATGCGCCTACATATTCATTGATCTGTAGCTCAACGGTCAGAGCAACTGCCTTATACGCAGCAGGCTACCGGTTCAAATCCGGTCAGATCAACATTTTTTCCGGATAGTGTAATGGTTAACATATCACACTTTGACTGTGATGTTCTCAGTTCGAATCTGAGTCCGGAAACATATAAACGGTGTCAGTAATTCAAGGGCAGAATACCCGAATGTGAATCGGGAGATGAGGGTTCGAGTCCCCCTGACACCCACAAAAATTATTAGTAATAAATATGACATAGCAATGCAACACATCAACAAATGGAGACGGCTTAACGGCGACGAAATACAACGGCCTATAGCAGATGAAATCACTGAAATGCTGATCACTGAAAGAGCAGCAGGTAATGATCTCAAAGTGTGTATCGGTACTGATAGCCAGGTAAAGGGACGAATCACTGAATTCGCTACCGTTATCGTTTTTCTCCGGAAAGGTAAAGGAGGATTCATGTACATCCACAACTTCAGTACACAACGAAAAATGAGCATCAAAGAAAGGATGCTGGAAGAAGTGGGCAGAAGTATTGAAGTGGCTTACTCATTATGCAACATTTTCACAGCATACAATGTGGATATGGAAGTACATGCTGACATCAACACCAATCCGAACTTCAGGAGTAATGATGCATTGAAAGAAGCAATGGGGTACATCATGGGAATGGGTTTTACCTTTCGGGCAAAACCTCACGCCTTCGCAAGTACCTCCTGCGCAAATAAAATCGTACATTAAAATCAGATCATATGATTCATGTAAGCGTCCTGATGGACATTGCAGAAGCAAGACGGAAAGATATTACCAACACAGCACACATCCTCGTTTTTCAAAAAACTGTGATGGCTACAACAAGAATGTCCGGGGAGGCAGATCTTGTTGATAACGTTAACGTGAAGATCACAAGGGGAGGAGCAACTTTACCTGCGATCGTGCGGGATGATTAGACGTTCTACAATGAACTTTTCTTTATCCCTGTTTTCCACGTTATTCGCTCCTATTCCTGCTTATTATCGAATTCTACCTGTGATCAGCGTAGAACGAATGCTGACTTTAGCTTATTTTGTATTAAAATTGTGCTGTCTTTTGTCCCATTGCCGACGTCTCTAAAGATATGCGGATCAACCTGTAATGAACTATAGCGGGGCCTTATTACACTGCTTAACGATCATAAAATAACTATTCTCTTTGTGGATTAACGATATTTCGCCAATCGTCACATGGAACCAAACTCCATATTATTCACAATCAAATAGTTATCTATTGGCACAAAATTCACTTATCAAAGACACACTATATAAATCAAATCAGCATTAGCAACCTATATGATCACACTTATTATTGACGACAATGCCATCGCACGAAGCACATTGCTGGAACTAACCAGCCAGATCAAAGGCGTTGTTGTTGCCTGTGAGTGCGGAAATGCCATTGATGCCTATAACTATCTTCAGGACAATAGTGTAGACCTGCTCTTACTGGACATAGAAATGCCGGGAATGTCCGGACTCGAACTGATTAAGAACATGGGTAATAAAAAACCTGTGATCATCTTTACTACTTCCAAAAAAGAGTACGCGGTAGAGGCATTCGAACTAAATGTAGCCGACTATCTCGTCAAACCCATCACTCCGGGCAGATTCCTGCAGGCAATAGAAAAAGCCAGACAGGTAGTTGAAAGTAATAAAGAAGAGATCCGTTGGGAGAATGATGAATTTATCTTCATCCGGGATTCTAACATTGTCAGAAGACTGAAACTGGAGGAAATCCTCTATGCCGAGGCGATGGGGGATTATGTTAAGTTATTCACTGCCAAGAAGTTCTTTGCCGTACATACATCTTTACGTTCTCTGGAAGAACGCCTGCCGGCGTCCCGTTTCCTGAGAATACACCGTTCCTATATGGTGGCAATTGACAAAATAGACACCCTGCAGGACGGAGCCGTTCTCATAGGGGAGAAGAGTCTGCCGGTAGCAGATGCCTACCGTAAGGCGCTTAATAAGCGCATGAACGTACTGTGACCCAACTAATCGAATAGGGGTCCCGGCGACCGATTTTGCCTGTCTGGCGAAAGCTGCCCGACAGGGCGCTCCTGGTATATGACTTTTACGGATTGACATGAATAACAACCGCTTTACATACCTGATCCTTACCGCGTTCCTGATTGGTACGCTTATACTGGCTTTTATACAGTATAATTCCTCCAAAAACATTGATCAGCTGATCAAAGGTAATCAGAAGCTCCTGCGGGAACTTCAGGCAGGCAATAAGCTGCGGGAACTCGAACGGGATATCATCTGGGTGGAATCGAGAATCAGGGCTGCGATAGCCACTGACGATACTTCCCATATTGAAGGGGTAGACGCCAAAATTAATGAGGTAGAAGCGTTTGTCGATACTCTGAAGGAGATGAATACGGACGATAGTGCCGTCATGTATATAGAACGCCTGCAATACCTCGCAGGGCTGAAATTGCACAACAAGAACCAGTTGATGCATGAATTTTTCCGTACCGGCAGAATGGACGATACCAGTCTGATCGCCAATCCACGTGCCAGAGAGATCTCTAATGAGATCAGTTCTGTGACCAGAAAAATCTACGATAGCCGTCAGCACGTGATGACGGAACTAAGCAATAGCATCAATGAAAGCAGCAGAAGGGCAAGAAATTGGGGCATTATCCTGATTTGCCTCATCCTCATGACAGCAGCCGGTATGCTTTGGTTTGTGATGAGCAGAATCCGCAGACAGCAACAGCTGATACTGGAGCTGGACAGATCCGAAAAGAAGATCCGTGAGGTAGCCATGATCAAGGAGAACTTCATGACCAATATGAGTCATGAGATCCGGACACCTCTGAATGCCATTCTGGGCTTTACAAACCTCTTAAAATCCAGAAAACTGGATGACTCTTCTACTGAGTTTGTCGGGTCTATCCAGAAGGCAGGAGAAAATCTGCTGACGATCATCAACGACATACTGGACCTCTCCAAAATCGAAGCCGGTATGGTCAGAATAGAATCCAATCCATTCAGTGTACGCGGATTGCTACATTCTATACAGACACTATTCAGCGAAAAAGTAAAGGAAAAGAAACTCTTATTACAAGGGGAGATTGCTTCCGATGTACCCGATACACTTATCGGAGATGCTACCCGTCTGACGCAGGTACTGGTAAATCTGATCGGGAACGCCTTAAAGTTCACTGAAAAGGGCAGTATCGTCGTTTCTGTCAGCAACAGACAAAGCGATGGTAATATTATTCAACTGGCATTCGCCATCACAGATACAGGCATCGGCATTGAGCCAAATAAACTGGCCTCTATCTTCGACCGTTTCAATCAGGCGGAAGATTCTATCACCAGAAAATATGGTGGTACGGGGCTGGGACTTTCTATCGTAAAAGATCTGGTTATATTACAAGGGGGAGATATCAGCGTTGAAAGTGAACCCGGTAAAGGCACTACATTCCGGTTCTTCATTCCTTATGCCATTGCATCCAGACAAATGCCGATACCGGATAGCATAGATATCAGTCAGTTCAGAATCACCAACAACAATGACGTCAAAATACTGGTTGTAGATGATAATGAGATGAACCGCAGTCTGATGAAACATCTGTTTACAGAATGGGAGCTTCCTTTTGATATGGCAGGTAATGGAATGGAGGCAATTGACTATCTGAAAAAGAACCGGTATGACCTGATATTAATGGATATCCAGATGCCGGAGATGGATGGCTATACCGCCACCCGCGTCATCCGTAAAGAGATGAAACTGGAAGTGCCGATAGTCGCTATGACTGCGCATGCACTTGCAGGAGAAAGGGAAAAATGCCTGAGCAACGGGATGAATGAATACATCTCCAAGCCCATCAATGAAAAAGAACTCTATCAGCTGATCAATCGCTTTGCTGCCATCTCCAATGTCAGACAGGATAAACCGGCACCGGTTGTTCCTTTAGCAGTACCAGCTTATCAATATATCAATCTGGATTACATGAAAGAGATCAGTCAGGGCAATAAGGTCTATGAGAAGAAAGTAACCAGACAGTTTATTGACGCAATGCCACTTGAACTGGCACAGTTACAAAACGCATTTGACAACAACGACATCACAACATTAAGAAGTACGGCACACAATCTGAAAACCACCATTTCTATTATGGGGCTGACAGAGCGCCTATCTCCCACATTGGATGAGCTGGAATCAGCACCAGTCATCACTCCACCATTACAGCTTCATATTGATCTGTTGCAATCATTTACAGACAATGCAATAAAGGAGGCAGAAGATTTTTACTCACAGGTGTAATGTTAACCCAGTCATTTAAAAGAGCAGCTCACTACTGCTCTTTTTTTGTGCCCTTAAGTTTCCTCCGACAGCGACAGTTTTTGCCTGTTTAGCGAACGACACTTCCCTTCGCCTTTCATTTAAAGTAGTTTTATATCAACACTTACAGCAAGCAATTAATTCACTAAAATCTAAAGCGACCCATATGCTACGTCCTATATTTAACGCCGCTCGCGATCACTATCAGGGAGATCCATTTGCCCCTGTTGAGTTGGTGATGTACGCTGATCTGCATAATACAACCTGCGCTTCTATATATCCAGCGATCCAACACCTTCGCAGCATCATGGGTAATGAACTGAAATTTGTATTCCGGCACTATCCGGCACCTGATAAACATCCGCTGTCACTGGATGCAGCCATCGCCACAGAAATAGCTGCCAAATACAATAAGTTCTGGGAAATGCATGATATTATCATCGAAAACCAATCACGCTTATCACGCAGTATATTTCCTTATCTCGCATCTGCCGTTGGTGTGGATATGGCTTTCTTCGAAGAAGGCAGAAAGCACCGGGAAGTATTTCATAAAATCATCAATGACTATGAAGGTGCAAAACGCAGTGGTGTAGATACTGCTCCTACGATCTTCATCAATGGCAAAAAATACAACGGGCATCTTCACTATGCCAGCCTATATAAGACTTGTCGCTACGCCATCACACTGAAAGAAATGGCATTCTAAAAATCCTCCTCCTTAACGCTCAAATACTGATGTTATGACCACCGCGAAACCATTCTTTGAAATCTATACATTCGAACAGATCAGCAATAACCGTGAATTCAACGGTAATACCCCACATGCTCATGACCTTATAGAAATTATCTGGACCGTATCTGGCAACAGTTTTCTAAAAGTTGACATGCAAACTTATTCTCCTGAGGGCGATCAGATATTCTGTATCATGCCTAATCAGACACATCATTTTTCTATTGATGATGATGACGATTCAGCCGGTTACATCATCCGTTTCAATGAACTCTTCCTCCAGGAGTATAACTCAGTATATCATGCAGATCTGCTTCTGGTCCTCATACAATCCGCTAATATCAGATACAGTCAGGAAATCCGTCAGGAGATGCAATCCATCATGGACAAACTCATTCAGGAGTTCAGTCATCAGCAGCTCTACAGCCCGGATATTCTGAGTCGTTATCTCAACATACTATTCATACATATGTCCCGCCAGTCGCACAGTCAGCAACCGGTGACCCAGCAACATCATAACGTCAGACAGGCGAAACGTTTTATTCAGCTGGTAGACCAGAACTTCAGAACATACAAGAAAGTGTCTGAATTCGCAGAGCAAATGTGCGTTACTCCCAGTTACCTGAACGAAGCTATAAAGAAGGCCACGGGGTATACCGCTGGTCACCATATCCGCCAACGTGTAATACTTGAAGCCAAGCGATATGCTGCGTATTCAGACGCCAGCATGAAAGAAGTCGCATGGGATTTAGGGTTCACGGATATCTGCTACTTCAGCAAGTTATTCAAGAAAGAGACAGGCTACAATTTCTCGGAGTTTAAGAAACGACAGGAAAAAGTTTTGGCTGTATAGCAGATCGGGCAGGCCGGCGAAAGCTGGCCTGCCTTTTTGGTTGTGTTTATTTTAAGTCAGACCCGCGGTATAATACCGTGGGTTTTTTATATCCGGGTAGCTGTACTATATACGTTGACGTACCGGATTGTCTGGTCGCCCACCTCATTTGTCCACCTCAACAGATACTACTGTGCCGGCCATGGGTTTTAGAACATCTTTGTGTCATCAAACAAACAATTACACAAAACAACTAAAACCAACAATACCATGAACGCAAAAACAACAAGATTAATTTATTGGATAGGTGCAGTATTCATGTCTTTATGGTTCGGGGCAAGCGGCTTCTTTGAATTAACTCACAACCCGATCGTATGGGACATCACCGTACAACTGGGTTATCCTCCACATTTCATCTATATTCTGGGCGTTGCCAAGATCGCCGGTGTTGTCGTGCTATTAACGCCAGAGAAACTGCTCCGACTGAAAGAATGGGTATTTGCAGGCATGTTCTTCGACATTACTTTTGCATTCTTCTCCAAACTGGCTGTACTTAATTTCGCAGCAACAATTGATGCAATCATTGCATTTACCGTTTTATCTGTAACCTACGTTATGTTCAGGAAATTATATCCTGCCACATATGAGAAGGCTTAAGATATAGTCTGACTATACTCATCTTACGCTAATGCTACGTTTAAAACGTAGCATTAGCGTAAGATGAGTATAGTCAGACTACTGATTACTAATAACAAGTTACTGAATAAAACTGCTATTGATAGTCGTTCCTTCCAGCTTTATCTGATAAGGCCATTGTTCATCATTGCTATCATTATTATCATTTAAATGTTCCCAGTGCTCAGAAGGCGCACCGCTTACCACTAACCACAGGAAAGCAGTATTGGCGGGAACAGTATAATTGACCTCTCCGTTGGCATTACTATAAGTACTCCCATAAACACGGCTGCCATCTGTTTTCACTGCCACAAATCCATATCGCCATCCGGCTTTATCAATTTTAATACTTCTGAATCCCGTCTGTCCGGCAATGCCTCTAAACTGTAAACGAACAGTCGTACCGGCTGCAGGTACATTTAATCTGATAGCGTTATATCCATAGTTCTGCGGACATACATCCGGACTGATCGTATACCAGCCGTTCGCAGCAGCATTGAGCTTGGAAATATGCTGATTCGCATACTGAGCGGCCACGCTCCTGATCCTTGGTATATCCCATGTGATAAATTTTCTGTATGCATCAAACAGTTCATCATTGAATGTCTGTTGACTAATCTGGGTAAGCCGCTTATAAGTTGTCACCGCATCTTCTCCACGCGTGGCGCCTTTCCATAATTTCGCAACAAAATCCTTTCCCCGTTTATCTGACCAGTACTCCAATACAAAAGGAGAGTGGTATTGGTTGATCTCATGCAGAAATGCATAGTTGGTATACTTCATGAATGCCTGTAAATGATAATTCTCAAAAGTCAGCCATTGCGGATATACCTGCCAGAGCATATACTGCGAAGTCATTTCAAATATCGTCTGACCATTACTTCCCTGCGGAGAACTGGAATAGCCCCAATTCCCGTCCGACTGTACATAATACTGGAATACGTGTCCTAACTCATGCGCAACGGCGCCAAACGGATAGGTATTAATGCGGGGAGGCGTTACCCACAGTATGCCTACCTTATTCTCGGCACCGCCTCCATATGCAGTGCCATCAGTAGAATTAGTAACATATATCAGTGCCTTCAGACTATCTGAAACAGACCTGCCTTTATCAACAAATTTCAGCGTATCCGCATAGTACTGGAAAAAGCGTTCACACTCATTCAGGATCTGTGTAATATCAAATCGCTTTGCAGGATCAGTGTTAGCAGCCGGAGTAGCGCCAAAATCCTTCGCCCAGAATGCAACGAAATCCGCCGATTCTACCCGTCGCTGGTTGCTATAAAGACTGGCGTCATTATTATAATCATTGTTATTGGGTACATTCCAGATCACTTTCGGAATATATACTTTTTCACAGGAGCAAGCCGCTTAACCGATGCCAATGGTTCAGCCATATTCTTTTTAGCACAGGAATAAAAAAGTGTACTGATTGCTACAGTGAGACAGCAGATAAATTTGTCATCTTTAGTTGGGTTAATGAATACTAAAATACCCCTCATAATAAGTCGGCATTTCATTGTATTTAACTAAGCCTGCGCAGATATTCACCTGTTATTAACCATATCTGCAGTAAGTTAATTTCCGTCTTTCATCGGTTAATATGTGGGTAAGTACTGGTATAAATGGATGCTATTTTTGGAAGTACCAGACGAGATTCACCTGACGTTTTAAAACACAACTATTTAGCATGATCCGGCATAAGTATTTAAAGGGATTTTTGATATGTATATGCAGTTTATTTTCAGTGAACGCATTACCTCAGTCAGTTATACTGCTGAAATCTCCTGATAATAACTTAACTATCGAGATCAATACAAAAGATAGTCTGTCGTGGCGGCTGACAAAAGGAAAGAAAATTTTACTCCAACGTGCTATAGCAGGTATTGACATAGAAAACAACGCTTACATAGGGTTCGACGAACGTGTAAAATCAACTAAGCGTACTACTAAAAATGAGCTTCTACATCCGCTTGTTGCTGTAAGACAAAGTGTGATAAGCGATATTTACAATGAGCTTACAATAGATCTCAAAAGTGGCCATACAATTGTTTTCCGGGCTTATGACAATGGAGTTGCCTACAGATGGATAACACATTTTAAAGACTCCATCAATGTTAAAAATGAGATCGTCGATTATCTGTTTCCGGACAACAACCGTGTGTTATGGGGCGTAGAGGAAAACAACAATTCCTTTCCCATTTCGAGTTGCTGTTTAAAGACACTACACTGGCTTCATTTTCACATGAACAACATTGCGGCCTTCCGCTATATATGTCTTCATCTTCGGGTACAAAAATGCTTTTCAGTGAAGCTGATCTGCTGGATTATTCTAATCTGTTTTTCTTTGGTACAGGCAGTAATAAGATTACCAGTGGCTTTCCCAAAGTAATATTGAAAGAAAGTCTGGTCAGGGATAGGGTGACCAAAATAGAAGAAACGGCTGATTACATTGCGAGAACGAATGGCAACCGGTCTTTCCCATGGCGGTTGATCATGGTAGCCAACGAGGATAAGGAACTAATCGAAAACAACCTTGTTTATCAGCTGGCATCACCGAATATCCTCAAAGAAACAGACTGGATTAAACCCGGGAAAGCGGCGTGGGACTGGTGGAATGATAATAATATCTATGGTGTTGACTTCCGTTCGGTATCAATAACGAAACTTATAAATACTATATCGACTTTGCAGCCAGATTCGGTCTGGAATACATCATCCTCGATGGGGATGGTCCCGGTCTACCTGGGACATCACCCATCCGAAGGATGCCATCAATGTACCTGATCTGGTTGCCTATGGAAAAAACAGGCAGGTAGGCGTCATCTTATGGACGCTTGGCAGCCGATGGATAAGGA
>NZ_VOHS01000002.1 GCF_007896845.1 Chitinophaga pinensis | reverse complement strand
CCTACTAGTCATACTCAAGTAAGCACCTTGGATCTCAATCCTAAAGATGGTCAAAGTCTTCGAGATTTTTATTCTATTTATGAAGCAAAATCTTTTTGAAAAAAATATCCTTTTTCTCTACTATTTAGAAAGAGTACTGAAAATTGACGAGATAGGTGTCAATCATATTTATACTTGCTATAAACAACGAGTCAAAAAGTACCTACTGACTTATTCCAAAGTATTCGAGATACGGCCCGAAATAAGGGCTGGTTAAATAGTAGCGACAGCAGTAATCTTAAGTAACTACGTTAGGTGAGAACTTCGTCGAACATGATTGTAAAAAAATTGGACAATAAAAGGAGCAATAAAAAATGATAGAGAGCTTAGAAGAATTTATTTCCAAAATTGATGGATTTACAGATATAAAGACCTCAGAAAAATGTGATTACTTTATTTATTATCTCATTGAATTCCGAAATCTTTCAGGTGTCAAGGCCAGAGATATTGAACTATGCTTTGAAGAACTTAAAATAACTAAGTATTCTAATATTTCTCAGTATCTCAATACTAATTCCAAGAAGCAAAAAAGCAGGCCGCAGAAATTTATCAAAATGAAGGAATTATTTCATTTAGAACGTGGCAGAAAGGAAGAGATAAGCAAAAATGTTCATTTTGACAGGATTGCTCTTGAAACCAACAAGAATCTGCGCAGCTTGCTACCCAAATTGACAAATGATAGCGAAAAGTCATTTTTGATAGATGCTATTAAGTCTTTCGAAGCTGAGGCTTTTAGAGCTGCTATAGTTATGATATGGTTATTGACACTCGACCATATTTATGAATTCATTTTAAATAACAAGCTTACTGATTTCAATACTGAATTAGCTAAGGTTACTGATAAACGGGTTAAAGTCACTATCATTTCTAATAAAGACGACTTTGGGGATATTCCCGAAGGGAAATTCATAGAATTATGTAGATCTGCGAGAATTATATCTAATGATGTACGAAAAATACTTGATGAAAAACTTGGCATTAGAAATTCGGCGGCACATCCATCTAATATAGTTATTGGTAAAAGCAAAGCCTTAGCTGTAATTGAAGATCTTGTAAATATATTATTCTTAAATTATAAACTGATCTCTTTGCTGGAATTGTGTTGCGATGTCCCAAATAATTGCATGTGAAATGGTGAGAATTTATTTTGGGCTTCATTTGCTTTCAATAAGTAATTATACCAAATAGGAATCGAATCTGTATAAACGTTGATAATGATATCGTATAAGAAAGTACTAAACAAAAACGCTCCAAGTCTTTGAACTTGAAGCGTCTGATGTTCCTGTGATCCCGGTATCGGAAACTCGAACCAGATTATTGATGATTTAACTGTGCTTGGTAAGATTTAACGCCCAATGAGTTAAAATAATATAACAAAAGTTCGAGGATTACGCTTTGAGATAAGAACAGTTACCCTTGTATCCCTTGTATAGCGATATCGTGCCAAGCTATTATGAAATCCAACCGCTGCTGCACTTTTGTATCTGTTGTGGTTCTTCTATTCCTTAAAAAAAACTCTCGTCTTCGGGTCAATTGTAGGAGAACAAGCTTTTTCGATTCCATATCCTGATTAATTGAATGCAATGCAGTAAAAGGGAACCCATAAAAAACATAGATGTCTTTATCTTCCGCCGGTTGATGCTGATGGGCAGCCATATGGATCGCCTCAGCGATTGGGATGGTTTTCATATTCTCATAAAAGGCTACCGCAGTGGATGCCGCTGAATCATCCTTCACTCCCCACAGGGTTCCAATATACCCTTTCGCTCCTTTTTGCAGGAATGATGTTGCTATTGGCCCCCATGACCAACAAGTATTATTAAAAATTAGTGGTTTCATTCCACCTGCTATGTAATTGATCATTCCGTAAAAGGGATAGTCACTACACATCACTGCTCGTGAGTCTGTAACTTGGCTAACTTCTCCAACTAAGACATCGGCAACTGTTGTTCTATGAATGACTGCGTTTTGGCATTCCACAAAAAATTCGGGAGAATAATGCTGTGCTTTTAACTCATCACTACCTACCTTGAAGCCGTTGTATGATCTGGGAAAAACCATATAATGCACTTCGATGAGCGGTTCACCATTATTTTCATTTTTGTAAGGCGTAGCCGCAAAAGATAGAACATGATCATACTCTATAGAATGGACAATTCCGCTACCATCTATGAATTCCGAGCGAATTCTCTTACCCGGTATTTCCCCCCATGGCTGCAAATATGAAGCAGATCATATGGATAATGTTGTAAATGGTGTGAAAGATTATACATAGTAGCTTGCTTGCCAACAAGCTGGTGAATATGAATATTTATCTGGGAGAGTTCCTTAGATACATTTTCTATTTCTCTATTAGCAGAGGGTAATACAGGGGAATTGAAATCCAGTGGCGAGAAAACCAGGCCAGCGCCTGTACCGCTTTGCGTTGCATATAATATGTTGTTAAAGGTAAAATGATCCGGCCAACAATGCATATGTACATAGGTACAGCAGGTAATAGCCCCCACCGTCAATGAATAAGGAATGCCAGCTGTAAAAAATGTAACATAGTCGTAGCCTGAGAAACTGAATGCTCCAATTCTAGTATTAATAGCGTTCAGAATTCTGTCATACGCAGAAAGATCACCATGTAATTTCCAATCAGAAAAATAGTACAAAATATCCCTTTCCTCACCATCGATCAGTGGCGAAACCACAATTACTTCTGCTTGAACTGACAATGCATAATTTACCGCTGCTACAGCCATGGCAGATTGGTCATCTTCGATCACAACACAACTGCCATTTGCATTGTTAGTAAAAGTTAATGGTGCGGCTTGGAGATCAATCTTTAACCAATGTTTTGTCAAAACAGCTTGTTGCAATCCTTTTAATATTTCGTCAGGTTGGCAGGATAAAATAGGCCTTTGTTCTTCGAAAAAAGGAGATAAAAAAATATTAATGTCTTCTGGACAATCTATAGTAATTATATTAAAGCCGTCTGGCAGTTGTAAATAGGTTTTTTGGTCTTCACTAAGACCAACAACGATGATGTTTTCAGCACCATTTAGCTTAACAATTGCATTGCGTATAGATGTAGCAACCTCCTCCGCCCGTTCTTGGGAAAAGGTATGCTCATCGGGAGGATTTGCAATAGGATGAGTACGTGGTGCGGTTACTGCTTGGATTTCAAAAATAGGCAGATAGTAATTCTCTTCAATTAGGTAAGAAGAAACCATTGCGGTTAATTCTGGAGAATGTCTGTCTACAATACAAAAGAATTTATTTTTTAATTGAGGTATCGCAATCATAATGTTAATAATCGTGACTAATATGAATGTTGAAAAGTTAAATACTTTTTTTAGTTACCAAGGAGAATACAGCTACAAGGACACAACACTTCTAGGTCATTATTATTTAATGTCATTTAGCTTGATTTATGGCACTAACCTTTGTGAGAAAGGGGAGATAAAAAATATATTCTCTAAAGTTAATAGCATAAAAGGCATCTCTATTTTCAAAGAGTACAAAATGTTGCTTATGGGTGAAAACGTTTTGAAAAAAGTAGGGGATTTTTTCCTTAATTGCTTTACAGTGCTGGTTTGTGCGATTTTTAAATATTCTTGTCAGTGATTGCTCTGAAATACACTGAATGAATAATTAACACTAAAATCAAAACGGCCAAAACGTGTAACAAGAAGAGTGAGAGATTGAATCATCTTGTTAGGATCGTCCAAAATTTGCACTTAAATCCAAATTCCATTGCTCCTCATTAGGATCAACCTAGGGGGACTCGAACCTACTAATGCTTGATAATAAATGTATTACACAATCAGTTAAAAACAAAAACGCTTCAAGTCCTAGAACTTGAAGCGTTTAATTTCCCTGTGACCCCTCAGGGACTCGAACCCTGGACCTACTGATTAAGAGTCAGTAGCTCTAACCAGCTGAGCTAAGGAGTCTTTCCATTTCCCGACGAATCGGGCTGCAAATCTAACACCTTGTTTTCTATTTCACAAAACTTCTTTAACTTAAAAGAAAAAAATCGGGTGTTACACCCGGAAAAGGAGTTAAGGAAATGGAAACAGCATATATCGTAGCCGGATTCAGAACCGCTGTGGGCAAGTCCAAGCGGGGCGGCTTTCGCTTTTACCGGCCTGATGACCTGGCCGTGGATGTAATTACCGGCTTATTAGCAAGTGTACCACAGCTCGACCCTAAAAGAGTGGATGATCTGATTGTGGGTAACGCTGTTCCTGAAGCAGAACAGGGCCTGCAGATCGGTCGCATGATCTCTGTACGTGCGCTAGGGATAGAAGTACCCGGCATGACGGTGAACCGTTATTGTGCTTCCGGACTGGAAACAATCGCCATTGCGACAGCCAAGATCCAGTCAGGTATGGCGCATTGTATCATTGCAGGAGGTACGGAGAGTATGAGTCTTGTCCCAGTTGCCGGTTGGAAAACTGTGCCGAATTATACGGTAGCTGCTACAACGCCGGAGTATTATCTGGGTATGGGATTAACGGCCGAAGCAGTTGCACGTGAGTATAACGTATCCCGTGAGGATCAGGATACCTTTGCCTACAACTCGCATCAGAAAGCATTAAAAGCGATCGAAAACGGATATTTTAAGGAAGGTATTTTGCCTATCAGTGTTAATGAGGTGTATGTGGATGAAAAAGGTCGTAAGCAGAACCGGACTTACACCGTTGATACAGATGAAGGACCGCGTGCAGATACTTCACCCGAAGCGCTGGCGAAACTGAAACCTGTATTTGCTGCCGGTGGTAGCGTGACTGCAGGTAATTCATCTCAGACATCCGACGGTGCTGCATTTGTAGTAGTGATGAGTGAAACGATGGTGAAGGAACTGGGGCTGCAACCTATTGGTAGATTGGTAGCCTGTGCTTCTGCTGGTGTACATCCGCGTATCATGGGTATCGGACCAGTAGCCGCCGTGCCTAAAGCATTGCAGCAGATTGGTAAAACATTGAATGATATTGATCTGGTGGAACTGAATGAAGCATTTGCTTCTCAGTCAGTGGCAGTTATCCGCGAACTGGGCATCGATCCTGAGCTGGTGAATATCAATGGTGGTGCGATCGCATTGGGGCATCCGCTGGGTTGTACAGGTGCTAAACTGACCGTGCAGATACTCAGTGATCTGAAACGCCTGAACAAGAAATATGGGATTGTGACAGCTTGTGTGGGCGGCGGACAAGGAATTGCCGGTGTAATAGAAAGACTGTAAGAAAATATAATATTTAGGTAAGGGTTGGCTAATCAAATGGTAGTCAACCCTTTTCTTTTTTGAGTACTGCATTATAAATAAAATAATCGGCTTGAATTAAAGTTTTTATTAATTTGGATCCGCAAATGGGACCTGTGGAAATAGCCTACTTTACTTTAGTATCCCTATAAGAAGAATACACACAACACAACCATATCATAATATCTATGGATCGCAGACAATTCCTTACGCTTCCTGCAAATCGCCAGCAAGCAGCAGCCAAAGCGGAGAAAACCGGCTTTCGTACTGAATCTGGTCTTACAGCATACACGGGAGAATTTGGTACTGCACAGGCAGTACACCTGCTGAAACGCGCGATGTTCGGTTCCACGCCTGAAGATGTTACCTGGGCCAAAGGGCTCGGCATGGACGCAGCAGTAGATGCCCTCATTGACACAGTAAACACTGTAACTACACAACCACTCAATACATATGGTGAAGATGCAACCGGCATCGCACCTGGTGCTACCTGGGTGAATTCTGCTCCGCCTCCGGAAGAAGGAGACCTCGACAGAATGCGTTGGTCATCTTATAAAGCCTGGTGGCTGAAAGTGATGATCGATCAGTCACGCAGTATACAAGAGAAAATGGTGCTCTTCTGGCATAACCACTTCGTAACTGAAATGGATATGGTGAATGACTCCCGTTATATCTATAAGTATAACACGATGCTGCGGGCAAACGCCACCGGCAACTTTAAAGCGCTGACGAAAGCCGTTACTCTCGATCCGGCAATGCTCAGATACCTCAATGGTTATCTGAACGGTAAAGAAAGTCCTGACGAAAACTATGGTCGTGAATTGCATGAGCTGTTCACCGTAGGTAAAGGACCAGATTCCGCTTACACAGAAGAGGACGTACGCGCAACAGCACAGGTGCTGACAGGGTACCGGATCAATCCGGTTACCATGGAGTCTTATTTCGAGACAACCCAGCACGTTATCACCAATAAAGAGTTTTCAAGTTTCTATAATAACCGTAAGATCACAGGTAAGACGGGCGCAGCTGGTGCTACCGAACTGGATGACCTGCTGGATATCATTTTTGATCAGCAGGAAGTATCCAAATTCATCAGCCGTAAACTGTACCGTTTCTTCGTATACTACCTGATTGATGATGCTGTAGAGCAGAATGTGATCACGCCAATGGCACAGATCCTGCGTGATAATAACTTCGAACTGAAACCAGCGCTGAAAGCCCTGTTTAAAAGTGAGCACTTCTTCGATCCGCTGAATATGTCAGCATTGATCAAAAGTCCGGTGGAATTTGCAGTAGGTATGGTACGTGAATTCGGTATCGAATTCCCAACCGAATACATGGCTGCACATGAATCACTGGATACCATCCGTAACCACTGCGCAAACATGCTGCAGGATCTGGGAGATCCTCCACAGGTGGCCGGCTGGGAAGCTTATCATCAGGCACCTCAGTATCACGAGATCTGGATCAACACAGATACATTGCCTAAGCGTAACCTGATGAGTGATTCTATGATCAGCACCGGCGGCTTTGGTTCTGTGAAGATCGATCCGCTCGCGTTCACTGAAAAGCTCTCCGATCCTTCCAACCCTGTTACTTTGATCCAGGACGCACTGGACCTCTTATACCGTATCGAATTATCTGACACATCAAAGGCAAAACTGAAGAATATCATCCTGCTCAGCGGCCAGAGCCCTGACAGTGACTACTATTGGACAGATGCATGGAACGCATGGATATCCAGTCCTACACCGGCCAACCGCAGTATTGTGGAAAACCGCCTGCAAACACTGTACAAGTACCTGATGAATATGTCTGAATATCAATTAGCCTGATCTTAGAAAGACCTATAAACTATGAAACGCAGAGACTTTCTTAAAAATACCGCTTCGGCAACGATCCTGCCGACCTTTATAAATGGCTTTGCCGTAAAGGCCTTTGCCGGCTCTTCGCTGCTGAACGCTTTGCAGAAATCTGCTGAAGATAATGACCACGTGCTGGTGATGATCCAGATGATCGGTGGTAATGATGGTCTGAATATGATCGTGCCGCTGGATGTTTATGCAGATTATCAGGCAGCACGTACCAACATCGCTATCAAAGAAGGTGAAGTATTGCCACTGGCAAATAATATAAAAACCGGTTTTCACCCTGCAATGACCGGTCTGCAGGAACTGTATGAGAATGGTAAAGTGTGTGTGGTACAGAGCGTTGGTTATCCTTCTCCTGACTACTCCCACTTCCGCGCAATGGATATCTGGCTGAGTGGTTCCGATCAGAACCAGATTATTGAAACAGGATGGGCGGGCCGTTATCTGGAAACACAATATCCAGGCTTCCCGGACTCTTATGAAGGTTCAGATCCGCTCGCCATCCAGATCGGTTCCCTGACCTCTCCGGTATTCCAGGGTAGCGATGCTAACATGGCAGTAGCCATCTCCAGTTCTACCGACTTCTACAACCTGATCGAAGATATCATGGACCCTGTTCCGAATACTCATGCGGGTGTGGAACTGGAATATGTACGTCTGATCGCCAAACAATCCAACAGATTCGCTGATTCTATCAAAAAGGCCGCTGCGAACGTAACTTCCCAGAGCCCTTATCCTGACAACAGACTGGCAGAACAGCTCAAAATAGTAGCCCGGCTCGTAGCAGGTGGCTTGAAAACCCGTGTATACATGGTGACGCATGCCTTCTTCGATACGCATGCTAATCAGGTACAGGCCGGTGATACCGGTAAAGGTGAACACGCAAGACTCTTAGGGCAGCTGTCCGATTCCATTAAAGCATTTATGGATGATCTGACCAAGCTGAAAGCCTCCCGTCGTGTGGTAGGTATGACCTTCTCAGAGTTTGGCCGCCGTATCAAATCAAATGGTAGTATGGGTACCGACCACGGTGCCGCTGCACCAATGATCATATTCGGTGACTATGTACTGCAAGGTGTGTTGGGATCGTCTCCCGATATCCCGACACAGACAAACGTAAGTGATAACATGCCTATGCAGTACGATTTTCGTTCTGTATATGCTTCCCTGCTGGAACAATGGTTCTGTGTGGATAATATGACCCTGCAAACCGTCCTGTTCAAAGATTATCAGCGTCTGCCGATTGTAAGTGGTATCGCCTGCGGTACACTGACCACAATCGACGATGTGAATAACGGTAGTAATAACCTGATTACCAACTATCCGAATCCGTTCGTCACCACGACGACCCTGAAGTATAAAACAAGAGGCGGACAAACAATCGTACAAATCTTTGATACAATGGGCCGACTGGTATCCACTCCAGTCAATAAAGTGCAGGCAGCCGGTGAATACAGCATCACTTTTGATAGCTGTAAACTGGCAGCAGGTATCTTCTACGCACGTATACAAAACGGTGTATATCAGAACGTAAGATCTATGCTGAAGGTGAAATATTAATAGTAATTACACTATATGTGAAAGTCCCATGGTGCCATTGCCATGGGACTTTCTTTTTACATATACCCCCGCCAGCCGTCAGCCATTTGGATCATTTATGGATATTAATGTTGTTTTCCCGTATTTGAGCAACGGTGTTGCATTTATTGACTATCTTTGTTACCGTCAAACTCATGATCTGAAGCAAAAAGTTCTATACAGGATATTGGCCATCATGCTGTTGGGGGTATTTTCATTTAATACCACCCCGAGGGCCTTTATTCACCAGTTCTTCGAGCACCACGATACAGATGATGACGCCCCGGGCATCGTAAAACATGGTACCACACTATCTGTAAAACACGTACACTGTGGATTTCTGCAGATAGAGCCAGAACCATACGAGCCTACCAGCATGTTCTACTATGTGTTGGTAAAAGAAGTAACCTGGCATTTCCCCGCACCGGTGATTCCGGTTATTCAACACATCCCCTACAGGACATTATCTCCCCGTGCACCTCCCGCAATAAGTTTTGTTTAGTTTATTTCTTTGAACGCTTTTGAAGGGCCTAATAGCCCGTATTATGTCTGTTACTGTGACTGCCAGGTTGCCGTGCAGGTATTCCTCTATAAACAAATCTTTCTATGCACTATTTACGTGTTCTCTATACAGCTGTCATTATCGGCTTACTTAGCTATTCATCCGGCTTTGCTAATTTATATATCAGTGGCGATGCCAATAATTCCCTCAGCGGAACAGTGACCGATAAAGCTTCTAACAGCCCCTTACCGGGGGCAACTGTTTATCTGCCCGATTTGCACATCGGTGCTTCTGCCAATACACAGGGACAATACGAACTCAAAAACCTGCCAAAAGGTAAATACCTTGTGGAGGTACACTATATCGGCTACGCCGCTTTTACTGAAGTAATTCAGATTGACGGCAGCACACACAAAGACTTCTCATTATCTGAAACACTGCTGGAGAAAAACGAAGTAGTGATCACAGGTGTTAACCTGGCCACTACCCTGAAAAAGACACCAACTCCCGTAAGTGTTGTCAGAAAAGAATACCTCGACGCCAATATCTCCACTAATATCGTAGATGCAATCGCTAAACTGCCGGGTGTAAGTCAGCTGACTACCGGACCTGCGATCTCCAAACCATTCATCCGTGGTCTGGGGTATAACCGCGTAGTAGTTGTAGGTGATGGTGTACGTCAGGAAGGACAACAATGGGGTGATGAACATGGTATTGAAATAGATGATTACAATGTCAGCAAAGTAGAAGTCCTGAAAGGACCTTCGTCTCTGGTATATGGTTCTGATGCATTGGCGGGTGTGGTAAATATTGTACCTCCGGGTGCCGTAGCCGCCGGACATGTAAAAGGGAATGTAGCTGCGAATTATCTGAGCAACAACGGTCAGATTTCCTATCACGCAGACATCGCGGGTACCTCTAAAGGTGGTTTCAGCTGGAGCGCCTTCGGTACACAGAAGTTTGCACATGACTACAAGAATAAATACGATGGCTATGTATTCAACTCCAAATTCAAGAATACTAACTACGGAGGAAGCCTCGGTCTGAATAAACAATGGGGTTCCTCTATCCTGCGTTTCACTTCCTTCAATCAGGAGTTGGGACTGGTAGAAGGCGACCGTAATGAGAATGGTCAGTTCATCAAACCAATCAATAACAATGGGCAGGAAGATGAAGCGGTAGCTACAAATGATGACTTCAAGTCTTACAGCATCGGTGTTCCTAAACAGAAAATTACCCATAACAAACTGGTGTGGGATAATAATCTCTATCTGCACAATGGCGGCCGTCTGGGCCTGACACTGGGTTATCAGTGGAACCGTCGTAAAGAGCTGGGTAATGTGCTTGAACCAGATGAACCGGAACTGTTCCTGAAATTGAACACTTTTAACTACGGTCTGAAATACTATTTACCGGAAATGAATGGCTGGCAGACAACCATCGGTGTAAATGGTATGCAACAGAAAAATAACATCGGTGGAGAAGAATACCTGATTCCTGCTTATGACCTGTTTGACGCAGGCGTATTCGCAGTAACCAGCAAGACATTCGATAAACTGACCCTGAGTGGCGGTCTCCGTTTTGACAACCGTCATATGAACATCAAAGGTTTGCAATTGAATGATGAAGGTGTACCTGTTGATAATGGTGGTGAAACAAAGTTCTCTTCTTTCGACCGTAACTTCTCCAATGTTTCCGGAAGCGCCGGTATCAGCTATGCTGCAAGTGAGCAGGTAACGCTGAAACTAAATGCTGCCCGCGGTTTCCGTGCTCCCAATGTATCAGAACTGGCTGCAAATGGTGTACATGAAGGAACCATCAAATATGAATATGGTAACAGCGATCTGAAACCGGAAGTAAGTACACAAGGTGATCTTGGTGTTGAATTCAATTCACAACACATATCACTGACAGCAAGCGTATTCTACAATCATATCAACAATTTCATTTTTGCCCGTAAACTGGTGAACGTTGCTGGTACGGATTCTATTCCGGTGGCTGACAATGAAGATGGTTATTCCGCTTTCAAATACCAGCAACATACTGCTAATCTCTATGGTGGTGAATTTATGTTGGATATCCACCCACATCCGATTGACTGGCTGCATTTCGAGAACACGGTTTCTTATGTACGTACTGCTATTTCAGGTGGTACTGACTCTACGAAATATCTGCCTAATATTCCTGCTGCCCGCTGGATCTCTGAACTGAAAGGTAATTTCAAAAAGTAGGTGGTGTAATGCAGAATGCATACGTAGGTGTACAACTCGATAAAACATTTGCGCAGAATGATATTTTCTACGCTTATCAGACAGAAACAGCTACATCGGGTTATACTTTATTAAATGCTGGTATAGGTACTGACTTCATTAATAAGAAGAGTAATAAAGTGTTATTCTCTCTGCATCTGGCTGCTAATAACCTCACAGATGTAGCTTACCAGAATCACCTCAGCCGTCTGAAATATGCCGCTGTAAATGAAGTGACCGGGAGAAGTGGCGTGTATAATATGGGAAGGAATTTCAGCGTGAAAGTAGTGATACCAATTGATTTTAAATAAAGGCTTTGACTATACTTAACTTACGTTAATGCTACGTTCTAAACGTAGCATTAACGTAAGTTAAGTATAGTCAAAGCGAATAAGAGAAGGGATTTGACCGATAGATGAAAATGAAACTTTAGGGTAAAAAAAGAAAGGCATCCGCCAGCGGGCGGATGCCTTTTGCTATAGTAATATACACATACTCACGGGCAACTCTGCCTCAGTGCACTGATCAATGCACGATCGTAATGCAGTTCTACAGGTTTATCCGGATCTACGGTAATATCTTCCAGTTTTTCGTTGGCCTTATCCAGTCGCAGCCATGCAATTGTCGATTCATGATCTTTTTCATTGCCAAACAGCTGCAGAAATAATTTGCTGTTTTCCTGACGATCTACCCGCACTCTGATATTTTCCTTCTTCGTCAGATCTGATTTGAAATCTGAGCTTTGAATGATGTCGGTAATCGCTTTATAACATTCAGGAGGGTAGGGGCCTGATTGAGGTTTCAGTACTTCAGAACGGGGGGCACTATGGGAGGTGTCCACAGATTGTGGCTTTGCCATTGTGTCTGTCTGAGCGGCTGCTACAGTCGATGTATCAGCTTGAGTCTCCGTCTCCTGTGTAGCGGTAGCACAGGAGGAAAGTAATACGATGCCACAGATATACAGTATGTGATTGGTTTGCATGAGCTGTCTTTTGTCAGAGATATAACAAAAGTCGTGCAAACGGAAGGAGTGTTAACAATAAAGGCTGTCGCCGCAATGGCAGACAGCCTTTATTTTATTTGTCCGGCAGTTCTGCCGTGCTCTCATCATAGTAAACGAAGAAGTAGAGATAGATGACTCTGCTGATACGCATCAGCCAGGGTTGCAATAAGACTAATAGTACGCCATTGACACCCAGCCAGATAAATACACTATTGTCATTCCATGACAGGCCGAAGAATACCCAGTAAGCAATCAGTGTAGCTACTGAAAATGCTACAGCCAAAGCATAACTCACATACCCTGTACCAAACCAGAAGCCTGTTTCCAGTTCATATTTTTGTCCACAGACAGGACAATGTTCATGCATATCAAACGTCTTTCGCAGGTTAGTATATGCATTTTTCGTCTTAAACATGTCTCCCCGGCGGCAGTGCGGGCATTTCATAGTAAGCATGCTCAGGAGATAACTAGGTCGCTTATTGCTCATGGGCGCAAAGATAACTATCTCTCTCCAATCTGTTGTCTCCACATCGCATAATACAGGCCTTTTTCTTCCACAAGTGCGCTATGCGTACCCGTTTCTACGATACGGCCTTTTTCCAGTACGTAGATCCTGTCAGCGTGCATAATAGTGGATAACCTGTGTGCAATCATAACAGTGATATGCTCACGGGTGGAAGTGATATCACGGACAGTATTGGTGATAGATTCTTCTGTCAGGGAATCCAGAGCAGATGTTGCTTCGTCAAATACCAGTAGTCGCGGATGACGTAACAGTGCACGTGCGATGGACAGACGTTGTTTCTCACCCCCGGAGATCTTCATACCACCTTCACCAATCACAGAATTAAGACCGTTGTCAGCCCTTTCCAGCAGGGTTGTACAGCTGGCATCTTTCATGACTTTGAGTAATTCTTCGTCAGTAGCGCCCGGATTGACAAACAGCAGGTTCTCTTTGATCGTACCGGAGAATAACTGTGTATCCTGTGTAACAAAACCGATCTGGTAACGCAGTTCTTCGATGTCTATTTCTCTGCTATCCACGCCATTATAACCGATAGCGCCTTCCTGTGGTGTGTACAATCCTACCAGCAGTTTTACCAGTGTTGTTTTACCGGAACCGGACGGACCGACAAATGCGATTGTTTCACCGACGTTCACGCTGAAGGTGATATCATCCAGTGCTTTATTTTCGGCGGTCAGGTGTTTGAATCCTACGTGATTAAAGGTCAGGGTATCGATACGATTGATCTTCACCGGATCCGGCGGTGTATCTTCCACAGGCGTCTGCATAATACTTTCAAAGTTCAGCAGTGAAACCTGCGCTTCTCTGTAAGACATGATAATATTACCTAACTCCTGTAAAGGACCGAAAATGAAGAAGGAGTACAATTGCAGGGTGAACATCTGTCCTACAGTAACCGTATCCTTGTAGATCAGGAACAGCAGAAGGAACAGGATGCTTTGACGCAGGAAATTGACGAAGGTACCCTGTACGAAACTGATACTACGGATGCTGCGCACCTTTTTCAGTTCCAGCATCAGAATACGGATGGTTGTGGAGTTCAGTCTGCGGATCTCCTGATGTGTCAGACCAAGACTTTTTACCAGTTCGATATTGCGGAGGGACTCTGTAGTGGCTCCAGCCAGCATCGTCGTTTCCTTCACAATTGTTTTCTGAATGGTTTTGATCTTCCTGCTCAGTACATTGATCAGCCAACCGAGTATCAGACTACCACCAAAATAGACAAATACAAGGCTCCAGTGAACGCTGAACGCATAGATCATCACGAAGATAACACCGATCAGTGCTACGAATAATACGTTTACAAAGGAAGTAATGAACTTCTCGCTGTCTGTACGTACTTTCTGTAAAACAGCCAGTGTTTCACCGCTACGCTGATCCTCAAACTGCTGATAGGGTAGTCTTAAAGAGTGACGTAATCCGTCGGTATAAATCCGGGCGCCAAACTTCTGGATAATAACGTTTGTAAAATAGTCCTGAAATGCCTTGGCAATACGGGACACCATGGCTACTCCTACGGAAGCAAGGAGCCATAAAATAACGCCTGCTACATAGTCGGACTGCGTACGTGCTTCCCCACCTGCATTGGTATGCGGATGGTTCGCAAAAAGGTCCACGATCCGGCCAAAAATATACGGATCCAGCAGGGAGAATACCTGGTTAATGGTTGCTAATAACAAAGCCAGTGCTATCAACCATTTGTAACTTTTTAAATAATATAAGAACAGTTTCATGATACTAAAGACAATCTATGAGTGCAAAGGTACATTAATATTGATGTTGCAACACATTTGAGCGGTGCTGATAGGAAAAAATAGAGTAACTTAATACTCAGAATCGGTTATAGCTTATCCAGCTACGGCTAAAATCACCAAAACGGCATTCCCACGTCTACTTATCTTATTGCTTACGATCAGCCCGCTCCGGCTGACAATACTTAATTCTTACGTTTATGAAGACCTATGATGAAAAGCACATCAGGAACATTGTGTTATTGGGCGCCGCCAAGAGCGGAAAGACGACCCTTTGTGAAACCATGCTGTTTGAAGCTGGTATTATTCCCCGACGCGGTACAGTAGAAGAAGGAAACACTGTTTCCGACTATCATGATGTAGAGCATGAAAGGGGAAGTTCTGTCTATGCCACCTGCCTTCACACGGAATGGCGTGATTATAAGATCAATATTATCGACACTCCCGGACTGGAAGATTTTATCGGAGAGATCATTTCTTCTATCAGGGTCTGTGATACGGCTTTACTGCTCCTGAATGCACAACATGGAGTGGAAGTGGGTACTGAACAGATCTGGGATTATGTGGATAAATACCAGAAACCTACTATTCTGGCCGTCAATCAGCTGGATACAGAGCAGGCTAATTTTTCCCGTACAGTAGAGGAAGCCGGCAGAGTATTCGGATCAGCGGTAACGGTTATGCAGTATCCTGTGAATCAGGGTCCGGGATTTAACAGTGTAATCGACCTTTTAAAAATGACAATGTACCGGTTCCCGGAAAACGGTGGTAAGCCGGAAAAACTGCCTATACCTGACAGTGAGAAAGAACAGGCGGAGCGTTTACATAATGAGCTGGTAGAGAAAGCAGCAGAAAATGATGATACACTGATGGAGCAGTATTTTGATAAAGGCAGTCTGGATGAAGATGAAATGCGGCAGGGATTGAAGATAGGCATGCTGAAACATCATGTGTTCCCGGTATTTTGTCTGTCCGCCTTACATAATATGGGCAGCGGACGTCTGATGGGTTTCATCGATAATGTCGCTCCGGCTTCCGTAGACATGCCTGCAGAGCAGGCGGAAGATGGCAGCCCGATTCCATGTGACCCTTCAGCATCTCCGGTATTGTTTGTGTTTAAAACCCTTCAGGAGCCCCATATAGGGCGCCTTTCGTTTTTTAAGGTACTGGCAGGCGAAATAAAGGCAGGTGTCGAATTACACAGCGAAAAGGGCAATACTGTTGAACGCCTCAATCAGCTGTTTATTACAGATGGCCGTAACCGGCATCCGGCAGATATATTACGTGCCGGAGATATCGGCTGTACACTGAAATTGAAGAATACACTCACCAACCATACACTGTTAGCAGATAAGCAGTCTGGTAAACAGGTAAAACCGATCGAATTCCCAACACCTAAAGTCAGGGTAGCCATTGAGGCGACCAATAAGGGGGATGACGAGAAACTGAGTGAAGTATTGGCCGAACTGCATATGGAAGATCCTACATTGGAAATAGAATACAACCGTGAATTAAAACAGGTGATCCTGCATGGGCAGGGTGATCTGCATCTTGCATTGACCAAATGGCGGCTGCAGAATATCTACAAGATGCATGTTGAGTTCCTGCCGGCGAAGATTCCTTACCGGGAAACCATCCGTAAGCATGCCGCGGCTACCTATCGTCATAAGAAACAATCTGGCGGCGCTGGTCAGTTTGGAGAGGTGTTTATCACTATCGAGCCTTACTATGATGGTATGCCTCCCTATAAGGAACACCCGGTAAGAGAGACGGAGGAAATTGCTCTTAACTGGGGTGGTAAACTGGTATTCAATAATTGTATTGTGGGAGGCGCAATAGAAGCCCGTTTCCTGCCTTCCATTCTGAAAGGTGTAATGGAAAAAATGCAGGAAGGTCCGCTGACAGGTTCCTATGTACGTGATATCCGGGTAAGTGTATATGATGGTAAAATGCACCCTGTGGATAGCAATGATATTTCTTTCAAAATTGCCGGTATGATGGCTTTTCGCGATGCTTTCCATCAGGCAGCACCGCAGTTGCTGGAACCGGTGTTTGATATTGATATTACGGCTGATGATACTATGGCCGGCGATGTAATGAGTGAATTACAAAGCCGCAGAAGTATCATTACCGGTATGGATTCCCAGAATGGTTATCAGGTGATCAAGGCACGTACGCCACAGGCAGAGCTGGATAAACTATATGCTGCTTTGCGCAATGTGACACAGGGTAAGGCGAAGATCAAAGCTGTCTTTGCAGAATATGCACCTGTGCCAGCGGATCTGCAGAAGAAGTTGTCTGAAGAGTATAAAGGTGCGGAACTGGTGGCCTAGCCCCGCTATTTATCCCACCAATCTTGTCTGTCAAGGCTCCTGCAATGGATGGCCTCAGCCAGGTGTTCTGTCTTAATATGTTCGCTGCCTTCCAGGTCAGCTGCTGTACGGCTGACTTTAAGAATGCGATCATATGCCCGTGCTGACAACTTGAGTTTCTGCATTGCATTTTTCAGCAGTTCTTCTCCTTCGCTGTTTAAGCGGCAGACTTTTCTCAACAGATGACTATTCATCTGCGCATTGCAATAAATTCCCTTGTAGCCGTTGAACCGGGCTGTCTGTATTTCTCTTGCCATTATTACGCGTTCCCTGATATCCTTGCTGGACTCTCCATAGGTATGATCCAGCAGGGATTCAACCGGAACGGGGGTGACTTCTATGTGCAGATCTATCCTGTCCATTAAAGGACCGGATACCCTGTTCAGATACCGTTGTACAGATCCCGGCAGACAGGTACACGCCTTCACGGGGTGATTAAAGAATCCACAGGGACATGGATTCATAGATGCCAGCAGAGTAAAGCTGGCAGGGAACTCCACAGATAGTTTCGCCCGGGCGATAGATACCCTTCTTTCTTCCAGTGGTTGGCGCATGACTTCCAGTGCCTGCCTGCTGAACTCTGGTAGTTCATCCAGAAATAAAATCCCGTTATGTGCCAGAGATATCTCTCCCGGCTGAGGAATGCTACCGCCACCGATCAGCGCAGTATGACTGATGGTATGATGTGGTGCGCGGAAAGGTCTTTGCGTAACAAGCGAAGTGTCGGCTGGTAATTTTCCTGCAACGGAATGGATTTTTGTGGTTTCAAGTGCTTCATGCAGACTGAGTGGAGGGAGGATGGTTGAGAGCCGTCTGGCCAGCATTGTTTTTCCTGCACCGGGAGGTCCGATAAGTAATGCATTGTGTCCACCGGCTGCTGCTACTTCCAGTGCACGTTTGATCGTATATTGTCCTTTCACATCATTGAAATCGACATCAAACTGATGATGTGCATTGGCGAATTCAGTCCGGGTATCTACACAAACAGGCTGCAGGGTGGACGGTGCCAGTAAGAAGTCGATCACTTCACGGAGGTGTGTGACACCGTATACTTCGAGGTTATTGACCATAGCGGCTTCTCTGGCATTGGACGCCGGTATGATCAGTCCTTTAAAACCTTCTTTACGGGCCTGTATAGCAATAGGCAAAGCTCCGCGTATGGGTTGTACAGTACCATCGAGCGATAGTTCGCCCATGATGGTGAATTGTGTTAATGCGGTGCTATCTATCTGTTCTGAGGCGGCGAGTAATCCCAGGGCAATAGGAAGATCATAGGCGGAACCTGCTTTACGGATATTGGCAGGGGCCATGTTGACGACGGTCCGGAAGCGTGGAAAACGGAAGCCGATGTTGGTAATGGCAGATTCGATACGCTGTTCGCTTTCTTTGACGGCACTATCAGGCAGACCGACGATGTGGAACTGGGTGCCTTTGGGAGATACGTCCACTTCAATGACAATGGAAATGGCTTCTACGCCTTGTACGGCGCTGCCGATGGTTTTAACAATCATGGATGAAAAATGATATGGTGAATAACGATGGCGAATTTAAGGAGACAGGATCGGCTTTCGCTTGTTCATTTCTGTTCTTTTGGTATGAGGTTGTTCAGCATTGTGGAATGCTGTAAATATATGTCGTATACTTAGTGGTACCGTATATATCATACATGGCGGAGAAAAATCCATTCTTACTATATAATTTGCGTAGTAAATGTTGTACTTGCATAGTGAGTGCCATAGAAATCAGATATCATGCTCGTGCGAGAGATATTAATTGCCTGTAGAAATATGTGTTTGTTTAGCAAAAGATGACCTTTGTTATGACCGGGGGAGTTTGCTGAAAGTCCCTTGGAAGCGTTTGTAAAGGGTATGTGTTGAACCTTGTGATAAAAGAGCTTTTCAGCGGTGAAAATGATTTAAGCGTTTATAATAATCGAACAAAACAAAATATTAGGAACCGAAGGTTCTAAAGTGTAATTGAATGACTGTAGTTAGTGTCCAGCTTACTGACGATTATTTCCTTGTACCTTAGAATGATTTTACCAGAGGAAAAGGTACAACTACCATGAGTATATATACCATTTTAAAGTCGGTTATAATATCAATTATTTTTTTGATTGGGATGTCATTAACATCATCAGGCCAGCATAAAGTTGCGGTATGTAATCCCTGTAAGGATAGATGCGAGGTCTTATATAAAATACTAACTGACACATCTATCACTAAGCATTTTCGATTTCATGAAAATCTAAATGACTCTATCAGGGTGATCGATACTAAGAAATTTTGGGATGCATGTGATCTCAAAGTTAATGGGCGCTCAGTACAAATAGTTCATGACTCTTCGTTGCTGAAAAATATGGGAGTGTCAGACTATCAGATCACAGGTGTGCAAAGGCAGAAAAAAGGTGAATATTATATATATTTCTATTACAAGGTAACACATGGGCATGGATTCGTGATTCTTAAAAGCAAACATGGGCAACTTTTTAGTGTCAATAGCGGCCTTGGCATACTGGACTAGCAGATATTCAGGTAGTAAATATTTATTGACTTAGAAGACAAAGAGCTGCCAGAAATTTATTTTTGGCAGCTCTTCGTAAAAATATATTTCAAGATAGATTACACGAATCACTTTATCTGTTCCAATAATTCCAGCACCTTCTCCCTCTTTAATATCAAATAACCGATACTTAGTGGTACCGTATATGTCATACATGGCAGAGAAAAATCCAATCTTACCACATACAATGCGTAGTAAATTTCGTACTTGCATAGTGGGTTTAATTTTCATTAACGATTGATGCCACGAAGATTGTATGTTTTTTGAAATGGAGAATTTGCACTTTTGTTATTGATAAATAGCAGATGTTCTCCTGTATCAGACCGCGTTTTGTTAAATCCGATCTTGCATTGTTACATCCCTGTTGATCAGTCGCCTATAATGTTGAATAGTTCTATGAGTATTTTCTCCAACCTTGTCATGTAAATTAGATATCATGCTGAATGCAGTGCTAATTAGCAGCGCAAAGAAGCATGTTGTTTGTACCATTTAAAAATGGCAACGATTTACCATATTGTAGATGTTGATGAATGTCCTCAAAAGCGTTTAGCTGAAGAATATAGACAATTATATATAGGAGCATGGAAGGAATATATGATGGAATTTGATGTAAAAAATAAACTCTCGGATGAACAACTTGACGTCTTAAGCTGGGCAGGACTTATGCAAACAGATGAATTTGGAGATCTCTTTAAAGATCAGAAAGATTTTACGACTTGGTACAATCGTATGCGTGCAATACTTAATGGTAAGGAAAAATGGGAAGAAAACAAAAAGCAATAGTATATAAACTGATAACAGTTTTCATTTTACATTCCTTTTTCGCTTCAGGGCAAAAAAGGATACCTGAATCTGTCTCATTGAATATTGATGAGTTTAGGAATATAGATTCGCTTAGAATATGGAATCTTTACCCTATGGACAGTGATCATATATATGTTATAAGAATCTTCGTTGATAACTCTATGTATAGTGTGCAGGATAAAAGAATGTTCAGGAAAATGATTCATATGGCCAATAGTCAAAGGCCCAAAGGACTTCATTTATTATTTGTAAAAAGAGCATTGTACCCGAGTTATAGAGCGAAAAATGAGAAGAAAGATGGCATTAATCAGTTAGAAATAAAAAAATATGATATCGAATATTTTTTTGATAGTTATCCTCCATGGACCAGCAAGGAAAAAGAGCGCTGATGGATAGAGGAATATTGGTCTTAAACGGCAAAATTTCCAAAGATGTAGAAGATTCTTCCAGACCGCCTCATGGTTACAGGATACCCCCGGTTTCGCTGCCAGATTCACTAAAAATTAGGAGTATAAAATAATCGTGTAATATTAAAACAATAGCGGCCCAATCTGGGCCGCTATTGTTTTAATATTTGATATATCTCACGTCGATCACTTTATCTGCTCCAATAAATCCAGCACCTTCTCCCTCTTCAATATCAAATAACCGATCTTTTCCTTCGCTACCCCATCTTTCAACTGATAAGTAAAATACAGATTATCATCAATCACCTGAGACTCAAAATACTTAAAGCGTATATTCGCCGCTGTTTGCAATTCATCCGCAATTTCATACAGGTGTGTAGATAAGATAAACAGACAGTTTGTACTCTTCAGCAATCCATTTACTACAGCCAGCGAACAGTTCTTCGCATCTTCCACATTCGTCCCTTTGAACATCTCATCGATCAGCACCAGCCATTTTTTACTATCATTGATTTTAATGATGGTATTCTTGATACGCTGTACTTCATTGAAGAAATAACTTTCCCCTTTGAAGATATTATCCTGCACCTGAATGTTACTGAAAATACCATTGAAGAAACTCAGTTTCATGCTCTTTGCCGGCACGCCCATACCGATATGTGCAAGGAATACCGCTACTCCCACCGCTTTGATGAAGGTTGTTTTTCCTGCCATGTTTGCACCGGTAAGGAACAGGAAATGTGACTGTGGCTTCATGGTGATATCATAAGCAACCGGCTTTGGCAGGATGATATGATAAAGGCCGTCCAGTTGTACGAAAGGGTGTGGCGTATCTTCAAAAGTAGGGAACTGTAAATTGAAATGCCTTACAGCTTTCGCCATCGCATAATAAGCATCCAGCTTACGGTAGATGTCCAGTAATTCAGAAATATGCTTACGCTGTTTCTTACGGATGTAGTGGTCATGACGTAAGATATTCACAAAAGAAACAGGACCTGCTTCGCTGGCAGCAATGATGTCATTGAATTCAGGTTGATATAGTAGAGTATGTGCCCTGTCCAGTAACAGTTTCAGTATTTTTGGCGTCTCTTCGGTATTGAAATTCTTTTCCAGCTGACGGAAACCTTTCAGCAGATTAAGCAGTTGGGTAAAGGAAAATTTAATAAAGCTGTAATCCGGAGAAAAGATGGTTTTTGTCAGCAGAGAACTCACCAGCAAGCCTACACCGGAAGGATTGGAAATCGGTTCAATCTGTGCTTCCAGATAGTTCTCCATCACCACAATCGTTCCATTACTGATGATATCAGCCGGCCAGCTATCTTCCTGTTTAAGAATGAATTGTAATGTGTGCTGTCTGTCCTCTATGGACGCAATATCTTTCAGCGGCGTACTATACAGATGCCGTAAATAATCCCTTCCACCTGTGGTTGTGGTAAAGTCCAGTTTATGAAACAGCGAATACTCTTCGTCACGGTTAAAGATAGAGAGATCATAGTAGGTTGTTTTGTCCAGTTCCATGCACAGGTATTTTTAGTGAATATACGTATAATAGAAAGAAACGTTGGTATCATGCGCGCATCGTTCCGATTAATATTAGAGATGCAGACCATGCGTATTTCCATAAAAGTAAAAGCGACATAAAAGGAAAATGCTCTTATCTGTCAACAGATAAGAGCATTTTCCTTTTATGTCGCGCAGCACTAGCGGCTGAACTGCAATCTTTGTCCTGTTACTGATTCGTTGAACTGACCATTTTCATAAGCGAGGTGACCACTTACAAATGTATGTGTCACGGCTGCCGGGAAGGTGTGTTCTTCAAATGGAGACCAGCCACATTTGTAGTAGACGTTCTTTTTATCTACCATGGTTGCCTGTTGCAGATCGACGATCACACAGTCAGCGTGGTAGCCTTCACGCAGATAACCTCTTTCTTTGATCTGGAAACAGATAGCTGGTGCATGACACATCTTTTCCACCACTTTTTCGAGAGTGATATTGCCGAGGGAAACATGTTCCAGCATCAGCAGTAAGCTATGTTGTACCAATGGAACACCTGATGGTGCCTGCAGATAAGGCTGGTGTTTTTCTTCCCAGGTATGAGGTGCGTGGTCGGTTGCAATGATATCCAGTCTGTCATCCAGCAGGCCTTTCCATAGTGCCTGTTTGTTGTGTACTGCTTTAATAGCAGGGTTACATTTGATCAGGTTGCCGTATTTGGCATAATCATCCGCGGAGAAGTGGAGGTGATGTACGCAGACTTCTGAGGTGATGCGTTTTTCTGCCAGTGGCAGCATATTGCTGAACAGCTGTAATTCACGCTCGGTGGTGATATGCAGGATATGCAGTCTTGAGTTGAATTTTTTTGCAAACTGGATAGCCGTCAGGGAAGATTCAAAGCAGGCTTCCTCATTACGGATGATAGGGTGATATTCTGCGGTGAGTTTATCAGGTCCTACTTCCTGTTTGTATTTCTCCATGTTGGCCTTTACGATCTTCTCGTCTTCACAGTGGGTAGCGATCAGCAGTTCACTGCCGGAGAAGATACGTTCCAGGGTAATGTAGTTATCTACGAGCATGTTGCCGGTAGAAGATCCCATGAATATTTTAACACCACAGATGTCATTCTTCCGCTCATTGGTTCTCAGTACTTCATCCACATTGTCATTGGAAACGCCCATGAAGAAAGAGTAGTTTGCGAGGGAATGCTGAGCGGCAATCTTGTATTTATCTTCCAGTATTTCCTGTGTAAGTGCTGCCGGATTGGTATTCGGCATTTCCATAAAAGTGGTGGTACCACCCGCAACAGCTGCGCGTGCTTCTGTATAGATGGTTGCTTTGTGCGTAAGGCCAGGTTCGCGGAAATGCACCTGGTCATCAATTACACCGGGCAACAGGTGTTTACCTTCCCCGTTGATCTCGGTGTACTGACCGCTGACATTGATCTGCGGAGCTATCTTAGCGATACGGCCATCCTGTATATATACGTCCTGAACAGTGGTGGTTCCTTCGTTGACCACTGATATATTGCGGATTAAGTAGTTTTGCATGCCGCAAAGATAGGAGAAATCAACCTTCCAGATGAATGGAGAATACGATCATATGAGACTGTAGTTTATCGATCACATTAGAGTATCGGAGGTGTTCATCTTTTACGTGTACATTGCCGATACCATTGCTGATCTTAAACTCCGGAGAGAAGATAAAGCTGGGGAAATAAAATTCGAATCCCGCGCCGAATTCATAACCAAAATCGCTTTTTCTGATCTTAACCAGATCTTCTGCACGACGGGTACGGGCATTAGAGGCCAGGTCATAGTCATACTTCAGACCGCCGATCGTATACACGCGCATATTGCCGATACGGTCAGATTTGAATTTTATCTGCAGCGGAAAGCTCAGCAGAATGGATTCAATGTTTTTGGTGGTTTCCCTTTGCGGGTAGTTTTCTTTATAGTAGAGATTCTTGGAGGCGAATAATAACTGCGGATTGAAGCGAAGGTCAAAGTACTCACTCAGACGCAGGTTACCCAGCAGACCCAGATTGAATCCGAAGGTCTTCAGAGGTTCAGCTACCATGATGGAATCCTGTTTAAGGAAGATCTCATCCTGAAGCAATTTAAAATTGGAGTTATTGGCGGCCAGTGTGATACCGAAGTAATAGGGCTTGGCATCATGTTCTTCCATGTACATGGTGGTCTGCGCTTTCGCGCCGGCCATATTCCATAGGATAATCAGAAGTACTAGCGGGACGCGCAATAAATAGAGCTGATGCCGAATGTGAGTTTTTTGCATGTTACTGCCTGGAAACCGGTATTAGTTAAAATATTACACATTTCCTGACCTTGTGGAAACGCCTTTACGGATTCCGGCAGATATGTATATGCTGCCTGACTCTTAGCGATCCATTTCCCGATCAATGGTGTAATATAACGAAAATATAAATTATATAATTGTTTAACAGGGAAAACTGTTGGATTAGAAAATTCGAGTATCACCAGTTTTCCACCCGGTTTAAGTACACGCAACATTTCTGACAGTCCCTTTTCCAGATGCTCAAAGTTGCGCACACCGTATGCTACCGTTATTGCATCAAACGCCTGATCTGGAAAACTTATTGTCTCACTGTCGCCCAGCTGTAAGGTAATTTTGTCGTTCAGACCCAGTTTATTGATCTTCTCACGGCCATGGGAGAGCATTCCCTCAGAAATGTCAATGCCGGTAATAGAATCGGGACGTAACATTTTATTAGCCATAATGGCAAAGTCCCCTGTACCTGTTGCCACATCCAGCATCTTTTTCGGCTGTAACGTCTTCAGCTGTTTTAAAGCTTTTTTACGCCATTGAATATCAATGCCTAAAGACATGAAATGGTTGAGAAAGTCATAACGGTGTGCGATGTCGTTGAACATGGTCGCTACCTGTTCTTTCTTGCTGAGTTCTGATGTGGCAAACGGTACAATCTTCTTATCTGACATAGGGCGCAAAGTTAGGAGAAAATAGGTAGAAACAGAGAAATGCGGGCAATAACTAAATTTTCATGAACTTTGCGCTAAACCTCAATGATCTTATGGTCATTGACTATCGATTGAAATATTATGATCATCAAGAGCGCAGAATATCTTATCAGTAATGTTGACTGGCAGAAATGTCCTACTCCGAACCTTCCGGAATATGCCTTTATCGGCCGTTCCAACGTAGGCAAATCTTCCCTGATCAATATGCTGGCGAACAATGAAAAGCTGGCCAAGACGTCCGGCACACCTGGTAAAACGCAGCTGATCAACCATTTCCTGATTAATCAGGCATGGTATCTGGTCGATCTGCCGGGTTATGGTTTTGCAAAGGTGAGTCAGTCTCAGCGCAGATCATGGGAACAGATGATCGAAAACTACCTCCGTAAGCGTGAAAATCTGGTAAATATATTTGTACTGATAGATAGCCGTCATACGCCGCAGAAGCTGGATATTGATTTTGTGAACCAGCTGGGCGAATGGCAGATTCCTTTTGCTCTGGTATTTACCAAGGCAGATAAAAGCACACAGGCGGAAACCAGCCGTAACATCAAGGCATTCCTGAATAAGCTGCGGGAAACATGGGAATTCCTGCCGGCTCACTTTGTGACCAGCACAGTAAAGAAGATGGGCAGAGACGCCATTCTGTCATTTATTGACGAAAATAATGTGCAGTACAAGACGATTGCATAACCTGAGCCGCCTGAGCTCATGGCCTTACTCTCACATATATCTGACCGATATGTACATTGGAATGTACAGATAACAGGGATAATGTATCATTGCCACTAATGGTGCAACTGAAGATTTTTGGATTCCAGGGATCGCTGTCTGCCACGAGGTAAGGTTGGTGATCGCTTTTCAGCGCCATCAGGAAAGTTTCCCGGGAAATAAGGCTGTCGTGTTTATAACGCAACATGTTGTTGCCATCAAACTTGAGGATGGTAAGACTGCTGCTGTCTTCTCTGACCTGGTCAGCTCCGCTGGCTGATTTTGAATAAAGTAATCTCCAGCTGCCCTGTAATTTCTGGGAGGAGTTCTCTGTAATAGTTTCTTTTTTGCACGCGGAATTGGCAAGCACTAATACTAGCAGTAGTATGACAGTTGTGTAGGTACGCATGTTGGACAGGTATTCAATAATATACTGGATATAATTTAGGGAAAAAAAACGAGAAATCAGAAAATTAGGGGGAAAATTCCCTGTTGGAGGCGGCGGGCGCATCCAGCAAGCGTGGAATAAATGATAACTGCCTGTTGCTTAATTCACCACCTTATCCGCACAACAGCTGCTCGCAAAAGCATCCGGTTTGGCTTTGAAGGCAAATCCCATTCCCAGTATATAACCCATTGCTTCACGCAGCGCGAGGTTACTCTTGAACTGAGGATTTGTGTTGATGTCAGCATGCACTTCCATGTCTACATCGTAGTCCGTAAACATGTCACAAAGCTCGTAGGCAATTTCAATACTCTTGGCCACTTCAATGAGCATACGCTCTTTGATGGAGTAAGCATCACGCGTTTTTTCATTGTGGATAAACATGAAACCTCCATGCCCTTCACGCAGAAAAACGATCACAGTAGCAAATTCTGTTTCCAGACCTTTTACCTGTGAATCTGTACCTATGCATACTTTTAAGTGAAAGCCCTTGCCGGTTTCCCGGATAATTGCCTGGCGCACTTCTTCCTTAATGGGCAGTTGAATCGGTTCGCCGTTGAATCTTCTCCATTTCATGATAATATATATGATTAGAGTGAATAGGCGTGGTCGTTAAAACAATACAATAGCCGGTCTGTCGTATTAAATCCTTGCTGGCGGGGGAACTTATTGTATAAGTAATTTACAAAAAATAACTCATGATTCAGGTAACAGCTACGGAGAATTAATGGGAGCTACGGACAGGGAAATGCAGTAAGCAGGGGGAAATGCGCTGTCAAAGAGGGAAGAAGGGGAGGAAAAGAGCAGTTGAAGACCATGTAGGACAGCCTTCAACTGCAGTAAGTTTACTTTGAATTAATATTGACCGGTGCTCAGTAACACGAGTGTACACGCTTCCACGGGCTCAATACCCTTACTGGTAGCCAGCGTGGCCAATTCGTCATTCTCGGTACCCGGATTGAAAATGATGCGTCTGGGGTGCAATTCCAAAATGTAATCGTAGTATTCCCGCTGTAGTACAGGATTCATATATAGAGTAACAGTATCCACATCAGGTACTACCGGGTGTTCTTTCGTAACAGGCGTTGCGCCTATCAGCGCTTCCCGGTTTCCGATCGCCAGCACAGGATGTCCTTTCGCTGTCAGTCTGGATACAGCCAGATAGCTATATCTTTCCGGATTGGGAGAGGCGCCTAATACAACCGTAAGTTTCTTATCGCTCATAATATTAAGATTTAAATGCACCTACCAGCGTATAAACACCGGCAGGTGCTTCCTATATAAGAGCAAACATTAAACCATCCTCATTTATATCAGGTGATACCGCCGCCTTGGCAGTTTCCCGATAATTTGTTTCATGGCAGGCTGAAGCTCAGGATACCTGAATACAAAACCCGCCTGTAATGCCCGTGTTGGCAATACCCAATGGCTTTTCAACAGCAACTCTGACTCGGTACCGATGATTTTTGCACCTATTCTTAGCATCCATGGGAAGGCTGGCAGACCGAAAAAATGACCGGCCGCTTTCCGCAATGCGCGCATAAACTCCCTGTTGGTAACAGGATGGGGGGCGCTGCAATTAAACGTGCCATCCAGCTCCGGATGCTCATACAGCCATTCTATCATGCCACAGATATCATCGATATGCACCCAGCTGAATTGCTGATGACCAGTTCCCTGATAACCGCCAAGACCGAATTTCATCAGGTTCATAAAAGGTACCATCACACCTCCCTGATGCCCGATTGTTATGGCTATACGCAGTATGGCCTTACGGGTGTGTGGTGTTTTGGTTTCGTTGAATGCAGCTTCCCAGCGTTTACACACCTGCACGGAAAAATCATCCGCTATTTCACCGGTGAATTCGTCCATTGGTCTGTCTTCTGCATGCCGGTAGATCGTGGCAGATCCCGCATTGATCCATAATGCCGGCGGATGCTGTAAGCTACGGATAGCCACTCCCAATACCTTAGTAGCATTGGTCCTGCTGTCAAATATTTCTTTTTTGTTCTCTTCTGTATAACGGCAATTGACATTTTTCCCTGCCAGATTAATCAGTAAATCTGCATGCTCCAGATAACGGGACCATGTATCCAGTGTTTTACCATCCCACTGTACATAGGTAATGCGCTGCGTGTCGTTTTTCGGGTGACGGGTCAATATCACAATGTCATTATCATTACCAAAGTATTCGATCAGGCCCGTTCCGATAAAACCGGTTCCTGCTGCAATGACGATTTTTTTATTTTTCATGGTAATCAGGTTAATATTATTTTCGAACTTTCAATAAAAACTGAAACATGTAAGCAAAAAAATATTACTTAAAAAGTTTCATCAGTGTACCGTAAAACCAGCTTTCTTCTGCCTTTACAAAGGAGTTGATGGCTCGGTCAGTCTGGTGAGCAAACTTGTTAAGATTCTGGATCGAATCTTTGAAAGCCTTTACATGTTTATCTTTTGCATCACCCTCGACTTCCTGTAATTGATTCAGGGTTTTGATGATCGGCTCCAGTTCGCGACGCTTCCTTTCACGGGCGATTTCTGTCGCCACCTTCCAGATGTCTTTCTCCGCAGTAAAATATTCTTTACGTTCACCGGGAATCAATACACGATCTACCAATCCCCAGTTGATCAGTTCCCGCACATTCATATTGGTATTGCCCCTTGAAATGTTCAGTTCCGCCATGATCTCATCAGCACTCAGCGGATCAGGCATGATCATGAGCAAGGCATGGATCTGTGCCATGGTGCGGTTGATGCCCCATTGAGCGCCTAATGATCCCCAGCTTTGTATAAACTGTGCTTTTGCTTCAGCCAATTTCATGTAAAATCCTCCGTTTTCTTACATCAAATGTAATGCTATGTTTTTGAACTTTCAAAAGAAAGTGAAAAGAAGACTTCGTTATATATTGTTCCGTTTAGGAGAATTCCAGTCAAAAAGCGCCCCTTTTCCATTTAAAATGATGGTTGTCATCCGGAAATCAGATGATGTTCCTGTTCAGGACATGTGGATAACGGCCCGTCAGTAACAAAGACACAGATGTAAGCAGAAACTCTGACAGATAAGCAATGATAATAGCTGTCAGAGCAGCCCTTTTCTATTTAAAATGATGGTTGTCATCCGGGAATCAGGTGTAAGGAGATGTTGCTGTTCAGGACATGTGGATAAGGGTCCGTCAGGTAACACAGACACAGGTGTAAGCACAAAATATAACAATAGGCAATGATAATAGCTGTCAGATCAGCCCTTTTCTATTTAAAATGATGGTTATCATCCGGGAATCAGGTCTAAAGAAATGTTGTTGTTCAGTATATGTGGATAAGGGCCCTTCACGTAACACAGACACAGATCTAAGCAGAAAACCTGACAATAAACAGCTGTCAGCACGCCCCGGCAGCCGTCTGATAATATCTGCAACATATAACAGACATTAAAATAACCAGCTATCCCTCAGATATGTGGATAACAGAAAGCATTACACTAAAAAAGAGGCTGATTTGAGGGAATTGAAAAGGAAATCTAAGTTCGGTGTGGATAACAGGAAGTGTACTGAAAATAGATGGATAGTGGAATTCAACGGACAAACGATCAGGTTTTCCCAAAATACTGCGGATAGTCAGCTTCTGGAATATAG
The DNA here is from genome assembly GCF_007896845.1 of Chitinophaga pinensis. GTDB lineage: Bacteria > Bacteroidota > Bacteroidia > Chitinophagales > Chitinophagaceae > Chitinophaga > Chitinophaga pinensis_C. The sequence goes on along the minus strand of NZ_VOHS01000002.1, from coordinate 348,551 downwards.
GGCGACCCTGTTACCATCCGGGTCAAATATGATGGCAAAATATCCCATATCCTGTATCTCGGATACCGGGCGCTTATCCAGCTCTATTTTACCCCCCGCTGCTTCTACACGATCAAGTACGTCGCTCAGGTCATCGCCTGCATGCAGATAAACCAGTGTACCGCGTTGACTGGGAAAGTATTCGGAACCTTGTACAATGGCTCCTCCTACACCGTTCTGTTGTCTGTCAAATTGAAAAAAAGCCTTTCTTTTAAAGCCAAGTTGTTCCTCAGGCATTTCATAGTTGAATATGTAGCTGTAGAACTTCCGGGCCCTGTCAAAATCGTGTACAGGGATTTCGAACCAGCTTACCGCATTCTTAGGAATCTCCATTGATATTTTAGTTGTGGGGGCTTCCTTAAATTTAAACATTTCTATATCAACTCCCAAATTCTGGTATTGAATAGCAGCATGTTAAGTTGATCCGTACGGTATAAAACAAACAGGCGCCCCGTATGACGGGACGCCTGTTTTATAGTTAGTTTTTGATATAAACTATACCAGCATAGTTACCGGATTTTCCAGATAGCTCTTCAGTGTAGCCAGGAAACGTGCGCCTACTGCTCCGTCCACGCTACGGTGGTCACAGCTCAGGGTCAGCTTCATGATATTTACAGCTTTGAACTGTCCTTTCTCGGAAACAACGGTTTCTTTGATACCACCTACTGCCAGGATTGCGGAATCCGGCGGGTTGATAATAGCAGTGAACTCGTCGATACCCATCATACCCAGATTAGAGATAGTAAAGGTATTACCAGAGAAATCCTGTGGCTGCAGTTTTTTGTTTTTTGCTTTGTCGTACAGCTCTTTCGCATCAGCAGCGATCTGGCTCAGGGATTTCTGATCCGCAAAACGGATCACCGGAACGATCAGACCATCTTCGATAGCCACAGCAGAACCGATGTGTACGTGGTGGTTCTGGCGGATGAAATCCCCCATCCAGCTGCTGTTAACATCAGGATGCTGACGCAGTGCCAGGGCAGAAGCCTTGATCACCATATCATTGAAGGAGATCTTAACAGGCGATACTTCGTTGATAGCTTTACGTGCTTCAATCGCTTTATCCATGTTAATATCTACTTTTAGGTAGAAGTGAGGAGCTGAGAATTTGCTTTCGCTCAGGCGTTTAGCAATTACTTTACGCATCTGGCTCAGCTGGATGTCTGTGTGACCTTCCTGACCTGCAGGTGCAAATGCCGGAGCTTTTGCAGCAGGAGCAGCACCTGGTTTCGCAGCAGCAGCCGGAGCAGCGGATGGAACAAAGCTATCAACGTCTTTCTTCACGATCCTGCCACCGTCGCCGGAACCAGTTACTTTATTGATATCAATACCTTTCTCTTCAGCCAGTTTCTTAGCCAGCGGAGATGCTTTCACACGACCGTCTTTATTTTCAGAAACCTCAGGAGTAGCTGCAGGAGCTGCAGATGCAGCCGGAGTTGCTGCTGGTGCTGCCTGAGCGGCTGGTTTAGCGCCACCTGCGCCTTCAGCAGCGAGGATAACGTCTACATTGGTACCTTTTTTACCTACTATCGCAATGATGCCATTTACCTTGGCAGCATCACCTTCTTTTACGCCCACATAAAGGAGTTCACCATCAGCATAACCGATTACTTCCATGGTCGCTTTATCAGTTTCCACTTCTGCTAATACGTCATCGCTCTTTACGGTATCGCCCACTTTTTTGTTCCAGGCTACGATCTTACCTTCTGTCATGGTATCGCTTAACAGCGGCATACGGATAACAGTAGCGTTTTTCAGTGCTTCAGCAACAGCTGCGCTGTCTGCGGTGCTTGCGGCAGGAGCCGGAGCGGAAGCTTCCTGAGCTGCTGGCTTAGCCTCAGGTGCGGCCTGGCCATTATTATTTCCTCCACCCAGTAAAGACTTGTAATCTTCACCTGGTTTCCCTACAATAGCTATAATCTCATTTACTTTAGCAGCCTTACCTTTCTCGACACCAATATATAATAGAGTACCTTCCACATAACCCATTACTTCCATGGTGGCTTTATCTGTTTCCACCTCAGCAATTACGTCGTCTGCTTTTACGGTATCACCTACCTTTTTATGCCATTCCGCGATCACCCCTTCAGTCATAGTGTCACTCAAAAGGGGCATTCTGATAACTTCTGCCATAGTATTTATCCAAATTTTGCCCAAACCTACAAAAGAAATGCGAATTGTGAAAGTTAGATTACGGAAGATATTTCCGTAATCGCCTTTAAAAATCCAGTTCCATATTCAACTTCTCTTTCAGTTCCTTCACCAACGGATATTTTTCCGTCATTTTCAGGAACTGCTCACGGCTGGAAAGTGGCGCGGGGCCAATATCCTGCGTTTGCTGTGTCTCATCCAGCTGTAAGGTCAACACAATTGCGGGGTTCTGAAATTTATCTTTAAAGAAAGCTGAAATTGCCAGTTTTTCTTCTTCCATGAACCGGAATTGCACAATATTTCTGCTCACAATGCAGATTTCCTCCGCACTTTGCAGTTTAATCGCCGCCAGCTGAAGATTACTTACAACTGTCATTTTGTTAGCCTGCCGGAAACGATCGATGAATTCGTCCCAGTATACCGATAGGGCGCCGGCTGTCATCGGAATGATGGCTTTGGCCGTTTGCGTCTGCTGTTTTGATGCCAACGCCTCCTTCATCGCTGCCAGTCCCGTCAATTTAGGCGCATTGGTTGGCGCCTGCGTTGGTTTCGGTGCGGTAGCCGTAGAAGTTGTAGTATTATAAGAAGAAGTGTGCTGTGTATTGACCGGCTGTTGCTGTACCGGTTGCGGCGTCTGTGTAACTGCCTGTGCCGGAACGCCTGTGTTAGCTGCCGGCGTTTCTATCGTCAGTCTGGCTTCATTGGCAGCAATGGACGTGGTCGTTGCCGCTTGTCCGGCTACCGGTTTTGCTTCCGGAGCTGCCTGGACGAAAGAAGATCTTAGTTTCTGGGCCGGGGCACCATCAGCTACCAGTTTTTTTTTTACGACCTCTCCGGTCTGATCATCACTTACCAGCGTTACTGCCTGTTGTAAGAAACAAAGCTTGATCAGCGCCATCTCCACATGCAGGCGTTTATTGCGCGCCATACGGTAATTGATCTCTGTATCATTCAGCAGATGAAGGGCCGTAATCAGGTAGGACGGACTGACCTTGCCCGCCATCTGTTTGTAGCGGTCTTTCAGATTACCGGATACTTCCACAAGATGTAATACCTTTTCATCCTTGCTCATCAACAGGTTACGGAGAAATTCCGACCACCCGTTCAGGAAGTTATCTCCCTCAAAACCCTTCTGCAGGATCTCATCAAATATCAGTAAGGCAGTGGCTACGTCCTGTTGCAGTACAGAGTCCATTACCCGGAAGAAATAATCGTAATCAAGTATATTCAGGTGCTCCAGCGTATTCTGGTAAGTAAGATGTCCGCCGGTAAAGCTGACAATCTTATCCAGTGTGCTCAGCGAGTCACGCATACAGCCGTCAGTTTTCTGTGCGACCAGATGCAAAGCATCAGGTTCTGCCTGAATATGCTCCTTGCCACAGATCTCCTGCAGGTGATCAACGGTATCCTGAATGGTAATGCGTTTGAAGTCGAAGATCTGACAACGGCTCAGGATCGTTGGAAGGATCTTGTGCTTTTCTGTGGTTGCCAGAATGAATATAGCATAGGAAGGTGGTTCCTCCAGCGTTTTCAGAAACGCGTTGAATGCGGAAGAACTGAGCATGTGTACCTCATCTATGATATAGATCTTGTATTTTCCCGCCTGCGGCGCAAAACGTACCTGCTCCACCAGCGTTCTGATGTCGTCTACGGAGTTGTTGGACGCGGCATCCAGCTCGTGAATATTAAAAGAACTTCCTTCATTGAAAGAAGTACAGGAATGACATTGATTACAGGCTTCGCCATCAGGCTGGAGGTTCTCACAGTTGATTGTTTTGGCCAGAATACGGGCACAGGTAGTTTTACCCACACCTCTCGGACCGCAGAACAGGAAGGCGTGCGCCAGCTGACTGTTGCGGATCGCATTTTTTAGTGTGGTCGTAATATGTGATTGTCCGACTACGGTTGAAAAATTCTGTGGACGGTATTTACGGGCTGAAACGATAAAATTCTCCATATATGCAAACGCATTCGCGAAGGTCGAAAGTACAGAAAATTGTCGATAGTCCCTAGACAGTGCCGTACAGTTCCCGGTACTTTCCACAGACGTAATTATTTACATATTAAGAAAAGAAAGTGTCAATGAGGGATTGACAATTCACTGTGGTCCAGACAACGATACAGAAAATCCTTCTTTATCAGTGTGATACTATTATTATAATGGTCTGACACGGCCGCACTGATCTCGTGCATGATCTCCAGTTCTTCCGGCAATGGTATATGCTCCTGCAGATAAGGATACTGGTAATGTATGAAATGCGCTACGCGCTGTTGTAACTCAGGTTCCCAGAGATCACTGATCTGATGCTGGTATAACAGGTCGTGCAGCAACTGCTGTAACTGGTCAGCCTGTTCCCGTAACATCTGCAGGGCTGCTTCCGTTTGCGGAGAAGCCGTTTCAGTGTCGGCAAACGCCGGAATATGCTCCACCATCATACCAGCAACTTCATTGAGCAGAGCCGCCCGGGACTGATGTACCAGAATAGACCGGTATTGGTCCTGTAAGCTGGTAGCTGCTTCTATCGCCTGTTGCAGCGCAAACGTATAATGGTAACGGATGGCCAGCAGGTCATGTTTACGTAACCACTCCTCATCACGCACAATCTGATGTTGCAGTTTTTCCAAAATCCTGAGGGCTTCCTGACTGCGATGCTGTACATGCTGATAGGTGAAATGCGTTACCTGAATAGCGCCGCTGATGATAGCCTGTAAAGTTGCAGCATCCTGTAGATCCCTGAAATAATGCCGGATACGCTGCCGGTGATCTTTTGTATACAGGGTGTTTAATGTGTATAACGTCTGTTCTTCTTCTGAAAACGGCTCTAATCTGCCGGCAGGAATATCAGAAAAAGGCCGGTTGTCAAAATAGTTATTATACTGTGCCGGAAAGGCATACTGCTCATGCACATCTTCAATTTCCCGGATCACTTCACCCGGTGATACCCATTGTTCCGGCGTCGCCTCGGGCGCCAGCAACTGATAGATCTGCTGCGACATCTGTTCCTGTAAAACATCGGCGTTATGGAAAAGCGTCCATGCACTTTGCGGGATCTTCACGCCGGGAATATTGGCAGCCAGATAACGTTCTTCTCTTTCTTCCTGTGTGGGGTGTGAGGCCCACTGATCGCGGAACTGTACCTGACTCTTAACAGTGGTACTGAACTGATCATCGTTGTACTGCGGTAACTGCTGGTGATCAAGTGGGGCACTATGCTGCTTTGCATGGTATTTTATCAGCATACTATGTGCTTCGTAAATATTACGCACAAAACGATGCTGGTGCGACCATGCACTTACTTTTTGCAATAATTGCTGAAAACAGGCATTGCTCATTTCCGCTCTCCGCATGGCTGAGATAGCTGTTTCCGTTCCGCAGATAGAAACAGCCACTTCGTCCGCATTAAATTCCATTTCACGGCTTAAACGCATATACTGCCGGTTGATCAGCTCGTGCATGTTGCGGAAAAGGAAATGCAGACCGGCTGCCATCAGCAAAAACAACCGCGATAAAATGGCCGCTATCAAACCTTTGTTTGACAACCAGATGATAGCATTACGCCATCCTTTATTCTCATAAAGGATGTTATAGATTATTTTATTGATCGTATAGACGTGTAATACAAGCCGCATACTCCTCTGGGAGAAATGTCCGAATTCATGCGCCAGTACCATTTTGAATTCCGAGATGTTGAGACTGTTCACCATGCCTAATCCAATGACCAGATTTTTGTCTGTATCAGCAAACAGGCCTATCCCTTTTGGTGAATGAAATACCACTGCATTTACATCCGGTACCAGATAGACTTTTTCCGGTAAAGGTGTTTTTGTCTGTTTGACAAGTTTATGGATAAAATCAAACAGCACAGGTTGTTCCTTTTCCGTCACAACAGTACGATAAGGAATAGTGGTTTTATGCCGGTGGAAGAGGAAAAGAAGGATAAATACTGTCTGCATAATACCCAGCAGTATGATCACTGCACCGAGTATCAACATTAGTGTGCCGGACAAGCCCTGGTAGGAAGCATACAATATAATAGAGCTTCCGCTCCAGGTGCACGCTGCCATCAGCAGCAGGGAGCATAGTAATAAAATAATATAGGTGATGTAAAACAACAGGATACCTCCGGTCATTCTCAGCACCTCTTGTCTGAAGTACATACCTGGCGCCATATTACTCATATTCACAGCAGTTCTTGGAGTCTCTGCATTAGTTGTTGGACATAGTGTTAACAGGTTGTGGAATAGTGCTGTCAACGCATGATAAATATAATTCTATTTTCTATGCCGGAACATAACACGAAAGGGAAATAATTTTCAGGTCTCACCGCTTTTAGTTAAATTCGGTACATCGTAGCGTCTGATAATAGAACGGGTTTAGAACCGCCTGGAACTCTCTCAAATTGTGTGTTTAACGCCAACGTTTTTTCAACCTTTAAATACATACGATGTATCGGTCGGTTGCTTTTGGACATACCCCGTTTACACTCCCCGTATTCGTGATTGTGGATGTAATACCAGTGAACCACTTTTCTATTCCGGCAGTTATCACTGTTTCTGATCTTTCCTTCGTTATACCTGTGCTATCAGTAGCTGTACTGTTGATTGCACTTTACTATATCTGGTATCTCCGTAAACAGATAACACACATAAATCGTACCGGGAAAGCGCTGGCGGACGCGCGTGTTAACATGATTAACAATATCAGTCAGGAAGTGCGCACACCTCTGAATGCCATTATTGGTTTCAGCGAACAATTACACTATACTACTCTGGATAGCGCACAGCGCGAGATGCTGTTGGCGGTAGAAAATGCTGCCGGTACACTCAGTCGTATGCAACAGCATTTTCAGGAACTGGCCTGGTCTCAGCGTGGGGAATTACAGCTGGATACTTATCCATTTTCACTATACAAAATTTTCACCGGTACTACCGAAAGAGCCCATGTACAGGCAAAGGCCAGACAGCTCACTTTTGAAGCTGTGTACGACGGTGACAAACAGTTACAGGTAGCCGGAGATGGCGAACGATTAGGCCGTCTGATATCGATCCTGCTGGATAATGCGATCCGTTATACCGACGCAGGAAACGTCCGTTGCCTGCTAAAAATAGATCAGGAGTTTGCCGGAGAAGCAAGGGTGCAGATCCGTGTCAGCGATACCGGACTTGGTATTTCGCCTGAAAGACAAACAATGATATTTGAGCAGTATCTGCACAATACCGTGCCACAGGCAGGTTCTGTGCATGGTACCGGTATCGGACTGGCACTGGCAAAAGCACTCATCACATTGCATCATGGCGAAATACTGCTGGAAAGTACACCGGGAAAAGGCAGTTGTTTTATCTGTAATATCAGCTATCGCGTAGTGCCGGTTCCGCAAACAGTGATCATCACCCAGAAAGAAGTAGAACAACTCACCGGTCAGCTGATGAAAGGTCGCTATCTGCTGGTAGCAGATGATCAGGAAATGAATCTGGCCCTGATGGACAAGATCCTTACCCGCTGGCAATGCCGTTTTGATAAAGCGCCGGATGGCGCTGTTGCATATGAGCTATTTGTCAATAATAATTATGATATGGTTCTGCTGGACCTGCAGATGCCCCGTATGACAGGGCTGGAAGTCGTGAAAAGAATAAGGGAGGATAAAGAACCGCAGAAAGCACATGTTCCTGTGCTGGCCTTGACTGCAGATACTACGATGCCTGGCAATCAGGAGTTTATAGATGCAGGTTTTGATGATTACCTGCTAAAACCCTTCCGTGAAAAGGAAATCTATAATGTGATCATCCGACATCTCCGCGCAGAGAGTGCTTTTGTTAAAACCGTACATTGAGGAAATGCCCGTCTATGGCCATTTTGAGTAGTATGTCGTTGCATAATAACGTTGCTACGCCGCTACTACACCCATATTGGTCCGTTCAGGAACGAAGAAATGTGGACGTAATAGCGGCGTAGCAAGGGTCTAAACGAAGCACTAAACCCCTGTAAGCTATTTAGTGCCCAGAATAGGGTGACGTTCGTAAGGCTGATTCCTGTCAAACAGGTAGCGGTAAGTGGTCAGTCTGCGGCTGACATAAGTACCCAGACTTTCCGCGATATTGAGCATTTTCGGATTGAAATCGCCGATCCACTGTAATTCATACTCCCTGTAAGACAGTTTTCTCTGAATCACTTTGGCCGCTTCAATGATCATAAAGGAATCTACTCCTTTTCCCTGAAACTCCGGCACGATACCGAATACGATACCCGTGAACTTCTTGTTCATCTTCATCTGTTTCAGGATGAAGAACTTCAGTTTCTGCCAGAGACCAAATTTCCCGTTCATATGTTTGAAAAACTGGTTCAGCTCGGGAAGGTTCATCCAGCAGGCAATCGGCTCTTCTTTATAATAGGCAAACCAGACGATTTTTTCATCCAGTACAGCCGCCATTTGTTTAAAGATGTTCAGCGCCTGTTGTTTGGTGATGTCTTTTCCGCCGTCATGGCTTGCCCATGCCTTATTATAAACGGTGGTAAAATCTTCCGCATATTTAGACAGGTGCTTTTTATTAATATACTCTGCCCGGTAGTTAGGGTCTGCTGAGATAGCAGCATGTCTGACATAGAATTTTTCCTGTAACTGGGCGTCAACATCCATTGCATAGCATATCTGATTGAAAAACGGTTGAAAACCATAGTTTTCCATCAGTTCTTTGTAATAGGGAGCATTGAAGTTCATACAGTAGAGCGGTTCATGAAAGCCTTCCACCAGTAACCCCCACCAACGGTCACGTTCTCCGAAGTTAATAGGACCATCCATCGCGCCCATCCCTCTTTCTCTCAGCCATTCACGGGCGGTATCAAACAAGAGGTTTGCCGCCTGCTGGTCATTGATACAGTCAAAGAAGCCAACGCCACCAGTCGGTTGTTTGTCTCCTTTGGATTTATATTTTTTATTTACAAAGGCTGCAATACGGCCGATCAGTTTTCCGTTATCATCTTTCAGAATCCAACGGACACATTCACCCTGCCTGTAAGCCTTATTCTTTTCAGGATTGAATACCTGATTGATATCCTTATCCAGAGGACGTATCCATTCAGGTATGTGTTTATTCACCTGAACGTGCGCGTCGATGAATTGCCTTGCTGTTTTTTCACTATTTACGATCACCAGTTCCATAGGAAGCTAATTTGAGGTGCAAAAATAGTGTTTAAAACCGATAGTCGATAAGGGAAGGCCAATGGCCTTTATATCGCAGGTGTTCGTCGATACATGCCCGTCTATAGAGGTACTTTTAACATTTATTTTTCAAATGGACGATTACTTTTATAACGTGTCTGTAGTTACTCAGTGTCCCGGCCTTTCATAATTCCATTTCACCCATATGCTTAAAAAGAGAAAGTGGCTACTGGCTGCCATTGTTATTCCTGTAATTGCCATCTGTTATTTTCTATTTGCCGGTAAAGCTGCGGACAGCAGTATTACAGCCAAAGTCCGGAAAGGTAGTTTTCGCGATGTAGTCAACAGTTCCGGTGAACTGCAGGCGGAGAATACCGTGTATATTTCTGCTCCGGCCGATCTGCAGGCAAATCAGATCTATGATGAGATCAAGATACAGGAGATGGTACCGGAAGGTTCACATGTAAAAGAAGGCGATTACATCGCTACATTAGATCCAACGTTAGTGAATAAACGAATCAGTGATATGCAACTGTCACTGGAAAAGTCCAATTCAACAGTAACGCAGACGGCACTGGATACAGCGCTGACTTTAAGGGAAGCCCGTGATCAGATGACCAATCTGCAGTTCCAGATGGAACAGAAGAAACTCGCTCTGGAACTCAGTAAATACGAGCCTCCCGCTACTATTAAACAGGCCGAGATCGATCTGCAGAAAGCACAGCGTGATCTTGTACAGATGAAAGACAATTACAAGATCAAGCAGCAGCAGGCCGCTACAAAGATGGAACAGGCTAAACGGGAAGCAAATGAATTCGGAAGAATCATCGGTCGTCTCGAAGAACTGAAAAGCCGATTTGTAATTAAAGCGCCTAAAAATGGGTTATTAGTATATATAAGCGACTGGGCAAGCGGCGGAAAAAAGAAAACAGGTTCTGTTGTACGTTCCTGGGATCCCCGCGTAGCCATGCTGCCGGACCTTTCATCCATGTTATCCAAAGTCTATATCAACGAAGTTGATATCAGCAAAATTCACCAGTCACAGAAAGTGACAATGGGACTCGACGCCTTCCCTGAAGTAAAAATGGAAGGCGTCGTTAAAACAGTGGCGAATATCGGAGAAACCCGTCCGGGCGCCACTGCCAAGGTGTTCGAAGTAAACATCAAACTGGATAAAGTAGATTCTATTCTTAAACCCGGAATGACTACCTCCAACAATATCCTGATCAGTGAAGTGCCTAAAAAGCTGATCATCCCGCTGGAAGCTGTATTTGCAGAAGGTAAAACCAGTTTTGTGTACCTGAGAAAATCAGGGAACATTTCCAAACAACAGGTAACATTAGGTAAATCCAATGATGAAGAAGTAATTGTTGAAAAAGGACTGGCCGAGGGAGATGTCGTATATCTCTCAGAACCCGAGTCTGCAAAGGAAACCAAAATCACGACATTAAAATAATGTAATGCTGGACCGAAATTTCAACAACCTCTATATCGCCCTGGACTCCCTTGGCGCTAACAGACTACGTTCATTCCTCACCGCATTAGGTATCATTTTCGGGGTAGGCGCCGTTATCGCTATGCTGGCTATTGGCCGTGGTGCACAGGCGGAGATCCTTGATCAGATGAAACTGGTGGGTGTGAATAACATAGTTATCAAGCCGAAAGCAGAAGATAAAAAAGACGACGAACAACAGCAGAAAGAATCCGATGATAAAAGCGGCGGTGGCAACGGAAAAGCAGCTGCTACAAAAGCACGTTTTTCAAAGGGACTCAGTATTGCTGATGCTGAAAGTATCCGTCGTATCATTCCAACTGTTGCGGTGATCAGTCCTGAAATGATTCAGGAACAGGATGTAATCTATGGCAGCAAGAGCAGTAAGCTGAAGATCGTAGGCGTAGAGCCGGCTTTCTTTGATATCAATAACATAAAGATCGGAGCAGGAGACGTCTTTAATCAGAGACAGCGTATTGCCGGAGAAGGTGTATGCATTATCGGCAGTGATGTAAAACGTAAGTTTTTCATTTCCGAAGATCCGATAGGTAAAACGATTAAATGCGGAGCGCAATGGCTGAAGATCATCGGTGTGACAGAAGAAAAGACGATCTCAAAAGCAACCAAGGATAACCTTGGTATCAGAGACTATAATCTGGATATCTATATACCTATACAGACTTCATTGATCCGTTATAAGAATCCTTCACTTTATCTGGGCGCTGGTGAGAATGCTTTTTTTAATAATAACGACCAGCAGCCGGGTAATCAGATCTTTCATCAGCTGGATCAGTTAGTGATACAGGTGCATGAGTCGGAATCATTGTCAGAATCTGCTACTATCATCAGTCGTATGCTGCGCCGCAGGCATAATGACGTACTTGATTTTGAGATCACTATTCCTGAGCAATTACTGAAACAGCAACAAAAAACAAAGGATGTATTTAATATCGTATTGAGCGCTATTGCCGGTATTTCACTGCTGGTAGGTGGTATCGGTATTATGAACATCATGCTGGCTTCTGTACTTGAACGTACCCGCGAGATCGGTATCCGTATGGCGCTTGGTGCACAGAAGAAAGATATCGTGATGCAGTTCCTGTTTGAAGCAGTGCTGATCAGTCTTTCAGGAGGAATCATTGGTGTCATATTGGGCGTCTCCGGTGCTTATCTGGTGGATAAGCTGGCAGATATTCACACTATCGTCTCAGGTATATCCATATTCATTTCCTTCGTGCTGGCATCAGCCGTTGGTCTCATCTTCGGTATTTCCCCTGCCCGCAAGGCGGCTCATAAGAACCCAATTGAATGTTTGCGACATGATTAAGACACCTATTCTGTTTACAATCTGTGGATTGTTAACCTTCTCTGTTACCCGTGCTCAGCAAACATTGTCTTTGCAGGGCGTGGTATTACAGGCACAACAACAATCACCTTCTTACTATAAAGCACGCAGTAGCGCGCTGAATAGTCTCTATGCCTACAGATACTATGTGGCAGGTCGTCGTCCGCAGCTAAAACTGCAGGCTACCAATGCCAGTAGTTTTCTTGGAAACATTGAGAGTATCCGTCAGCCGGACGGTACTTATGCTTTCAGCAAGAGTTCCTATTCGTATACGTTTACCAGTCTGGCGGCAGATCAGATCGTTCCTTTTACCGGCGGACAATTCTCCGTTGCCACCAACCTGTCAAGGAACGACGTATTTGATCCGTCATCGAGTGTAGGATATCTTTCTACACCGTTTTCGATCAGCTATTTTCAGCCTACGCTTTTATATAATCCTTATCGCTGGGATAGCCGCATACAGCCTTTGTTGTATGAGGAATCAAAGAAACAGTACATCGAGACACTGGAAAAAACAGGTCTGCAGGCAGCCGGTTATTTCTTCGATGCATTAATGGCTCAGCAGCAGGAGTTAATATTGCAACAGAACGTTGCCAATACAGATACTTTATACAAGATTTCGAAGGGAAGATATGAGTTGGGCAAGATCGCGGAGAATGAGCTGTTGCAGATAGAACTAAACCTGATCAATGCCCGCAACAATCTGGAACAGGCCTCGCTAAGCAAGGAGATCGCTTATCGCGAGCTGACACAATTCCTGACACTACCCAAGGGCACAAATGTGCTGGTTGCATTGCCGGATACTATTCCGTTCCTGCAGATCCCGCCAGATGTGGCACAAAAGGAAGCACAGGATAACCGGCAGGCAGTGCTGACTTTTCGTCGTCAGCGCCTTGAAGCAGAACAACAGGTAGCAGAAGCCAGAGGAAACAGCGGTTATCAGTTAAACCTCTCGGCCAACTTCGGACAGGCACGTCAGGGTAGTACGCTTAAAAACGCTTATGGAGGCGGAAATTTGCAGCAAACCCAATTATTGAGCGTAGGAGTGTCTATTCCTATTATGGACTGGGGAAGGGCCCGTAATCGTGTCAGACAGGCAAAAGCAAATCAGGAACTGATAGAGATAGACATACAGCAACAGGAACGGAATTTCGAACAGGAGATCTATTTACAGACACAACAATTCAATATCCAGCGTAAGCTGCTGGAAAGTGGCGCAAAAGCAGATACTATAGCGAAACAGAGGTATGAGATTACCAAACAGAGATATTACATTGGTAAAATATCCATTACAGACCTCAATCTGGCGCAACAGGAAAAGGATATGGCCAATCAGAATTACATTAATGCACTGCGTTCCTTCTGGACTTCTTACTATACGGTGCGTCTGTTAACACTGTACGATTTTGAGAAGTCCCAAAAGATCAGATACGAGTTTAAAGAAAGATGAGGCCGTAGTTGGCACTATTTTTTCTACTTCGCCTGATATGAAGCGACAAGTGGGATACATTTTTGTAATCATCTGCCTGATAGTTTTTCTGGCGATGAGTTACTCCCGGCAACAGAAACGGGTAAAACAGGTACTGTCAGAAAATGAACGGCTGATCAACGAAAATCGTGATCTGAGACGTTCGCTGGACATGAACAGTCAGACGGCCCGGCAAATTGCCGACAGAAGGGAAATAAACGCCCGTACGGAAGGTACTTTCGTAGAAAGGCGTACTTATTACCGCCGTAACTGGAATCAGTTTATTTCGGTCAATACAAGCGATTACCGCACCGGCTTGCTGGGAGGCATCAAAGACCTGAAGATCATTGTACGGAATCAGACGGAATATCCCCTGGATAATGTCGTGGTTGCAGTACAGTATATGAAGGGCAACGGTGATGTGTTTAAAACGGAGCAGTACACTGTCAATGATGTTCCTGCAAAAGGAACCAGATCAGTGGATGCTTCTTCCAGCCGGAAAGGACAGAAGGTATCTCTTAAGTTGCAGAGTATTACCAGTCAGCCAATGAATTTCTGCTGGTCTGCCAACAAACCTGCAGCACCCGGAGCAGTGGACCCCTATATGTGTGTGCCACAATAGTGTTGATTTAAAACATTCTTTTTCAAATATTTATCTTGGGTTCTCGTTTGTGAGGCACTACTGTAGTTTTGGACGAGCTGCAGTCGGTGCCTCTTTCTTTTGGATGGAAATGATGACCAGAAACAGTCGCTGTGGCTGACGCAGGTCAGCTCCCCGGATAAACACAAGCCTTACCTTTGCTGCAATGTTAGCAATACGGAATTTATTACCACCGCTCATCATCCCCGGGCATGTAGCGGAATTATATGAACAGGCATTTCCCGCAGAGGAACGACGTAACCTGACTGCTCAGCAGACCTTGTTGAACACTGGTGCATTGCGACTGGGATTGCTGGAGAACAGTGAACAATTTGCCGGTTTCGTATTCTACTGGCAGCTGACAGATTTTGTATTTATCGAACACTTTGCCGTAAGTCCCGGACAACGGGGCGCCGGTATTGGGAGTGCTGTTATGCAGGTACTGGAAGCAACACATAAAAAGCTGGTGCTGGAGGTAGAATTACCGCATACCATTGATGCACAGCGTCGCATCCGGTTTTACGAGGGACTGGGTTTTAAGGCTTATGCCTTCAACTATCTGCAACCACCCTATCAGGCAGGCGGAGCGCCTCTTCCAATGCTCTTAATGCAAAAAGGTATGCCCCCGGAGGAACATACCTTTACCAAAATCAGTAACGAAATATATCTCGAAGTCTATGGCTGTTAGTGATTAACGGCCGCCTCTGTTTGCCCTGTCACTACGAGGTGCTGATGGTGCCGGAGCTGCTCTTTGTGGCTGCGGTTGTGGCGCCGGGCGTGATGGCTGTACCTGCGGACGTGACTGCATTGGAGGCTGTGACGGACGAGGTTGTGCCTGTGGCGCTACCATCTGCGGACGTGACTGAGACGGTTGTGGCTGCGGACGAGACATTTCAGGCTGAGGCTGCGGACGAGACATCTGTGGCTGTGCTGGTCTTGTTACCGGACCAGGGCTCGGAGTCGGCGTCATTGGTCTTGTTTCCGGCCGGCTGTTGGACCGGTCAGGACGGCCTGTATTGTTGTCAGGTCTTGGCGTAAAAGTGTTATTGTTACCCGGAGTAGATGGTGATACCGGTCTTGTAGACGGAGCAGACGGTGTTGGTGTAACCGGTCTGTTGTTATTCCTGTCAAACTCTGGTCTGGTCGGACGGTTATCATTTGTTCTGCCCGGTATATTGTTATTGTTATTCTCTATTGGTCTTACCGGCGTATTGTTATCCGGACGATTCATATTTCCCCTGTCTATTGTTCTGCCGGGTATGCCATTGTCCGGACGGCCATCATTGTTCCTGTCATTGTTTCTGTCAGGCAGATCATCTCTGCGGATAGTTCTGCCTGGTACCGGTCTGTCAGAATTATTTCTGTCATTGCTGTTACCATTGGTGAAGGTATTATTTCCACGTCCTCCACGTAATGATGAAGGCTGCGGACGATACATACTCACCTGATTACGGTCAACAGTGGCACGGCCGGGACGGTTACCATCTACTACACGTACCGGGCGGATTTCATTACGTGTGTAACGTTCCACATCGCGGGTAGCAGGACCACGGTAGTAAGTACGGTTATTGATCACCGTTGTATTGTTGATAATCGTTGTATTGTTATACACATTTACACGATGGCTTCTGTCCACATAGTATCTGTTGACATAGGTGCTGGTAATATACTGGCAGGGTACAAAAGACCAGTAGCCGACAGGAATGTTCATACTGACACCGATCGTCATACCCGGACCCAGCGGCGCCCATCCATAATAGTCGGGGCTATTTCTCCAGCTTACCCATGCTGGACCCCATTCGGTACCCGGTACCCACATCCAGCCGTATGCATCGTCAAATGCCCAGCGGCCGTAGTGGAAAGGCGCCCATCCCCAGTCATAATCAGATACCCATGTCCAGCCGTAGTCTGTATATACCCAGTGACCTGCGGTAGAGTATGGCTGGAAGTCGGGACCGGCGTTCGGGATCCATACCTGTCCATAATTACCGTAGGATGTCCAGCGGCCATATGGACTGAGGGCGTCGTAGAAGCCGGATATAGAGACCTGTGTCTGCTGATAAGGCTGCCGGGTCGTGGCGCAGGATACGCCGGTGACTGACAGCGAAACCGCAATCACAGCTAATGAAATATAGTTTTTTATGTTTTTCATGTCGATTGTTTTAATTGGGTGTGGCAACTTATAATTTGTCCGAAAACAACATTGTATAGCTATTTAGTACTTACTGAAGGCTATAAAATTTAACGGTGAACGAATGCGTGGTATATAACAGTTGATCAATTGTTAAGGCTGAAAGCTGGCCTTTGGCATCTCTTTAGTTCGATGGTCAGGAGTCAGATATTAGCTTGCCTTATATAAATCAATATCTGTGCCTGAAACGGTAGAAGCTTGTCTACAGCAGGTTTGATCAGTTTGCTGTCGGTCTTTTTTAGCAAAATCTTCACAGAAACCGTTAAGAAAATGTTAGATGGGAGGGAGGAGGAAAGTAAGCAGGGCTAATGGTTGAGAGTAATTTGTAATATCATAAGTTGATTATAATAAAAAATAGTTATCTATCGACTTTATTGCACAACGTATGAGTTAAAAGGGTTAAATTGCATACTTCATTCGTCGCCTTTCGTTGTAGGAACTAATTGACTTCCAATTGATAATTGAAGGCTGAGGACAAGTGTCTCTGGTCTGTCTGACTATTTTTTGAATTTCCCCTATTAACAATTACCTTTGCGGCAAAATTAACAAACCGCTCATTTTAAGCATTTATAAACCTCTTAAAAATATGCCTAACACAGGTAAGATCAAGCAAATTATCGGTCCCGTGGTGGACGTCCACTTTGATGGAAAGTTGCCCGAAATCTACAACGCACTGGAAATTACCCGCGAAAATGGTCAGAAGGTAGTGCTGGAAGTACAGCAACACCTTGGTGAAGATAGCGTTCGTTGCGTAGCAATGGACTCTACGGATGGTTTCGTGAGAGGAATGGCCGTAACCGACAAGGGTACTCCTATTAAAATGCCGGTGGGCGAAGGCATCAAAGGTCGCTTGTTCAACGTGGTAGGTGAGGCTATCGATGGCTTGGGTGATGTTGATAGCAGCAATGGATATCCTATTCACCGTAAGCCGCCTAAATTCGAAGATCTGGCAACAGATACAGAAGTACTGTTCACTGGTATCAAAGTAATCGATCTGATCGAGCCATATGCAAAAGGTGGTAAGATTGGTCTGTTTGGTGGTGCTGGTGTGGGTAAAACCGTATTGATTCAGGAGCTGATCAACAACATCGCAAAAGGTTACGAAGGTTTATCCGTATTTGCCGGCGTGGGTGAGCGTACCCGTGAAGGTAATGACCTGATGCGTGAGATGATCGAAGCTGGTATCGTAAAATATGGCGCGAAATTCCAGGAGTCCATGGAACATGGCGGATGGGATCTGAGCGCAGTAGATAAAGAGGGTCTGAAGCAATCTCAGGCAACCTTCATCTTCGGTCAGATGAACGAACCACCGGGAGCACGTGCTCGTGTGGCTTTATCCGGTTTGACAATGGCAGAGTATTTCCGTGATGGAGATGGTACTGCAGGTGGTGGTAAAGATATCCTGTTCTTCGTAGACAACATCTTCCGTTTCACTCAGGCAGGTTCTGAAGTATCCGCGCTGTTAGGTCGTATGCCATCAGCGGTGGGTTATCAGCCAACCCTGGCAACAGAGATGGGTCTGATGCAGGAGCGTATCACTTCCACTAAAAATGGTTCAATCACTTCCGTACAGGCGGTTTACGTACCTGCGGATGACCTGACTGACCCTGCTCCGGCTACAACCTTTGCGCACCTTGATGCTACTACGGTACTGGATCGTAAGATCTCTGACTTAGGTATCTATCCTGCTGTGAGCCCACTGGAATCTACTTCCCGTATCCTCAGCCCGAGCATCGTAGGTGAAGCACACTACAACTGTGCACAGAGAGTGAAAATGATTCTTCAGCGTTATAAAGAGCTGCAGGACATCATCGCGATTCTGGGTATGGATGAGTTGAGTGATGAAGATAAACTGACTGTATCCCGCGCTCGTCGTGTACAGCGTTTCCTGTCTCAGCCTTTCCACGTAGCAGAACAGTTCACTGGTCTGAAAGGTGTACTGGTACCAATCGAAGAAACTATCCGTGGTTTCAACATGATCATGGACGGTGAAGTAGATGAGTATCCTGAAGCAGCGTTCAACCTTGTTGGTAACATCGAACAAGCTATCGAGAAAGGTAAGAAACTGCTGGAAGCAGCTAATAACTAATATTTTTCACCCTTAACTTTTAATATGTTATTAGAAGTATTAACACCTGAAAGAAAACTGTATTCCGGCGAAGTGTATGGTGTACAGCTGCCAGGCATTGACGGTCTTTTCGAAGTGCTGGATAAGCACGCACCGTTGATCGCTGCCCTGGGCAAAGGCAGGATGAAGGTGCTGAAAGATAAAACACAGAGCGAGTTCTATAACATAGAAGGTGGTTTCGTGGAAGTGTACAGAAATAAGGCAACTGTGCTTGTTGAAGGTGCAGAAGCTAAATAATTAGGATCAGGAATTACGAATTAGGAATACGTTATTTAAAGCTGAATACTAAGGAAGAGTTTCGAAATACTAATGAAGAAGTAATCATCTTACTTTAAATACAAAGAGAGACGTTTCATCAGAAACGTCTCTCTTTTTTTGTTTATAGATCAGCCAGATGTCAACTTTTATATTGATACTGGTTATCCGGTATTAAATCATATTGTTTATCAGTGTTGCATTTCAATTTCTGATGAAAATAAATAGGCCGGGTATGATTACCCGGCCTTTCTTTTTGTCCTAACTATTCCAATCTAATTAATAAATAACCCTGTTTTAGAGCGCAGTAAGATTACTGGCCAGGGCGTTGCACAAATCAGGTCCTGGCTGCGCAGGAAATACATCCCGCAGCGGCACTAGGGCCTGTTCCTATGAAAATGAATATTTTATGTTTATGATGACGAATGATTTTATTGCTTCAACCGTTTGAAATAAAGCCCTGACCCTGATTAAAAAAAAGGGTCTCTCATTTACTTCTTTGTTGCTAATTGTTTTAGTTTTTATTTTATATCCAGGAAGGTGTAAACGTGATCTGGTTTGTCCTTCATAGGTATGTATATTCGGTTATATTAGATTTCCTTCCCCTACGGTGTCCTATTATCAGCAGGTTTACAAACAATAGAATGCTCTGACTACATTACTTTTTTTACCTAAGCAAGATATTTGATTTTTTTTAAATATCCTCGTTTGAGGGAAGCGTTTTGAGTAGGGGAAATGCACCCATTGACGTTAGTCATTGGGCCTCAGCCGATAGGCATATAATAATTTTTTTAACTTTTTTTTCCACAGGTGGTTCTAAAGCCGGTTTACCGGCATACGGGAGAGTATATACGTAGCTGTCCGGTTGCTAGTTTAATAATGGGTCTATCGGGAAATTGGCCATGATGGCAAAGTTGGCGCCCAGGTTCTTCAATGCCTGTGGCCATATATTTTGTTCTTTTTCTTCAAAAATAAGTGGTGCATTACTTTCTGATAAGATCCAGGATTTTTCATTGAGTTCATTTTCAAGCTGTCCGCTACTCCATCCGGAATAACCGATGAAAAACTTAATCTTGTTCAGATCCAGACTTCCACTATTGATCAATGATACTACCTGATCAAACTCACCTCCCCAGTATACGCCGTCCTGTATCTCAAAACCGCCTCTGATCAACTCAGGCTGCTGGTGAATGAAGTGAATGGTATCTATCTGTACCGGTCCTCCGTAATAAACTTTGATATTGTTTACCAGTACTTCCGGCACAAGATCATTCAATGACTGGTCAAACACCTTGTTAAGCACAAAACCAAAGCTCCCCCGACTCTCCTGATGTTCGCACAGTAATACAACAGTACGGGCAAAATTCTGATCCTTAAGGAATGGGTCCGCAATCAGCAATATTCCAGGCGACAAAGAAACCATACACATACAATTTTAGCACTTACCCAAATTTAACTAATTGAAAGCAAGTATAATAGTATTTATTGGAGTTTTACTTGCCAGTTTCCTGTAATCTTTATGGAGGCAGGGAATGATTCCGGTGAGAATAAAAAAGGAGCTAAAAACGCCTTAAACAGGCTAAAAAAGTAAAAGGAGGCTAGAAAGCCTCCTTACCATTTTATCAACCAAAATCTAAATCGCTTATGGAAACGAAATCCATGTCGATGTATGTAGAAATTTAAAAATTGCTAGTTTGTTAAACCAGTACATCAAATTTAGTACCAGTTTGATAAGGCAAATGTACAGAAGATTGATCAATTATGAATATTATTTCCCAGTTAAAATTACGTTAAAGTGATGTTTTATTGCTAAAGTGAGGATGGATAACGGTTTGGAGCCTTTAAATTTGTATTAATGTTGCTATAGCAAGCAATGATTTTTAACAATTCAGGTGCTGGTACCCTCGTTCTTTGTGAGTATCTTGTGCGCCTTAGTATTGATGTAGCATGGTACCATTGAAGAAAGTATTTCCCATAATTGTGGTGTTAATTACCCTGTCATTATTGGGAATCATCTGGATCCAGGTCAACTGGATTTATAACGCAGCTATCGTACGTCGCGAGCAGATGGAGCAGCGTGCGGTAAACGCAATTATAGAAGTGAAGGAGCTGATGCTTCAACGTAAAGCGCCTCCTATACGTTTTAAAGTAGATGGCGCAGCTATCCGGCCTACAGAAAAAGGGCTGGCGATCGATAAGTATGAGATAACCCATACTGTTGATCTGACAGGAAATGTCAGTGACCGCTTCACTACGGAAGAAGTGCAGGGGATGATCGCCAAGAGTCTGCGTGATCAGCGCCTGGACACCACCTTCGAATTTGCCGTGTTAGGTAAAGGGCATTTTGGTAATAGCAATGGGGTACATATGCAATCTGCCGGACTGTCCAAAATGCTGGAAGAAACCAAACGCTCAGACAGCCTCGATTATACGTTTCAGTATATACCGTTGTTAAACAGTTTTGAATCTGTGACAGGCGAAACAGAAACATTGCTGCTGGTACAGCCTAAGAATAACATGTTATTGCTCTTATCGCTGGGGAAAATGATGGCAGGTGGACTGTTGTTCACCGCTGTGATCATCACTGCATTTATCCTGACTATCCGCACAATGCTCAATCAGAAAAAATTGTCGGAGATCAAATCAGACTTTATCAATAACATGACGCATGAACTGAAGACACCACTGGCCACTATCTCACTGGCTATTGATGCCATCGGTAATGAGAAGGTCATGGACAATAGAGATAAGATCAAATATTTCTCCGGTATCATCAAGGAGGAGAATAAGCGCATGAATAAACAGGTAGAGAGTATCCTTCAATCTGCCTTATTGGAAAAGAATGAGATCGGGTTAAACCTGCAGGTGACAGATGTGCATGATGTGATATCCAGTACAGTAGAAAATCTGCAGTTACAGATGGATGCAAAGCAGGGCCATGCCGAACTGCGCCTTGATGCGATCAATCCTATTATCAAAGCGGATGATGTGCATTTCTCCAATGTGATATTTAATCTGCTGGACAATGCGATCAAGTATTCAAAAGAAAATCTCGAGGTGGTTATATCCACACATAATACACGTAAGAGCCTCATTATTACAATAGCAGATAACGGTATCGGTATGAGCCGTGACACGATTTCCCGTATCTTTGAAAAATTCTATCGTGCACATACAGGTAATGTGCATAACGTAAAAGGATTCGGATTGGGATTAAGTTATGTGAAAGCTATCGTGGATGCCCATAAAGGCAAGATCAAAGTAGAAAGCACGATAGGAAAGGGTAGTAAGTTTACATTGGAATTTCCACAAGAATAAATCATCAGTCAGTAGATAAATATCAATAACCGGGAATTAAGTCAATTGATTCCCGGCGATTGATTTTTACTTACTGATCCCTAATTGAAAAGACTATGGCATTAATCGAAAAAGAACTTGCGCATTTTAAACACGCTATTGCCGTTCCGGGTATGGGTGTTGCCATGCAGGAAAAACTGAAAGAAACACGTGTATTGGTAGTAGGTGCCGGTGGACTGGGATCTCCGGTGATACAGTATTTAAGCGCCAGTGGCGTTGGTGTGATCGGTATTGCCGATTATGGTGTAATTGCTGATGAAGATATGCACAGACAACCCATCTACCAGATGCAGGACCTGCGTAAACATAAAGCTAAAATGGCTGCAAGCCGCTTGTGGGCGAGCAATCCTTTTACCAAACATTATCCTTTACTGTTACAGGTAAAACCAGAAAATATTAAACAACTGCTGGAAGGCATGGACCTCGTGATTGATTGTTCCCAGCATCATGCCACACACCTCGTGATCAACGATGCCTGTGTTGCGCATGGTAAACCATTTGTGATCGGGGAAGTACATAACTGGGTGTCATGGTGGGCAGGTTTCAATATCGCTCCTGCCAGTGGAGATGCTGCAGCCTCTTACCGTTGTAATCTGGACCTGATCGATGACCATCGTAATTTCGATGCAGGTGCCATTGGAGTGACGCATGGTGCTACCGGTATGATGATCGTGAATGAAGTGCTGAAATACATTGCGGGTGTACCCGATGGACTGGCCAATAAATTTTACAGCATGAATTTCCTGCATAATACTTATCAGGTTAACACACTGTTCCCTGATCCCGTTATACTGGCTGATATCAGAGCGAAAGGTGTATTGACTGCTGAAGAATATGGTATGGACATCGTACCTGACATTGAAGACTAAACTTTACACATGTTCAGCAAGCTGAAATTAAAACCTATACTTTCCGCGATCGTGGGGCTTTACCTCGTGATTGGTGTAGTGCTGACCTTATTCCAGAAGAAGTTCATCTTTCATCCGGAACCACTGGAAGCAAACTACGTGTTCAAATATGATATCCCATTTGAAGAAATCAGCATCCGTATCAATGAAAAACAGACGCTGAGCGCCATGCTGTTTAAGGCTGAAAAGCCAAAGGGTATGGTGATATACTTTCATGGGAATGCCCGTAATATTTCCAAATATGGAAATAAGGCCAGATTGATGCTGGAACGTGGTTATAGTGTGCTGATGATGGATTATCCAACCTATGGAAAAACCACCGGTCAACTGACCGAAGCAACGATCTATGACAATGCCCTGCATATGTATGAGGTAGCCCGGAAGTTTTATCCACGGGACAGTATTATCATTTACGGAAGGTCACTGGGAACGGCAGTCGCTGCCCAACTGGCAGCTGTCCGCGATTGTAAACGACTGGTGCTGGAAGCCCCGTATTTCAACATGACAGAGATGG
Organism: Chitinophaga pinensis; assembly: GCF_007896845.1. Lineage (GTDB taxonomy): Bacteria > Bacteroidota > Bacteroidia > Chitinophagales > Chitinophagaceae > Chitinophaga > Chitinophaga pinensis_C. The sequence goes on along the minus strand of NZ_VOHS01000002.1, from coordinate 324,906 downwards.
CAATGCGGCTGGTACCGCTTTACCCTTATGCGTATATGCTCGATTTCAAGTTCCCGACAAATGAATACCTGCCCAAAGTAACGGCGCCTGTTGTCATTATTCATGGGACTGACGATAAGACAATACCCATTGAATCAGGGAAGAAGCTGGAGAAGCTATTCAAAACAGGTGACCAGTTTATTACTATATCCGGTGCAGATCACAATAATCTGGAAAAATATCCCGATTATCTGAAAGCATTAGACGTCGCGTTGCGATAATTTAGCCTGTCTGGCAGTTACATGCAGTTCATGTGGCATGCCCAGTTTCAGGGAATAATTCTCATGCGTATGCCCTACCGGGAAGCCAAAGCAGACCGGGTACTCGTAATCCTGTACAATATTCCGGATGATCTCGTACTCGGTCTGGCCAAAAGGCGTCTCCGTCTCTTTACCATCGGTAAAGGAACCGATTACCAGTCCGGCGAGATCTTCCAGCCATCCTGCTCTCTTCAGGTTATACATCATACGGTCCACATTATAGCGGTACTCGCCGATATCTTCCAGTACCAGTATTTTCCCTTTAGTATCTGGTTGCGATTCCGTACCTGACAGATTGGCGAGGAGGGACAGGTTACCACCAATCAACTTACCGGAGGCCTTTCCGGTACGGTTAAGGTCATGTGGTGCTGCTGTGTAACGGTAGGAAGTACCTTTTAATGCCATCCGGAGGCTATCTACATACTCATTTTCAACGGTTTCCGGTCTTATACCACTACACATCATGGAATGGAGGGTAGGAATGCCATACCGGTGCTGAATATGGGTATGCAGGGCGGTAATATCACTGTATCCGCAGATCCACTTGGGATGTTTACGGAATTGCTTGAAATCCAGTTCGTCCAGTATACACACCATACCATAACCACCGCGGCCAAAAATGATAGCTTTAATATCAGGATCGTCCAGCATATCCTGCAGCTCTTCCAGCCGCAGTTCATCCGGAGCGGAGAAATTATGGAAACTGGTGCCTACCGTAATGCCCAGATGTACCTGGAAGCCCCAGGAACTGATCACGCCAGCAGCATATTCTGCTGCCTGCAGATCCATTTTACTACTACTACAGGTGATGCCTATCAGATCACCTTTTTTGAGGTATGGCGGAATTTTCATTGTTCTATGCTTTAATTACCTTTGCAGACCATTTGGGGAGTTATCCCAAACCCGACAGGGCTAAGTTGATAAATACTTTTCGCTCTTCCAAAAGCAAAAATAGAATTTCGATTATTTAAGCATTCTTTAAGCGAACATGGCAAAATTTAACAGATATCTAATAACAGCGGCATTGCCTTATGCTAACGGACCGGTCCACATCGGTCACCTCGCAGGCTGTTATATTCCCGCCGATATATATGTGCGCTACCTGCGTGCTAAAAAGGCGGATGTAAAGTTCATAGGAGGAACTGACGAACACGGAGTACCTATCACCATTAAGGCGATGAAGGAAAACGTGACTCCGCAGGATATTGTGGATAAATATCATAAGATCATCTATGACAGCTTTACAGACATGGGTATCTCTTTCGATATTTTCTCCAGAACCACTAAACAGGTACACCACGAAACAGCGGCTGACTTCTTCAAGACGATGTATGATAAAGGACTGTTTGAAGAGAGAGAAAGCGAGCAGTTCTTTGATGAAACTGCTAATGTATTTCTGGCTGACCGCTATATTGTTGGTACCTGTCCTAAATGCGGTAACCCGAATGCATACGGTGACCAGTGTGAAAGATGTGGTAGTTCACTGAGCCCGGACGAACTGATAGAACCTCGTTCTACCCTCAGCAATGCCGTGCCGGTCAAGAAAAAGACAAAGCACTGGTATATGCCTTTACAGAACTATGAACCATTCCTGAAAGAATGGCTGCTGGAAGGTCATAAAGAGTGGAAAAATAATGTATACGGACAGTGTAAAAGCTGGATTGACGGCGGTCTGCAAAGCAGAGCGATGACCCGCGACAGCAGCTGGGGTATTCAGGTACCATTGCCGGATGCAGAGGGGAAAGTATTATACGTATGGTTTGATGCGCCGATCGGCTATATCTCCGCAACCAAAGAACTGACAGCAAATTGGGCGGATTACTGGTGTAAAGATGATACCAAACTGGTACACTTTATTGGTAAAGACAATATCGTGTTCCATTGTGTGATATTCCCTGCGATGCTGAAAGGTCATGGTGGATATGTACTGCCTGAAAATGTGCCGGCAAACGAGTTCCTGAATATCGAAGGAGAGAAAGTATCTACTTCGCGTAACTGGGCAGTCTGGGTCCATGATTATGTGAAGGATTTCCCTGATCAGCAGGATACACTGCGTTATGTGCTGACCAGTATCGCACCTGAAACAAAAGATAGTGACTTTACCTGGAAAGATTTCCAGCAGCGTAACAATAGTGAGTTAGCTGATATCTTCAGCAACTTTGTAAACCGTACAATGGTGTTAATGCACAAATTGTGCGGTGGTAAAGTACCGCCGTTTCATGCAGATCTGAAAGATGAGAAGGACGATGCACTGTTTGCCGACCTGAAAGCTTCTATACAGAAGATAGAAGACTCGCTGGAAAATTTCCGCTTCCGTGAAGCACTGGCAGAAGTAATTAATATCTCACGTTCCGGTAACAAGTATCTGCAGGATAGAGAACCATGGAATCTGGTGAAAGAGATGGCAAAAGATCCATCATTGGCAGCAGGCTATCAGAAACGTATTGACAACTGTCTGCATATGTGTCTGCAACTGACTGCCAACCTGGCCATTCTCGCTAATCCGTTCCTTCCATTTACAGCGAAGAAGATCTGCCACATGCTGAAAGTAGTAGATCGTATGCTGGAATGGGAAAATGCAGGTAGTCTGAAACTGGTAAATGTAGGATATCCGCTGCGCGAACCGGAGTATCTGTTCGGCAAAATTGAGGACGCAAAGATCGAGGAGCAGATTGAAAAATTGAAAGCAGGTCTGGTTAAACCTGTAGTGGCTCCTGTTGAAACGAAAGTAAAAGAAATGAAACCCGAAATACAATTCGACGATTTCGCAAAAATCGACCTGCGCGTAGGTACCATCCTTGAAGCAGAGAAAGTACCAAAGGCGGACAAACTGCTGAAATTACTGGTGGATATCGGTACTGAAAAACGTACCGTGGTATCTGGTATCGCAGAGCATTTTGCACCGGAAGAAGTGGTAGGCAAACAGGTAACACTCGTGGCTAACCTCGCTCCGAGAAAAATGCGCGGTATCGAAAGTCAGGGGATGATCCTGATGGCCGAAAATGCTGCGGGCAAGCTGGTATTCGTAAACCCGGATGCAGCAGTAGATGCAGGTAGCGAAGTGAAATAGTACTTTTCACAAATTATACCCAAAAGGGGATGTTCCGCAGGGAATATCCCCTTTTTTAAACGATCAAGTCCACGTATGCGTCGTATATAAAGCATGTATAAAGCATGTATAGAGCATGTATAGAGTATAACCGGTATATTATATTGCTCACCCGTTAACCCTGTCACAATTCTTCCTGTCTCATGTTTAATTCCTGATTTTTTCCTTATATTCGTATTGATGTCATTGCACACAACATATCAGCATTCATCCGTCCAGCATGCGCCAATACTGCGTATGACTGTTGTTGTGCACACCAATACCCCAATAGCAAGCAAGTCTTACTATTACACAACCTTTAAGGACTTCGATACTTTTTCCCCGGACTATTATTAATTCTTTTATTGTTCGGGGATCCCTCAGTTTTCCTATTGTATAGTTTGTTCCACTGCGCGATATACCACGTCGGCAGGAATTTTTTTTAATTTAAAATTAGTAGTGTATGAAATCAGGAAAAGCAAAGAGCAAAGAAAAGACCCCCGTAATTCTTTGTGAAGAAGATTATAATCTCCTGAAACAATTTGCAGGCACCAAAACAGATGATATCAGCGAGATGTCATTGGCATATGAACTGAATCGCGCCGTTGTTGTGGATAATGAAGCCCTGCCGGTAGGGACCATTCGTCTGAACTCACTGGTAAGTGTGAAGGAAGTTAATTCAGGAAAAGTGACCGACTTCCGTATTGTAATGCCGATCGATGCAGATATCAAGCAGAAGAAAATTTCTATACTGGCGCCGCTGGGTGCAGCACTGATAGGTTTCCGTAAAGGAGACGAAGTTGAGTGGAAAATGCCGGCCGGCGTAAAGCGCTTTACTGTACTGAATGTACAGGCATAAAAAATGGAGAGTCCGCTATTGACGGACTCTTTTTTATTTTAATTATTACTGTTAATAAGATGGACGATCACTTTTACCATCATCTCCTTCTCTTCCGGTTTTGATTCCGCAATCATCAATGTGAATGCAACCAGCGCATTGTCAGCAATCCTTTTACTGCCATCCTGCCTGTAAAGGATATTATTCTTATCAAGAAACCATACAAACAGAAATGCGGCAATACGTTTATTGCCATCAGAAAAAGAATGGTTCTTGATAACAAAATATAGCAGATGAGCCGCCTTTTCCTCCACACCGGGATAAAGATCACGACCACCAAAGGTCTGGCAGATCGCAGCCAATGAACCCTGAAAGGAGTCATCTTTCTCATTGCCAAACAGGGCACTTCCTCCAAAACGGTCTCTTAGTCCGTTAATGGCGAACATGGCCGTTTCATAGGTAATCACAAACAGGTTTTCTTCCGTCGTGTTTTCAATTTCTAATAACTGATGATCGTACTTGTCCAGTACATCCAGTGCATAGGTATAGTCACTAAGCACACGCTGCAAGTGTGCAGACTCGTTGGCATCCAAAGCATTACGCTGATTAAACTGATTCATGGTATTTGATTCTGATGTGTACCTTCTTTTGGTACATGATGGCATTCCGGGGCCGAAAGGCGCTAAATTAAGAGGAAATGGGACAAATCCTCATTCTGACAACTCAAATCCGATCTTTAATAGGGCGATTATTATTCCCGATTGCGTAAACGATTTGTGTTATAACACGGTATTTTTGGCAGATTCTATCACCTTTTAGCGCGCAGGTCCGGATAAAAGGGCCATCAATTACAGTTAACATGAATTTTTCCAGGAAGCCAACCGTCAAGAAAAAACAATCCCGCAGTCTGTTTTATCGCATTTCAGCCTGGTTACACCTATGGCTGGGGCTGATTACAGGTATTGTGATGATCATTGTATGCGTGACAGCCTGTATCTGGGTATTTCATGACGAAATCACCCGTCTGCTGGAACCTGAAACTGTAATCGCCCGTCAGGACAAACCTGTCATCACTCCTTCACAGGTAAGAGAGATTGCCGCACAAAAGTATCCCAAACTAAAACCTGGCTACGTTACCTATCAACAGGGAAATGCCATTTACCTGAGTCTTGGAGAAGGTAGAAAAGGAAATACTGTATTACGACTGAATCCTTATAGTGGGGAAGTGATCAGCGTAAAAGAACACAAAGCAGGAGAAACAGATTTCTTCCGGTTTATCCTGAATGGTCATCGCTTCCTGTGGATGCCTTATGAAATAGGCAGACCGATCGTCAATTACAGCACCCTGATATTCGTTATTATCCTGATCAGTGGTATGGTACTGTGGTGGCCGCAGAAATGGACAAAGAAAGCACGTGAGCAAAGCTTTAAAATAAAATGGGACGCGTCCTTCAAAAGGGTGAACTATGATCTGCATAATGTACTGGGTTTCTATTCCCTGATAGTATTGCTGGCCATAGCGCTGACCGGTATGGTGTATGGTATCAAATGGTACAGCAACGGATTATACTGGGTTACTTCCGGCGGACAAACAATCGAAGAATTTAAAAGACCACAGTCTGATTCAACACAGCTGGGTAAATTATATACCCCTGAGCAGGCAATGGACCTCGCGTGGGGGAAAGTACTTGCCAGACACCCGGAAGCAGAAGGTTTCTATTATTCCTTTGCAGATACATCCAAACCAAAGGCTGCTATCGGTATTACGATCTATCCTACAGCAGGTAAGTTCTATAACAACAGAAGTTATTCATTCGATCAGCATACATTAAAAGAACTGGCCGGTAATAAAGTATACGATATCAGTTTTGCAGAAGCTGGTTTCGGGGCAAAACTGCGTAAAGCGAATTACGATATTCACGTGGGTTCCATACTCGGATTACCCGGAAAGATACTGGCCTTCTTTGGTGCATTGATAGGCGCCAGTCTGCCGGTAACAGGTTTCCTTGTATGGTGGGGTAAAAGAAGAAAACAAAGAAAAGCGTGGCTACAAAAAAGCGCCGGCAGCAAGCGCACCTCAGGCAGTTTAAATAAATACCTTGTCATAAGAAAAGGACCGTCCGCCGTATGGCAGACGGTCCTTCGTTTTTTTATAGCTTTTGTGGCAAGTCTCCCAAAAAATCATATATTCATTTATCGATATTAACAATCAAGACTCACTACAATGCCTCAGCGCTTGTAGCATATAAAACGCGTTCTATGAAAAGACACATTAACAAGGTGGCTGTTTTAGGTTCAGGAGTAATGGGTTCAAGAATAGCAGCCCATTTCGCAGGCGTCGGAGTACAGGTTTTGTTACTGGATATTGCCCCCAAAGAGTTAACTGATGCAGAAAAAGCTAAAGGTCTGTCACCTGACAGCAAAGCGGTTAAGAACCGCATCGTAAACGAAGCATTGCAGTCTGCCCTGAAGGCAAACCCATCCCCGGTGTACAATAAGGACGTGGTAAAGCTGATCCGTACGGGCAACTTTACAGACGATATGAAGGAGATTGCCAACTATGACTGGATTATTGAGGTAGTCGTAGAAAACCTTGACGTCAAAAAGTCCGTTTTCACTGAAGTGGAAAAGTACCGTAAACCGGGTACACTCATTACTTCCAATACTTCAGGTATACCTATTCACCTGATGGCGGAAGGCCGCAGCGATGATTTTAAGAAACATTTCTGTGGTACCCACTTCTTCAATCCTCCGCGTTATCTGCGCTTACTGGAAATTATTCCTACCCCGCATACTGACCCGGAAATTGTTGATTTCCTGATGAATTACGGAGATCTCTATCTGGGTAAAACAACGGTTCTCTGTAAGGATACACCTGCATTCATTGCCAACAGGGTAGGGGTGTATTCTATCATGGCTATTTTCCACATTATGCAGGAAATGCAGCTGAATATAGATGATATTGATGCACTGACAGGTCCGGTGATCGGCAGACCAAAATCTGCTACCTTCCGTACGGCCGATGTCGTGGGTATTGATACATTGGTGAGGGTGGCCAAAGGAGTGGCGGAGAATTGTCCGCAGGATGAAGCAAAGGATATCTTCGTGATACCTCCTTTCCTGCAAAAAGTAGTTGAAAATAAATGGCTCGGCGACAAAACCGGGCAGGGTTTCTATAAAAAGACCAAAGGTGAAGGCGGTAAGGAAATACTGACGCTCAACCTGGAAACGATGGAATATGGTCCCCGTCAGAAATCTAAATTCGCCAGCATTGAAGCAGCGAAACAGGTGGAAGACCTGAAGCAGCGACTGCGCGGATTATTTGCTGCAGGCGATAAAGCGGGTCAGTTCTATCAGCAGTTCCATGCCTACCTTTTCTCTTACATTTCTCACCGCATTCCGGAAATAGCGGATGATCTTTATAAAGTGGACGATGCCATGAAAGCTGGTTTCGGATGGGAGATCGGTGCTTTTGAATCATGGGATGTGCTGGGTGTGGAAAATGGTATCAAAGCCATTGAAGCGAAAGGCCTGAGCGTGGCGCCATGGGTAAAGGAAATGCTGGAGAAAGGTGTAAAAAGCTTCTACAAAATAGAAGGCGGTAAGAAATATTATTACGATGTAAAATCACATGTCTATAAACTGCTGCCGGGTGCCGACACGTTTGTTATTCTGGAAAACCTGTCAGGAAATGTCGTGTGGAAAAACAGTGCATGCACCTTGTATGATATCGGAGATGGTGTGGTGACGATAGACTGGAAAACTAAAATGAACACGATCGGCGGGGAAGTGCTGGAAGGTGTGAATAAAGCGATTGACCGGGCAGAAAAAGATTTCCGCGGATTGATCATTGGCAATGAAGGAGCTAACTTTTCTGCCGGTGCAAATGTGGGTATGATCTTCATGTTTGCGGCTGAGCAGGAATATGATGAACTGGATATGGCCGTACGTATGTTCCAGAAAACGACCATGCGTCTGCGTTATTCTTCCATTCCGGTGATTGTCGCACCACATGCGCTCACTTTGGGAGGAGGTTGTGAAATGTGTCTGCATGCTGACAAAGTTCAGGCTGCGGCTGAGTCTTATATCGGATTAGTGGAACTGGGCGTAGGCCTGATCCCCGGTGGTGGCGGTACCAAAGAAATGGCACTGCGCGCCAGCGATGAATTCAAGGAAGGTCGTATTGAAGAGGAGCCGCTGAAAGATCGTTTTATGGCAATTGCCATGGCGAAGGTGAGCACCTCCGCTCATGAGGCGTTTGATCTGGGCATCCTGCGTAAAGGACATGACGAGATCACCCTGAATCAGAGCCGTCTGATCGCTGATGCAAAACGCAGCGTATTACAGCTCGCAGATGAGGGCTATACCCGTCCGGTGGAAAGAAAGGATGTAAAAGTGCTGGGTCGTGCCGCACTGGGTATGCTGCTGACTGGTATTCACAGTATGCGCTTTGCTAATTATATATCAGAACATGATGCGAAAATAGCCAGTAAACTGGCATACGTGATGAGTGGCGGCGATCTCTCAGAGGCCTCACTGGTGAGCGAGCAATATCTGCTGGATCTGGAGCGGGAAGCATTCCTGAGTCTGGCCGGCGAGCGTAAAACCCTGGAAAGATTACAAAGCGTGATCAAAACAGGAAAACCAATCAGAAATTAATCCACCTGATGTCAACTATTCTATCCCTTAACAACATTTCAAAGCGGTACGGAATCGTACAGGCGCTGGATGGGGTATCATTTGATATCCCGTCAGGCAGTGTGTACGGCATACTCGGTCCCAATGGCAGTGGTAAAACCACGATGCTGGGTATTGTGACTGATGTACTGAAAGCGGATGCCGGTTCTTTCACCCTGATGGGGCAGACACCTTCTGCCGCCCAGCGCAGAAAGATCGGTACGCTGTTGGAAACACCTAACTTCTATCACTATCTGTCAGCCTACAAGAATTTGCAGATAGTCGCTAATATCAAACAGACAAGCGAGCAGGATATTCCGCGGGTGCTGGAGCTGGCCGGATTAACGGCCAGACAGCATTCGGCTTTTAAGACCTATTCTCTCGGGATGAAACAGCGTCTGGCTATAGCGGCAGCTATGCTGGGCGATCCGGAAGTACTGATACTGGATGAACCAGCCAATGGGCTGGACCCCGTGGGTATTGCCGAAGTCAGAAACCTGATCCGTCAGCTGGCGCAGTCGGGGAAGACGATTATTATGGCCAGCCATCTGCTGGATGAAGTGGAAAAAGTCTGTACACATGTGGCGATCCTGCGGAAAGGAAAATTACTGGGTTCCGGTCCGGTAAATGCGGTGCTGTCAAGGGATAACTTTATCGAGATCGGTGGTCCTGATAATCAGGCATTGTCACAGCTGATAAAACAACACCCGGCCTTTGTACAGGTATTGCCTGCGCAGGACGGTATTTTGCAGGTCACTTTCCGGGAAACGATTGATCCTGCAAGTCTGAACAGCTGGTGCGCTCAGCAGGGCGTCTGGCTGAATCATCTCCAGATGAGCAGAAAGAGCCTTGAAACGGCATTCCTGGAATTAACCAACAACTAATCCTATTTGTACTGAAGCTTATGATGCAAATCATTAAAATAGAATGGCTTAAGGTAAAGAATTACCGCTCTTTCTGGGTGTTTATAGGCCTGGGACTGCTGGCAATGCTGGCCCCGAATTTTGTTATCCACGACATCTTTGTCAAAAATATACCTAAAGAAGCGCAGCAGCTGCTTGGACAGTCGATGTATGACTTTCCGCTGGTATGGCAGACTATTGCCAGTGTAAACTCTTATACTTCCGGCATTTTTAGTCTGCTGGTCATTACGCTGGTCTGCAATGAGTTCAATTACAAAACCCACCGGCAGAATGTTATTGACGGTTGGGAAAGGAGGGACTTTGTACTTTCTAAATTGTTTTGGGTAGTTGCACTGGCATTATTGGCATTCCTGACATCCCTGATCGCTGTATTTATTTTCGGTGGTGTTTATGGTAAAGCACCTTTTAGCATGGAAGGCTCCCGTTTTCTGTTCTATTACCTGTTGCAGGTACTGGTGTCGCTGAGTATGGCGTTGCTGACAGGTATGCTGGTTAAACGTACCGGACTGGCTATCATTCTCTTTCTGGGATATATCATGTTTATAGAACAGATACTTGTTTCTATCGTAAAGCGCTTTTTCGGCAATGTCGGCGGATTATTCCCTTTGCAGGCCGGAGATGAATTGCTTCCGTTCCCTATTGTCGAAAAACTGGTGAAATTCTCCGGTCCTTATGACAGCGTAGTATACCTGACGGCGCTGATCGTATATATAGCACTTTTCATCTGGCTGGTATTCCAGAGGATGCTGCGTACTGATCTTTAATATAGCATGTTAATTATATGTTATTTGTAAAAGTATATTGGCGGGAGGCGTAATCTTTCCGCTATCTTTTACGTTGATAAGCTGTTATGCACATTATTACATGATTGTGCGCTATGGACTATCAGGTAAGTGTATTAAATTTGTTCTGAAAAGAAAACTCAAAAGCACGTGAAGGGTAAAGCGCAGGAAAAGATCATTCTGGTAACAAACGACGATGGTGTAACCGCTCCGGGTATCCGGGCACTGATTGAGGCGGTAAGTCCGCTGGGAAGAGTAGTGGTGGTAGCACCAGACAGTCCGCAGTCAGGAAAAGGACACGCTATTACGATCGGCGTTCCGCTCCGTCTGGATCAGGTGGATATTTTCGACGGCATAGAAGCGTGGCAATGTTCCGGTACACCGGTGGATTGTGTGAAGCTGGCCCGCGATAAGATCCTGCACCGTTTGCCGGATATCTGTGTAAGTGGTATCAATCATGGCGCGAATCATTCCATTAACGTGATCTATTCCGGCACCATGTCGGCGGCAATGGAAGCAGCGATAGAAGGCGTGCCTTCTGTGGGTTTCTCTTATCTGGATTACAGTTTTGACGCAGACTTCTCTTTATGTAAGGAAGTGGCTCATTCAGTGGCTAAACAAATGCTGGAAACAGAACTACCGGAGGGAACGCTGTTTAATGTAAATATTCCTGTTGTTAAAAAGAAGATTATAAAGGATTAAAGATATGCCGTCAGGCAGATGCGAAATGGGTAGAAGCATTTGATGAGCGCCGTGATCCACGTGGTAAAAAATACTACTGGCTCACAGGTGAATTCACTAACCGCGATAATGGAGAAGATACTGACGTATATGCCCTCGCAAATAATTACGCTTCGCTCGTACCAGTGCAGTTTGATCTGACTGACTATAAGATGAAGAAGAAGCTGGAAAACGACTGGAAACTCTGATGTGTATAAGTGCACATGATCAAAACCTACTATGTTAAAACGAGATAATCTCCCATTAGGCATTGTACTGGGTATATTTACACCGGTGCTGGCCTTCTTCCTGTACTACCTGTTGGTATTCATGCCGAAGCATGATGTATCCCTGTCTGAATTTATGAAACTTGTCCTTGAAAACCGTCAGACCTTACCAAAATTGATTAGTGTTTGTCTGTTGCTGAATGGAGTGATATTTTACTTCTATACCAGATCCAGAAAAGACATTACAGCAAAAGGTATCTTTCTGGTGACGATGCTGTATGCTATTACGATCCTTTTCCTGAAAATATTACACGGGTAAACGCAGGAGGTGTAAGCTATACTTCAAGATATTGGTTATCATAGGGTAACCAGATTGCTGATATTGTAGCTGGTACTATCGCCGCCGTCCGCAGATGCTGTCTGGCCGGCGAACGTCAATTGATCATTGCAATGGCTCATTGCGTTGCAGGATCTTTTTGAGAAGGCTTTATTCCGTGCTTTTATTGAAGAATATTATTACTGTATAATAACTGAACAGGCTGAATGAGTGTAATGGATGTTGGGATTTCCGGCGTGGTACTTATTGGATATTCTGCATGAACTGATCGGTTGAGGGATTGTATAGGTATGAACTTATAGAGAAAGCCCGGCATTGCCGGGCTTTTTATGTGTTGTTATATCGTATCAGGGTTGATTGCCGTTTGTATGAGGTTTCCTTCATCTCCGGATTAAGTTCACGTCTTATTCGCCTCAAGTCCGGCTCATCTCCGCATTAAGTCCACGTCTTATTCGCCTCAAATCTGGCTCATCTCCGCATTAAGTCCACGTCTTATTCGTCTCAAGTCTGACTCATCTGCGGATTAAGTCCACGTCTTATTCGCCTCAAGTCCGGCTCATTTCCGCACTAAGTCCATTTCTTATTCGTCTTAAGTCCGGCTCATCTCCACATCAAGTCCACGTCTTATTCGTGTCAAGTCTATCTCACCTTCTCTTCAGGCTCGCCTCGTCACTATCTTACTTCCATCGAACCTTCTCCCTGTCATATCGCATTTCCTCATGAATCTCTACTACAATCCAATTCTTGATTCGTAATTCCTGATTCGTAATTTATATTTGTCCTATGAAGTACTACATCATCGCCGGAGAAGCATCCGGTGATCTCCATGGAAGCAATCTGATCAAAGAATTGAAACAACAAGACACTGCAGCGGATATCCGTTGCTGGGGAGGCGATATGATGCAACAAGCGGGAGGAACGCTGGTGAAGCATTATAAAGACCTGGCTTTTATGGGGTTCATCGAAGTGGTGATGAACATCCGTACCGTATTGCGCAATATGGAGTTCTGTAAAAAGGATATTCAGCAATATCAGCCGGATGTACTGGTGCTGATCGACTATGCAGGTTTCAACCTGCGTATTGCGGAGTGGGCGAAACCATTGGGATATAAGATCGTGTTTTATATTTCTCCGCAGGTATGGGCCTGGAAGGAGAATCGCGTTAAAAAGATCAGACGGAGTGTGGATAAAATGCTCTGCATCCTGCCATTTGAACAGGATTTTTATAAAAAATGGGATTACGAGGTGGAGTATGTAGGTCACCCCTTGATACAGGTGATCCGGGAGGCAAAGGAAAAACCGGCTGATGCCCCATTGGCAGACAAACCTGTTATTGCCATTCTGCCCGGCAGCCGTAAGCAGGAAGTGAGCGTCAAGCTACCCATCATGTTGACCATGGCTAAACATTTCCCTGACCATCAGTTTATTGTAGCACAGGCGCCCAGTCTGGATGATGCGTTTATACAGGGACTGATCGGTGCACATCCGAATGTCTCTACAGTAAAAGGACAAACCTATACCTTACTCCGTCAGGCGGAAGCAGCGCTGGTGACCTCCGGTACCGCTACATTGGAAACTGCCTTGTTTGGTGTACCTGAGGTAGTTTGCTATAAAGGCAGTGCTATTTCCTATTTCTTTGCGAAACGACTGATCAAGGTAAAATATATTGCGCTGGTGAACCTCGTGATGGACAAACCTGTTGTAAAGGAATTGATTCAGCACGACCTGACGGAAGAAAATCTGTTGACAGAGCTGACCTTGTTGCTAAAAGACAAGACGGTGCGCGATCGTATTAAAGCGGATTATGCGGCATTGTGGACAAAACTGGGGGAAAAAGATGCGAGCCACCGGGCCGCAGAAGTAAGTTATGCCGAGGCGAAGAAATAAGTCGTAAACAGCACAAAACAGGCTATACCAGACCCGGTCAGTGGTGACGGGTAAACAGCTTTACCAGCATTATTATCAGTGCGATCAGAAATACAATGATGGAGATACGGTTCATGCCGTGCATCATAGACACATAGCGGCCCTGAGGCGCTGAAGGATCTTTTTTGCCTATGTACAGGTAACGCAGTATTTGTTGCCAGATGCTTTTCATTATACAAAGATAGTTTATATACACCTACAATAACCAACAGCGTGGACTATGAAGAATAAGTTACATTACACACTACTCTTATGCCTGTGTATGCTGGCGCGAATAGCGCATGCACAGACAACAACAACGCTCTCACTAAACGGAGAATGGGAATTCGCAGATGCAGACGACAGCATCTGGCGGAAAGCAACTGTGCCGGGTACCGTACATACCGACTTACTCGCCCATCACCTGATACCAGATCCATTTGCTGGAATGAATGAAAAAGCAGTACAGTGGGTAGACAAAAAGGATTGGATCTACCGCAGAAGTTTTGAAGCATCTGCAGCGCTGCTTGCACATGATGTGATCGATCTGCAGCTACCGGAACTCGATACCTATGCAGATGTTTATATCAATGATCACCTTGTATTGCAGAGTCATAATATGTTTGTTGGCCATAGTGTGAATATCAGACAATGGCTGCATAGCGGACAGAATCAGTTGCGGATATTCTTTCATAGTCCCGTTCGTTATGATATGGAGCGTTTTCTGAAAGACAGACTGGTATATCCGGCAGGAAATGATGCAAGTGATATTCCCTTAAGTATCTATGCACGTAAGGCACCTTATCACTATGGATGGGATTGGGGACCAAGACTGGTAACATCTGGCATCAGCGGCGGCGCTTCGCTGACTGCATGGAATAAAACAAGCATCAGTGATGTATGGCTGCAACAGCAAAGTCTGACGGATAAAATAGCTAAAGTACGGGCTGCCCTGACGCTGGAAACGGTAAGGGCGGGAAAGTATAAAATACAGGTAGAGAGTCCGGATAAATTGTTTGCCACTGTGATTGTTGAAAAGGATGTCAATACAGGTCAACAGGTATTGGAATTGCCAGTTAGTATTCAACAACCTAAGCGCTGGTGGCCTAATGGATTGGGTGACGCGTTCCTGTATAAAGTGAAAGTAAGCATATTGGAAGGCAAACAGTTGATCAGTTCGCGTGTAGTAAACATCGGTCTGCGGACGGTCGAAGTGATCAACGCTCCGGATAGTCTGGGGGAGAGCTTTTATGTGAAGGTGAACGGACAGCCGGTATTCATGAAAGGCGCCAATTATATTCCACAGGATAACTTCCGTCCGAGAGTAACAGACGAGCGCTACCAACAGCTGTTTAAAGACATGAAGACATCGCATTTCAATATGGTACGCGTATGGGGAGGCGGTGCCTATGAGAAGGAACTGTTTTATGATCTGGCAGATCAGCAGGGTATACTGGTATGGCAGGACTTCATGTTTGCCTGTACAGTATATCCTTCGGATACTGCTTTTCTGGCGAGTGTAAAAGAAGAGCTACGTTATAATATCACCCGTTTGCGTAATCATCCCTCTCTGGCTTTATGGTGTGGCAATAACGAGGTAGCGGTCGCCATTAAAAACTGGGGATGGCAAAATGGATATGGTTATACTGAAGCACAGTGGAAGACCTTGCAGCAGGGGTATAATGTATTGTTTAAATCACTGTTGCCCGAACAGGTAGCTGCATTGGATCCGGGAAGATTTTATTTTCATTCGTCTCCGATCAGCAACTGGGGCAGCAAGGAGGATTTTACGAAAGGAGATAATCACTATTGGGGTGTATGGCATGGTATGGAATGGTTTGAAGCGTTCAATACGCATGTGCCCCGTTTTATGAGTGAATATGGTTTCCAGTCATTCCCTGATATTCACACAGTACGTCGTTTTGCTGGTAAAAATGATCTGGATATTTATTCTCCTGTGATGTTGTCTCACCAGAAAAGTACCAACAGAGGGAATATGGCAATTAACACTTACCTGCAACATTACTATAAAACGCCAAAGGATTTTGAGTCCCTGTTATATGTGAATCATGTGTTACAGGCAGAAGGGATGCGGATCGCGATCGAAGCACATCGCCGTTCTATGCCATACTGTATGGGGACATTATATTGGCAGCTGAATGACTGCTGGCCGGGTCCTTCCTGGTCGGGAATCGATTATTATGGCAGATGGAAGGCCCTGCAATATTTTGTAAAGAAAGCATTTGCACCAGTCATTGTTTCTAATGTCGAAGTGAATGGAAAACTCCAGACCTGGGTGGTTTCAGATGTGCCGCAGGAACAGCCGTTAACATTGCAGATGCAGTTGATGGATCTGGAGGGGAAAGTGTTATGGGAGAAATCGGTGACGGGTATTCAACCGAAAGCAGCGCAGAGTCAATTACAGTATGAGGCGCCTGTGAGTGAATTACTGAAGGGCTTTGATGCGCAAAAGGTAATATTCTATACGAAAGTGGTAAAGAAAGATGAGCTATTAACCCGGAATGTATATTACTTTGCCAAAGCCAGCACCATGGAATTACCGGATCCCGGTATGCAGACAAGCGTTATGGCAGGTGCTGATGGAACTATCGTTGTGAAGATCACTGCCGGCCGGCTGGCAAGAAATGTTTACCTGTTATTAGAGAACGATCCGAAGTCACAGTTCAGTGATAACTATTTTGACCTGCTGCCGGGAGAAACGGCTACCGTGCGCATAAACAGTGAATTGACATTACAGCAGGTAAAAGAACAGCTGAAAGTTATAAGTCTCAGAGATACATTTAAAAATTAATCATGCGAAAACTTTTTGTATTATTTAGCAGTGCATTACTGGCGTTTTCCACGGCCAATGCGCAGGACCATGGCCTCGGACAGCCCTATATCCCTGAAACGGATAAAGCCGTATTGCAGAAACTGGACGAATGGCAGGACTGGAAATTTGGTATGATCATTCACTGGGGTGCTTATTCTCAGTGGGGTGTGGTGGAGTCCTGGAGTATTTGTCCGGAAGACGAAGGATGGACACAGCGCAATCCTTATGGTATTCCTTACTATGATTATGTAAAGAAGTACGAAGCTTTGTCCACTACTTTCAATCCGACCAAATTTGACCCGTCTAAATGGGCTAAAGCGGCAAAGGGTGCAGGTATGGAATATGTAGTGTTCACCACCAAGCATCACGATGGTTTCTGTATGTGGGACACTAAGCAGACTGATTACAGTATTGCTGGTCCGAACAGTGCTTTCCGCAATGATCCGAGAAAGAACGTTGCAAAGGAAGTGTTCAGTGCTTTCCAGAAAGAAGGTATCCACACCGGTGCTTATTTCTCCAAACCTGACTGGCACAGTGAATATTACTGGTGGTCTTATTTCCCGCCGAAAGACAGACACGTGAACTATGATGTGAACAAGTATAAAGATCGTTGGAATAATTTCAGGGAGTTTACTTACAAACAGATTGAGGAGCTGATGACCACTATGGGTAAGATCGAAATCCTCTGGCTGGATGGCGGCTGGGTACGTGCACGTAAACAGGATACCAAAAAAGAAAACGACATTACAGCTGCTGAAATCGATACCAGACCGAGTAAGCAGAATGAAGATATTGACATGGCCGGCATTACTAAAATGGCGCGTAGTCATCAGCCGGGTCTGATTGTAGTGGACCGTGCGGTACATGGACCATTTGAAAACTACCGTACACCAGAACAGCAGATCCCTGACAAACCATTGTCTTATCCATGGGAAACATGTATGACGATGGCTAATTCATGGTCATATGTTCCGGATGATAAATACAAGTCTGTAAACAAGCTCATTCACAATCTGGTTGATATCGTAGCTAAAGGCGGTAACTATCTGCTGAATGTAGGTCCCGGTCCTGATGGTCAGTTGCACGAGGAGGCTTATACTACAATGACTGCTATTGGTGAGTGGATGAAGGTGAATGGCGATGCTATTTACGGCACACGTTCTGTGGCGCCTTACAAAGATGGCAAGGTATGTTTTACCCGTAAGAAAAATGGTAATATCTATGCGATCTATATGCTGGAAGAAGGTGAAAAGCTGCCTGCGCAGGTGGCTTTTAACGGACTGAAACCAGCGAAAGGAGCTAAAGTGACTGTACTGGGTGCGAAGGAGAAGATCTCATGGAAAGCTACGGCTACCGGTACTCAGCTGACAATCCCTGCGGCTGTGCAGCAGAAAGCATGGAAACATGCTGTAGCAATACAGATCTCTGCTGTAGAGTAAAGAACGGTGCTGAATGCATGTGAACAAACAGCTGGAAAAGCTGTGAACAAAAAAGATGGCTGCCTTTGAACAGGCAGCCATTTTTTTGTTGTCTTATGAAAGAATGTAATCTATGATAACCCGATCCGTTCAATTTCATGTTGATCCTGATTATATCGAAATAAGAAAAATTTGACACGATAACTAATCATTAACTAAAATGAGCAGTTTATTCAGCAATATTGTAGCAGAGTCATGGGAATGACATTGTGTGTTAACAACTATTGAACCGGATATAAAACTAAACGCATGGTTAGTAATGTACAAATTCTCCTAGCCGAAGATGACTATCAGTATGGTAGCATCATTAAAAAGCAGCTGGAAGCAGCGGGGTACGCGGTCGTGCATTGTTTTGACGGCGAGGTAGCCCTGAAAAAGTTTCAAAGGGACGATTTTGATCTTTGCATACTGGACGTACTGATGCCAAAGAAAGACGGCTTTACGCTGGCGCAGGATATCCGGAAGAAAAACGGTATGATACCGATTCTGTTTATTTCCTCAAAGGCAACTGATGAGGACAGGCTGCATGGTTTCAGGATAGGAGGGGATGATTTTCTGGTAAAACCGTTCAGCATGCGGGAGCTGATCATGCGTATCAGGGTATTTCTGAGAAGGACGCTGCCTAAGGATGTACCGGGAGATGGTATTTACAAACTGGGAGATGACGTCCGGTTCAATTACGAAGAAAAAGAGCTTACACGTGCCGGGGGCGAACCTTTTGCCACGCTTACAAAAAAAGAGGCGAAGGTATTGCGCTATCTGGTGGAAAACAGCAATAAATTAGTAAAAAGGGACGAGATCCTGCTGAAAGTATGGGGGAACAGTAGTTTCTTTTCCAGCAGAAGTATGGACGTATTCCTGACACGTTTGCGAAAACATTTTAAAGAAGAACCGGGTATTGCGCTGGAGACTTTGCATAATGTGGGTGTCCGGCTGAATATTCCCGAATGTACAGATCAGGACAGCGAATCCACGTCTACGGATAACGCTGGCTGATACTGACTTCATCAAACCCCACAAGCACCAAGACAATGACTTACGGCAGACATGACCAGCCACGCCAGCAGCGCCAGGGCAATGGTGGTCGCCCGGAGAGTGAAGACCGTACTCACCGTACACAAAGACACAACGGCAACCAATTTCGCAGGCCACGTCCGGATAATGGACCCCGCTTTCCTCCAAAGCCCAGACCACCCAGAGCAGAAAGTAAAATCTACTTTATTGCCCTGCTGCCCAATGCTGAAGTCGGAAGGGAGATCATCCGCCTGAAGCAGGAATTCGCAGAAAAATATGATGCGAGGAGGGCTTTACGGGTATTACCCCATATTACCTTGCAGATACCTTTCACCGCCGATCCCGAGCTGGAAAAGACATTGTGTCCCGCTCTGAGCACATTTGCGGCTTCTATCCAACCTTTTGAGATCAGACTGAATGGCTTTGGCGGTTGCTCCTTTAATAAGCGGAAAGTGTTATATATCAATGTGGAAAAGAATGAAGGGATTGTGCATCTGCACCAGCAGATGGTCGGATTTCTGCGTAAAGAGTTCGGTTTCAGTCATATGCTGGCCCGTTATGGCTTTAATCCACATGTATCCCTGGCATTCCGTGATCTTTCTGATGCAGAACTGGAACAGGCCATGGAGGAATACCGGCTTCGTCCATTTGACGCGGCTTTTCTGGTGCGTAATCTCTATCTGCTCCGGCATACCGGCACCTCCTGGGAAGTGTTGCAGAAATGCAAGCTGGGAGGCGAATGATTAGCACATTCCTGCCATGTTATCCTATGCAATAAAATTGTAACTTTATAGCTGATGGAAACAGTGGTAGTAAAACAATATAATCTGGACGAGGAACAGGAAAAGAAAGAGATCGTTCGTCATTACCGCGCTTTACTGAAGTCGCTCAAACCCCGTTTAAAGAAAGGAGACCGCGAACTGGTGCGTACTGCCTTTGAAATGGCGGCTGACGCACACAAGGAAATGCGCCGGAAATCCGGTGAGCCATACATCTTACATCCCCTCGCTGTAGCGCAGATCTGCGTTGAAGAGATTGGTTTGGGTGTACGTTCCGCGATTTGTGCCTTGTTGCACGATACCGTGGAAGACACTGAAGTCACTCTGGAGGACGTAGAAAGAGCGTTCGGAGCTGAAATAGCCCATATCGTAGACGGTCTGACTAAAATATCGACCGTTATCGACTCTAACACAAGCACCGCACAGGCGGAAAACTTCAAGAAAATACTGCTCACACTGGCGGATGACCCCAGAGTGATACTGATAAAACTGGCGGACAGGATGCATAATATGCGTACTCTGGATAGCATGAGCCGTGAAAAGCAGCTCAAAATAGCTTCGGAGACCGTATTTATCTATGCTCCCCTGGCACACCGTCTGGGTCTGTACAACATCAAATCGGAGATGGAAGACCTCTCCATGAAGTACACTGAGCAGCAGACCTACCGGGAAATTGCTAAAAAGCTGAAGGAAACCAAGCGTGAGCGTACCCGTTATATCAACGAGTTTATCAAACCTATCAAGGAGGTATTGCAGGAAGAAGGACTGAACTTCGAAATCTTCGGTCGTCCGAAATCTATACACTCCATCTGGAATAAGATCAAAAAGAAGGGCGTCACCTTTGAAGAAGTGTATGACCTCTTTGCGATCCGTATTATCATGGACTCTCCTCTGGAAAAGGAAAAGTCAGACTGCTGGAAGGTTTATTCCATCATTACAGACTTTTATCACCCGAGTCCTGAGCGTACACGCGACTGGCTGAGTAATCCCAAGTCCAACGGGTATGAAGCCCTGCACGTGACCGTAATGGGACCTCAGGGTAAATGGGTGGAAGTACAGATCCGTACCAAGCGTATGAACGATTACGCGGAGAAAGGTCTGGCTGCCCACTGGCGTTATAAGGAGGGCAGTGCCCAGAGTGCCAGTACAGAGTCTAAATTTGATCAGTGGTTTACCCAGATCAGGGAGATCCTGAACAATCCGGATTCCAATACACTGGACTTTCTGGCCGACTTTAAGAGCAACCTCTTTACGGAAGAGATCTATGTATATACACCTAAGGGTGACCTGAAGATACTGCCGGTTAATTCGACCGCTCTGGATTTTGCTTATTCAATCCATAGTGCGGTGGGTAACAAGTGTATCGGTGCCAAAGTGAATTACAAGCTGGTCCCCATCAGTCATAAGCTGCGTAGCGGGGATCAGGTGGAGATCATTACTTCCAACAAGCAGAAGCCTACGGAGGATTGGCTGAACTATGCACTGACCGCCAAGGCGAAATCCAAGATAAAGGATGCGCTGAAAGAAGAAAAGCGTAAAGTGGCCATGGATGGTAAGGATGTGCTGGAGCGTAAGCTGGACCACATGAAGATTGCCAATAGCCAGCACAATATCAATGAGCTGGTGCAATACTATAAGCAGCCTTCACCGCTGGACCTGTATTATCAGATTGCTGTCAAAAACATCGATCTGAAGGAGCTGAAGCAGTTCAATGTACTGGGTGATAAACTCGAAGCACCTAAACCGGTACCGTTAAAACAGCCGGAACATATCTCTGAAGATCACCTGAAACATATGATCCCCGCCAAGAAAGACGCGGAGCTGATCATTTTCGGGGAAAGCTCAGATAAGATCGCTTATAAGCTGGCAAACTGTTGCCGCCCTATCCCGGGTGACGACGTTTTTGGTTTCATTACTGCCAGTGAAGGGCTTAAAATACACCGTACCAACTGTCCGAATGCCGCCCAGCTGCTGGCCAACTATGGTCACAGGGTCGTAAAAACCAAGTGGGTGAAGAACAGGGAGATCTCCTTCCTGACCGGGCTCCGTATCGTGGGAATGGACGATGTGGGTGTTATTCATAAGATCACCAACGTTATTTCCGGTGAACTGCGGGTAAACATTGCCGGTCTGACCATCGAATCCCGCGAAGGGCTGTTTGAAGGCCTTATTAAAGTGTTCGTTCATGATAAGGAGGAACTGGATGAACTGTTCGAAAGACTGAAGAAACTGGATGGTATTCAGTCGGTAAGCCGTCTGGAGGACGAGTGATGCCAGTCAGGAATCAGGAACTGAGGATCAGGAATTAATATTCAGGAACTTCAATATAATTAACTGCCGGACTATTGTGCCGGCAGTTCTTTTTTGTATATTCATGACTGGAATTCAGTAATAATGTCCCTTTAAGCCAGCTAATTCTTAATTCCTAATTCCTAATTCCTAATTCTTTCTTAGTTTTGCTCTTCGTTTTCAAAAATCAATATCAACTCTTATGGTAGATGTTTTGCTGGGCCTACAGTGGGGCGATGAAGGCAAAGGAAAGATTGTGGATTATTTCGCAGGTAAATACGATGTCATAGCCCGCTTTCAGGGTGGACCCAACGCAGGGCATACTTTATATGTGGATGGCCAGAAGGTAGTATTACATACGATTCCTTCAGGTGTGTTCCATAAAAATACCATTAACCTGATCGGTAATGGCGTGGTACTGGACCCTGTTACTTTTAAAAAGGAATGTGATAAGATCACTGCCCTTGGCGTAGATCTGAAAAAGAACCTTTTTATTGCGGAAAGAACACATATTATCGTTCCTTCTCACCGTGCCCTTGACAAGGCTTCAGAATTGTCTAAAGGTGCCGAAAAGATCGGTTCTACCCTGAAAGGTATCGGACCTGCATATATGGATAAAACAGGCCGTAATGGTCTGAGAGTGGGTGATGTGCTGCGTAGCGATTTTAACGAGCGTTATGCCAAACTGAAAGAGAAACATCAGCACCTGCTGGCAGGTTATGATTTCTCTGCAGAGATCAAAGCTGAAATTGCGAAAGACATCGCTGAGTGGGAAGCTGAGTTCTTTGATGCGGTAACTTACCTGAAGCAGATGAACATCGTGAATGGAGAATACTTCATCAACGAAAAACTGCAGGCTGGCAAGAAAATCCTGGCTGAAGGAGCACAGGGTAGCATGCTGGATGTGGATTTCGGTACTTATCCGTTCGTTACTTCTTCCAGTACTATCTCCGCCGGCGTATGTTCCGGTCTGGGTGTAGCACCAAAATGGATAAAAGAAGTGATCGGTGTAACCAAAGCTTATTGTACCCGTGTAGGTAGTGGACCATTCCCTACAGAACTGCATGATGCAACCGGTGAAAAACTGCGTGCAGAAGGTAATGAGTTTGGCGCTACTACCGGCCGTCCACGTCGTTGTGGCTGGATTGACCTGGTGGCCCTGAATTATACCTGTATGCTGAGTGGTGTTACACAGCTGGTAATGACCAAAAGCGACGTACTCGACGCTTTCGATGAAGTATATGCATGTACTGCATACGAAATCAATGGTCAGCAGACAAAAGCAATGCCTTATCAGCTGAACGAAACAGAAGTTAAACCTGTCTGGGAACAACATAAAGGCTGGAGCGATGAAACAGCAGCCAAAAGCAAGCATTTCAATGAATTGCCTGCCGAGATGAAATTATTCGTAAAAGCAGTAGAGAATTATCTGCAGGTACCAGTGAAATTTGTATCAAATGGACCGGGCCGTGATCAGATTTTAGAGCAGGAAAATGCTTAAAAAATTACGGAAAAAAATCGGCAAAAAAAATTTGGCTAATACAAAAAACTGTTAAAACTTTACGCAAAAGAAATACGCTAAAGACTTAAGTGAACCTATTATGAAATCAAAATCTGATAACGAAAAAGAGACCAAAAAGACTAGTTCTCCAAAGACTACGAAAGCAGCGCCTAAAGCTGCTAGTAAGCCTAAGAAGGAAGAGGAGGACGATGATGAAGATCTGGATGAGGAGGAAACTCCCCGTAAGTCTGCTGCTTCTAAAAAATCAGATAAGTCGGCTTCAAAGTCCAAAAAGAAAGGTGATGATGATGAGGAGGATGATGTAGAAGAGGAGGATGATATGGATCTGGATGATGATGATGATAGTTGGGGCAAAAGCGATGACGAGGACTATGATCCTGATTTCGAAGAATTCGACATGCCTAAACCTAAGAGCAAACGTGGTCGTCCTGGCAAGAAAAGTGCAGACGATGATGATGATCTGGGCATTGACGACGAATTCAAAGATATGGGTCTGTTCAACGACAGAGGTGGATTTGACGATGACGACGACGATTTCTAAGCATTAAAAGCAAGCATTATCAGGATATTTTACGGTTTCCCGGTTAATGATCCAAACTTATTTAAACAGCAAATGTTGAATTGGAGCAACCAGTTCAACATTTGCTGTTTTTTGGATAATAACAACTACGCTTCCATCTATCACCAAAACGAAGCTATGCTGGCCGCAGATGCGCTGGATACGCTTTCCTGTCAGGCCGGTAATGCCTTTTCCTCTTTACTTCAGTACCATCAGACCCATAAGGACTGGCTCTTTGGCCACCTTGCCTATGATCTCAAAAATGAGACCTTCCCGGGCTTATCTTCCCATAACAAAGACGGTATCAACTTCCCGGATCTGTTCTTCTTCCGGCCGCGTATTATCATGCTTTTAAGTGGTCACGAAGTACGTATAGGAGGATGGGATATGGACGAAAACGCGGCAAGGGATATTTATGCACAATGCACTGCGATGTCAGTACATGTAACACCGCATACGCCCCATGGTACTGTGCAGGCACACCTTGATAAACAACAATACCTGGACGCAGTAAGAGGTCTGCAGGACCATATCCATCGTGGTGATTGTTATGAAGTGAACTTCTGTCGTGAGAATTTTATAGAAGATATCATTGTTGATCCGCTCTCACTGTTTGAAAAACTGAATAAGGTTTCGCCTTCTCCTTTTGCGGCCTATTACCGTACCAATGACCTGTATATGGCCTGTTCCAGTCCCGAACGTTTCATGCAGAAGCATGGGCAGGAAGTCATCTCCCAGCCTATCAAAGGAACGATCAGACGTGCGGATAATCCGGTAGCGGATGAAGAACGTCGCAAAGAATTGCAGCAGAACAGTAAGGAAAGGGCGGAAAATGTGATGGTGGTTGATCTGGTACGTAATGACCTTTCTCATACGGCTCAACGTGGCAGTGTGGAAGTGACGGAATTGTTCGGGATCTATTCTTTTGCACAGGTACATCACATGATCTCTACGGTAAGGGCTATACCGGAAGCAGGTATGCCTTTTACAGAAGTGATCCGTCAGGCATTCCCAATGGGGTCTATGACAGGCGCGCCTAAACTGAGTGTATTACAACTGATAGAGCAATACGAAAAGTCCCGCAGAGGACTATTCTCCGGTGCACTGGGCTACATTACACCGGAAGGCGACTTTGATTTTAATGTGGTGATCCGCAGTATATTATACAATGCCGGCAGCCGATACCTGTCCTTTACAACCGGTTCCGCCATCACCTACTATGCTGATCCCGTAAAAGAATGGGAAGAATGCCTCTTAAAGGCAGAAGCTATGAAGAAAATACTTGCGGGTTAACGCCTGCTATTCCTGCTAACCTTCTTTCTCCTGAAATATCTTTTCCATCGCACTGCGAATATCCGGATAAGAGAATACAAAGCCCGTTTCCTGTATTCTGGCAGGCGATAAACGGCAGCTTTTAAGTACTTCTACACTCATCTCACCTAAAGCCAGTTTAAGGGCGAATGTGGGCACATGTACAGAAATGAAGCTCTTGCCTTTCGCTTCCTGCGCCATGGTCATCACCAGTTCCTTATTCTGTACAGGGTGTGGCGCTGCAGCGTTATATATACCCTCCAGATCATGATTGACAATCGCACTGAGGTACAGACGTGCCAGATCATGTATGTGGATCCAGCTGACATATTGTTCTCCGTTACCAAGGATAGTGGCAAAGCCCAATTGTAAGGGTTTATAGAATTCTTTCAGGGCGCCGCCGGCAAGGCTGAGGGCAATCCCTGTACGAAAGATGACCACCTTCTTCCCCAACTCCTGCATTTTCAGGATCGCGTTCTCCCAGGCAATACAGGTAGTACCCAGAAAATCATCGGCAGGAGGGTCTTTTTCTGTAAAGGCTGGTCCGCCTTTATCTTCTCCATAATAACCGGCACCGGAAGCGCTGATCACTTTTTTGACCTTATTTGGATACTTCTCCAGTGCCTTATATAAAAGCGCAGCACTTTGCGTACGGCTGTTCATGATTTCCTTCTTACGGGCAGCCGTCCAGCGTTTATCAGCTACATTGGCTCCGGCCAGATGTACGATGTAATCAGCCTGTTGTATAGCTGTTTCATCAATAGTCTGTCTTGCCAGGTCCCACTGGGCATAACTGACAAGCTCATTATCATTGTCCTGTCCCGCGCGGCGGCTCAGAATTATGACCCTATAACCTACCTCTGTAAGCAGTTTTGTAAGTACCCGGCCCACGAGACCCGTGCCGCCGGTAATTAAGACCGTATCCATAACAGTAAAATTACATCATTCAGGGCTAGAAATTACGAATTGAGAATGACGAATTACCGCAGCCCTGCGTATTCATACGCCCTAATTACGTATTTTAGTATCAACATACAGGAATGCTCCACGTTTTCCTGAGATTGTTTCACAATGAATTATAGCCATTTACCGTTAATTCAGTATCCTAAACTTGCAACCTTTTAAATTTTACATAATGCGCATTCTATATCTCTATGCTTTACTGGTGTTATGGAGTGGGGCTGTCATGGCTCAGAAAGTCACCTATACAGACCTGGAAAGAGACGATTACAAAAGCACGGAATTCGAAATCATCGGCAAGGTGTCAGGGAACATCATGGTGTACAAGAGTGATAGGGGAGACTATGCCATTTCTATCTATGACAATGCCCTGCAACTCAAAAACAGGGTGAAACTTGATTTCCTGCCTAAAAAGCTGATCAGTGTAGATTTTATCAACTATGCTGACAAGGTATTTATGATATACCAGTTCCAGCGTAAGGACGCTGTATACAGCTTCTGTGCTACGATGGATGGTACTGCCAATTTCACCGGCGCACCGGTAATGGTGGATTCTACCCGCATCGGATTCTATACCAAAGACAATAAGGTCTATTCTGTAGAATATTCGGAAGACAAAAACCGTATCATGGTCTACAAGATCAATCAGGATAAGGAAAACGATAATGTCTTCTATACCTTCCTTTATGATAGCTCCTTTCAGCTGATCAATAATGCGAGGGTATCATTGCCGATGGAAAATAAAAGGATCTTCCTCAGCAATTTTAACCTGACCAATGGAGGTGATCTGCTGTTCAACAAACTTGAACGTACCAGTAACAGAGATTATATTGTCAGTGGCAGCCTGATTGTGAAAAGAGCAGTGGTGGATTCCTTTAGTTATGTGCCTATGGAGCTTAAAACACAGTTGCTCGACGAAGTGAAGATGAAGGTGGATAATAACGCCAATAATGTACTGGTGACCGCCTTTTATTATAAACAGAAGAGAGGAAATGTGGAGGGCCTGTACGTTAGCAAGTACAATTACGGCCAGAATCAGAAACTGTTCGAAAAGGAAGTGACCTTTACGCCGGAACTGAAGTCAAATGCCAAAGGAGATGCCTCCACAAGCGCTGCATTCAATGATTACTTCATTCGTAAGATCATCAATACCAAAGATGGCGGCTTCCTCGTAACAGCGGAGTCCTACTACACCACTTCCCGTACACAACCGTGGAACCGCTGGAATTATATGTATGGCCCTTATGGTATGTACACGCCATACTATTATTCTCCTTACTCTCCTTTCTACTACAATCCCTGGTATAATAACTATAATTCTCAGGACCGTTATCACTATGACAACGTAGCCGTACTGTCGCTGGATAATGAAGGTAACCTGCTGTGGAGCAATTTCGTACATAAAAGCCAGTATGACGATGGTTCTGACCTGTATCTGTCTTATATGATGGTCAACATCGGCAGCGAACTACGTTTCCTCTACAACGAACTGGACAGACGTAATTTCATGATCACAGATAATAGTGTACAACCTGATGGTAAGAGCAGCCGTAAGCCGACCCTCCGTAATCTGGATAAAGGGTTTACATGGATGCCGCGTTATGGTAAGCAGATCAGCTCCCGTTCGGTACTGATTCCCTGCATCAACAGGAATTATATCTGTTTTGCGAAGATCGACTTCTAAATGTGCCTGAGCACCAGCTTATATGGAAAGACGGTAACACCTGTTACCGTCTTTTTTTATGCCTGTATAGTAGCAAATTTCCATATTTCTGTTGAATGCATGTTGTAGTGACTTACTTAGAAGTAGTAGTTTTTGATGGGAAATAGAGAATATTTTCAGTTTGTGCTATGATTTCTTTACTTTTTTTTGTTAGTTTATAGTATCAACCAAGTTTCGGATCGCTAAAAATCTACATTATCAGAAATTTAAATACATATGATGATGCAGAGTTAACTGACCTGTTGCAGACAGGTGACATGGCCGCCTACGAGTGCATTTATAACAAGTACTGGCCACTATTATATGCCTATGTGTATAATCGCCTGAAATCAAAGGAAATAACGGAAGAAATTGTTCAGGAGGTATTCTTCTCCCTCTGGAACAGACGGGCAGAGCTACAGCTGACACAAACACTCTCTGCATATCTTTATACGGCTGTTAAATACCAGATCTTCAATTACATGAAAGCCGATAAGGTACGGAAAACCTATGCGGGTGCTTTTTCCCGCTATAATGAGCAATTACAGGACAATTCGAATGAAGAGTACATGACCTATGCCGATCTGGCAAATGCAGTGGAAAAAGAAGTCTCCCGCCTGCCCGAAAAATGCCAGCAGGTATTTCGGATGAGCCGGAATGAACACCGCTCCATTCAGGACATCGCCGCTGCCCTTAATATCTCTCACAAAACGGTGGAAAACCATCTGACCAAAGCCCTGAAGCATCTGAGACTGGCTTTCCGGGAATATTTCTGGCTTTTTTAGATTTTTTTGGTTTGCAGTAGGTGTTTCGTCTTTCTCAGTTTACATATATATAGCAAGGTGCTGCTGTCGTACACTAAAACAAGCCTCAGATACTGATGGATCACAAGGAATTTAAACATCTACTGGACAGATATACCCAAGGCCTCCTCAATCAACAGGAAATAGAACGCCTCGAAGGCTGGCTGGATGCTATGGAGGATAAGACCGCATTTGAAAGTCTGGATAAAGAAGCATTGTCAGCATCCAGAGAAGCGATGTTCAGTCAGCTGACCCGACGTATACAGGAGCCGCCTGAGACAGCACGTATTGTCAGCTATAAACGTACACTGGCCATCGCCGCAGGTATAGCAGCTATTGTACTGACAGGTTATATCTGCCGTAAAAGTATTCTGGATGTTGTCGCACCACATAGAACGACTTATGCTTATAACAGCAAAGGATACATTACAAAACAGATCCTGTCAGATGGTAGTATCGTATGGTTGAAAGGGAACAGTAAACTGATCTTTCCCGCAAAGTTTCAAGACAATGAACGTACCGTTACGCTGGAAGGAGAAGCCCTGTTTGAGGTCAGTAAAGATGTGAAACGACCGTTTATTGTCAGCTGCAGATCATTGACCACACAAGTATTGGGCACCAGCTTTAATATTCGTAGTAATGAACAGGGAGAAGTGTCTATATCTGTGCTGACCGGCGCTGTGGTAGTCGGTTCAGATGCGACCCGGAAGCAGGTCGTACATACCAATGAAAGTATCGTGTATTCTGAAAAGAAAGCATCCGTAGTCAATGTACATCCATCACGGAAAGACATACACGAGTTTATAAATGGCACTGAGTACGATATGGCATTTAATGATGCCAGTATGCATAGTGTTATACAAAAGATAGAAAAGAAGTTCGAAGTTAAGATCAACCTGGAAGATACCGCTATTCTAAATAATGTCATTACAGCGGACATGACCGACCAATCACTGGCACACACAATGGAGATGATCAGCCAGGCACTCAACCTGGACATAAGGATCAATGATAAGATGGTATCACTACGAGCAAAAAAATAAAACTATGAACTGTAATTCAACCAAAATCAGGAAGTATCACACTAAAAAATCGCCTATGATCAGAAAAACAAACCGTAAAAGATAACGCAGAAGCCCGGCGCCTCTGCTGAAAATGATAACCCCTGTAATGCTACGTGAAAGCGTGGTAAGGGAATTCCTTTGTCTCATTCAACCAGAAATCTAACAAAGAAAACAGGCCTATGCGCAAAAATGTAAAGACACATGCTTTTGTGAACAAATCCGTCATTATCACTTCGCTGACAACTGTGGTGACGCTTTTTACAGGCATCCGGCATGTCTGTGCACAGAATATCCTGCACAAAAAGATCTCTTTGCAGGCTGACGATATGAGCCTTAAAATGGTGTTGAACCAGATCCGCTCTAAAACCGATGTAAAGTTTGTATACAGTTCTGATCATATCGCGATGGACAGGAAAGTTACAGCCACCGCTAAAGAAGAAGAACTGGGCAAAGTACTGGATAAAGTACTGGGCAGACTGGATATCAGATATGTCGTGAATGAAGATTTTATTATCCTGAAAGAGAAAAGTGAACAAGGCAATATGTCATCATTGCCTGCACCTGCTGCAGACACAGTGATTAAAGGAAAAGTATTCAGTGAGAGCGGTGATCCATTCCCCGGCTCTACGATTGTTGAGAAAGGTACCAGTAATGGCGTCACATCAGGAGGTGATGGCTCATTTACCCTAAAAGTAAAACAGGGCGCCACACTCGTTATTACAGCGATCGGTTACCATGTTACAGAGATCAGTGCAGCTCAGGCAGGCACCATTAAACTGCAGGCTGCCGTAAAGCAATTACACGATATCGTTGTAACAGCCGCTGGTATCGCACGTCAGAAGAACAGTCTGGGATATTCTGTCAGCACCGTTGGTGCTGAAAAGCTGGCACAGAAATCTGAACCCGATCCCGTACGTGCATTGACCGGTAAGGTAGCTGGTGTGAATATACAATCAGCAGGTGGCGTAGCAGGTGGTGGCACCAATATCACTATCCGTGGTAACTCATCATTGAATGGTAATAACCAGCCGCTTTTTGTCGTAGATGGTGTTCCATTCGATAATTCCAGTTTTGCCAATGTGGGCTCTTCTTCTGTTGGTGGTGTAGGTGTAACAAACCGTGCTTTCGATCTCGATCCCAATAACATACAGAGCATGACGGTACTGAAAGGTGCCGCCGCAGCTGCTTTGTACGGATCAAGAGCCGCCAATGGTGCTATCATCATCACCACGAAAGCTGGTAAGAAGAAAAGTCGTAAAGGCACTGAGATCACTTATAATACTTCCTATGCAATTGAAGATGTAGCCGGTTTGCCGGAATATCAGACGCGCTACGGACAAGGAACAAATAATGACTACAGACAAGGTGTATATGCTTCCTGGGGCCAGCCATATGAAGGTGTCAGCAGCATGTTGCCTACCCGCTCCACTATCCCGCATCAACTTACCCGTCAATTCACGTCTGCTGTATTTCCTACGTTTTATGAAGCAGATGGTGTGACTCCTATACAGGTACCTTACAGATCTTATGCTAAAGAGAATGCTAAAAACTTTTTCAGAACAGGTAGTGTATATGAGAATGCCATCACCATTTCTTCTGGTAGTGAAAAAGGAAACTTTAATGCAGGTTTCTCAAATACAGATAACAGAGGTGTTGTACCGGGCAACGAAATAAAACGTACTTCTGTCAATATCGGCGGGAATATCCGTCTTGAAAATAAATTCTATGCAAGTGGTTCGATCAACTATGTGACCACCCGTCAGAAAACACCACCGGTCGGCGGATTGACTGGTTCTATCATGTCTACATTGATGTATGTACCAACCAGCTACGACCTTACTAATTATCCCTTTGAGAATCCGATAGATGGTAGTAACGTATATGATTATACGGGTGTGGATAATCCGTATTGGTCTGTTAAACATAGTCCGAGTAAAAGTGACGTAGACCGTTATTACGGTAATCTGATCGTAGGTTTTGACCCTTTCCCCTGGCTCAACGTGCAGAATACCATCGGCTTCAACGCCTATACTGACAGAAGACTCAGTGTAAGAGGAAAAGGTTCTGCATCCTATGCAAACGGTAGCATCACCAGTGATAATATCTACAGACAGGAATTGGATAACACCCTGTTATTAACAGCGACACATGCCGTGACGCCTGATATCTCTGTCCGCGCCATCCTTGGTAATAACGTGAATCAGCGCCTGACAGACAGGAAAGCTTTTTACGGTGATAATATCATTGTAGCAGATCTGCATGATATGAATAATACCAGTTCTGTGACAGGTGTACAACTGACTAATAACAGGAATCTGTTAAAGCAGAGATACTACGCTTTCTTTACAGATATCACATTCGACTACAAGAACTTTGCTTCATTGAACCTGGTAGGACGTAATGATGTGTCATCAACATTGCCAGCTAATAACCGCAGTTATTTCTATGGTGGTGTGAATGGTTCACTGGTCTTTACAGAGGCATTACATCTGAACAAGGAGATCCTCAACTTTGGTAAAGTAAGGGCAGGTTATACACGGGTAGGTAATGAAGCTTCTCCTTATCAGACAGCGAACTTTTATCAGATCAATGCGATACTGGGGGGAAGCACAACGCCTTCCAATGTAGGCCTGCCTTTTACACCTGCCAATGGGGCTACGTATAATATCGTTACGCAATCCAATCTGCTGACCAATAGTAATCTTAAACCTGAGTTCATTACTGAACTGGAATTAGGCGGTGAATTACAGTTCTTCGATAACCGTATCGGGATCGACTTTACTTACTATAACAAGCGTAGTACTTCGCAGATATTTGAAGTGACTGCAGCACCTTCTTCCGGTTATACCACACAGATACTGAATCTGGGAGAGGCGACCAATAAAGGCATTGAGATCGGATTTACAGCGGTACCTGTCAAAACCGCCAATGGGTTTAACTGGGATATCAATGCCAACTTTACCCGCAACCGGAATATGATCAAAGATCTCGGTGGATATGAAAGCTTTAGTTATGGTGGTACCAATGGTACAAGCAGCGTACATATTGTAGGCCAGCCTTATGGCCTGATACAGGGTACTGCCTATGCGCGTGATGAGGAAGGAAATATACTGATCGATCCCAGCTCCGGTAAACCGCTGGTATCAGGTGCATTGAAGGCCATTGGTAATCCCAACCCTGATTTTATCCTTGGTATTGCCAATACCTTCAGATACAAAAGTCTTACACTCAATGTATTGTTTGACTGGAAACAAGGTGGACAAATGTATTCCAACACAGTCGGACAAATGATGTCCCGCGGTGTGACAAGAGACACAGAAGAACGTGAGTTTCAGATAGTGTCACCGGGTGTACTGGGAGATATCAATACACTAACGGCACTAAAAGATGAACGCGGACAGAAGATCCCCAACAATGTTGCCATCTCTTATGAAGACCATTTCTTCAATGGTGGTATGGGCCCCGGTGGTGTGAATGAAGGTTCTGTTTTTGACGCGACCGTATTCCGTTTACGTGAAGTCTCGCTTGCTTTTGAATTCCCGAAGAGTTTCCTTGGCAATACGCCGTTTGGTTCAGCCAGCATATCACTGTCCGGCAGAAACCTCTGGTACAACGCGCCTAACTTCCCTAAGTACAGCAACTTCGATCCGGAAGTAAGTTCATTGGGTGTGGGTAACTCACAGGGATATGATAACCTGTCAGTACCTACTACCAAGAGATTCGGTGTCAATTTAAGGTGCTCCTTCTGATAAGGGATATTCATCACTCAAATGACTTCATTATGCAACTGAAACATACAACATATACATTACTGCTAAGCAGCTTTGCACTGATAACAGGCGCCTGTAATAAGTTTGTCGATATTAACACCGATCCCAATAACCCGACTACAGCGCAGCTGTCCCTGTTGCTGCCATCTACAGAAGTATCTATGGCTGCTAACATGTACGAACTGAATAGTGGTACATCTACATTCATGCAACACATGGTATCTTCTGGTGACCTGAGTCGTTATCAGCAGCAGGGTACCAGTTTTGATGATCCATGGGATGGCTTTTACAGTCAGACGCTGAATGACCTTGAATCCATTATTGCCAGTGGAACAGCGCAACAGGAATGGGGCTATGTCAGCATTGCAAAAATAGAAAAGGCATATTTGGTGAGTCTCATGGTAGATATGTGGGGAGATATTCCTTATTCGGAAGCTGAGAAAGGACAACAGACTGTGAGTCCGCCGCTGGATAAAGGAGTGGATATCTATGAGCATGTACTGACATTGATAGAAGAAGCTTTACAGGATGCAGGGAAAGTATCAGCGACTACATTGGTGCCTTCCAGTGCAGATATGATTTATAACGGACTGAAAACCTCATGGGTTAGTCTGGCGAATTCACTGAAATTAAAGTTATACAACCAGATAAGACTGGTTGATCCGGCAAGATCGACAACGGCTATTCAGGGATTGATCAGTAATCCCGCTACGTTGATAGGAGGTACGACCAATTCCAATACTACTGACTACACATTCAGGTTTGGTGCAGCGCAAAATCCTAACAACCGTCATCCGTGGCATCGGTCAGAATATCAGTCCAGCAAGAACTTCTATATGTGTCAGTCGTTTATAGATCTGCTGTTCAATAATGATGATCCACGTCTGCGTTACTTTATCTATCGGCAGAATGCTACAGCTGGTCTGAATAACTCTACAAACAGTAATGGATACTATGGACGTAACCCGGGTGATGGTACTGCTGCTCCGGCTGATCTGAACAGACGTTCTACTTTTGGTGTCTTTCCTGCTGGTGGTTTATATGATAATGCACTCATCAACAACATACCTGACACCTATAGTTATCTGAGCAACACGGGCGCTACAGCAACATTAAAGGTAGTAGCCACTTCAGATGGTACAGGTGCAGGTGTTATACCCTTATTGACCAATGCGATGGTAAAACTCATCCGTGCAGAAGCTGCGCTTGCGTTAAATACAGGTGATGATGCACGACAGAATTTTGCAGATGGGGTCACTGCTCATCTGAACAATATCAGTACTTATGGTGCTGCTAACGGAGGAGTGGCCTTATCGCCTGCTGCAATCAATGGTTTTGTGGGTAAACTGCTGACAGCCTATGATGCGGCTGATGCAGCAGGTAAAATGAATATGGTGATGACGCAGAAATACATTGCCTGTTACGGGAATGGTATGGAGGCCTATAATGATTATCGCAGAACAGGTTTGCCGGTATTACGTGCGCCGTTATCGCCGCTGAACTCCTTCCCGCTGAGACTATACTATTCGCAGACAGAATTATCTGCCAATACAAGTCTGGGAGAGAATGCCGGTGCATTGCAAATCGCGCAGCAGACAACACCTGTATTCTGGGATAAATAACTATCACGCAAAATTATAACACATGAGATATCTGATAATAGCTATACTGATCATCTACGCAGGGATTAATTCGTGTAAAAAGGCAGACTATGAATGGGAGCAATATGAATATACCGCTGTACCTGTTGTAACGATCGATACGACAAAAACAGCATTGCCAACAAGACAGGCGGGTAAAGTCGCCTTCTTCAATCTCAATGATCCGGCACTCGCCGATCAGACCTTTGCCTTCTCACTCAACTGGGCTGGCTTTGATAAGGCAGTTGTGAAGTCCATTGAAGTGTATAGCAGTTATAATAAAGCAGAGTCCAGTGTACCTGCTTATCCGCTGGTGATTTCTTCTCCGGGTAATCAATATCCGAACATTGCACAGTTCCCTTTACCGAGTATTATCGGTACAAAGGATAAGCTATATGAGACGGTGACAACCTTTCCAAAATCGTATTCCTTTACAGCAGCCCAATTGGCGGAGATGAATAATGTATCGCTTGGAGTTGTAGCAGTAAATGACTATTTTCTCTTCAAGTTTATACTCAACCTGGAAGATGGCCGCAGAATAGTCACATTCTTCAACAATATATGCGATGAATCACGTGGAGAACCCGGTGATTGCAGAGTAGGTGTCAGATTCAAGAAACAGTAAAACTGACTTATGGCAAGAAAATTCTACGGTATGCTGTCGCTGCTATTATCTGCAGCTACGGCCCTGGCACAGACAGTGCCTTCTCCAAAGGAGCATTTTGGTTTTAACATTGGTGATGATTATCAGTTAGCCACTTACACGCAAACGGAAGCTTATTTTAAGAAGCTGGCTGCATCTGATCGTACGGCCCTTGTGGATATTGGTATGACAGAAGAAGGACGTCATCAGTATATGCTGATCGTATCTGCTCCTGAAAACATCAAGGCGCTGAACCGCTACAAAGACATCTCACAGAAGCTGGGACATGCTGCAGGCCTGACGGATGAAACAGCCCGCCAATTATCTGCAGAAGGAAAAGCAGTGGTGTGGATAGACGGTGGATTACATGCTACAGAAACAGTAGGTGCGCATCAGCTGATTGAAACCATGTACCAGTTGGTGACGCGTACAGATGCAGAGACCATGAATATTCTGCAGAATGATATTATCCTGCTGACACATGCAAACCCTGACGGACAGGAACTGGTGTCCAACTGGTATATGCGGACGACAGATCCGAAGAAAAGAGCATTGAATATTCCCCGTCTGTATGAGAAATATGTAGGCCATGATAATAACAGGGACTTCTACATGATGAACATGAAGGAGAGTCAGAATATCAGCCGGCAGTTATTTGTTGAGTGGATTCCGCAGATCATGTACAACCATCATCAGCGCGGCCCTGCGGGTTCTGTATTGGCAGGACCTCCTTACCGTGATCCTTTCAATCACATTTATGATCCTCTGATAGTAACAAGTATAGATGCTGTAGGCGCAGCCATGAATAACAGGCTGAATGCAGAGAATAAACCCGGTTATACACAACGGAACGGATCTACTTTTTCCACCTGGTGGAATGGAGGGCTGCGTACTACACCTTACTTTCATAACATGATTGGACTGCTGACAGAAA
Organism: Chitinophaga pinensis; assembly: GCF_007896845.1. Classification (GTDB taxonomy): domain Bacteria; phylum Bacteroidota; class Bacteroidia; order Chitinophagales; family Chitinophagaceae; genus Chitinophaga; species Chitinophaga pinensis_C. The sequence goes on along the minus strand of NZ_VOHS01000002.1, from coordinate 287,809 downwards.
TTATCGGCGGACCAACACCTGAGACGGTACCATTAGTACCTGACAGGTTGATTCCCAATGGTGCAACACCCAATCCGATTGTGCCGCAGGAATGGCATTTCCGTCAGTCGATAGATTATTCTGTATCCCTGAATTATGCTGTGTTAGATTACGCGGCACGTTACAGAAGTGAGCTGTTGTTTAATATTTACCGGATGGGTAAGAATGGTATCGAGCGTGGTAGCGCTGACCACTGGACCTTTTATCCCCGTTATGTAGACTCTATTCGTACAGCCTACAAATTTGATAAAAAGAATGATTCTACCACAGAGGGAGAGACAGGCGGCGGAGAGTTTTCTTTCGGAAGAGAAGATACCATCGCGACTAAATACTATGCAGGTGTATTGAAGAATCCTGATTATCGGGATGCACGCGCGTATATTATTTCCGCAGATCAGCCGGACTTTCCTACTGCTGTGAAATTCATCAATGCTCTGAGTCGTTCCGGTATTACTATTCACAAGGCAAACGCTACCTTCAGTGTAAATGGTAAACAGTATCCGGCGGGTTCTTATGTCGTAAAGACTGCGCAGGCTTTTCGTCCGCATGTAATCGATATGTTTGAACCACAGGATCATCCTAATGATTTCCAGTATGCAGGTGGACCGCCGATCCGTCCTTATGACGCTGCCGGATGGACCCTCGCTTATCAGATGGGGGTGCAGTTTGATCGTATACTGACCGCCTTTGACGGACCACTTACAGCATTGCCTTACGGACAGGTAGAATCACCTTTATCAACAACATTACCTGTTGTGAAGAAAGGTTATTTGATTGATCCTGCTGCCAATAATGCATTTATTGCGGTGAATGATCTGCTGAAAGCAGGTGTTAAAGTATCCCGTACTGATAAAGGTATTTTCTATGTGCCGGCGGGTGCAAAGAGTGAGAGTATTCTGAGTAAGGCAACAACGGAACTGGGTATTGTTGTGAGTGCGGCAGATATTGTGCCTGCTAAGCTGAAAGGAGTGTCGCCTTTGCGCATTGGTATATGGAATACGTATGGTGGTTCTATTCCTGCGGGATGGCTAAGCTGGTTGATGGAACAGTATCATTATTCTTATGACTTTCTTTATTCACAGGAGGTGGATAAAGGTAATCTGCGTAAGAAATATGACATGCTGATCTTTGTGACAGGAGCTATTCCTGATACGGGCAAACCTAAGAAGAGTGATTACTGGTTTGGTAAATTGCCAAAGCCTGAGGAGTTATCAGATGAATTTAAACCATGGCTGGGCAGGATCAACAAGGATACGTCTATCCCACAATTAAAACAATTTCTGGAAGCAGGTGGAAAGATCGTAACGATCGGTACCAGTACCAATCTGGCTTATCATCTGAAACTGCCTGTAGAAAACGCGTTGACAGAGAAGAATAAGAAAGGTGAACTGAAGCCATTACCGGGTACAAAATATTATATACCGGGTAGTCTGTTGATTGCAGATCTTGATACCACAGCAGCGGAGAACTGGGGTATGCCTGCGAAGAATGATGTATATTTTGACAGAAGTCCTGTATTCAGATTTACCAATGGGGCTGCTGGCGCAGGTATGCGTAAACTGATCTGGTTCTCTACGGCGACGCCATTACATAGTGGATGGGCCTGGGGACAACAATATCTGAAAGATGGTATTGCGGCATTCGCTGTGCCGGTAGGAGCGGGAACACTGTATGCATTTGGCCCGGAAATCACGTTCCGTGGTCAGTCGCACGGTACATTCAAATTACTGTTCAATCAACTGTATAAATGAGAAAACTGATCATTCCCTTATTAAGTTGTTTGCCTGTACTGGCAGTTGCGCAGGACAAGGACAAACAGGCGATCACCGCTTATCTTGATAAACAGTCCGCTACCTATGCAGACATCTCAAAAAAGATCTGGGGATATGCAGAAGTAGGTTATCAGGAGGAGAAGAGTTCCGCTTTACTGGAATCTGTGTTAGAAAAGGAAGGTTTTACGGTAAAGAAAGGGATTGCTGGTATTCCTACTGCTTTTGTAGCCAGTTATGGTAGTGGTCAGCCGGTGATAGGCATACTGGCTGAATATGATGCATTACCCGGTTTGTCGCAGACAGATGAGCCGCAGCAACATGCAATAGAGGAAGGAGGTGCCGGACATGGATGCGGTCATAATCTGTTTGGTACAGCATCTGTTGCCGCAGCAGTGAGTGTAAAGAACTGGTTGAAAGCACATAATGGAAAGGGTACGATCAGGGTATATGGTTGTCCGGCGGAAGAAGGCGGTTCAGGTAAGGTATACATGGTAAGAGCAGGATTATTTGATGATGTGAATGCTGTATTGCACTGGCATCCCGGCAATGATAATTCCGCTGCCACTTATCCATGGATGTCCAACAAGAATGCGAAGTTCCGTTTCTATGGAGCTGCGTCACATGCATCAGGTGCCCCTGAAAAAGGCAGGTCTGCGTTAGATGCAGTGGAAGCGATGGATTTCATGGTCAATATGATGAGAGAGCATGTACCTGATCATACGCGTATTCATTATGTGATCACGAAAGGAGGCGACGCGCCGAATGTGGTGCCAGCTTTTGCAGAAGTGTATTATTATGTACGGCATCCGGATATGCAGGTAGTGAAGGATGTGTGGGAAAGATTGGTGAAAGCCGCAGAAGGTGCAGCCATGGGAACGGGTACGACGATGAAGTATGAAGTGATTGGTGGTGTGTATAACATGTTGCCGAATGAGGCATTGTCCAGAATAATGGATACGAATCTCAGACAGGTGGGAGGATATGTTTACACCTCTGAAGAAAGAGCTTTCGCACAAAAGATACAATCCACTTTAGTAGATAAATCAAAATTGCCCGATCTGGATAAGACGACCAGTACTGTACAGCCTTTCGTCATTGAAACGGGTATCCGTGGCGGCGCCTCTTCAGATGTGGCGGATGTAAGCTGGGTAACACCGACTGCTGGTATTTCTACGGCTACCTTTGTACCGGGATCTTCCGGGCATAGCTGGCAGAATGTGGCAGCAGCCGGTACCAGTATTGGTGCGAAAGGGATGATGATTGCAGCCAAAACGATTGCCCTTACAGCTTATGATCTGTTCAATGATCCTGCTGTATTAACAACCGCTAAAGAGGAGCTGAAAACGAGACAGGGACCTGCTTTTAAATATGAAGCCATGCTGGGTAACAGAGAACCTGCACTGGATTACCGTAAAAAATAGAGACTATGAGATATACCTTAAAGGGTTGGTTGCTGATGGCTGGCATTGTTGCCCACTCAGCACTACAGGCCCAGACTGTGCCATCACCCAAACAGCATTTCGGTTTTAATATCGGAGATGACTATCAGCTGGCGACTTATACACAGACGGCTGCTTATTTTCAGAAACTGGCAGCATCTGACAGAGTGAAGCTGACAGATATCGGACTTACAGAAGAAGGCCGGCATCAATATATGTTGGTAATTTCTTCTCCGGCGAATATCAAACAACTGGAGCAGTATAAAAAGATATCGCAGCAGCTGGCCAGAGCAGAAGGTTTAACACCAGAGCAGGCAAAGGATTTATCTGAGAAGGGGAAGGCCGTTGTATGGATTGACGGAGGATTGCATGCGACGGAAGTCGTAGGTACACATCAGCTGATAGAAACAGCGTGGCAGCTGATCAGCAGGAATGACCCCGAAACAATGCGTATACTCGATAACGTCATTATACTCATGACGCATGCAAATCCTGACGGACAGGAACTTACCAGTAGCTGGTATATGCGGAATGCAGATACTCTGAAACGTTCGACAGATCAATTGCCGGTATTATATCAGAAGTATATAGGGCACGATAACAATCGTGATTTCTATATCATGAACATGAAAGAAAGCGCCAACATGGGAAAACAATTATTCCTTGAATGGATGCCGCAGATCATGTATAATCATCACCAACGCGGGCCGGAAGGTTCTGTTTTGGCAGGGCCTCCGTATCGCGATCCTTTCAACTATTTCTTTGATCCGCTGATGATCACTGGTATTGATGCACTGGGTGCTGCCATGTATAACCGGCTGAATGTGGAAGACAAGCCCGGTTATACAAGATTGAACGGGTCCAGTTTTTCTACCTGGTATAATGGTGGTCTCCGTACGACGACACAGTATCATAACATGATAGGTTTGCTGACGGAGATCATTGGTAATCCGACACCGGAGAAAATACCTGTAGTGCCGCAGCGTCTGATTCCTAATGGTGCGACGCCTAATCCGGTAAGACCGACAGGAGACTGGCGCTTCAGGACGTCCATTGATTATTCGGTATCACTGAACTATGCTGTACTGGACTATGCTGCCCGTCAGCGGGATGAGGTATTGTTCAATATTTATAAGATGGGTAAGAATGCCATTGATAAGGGTAACACGGATTCATGGACATTGTCTCCTAAACGGGCCGATGCTATTACTGCTGCCTATAAAAAGGCGCAGAATGATACGACCAAAGATGATGGCAGTGATCCCTATGGCTGGATGAGAAGAGGCAGTAGTATTGGTATGCAATATTATGATGCGGTGTATAAGAATCCTGCAGAAAGAGATCCACGGGGTTACGTCATCCCGGCTGATCAACCTGATTTCGCTACTGCTGTCAGGTTTGTGAATGCCCTGATCAAAGCGGGCATTGGTGTGCAGAAAGCGACTGCTGCTTTTACAGTGGCCGGTAAACAATATCCTGCGGGGTCTTATATCGTACGTACGAATCAGGCTTTTCGTCCGCATGTGCTGGATATGTTTGAACCACAGGATCATCCTAATGACTTCCAATATCCGGGAGGCCCCCCTGTCCGTCCTTATGATGCGGCAGGGTGGACCCTCGCTTTTCAGATGGGTGTAAAATATGATCGTGTGTTGGACGACTTCAGCGGACCGTTCGAGAAACTGCCTTACGGGGAGTTGCAATCACCCTCTGTTTTATCTTTTACACCGGCTACCAGCGGAGGTTATCTGTTAAGTGCGCAGGTGAATAATGCTTTTATTACTGTGAATGACCTCATGAAAGCGGGCGTAAAGGTTTATCGCCTTTCTGAGGGACAGGATGGGATTGCACCCGGTACTTTCTTTGTTCCGGCAGGTGCGCAGGCAGATAATATTCTGAAAACGGCTGCTGCGCAATGGGGTGTAGCCGCAAAAGTGGTGAAGAAACGTCCGAAAGGGGCTACTGAAGCTATGCCTTTACGCATCGCGTTGTGGGATAACTATGGTGGTTCAATGCCTTCAGGCTGGATCCGCTGGATGATGGAACAGTATCATTTCCCTTTCAGTCTGGTGTATCCGAAAGATATAGATGCCGGTACGCTAAAGGAGCATTATGATGTGATTGTATTTGTGACAAGGGCTATTCCGCCGGTGGGAGGTGAAGAGAATAACCGGTATGGTTATCGTCAGACGCAGCCAGAGGCAGCTGATATTCCGGAACAATACCGGAAAATGCTGGGGCGTATTTCGAAAGACACATCGATTCCTCAGCTGAAAGCATTTCTGGAAGCAGGCGGTACCGTTATAACGATTGGCAGCAGTACCAATCTGGCGTACCATCTGGGTTTGCCTGTACATAACGCATTGGTAGAGAAGGGAAAAGATGGTAAAGAACAGTCTTTGCCGGGAACGAAGTATTTCGTGCCGGGTAGTATTCTGCAGGTAGCGTTTGACAGTACACAACGGGCCGCCTGGGGTATGCCGGCTGTAGGTGATGTCAATTTTGATAATAGTCCGGTGTTCAGATTGGACAATGATGCCGCTTCCAAAGGAGTACATCCGATCGCCTGGTTTACCACAGATAAGCCTTTGCGTAGCGGCTGGGCCTGGGGACAGTCGTATCTGAAGGATGGTGTGGCTGCTTTTGAGGCATCCGTAGGCAAGGGGAAGCTGTATGCTTTTGGGCCGGAAATAACTTTCCGCGGACAGTCACATGGTACTTTTAAGTTATTGTTCAATGGGTTGTATGGACAAAAGTAACAGAATAACAGAGTGATGAAAAAGACCGTCTCATGTTATATGGGGCGGTTTTTTTATTTTAGTACCTTAGAAGAATAACAAGCGTTCACATGGAAGAATTTTATGATGCCGCCTCTGAGAAATACAAGAAGTATTTATTGCAGGTAGTGTATAACGACGAGACTTATTATACCGTGTCCGGTGCTGACCTGTCAGACAATGAGACCACCCGGTTATTGACTGATGCGGATGGCAAGATTTGCCTGTATGCCGACCTTCCTTCACTGAGAAAGGGGATAGAAGCGGGTGTTGTCACCTTTGACACGCCGAATCTGCAGGCCTGGGGAAAAGATATTAATGAAACAGATACCGCTTATACAGGCGTTGACTTCTTTTCGTTGAAATCGGAGCACCTTGAGGCGGATGATGATCCTTTGCTGTATGAGATTTATGGCGCATTGGGCGTAGTAAGGGATTATGCTGTACAGGAGAATTCCACGGAGTTGTTAACACTGCTGGACAGTCCGATTGTAAACGAATACATGGAAATCTGTGCAGATCTCTTCCTGTGGTCTTCGGATACGGATTCTTTCAGGGAAGATTTTGATTTTGATGCATTTGTGCCAGTGTTAGGTCAGATTTACACGCTGTTGGAGCCCCGTTTGAGAGTTGTTTAACGGAAAGGGACAAACTGAACTTGCATACCATCGCTTATCAGAAATTAACATCCGATTTTTATAATCGTCCTGATGTATTGACGATTGCCCGTGAATTGCTGGGAAAGATCATTGTTACCAGCTTCAACGGAGAGCTGACTGCTGCCCGTATTGTTGAAACGGAAGCTTATGCCGGTGTAACGGATAAGGCTTCCCATGCATACGGCGGCAGGCGTACAGCGCGCACGGAAATTATGTACCGGGAGGCCGGTACTGCTTATGTCTATCTATGCTATGGCATTCACCAGCTATTTAACATTGTTACCGACGAGACAGATATACCTCATGCTATTCTGATACGCGGAGCAGAACCCATTACAGGTGTACCTGTGATGCTACGTCGTACAGGGAAGAAAGTGGCAGATTTTACGCTGACCAGAGGGCCGGGTAATGTCTCTAAAGCATTGGGCATTACATTGGCGCATACGGGGGAATCTTTGCTGGAAGATGATTTCTACGTGGCCTCAGACGGTTTTGTACCCGTTGCCAAAGATATTATTGCCACACCCCGGATCGGCGTAGATTATGCCGGTGCGGATGCTTTATTGCCTTACCGTTTTATTATCCGTAACAATAAGTATGTCAGTGGGAAAGTAGTAAAAAGTGTATAGTTGAACAGGAATGAATTATCTTTAAATTATAATTTTTTTTAAGGGACAATCTCAATACCTATATTGTTATGCGCAAATTATTACCCCTGATCGTAGCATCCTTTTCGTTTACGGTTGTATCGGCTCAGAGCAGCAATCAGGAACAGGCGATCGCCAAAATGAAAGAGGCGGTTGAATTAATGGACAATGGTAAACTGGCTGAATCTATCACATTGCTGGATGAAGCGCGTAAACTTGATCCTGCTCAAATGGACATTGTTTATGAGCTGGCGCTGGCTAAATATCAGCAGAAAGATTTTAACGGGGCATTGAAGGATCTGAAATATCTGGTTAAACAGAATGCTGCCAACGGAAGAGTATACGCGATGATGGGGAATGTACAGGATGATATGGGGAAACCGGAAAAGGCGATTGATACATATGATGAGGGCCTGAAGAAGTTTCCGAAAGAGGGTGCATTGTATGTGGAAAGAGGGGTGATGGAATTAAAAAAAGGTAATAATGATGCCGGACTGAAATTTTTTGAAGACGGCATTAAGAATGCACCGATGCATTCATCCAACTATTACCGGGCTGCAAAATACTTTCTGGATTCGAAGAATGAGGTGTGGGGAATGATCTATGGAGAGATCTTTATGAATCTGGAAAGAGGGTCTAAGCGTACAGAGGAAATCAGTAAATTGTTATACTACACGTATAAAGGAGAGATAAAATTTGAGTCGGATACGGCTGCTTCTGTGAGTTTTGCCAGTAATAATATCGAACTGCGGTATGACCCTTCGAAGAAAAAGAAAGGAGAGACCGATCTGGCAATGATGTTATTGTCCTCCATTGGCGGACTTTCCTATGGTAACACGATCTATGAGAAGACGCTTGCGCTTGCGGTGATAGGAGAAAAAGCGATCAGTGTGGCATCATTACACCGCATACGTACAAAGTTCCTTGATCAGTATATTGCAGCAGGATATGACACCACTTATAATGTTGTCTTATTTGACTTTCAGAAAAAGGTAAAAGATGCCGGTCACTTTGAGGCTTATAACTACTGGGTATTGGGTCAGGGAGATGAAGATGTGTTGAGTGAGTGGGTGGGTGATCACAAGCAGCAGTGGGATGATTTTATCAAATGGTTTAAAGAAAACAGGATTCAGATAACAGACGAAAAGAGCTTTTCCCGGATAGGACTGAATGTCCGGGAGGCATCGGAAAAGGAATAGGAACAATGACAGAACTGGAATTGCTGGAAAAGACACTTAGCTCCTTTGCGGGGATGCCCGCAAAGGAGTTCGCTATGTCTTTACCTGACTGGCAGCTGAGAGAGTATAAGAAGGGAGAGTTTTACAATGAGTATAAGAATGTATGTAAGCACCTTGGATTTATTATCAGTGGTGTATTCAGAACATACCATGTCAACATAGAGACGGGAGAAGAGAAAAACCTGCTTTTTTTCAGTGAAAAGCAATTCGTAACGTCTTATAAAAGCTTTCTGACGCAGACGCCCTGTAACTATTACACAGAATCTTTAGTAGATTCGTCTATTCTGTATATCCATATCGATGACCTGAACAGGTTATATTCCGAATCGCATCAGTGGGAACGTTTTGGCAGATTTATAGCAGAACTTGCGTTTAATGAAGTGATGGACCACACAGAGGATATGATGTTTAAAACGCCTGAACAGCGTTATCAGCAGATGTTGGAGCGGCATCCCGGTATATTTAACAGTGTTCCGTTATATCATATCGCCTCTTACCTGGGTATTCAGGGGCCATCATTAAGCCGTATACGGAAACGTCTTTCCGGTAAATAAGCTATATACCATATCTCATATCTTATCATGAACAGACAACTATGCCTTGTCCTGCTATGCACAGCTTTCATTATCAGTTTATGCAGTCTTACGGGCTGTCATTATCAGGAGGCGCCTTCAGCCAAAGCTTACTTCAAGGGTACCGTCAGTCCCAGTGTGAATCAGCAGGTATTGGAAGGAAAGGTCAGGGACTTTTTTGACTGGTATACCAGTCATGTGGATGGGCTGGTTGACATTCAGCTGGTGGATAATTCCGGTATAGAAGACACCGGGTTATACAAGGTCAATTTTGACAGTACGGCTGCCTACCTGCATATATTATCTGAAGCAGGGATTTTCACCCACGATTATGTCGAAGACAAAAACGAGTATTTCCACCTCTGTGACAGCAGGATCCGTCAGGATAGTGTGCGTACAGAAACGCCTTATGGCTTTGATGCCGATCTGATTCTGCTGAATCAGGAGTATGAGGAAGATGTTTCCAATTTCAGTCAGGCAACGTTCAGCAATTACGTAGAAACAGAAAACGGGGCGTCTATTGATGTCACGATTGTGTATACCCTCCGGATCGATTTTGTCATTCAGGGGGATAGGCTGTTGATTGACAAGATTGACGTAGTGACTCCGGAAGAGGAGACAACGAGCGGGACGGGGCAACCCTGATACTGTTTTTGATGATCAGGCTGATGATTTATGTAGGGTTATATAATAGTCTTCCTATAGTCATCCTTCGTTAATGCTACGTTTTGAACGAAGGATTAACGAAGGATGACTATAGGAAGACTATTATATAAGCAATAAAATATGGGCTTGTCCTGAATGCCCCCTATTTGCTCAAAAGCAGGTGTTGACATGGTTTATATAGGGAGTATATACGACGAATCTATGCTTCATCACGTGGGAGAGCTGGCAAATGAGGGGTAGATTTACTTGATTAAGTAGGGGGAGATATTGGAGGTCTTTTTAAAGAAAATGAGCGAAAAGGGGATAACTATGCATGGATTTCATAATATTTTGATTTTCTCCTGCTTTAAAATACCTTTGGAACGCTTACAAAAGTTGAAAAGAGAAATCATATTGTGGTAAAGTTTTTCCGCTCAGGCAACCCCCTTACGGTAGTGTTGCTGTTGATGTATACAATCCTGGTAAAATTCTATTACCTGATCCATCCGTCCTCTTATCTGGCAGATGGGAATGAAGGGCTGTTATATGACCTGCTTGTAAAATGGATGGGGATGGTATTTGGTAAAAATCCTTTCCTTTTTACTTCGTTAGCAGTGCTGTTATTATTACTGCAGGCCTTGCTGGTGACTAAGATTGTCAATCACCAGCGACTTTTTGCCAAAACTAACTATCTGCCGGCGATGGCATATATGCTTTTTACCTCTTTATATCAGGGGTGGAATGTGTTTTCTCCGGGTTTGCTGGTAAATCTGGTGATGTTGTGGGTAATTTCCAGTATTACACTGTTATATACCCGTACTTCGGCCAGAGATGTGGTATTTAACATCGGGTTTGCTCTGGGGGTATGTGGTTTGTTTTATTTCCCTGCTACCATTTTTGTCTTCTCTTATGGTTAAGTCTTCTGATCATGCGTCCTTTCCGTCTGGCGGAATGGATTATTGCATTACTGGGGCTGATCTGTCCGATATATCTGCTGGGTACTTATTTATTCCTGACGGACCAGTGGGCTTTATTTGCCCGTATTCCACGAATTGGTCTGGAGGTACCTGTGATTGGTCATTATAAGGTATGGGGAGCCATGGCGATAAGCCTGTTCTTCTTTGCTGTGGGTTGGCTGTTATTGCAGCGTACCCTTAAAAAGATGCTGATTCAGGGACGTAAGATCTGGAGTGTGATGGCGGTATATGTATTTATTGCCATATTGATTCCTTTCTTCAATGTGCATTTTTCCCCGGCTTACTGGATACTGGCCATTCTGCCACTTTCTTTGTTTGTCGCAAATGCGTACTGGTCTATTGTTAATAACACTGTTGCCAATATTGTCCACATACTGACTTTGGCCTATGTAATCGTGATGCAGTACTTCAGCAGAAACTAGCTGTAATGCTGATGAGTTGTTAAAACCGGACGAGCGGCTATGGAAATGTGCGGACGGCGTAGTAATTTTGTGCCTTTCCGGTAATTTCGATCAATGGTTCAACAGCTATTAATTGCCGGATACAGGATAGATTAATATTTAGGACCGTAACTTTCAATAAATTAACATGAAATTTGGGGTTGTCACCTTTCCGGGCTCTAACTGCGATCACGATGTGATCGATGCCCTGCGCAAAGACCTTGGGCAGGAAGTGATAGAGTTATGGCATAAAGATTCTGACCTCAGCCAGTTCAGTACAACAGACTGTATTGTGCTGCCGGGCGGTTTTTCTTATGGCGACTATCTGCGTTGTGGTGCAATCGCGCGTTTTAGTCCGATGATGCAAAGCGTGATAGAATTTGCCGGAAAAGGTGGTCGTGTGATAGGTGTGTGTAATGGTTTCCAGATTCTTTGTGAAGCGGGATTGTTGCCGGGCGCTTTATTGCAGAACGGACATCAGCAGTTTGTATGTAAGAATGTATACCTGAAAAGTGATAATACATCAGCATCCCTGACGAAAGATGTTGCGGGCCGCGCATTAAAGATACCTGTAGCACATGGCGAAGGCCGCTACTATGCTGACGACGCCACGCTGGAAAGTCTGTTTGCCAATAACCAGGTATTGTTCCGTTATTGTGATGAATTTGGTAATGTTGTGGAGGACGCCAATCCGAATGGTGCGATGCGCAATATCGCCGGTATTTGTAATAAGGAGCGTAACGTATTTGGTCTGATGCCACATCCGGAGAGAGCAACCAGTACTATACTGGGTAATACGGATGGACAGCTCATTTTCCAGAGCCTTATCAATAATAACTGATTTACGAGTGAAAAGCACTCTCAATTTTTTTGAAATCAAGCCAACCAACCAGTTAAAAAAAATCTAAGTATGAGAAAATTACTGACAGCAGTTATTCTGTTTGCCCTGCCGATGCTGGCGAGTGCGCAGATAGAAAACCCGGTAAAATGGGATTTTACCGCTAAGAAAATCGACGCAACTACCTATGAACTGCACATGACAGCTACAGTAGAAAGCAACTGGCACCTGTACGCACAGGAGGCTGGCGAAGGTCCTGTTCCTACTTCCTTCAAGCTGACTAAAAATCCGCTTGTAACACCGGTAGGCAAGATCCGTGAAGTGGGCAAACTGCACAAGGCATTTGACAAGAACTTCGATTCCGAACTGAAATACTATGAAAACCAGGTTGATTTCGTACAGAAAGTGACCGTTAAGGGTAAGGCTGCCACTAAAGTAAAAGGTAGTGTAGAGTTCATGGTGTGTGATGATCACCAGTGTCTGCCACCAAAAGAAGTGGAATTCGCAATCAGCGTAGGAGGAAAATAAAGAAATTACGATACATGATGGCATCAACCGTCTGTTTGAGTGAATTGTAAACGAGTTCCCCAAGGAGCTCGTTTACTGTTTGGAATGGTTGAAAGTCTTTAAAGCCTATTAGTTATATGAAGCATTTGCTGACGTTCCTTATCCTTATCACCTCTGTATTTGCCGTAAAAGCACAAGACACCACTGCACAGGCATCTGTAGCAAAATGGGAATACACCGCGGAGAAGAAGGCCGACAAGGAATATATTTTACATCTGAAGGGTACTGTAGAGAAAGATTGGAAGTTGTTTTCCACTACCATGAAAGATGATGAACCTAATACCCGTGTAGTGGTGGACAGTATTGCAACCATTACTGGTATTACGGAGCAGGGCACGCTGAAGAAAGCGCCCGAAGCATTATTTGACAATCTTGAAATCAAATATTTCGAAGGTCAGGTTACACTGGATGTAGCGGTAAAACTGAACGGACCGGCGACAAAACTGGAAGGTGCTGTGAATTACATGGCATTGAAAGGAGATGAAGTAGTAGGACCGGAGGAAGTAAAATTCCGTTTTAATGTGGATGCTTCCGGTAATATCGTGAATGTGGCTGCCGGATTACAGGAATCAGCTGTTGCCGGACAAACGCTGAAGCGTGCTGCAATCGATATGGCGAATCCGCTGAGTAATTGTGGTGGTGCTGATCAGGAGGCAAAGAGTCTGTGGGGATTGTTCATACTGGGTATGGTCGGAGGTTTTATCGCATTGCTGACGCCTTGCGTATTCCCGATGATTCCATTGACAGTATCTTTCTTTACCAAGAAATCACAGGATAAGAAAACCGGTGTGCTGAACGCCACTATTTATGGTTTCTTCATCTTCCTGATTTATGTGTTACTGAGTCTGCCGTTCCACTTTCTGGATACGCTGGACCCTGAAATTCTGAATAACATTTCCACCAACGTATGGTTAAACCTGATCTTCTTTGTGATCTTCATTGTGTTTGCCATTTCGTTCTTTGGATATTTTGAAATCACTTTACCAAGTGGACTGGCCAGCAAAGTGGATGCAAAAACAAGTGTAGGAGGTATCATCGGTATCTTCTTCATGGCGCTGACACTGGCATTGGTATCTTTCTCCTGTACGGGTCCTATTCTGGGTTCATTGCTGGCAGGTTCTCTGTCTACCGACGGAGGTGCTATGCAGCTGACAGTCGGTATGGGTGGCTTCGGATTTGCACTGGCACTGCCATTTGCACTGTTCGCGATGTTCCCGAATCTGCTGAAATCACTGCCAAAATCCGGTGGCTGGTTGACTTCTGTAAAGGTCGTACTGGGTTTCATCGAGATTGCGATGGCGATCAAGTTCTTATCAAATGCTGACCTGGTAACACACTGGGGACTGGTGAAACGTGAGGTGTTCTTCGCAGTATGGATTATCTGTGGATTCCTGATCGTATTATACCTGTTGGGTAAGATCCGTTTCCCACACGATTCACCATTGAAGAAGATCAGCCCAACCCGTTGGATACTGGCGGCGATCTTCCTCGCGATGACCATTTATCTGTTGCCGGGCGTGACCAACACAAAATATGCAAACCGTCAGCTGATCAGTGGTTTCCCGCCACCATTGAGCTACAGTATTTATAAAAATGCGGCAAAAGGAGTGGAAGCAAACGTAGTGAATGACTATGAGGCAGCATTGAAACTGGCGAAAGAGCAGCATAAACCGATTTTGATTGACTTCACCGGATGGGCATGTGTGAACTGTCGTAAGATGGAAGAGAATGTATGGCCTGATGAGAAAGTGAAGACGCTGATAGAAGAAGATTATATTCTGGTATCATTGTATGTTGATGACAGGAAATTATTACCGGAAGATCAGCAGTTCCTTTTCACGACTAATACCGGCCGTAAGAAAGAGATCAAATCTATCGGTGATAAATATGCAACGATGCAGACTGAGAATTTTGTGAATAACTCTCAGCCTTATTATGTGTTGATTAGTCCGGATGAGAAGCTGCTCACCAAACCTGTAGGTTATACACCAGATGCAGGCGAGTATGCGAACTGGCTGAAATGCGGATTGGATGCATTTAAGAAGAATAAATAGTTAGTAAGTATATTTATTTTAAGTGGCTGCCTTGTAATGAGGCAGCCATTTTTTGTTTATATTAGTTCTACGTGTTTTTTGCACATTGTTAATCCATAAAACCATATCTATGATTGTTCTCTTTTAGGAGAATGTATAATTGTTAACCAACCATTTTAGCCAGAACCATTGATCTGAAAGTCATGCTGCAGGATGCGGCAGGGGGCTTCATTTGTTAATCTTAATCCAACCATTTTAATGAATCATTCACAGGACGTTTATAGCGTGCGGGGAGAAAGTATTCCCGAAGAAAAAGCGCTATTTTATTCTTTTGTCAGCAAGGGGAAAAAAGACATTACCAAGATCGTGTTTTATAATTATGTCAGGCAATTTAATAACCGGCCATTATTTAATATTGGTCTGGTTGATATTGACATTAAAACGGGTAAGATATCTGATGATGCCATCTCGGATAATGAAGACCAGTATCGGGTTTTTAACACCGTATTAAGTACAATTCCCAGATTGTTTGGCGTATATAAGGATGGTGTATTGATCGTTCAGGGAAGCGATAGCGGTCCTGAGTTTATTGAAAACTGTAAAAAAGTTGCACAAGGCATTGTGATACTAATAGGTGTCGTAAAGCACATCGAAGGATCAGTATTTATCGAAATTTTGTCAATAAACACTATGAAGTGTTCAACCAGCAGTTTTCATTTTATGGTACTGACGGAATTGAAGAAGATAGTCCGACAGAACCCTATAAAAAAGGCAGGGACTATAAGGGAATCATCATTGAAAAAAGATTAAATTAGTATTATGAGAATATTAGACATCCCAAAAGAATTATTGGTCACGGATGAAGAGATGAAGACAATGTCCGAATCAGAAATCCTTGACAGAGTTGGAAAAATAATTGCAACTGGAAAGGTGACTATTCCCAGACTTGTAGAGGAAGGAAATAAAATGGCTGATAAGCTGGAAGCAATGTGGCGTAAGCAAAACAATAATAATCTTTAAATTAAAAAAGGCGGATGTGCAATATGCACATCCGCCTTTTACATTTATCTCATGCAGATCAGAACTGATAATTTGCGAGTTCAGTCATTGCTATTTTTTCCTGTTGCCCTGTCACCATATTCTTGATACTCACCAATCCTTCTTTCACTTCACTTTCACCCATAATGATCACATAAGGAATGTTACGCTTATTCGCGTATTTCATCTGTTTATCCATTTTAGATGGTTCGTGGAAAAGTTCAGATGAAACACCTTTTGCACGCAGTTGCATTAACAGCTTGAATGCAGTGCCTGCGGTTGCCTGATCGAGGTTGATGAATAACACCTGTGTACCTTGTTGTGCGGTAGCCGGGAATAACTGGAGTTCTTCCAGTACATCATAGATACGATCTACACCGAAGGAGATACCAACACCGGAGAGGCCTGGCAGGCCAAACAGACCTGTAAGGTCATCATAGCGGCCACCACCACCGATGCTACCCATTTTAACGGAGGCAGGTGCTTTTACTTCTACGATCATACCGGTGTAGTAGTTCAGACCACGTGCCAGTGTAACGTCGAGGATAGGTGTTGTTTTGAACGCATCTGGTTGTGTGTGCAATACGTAAGACAGTTCTTCAATACCTTTCTGACCGGTAGGAGCGTCTTTGAACAATACACTCAGCTGTTGCAGTTTTTCTTCATTGGAGCCGCTGATATTGAGGAATGACTCGATTTTTGCAATTTCTTCATCAGCCAGACCACGTTCCTGCAATTCTTTCTTAACACCGTCCATGCCAATCTTATCCAGTTTGTCGATAGCGACAGTGATATCTGTCAGGAGTGCAGGCTGACCTACTACTTCTGCGAGGGCGCTTAATATTTTACGGTTGTTAATGCGTACTTCATATCCTTCCATACCGAGTTTGGTGAAAACGGTATCATATATCAGGAGTAATTCGATTTCATTGAGCAGGGAGTTGCTACCTACGACATCGGCGTCACATTGATAAAATTCACGGTAGCGTCCTTTCTGAGGTCTGTCAGCACGCCATACTGGCTGCATCTGGTAACGTTTGAAAGGCAGTGCCAGTTCATGTTGATTCATCACCACATATCTCGCAAAGGGAATAGTGAGGTCGTAACGCAGCGCTTTTTCGCACAGCAGGATACCAAGTTCGCGGCTGTCTTTTGCCTGTTGGGCGCGTCCGAGGATATCGCCGTTATCAAGGATTTTGAATATCAGTTTATCACCTTCTTCACCGTATTTACCAGTAAGCGTATCCATATTCTCCATCGTTGGTGTTTCCAATGGCTGGAAACCAAACAGTTCGAATGTTTCGCGGATGGTCTGGAAAATGTATTGCCGCTTTCTTACTACAACAGGTCCGAAGTCGCGGGTACCTTTTGGTATACTGGGTTTTATCATTATTAGTCAGTTATGCTTTGAGTAATTATTTTTTTCCTGCAACGATCTTTTCGCAGGCTTCATATATCATTTTGTATACCGGTTCGAACAGGGCATCATCGTACCATGGATCGGGTACCGGTTGCTGATCATCGAGCAGCAGTTGCACTTTTGCCTTGTCGTCTTCGGTATTGGCCTTCAGAATGATATCTCTGTAATTATTCAGGTCCATTGCAAAGATGCGGTCAAATTCGTCAAAATCAGTGGTCTGGAACTGACGCCCGCGCAGGCCGGATATGTCGATACCATGGCGCCGGGCTACTTTTACGGAGCGGTGGTCCGGCGGATCACCCACGTGCCAGTTGCCTGTACCGGCTGAATCTACTTCCCAGTTCAGTCCCTGCTGAACGGCAAGGTGCCTTAAAATACCTTCTGCCAGGGGCGAACGGCAAATATTGCCCAGGCATACCATCAATATTTTCATAATTTCCGCAAACCTACAAGATTTTAACATTATTTTATCGGGAGATCTGAATCTTGAAATATCGTGTGTTAGCCTTTATCCGCTTAAAATTCCCCAAAATGTTTCTTATGGAATTTTGTGCTTTTTGCATCTATATAGTAAGAATGAATAATACCATACTTTCTTTTTTATGCGTATGTATTCTTGTGATAATGTACGACATAGCTGGGAGAGGAGGCGTATTTAACATGCCTTTAACAAGTTCTTAAGTAATTAGATGTAGATTGAATATGAAAAAATGTGTGTATGCCCGACGTTTATAAAACCAGCCGCAGTGGCTGGTTTGCCAATATAAGTTCTGGCATGCAATCGGATTTTTTTAACAATCTTCTAAAAGAACAGGTATTTATTTGGAAATATTTTTTTGTATACTTGTAATTCGCTAACAATGCTAATGCAACAAGAAAGATCTGGAAACACGCGGACTGAGGTAAATTATCGTTCGCTCGGGGAATTAATCAGGGGTATATTTTTTGTACTCTTTGGACTGTATGCAATATTTGCGCAGAAATACGGCCTGGGTGAATTTCAAATTTCTCAAACTGTACTGAATATTTTGGGCGGTGTACTAATTGCGTATGGCCTTTTCCGTGTATATAGAGGAGTAAGGTATCTATTTCATCAAAAGGGTTAAATAAGAGACGAACATATGTTTACCAGATTAATCAGGCATGGCCGGATAGCAACTATCCTGTTAGCAGCGACAGCTTTACTGGCCTCTTGCGGACAGGCCAACACGTCCGGGGAAGAGCGGGATACGCCAACTTCAGGTACCATCAGAATAAGCGTGGATGAAACCTATCGTCCATTGATGGAAGCAGAGATCAAAGTTTTCGAATCTTTGTATAAGAAAGCGCATATCATTGCTGAATACAAACCTGAGGCAGATTGCTTCAAGGACCTGTTGAATGACAGTTCAAGGCTGATCTTTGTAACCAGAGATTTTAATGAAAAAGAGACTGGCTATATAAAAGAAAAGAAGATTGCTCCACAGAGCATGTTATTAGCATGGGACGGAGTTGCACTGATTACTAATCACAGTAATCCGGATACCATCCTCACGATGGACCAGGTGCGGAAAATTATGGACGGAACTGATTCCACGCAGAAACGTCAGATAGTTTTCGATAATCAGAATTCAAGCACGGTAAGATATGTCCTCGATTCAATCAACAAGGGGAAACCGTTGCCGTCTGGTGTGATGGCTGCGAAAACTAATCCTGAAGTGATTGATTATGTGGCAAAACTGAAAAATGCGATTGGCGTAGTAGGGGTGAGCTGGATCTCCGATCCGAATGACTCTGCCTCTATAGAGTTTACAAATAAAGTGACGGTGGTAAAGGTGAGAGCAGATTATGGTTCAGAATTTGTAAAACCATATCAGGCATACATCGCTCTTGGCTCCTATCCCCTCAAACGTGGTTTATTCTTTTGTCTGAAAGAACCATATGGAGGATTAGGATCAGGGTTCGCCACTTTCCTGGGGAGTTATGAAGGACAGATGATCATTTCAAAATTCAGACTGTTCCCTGCGAGGTTGAACGTGGTATTCAGGGAAGCGAACATTAGGTAAAAAAACTAACACAACTAAAATTTAAAACCGGATTGCTCATGAACAGACGGAAAAGTTTAATTGTTGCAATGCTGTGCGTCGCGAACGGCGCAATGGCTCAATCTGTGGAAGATGGATTGAAAGACCTGTATTATGGCAAGTATGAAACAGCCAAGCAGACGCTGGAAAAAGTTATTGCAGCTAAACCTACAGAAGACAAAGCATATTATTATCTGGGTATTGCACAGTTAGGAATGCATGATGACGCCGGTGCCGCTGCTACTTTTACAAAAGGGCTGCAGGCTGTACCGACTTCTTCGCTCCTGCAGGTAGGTATGGGTCGTCTTGACCTGAAGAAAGGTGATGCAGCTGCTGCAAAACAGAAATTTGATGCAGCCAGCACAGCAACTGAAGGCCGTGATGGCGATGTAGCACGTGCTATCGCTGATGCCAGCAGCGAAATCAAAGGTGGCGACCGTGGTTATGCATTGTCAGTAATGGAAAAACTGCTGAACAATGAAGGCCGTAAGAAAAAACAGATCTACAATCCAATTGCTGCCGATTATATCGAATTAGGTGATGCTTATCGTTACCTGGGTGGTGAAAATGGTGGTAAAGCCATCACTTCCTACGATAAAGCACTGGAACTGGATCAGAACAACGCAGAAGCGGTAATGAAACAAGGTCTGGTAAACTACAACGCAAAACTGTTACAGGATGCGGTAAACGACTGGACTAAGGCTACCAACATGGATCCTAACTATGCTCCTGCTTATTTCGAACTGTATCAGTTCTATATTACTCCAACCAAAGCGCAGCTTTCTCTGGAAAACGCAGCGAAATATCTGGAGAAATATATGGCAGCAGTAGGTGAAGGTGCTGGTAAAGTGGAAAACGAGTACAACCTGGCAGCGATCTCTTTCTACAGAAAGGACTATGACGCAGCTATCAACAAAGCAAAAGGTGTACTGCCACAGACAAATGAAACTAACAAAGGTAAATTCGTTCGCCTGCTGACAGATGCTTATCTGCAGAAAGGTGATACTGCTACCGGCAGACAGGTAATCGAAGAGTACGTAAAAACTGTAGGTGACAGCAAACTGGAAGCGAACGACTACAAACTGTTGAGCGCTATCTATCAGCAACACGTTACAGATTCTGCACAGGAAGCTGTGAACGATTCACTGGCTGGTCTGTACATGGAGAAATATGCACTGGCTGATACTGCCAAAGACGCTGAAAAATACAGAACAGTTGCAGAGAACTTCAAATCTATGCACGATTTCAAACGTTCAGCTGAATGGTATGGCAGACTGGTGAATGATTTCACTGATGAGCAGAATACCGGTAAAGTACAGGATATGTTCTTCAAAGGTACCATGGAAATCTATGCACGTCAGTACGATGCAGCAGATTCAACATGGGGCGCTTTCGCTGCTAAATACCCTAACAACGAAGCGTTAGGTATCTACTGGAGAGGCCGTGCTAACATGGCGAAAGATCCGGAAGCAAAAGACGGTGCTGCAGTACCATATTTCCAGAAATTCTTTGAGATCAAAGGTGATGAGAAGATGAAACCAGCTCAGCTGATGTTCCCTTATCAGTACATGATGATCTACTACTACAACAAAGATGATCAGGCGAATATGAAGATCTGGATGGATAAAGTAACAGCTATCGATCCAGGCAATGCAACTGTAAAGGCTATCCAGGAAAACATGGATAACAAGAACAAAGCAGCAGCTGCAAAACCAGCTCAGGGTAACAAGAAATAATTACTCAGAACGTATAAAAAAAAGCCTTCTGTCTACGGACAGAAGGCTTTTTTATTGCCGGTTGGCGAAAAAAGATAATATTTTAATCCTTCATAAGATTTGATTTTTGCATTAGTTAGCCTATTTTTGCTCATTCGGAGAATTATTTTATACAGGGAAGCTTATGTTTACAGACACAGTACTATTGTCAGCGACTACTCCTTTCAGTTACTTTCCAATTGTGATGCAGCTCTTGGCTGCACTCGGCTTTGTAGGCGTTACAATGATCGCAACTCACTTTTTAGGTCCAAAGCGTAAAACAAGCGACAAACTTGCTACCTTTGAAAGTGGTATCGAACAAAAAGGGAATGCACGTCAGCCAGTAGCCATTAAATACTTTCTTACCGCCATTCTATTCGTGCTTTTTGACGTGGAAGTGATTTTCTTTTATCCTTATGCGGTGAATTTCAGGGGTTTAGGATGGGACGGTTTCATGGCTATGTTACTTTTCGTAGCGTTCTTTTTATGCGGTTTCATCTACATCCTTAAGAAGGGTGCGTTGAAGTGGGAAGACTGATTTTTATATAATTATTGCAGAGAAGATTGCCGATGGCTGGCAGTCCTGTGTGCGTTTAGGTCAAATCTGATTTTGGAAATTTTAAATCTGACATGGTATGGCACGTCCGGTTCAGTATAATGAAAAGGTGAAGACTGTAGCAGTACCCGAGGGGTACTCCGGTGAAGGTTTTTTTGCTACGACTTTTGACCAGGTAATTGGTCTGGCTCGTAAGAATTCCATCTGGCCGCTGCCATTCGCTACCTCCTGCTGTGGTATCGAATTCATGGCGACTATGGCATCTACCTACGATATGTCCCGTTTTGGCTCTGAAAGAATGGCCTTTACTCCACGCCAGTGTGATCTGTTGATGGTAATGGGTACAATCTCTAAAAAGATGGCACCTGTATTACGTCAGGTATACCTGCAGATGGCTGAACCTCGTTGGGTAGTGGCTGTAGGTGCTTGTGCGAGCAGCGGTGGTGTATTTGACACTTATTCTGTATTACAGGGTATCGATCAGGTAATTCCGGTAGACGTATACGTACCAGGTTGTCCTCCGCGTCCTGAAGCAATTATCGATGGCTTCATGCGCGTACAGGATCTGGTAGGTCAGGAAAGCCTGCGTCGCCGTCATAGCGATAAATACAAGGAATTACTGAACTCTTACGGTATCCAGTAATTCAACCAGGAGCTATTCAATAGATAGGTCAATTCTACGACTAGTCAAATCTGAAATCGAAAATCTGAAATCGTAATGTCTTTGACAAACGACTATATAAAGCAAAGGTTAGCAGAAAAGTTTGGTGAATCAATCAGCCAGGTGGAAGAATCCTTTGGGACAATGTCATTTACGGCACCCAAAGACCTGAACCTGAAAGTAATGCAGTTCCTGTACGATGAAGAGGAGCTGCAATTTCGTTTTTTAACGGACCTCACTGCCGTACATTATCCTAACAGGACGGGCGAGGAACTTGCAGTAGTATATCACCTGTACAATTTTAAAGAGCGGGTAAGACTGCGTATGAAAGTGTACACCAGCATTGAGGATACCCGCGTATTCACAGCTACCCGGCTGTTTGAATCAGCCAACTGGATGGAAAGGGAAACATACGACTTCTTTGGGGTGAACTTCGTTGGGCATCCTAACCTGAAACGTATCCTGAACGTGGACGAAATGACATATTTCCCCATGCGTAAGGAATTTCCGCTGGAAGATCAGACCCGTACCGATAAGGACGACGAAATGTTCGGCCGCGGTGGGCATATTGGCATTTAATAATTTATTCGTTTGAACATGTCAGAGCAACATATCACACTGCCGGAAGGCTCTATTGAGAGGCAGACACAAACCCTTAACCTGGGACCTACGCACCCCGCTACACACGGGGTATTCCAGAATATATTGGAAATTGACGGTGAGCGTATTGTGAGTTCGGAATCAACGGTAGGTTATATCCACCGCGCATTTGAGAAGATCGCTGAACGCCGTCCTTATTACCAGATCACTCCTTTAACAGACCGTCTGAACTATTGTTCGTCGCCTATTAATAACATGGGATGGCATATGACGGTAGAAAAACTGCTGGGCATTCAGACGCCTAAGCGTGTAGACTACCTCCGTATTATCATCATGGAACTGGCCCGTATCACTGACCACCTGATCTGTAACGGTGTGGTAGGTGTGGATAGCGGCGCCTTTACCGGTTTCCTTTACCTCATGAAATACCGTGAACTGGTATATGAGATCTATGAGGAAATATGTGGTTCCCGTCTTACTACCAATATCGGTCGTGTAGGCGGTTTTGAGAGAAACTTCACACCTGCTGCTTTCGAGAAAATAGAACGTTTCCTGAAAGAATATCCGGTAGCCCTGAAGGAGTTCGAAACCATGATGAACCGTAACCGTATCTTCATGGAAAGAACGCAGGGAGTAGGTCCTATCAGTGCTGAAAGAGCCATGAACTACGGCTTCACCGGTCCAAACCTGCGTGCTGCAGGTGTAGACTATGACGTACGTGTGGCACAACCTTATTGCTCTTACGAAGATTTTGAATTTACTATACCTGTAGGTACTACCGGCGACTGCTACGACCGTTTTCTGGTGCGTAACGCCGAAATGTGGGAGAGCCTGAGCATTATCCGTCAGGCGATGGATAAAGTGAAAGAGCTGCCGTCAGATGTATACCACGCAGATGTACCTGCATACTACCTGCCGGAAAAGAGCGCAGTATATACCAAAATGGAAGCGCTCATCTACCACTTCAAAATTATCATGGGTGAATCTGATATCCTGCCGGGTGAATTATATAATCCGGTAGAAGGCGCTAATGGTGAGTTAGGATTCTATCTTATCAGTGATGGTGGCCGTAGCCCATACAGGCTGCACTTCCGCCGCCCATGTTTCATATACTACCAGGCTTACGGAGAACTGATCAAAGGCGCTATGCTGAGTGATGCCGTTATCTGTATGAGTAGCCTGAATCTGATCGCAGGTGAACTGGATGCTTAATTTTTAATTTTTTCTTTCATAGTTATGTTTTCTGAAGAGAAGCTGAATAAAGTAAAAGAGATCATCGCCCGTTACCCTGCAGGGAAACAGAAGAGTGCCCTGATTCCGGTGCTGCATCTGGCACAGGAAGTATCTGGCGGATGGCTTAGTTCGGAGACCATGGATTACGTGGCTTCCCTGCTGCAGATCACGTCGATCGAAGTGTACGAGGTGGCTACCTTTTACTCGATGTTTAACCTGCAGCCTGTAGGCAAGTACGTATTCGAAGTATGCCAGACAGGCCCATGCATGCTGCGTGGTTCAGATAACATCGTTGACTATATTAAAAAGAAACTGGACATCGGTGTAGGTCAAACTACAAAAGATGGACTGTTCACCCTCAAAACAGTAGAGTGCCTGGGCGCCTGCGGATATGCTCCGATGATGCAGCTGGGTAAACACTACCGTGAGCACCTGACCCCTGAAAAGGTAGATGCAATCATTGAGGAATGCAGGAGTAAAGCAAACTAAAACTTTGAATGACCGGTACGCCGGTCTACAATCATAAAAAGTAAGATGGGACGCAAACTACTTTTTGACAAAGCGCACATAGAAGGTATCCGGTATTACGATGTATACCGTGCCAACGGAGGTTACGG
The DNA here is from genome assembly GCF_007896845.1 of Chitinophaga pinensis. Lineage (GTDB taxonomy): Bacteria > Bacteroidota > Bacteroidia > Chitinophagales > Chitinophagaceae > Chitinophaga > Chitinophaga pinensis_C. The sequence continues at coordinate 263,224 of NZ_VOHS01000002.1, read as the reverse complement.
ATCGGCTGAAAAGGCGCTCAAAAGCATGAGCCCTGAACAGGTGCTGGAGGAAGTAAAGAAAAGTGGACTGAGAGGTCGTGGTGGCGCCGGTTTCCCTACCGGTATGAAATGGAGCTTCATTGCAAAACCAGAGGGTGTTCCCCGTTATCTGGTATGTAATGCGGACGAATCTGAACCGGGTACGTTCAAAGACCGTTACCTGATGGAGTTTATCCCTCACCTGCTCATAGAAGGTCTGCTCATCTCCAGTTATACACTGGGTTGTAATTCCTGCTATATCTATATCCGTGGCGAATACGCCTGGATTCCGGATATTCTGGAAGAAGCAATCGCTGACGCTAAAAAGAACGGCTGGCTGGGTAAAAATATTCAGGGTACCGGCTTCGATCTCGAAATATATGTACAACGCGGTGCCGGTGCTTATATCTGTGGTGAGGAAACTGCCCTGATCGAGTCACTGGAAGGTAAACGTGGTAACCCACGTATCAAACCACCATTCCCGGCTGTAAAAGGTCTGTGGGATTGTCCGACGGTTGTGAATAACGTAGAAACACTGGCTACCGTAGTGCCTATCCTGCGCATCGGTGGTGAAGAATATGCGAAATACGGTACAGGTAAATCTACCGGTACCAAGCTCATTTCTGCCTGTGGTAACATTAACAAACCGGGGGTTTATGAAATAGAAATGAACATTTCCGTAGAGGAATTTATTTATTCTGATGAATACTGTGGCGGTATTGCCAATGGCAAACGCCTCAAGGCCTGTATCCCGGGTGGTTCTTCCGTACCTATCCTGCCAGCTAACCTGCTGCTGAAAACAGCTAAAGGTGAGCCGCGTATGATGACTTACGAAAGTCTGGCTGACGGTGGCTTTGCAACCGGTACTATGTTAGGTTCCGGTGGTTTCATCGTACTGGACGAAGACCAGTGTATTGTGAAAAATACCCTCACGTTTGCCCGCTTCTATCATCACGAGAGCTGCGGACAGTGCAGTCCCTGCCGTGAAGGTACCGGTTGGATGAAACGCGTACTGCTGAACATCGAGAACGGTAAGGGTAAAATGAGTGATATAGACCTGCTGTGGGATATCCAGCGTAAAATAGAAGGTAACACCATCTGTCCGTTAGGCGATGCTGCTGCCTGGCCGGTAGCTGCTGCTATCCGTCATTTCCGTGATGAGTTTGAATGGCATGTGCTGCATCCTGAAGAAGCAACCAAACGGAATTACGGACTGGCTCACTATGCAGATCCACTGGAAATAGCTGCTCCTGCTGCTGTATAAGAATCAATTTAAGCGATGCAAAATGGCTGAAGAAAAGAAACTCTTTAAGGTTAAGATCGATAATATCTCCGTGGAAGTGGAGCCGGGCACTACTATTCTGAATGCTGCCCGTCAAATTGGTGGAGACATCGTGCCGCCCGCAATGTGCTACTACTCCAAACTGAAAGGTAGCGGTGGTAAATGCCGTACCTGTCTGGTGAAAGTATCCAAAGGGTCAGATGCTGATCCCCGTCCTATGCCTAAACTGGTAGCCAGCTGCCGTACCACTGTAATGGATGGTATGGAAGTGGCGAATATCACCTCTCCTGAAGTGCTGGAAGCACGTAAAGGTGTGGTAGAATTCCTGCTGCTGAACCACCCGCTGGATTGCCCTGTGTGCGATCAGGCCGGTGAATGTCACCTGCAGGACCTGAGCTATGAGCATGGCGCAGACAGCACCCGCTATGAATTCAAGCGCCGTACATTCGATAAAATCGATATCGGCGATAAGATACAGTTACACATGACCCGTTGCATCCTTTGCTACCGTTGTGTGTTCACCGCTGATCAGCTGACTGAAAAGCGTGAACATGGCGTGCTGGGTCGTGGTGAAGCTGCTGAAATCGGTACTTATATTCAACAGTCTCTGGACAACAACTTCATCGGTAACGTGATCGATGTTTGTCCGGTAGGTGCACTGACTGATAAAACCTTCCGTTTCAAAAACCGTGTATGGTTCCTGAAACCGGTAGATGCACACCGTGAATGTAATGATCCTAAGTGCTGCGGTAAAGTAGCCCTCTGGATGCGTGGCGACGAGGTGTTCCGCGTAACCGCCCGTAAAGACAAATATGGTGAAGTAGAAGAGTGGATCTGTGATACCTGCCGTTTCGATAAAAAAGAAGTGAAAGACTGGGTGATCGAAGGCCCACGTAAAATAGAGCGTCAGAGCGTAATCTCTCAGGGTCACTATGTAGGTGTACACAAGCCGAAAGATACTCTGGTAGATGTACTGGATGGCCGTCAGCCGAAACTGCTGCTGGATATCCATAATATCAGCGAAGTGAATAAGCCTACCATCGACCTGTCACAGATCAATGGTCCGGCACACTCCGACGACTTTAATAAGTAATGATTCATTCGTAATTCGTAATCGATAATTCGTATTTGATGACTATAGACTGGTTCTTTATCCTTGAAAAGATAGTGCTGATATCCGGCGTATTGGCGATATCACTGGTAGTGGCTATGTATTCTACATGGGGTGAAAGAAAAGTAGCTGGTATTATTCAGGACAGGATCGGCCCGAACAGGGCTGGTTTTATGGGTCTGCTCCAGCCGCTGGCGGATGGTGGTAAACTGTTCTTTAAAGAAGAGATCATCCCTGGCAATTCCAATCGTTTCCTGTTTATTCTTGGTCCGTCTCTGGCTATGATCGTAGCCTGTATGACCAGCGCCGTAATTCCGTGGGGAGATACACTGACCATCGCCGGTCACACTGTTTCGCTACAGATAGCGGATGTGAACATCGGTATCCTGTATATTTTCGGAGTAGTGAGTTTAGGTGTATACGGTATCATGCTGGGTGGATGGGCTTCCAACAACAAATATTCTCTTCTCGCATCTATCCGTGCGGCTTCCCAGATCATCTCCTATGAGCTGGCAATGGGCTTGTCACTGATCGCACTGCTGATGATGACAGGTACTTTAAGTCTGAAAGAAATCGTTGAGCAGCAACGCCACGATGGTTGGAACGTATTGTATCAGCCACTGGGTTTCCTGATATTTCTGGTATGTTCATTTGCAGAATGTAACCGTACACCATTTGACCTTGCAGAAGCGGAGAGTGAACTGAATGGTGGTTATCACCTGGAGTACTCTTCCATGAAACTGGGTTTTTATCTGTTCGCGGAATACATCAACATGTTCATCAGTTCTGCGCTGATGTCCAGCCTGTACTTCGGAGGTTATTCCTTCCCGGGTATGGATAGTCTGGGACTTGCGCCCAATCTGGTGACCATTCTGGGAACGGCGGCATTGTTCATCAAGATCATCTGTTTCCTGTTCTTCTTCATGTGGGTACGCTGGACCATTCCGAGATTCCGTTACGATCAGCTGATGCGTTTAGGCTGGAATATCATGATTCCGCTGGCACTGGCTAATATGTTGATCACAGGTGCGATCGTACTGTATCGCAGTACACATTAATTAACGACTTATTATAATAGCAATATGCAAGCTTTAACAAGTAGGGCAAAACAGGTAGACCGCAAACCGATGACTTTCATTGAGAGTATCTATTTGTGGAATATTATAAAGGGGATGATCATCACCTTCAAGCATATCTGGAAAAGGAAAGAAACGGTGAAATATCCGGAGCAAAAACGTGAGTTCAGTCCTGTGTTCCGTGGTCTGCACATCCTGAATAGAGATGCGGAAGGACGTGAGAACTGTACTGCGTGTGGTCTGTGTGCGGTAGCTTGCCCTGCGGAGGCTATTACCATGGAGGCAGCTGAAAGAAAAGCGGGAGAAGAGCATCTGTATCGTGAAGAGAAATATGCAGCCCGTTATGAGATCAACATGCTGCGTTGCATTTTCTGTGGTTTTTGTGAAGAGGCTTGTCCGAAAGATGCGATCTATCTGACAGAAACATTCGCACCTGCTAACTACAAACGCGAAGGTTTCATCTATGGTAAACAGGATCTGTTAATACCAACTCCTGCAGAAAAGAAAAAAGCATAATTAAAGACAGTCTTAGCAAAAAAATATAATAGTCATTTAGCAATGGGAATGAGCTTACAACAAATCGTTTTCGGGGTACTTTCAATCATCTCTATTATATCCGCTCTGGGCGTGATATTGAGTAAGAACCCCGTTACCAGTGTTCTTTGCCTGATCGTTACCTTTTTCACTATCGCCGGGCATTACATTATGCTGAATGCACAGTTCCTTGCGGTGGTACATATCATAGTATATGCGGGTGCTATCATGGTATTGTTCCTCTTTGTGATCATGTTGATGAACCTGAACGCAGAAATAGAACCACAGAAGCGTAACTGGCTGAAATATGCGGGCGCTATCAGTGGCGGTGCACTCCTGCTGGTATTGCTGGGTGCTCTCCGTGAAGCTGACGTAACTCCTCTGCAGCCCGGATCAACCGATATCGGATTGATCTCCAACCTTGGTAAAACTTTATTCAGTCAATACGTAGTTCCATTTGAAGTAAGTAGCATCCTGTTCCTGAGTGCAATGGTAGGCGCCGTTGTAATCGGTAAAAGGGAAGCGTAAACCACAACAACTGTTAATCGTCATTGATCAATTTGTAATTCTTTAAAGATGCCTGTTCAATATTACATTTTCTTAAGCATTGCACTCTTTTGTATCGGGGTGATGGGTGTGCTGATGCGCAGAAATGCCATTATTATTTTCATGTGCGTGGAATTGATGCTGAATGCAGTTAACCTGCTGCTCGTAGCCTTCTCTAAGATGTGGGCAGATGCAGGTCGTGTGGATGCCGGCGGCGCACAGATCTTTGTATTCTTTATCATGGTGGTTGCCGCGGCGGAAGTTGCTGCAGGTCTGGCCATTATCGTGATGGTGTACAGGAATTCACAGTCGGTGGATATTAATATCATGAACAGGCTGAAGAACTAAGAACTAACAGCTTGAATCGTAATTGTAAATCGTAATTAGTATTTGAATAGATGATACATCTAGTTTGGCTGGTACCATTTTTACCATTATTAGGATTCCTGGTGAATGGATTGGGAAGAAGATACCTCTCCAAATCACTGGCGGGTATAGTAGGAAGCGGAGCTGTATTAGCTGCCTTTGTGATTAGCTTACTGATTTTCCTGGAAGTGAAAGCCCCGGGATTTCAGGCGCAGGTAGTGCCGTTGTTTGATTTTATTTCTGCAGGTAGTCTGCATATTCCTTTCGCATTCCAGGTAGACCAGCTGAGCGCTTTATTCCTGCTGATCATTACCGGTGTCGGTTCATTGATCCACATTTATTCTACCTCTTATATGCATGATGAAAGCAGTGAGGGTTTTGCGCGTTACTTCGCTTACCTGAACCTGTTCGTTTTCTCCATGCTGATTCTCGTACTGGGTGCCAACTATGTGATGATGTTCATCGGATGGGAAGGTGTAGGGCTTTGCTCTTACCTCCTGATAGGCTTCTGGTTCAAGAATACCAATTATAACAATGCTGCCAAGAAAGCGTTCATCATGAACCGTATCGGTGACCTCGGTTTCCTGCTCGGTATCTTCACAATGATCGTACACTTTGGTAGTGTTTCCTTCCCCGAAGTATTTGAAAAAGCTGCGGCACTGGGAGAAGGTAGTAAAGTGATTCCGGCTATCGCTATCCTGCTGTTTGTAGGTGCTGCCGGTAAATCAGCTCAGCTGCCTTTATACACCTGGTTACCTGACGCGATGGCGGGTCCTACTCCGGTATCTGCCCTGATCCACGCTGCTACGATGGTAACAGCCGGTATCTATATGATCGCACGCAGCAACATTTTATATACTCTTGCGCCATGCATTCAGACAATCGTAGCGATCATTGGTCTGGCTACCGCTGTACTGGCAGCAACTATCGCTCTGAAACAGGATGATATCAAGAAAGTGCTTGCTTACTCTACTGTGAGCCAGCTGGGTTATATGTTCCTCGCACTTGGCGTAGGTGCTTACACCACTGCGGTGTTCCACGTAATGACACACGCATTTTTTAAAGCGTTATTGTTCCTCGGTTCCGGTTCCGTGATCCACGCAATGGGCGGAGAACAGAACATTAATAAGATGGGCGGACTGAAAAAGTATATGCCGGTTACGCACATCACCTTCCTGATCGGTTGTCTGGCTATCGCTGGTATCCCGGGCCTGTCAGGTTTCTTCTCTAAAGACGAAATCCTTGCTGAAACTTTCATATCCAATAAGATAATGTATGGTATCGCGCTCCTCACTGCACTGATGACCGCTTTCTATATGTTCCGCTTATACTACATCACCTTCTGTGGAAAATTCCGTGGTACACACGAACAGGAACATCACCTGCACGAAAGTCCTGCGGCTATCACTATTCCGCTGATCATTCTGGCGGTATTATCCGTAGTAGGTGGTTATGTTGGTTTACCGGAAGTATTCGGTACCCACAGTATCCTGAAAGAGTATCTGGCTCCTGTATTTGCGCCTTCAGCGCCTTTCATACATGAGCACGAGCACCTGACACACAATACTGAGTGGTTATTAATGGCACTGAGTTCCGTACTGGTGATCATCACGATCTTCTTTGCACGCAGCTGGTACCGCAATTATGAAGATAATGGAGAACCTCGTACCGGTATTGCCAAAGTACTGGAAAACAAATGGTACGTGGATGAGTTATACGATGCGATCATAGTGAAACCCCTGATGATGCTGAGCCGTTTCTTTGAAGAGGCAATAGAGAAATCAGGTATTGACCGTCTGGTGAATGGTGTAGGTCGTGGCGTACACTGGGGCAGCCAGCAGGTAAGACTGCTGCAGAGCGGCCAGGTAGGCTTCTACATTTTTGCTATGGTAATTGGAATGGTAGTTTTATTCGTGATAGGCTTCCTGCTGAAATAAGAAACTACCTGCACCATCATTAAAAAAGGACAAGTTTAGATATAATTATGTTGACAGTATTACTCATATTGATTCCTTTAGTTGCGGGCCTGGTTACGTTTGGTCTGAAGGGGTCTGGCCCTAAAGCGCTTGGTTTGGTGGCATCCCTGGCTTCGCTGGCAGTAACAGTTGCTGCTTTGTTCCAGTTCAGGACTGCTCCGGATGCGCTGCAACTGACTGCAAACTGGATTCCTCAGCTGGGCGCACAGTTTAGTGTCGGACTGGATGGAATGGGCCTGATGCTTTGTTTGCTGACAGCCATCTCTTTTCTGCTGATCTTTATCGTTATCTATAACAGAGAATATGAACGCGCTAACAGTTTCTATGGTCTGATGCTGTTGTCTCAGGCCGGTCTGGTAGGGGTGTTCACAGCGTATGACGCTTTGTTATTCTACGTTTTCTGGGAACTGGCACTGATTCCGGTGTATTTCCTTTGCTCACTCTGGGGGGGCGAAAAACGTATTCCGGTTACATTTAAATTCTTTGTATACACCTTCGCAGGTTCCCTGCTGATGCTCGTAGGTCTGATCTATATCTACCTGCAAACGCCGGAGCATTCTTTCAGCTACGCCAGCTTTGTAAGCGGTGCTGTTGCTCCACAGGACCAATCATGGTTGTTCTGGCTGTTCTTCGTAGCATTCGCTATCAAGATGCCGATCTTCCCTTTCCACACATGGCAGCCTGACACTTACGAACAATCACCAACCCCTGTTACAATGGTACTTTCCGGTATCATGGTGAAAATGGGTCTTTTCGGTGTGATCCGCTGGTTACTGCCTGTACTGCCGAAAGGTGCTTATATGTGGTCAGATGTGGCGATCGTACTGTCTATTATCGGTATCATCTATGCATCCTGCATCGCAATCGTACAGTCAGATATCAAACGCCTGATCGCTTACTCCTCTATCGCCCACATCGGTCTGATGAGCGCTGCTATCTTCACTAACAATGAACAGAGCTTACAGGGTCTGATGGTACAGATGTTTAACCACGGTATCAACATCATTGGTCTTTGGATCATCGTTGAAATCATCCAGAACCGTCTGAAAATTAAGAACCTGAACGAGATGGGAGGTATTGCTCAGTATGCACCGGGTATCGCCATCTTCCTCGTAACTATCAGTCTTGCCAATATCGCTTTACCATTGACCAACGGTTTCATCGGGGAGTTCCTGATGTTGAGTGGGTTATTCCAGTACAATGTCTGGTTCATGGCTGTAGCCGGATTGGGTATCATCCTCGGAGCGGTATACACGCTGAACATGATACAGAAAGTAATCTTCGGACAGAGCAATCAGCTGACCGAAACAACTACTGATCTGAAAGGAAATGAGTTGGTGGTACTGATCATCATCGTAGGTATCATTCTGGTACTGGGTTTCTATCCGAAGCCTATGCTGGAGCTGGTAAGCAGCACTACTGAATTGGTTAACAAGGTTTATTAAAAAGTTGTTCTTTCGTAACACAGGAATATGAATGCATTAATATCTACTGCTTTATCGGGCGTTGTAATGATGTTTGCGGGTTTATTTATCGGTAATAAGCAGCGCATAAAATTTGTAGCCATAGTTGTACTGCTGATTTCATTTGCAGCCAACCTGGCGGAGTTATCTACCATTGGAGCAGGCGAGCGTACCTTATATGGCATGATCACCATCAGCCACTTCAGTATCTTATTCAATGCAATCGCATTGGGTAGTACATTGATCTATTTCTTATTATCCGGCAGTGCTTTTGAAAAAGTAGGCGAACACGTTTCTGACTATTTCGCACTTATCTTCTTCATCCTGTCTGGTATCACACTGGTTTCTACTTTCAGCAGCTTATTAATACTCTTCCTGGCAATAGAGATTATGTCTATTCCACAGTATATACTGGCTGGTGCGGATAAGAAAACGCCTAAAAGCACAGAAGCTTCCCTGAAGTACTTCCTGATGGGCTCTTTCTCTACCGGTATCCTGCTGATGGGTATTGCACTGATCTACGGTGCTACCGGTACTTTCAACGTAGCTGAACTGGGTCTGGGTGCAGGTAAAGTGAATACACTGGCATTGTGCGGTATCATCCTGATGGCTTTCGCATTATCTTTCAAAGTATCTGCTGCGCCTTTCCACTTCTGGACGCCGGATGTATATGACGGTTCTCCTACCGTGTTCACTTCTTTCATGGCTACAGTGGTAAAAGCAGGTGGTTTCATCGCGTTTATCAGAGTATTCCATGGTGCATTCGTAGGTGAAAGACTGACGGCTGACTGGCAGCTGCTGCTGGCGATCATTACCGCAGCTACGCTGATCATCGGTAACTTCACCGCTGTGTTCCAGCAAAGCGTTAAACGTATGCTGGCTTACTCCAGTATCGCGCAGGCAGGTTTCATGCTGCTGGCTGTTATCTCTATGAATACTTTCGCTACACAGGGTATCATCCTGTATGCGGCAGCATATAGCGTAGCAACCATCGGTATTTTCGCTGTGATGATCAAACTGAAAGATTATACTTTCGATGGTTTCAACGGACTGGCCCGTACGCAACCAGTACTGGCTATCACCACCACGATCTTTGTATGTTCACTGGCAGGTATTCCTCTGACAGCAGGTTTCTTTGCTAAATACTTTGTACTGGCAGCAGCCGTTCAACAGGGTAACCTGTTATGGCTGGTGATCACTGCTGTGATCTGTGCAGCTATCAGTGCATACTACTATTTCCGCGTGATCATCGCCATGTACTTCAAACAAGGCGAAGCTGAAACCGCAGAGATCAGTGGCAGCTTTAAACTGATGCTGATCATTACAGCAGCAATCGTTATTCTGCTGGGTATCTTCCCTGGATTATTATTACAGTTTATCTAGTAGATAAGCGCAAGATAAAAACGGAAATACCGGCCAGTTGGCCGGTATTTTTTTTGGTGTGTTGGTGCTGCTTTTCAAGCGTTGTGACAGCTAATCTGCCGCCACTGAAGAAAGCGTTTGTTCCTGTTGCGTGATGCTGTTCAGTAGTGTCAGCTGATTACGCGCCCGCAGGAGATTATGACGTTCATATTTTGCGCCGTAGTAACTATCATTGTTGAAATAATCCGTCAGAAAACGGATGGCCTGCATATACACAAGAAACTGTCCGGCATACACCAGATGTGCTTTTTCTGCCTCACTCAGTTCATCCTTCATCTCGCTCAGATATCCCTGTACAATTGCCCGATAATAATCTGCTCTTACCTGTACTCTGCTGAAATCAGTTTCTTCTTCACTGACAGGGGAGAGATAGGTGCGCATCATATCTCCGAAATCACTGATGAAATAACCCGGCATCACAGTATCCAGATCAATTACACAGATGCCCTTATCTGCCTTGTCAAACAATACGTTGCTGATCTTTGTATCATGATGCATGACGCGCATCTTGAAATCAGGATGCTGCTGAATAGCCTCAAATGTCGCAGTGAGATGCTGATAGCTACGGATCATGTCAATATCTGCCGCAGCTTCTGCTATCCTTACCGCATTGCCTTGTTGTATAGCCTGTTCAAACTGTTGATAACGCAGGGTCAGATTGTGAAAATCAGGTAGTGTGTATTGAATCGTATTGATATCAATACCTGACAACAACTTTGTAAACCGACCGAATTGTCTGGCTGCCTCAAATGCCAGTTGTGCATTATCCACCACATCATAGCTGCGCGAATCCGCCACAAAAGGTTGCATACGGAAATAAGTTCCTGCTGCCGTGATATACATTTCCTGTCCGCCAACGGTGCGTACAGGTTGTACAAAGAAATAATCCGGATGGTGCGTATCCAGATACCGGCCGATAGCGCTGATATTATCTGCAATCAGTGCAGGTTGCTTAAATACCCCGTGATTGATGCGTTGCAGGATGTAGTGACGATCGGCCGCAGAGATCTTCCATGTGGCGTTGATAAGGCCACTGCCGAATGGCTGAATATGGCATTCGGCCATTGATAATCCATAAGCTGCCAGTATATCCTGCATTGCTGGTTGATAAAGTTGCTATGCATCAAACATAATGATAAGAATTGAGACAACAGCTGGACAAACGATTGCGCAAATTTTTACTTCCCCGCTGCAATGACCAGTTTTGAATCGATAACAACCTGTTGATAAGCATCTGGTGCCAGTTTACCAGACAACAGATCAAGGAGAATTTCGGTGGCTTTCTGTCCCTGCAGATAGGGGTATTGTTCAACGGAGGCAAGGGGAGGATATGCCATATAACTACTCAGCGGCAGGTTAGCATAACTGACGAAGCAAATGTCCTTATTGATCTGTACACCCTGTTCGGCGGCATATTGTACGGCGTCCTGTGAAACGTAGTCATTAAAGGCGACAACGGCTGTTATTTTCCTTTTATGCGACAGTAACTGTTGCATAGCCTGACAGGTTCCTTCTTTTGTAAGGTCGCTGTGTATATTGAGGGTAGCATCGTATTTCAGGCGTTGCTGCTGCATGGCTTTCTGGTAACCTGTTGTACGTTGCCGGCTGGCGATCAGCTTTTCCGGACCATTGATCATTCCGATGACCCGGTGGCCCTGTTGTAGCAACAAAGAGACTGCCTGAATCGTGCCTGATTCCATATTCGAGGCGACGTAGTGAATATCTTTCATATCGGGAATCCGGTCAAAGAACACAACCGGGATATTATACTTCCGCAGCATTTCGAAATGTGCATAGTGTACGGTATTCCTCGCGAGAGATACCAGCAGTCCGTCTACCCGGTGATTTTTCATGATTTCAACTATCTTCTGCTCTCTTGCTGTATCATCATGTGACTGCCCCAGCAGTACCATGTAATTACTTTTATTGGCAGTATCTTCTATACCGCTGATTGCTGCGGAGAAGAAGGCTTCAGACAATTCAGGAAGTACAATACCGAGGGTAAAGGTTTTTTTCTGCTGGAAGAAAATGGCTGTCTGATTGGGCTCATATTGCAGTTCCCGGGCGAGTGCCTGTACCTGCATCCTGGTTTTCAAGCCAATACGCGGATGATTGTGCAAGGCCCTGGATACAGTGGAAGGGGCCAGGTTGAGCCTTTGTGCGATTTCTTTTATAGTAGGTGGATTGGGCATCAGGCCATTTATAGAATAAAAGTAGCGGAAAAAAACTTTTTATTAACTTTAAATCATGCAGTTCCGTGACACATTTTCCCTCGCCTTTCGCTCTGTTAGCGGCAATCGTTTGCGCGCAGGGCTTACTATTGCCATCATTGGTTTTGGTATTATGGCCCTCGTGGGCATTTTTACGGCCATTGATAGTATGAAAAGCAGCATTTACAGCAGTTTTGCGAATATGGGAGCCAACAGCTTCAATATACAGAGCAGGGCACTGAAGATACGTATCGGCGGAGGAGGCGGAGCAACCAAAGGAAACAAGAAAACGAGGGTAAAAACCTCCAATAGTAATATTCCTATTACTTATAAAGAGGCAATTGACTTTAAACGGAAATATGCTTTTCCTGCCACAGTAAGTGTGTCTACCAATGCAACAGGGAACGCGACAGTGTATAAGAATGATAAGAAGACGAATCCGAATGTGCGTGTGATGGGTGGCGATGAAAGTTATCTTCAGTTATCCAATTATACTGTGCGGGAGGGACGTAACCTGAATCAGCTGGATGTCGAATCAGGCAGAAACGTGGCAATACTGGGTATGGATGTTGCGAAGAAGTTGTTTGGTGATAATCTGAAGAATGTTGTTAACAGCTCTATCCGTGTAGGAAATGTACGCTATCGCGTAGTAGGAGTAATGGCGCCTAAAGGAAACAGTGGTTTCATGAGTGCAGATAATGTGGTGATCACTACGGTGAATAATACACGTAGAGTATTTAATCTTCCCAATGCATCTTACAATATCGGCATTTCAGTAAAGGATATTACGAAGATGGACGCTGCAATCGGAGAGGCCACAGGATTATTCAGAGTGGTTCGCCGCCTGGCATTAAATGAAGAAGAGAATTTTTATATCAATAAAAGCGACAGCATTGCAGAGATGCTGTTTGGTACACTGAGTTACGTAGTGTTTGCGGCTGTGTTGATCGGCGCTATTACGTTGTTTGGATCGGCTATCGGTCTGACCAATATCATGCTGGTATCAGTAGCAGAGCGCACGCGTGAAATAGGTGTGAACAAAGCACTGGGAGCAACCAGTAAAGTAATCCGTCAGCAGTTTGTATACGAGTCTATCATCATCAGTTTACTGGGAGGTGTGCTGGGTGTCATACTTGGCATGCTGGTAGGCAACCTCGTATCGTTGCTGACAGGATCCAGTTTTATCATTCCGTGGTTATGGATAACGACCGGGATATTTATCTGTGCGGCGGTAGGGCTTATATCAGGTATTTATCCAGCCATTAAGGCTTCACGTCTGGATCCGATAGTTGCATTGCGTTACGAATAATTAACAGGCACACGCCAACATCCGAACATTCATGGCTTTATTAGTAGTATTTGTTTCCATCCTGCTGCTGGTGTTACTGGTAGCCTATTTCCGGTTAAATACATTTATTGCTTTTCTGATTGTCTGTCTCTTTATGGGACTGGCTCTGAACATGGTCAGAGTACCGGAAGAGAGAATGTCAATTGCTGAGATCACGCAATCTATACAAACAGGTATCGGGAAGACATTGGGCTCTCTGGTGATCATCATTGTATTCGGTAGTATGCTGGGTAAACTGGTGGCTGAGAGCGGTGCTGCACAACGTATTGCCAATGGCCTGATGCATGTGTTCGGCCGGAAGTATGTACAATGGTCTTTGATGCTGACTGGCTTTATCGTGGGAATCCCTTTGTTCTACAATATCGGTTTTGTACTGATGGTGCCACTTATTTTTACAGTGGCTGCCAGAACGAAACTACCGACCGTTTATCTCGGTATTCCGATGCTGGCCTCGCTGTCGGTAACACATGGCTATTTACCGCCTCATCCTTCGCCTACAGCATTGGTGGGTACATTCCATGCAAATATGGGATTAACGCTTATATACGGTCTGATTGTGGCTATTCCTGCCATTATTCTGGCAGGTCCCGTATTTACCCGCTTTCTGAAGCATTATACACAGGAACCTGCACCGTTATTTACTGTCGCACCCATGCCGGAAGATCAGTTGCCCTCTATGGGCACAAGTATTGTAGCCGCATTGCTGCCGGTATTGTTACTGGCAGGTACATCTTTGCTGAAGCTGCGTGCAGCACCTGATACTTTTCTATGGCAGATTACCACCTGGCTGGGAGATCCGGTGATTGTAATGTTACTGGCGGTATTGAATGGTGCCTATGTATTAGGCATTCGCCGGGGATTACCGGTGAAAAAAGTAATGGGAATTATGGAAGACGCTATCCGGGATGTGTCTGTTATCATCCTGATCATTGGTGGTTCCGGTGCCCTGACACAAATGCTGCTGGATAGTAAAGTGAGTCAGGTGATTACAGATAGTTTACAGGGAATGCATATGAACCCGCTGATCCTCGCGTGGAGCATTGCTGCACTGATACGCGTGAGTGTCGGGTCGGCTACAGTTGCCGGACTGACAACAGCCGGTATTGTCGCGCCACTGGTTGCAGGGACTTCCGTGCATCCCAGTCTGATGGTACTGGCTACCGGCGCAGGCAGTCTGATGTTCTCCCACGTGAATGACGGTGGATTCTGGATGTTCAAGGAATATTTTAATTTGTCAGTGAAAGATACTTTCAAGACCTGGTCAGTGATGGAAACAATTGTCTCTGTGGTAGGACTGATCGGTTGTCTGATTTTAAACCTCTTTATCTAATTCAAGAAAAACAGTGCACTATGACACCAACAGAAAATTTTAACGCATTAGGATTGTCATTACCTCCGGCTCCGACGCCACTGGGCGTTTATAAGCCATATCTGATCGATGGAAAATACCTGTATCTGTCAGGTCACGGTCCCGTGCAGGATGATAAAAGCCTGATCATTGGCCGTATTGGTGTTGAGTTTGATATGGAAAAGGGCAAACTGGCTGCAAGACAGGTTGGTCTTACCATGCTGTCTACAATTGTGGAAAACCTGGGTAGTCTGGACAAAGTAAAACGTGTGATCAAAGTATTGGGTATGGTGAACTGTACGCCTGACTTTGAACGTCATCCTTATATCATCAATGGTGCAAGCGAACTGTTCGCAAAAATATGGGGAGAAGAAAATGGGATCGGTGTGCGCAGCGCAGTAGGTATGGGTTCACTGCCGGATAATATCCCGGTTGAAATTGAAGCCTTATTTGAATTGCACTAAGAAAAATTAAGTGTTAAAAATCAGGAATTATGCATTGACTTCAATAGTCTGTATAGTGCATAACTGACGCAGTTAGTATGGCATATTTCCTGCGTCTTACCTGTGACAGATTGGAGCTGACCAATTCTTAATTCCTGATTCTTAATTGCTAATTGTATAAAAGTATGTGGTACGAACTACACAATATCAACACCATCGATACACCCGCTGTGCTTGTGTATCCTGAGCGTATGCTGGAGAATATCCGCTTACTGAAACAAACTGTCGGAGATGTACAGCGCCTGCGCCCGCACATCAAGACCAGTAAGATGATAGAAGCCGTGCAGTTGCTGCAGGGAGAAGGCATTAACAAGTTCAAATGTGCCACTATTGCTGAAGCAGAAATGCTTGGTCTGGCAGGCGCCGGCGATGTATTGCTGGCTTATCAGCCTGTAGGACCGAAAGTTGACCGCTTATTGCAGATAGTAGAGCAATATCCGGACACGAAATATGCCTGTCTTGTGGATAATAGTGCGTCTGCAATCGCTATAGCGGCCACATTCGCCACAGCACAGCGTAATCTCCCGGTTTATCTTGATCTCAATGTTGGGATGAACAGGACGGGGATCGAACCGGGACCGGGTACTGAAGCACAGGATCTCTATCAGGAACTGCTGCATTTGCCGGGTATTACACCGGTTGGCTTACACGCATACGACGGACATCTCCACGATACAGAGTTTGAGTTGCGCAGAGAAAAGTGTAATGCCGGATTTGCACCTGTCATTGCATTAGCCGCCGCTATCACGGAAGCCGGCGCTCCTGCTCCGCAGATCATCGCAGGAGGTACGCCGACCTATGCAATACATGCAGAACGTCCGGGTGTGGAATGCAGTCCGGGAACATTTATTTTTCAGGATTGGGGATATCATAAGCTGCATCCCGAACAACATTTTGATTTTGCCGCTGCCGTTATCACACGGGTGATCTCAGTGATAGATGCTAAACATATCTGTGTTGATCTGGGACATAAGGCAGTAGCTTCCGAGAATCCGCAACCCCGTATTTACTTTCTGAATGCGCCCGATGCTGAACTGCTGGGCCACAGCGAAGAACATATGGTGGTAAAGGTTCCTGATACCTCGCTATATCCGGTGGGAACAGTCCTGTATGGAATACCCATGCATATCTGTCCGACTGTCGCACTGCATGAACGTGTTGGCGTCGTAGAAAACAATAACTGTGTAGCATGGTGGAAAGTGATAGCGAGAGACAGAAAGATCATGATCTAACTTATCAAAAAAATACTCACATGTTTATAGTAGATGCGCATCTTGATCTGAGCATGAATGCGATGGAGTGGAATCGTAACCTGCGCCTGCCGGTTAACGATATCAGGAAGCGCGAAGAAGGAATGACCGATAAGCCTGACCGTGCGAAAGGCGTGGTATCCTTTCCACAATTAAGGGAAGGAAATATCGGACTGGTGGTGGCAACACAGATCGCCAGATTTGTAGCGCCTGATAATCACCTGCCGGGATGGTATTCTCCTGAGCAGGCATGGGCTCAGACGCAAGGGCAGCTCGCGTGGTATAAAGCCATGGAAGATGCCGGAGAGATGACACAGATCACCAATCTGGCCGCTTTGGAAAAACACCTCGCGCTTTGGAATGACGGTACTCCCAACACCAATAAACCGATCGGTTATATCCTGAGTCTGGAAGGGGCTGATTCCATCGTTGACCTTAATTATCTGCAACGCGCTTATGATAATGGTTTACGCGCAGTAGGACCTGCTCACTACGGTCCGGGACGTTATGCACAGGGAACTGATGCAACTGGTTTTATGGGTGAGAAAGGACAGGCATTGCTGAAGGAAATGGAACGCCTGAATATCATTCTGGATGCCACACATCTTTGTGATGATAGTTTCTGGGAAGCCATGGATCATTTTCACGGACATGTATGGGCAAGCCACAATAACGTGCGCGCATTGGTGAATCATAACAGACAGTTCTCTGATGAACAGCTGCAGGAACTGATCAGTCGTGGCGCAGTTATCGGCGGTGCGATGGATGCGTGGATGATGGTACCCGGATGGGTAAGAGGAGTGTCCGATCCGAAAGGTATGGGCGCTTCGCTGGATGTGCTGGTAGACCATATGGATCATATCTGTCAACTGGCAGGTAATGCTCTGCACGTGGGTATCGGGTCAGATCTGGATGGCGCTTTTGGTAAAGAACAGAGTCCCTATGATCTGGAAACAATTGCCGATCTGCAGAAGATCCCGGCTTTGTTTGCAAAGAGAGGATATTCAAAGGAAGATATTGACAATATTATGCACGGAAACTGGCTGAGATTCCTGCGTAAGGCCTGGAGCTAATGGCTAATAATATAATTGTGACAGGACATTGGTCATGTCATTATTCACTGGTTTCAGCTCCAGGAAGCCAGTGAATTGTTCCGGCGTAAGTGTGTGCTTCAATTTGCGCTGAAAGCTCGTCTGATACCCCTTTAATTTCGTACTGTAAGCCTTCGGATTGCTATTATTCAGCGACAGGATAGTAGCGCGCTGCTCCAGAAAGTTCATTACGGCGTCCTGTATCTTTGGTTGCTGCACATCTGTCAGGGACAATGCACTTTTCAGTTTACTGGTAATAGATTTTGCATTTCCTTCTATGTTGGAAAGAGGGCCCTGCTGCATCTGTGCCTGTGTAGCAGCTGGCATAAAGCTCAGGCCGGAGACCAGCAAAAGGGAAAACAATAGTACATTTTTCATGTATGTGGATTCTTAGCAGGAAGGTAAGATTTTTGCTGCATCCTGCTGCTAACCGATTTACGTATATCTCATCATAATCCCCAAAGAATATGCCTGTCTCATCTGTTACCGTATGCCGTATATCCGGTCCTGCATTGTTTTTATCTATATTTTCCCTGATGACGTTTGCCTGTACCAAACTGGGCTCAGCTGCACGGGACACAGCGACTGCATTACCTGCCATGGAATTATTGAATGAACATTACGGAAAAGACTCGCTACAGGTCATGGACATCTATCTGCCCGCCGGCAGGGATCCTGCCATCACGCATATCATGGTGTTTGTGCATGGTGGTGGATGGATGGGAAGCGATAAGCGGGATTATACCCCACATATTGACAATATGAAGAGCCGGGATGCAAAGTATGCCTATGTGAATCTGAATTACCGCCTCGTGAAAGATGGGAAAAACACGTTCCCCGCTGCAGAAGAAGATGTCAATACTGCATTGCAATATGTCTGGAAAATGGCCGACAGCTTTCATATTTCCCGGGCTACCGGTATAATCGGTACCAGTGCCGGCGCTCATCTGGCAGCATTACAGGCAAATAAACACAATGAGAAAGGGTATATCAAAGCGGCAGTCTATTTATTGGGTGTGTATGACATGCAACGCTTTTATGATGAAGGCAGCGCAGGTGTACCCCAACTGGCAGCAGCAGTATTAGGAGGAACCCCGGGGCAGCGGACAGATTTATACCGTACTTCCAGTCCTCTGTTGTATGTCAATGAAAAAACGCCACCTACCTTGCTGATACATGGTACCGAAGATACACTTGCACGTTATTCACAGGCAGTCGCGATGGACAGCGTACTGAAGAAAGCGGGCGTCATACATGAACTATACAGTTTCCGCGGCGGGCATGCAATACCGGCCGACAAGATAGTTGACGCTGCAGAGAAGATGTTTGATTTTATTGCAAAGTATACGAAGTAACCACCCTTATCTGATTACCAGTTTCACTGGTTTGGGCTTTTCATTCATATCATCGTCCAATACGATGTATTCTGCTTCAATACTCTGATTGTCCAGCCATTTCATCTGGCCGGGGCCCCATTTGCTGAACTCTACTTCGCCTTCCTGCGTCAGTGTATTATTAGCATAGGAGAAGAGCTGAAAACCATTGCTATTAAAGCCTGCCACCAGATCAACAGAAGGACAGATAATATACTTATGGTCGGGAGAGATGACAGGAATACCCCATACATGGGTAACCGTGCCATTGTCAGCATTGATCAGCAGATAATCGCTGGACTCGTAGTAACCGCCAAATACAAGGTATTGGTGGATGGCAGGAATATAGCCCGCGTAGAAATAGTTGGCGTATTTGCTGTCGTCTGCATCACGGGTATTATTCGCAATCAGTGTAGTCTGACCATTGTTCAGCGTGATATAAAGGGAATCACCCTGACGTTTGACATGTGCACGGTCTTTTGCGATCTGACTCTCTTCTGTACTGTCATAGTCAGGAGTAGCCAGTTTATCAAATGAGGACTGCGCAAGCGGCTGTATACTGAAATGTTTATTACCTACGCTGAAGGTATCTGTGTCGCGTAGTACCCTCCCGGTAACAGGAGGTTCTTCTATATGAGCAGTATCGCGTACGGAGTCGCTTATTTCTGTGCTTTCATTGCAGGAGAATAGGATACCTGCAGCTAGGAATAGAGATAAATACGTTTTCATAGACAGTACAAAGATAGGTAACTACATAAAAAAATCCCGCCTCATTTAAAATGAGACGGGACTTTTTGAAGAATATGTGAGTCTTATTCAGCCACAACTTCGAATTCCAGTTCAGCTTCATTGCCTTTACCGAAATCCAGTTTCGCTTTGTAAGTGCCTAATTCTTTTACATCATCCAGGATGTGGATGCGGCGACGATCGATTTCGTAACCTTTCTGCTCTTTAATAGCACGTGCAATCTGCACACCAGTTACGCTACCGAAAATCTTACCGGAAGTACCGGTTTTAGCGCCAATTTTAACGGGACCTGCTTTCAGCACTTCCACTACTTTGGCGATTTCAGCTAACATTTTCTCTTCTTTTACTTTCTGCACTTTCAGGCGCTCCTGGAGTTGCTTCAGGTTAGAAGGGCTAGCTTCTACCGCAAATTTCTGCGGGATCAGAAAATTCCTGGCGTAACCGTTTTTAACGGTAGCCAGCTCATTTTTCTGGCCCAGGTTATCTACGTCTTGTATTAAGATTACTTGCATTGTTAATTAGTTTTAAGGACCTTTAATTACCCGGCTTACACCGGAAACCTAGGTGGTTTGTTTATTTTAAAAGGTCAGTAACGTAAGGTAACAAAGCCATTTGACGGGCTTTCTTAATAGCCTGCGCTACTTTACGCTGGAATTTCAGAGAGTTACCGGAGATACGACGAGGTAACATTTTACCCTGATCGTTCAGGAATTTCTTCAGGAACTCAGCGTCTTTGTAATCTACATACCGGATGCCTAACTTCTTGAAACGGCAATATTTCTTTGCGCGCTTCTCAGTCTTTACGGCCGTTAAATACTTAATTTCTTGTTTTACTGCCATAATTTTAAGCTTCTGCGGTTTTAGAATCAGCGTTTACGCCATTTCTCTTACGGTTGTTGTACTGAACAGCATATTTGTCTAATGCTGTAGTCATGTGACGAAGTACATTCTCATCACGGTTCAGCTGAATTTTCAGCTTCTCATTGAGGTCGGATGGCGCGCTGTACTCCAGTACCAGGTACATGCCCGTGGTTTTCTTCTGGATTGGGTACGCCAGTGATCTTAATCCCCAGGGATTTTCGTGCGTTACTTCTCCGCCATTCTCTTTAATGAAATCAGCGAATTTTTTCTGAGCAGCTTTGTAGTCTTCCTCAGACAGCACAGGGGTAAAGATCACCATCAATTCGTAGTTCATAATTTCCCTGTTTTTAATTGTTTGAAAAAATTAGGAGTGCAAAGATACTTAAATTGCTGACACCAGCAAATAAAAAGGCCGCTCTGTGGTGAACAGAGCGGCCGGATCGTTCAAGGTTTCTTCAAAAAAGATCAGTGGCTAACAAGTATTTTGCTTACCTGCGTACCTTCCACGCTCGTTACGCGAAGAATATAGATACCGTTAGATAAGTTACTGATATCCAGTGATTTGATATTTCTGCCTTTGTTCAGGATGGTTTGTCCCTGATACCTTACACGGCCTTGCATATCAACAAGTTGTAACTGTGCCGGACCAGCCTTCTGCATGTCTATCCACATCTGCAGCTGGTTGCCAAAAATACACCAGAAGAGTTTCTGTAAAAGATCTCGCACCGTTACCACAACTCTCTGATTCTCACTGTAACTAACCTTGCCGTCCAGACTCGTGATCTTCAGTCTGTAGTAGGATACGCCTAACCACGGACGGGTATCATAAGTCGTATAACTAACCGGTTGTGACGTAGTTCCATGCGCGGCCACAGTATCTACGGATTCAAATTGAGATTGGTTTCTGGACCTTTGAATAATATAATCTCTGAGATTCAGTTCATAAGGCGTGCTCCAGGTCAGTTTAACATCTCCGGTGTCCACCGATGCAGCAAATTCAAGCGCAACCGGATGGGCCAGCACATGCAGATTGTAATTGGTCTGAACCGGATAGTGGTCGGTCGTCGTGCTGCTATAGCTGTTTACCAATGTCTCCACTTCCTTTCGTACACGGGCAGATCCCGGCAGATAACTCAGTGCCATCTCATCAGAGATCAGCACATTGTCAATTACTGTGTTAAAGGAGGCGGTCGACTGCTGCCCCTGCAGGCTCAGCGGCAGTGTTACCGGTTTATAATGAATACTGTCATTGATAAAGTCAATATATGAGGTGGTTGTGTCAGGCGCCAGCTCAGTCGTAATGGTCTTGTCAAATGCATCATTAAAATCACCCAGTACGATCAGATTAGCTGTCGGATACTGCACATCCAGCGAATCCTTCAGTTCCAGTGCACCGTTTCTGCGTCTGCTCCATGATTCGATCTTGTCTGAAGCAGTACCCGTATTCGCTTTGGCATGTAACAATACAAAACGGATCAGGGCGCTGTCATTGTTCAGCTTAGCCCGCGCTTCCAGCAGGAAAGGGAAACGACCGGAAGACCAGTTATAATAGGCATTACTGCTGCCACCCTGACGCAATACACCATAAGAGCGCAATCCTTTGATAACAGAAGTCTTATACAGGAAGGCCAGTTTTTGTGCAGATACATAATCCACATCCTTTATACTGTCAGCATAAGAACCAAAGTCAGATATAATATAACTATAGCCCGGCATCTGGTTGGCTACCGCTCTGAAACGGGCAGTATCTACTACTTCTGCCAGCGCAAAGATGTCCGCATCCATTTTTTTGAGGATGGTGGTCACATTCGCCTGTTGCAGACTGTCATTCGCCGGATTCTGTACCGGACTGCCAAACCATTCGATATTCCAGTTCACCACTTTCAGCGAACGAAGAGATGTACCTGACAGTCTGATCGTTGGAAGTGCTACGCTATCTGCAGCGAAAGTAATGCTGCCGGTATAGTTCTGATCCGCGCTGGTCGGCTGGAATTTTACCCATACGGTCTTCGGACCGGCATTTAAAGCAGCTGGCTGGTAAGTCAGTGTATGACTGAATGCAGCTGTACTGTCAGGCGCAATGGTAAAGTTGCCGGTTGAGGTAATTGTCAGCGTTTTAGTGAAGTCATTGGCCTGGAAGGTAAATGGCAAGGGCGCTGATGATTGTCCGGCCGGTACATAATCAAAGTCAATGCTGCTGCTGCTAAGGTCCAGCGAAGGTTTAGGTGCTTCCGGACTATTTGTGATAAATACATCATCTAATGTCCAGCGGGCAGCACCTGTCGCAGGAGAGGAGGTATATACAAAGGCGATATAAACGCCGGCTTGTTTAAAGGCAGCCAGATTAACACTGTCTGAAAGTGTCCAGGCATCCGACAGCAAAGCAGGGAAGCGACCGTTTACAGTTGTCCAGTTGGCAGTATTTGGATGGCTGACACCGTCATAGTTGGTAGACACCTTCAGCTGCAGCGACGGACCAGAAAATGCGGTACGGCTATAGAAATTCAGCAAAGGATAGTCAAAACCGGAGAAATCAAAAGCCGGAGAAATAAGCCAGTCTTCGTTTTCGATCGGACCGCCACTATAACCATTGATCTGTATACCATTACTGTTTCTGCCAAAAGTGGTGCAGTCCCAGCGTTGTGCGCCAGTCACGCTATATTGTTTGAAACCCTGTGAGATATTGCCGGTAGCACAACCATTAAAGTCGAAACTCAACTGCTGTAAACCAGTCGTAAACGACCATGCACTGGTGTCGGTCAGTCCGCCGAAAGCATTATCACTCAGATCCAGCACTGCACCGGGTTCAATCGTAATATAATAATGTTGCTGCGCTTGCAGACTGGCTGCAATCGTCACATACTGTGCTGCATAAGACACAATTGAGCTATCAGCCGGGATAAACAGCGCTGTACCGGTCGTACTGTTGTGGATAACCAGTCTGCCATTACCAGCCTTTACAGGTTCCGAAAATATAATAATCGGCTGTGCGGCTGGTGAGACGTCAATACTGCCGTTTGCCGGCCATAAGCTGTCAGCAACTGGTGGTGTTACATCTGCCGCACCGCTGCCTACCTGAATATTATCAATAGCGAAAGACGGCCGGGAACCGCCACCACTGATCTGTCTGTTCACCCAGCGCAACTGTACCAGCGGCTGATTGTCACAGAGGGAAGGCAGTACCAGTGTCCTGTGGGCAGAATCCAGCGGTGTTGTCACGCCCGACCCGGTTTGCTGCGTCGTTGTATTCTGATATTCAATACCGGTAATGTTGGTGAAGTTGCCGGTATTGCCAATACGGTACTGGAGCGTCACCTCATTAATACGGGTATTGGAGGTCCCGTCATAAGGGTTACGAAGGGTCATTACATCGTATTGCACAGCCACATTGGTCTGACCACTGGTCGTTACGGCCAGTACCAGACTGTTATCCACACTTCCGCTATTGAGAAAACCCAGTTTCCCGTTGTAATTATACACACCATTGGTGGTACTGGATGCACCTCCTGTGATCAGTGCCTTGTCTGATGCCGGAGGAAGCACATTAAAATTGCCGGAAGGAGAGCCGGAAAGAGTCCAGCCCTGCCAGCCGTCAGGATAGGTCGTGGAGGCTGGCGACAGGCTATTGAATGACTGCTGGTAAGGCAGTACCTGTGTTGCAGGCTGTGTCTGTGCATACGCACCGGCAAAGCTGGTAACAGCAAGGAAAAGGAGTAGATGTCTTTTCATGTACAATGAGGTTTAGAAAGAAGGGTGTCGGGTAAAAAACATTAGGTCTCAACACTCACCGGGGTCAGGAAGATTAAATCTACAACATTTGTGTTACAGTTAAGGGGCTGCCTGTATGATTTATTTGTTAAGCCGGCGGGAAGACTGCCATTTTGTAAGCCGGAGGGATAGGGACGAACAAGCGACGGCTTAGCGACGAATCTGCGACGGCCAAGCAAAAGCCAGAAAAGCGTATTTTTTGATGCAGTTGCCGACACTTTGTCAGCAAAATGTCTGCTGGCATATCCTTTGTCCGGAAATCCAAAAAAATAAGATACCCATGCAGAAAGGAGCAATACGTGTTCAAACAGAGAACATATTCCCCATTATTAAGAAATTCCTCTATTCAGACCATGAGATCTTCATCCGCGAACTGGTAAGTAACGCTGTGGATGCTACTCAAAAATTAAAGACGCTGGCCAGTGTTGGTGAGTTCAAAGGTGAGCTGGGCACCCCGGAAATTACAGTGACATTAGACAAGGAAAAGAAGACATTGACCATATCCGATATGGGTGTGGGTATGACTGCAGAAGAAGTAGATAAATACATTAACCAGGTTGCGTTTTCAGGTGCTGAAGAGTTCCTGAATAAATATAAAGGACAGACTGACGGTGCTAATATCATTGGTCACTTTGGTCTCGGTTTTTACTCCTCATTTATGGTGAGTAACAAGGTGGAGATCTTTACAAAATCTCATAAACCTGATACAGCAGCTGTACGTTGGGAGTGTGATGGCAGCCCTGAATACGAACTGGAAGAAACCAGCAAAGAAAGCCGTGGTACCGATATCGTACTGCACATCAATGAAGAAAGTGAAGAGTTTCTGGATGACAGCCGTATTCAGAACATCCTCGAAAAGTTTTGTAAGTTCCTGCCAGTGCCTGTAAAATTTGCAGACAAACAACTGAATAACACCAATCCGGCGTGGACAAAGAAACCTGCTGAACTGACTACTGAAGACTATCAGAACTTCTATAAAGAATTATATCCTTACGCAGAAGCACCTTTATTCTGGATCCACCTGAATGTTGACTATCCGTTCAACCTGACCGGTATCCTGTATTTCCCTAAGATCGGTAAGAGCTTTGAAGTACAGAAAGACAAGATCAGTCTGTATTCCAATCAGGTATTTGTGACAGATGAAGTGAAGGATATCGTACCGGAATTCCTGATGTTACTGCACGGTGTGATCGACAGTCCGGATATTCCGCTGAACGTGAGCCGTAGCTATCTGCAGGGTGATCCGAATGTGAAAAAGATCAGCTCTTATATCACAAAGAAAGTGGCTGACAAACTGGATGAAATCTTCCGTAACGATCGTAAGAGCTTTGAAGAGAAATGGGAGTCTATCGGACTGTTTGCCAAATACGGCATGATGACCGATGATAAATTCTCTGAGAAGGCAAACAAGTTCCTGCTGCTGGAAGAAATCACCGAACCGGGTAAGTTCTATACACTGGAAGAATATAAGACAGAAGCAGCTGCACTGCAGACAAATAAAGACAACAAGCTGGTAGTACTGTACGCTACAAACGCCGTACAACAGGATAGTTATATTCAGGCAGCTAAGAACAAAGGCTACAAGATTGTGAAGCTGGATAATATTGTGGATGCAGCATTCATCAACAATATGGAGCCAAGATGGGATAGCATGATGTTCACCCGTGTAGATGCTGATATCGCTGATAATCTGATCAATGTTGATGAGAAGAATGAAAGCGTATTATCTACTGATCAGGAATCAAAACTGAAGGAACTGTTCGGACATATTCCACAGGAACATGTGAAAGTAGAACTGAAGGGATTGAGCGCCGATGCACAACCAGTGATCGTAACACGTCCTGAGTTTATGCGTCGTATGAAAGACATGGCTGCTGTTGGTGGCGCAGGTATGAGCTGGTATGCAAATATGCCTGACGAAATCAACATGACGGTGAATGCTAATCACCCGATCTATCTGCAGATCCTGGGAGAAACAGATAATGACAGACAGCAGAAACAGGTGCGTAACTTGGCAGATCTGGCACTGTTATCACAGAACCTGCTCACCGGTGCTGATCTGACCGCATTCGTGAACAGAAGTGTGGAGTTAATGAGTGCAGAAAAGAAAAATTAATCAGCTCAAAAAGCAAACATTATAGTAGGTTTGCAATAACATTGGCAACCGGAATCCCGTCTCAGTAAGCTTGAGACGGGATTTTTCATTTTACCTAAACATATGAAAAGAAGAGCAATTAACAGATTTATTTATGTACTACTTATTGCAGTATTGTGCAATATAGTAGCCTGTTCCAAAAGGAATGAGTCCGCGGTACCCGGCGGCGGCAATGGAACAGACACCATTCCTGACCCACCCAAAGAAGATGTTTTTACCCCGCAGATACCTGGTATTACCGTACAGCCGGCTGATTATAAGCAGGGCAACATCAATGAATACCTGTTGTACATTCCGGATACTTATAATGACATGAAAACCTATAAATGGCCGGTAGTGATCTTTCTGCATGGTGTAGGAGAAATCGGTAATGACATCGATGTGATCAGAGAAGTAGGGTTGCCTAAAGTAGTAAAAGGAAAGCAGTTTGTGATGATTGCGCCGCAATGTACAGCTGTTTGGTGGAACACAGATGTATTACAACAGTTGTATAAAGAAGTGTTGAAGAAGTATCATGTGGATTCGTCCCGGATATATTTAACAGGATTGAGCATGGGGGGCTTTGGTACATGGAACTGGGCACAGTCAAGTCCTGAGAAGTTTGCAGCTATTGCCCCGATCTGCGGTATTGGTACACCCTCACAGGCCTGTGTTCTGAAGCAGATGCCGGTATGGGCTTTTCATAATGCAGATGATCCTACAGTAACTGTAGCAGGATCGAGAGATATGGTGAACGCATTAAAAGTATGCGGCAGTAATCTGGTGAAGTATACGGAGAGTCCGACGGGAGGGCATGATGCGTGGACGAAAGCTTATGCAGATACAGCTTTATACAGCTGGATGCTGAAACAACATAAATAACCGTTGCAATAGCAACAGTCATAATTGCGATAAATAATAGGTAGTATTACTTAGTGATGAGCCCTGATATCAATGACTTTCAGTTGCAGGTTCATCTTGCCGTTCCATTCATTTTCATCAATAGTAAAAGCCATGTCAAAGGGCTGTTTACTGCTCACGATGTGGAATTTTTCAGACATGTAGAATCCTATGCCCGTTAATGCGTTAGGTGATTTTCCCTGTTTAACGGAGAACTTAATATGTTCATCTTTGACAAGACGTGAATATCCGCTATCAACCACGTTCCTTACAAGGAAAACAGGACGCAGGTTTTCCGGTCCCAATGGTTCGAATTGACGAAGTATATTAAAGAAGGCGGGTGTTATATCTCTTAATTGAATTTCGGTATCGATTACAATCTCGGGTACGAGCAGGTCCGGGTTGATGGTCGTTGCTACTACTTCTTCAAACTTTTGCTGAAAAGCTTCTACATTCTCGGGTTTCAGCGTCATACCTGCTGCATAGAAATGTCCGCCATAGTTTTCCAGCAGATCTTTACATTGATGTATGGCTTCGTATACATTGAAGCCGGTCACTGAACGTGCGGAGCCAGCCACTTTATCATTACTGAGTGTAAGAATAATGGTGGGGCGGTAATAATATTTATCGATCAGTCTTGATGCTACAATCCCCACTACACCTTTGTGCCAGTCAGGTTTATAGAGTACGGTAGACTTTTTATCTTTTAATGTAAGATCATTCTGCAGTAATTCAACCGCTTCTTTGGTGATATTGCCGTCAATTTCTTTTCTGTCGAAATTATCTGCGTGTAATACTTTGGCAATCTCCATTGCTTTGTCTTTGTCTGTTTCAACAAAGAGGTTCACAGCTTTTCTGGCATCGTCCATACGACCGGCAGCGTTAACCCTTGGCGCAATAACGAATACAAGATTGGAGATGGTCAGTTGTTCTTTTAGTCCGCTGAGTTCTATCAGGGCCTGTATACCCGCGAGCGGAGCGGAGTTCACCTTTTTTAATCCGTGAAAGGCCAGCACTCTGTTCTCGCCTGTCATGGGGACAATATCAGCTGCGATACTGGTTGCCACGAGGTCAAGGTAGCGATGTACCTGTTCATCCGGAATGCCTTTTTTCTGCGCGAAGGCGGAAATGAGCTTGTATCCTATACCACAGCCACTTAGTTCCTTATAAGGATAAGGGCAGTCATATTGTTTTGGATTCAGTATGGCTACGGCCGGAGGCAGAATAGCATCAGGCAGGTGATGGTCGCATATAATGAAGTCAATTCCATGATCGGCGGCCCATTTTATCTGGTCGATGGCTTTGATTCCACAATCCAGTGCGATGATGAGCGTGAATTCGTTATCTCTGGCATATTCGATGCCTTGTGTGGAGATACCGTAACCTTCTTTATACCGGTGAGGAATGTAAAACTCTATATTATTATATAAGGAGTGCAGAAAATCATATACAGTAGCTACTGCGGTAGTCCCATCCACATCATAATCTCCGAACACCAGTATTTTTTCCCGGTGGAAAAAAGCCTGTTCTATACGGGATACTGCTTTATCCATGTCTTTCATGAGCCATGGATCATGCAGGTCGGCGAGGGTAGGTCTGAAAAAAAGCCTTGATTCGTCGTAAGTGTGCATGCCTCTTTGTACGAGCAGGCGGCACAGCAGTGGGTGTATACGCAAAGACGACTGGAGCAATGCTTCCTGTTTAGGTTGATAAGATCGGACTGTCCAGCGTTTCTGCATTAATGAGTTAGTATCTAAAGTGGTTGAATGAGTTCAGTTTCGGAAGATAGGTTTTTATTGGTTAAAAAGTACGATCTGTTGTATATCGAACCAATGTTTCCAGTCCGGTACGGATATCATTTTCCGGGAAACTATGCAGAATAGCGAGTGCTTCATCGCGGTACTGGAACATTTTTTCCTGTGTATATTCAATACCCCCTGATTTTTTTACCAGTTCGATCACTTCTGCGACCTTGTCTTTATCGGTGTTATGGTTTTTGACAATATTAATAATACGTCTGCGGATATCAGGAGTCGCGTGTTCGAGGGTGTAGATGAGCGGGAGGGTCATCTTTTTCTCGCGGATATCGATACCGGTGGGTTTACCAATTTTATCGGAGCCATAATCGAAGAGGTCATCTTTGATCTGGAAGGCAACACCTACTTTTTCACCGAACAGGCGCATCTTTTCGGTTGTTTCATCGTCATTGGTGGTGCTCCACGCGCCGGCTGCACAGGCTGAGGCGAGGAGGGAAGCCGTTTTACGACGGATGATCTCAAAATAGATATCTTCTTTAATATTCAGTTTACGGGTCTTTTCGATCTGCAGCAGTTCACCTTCACTCATTTCCTTTACGGCCTCAGAGAGGATCTTAAGAGATCTGAACTCATTATTATCTACTGAAAGCAGTAGTCCTTTAGAAAGGAGGTAGTCACCTACCAGTACGGCTATTTTGTTTTTCCACAGTGCATTGATAGAAAAGAAGCCACGTCTTTCGTTGGCGTCATCCACTACGTCGTCGTGGACGAGGGTGGCTGTATGTAGCAGTTCAACAAGGGCCGCAGCTCTGTATGTGCTTTCCTGTATATTATTATTAAAGAGTTTTGCTGATAAGAGCACAAACATGGGTCTGATCTGCTTGCCTTTACGTTTAACGATGTAATGCATTATCCTGTCCAGCAATGGGACATGACTTTTTACAGCGTCAGAGAATTTGCTTTCAAAATCCTGTAATTCCTTACTGATCAGGTGTTTAATTTCGTCCATAGGTGCTTTAAAAAGATTGCTAAGCTATGCTTTAAAAGTCAAATTTTAACAAATTGGCCCTTAATTTGTATATATCGGTGTAACATAACTTTAACATTACATTGTTTTAGTTATAACAAATATGCTTATTCGTTATGTGCCGGGCCAAGTTAAGGTATAACATTTGTTTTGCCTAAGCACTAATAGTTAAGTAGTTATCAATGAAAATAATATTGTAACAAAAATTTGAATATTCATCTGAGAATTTTACCTTTGCTGGGTAAAAAACGGGTTATTAGTAAATTTTTAACAGTTTTTAAATAGAAAACAATTATGGCAAGCAAAAAGTACTTATTACTGGCAGGCGCTATGAGTCTCCTAGCGGCGTCCTCCAGTTTTGCACAAGTTACCCCTGTTTATGATGCCCTGGATTCAACCAAAGTTCCAGCATCCAGACAGGCGCAACAGAACAATTTCTCTAACCACCAGTATGACTTCCCTGCTAAACCACGCGATATGTGGGAATTAGGTTTCCACGGTGGTCTGCACCTGATCAATGGTACTATCCCTGCCAGACCAGGTTTCGGTGGTGGTGTTTCCCTGAGAAAATCACTGGGTCATACTTTCTCCATCAGAGGTGAATACACTGGTTCCTTTGATAAAGGTATGGATTACAGATTAAGACCTGCAATCTATAACAACAGCACTGCATGGGGTGCAACAGCAGCAAACAACGGTGGTAACATCGTAGCTAACTACAAAACTGCTACTCACCAGCTGTCATTAGATATGATCGCTTCCCTGAGCAACATCCTGTTCTACAAAGCACAGCCAAAAATTAACTGGTACGTGTTTGCAGGTTATAGCCTGGGTCTGATCGACGTTGACGTTGATGCGTTAAACGGTACTGCAGCTTACGATTTCTCTGGTATCAACTTCAATGCTCCTCGTAAGGACATTAAAGACCAGCTGAAAAACCTGTTCGACGGAGATTATGAGCAGAACGCTCCATCTCAGGGTAACAGAGGTAACATCGGTCGTAGAGATGACAACGCTCTGCTGCGTCATGGTGCTGATTTCGGTACTGGTATCGCTTTCAGAGTTTCTAAACGTTTCAACATCGGTATTGAAGAGAAATATACTTTATACTTTGATGACTATCTGGACGGTTATTCCAGCCCATATAGCAACCACAAAGATGCATTCAGCTACACCAGCGTTCGTCTGAACTTCAACCTGGGTAACTCATCTAAACGCGTTGAGCCATTATGGTGGGTAAATCCGCTGAATTACGCTTACAACGAACTGAGCGCTCCTCGTCACATGAAGCTGCCTACTCCGGTACTGCCTGATGCTGATGGTGATGGCGTTACTGATCAGTTCGATCGTGAACCAAACACTCCAGCTGGTGCTCCAGTTGATGTTCACGGTGTAGCTAAAGATACAGATGGTGATGGTGTTCCTGACTACAAAGACAAACAGCTGGTTACTCCAACTTACTGCCAGCCAGTTGACGCTGATGGTGTTGGTAAATGCCCAGATCCTGAGTGCTGCAAGAACCCACCAGCAACTGCTAATTGCTCTACACTGGTTCTGCCTAGCGTAAGCTTCAAAGGTAGCTCTACTAAAGTTGCATCTGACAACGAAGCTATCCTGGCTAGCGTTGCTGCAACCCTGAAAAGCGCTCCATCTTGCAACATCCTGGTTACCGGTCACGCAGGTGCTAAAGGTAAAAAAGGTGGTGTTGACCTGAGCAGCAGAAGAGTTGACGCAGTTATCGACTACCTGGCTGATAAACAAGGTATCGATCGCGGTCGCTTCATCAAACAAAACACTCCTGGTGAGTCTTCTACTGTTGATTTAGCTCCAGCTAACTAATAGTGTCTCACTAAGAAGATATAAGGCCCCGTCTCGATTTATCGAGACGGGGTTTTTTAATGCCCCGATATTTTTGATAATTTTGTAGATCTTCTCAAATCCACCTACCTTTGGTGGCTTTTTTATTAAATACATATTTCGTGAGAAAAGACATTAACAGGATTAGCCTGGCCGGTTTAGTAGTAGCTTTAGGTATTATTTACGGTGACATTGGAACCTCTCCGTTATACGTTTTCAAGGCCATTGTAGGTAATAATCCCGTAAGCGATCTCCTGGTTATCGGTGGTATATCCTGTATCATCTGGACCCTGACTTTACAGACAACCATCAAATACGTAATTCTGACCCTCAGAGCCGATAACAAAGGCGAAGGCGGGATTTTCTCTTTGTATGCTCTGGTCAGAAGGCATGCCAAATGGGCGGTCATATTCGGGATGATCGGAGGGGCCGCACTACTGGCTGACGGTATCATCACCCCACCTATTACTGTTACATCTGCCATTGAAGGCTTACGTACCCTGGAGGTATTTAAAGACCTTAGCCAGTGGGCTATCGTCAAGATCGTACTTACTATTATCACCTTATTGTTCGTAGTACAACAGTTTGGTACGGTCTCCATCGGTAAATTATTCGGCCCTATCATGGTGATCTGGTTCTCCATGCTGGGCATACTCGGTCTGTCACACATCGTAGACGATGTATCCGTATTTAAGGCTTTCAGCCCGCATTACGCTATTAAACTGCTAACCACCTATCCACGTGGTTTTATGATATTGGGCGCCGTATTCCTCTGTACCACAGGGGCAGAAGCACTCTATTCCGACCTCGGCCACTGTGGAAAAGGGAATATACGCGTCTCCTGGACCTTCGTTAAAGCCTGCCTGATCCTGAACTACCTCGGACAAGGTGCATGGCTGTTGACACAGAAAGGTCAGATCATTCCAAAAGATACTAACCCATTCTTCGCAATTATGCCCGAATGGTTTGTCATCTTTGGGGTGTTGATTGCCACCCTGGCCTCCATTATTGCCAGTCAGGCCCTGATATCGGGATCCTTTACCCTCATCTCAGAAGCCATGCGACTCAACCTCTGGCCTAAATTAAAGATCAACTATCCCACAGAAATGCGCGGACAGCTCTACATCCCCGGTATCAATACCATGCTGTTTGTAGGTTGTGTAGCCATCGTACTGATCTTTAAAGAGTCCAGCGCCATGGAAGCTGCCTACGGTCTCTCCATCACCATCTGTATGCTGATGACCTCCTGTCTCTTCGCCTTCTATCTTTATACACGAAGGGTCAGGCTGAGCCTCATCCTGATCTATCTGGTGATCTATTTTACGCTCGAATTCTCCTTCCTTTTCGCTAACCTGGTGAAGTTCATGCACGGTGGTTATGTGACCGTTATCGTGGCCGGAATCCTCTTCCTGATCATGATGGTATGGTACAAATCCCGTAAGATCAAAAACCGGTACGTAGAGTTTGTCAGACTGGAAGATCATCTGCCGGTTATTCAGGAACTGAGCAATGACAGCACAATCCCTAAATATGCCACCCACCTGGTATATATGAGCAGTGCCGACAATCCAAAGGAGATAGAACATAAGATTATCTATTCCATTCTGAATAAAAAGCCAAAAAGAGCAGATATCTATTGGTTCGTACATGTGGACGTAGTAGATGAGCCTTACCTGAGTGAATACTCCGTACAAACCATCATTCCAAATGAGGTGATCAGGGTAGAATTCAGACTTGGTTTCAAAGTGGAACAACGTATTAACCTCATGTTCCGTATGGTGGTGGAAGATATGGTGCGTAACAAGGAAGTGAATATCACCAGCCGTTATGAATCACTGAGTAAGAACAATGTAGTAGGAGACTTCCAGTTTATTGTGATGGAGAAATTCCTGTCACACGACAACGATCTGCCATTGTACGAGCGACTGGTAATGCGCATGTACTTCTTCCTGAAGAAGATCAGTTTGTCAGAAGAGCGTGGTTTCGGACTGGATTCCAGTTACGTGACCATCGAGAAATATCCTCTGGTAGTGGCGCCTGTCACAAACCTGCAATTGCGACGAATCATACATTCTTAATAAAAAGAAAGGCCGGCATCATGACAATGCCGGCCTTCTTATTTTTTAGTCAATATAGAACCCAAATTTTCCCATCCTCTCATCACGCATCGCTTCCATAATTTCTGTCTGCGTATTCATCACATACGGTCCGTGCCATGCTACCGGCTCATTCAACGGTTCGCCGTCACAATACAATATGATCGCATCAGTATCAGCAGTAACATTGATCTCATCACCATCATTATCAAACAGTACCAGTGACCTGTCACCTGCTGCTTTATCATTCACTTTCACATCTCCCTTCAGCACATAAAACAGCACGTTTCTGCCTTGTGCTACCTGAATATCCGTCTTACTGCCGGCCTGCATTTTTATCAGCGAGGCATTGATATTCGTCAGTGAACTGATAGCGCCTTTATGGCCATTAAAACTACCACCGGCAACAGCTACCTGTACCTTATCGTCATCCGTTTTTACAACAGGAATATCCTGTTGCTGCAGACCTGTATATTTTGCCGGCGTCATCTTCAGCTTTGCCGGAAGATTGATCCACAGCTGTAAGATTTCCAGATCACCACCTTCTTCTTTAAAAGAGTTCTCTACATATTCATTGTGGATAAGTCCTCTGGCAGCAGACATCCATTGTATACCACCTTCATCGATCCTGCTATGATAACCATGAGAATCTTTATGCACCACATGTCCGCTGATGATCCAGGTAACTGTTTCGAACCCTCTATGAGGATGCGGTCCGAATGGCATACCACTGTTGTTGGGAGGTAGTGTCATTGGTCCATGGTGGTGTAATAACAGGAATGGGTCCGTTGCCTTACCGTCCTGATAGGGCAAAGGACTGTAAAAGTAATAATCGCTCAAAGAGCCGTTTATCGGATGGTTGTTTACAACCTTGTTTACTGTCTTTTGCATATAGCAAATTTACGACAGCAAAACAGTGTAAGGAATGGATAGAAGTCTGCAAAGGGTGGATGATTTTTTAATTATAGGTTATCCCGAAATCAATCGCCACATTATTGGTTTTTTCAGGTTCAACCGTGATCGTTGAATAATAAAACTTGTTGCTTAGCGATCGTGGTACTGTTGCTGCGGGAGACTGCTGATAAATATCAAATAATATCCGGCTGCTAAAGGAACTGAGTGAGTCTTCCATCTCTTTTCTCTGGTTTATCAGATTAACATAGTCATGAGTCGCACTGACATCTTTCACAAGAAGTGCGCGTATGCTATCTCTGAGTGTATTGAAATGGGCGGTAAAATTCAGCTTGCTTAAATCATGTTTAGTAACATAATTCACTTCAGCAAAATGATCAATGATATTCTGCAGATGATCTTTCGGTGATGCATTTGTGCTTTTCGAAGTGACTACAAGTATATAGTTGCCAACATTAATTTTATCAAACTTAAAATTGCCGTTTACGTCACATGTCGCCTTGTGTTTTATAGTATCCTTTGTTGAATATAATGCAACCGTTGCACCAGCATCAGGTTTATTACCAACATAGTCGTTGTATTTCCAAAATACATTGCCGGCCACATTGCCGGTTTTCGGTTTACAGGATGACACTGATATTATCAGTAATACTATGAATAATTGAATCTGGAATTTCATATCCGGGTTAGATTTTCTTTAAAGGTTATTTCTTCTCCTCCGCAATAACCGGATCATACTTCAAGGCTGCGTTCATCAACTGTTCTCCATAATCATAAATATCATCCACACTGCCAATTTCAATCCGCTCTTCATTGTCTTTATCAAACAGTGAAAGGTATTTCCGCTTACCGTTCAGATGTACTCTGCATAAGGGTTTTCTGTTATTATCATCCAGCAGAATACCAAAGTAGGACTGTGTATCTCTGAATACAATACGACCCGCACTTATCTTCTGTCTCAGCATAGAACGAACAATGTGAAATGCTTCAAGCTCTTCTTCTGTTGTGACGATTTTCGCATCATCACCGGTGAGCATTTCTGTTTCTACAGTCTCTTCTCTTACTTCCTGTTGTTGTTGTGTATTGAGTGCGGATTTTAGTCTTTCGTTGATGGTATCATTAATAAACTGATGATAGGATTTCTTGAGTAATCCTTTGAACTGCTCCAGTACTTTTGCGGTAACAGAGGAAGGATACACAAGCCTCGCGAAATAGCGTGTGAAATCGTCAGAGGGTTCATTGAGATCACTGGCGATGATGTTTTTTATTTCATTGGTGTATTTGAGTTCGCTGGCAGTTGTTAATATCTTGTCCAGATCGAAGTAGCTCTTATGAAATTCCTTCAGCTTTTCTGTCTGATTTTCTTTCAGATCATCGATGTAGAATTCGAAGAAGGGTTTCTCATCCATTTTATTAGGTTCTACCAGATCGGTGTAGAACTTATAATGAATGCCATTGGTCAGGATGCTGAATCTCGCGCTGGTACAATGGAAATAGCGGAACAACTGGCTATTATGCGGATTCAGATCTGTAGACCAGTGTTTGCATTCCACAAGGATAGTGGGTTTACCATTTTGCATAATGGCATAGTCTACTTTTTCACCTTTTTTAATACCGATGTCAGCGATGAATTCCGGTGTGACTTCCAATGGATTGAATACATCATATCCAAGGCATTGGATGAAGGGCATGATGAAAGCATTTTTAGTGGCTTCTTCTGTCAGTATCTGATCTTTTAGTCTGGCAACTCTGTCGCCCAGTTGTTTGAGCTGATCTTTAAAATCCATAGGAGGAGTTTTTTAATAATGAGGTCATAATGTTTAAAACGTTGCGGGGCCGAAGCATTACGACATCAAAAGTCAGCATATCCGTAAGGGAGAATTGTTAAACAGCTGTTAACAAGGAAAAATCCTCTCCTTCGACAGGGGATTTTTCCCCTTTTATAATAGAATCAGGAACGGCCTTTGCTGCTTTCTTCAAAACTCCCGCATATGGCTGAAACCAGACAAAAAGGAAGCGCAAGCGATCATCTTGCCAATGAGCGTACACTCCTTGCATGGACAAGGACCAGTATCGGCATTATGGCATTCGGCTTTGTAGTGGTCAAATTTTCGCTTTTCGTGAAGCAGCTATCTCTTGCATTAGGAAAGGAGTATATCATCCCTTCCAGGGGTTATTCTGCGATTGCAGGCATATTACTGGTTGCCGTCGGTGCAAGTACGACGGTATTTTCTTATATCAGGTATAAACGGACGGAGAAACAGTTAACGGAAGGGGTGTATAATCATTCTTCGCTGTTGATCACGTTATTAACAGCTTTCATTTTTCTGGTGAGCATGTTACTGATCGTGTATCTCGTAGAAAGTGCATAAAAAAAGTCCTCCGGGGAACCGGAGGACTTTCTTTAACACAACTAAAAAACAATCAAACGTCCGAATAGATCAATCGGGTTTTTTCCCATCTAAAAAGGTATTAATCGTATTGATTTCTGCCTGGTTATTCTGACCATCGGAAACAGTATAGTTAGAGTAGAAATTCTCTGCAGAACCTGCGCCGTTATCGAGATTGATATTGCGGCGGATGTAAGCAGGGATGTTTTCCATCTCAGCATTATTCTCTATGCCTTTCACGTTGAAGCTGATGCTGCGGAGTTTTGCCACGCGTTCAGCCTGTTTGCGTTTCTGCTCTTCCAGTTGTTCTTCAAATGCGTGCAGATGAATTTCTGAAGGAGCTCCTGGCGCCTGATCTTCTTCTCTGAAAACGATTTTCATTTCAGCGTCGGAAGCAGGAGTGTTGTTACCCGGTTCAATGTAGATGTAAGCGGGACCGGAAGGGTATCCACCTGCAGCCGGATTAGGCTGTATCACATTTACATTGCCGGCATTGTAACCTGCTACTGGTTGCTGGTGAGTTGTAACCGGCTCAACGTTGAGCGTATAGTTTTGTCTCTCCGGCTGTGCAGGTTGCACTGGCGGGTAAGTCGTTACTGGCTGGGTCACCACAGGTTCTACCAGACGGGGAGCCATATGGTCCGCTGGTTCGACGAACAACGGCGTACTTTGACGTGCGGTATTGTTCATCTTGTTTTCATCACCGTTCTGGCCCAGTTGCATTACGATTTTGGGCTGATTGAGGGAAGGATCCTGTGGCGTCATTTTTACCTGCTGGATCGGTTTCTGTTCAAAACCGGTAGCGATAATGGTAACGCCCAGTCTGCGGTCGAGGCTGTCATCATAGCCAACACCGAGGATCACATCGCAATCCTCACCTGCCTGGCTTTGAACGTATGCCTGGATCGTATCCATTTCATCCAGGGTGTGTTCGAACTCACCTTCCTGAGATGCAATGTTGATAAGGATCCATTTCGCACCGCGAATATCGTTGTCGTTCAGCAGTGGAGATGTCAGTGCATCTTCGATTGCTTTCTGTGCGCGGTTTTCACCTTCTGCAACAGCGGCACCGAGGATGGCTACACCACCATTACGCATTACTGTACATACATCGGCAAAGTCCACGTTGATCTGACCGGTGGAGTTGATCACATCTGTGATACATTTAGCCGCTGTAGCAAGTACGTTATCTGCTTTTTCGAAAGCTGCCTTGAATTTCAGATCGCCGTATTTCTGGCGCAGTTTGTCATTAGAGATGATCAGGAGTGTATCAACAGACTCTTTCAGTCTGGAGATGCCTTCATCTGCCTGTGCCATCCTTTTCTTCCCTTCGTAGGAGAAGGGCGTTGTAACAATACCCACCGTAAGAATACCCAGTTCCTTACATATACGTGCGATGATAGGTGCGCCACCGGTACCGGTACCACCACCCATGCCCGCAGTAATGAAGGCCATTTTGGTATTCACCTCTAAGATCTTTTTGATTTCTTCAAAGGATTCTTCCGTCGCCTGTTCACCGATGCGGGGATT
Organism: Chitinophaga pinensis; assembly: GCF_007896845.1. GTDB lineage: Bacteria > Bacteroidota > Bacteroidia > Chitinophagales > Chitinophagaceae > Chitinophaga > Chitinophaga pinensis_C. The sequence goes on along the minus strand of NZ_VOHS01000002.1, from coordinate 224,328 downwards.
GGCTCCCGCACCCAGACCCTGCGTCAAATGCGGTCCTAACTGAATCTTGTTAGGCACCGGGCTGTTCGAAATAGCCTGTGCATCGGTATTGCAGATGATAAAATTCACACCCTCGATGTGCTGGTTGAACATGTGGTTCACCGCATTGCTACCGCCACCACCAATGCCTATCACTTTGATGATGGAAGATTTTTCTTTGGGAAGATCAAAATGTATCATGACTCTATCTCTTTTATGGGTTAGTTTGTATAATTAATAATGCGCCCCACAGTTCATCTTACGTTATTAATTATCCGCTATTAATTATTTGATTTTTAAATCGTTTGTGGCTGCAACAATTGCGCCATATCCGATAATACCCCTGTTAAAGTTTCGCATCTTCTTCTTCCGTGAACATGTCTATGATCTTTGTCTTCATCCTGTCCAGGAATGTTTTCAGCGAAGCATTCCGTTCTTTAGCTTTTCTTTCCTGAATCTGCTCAACAGTAGGTTCATCGTCTTCCCAGCTCTCTTCCGGAAGATTGACAGTTTTAGCTGCCTGCTCTTTCGCAACGTAACTGGTGTTGATCTTTACATAGTTTTCTTCCAGTGCTCTGCGATCGTTCTCATAATCATTGTAACCTTTGAGTATGAGACCCACACAGGTAGCGTACATTGGTCTTGTCAGTTCATCGATATGACCGCTTGCCAGATGTTCGTTCGGATAACCGATACGTGCGCTTACACCAGTAGTATATTCTGTTAACTGTATCAGGTGTTTCAGCTGAGAACCACCACCGGTCAGGATAATACCGCCATTCAGCATTTTATTATCCATACCGATCTGTTTCAGATGATACACCACGAAGTCCATGATCTCACTCATACGTGCCTGTATGATGTGGGCCAGGTTCTTCACAGAGATCTCTTTCGGGCTTTGTCCACGCAGACCGGGAATGGTGATGTAGGCGTTGCTCTTGGCTTCATCAGCCAGTGCGTAACCGAACTGCACCTTCATTTGTTCTGCCTGTGTTTTCAGTACACCCAGACCGTTTTTGATATCGTTGGTGATGTTTTCACCACCGTATGGAATCACGGCTGTGTGCTTCAGTATACCTTCATAGAATACGGCGAGGTCTGTCGTACCACCACCGATATCTACGATCGCTACACCTGCTTCGAAGTCCATGTCACACATAACGGCTGCTGCGGATGCCAGTGGCTGCAGCACGAGGTCATGTATTTTCAGACCGGATTTCTCCACGCTACGGTTGATGTTACGGATAGCGTTCTTATCGCCGGTAATGATGTGGAAATTAGCGCCCACCTTCACACCTGACATACCAATAGGGTAGGTGATGTTCTGGAGGCTATCCACAATATACTGTTGTGGTATCACGTCAATGATCTGGTCACTGGCAGGGATCACCGTTTTATACTGGTCATTGATCAGCTGATCAATGTCTTTTTGCGAAATTTCTGCATCCGTATCGCTACGAACGATGTCGCCGCGTGTCTGCAAACTTTTTATATGATGACCTGCGATACCAACGTATACTTCATTGATCTCGAGATTCGGATTAGAAGCGTAGCAATTTTCGAGTGCTTGACGGATAGCCTTGATCGTCTGATCGATATTCAGCACCATACCGTGCTGTACTCCGAAAGACGGGGCTTTACCGAATCCCAGGATTTCCAGTTTCCCGTATTCATTCTTTCTTCCTGCTATGGCAGCAATCTTTGTAGTGCCAATATCGAGACCTACAATGATGGGAGCTTCCTGATTCATGGCGTTCTATTGTTTTTTGTTGTGTTGACAGATTTTTTAACCGGTTTATACACAGCCTTCGGAGCCTTCTTTTTATCTGACGCCGTTTCCTTTTGTACTTTCGGTTTTGAAAGCGAGGGCCTTGCTGTTACAACTCTGGCCGGCGCTTTCTCACTTGTTGTTGTTTCCGTGCGCTTTACGTCATCGCGGTGTATCAGATATCCGTCGGAAGAATCACTTAGTCTGGCAATACGTGCGCTGTCTTCTGTTGCCAGTTTTTTCGACAACTCTTCTCCTGTCCTTCTTGTACATACTACCTCATTGTCATAAGCAACATTAATCCTGGCGTAATTGTTCCAGCCTACTTTATTCAGTCCTTCTTTATAGAACGCCAGCAGTTTGCTGAACTTCTTTTCCACGTCAGTCCCGTCTCCGAATACGATCACATGATCGCCCAGTTTTGGGATTAGTTCAAACTCACGCCCCGGAGTGATCGTTATCTGTTCTATCTGTGCAGACCAGAACGGATCTTCCTGAATAAAGGTGCCGAGTGCCATGATCCCTGCTGCTACTGTGCTGTCTGCAGATGCAAGTTTTGCAGCATCAGTCGGGAAGTCTGTGAACACCGGTACGCGGGCGGCGTAACGGGTGGATACCGGTATACGGTCTCCGTCCCTGTCAAAGTAAAAGCTGTTGCCGCTTGTCGTGAATACACGTGCCAGTGGTTCCCGCTGTGTTACTTTGATATTCAGCCTGCGCTGATTGTCTATGAATATCTCCGCTTTTTTTACCCATGGATCACGTGATACGATCTGTTCCAGGCTGGCGGTGTTGATATCCTTGATAGCCTTGCCGACAGGGTTTTGTGCCTTGTCTGCAGCTACCAGTGCTTTGATATCTTTTTCTTCTACAAAAAAGTTAGCGTCATCTTCTCCCTGGAGTTTCACCACAATGCCTGTACACTTGCCGTCATTCTTGTCATGCACCGCCGATACCAGCAAGATGACAAAACCAGCCAGCACACCCATCCAGAGGAGGGTAGTACCGATTCGTCTTAATACCTTACGGGTCTTTGTTTGCATTGGGTGTTTCCTACAGTTTTAAGCTTTCTTTTTTACTTCTTCGTTTTCTACGATACCTTTTCCGTTCAGTATTTCCTCTACAGGCTCCCGGAACTGATCGATGTCTCCGGCACCTGCTGTGATAAATAGTGGTGCGCTGTTCGCTTTTACCCAGGAGAGCACATCTTCTTTCTGTACTACCTGAACGGGCTTTGTGATCATCCTCGCTATCATCTCACTGTGTACGCCTTCAATAGGCAGTTCACGTGCGGGATAGATTGGCAGCAGCAGTACTTCATCAGCCAGTGACAGACTCTCTGCAAAACCTGTTGCAAAGTCGCGTGTGCGTGTATACAGGTGAGGCTGAAACAGCACGACACATTTTCTGTCCGGGAACAATGCACGTGCACTGCTGATCAGCGCGCGCAGTTCTTCCGGGTGATGTGCATAATCGTCGATGTATATCTGGTAGTCATTTTTTACCAGGTATTCAAAGCGACGTTTGATGCCTTTGAAGTCAGCGATAGCTGCTTTGATCTTTTCATCTGTAATACCCAGCAGGTGTGCTACTGCAATCGCTGCTACTGTATTCTCGATGTTGTGTGTACCACCAATCGGAAGATAGATGTCTGTCAGTGTCCAGTTGTGCTGTATTACATCAAATCTGTATCCACCTTCATCCGGGCGTATATTGGCTGCATATATGTCAGCTTTGTTGTCTTCGAGGTGATACCATATGTGATTGTCCCCTTTCAGTTCTGCTGCGCGGTGTAATCCCAGCTTAGCCACCAGTGTGCCTTTCGCTTTGATGTTGCGGGTATACTGTATAAATGCTTCCTGTACTTCTTCTTCTGTGCCGTAGATATCCAGATGATCTGCGTCAATGGCAGTCAGTACTGCCACATCGGGATGCAGTTTCAGGAATGAACGGTCATATTCATCAGCTTCTATCACAGCGACCTGTTTGTCACTACTCCAGAAGTTACGGTCATAGTTGGCGCTGATACCTCCGAGGAAGGCGTTACAACCATAACCTGTATGTCTGAGTATATGGGCGATCAGTGTAGAGGTGGTGGTTTTACCATGTGTACCTCCAACGGTGATTGCATATAATTCTTTAGTGATCACCTGCAGCACATCGCTACGTTTCACTACTTCGAAACCTTTCTCACGGAACCAGATCAATTCTGAATGTGAAGCAGGGATAGCAGGGGTGTACACGATCAGGTCTGCCTGCTGGTCTGCCAGCTGCACATCATCTGTATAGTGGATCTGCATGCCTTCTTCTGCCAGCTGGCGTGTAAGCGCCGTTTCGGTACGGTCATAGCCGCTTACCTGCATACCCTTCTCATTAAAGAAGCGTGCAATAGCGCTCATGCCGATGCCTCCTATGCCAATGAAGTAGACGCGTTTTATTTTGTTCAGATCCATTTTCTCAATACGTGATTTACCCTATTAATGCCATTACCTGTTTTGCGATGACCATGTCAGCGTTGGTATTGCCCAGTTTTCCTATGTTCTCTTCCAGTTGTTCCATCAGTGCTTTGTTCTGCACCAGACTGAATAATGTTGTCCCCAGTTGTGTCGCCGCTTCATCATTTTTAATAATGAGGGCTGCCTTTTTATTCACTAAACTCTGCGCATTGAAGGTCTGATGATCTTCTGCCGCAAACGGATATGGTACGAATATGACCGGTTTTTTCACCACACATAATTCAGCAATTGCCAGCGCACCCGCACGTGATATCACCACGTCTGCGGCTTTGTAGGCAAAGTCCATGAGGTTGATGAACTCAAACACTTTTACGTGTGATGCATATGCGGCGGCTGCACTCTTTGCTGTTTCGAAATACGGCTTACCTGTCTGCCAGATCAGCTGAATATCCTTTTCCACAAAACTCGCCAGCATAGGATGCAGTGCTTCGTTGATGGCTTTAGCCCCAAGGCTGCCACCTACTGCAAATACGGTTGTTTTACCGCTCTGCAGACCGAAATGCTGCGCTGCTTCTTCACGTGTCACGGATGACTGTGTAATGTTGCCTCTTACAGGATTACCGGTTACCACGATCTTATCAGCAGGGAAGAATTTTTCCATGCCATCGTAGCCGGTACAGATCTTTTTTGCTTTCTTACCCAGCGACATATTAGCCTTGCCGGCGAAAGAGTTCTGTTCCTGTATCAGTGTGGGAATGCCTTTACTCTGCGCTTTTCGCATGATCGGAAAGCTGGCGTACCCACCTACACCAACCACTGCCTGTGGCTGGAATTGATCGATGATACGACGTGCCTGTCCGAGGCTCTTTAATATCTTAAACGGTAATAACAGGTTTTTCAACATGTTACTACGATTGAAACCAGCTATTTCCAGTCCTTCGATCTTGTAGCCCGCCTGTGGCACTTTCTCCATCTCCATCTTTCCTTTGGCGCCTACAAAAAGGATCTCCGTTTCCGGATCTATCTTCTTCAACGCATTGGCAATGGCAATGGCCGGGAAGATATGTCCTCCTGTACCGCCACCTGCTATGATAATTCTGCGTTGCATCTGTTTTTATTTACTTTTTTTAGTTCTTTTTAAGCTGCTGGTTGCATACCATTCTGTTCCATCACTTTCGCTATTCTTTCCTGTTCTATCCTTTTGCCTTCAAGGTCTTCTACGTTGCGCGATACACTCAGTATAATACCTATTGCAAGACTGGTAAATATCACGGACGAACCACCCATACTCACCAACGGAAGCGTAACACCTGTTACGGGAAAGAGCCCTACATTCACCGCCATGTTAGTCAGTGCCTGTATGGCAAGTGTGACGCTGAGACCTACTGCCAGAAATGCGCCAAATGCATAGGGACATTTTCTGTAAATGCGGATACTACGTAACAATAGCAACATATAGGCCATCAATATCAAAAAGGCGCCAAATATACCATACTCCTCAATAATTGTTGCGTAGATGTAATCACTATACGCATGAGGAAGAAAGTTTCTTTGGGTGCTGTTGCCCGGACCTTTTCCGATAACGCCGCCACCTGCGATGGCGATGTTAGCCTGTTGTACCTGATAAGGCAGTTCGTCTTTGTCTTTTGACACGAAATGTTCCACCCTTTTCTTCCAGGTTTCCAGACGCATCGGGTTACCTGTGGCTACAGCAATACCTATTATCAACATGATCATTACGAGACCGGCTATTACCATCGAAGCCAGGAACCTGACAGGTACCCGGCCAATAAAGCACAGTATCATACAACTCGCGCCCAGCAACAATGCAGTTGACATGTTAGCCGGCATGATCAGCGCACATACTATAGCTACCGGTATAATGATCGGCAGAAAGCCTTTCTTAAAATCGGTAATGATGTGCTGGCGTCTTGACAGCTGACGGCTTACATACATGAATATGGCCAGTTTAGCCACATCCGATGTCTGGAAGGTCAGATTGATCACCGGCAGACGGATCCACCGGCTGGCATCGTTCAGACTATGTCCGAATGCCAGTGTGTATACAAGCAAAGGAATTGAGATGATAAACCCTATCTGTGCAGCACGGGAGTAAATAGTATAATTTACCCGATGCGCGAAATAGATGATCAGCAACCCCATTCCCAGTACGCTCAATTGTTTGAACAGATAATACTCCGTATGACCACCCTGCTCACGATACGCCAGGGACCCCGTGGCGCTGTAAACAGCGAGCAGGCTTACCAGTGACAGGAAGATCACGATCGTCCATATCACTTTGTCTCCTTTTGTCCTCTGAAGTACATCCATCTCAACTTTTTTGGTGCCTGTCTATCTGGTACGAAACCCCGATACAGGCTGGTTACAGTTCTTTTACTGCTTCCTTGAACTGCCGGCCTCTGTCTTCATAATTCTTGAAGAGATCAAAGCTGGCGCAGGCAGGAGAGAGCAGTACCACATCTCCTTTAGCCGCATACTGAAAAGCTGCATTGACTGCATCTTTCATACTACGTGTATCTATCATCACCGGTGTATAACCTGATAATGCATCCTGTATAGGTGAATTATCAACGCCAAGACAGATGATCGCTTTTACTTTTTCTTTTACCAGATCGCGTATTGCACTATAGTCATTGCCTTTATCCACACCTCCCATCACAAGGACTACCGGGTGTTCCATGCTTTCCAGGGCAAACCACAGAGAATTAACGTTTGTTGCTTTACTATCATTAATGAAATCCACGCCGCGTACCGTTGCCACATACTCCATCCGGTGCTCGAGGCTCTTGAAAGAGGTCAGGCTCTCCCGAATCTTCTCCTTTCTGATGTCCATCGTTCGCCCCGCAATACCAGCTGCCATCGAATTGTACAGGTTATGTTTGCCTTTCAATGCGAGATCATACATAGATACGATCATTGGCTCATCATTAACCTGGATGTTCACCTGTTCGTTTGCCATAAATCCTCCTTGCTTTAATGGTTCCATGATAGTAAACGGTATTGTTGTTGAATAAATAGTATGTTCCTTCAGATAATTCGTGATTTCAGGATCATCTATACAATACACGAAATAATCTTCCGGTCCCTGATTCATCGCTATGCGGAATTTTGACGCCACATAATTCGCCATTTTGTAGTCATAACGGTCCAGATGATCTGGTGTTATGTTCAACAGAATAGCGACGTTTGGTTTAAAATCCCTGATATCGTCCAGTTGAAAACTACTCACTTCTACAATGTAATAATCCGCCGGCGCTGTCGCTACCTGCCTCGCGTAACTGAGGCCGATATTTCCCACCATTGCAGCATGTAGTCCTGCTGTTTCAAAGATGTTGAAGGTGAGCGCCGTTGTTGTGCTTTTGCCGTTGCTCCCGGTGATAGCAATGACTTTGCTGTCTTTGCTGAACCGGTAAGCGAATTCTATTTCAGAGATCACAGATACCTGTTTTTCGCGAACCTTTTTCATCAATTCGCTCTTCTCAGGAATACCCGGACTCTTAATGATCTCATCTGCATTCAATATCACATCCCAGGAATGTTGACCCTCCTCAAAAGGAATGTGGTTAACTGCCAGCTCCTGTTTATAGATGTCTTTTATAGCACCGCCATCAGAGACAAATACATCATACCCCTGCTGCTTACCCAAAAGGGCAGCACCGATACCGCTTTCACCGGCTCCAAGTATGATGAGTTTCTTTTGCATGTTTATCTCATTTTTAACGTTGCTATTGATACTGCTGCACAGATGATGGTCACGATCCAGAATCTTACCGCAATTTTACTTTCATGATATCCCAGTTTCTGATAGTGATGGTGAAGCGGAGACATTTTAAATATGCGTCTGCCTTCGCCATACTTTTTCTTGGTGTATTTGAAGTAGGACACCTGCAGCACTACGCTGAGGTTTTCTATCAGGAACACACCACAGAAGATCGGGATCAGGAGCTCTTTTCTCACGATAATCGCGATAGAAGCAATTATACCACCCAGTGCAAGACTTCCGGTATCACCCATGAATACCTGCGCCGGATAAGCGTTGTACCAGAGGAAGCCCACACACGCACCCACAAAGGCTGCAATGAAGATGGACAATTCACCCAGGTTGGGGATGTACATAATGTTCAGATATTCGGCAAACTGTATGTTACCGGATACATAGGCGAAGATCCCAAGACACACACCTATTACTGCGGATACACCTGTTGCCAGCCCATCCAGTCCGTCTGTCAGGTTGGCCCCGTTAGACACTGCCGTGATGATCACAATCACGATCAGGATGTAGAGAATGAATGTATATTTCTCAGCACCTGGTCCCATCCAGGAAATCAGTTTGGCATAGTTGAACTCATGATTCTTTACAAAAGGGATGGTGGTGATCGGTGTCTTTACATCTGCAAATCTGTGTCCATCTTTTGTAACTCTCTCCTGATGATTCACTGTTCTTTCATACGGAGCGAGTTTTTTACCGCCGATGATCTCACGTGAAATCACTACGTTATCGTTGAAATACAGTGTACTGCCTATGATGATGCCCAGACCTATCTGTCCGAGCACTTTAAACTTACCAGCAAGTCCTTCTTTATTTTTTTGAAGACTTTGATATAGTCATCCAGAAAACCAATCAGTCCCAGCCACACTGTACAGAGCAGCATCAGCCAGATATACACCGTTTTGATCTGTGCAAACAGCAGGGTAGGAATGAGTATGGAAGACAGGATGATGAGACCGCCCATTGTAGGGGTACCTTTTTTGGAGTTTTCTCCTGCCAGTCCCAGATCACGGATGGTTTCACCGATCTGTTTACGCTGGAGATACTTCACAATGCGTTTACCTAATAACAGGGAAATCGCTAACGACAGCAGCAATGCCATGGTCACCCGGAACGTGATGAATTGAAACATCCCGCTACCGCTGAAGTTTAATGATTTGAGATAGTTAAATAAGTAATATAGCATATTGTTAGTTAGTCTCGGTCAATAGCCTGTAGTCGTTACTTACAGGAGTTGTCAGTTAGTTGTCTCAGTTGTCAGTTGTCGTTATTTCCCCATTAGTTCCAGCATCTCAAGCAATACCTTTTTATCATCGAAGGGATGTTTTACTCCCTGAATCTCCTGGTATTTCTCGTGGCCTTTGCCGGCAATCAGGATGATATCATCCGGATTAGCGAGGCTGATAGCTGTCTTGATGGCTTCTTTTCTATCTGTAATAGACAGTGCCTTTCTTTTCTGATGCACCGGTATACCTGCTTCCATCTGTTGTATGATGGCTACAGGATCTTCCGAGCGCGGATTGTCAGATGTCAGGATCACCTTGTCACTATGTTCTGTGGCTGCTGCTGCCATAACAGGGCGTTTAGCCGTATCACGGTCACCGCCGCATCCTACTACAGTGATCACCTGCTCGTTGCCTTTGCGCAGGTTTTTAATGGTAGCAAGTACATTCAGCAATGCGTCAGGCGTATGTGCATAGTCCACAATACCGATGATCCTGTCTTTTGCAGAAGTGATATAATCAAATCTTCCTTCTGCGCCTGACAGGTCGCTAAGCGCCTGCAGTACTTCGTCTTTATCCTGTCCCAGCAATATGGCTGTGCCATATACAGCCAGCAGGTTGTATGCATTGAATTCTCCGATCAGGCGGAAGTGTACTTCCTTTTCATTCACCGTCATGATCAGTCCTGTCAGGTTGTTCTCCAAAATTTTACCCTTGAAGTCGGCCACTGTTTTCAGACTGTATGACTGTTTCTTCGCCTTTGTGTTCTGCAGCATTACATTTCCCCGCTTGTCATCCAGGTTGGTGAGTGCGAAGGCCGTTGCAGGCAGTCCGTCGAAGAAAGCTTTTTTCACCTTGATATACTCGTCAAAGGTCTTGTGGTAATCCAGATGATCATGTGTGATGTTGCTGAAAATACCACCGGCGAATTTCAGTCCTGCGATACGTTGCTGATGCACCGCATGTGAACTGACTTCCATGAACACATATTCACAGCCTTCATCCACCATGTCTGCCAGTAAAGCATTCAGGTGGATAGCGTCAGGGGTGGTATGTGTGGCCGGTACGACCTTATCACCGATCTGATTTTGTACAGTAGACAGCAGTCCGCAATGGAAACGCAGCTTACTGAACAGGCGGAACAGGAGGGTAGCGATGGTAGTTTTACCATTGGTACCGGTCACGCCAACCAGTTTCAGTTTATGAGACGGATTATCGTAATAGTTACCAGCAATCACACCTGCGGCAGTCGCGCTGCTGTTGACCAATACATAGGTAAGGCCATCGTCAAGGTTTTGTGGCAACTCTTCACATATGATGACTGCTGCTCCCTGTGCGATCGCCTTGTCAATAAACAGGTGACCATCCGCATGCACGCCTTTGATGGCGATAAATGCGCCTCCCTGCGTTACCGCTCTGGAGTCGATGCTCAGCGAATTGACAGCAGTATCTGTACTGCCGTGTACTTCACGGATGCTCACATTGTATAATATGTCTCGCAGCGTCTTCATCATGCTCTTTTAGCTCAGTTCTATTACGATAGTCTGGTTTCTTTCCAATAAGGAGCCGCCTGGTATTGACTGGTTAGTCACTTTTCCCGCGCCTCTGACAATCACCCGCATTCCTGCATTCTCCAGCAGATACAGTGCATCTTTCAGTCCCATCCCCGTTACATCCGGCACACCACCTTTTGCCTGTTTGATGGCGGCGAAGGTGATCTTCTTATCATTCACTCTGGGACTTACCCAGTTGCTGTTACCTACAGCACCCTGCATGGGCAGATCGAGTGTGTTTAATATGGTTTTCCATTCGCGTCCCTGTCCGTTTTTAAACGCCAGCAATGTATCTATTGCAACAGAGGCGCGCATGGGTCTTTGTTTTTCTAATGCGATTGCGTACAGTTTGTCTGCCACTTCGCGGAATACCGGTCCTGCTACTGCGCCTCCATAGAACTTCACCGCATTTAGCTTGTTCTTGATCACGACTACACAGGTGAACTGTGGATCGTTGGCGGGGAAGTATCCGGCGAAGGAAGACTGATAAATCTTTTCCTTATAACCGTCTTTACCGTTTGCTACCAGCGCTGTACCCGTTTTACCGGCGAGCTTGTAGTAAGGTGTCCAGAGTGCGCGGCCTGTACCATTTGTTACTACGCCTTCGAGCATGGACCTCACTTGTCTTAAAGTGTTCTGTGAACAGATACTGTCCATGACCACTTCAGGATCGAAGTCTTTTACCGGCTGACCGTATTCCATGATGGCGTTTACGAGGTAAGGCTTCATCATTTTGCCATTGTTGGCGACTGCGTTATACAGCATACAGGTCTGCAGCGGACTTACCAGCACTTCATAACCGAAAGACATCCAGGGTAAGCTGGTAGCGCTCCAGGTCTTGGATTTTGTGCTTTTGATCACCGGTTTACCTTCTCCTACGAGATCAATACCAGTTACTTTATCCAGGTTCAGTTTACGCAGGTGTGCCACAAAGTCATTGGGCTTTTTTGCGTAACAGCGCATGGCCAGCTGGGCCATCCCCACGTTGGAACTCAATTCGAAAGCGTGTTTGATGCTAACGTTTGTTTGTCCCGGGTGAGGCTCAGAATCAAAAACAGTTCTTTTACCTATCTGGAGGCGTCCTTCATTCAGGTTTACCTGATCGTTCATGGTGACATACTGGTCTTCCAGGGCAGCGATCACGGTAGCCAGTTTGAAAGTGGAGCCTGGTTCACCTACACGGAGGGCATAGTTCATATCCTCCCAGTAGCTGCCATCAGGCTGACGTCCTAAGTTGGCAATAGCTTTTATCTTTCCGGTTTTCACTTCCATGAGGATGCAGGTTCCGTTTTCCGCTTCATTGCTTACCATCATATTCATGAGGGCTGTTTCAGCGATGTCCTGCATATTCACGTCGATGGTGGTGATGATATCACGGCCGTTTTCAGGTTCGATATCGTATCCTTCCACGGGAACAAATGTTCCACCGGCGATACGGCGCATCAGTCTTTTACCGGTAACGCCTTTTAAAAAGTTATCGTAGGTCCTTTCGAGACCTACGTTCTGTGCATTTTCCCTTGACAATCCTATTGTGCGGTTAGCCAATAGTTTGAAGGGGTTAATACGTTTGTTTTTCGTTTCTGCGATCAGGCCACCTTTATTCTTTCCGAGTCTGAACATGGGAAAGTTGCGGACTGCCTGATATTGTACAAACAGTACATCTCTTTTCAGGAGGTAGTATCTGTCTTTACGTGTGTAGCCTTCATTCAGAATATTTCTATATTCTTTTGGCGTATGGTCTTTGAAGAGTTGAGAGAGGCAGATAGCCAGGGAATCAACGTTCGCCTTGAATATCTTACCATTTTTTTCTCTCAGGCCATCAGCAGCGAAATCCACCCTTAAATTGAAATAAGGAATGGATGTGGAAAGCATACGGCCTTCTTCAGAATATATAGTACCCCTGTCTGCCTCGAGGGAAACGTAGCGGGTATGCAGGCTATCTGCCATACTGCGCCAATAGTTGCCTTCGATGTTCTGTACCAGGAATATTTTTATCAGGATTGCCACACCAAACAGTCCCATGCCAATAAAGCACAGATACACACGCCACAATATGTCTTTCTTTACTTCCACTGTTTGTTATGTTAAAAAGGTTTATTCCTTTTTCTCCAGTTCAATTTTTTGTGGCGGAGAGCTTAGCGGTTTTAATCCGAGTGGATCGACGGCTTTGCTTACTTCGCTCATTTTGCTCTGGAACATCAAATCACTTTTAACGTTCAGGTACTCCCATTTTAATTCTTTGATTTCCCTTCCAAGCTTATTGATACTTCTGATCTTTTTTTCTGCAAGATGACTGTTGGCAATATATATCAGGGCGAGCGCAGACAGGAACAGTATGAAGGGCATGTTTTGTGTGATCGCCCTGTAATTAATACGCAGGCGCCATTCCTTCCTGTGTTCCGGTTGTTCTGATAGTTCCGGTTGTTCTTCCGGGGTTTCATCTTCAGCTGATATGTATTCTTCTTGTTCCTGCAACACGTTATATCATTTATGCTGCTAAGCCAATGTTACCTGTCGGGTGACAAGCACATTGGCATAGCGGATTCATAATCAGTTTATATTTTTTCGGCTACCCTCAGTTTTGCACTTCGGGACCTTGTATTGCGCTTTAGCTCTTCGGGGCTTGCTGTAACCGGTTTTTTGGTGACTAACTTGAATAATTTAGGAGGTGTTTCGTAAGAGAACGTGTCTTCCTGTGCTTCAAATTGTCCCGTCTTCATGAAATTTTTCACCAGCCTGTCTTCCAGAGAGTGAAAGGTGATAATTGCCAGTTTTCCACCGGGCTTTAACACTTCTGCTGACTGGGTCAGCATATCTTTCAGGGCACCAAATTCATCATTTACAACAATTCGCAGTGCCTGGAAAACCTGTGCCAGATATTTCTGCGGATTGCCTTTTACTATCGGCTGAATTACAGATTTGAATTCGTTTATCGTACGCATTGGTCTTGCCTTGCGTTCCTGCACGATGGTCTTTGCGAGTGTACGGGCGTTGGTAACTTCCCCGTAATTCTGAAAGATCAGATGCAGTTCTTTTTCGGTAGACGACTGGAGCAGAGAAGCGGCGGTCAGTGCATTACGTTTGTCCATCCGCATATCCAGATCTCCGTCGAAACGGGTACTGAATCCTCTTTCCGCGGTATCGAACTGCCACGAGGATACGCCAAGGTCAGCAAGGATACCGTCTACCGGTACAGACTTGTATAAGCGGAGGAAGCGCTGGATGTGCCGGAAGTTCTGCTGAACAAAGGTGACCCTTGGGTCATCTATCCGGTTGTTATAAGCGTCTTCGTCCTGATCGAATACGATTAGTCTGCCATTCTCATTTAGCTTCTCCAGGATTGCCCTGGAGTGCCCCCCGCCACCAAAAGTGGCGTCTACATATACACCGTCAGGTTGTATCTGCAGGTTTGTGATCACTTCCTGCAGTAATACGGGCAGATGATATGCTGAAGCTTCTTCCATACAGTCAATTAAATCGAAATATTATTATCCCCGCCTCCCATTACTTGCTGGGCCAGGTCACTAAATGCTCCTGGTGAGAAATTTTCAAAGAACTCCTGGTACTTACCTTTATCCCAGATTTCAATCTTATTTGTCGCCGCAGCCAGCACAATGTCTTTCTCGAGTGAGGCGTAGGCCATTAAGTTTTTTGGTACTAATAATCTCCCCGCGCTATCCAGTTCACATATTGTTGCCCCATTTAAAAAGTAGCGCCTGAATTCTCTGACTTTCGGATCGAAGTCGTTTAACTTGCTGATCTTCTCAAAAATTGGCTGCCATTCGTTCATGGGATACAAAGACAAACATTTTTCAAAACCCCTGTTGATGACAAACTGCTCTCCTGCGCTTTCTGCCAGTTGCTTTTTGAAGCCTGCCGGGAGTAGAAAGCGACCTTTTGCATCCAACGTAGCTTCATATTCACCGAGAAAGCCTGTCATAATTGGGGGCGAAAGTCCTTGAAAAACATTTTCTAACACAAAATAACACTTTTTCCCACTCTCTAACGATAAAATGAAATATAAATTTTTTCCACAGCAATATTTTGCCTATTATATTGAGTCGCATGGCATTTATTATGCATTGATTGTGAGTTAATGTTAGTAACGTGTAGATAGTGTGTGAATAAATGTGCATTACGTGTTTATAACCTGAATTACATAGGATATTCAAAGTCCCAATAGGCTCCGCCAGTACGTAGTTCTACGTATTTCGCCCATATTTAACATCAGTTATTCACATTTTCGAACTTTTCACATTCACATGACAGTGAGGTTAACGGTGTTTAAGCAGTATGTAAGTAACTTTTTTGTGTAGTTTTTGTAAGGCTTCCTTAAATTCACCACCGGGGTATATCCGGATGAAAAAAGAGGAAAAGGAAGTCCGGAGTACCACTAAAAGGGTGGTGATATAGCTTATGAATCAATATGCCGAAACAATAAAACCCAGTTTTAATTCTGATTTGATATTAGTTTGATAATACTCATCCTTCGTTGATCCTTCGTTCATGAACGAAGGATCAACGAAGGATGAGTATTATCAGGAGACGATCTGAGTAACAACAGATCAATATCTGGTCATGATTTCTTTGGGAGCTTCCTCCAAAACCATCTCGCTGTGGTAAAATGTGGAAAACCGCGTTTCTGGTGGAAAAAAGTGGCAATTCCGGTTTCCGGATCCTCCGCTTTTACAAAATTTTAACAGCTTCAATTCTTGCCCTACCTTACATTTACATTTAATTCTTAACTTTGCCCTCTTTTATGCGGAAATTAGTTTTATACATTTGTCTCTTTGTAGCGGCCACAGCTGCGGTATCATGTAATACCGAGCTGCGCAGAATTGAAAAAAGCAAGGATTACGAAGCGAAGCTTGCGTACGCCGATAAGCTGTATGCGAAGAAAAAATACATGACTGCTCAGACTTTGTATGAATCTTTATTCCAGGTATACAAAGGAACTGACAAGTACGAACCCATGTACTATAACTACTGCTACTGCTCCTACAAAATGAAGGATTATGTGCAGGCCGGGTTCTATTTCAAAAACTATCTGGATAACTTCCCAAACAGCCCGCGTGCGACCGAAATGGACTACATGCAGGCTTATTGCTACTACAAACAATCTCCTAAAGTAGCACTGGACCAGACCAATACCCAGAAGGCAATCGCTGCTATGCAGACCTTTATCAACAACTATCCGACGTCCGATAAAGTACCTGAAGCTAATCTGGTAATTGAACTGTCCCGGAGGAAACTGGAAAAGAAAGAATACAACAACGCTGAATTATACTATAACCTGGGTCACTATCAGGCAGCTGCCATCACTTTTAAAAGCCTGATGCGTAATTTCCCGGATTCTGACAAGAGCGATTCTTATAAGTATATGGCTATCAAGGCCTATTATAACTATGCAAAGAATAGTGTATGGGAAAAACAGAAAGAGCGTTATGAAGATGTACTGAGCGAGTATCTGGACTTTGCAGACCACTACTCCGCCAGCAAACTGAAAGGAGATGCCGAAAAATATTATACCTTAGCGCAGGGTAATATTAAGACGATAGATAGCTACAACAAGCCCGACCGTAGCAAAAAAGAAGAGAAAAAGGCGAAAAAAGCAGTGAACAAGGCAGAAAAAGATACTCAGACGAGTACTGAATCTAAAAACAATTAATAATCACAATAATTCCCTGGAGAATGAGCAAAATAAAAAGAGGTCTCACCAGCAGCATTAATCCGATGGTTGAAACTAAAAACACCACCGAGATCAAGAGCAAAACTGGCAACCTGTATGAGTCTATTGCAGTTATCGCAAAGCGCGCCAACCAGATCAACATATCTGTGAAGGAAGAACTGCACTCCAAGCTGGAAGAATTTGCCAGCCACACAGATAACCTGGAGGAAGTGCATGAGAACAAAGAGCAGATCGAAATCTCCCGTTTCTATGAAAGAATGGCTAATCCTGCCATTCAGGCAACCATGGAATTCCTGGAAGATAAGATCTACTTCCGCAGAAACGACGACGACTTATATAGCTAAGTAGTTTGGCTGAAAAATATCTAACTTCATGGCGGCAGAATACACTTTCTGCCGCTTTTTTTGTTTAATAGCCAATACGGTCATGCTTCAAGGAAAGAAAATATTACTGGGTGTATCCGGCAGTATCGCTGCCTATAAAGCTGCTACCCTCGTACGCCTGCTGGTAAAAGAAGGCGCTGACGTAAAAGTGGTTATGACACCCTCCGCCTGTGATTTTATTACGCCGCTAACCCTGGCTACGCTCTCCAGACATGAAGTGCCCGTTACAATCAGCGATAACCAGAGCTGGAATAACCATGTAATGCTGGGGCGTTGGGCTGATGTGATGCTGATAGCACCCGCCTCTGCCAATACACTTTCCAAAATGGCTAACGGCGCCTGTGATAACCTGTTGATGGCAACCTATTTATCTGCAACCTGTCCGGTACTTTTTGCACCTGCCATGGATGAAGATATGTGGCATCACCCGGCCACCCGCGCTAACATTTCCAGACTCCTGTCATACGGTCACCAGCAGTTGCCGGTGGAAAAAGGCGAACTGGCCAGCGGTTTGTTTGGAGAAGGAAGAATGGCAGAACCTGAGCATATTGTACAATTCCTGCATACACATTTTAATAATCAGTCATCTGCTGATAAATCAGTGCCTGCTACACAGTCGGCTGATCAACAATCATTTAATGGCAATGAGCAGCCCCTCAAAGGAAAAAAAGCGCTGGTGACGGCCGGTCCGACGCAAGAACCGCTGGACCCTGTACGTTATATCAGCAACCATTCCAGTGGTAAAATGGGGATCGCTATTGCCGATACCCTGGCAGCCGCCGGAGCAGAAGTGACGTTGGTACTCGGACCAACAGGTTTATCGGCAGGTCACCCCTCCGTTAAAACGATCCGGGTGGTGACGGCAGAAGACATGTTCAAAGGCAGTGAAGCGCATTTTTCTCAGTCCGACGTCATCGTGATGGCAGCTGCCGTAGCCGATTATCGTCCGAAACATGTAGCTGACATCAAAATGAAGAAAGGAGAAGGGGACGCCCTGACCCTCGAACTGGAGAAGACCAAAGACATCCTGCGTACATTAGGGGCTACCCGGACTGACAAACAGGTGCTGGTAGGATTTTCTCTGGAAACCAACAACGAACAGGAATACGCATTAAAGAAGCTCCGTGAAAAACATCTGGACCTCGTAGTAATGAATTCCCTGAATGATAAAGGCGCCGGCTTTAATCATGATACCAATAAAGTAACCTTGTTCAGCAAAAAAGGCGATGCAAGAGAACTACCGCTGAAATCCAAACAGGAAGTGGCACAGGATATTGTACGCTCAATTGTAGATATCCTGCATACAAATGCTGCTCCTCTGATCGTATAAATACATTGCTCTATATAACTCAGAATGATCACAATGGCAACGAACGCTTACTTATGGTGCGCAAAGCATAAATCCCATTGCTTTGCCCTGCTGATGTCGATGATGGGCATTTTTCTGGGCTTGTCTGCTGTACAGGCACAGGAGCTCCGTGCAAATGTGACCGTCACTACCGGCGGTAAGGTAAATAATAATACCAGCAGAAAGGTATTTACCACTCTCCAGAATGCAATGAAAGAATTCCTGAACGGCCGCAGATGGTCGGATGAAGGCTTTGCACCGGGAGAGCGTATTGAATGTAATTTTCTGCTGACCATTACTGAGGATCTGGGTAACAATACATTCCGGGCCAATCTGACGGTACAATCCACACGTCCTGTGTATAACGCCGGATATCTGAGCAGTACGCTGAACATGCAGGATGTGAATGTGGCTTTCCGCTATGTAGAGTTCCAGCCACTGGAATTCAGTGATAACAGGGTGGTGGGTAATGATCCGCTGGCGTCTAACCTGACAGCGATTCTGGCTTATTACACCTATATTATCCTCGGACTGGATGCTGATTCTTTTGCACCAAGAGGAGGAGATGACTATTTTAAGAAAGCGCTGAATATCGTGAGTAATGCACCCGATGGTAAGGAAATTTCCGGATGGAAACCTTTTGAAGGCAACCGTAACCGTTACTGGCTGCAGGACAATCTCCTGAATGTCAAATTCAGCCGTTTCCATGATGTAATGTATCAGTATCACCGTCAGGGAATGGATATGATGTATGAGGATATGAATAAAGGACGTAATGCAGTAATGAACTGTCTCAGTATGTTGTATGCCGTATATCAGGATATCCCCAACTCTATGCTGATGGCTGTGTTTTTCAGTGCAAAGTCGGATGAACTGCAGAAGATCTTTGCGAAAGCACCTCCACAGGAAAAAACACGTGCAGCACAATTGCTGGCACAGATGGACGTAACGAATGCTGCGAAATATCAGCAGATGAAATAGCTTTGCATCCTTGAAGAAGAAAATCTGTATGTATAGAATATTAGTGGTTTGCCTTGTATTGCTGTTGGCAGCATGCGGGGAAGCAGAAAAAGTACCGAAAGGCGTTTTATCCAAAGAGGAAATGCGTGACGTATTACTGGATATGAACATGGCTGATTCCTATGCCGGTCTTGAAGAAGATGGGGTAAGTATCGTTGTAAATGATTCCATCCGTAAAGAACGTCTGAAGGTCTATTATCGTCAGATCCTCGATCTGCATAAACTCACTCCACAGGAGTTTAACCACAGCTATGCCTATTATGAATCTCACCCCGACAGATTCAAAGCGGTATATGATATGATGTTTGCGGTGATCTCCAAACAGAAAGAAGGGCTCGATGCCGATGTGCGCAATAAAGAATATACTACCAATATCAACTCCCTTTTGCCGGTTAATAATAATACCATAATTTGGAGTGGACAGGACACATTAATTCCATTTGTTAAGAAAAATAAGAGAAGTATCAGTTCGCCCGTTATTCCGCCTGCCAGCAGGTTACCAGAACCGAAGCCGGTGAAACTACGCTCCTGATCTGCTCTTGATAAACATCACCAAAACATGAATAAAGTTGTAGCCAATGCCGACGAGGCATTGCATGACATCCGCGATGGCGCAACCCTGATGCTGGGCGGATTTGGTTTGTGCGGGATCCCTGAAAACAGTATCGCAGCGTTGGTACGGAAAGGTACCCGTGAGTTAACATGTATCTCCAATAATGCCGGTGTAGATGAATTTGGTCTGGGTCTCTTACTCAAAACGAGACAGATCAAAAAGATGTTATCATCCTATGTAGGCGAAAACGCTGAATTTGAAAGACAGTTGCTCTCCGGAGAACTGGAGGTAGAACTGATCCCACAAGGTACGCTGGCAACACGTATTCAGATGGCCGGGATGGGTATTCCTGCATTTTTCACACCTGCAGGTTACGGGACAGAGATCGCGGCGGGAAAAGAGGTACGCGAGTTCAATGGTAAACACTATCTCATGGAAATGGCCCTGCATGCTGATTTTTCTATCGTTAAAGCATGGAAAGGTGATACTATGGGCAATCTGGTATTTCGCAAGACAACGCGCAATTTCAGTACTTCTATGGCCAAAGCAGGCAATATTACCATTGTTGAAGTGGAACATCTGGTACACCCCGGCCAACTGGATCCTGACCAGATACACGTACCGGGTATCTATGTACACCGCATCTTCCAGGGAAGTAACTATGAAAAACGCATCGAGCGGAAGACCGTAAAAATGGGTTAATCCCTTTTGTTTACTGCAACCTCAAACCGGAGAATCAATATGTCTTTAGATAAATATGGCATCGCCAAAAGAATAGCGCAGGAACTGCGCGATGGAATGTATGTGAACCTTGGAATAGGCATTCCTACACTTGTTGCGAACTTTATTCCAGCGGATATATCTATCATGCTGCAATCTGAAAATGGATTGCTGGGCATGGGACCTTACCCGGAAGAACATGATATAGATCCTGATCTGATCAATGCCGGGAAGGAAACAGTTACTGTGCTGCCGGGAGGCGTATTTTTTGACTCAGCGGAGAGCTTTGGTATGATCAGGGCCGGCAAGGTAGATCTGACTGTATTGGGCGCTATGGAGGTATCTGATACAGGCGATATCGCCAACTGGAAGATACCAGGTAAGATGGTGAAAGGAATGGGTGGTGCAATGGATCTCGTAGCTGCTGCAAAAAATATTATCGTTGCCATGATGCATACGAACCCGAAAGGAGAGAGTAAATTACTACCAACGTGTACGTTACCTCTGACAGGCGTGTCTTGTGTGAAAAAGGTGGTAACGGAATTGGCTGTACTCGATATTACACCTGCAGGCTTCCGTTTACTGGAGCGTGCACCGGGTGTCAGTGTGGAGGAGATCATAGCAAAAACGGCGGGAAGACTTGTTGTGGAAGGGGATATACCGGAAATGAAACTGAATTAGGAATTAACAATCAGAAATCAGGAATTACATGCGGTGAAGATTGTCGTGGCGTAAATTCCTGATTCATGACGGTTAATTCGTAATTGAATAAACGTTGTTACCAAATTTTTTTAATCTTCATAAGTATTATCCCTCATATTTGCAATACCCTTAACTTGCTATTGTATAATAAAACTAATTCAGCATCTTTGCTGAGTCAACAATTGTTAGTAACGAGAGCAGCAATTGTTGAGAGTAAAACAGAAACGGCATTCTAACTATTAGCGTAAACAGAGAAAAAAGTTCTTCTGTAGTAAACCAAAATAAATAAATCGTACAATGCGCAAGCATTGTTTATTGTCTGTGAACTAAAGAGAATCAAGCAACACTATAAATCGAGTTACCACGTATGTACCTAATTTAAAATAGGAAAGAAATTATTGAATAGTTATCAGTTTGGACTTATATATGCAAGAAGTATATATGTTCATGTCATGTGACTGTTCGTCGTGTCCTATTTATCCTATACTGTTTATTTTATCAAGTAATACTGTTTAACATGTAGCTGTGCGCATCAGCCTGAGGGCTATCCTTGCGTATGCAGATCCGGTGCGGATATCGTGTCATCAACAGCTTTATTACAGGGTTATTGTCATAGCAGGCGTTCGTCCGGGCACAGGGCCGGGAAGGACCCCTGTCCTATGTGAAAAAAAGACGGTTATCCGGTTTTATGCCGGGTAACCGCTACCCATTTTTACCCCATGAAATTTCCGTAACTTAACAGTCCAATTAACGCTAAAGTGTTCGAAGTGCAATCGGGGTTTCTATGTTATAACGGTAAATTTATTGGGGCGTCCGAACCTATATTAACGGCCGACAACCGTTCCTTCCGCTATGGAGATGGTTGTTTTGAGACCATGCGGGTGTATCAGGGACGGGTCCTGCTGGCAGATCTGCACTTCGAAAGACTCATGGCCAGTATGCATCTGCTGCATTTTGATGTTCCCCAGCATTTCACAAAAGCATATTTCATCAGACTGATTACAGAGCTCTGTGTGCGTAATGGCAATGAGCGGCTGGCAAGGGTAAGGCTGACGGTATTCCGTTCAGACGGTGGTTTGTACGATCCTGTCAACAACCTGCCTAACTTCATTATTCAGAGTTGGGAATTGAATCGTCAGGTACTGGAATTAAATACAACAGGACTGGTACTGGATATCTTTCCGGATGTCAGAAAGTCGAGCGATAAATATTCTTCCATCAAGTCTAATAATTGTCTGCCGTATGTAATGGCTGCCATGTATGCCAAACAACACCGCATTAATGAAGCAGTGTTGCTGAACCCTTGCGGCAGGGTAGCAGATACTACCATTGCAAATCTTTTTATTGTACATGGACGGCAAATTATTACACCTCCGTTATCAGAAGGAGGGGTATGTGGCGTGATGCGTAAACAGCTGTTACGGATGGAACTTCCATTTACTGTGTCAGAAAATCCCATTACTGTAGCGGATCTGGAGAATGCAGATGAGATATTCCTTACGAATGCAGTGACTGGTATCAGATGGGTCAGCTCATTCCGTGACAGTAGTTATGGCAATGCTACTGCAGTGATACTACATGAACTCATACATGAAGGATTATAAATCCGGGACAATTACTATCATAAATACAACTTAAGCCTGAAACCGCATGGCAGTGGCACATTTTTAGCGACACTATTTTATATTTTTCCAATTTATCTTGGTGCCGAGATTGCTTACTAGCTAATTAACGTGAATGCAAAACTAACCACCTTTATGCCTCCAACTGTAAATTTATGCTGGTTGCGGCGTGATCTGCGTTTGCTTGATCATGCAGCATTATACCATGCGTTGAAATCAGGGAATCCTGTAGTACCGGTGTTTGTATTTGACACCAATATTCTGAATGATCTGGATGATAAACACGACAGACGTGTCACATTCATTCATGATGTACTGGAAGATCTGCAGGAAAAGCTCAGTAAACTGGGCAGCACGCTGGACGTATTTTATGGTACGCCACAGCAGGCATTTGAACATTATACCAAAGAGTATGATGTACAGGCAGTTTTTACCAACATCGATTATGAGCCTTATGGAGTAAAACGCGACAACGACATCGCAAAGATGCTGAAGGCAAAAAACATCCACTTTCATCTCTACAAAGATCAGGTGATATTTGGTCCTTCAGAGGTATTGAAAGATAACGGTCAGCCATATACGGTATTTACTCCTTACAGTAAAAAATGGAAAAGTCTGTTGACTGATTTTTACTTAAAACCTTATCCTGTTGAAAAGTACTTCAGGAACTTTTACAAACAAAAAGTAAAGAAAATTCCCAGTTTGCGCGCGCTTGGATTTCAGGCCGGATTCAGGGGCTTTCCACCTGTGAAGGTAAAAGACAGTATCATCAAAAATTACGACAAAACACGCGATATTCCGGGCATAGAAGGTACTTCACATCTGGGTATACATCTGCGTTTTGGTACTATCAGTGTCCGTGAACTGGCAGATCGTGCGAATACCCTGAATGAAACTTATCTCGGAGAACTGATATGGCGTGATTTCTTTCAGATGATCATCTGGCATTTTCCACATGTAGTCACACAGGCTTTCCGTCGTGAATACGACAACATTCAATGGCGGAATAATGAAAAAGAGTTTCAGCGCTGGTGTGACGGAGAAACAGGCTATCCGATTGTGGATGCCGGTATGCGGGAACTGAATACCACTGGTTTTATGCACAACCGTGTGCGTATGATCACAGCCAGTTTCCTCACGAAACATCTGTTGATAGACTGGCGTTGGGGAGAAGCTTATTTCGCGAAGAAACTACTCGATTATGACCTTGCTGCCAATAATGGTAACTGGCAGTGGGCAGCAGGTTGTGGTTGCGATGCAGCACCTTATTTCCGTGTGTTTAATCCTACTTTACAGACACAGAAATTTGATCCTGATTTTCAATACATCAGGAAATGGGTCCCTGAGTTTGAGGAACTGACATACGTAAAACCAATGGTGGTACACGAACAGGCGCGAAAGAGAGTATTAGAAGTTTATAAAGCAGCTTTGGCTTCATAGGGTCAACGTAATAAGAAGCCCGCCTTTACATACCATTAAGACGCAAAAGAGTCCCATAGATTTCATCATCTGTGGGACTCTTTTTATGTCATGAGACAATACTAACGTTTATGCATATACAGACATGAGTCTGTCCACTGCTGCTTTACCTGTTTCTCCCAGTCCGAGACTGAAATCATTTACATAAAGATCGATATGCTGACGCATCACTTTTTCATCCATTTCCTGTGCATGTGCGGTAACATAAGACGACAACTGCGGATAATGTTTGAAAGAATATTGTAAGCTATCATGAATCAGCTGATCTATTTCCTGTTTGATATGATCAGGGATGTCTTTGCGGATGAAGATACCTCCTAATGGAATAGGGCTGCCGGTTGTACTTTCCCAGTATTCACCAAGATCGATGATCTTTACAAGACCTCGTTGCTGATAAGTGAATCTGTTTTCATGAATGATCACACCTGCATCTACTCTGCCATCCAGTACTGCATTTTCGATGTCTGAAAATAACAGTACTTCTTTGTTCTTCGCTTCAGGAAATGCGATAGAGAAGAGCAGATTAGCTGTTGTGTTTTCGCCGGGAATAGCGATTTTGCAGTTTTTGATTTCTTCCTGCGGAATATCTTTTTTGGCAATCAGCAGTGGTCCGCAACCTCTTCCAAGCGCACTACCGCTGTTGAGCAGTTCATACTGATCTTTTACCTTCTGATAAACGCCGAAGCTCAGTTTTGTAATTGCCAGTCTACCCTGCATGGCCCATTTGTTCAGCGTCTCAACATCTTCCAGTTGTGTGTTGAACGTTAAGCCTTTTGTGTCAATTTTATTGTTCACCATCGCATCGAAAATGAAAGTATCATTCGGGCACGGTGAGAATCCCAGTGTTAGTTCCATCGTTCAATATATTTAATCAATGCATCATTCAATACTTGTATAGCCAATGGTATTTTCCATTTGCTTTTGTCTCTCACCTCCACATAGTTGGAGATGCTGCGCAGCTGGAAAAAAGGTATTTTTTCCTGCAGACAGGCATAGTGAAAAGCGGCGCCCTCCATACTTTCTACTGCTGGTGCATACTTGTCGAGCAACAGCTGACGTGTACGTTCACTGCCACTTACGGTGTTAATCGTGACACCTGCTGCCTTCGGCAGTTCAGGAAGAGCAGGAACGCCAGCGAAAGTATTGATTAACTGACGGTTGGTAAAAGGTGCCTGATCTGGCTGCCAGAGCTGTATATCGAACAGATCTTTGTAAGCCTGATCATCTTCTACGCCCATGTCACCCAGCTGTTCGCGGTCAATAATCACTACTTTTCCCATTTCCCACGAATGATCAAAGCAGCCGGCAATACCTGCCTGTATCACAAGATCAGGCTTGCTGGTGGCAAAATACCGGCCCAGCTGGTAGGCAGTGTGCATCATACCGATACCGCAAACGAGCGTGCTTATCTGGCAATTCTGGTATTGGCGACCAGCCAGATGATCTATAAGTGGTTGGATTTCAAAGGGAGTGGCAGCGATGACCAAAATTTTCATGTTGCAAAGGTAGGGCTTTTGGTGCAGCGATCGACTATGATCGAATTATTGTAACTTTGCGAAAAATATAGAGTTAATAATGATCTATTTAACGCGTGTGGAGAACTTCAATGCGGCGCATAAGTTATCCAATCCCGCTTGGAGTAAGGAAAAGAACGAGGAGGTGTTTGGCAAATGTGCTAATGAAAACTGGCACGGTCATAATTACGAATTACACGTAACTGTAAAAGGTACACCTGATCCGGAAACCGGATTCGTCTTCAACGCAAAAACGCTGGGCGTTCTTATCAAGGACTTTATTGTAGAGAAAATAGACCACCGTAATCTGAATATGGACGTGGATTTCATGGTGGGTAAATTTACTTCTGCTGAAAATCTGGCGATTGGCATCTGGGACCAGCTGACACCACATTTACCGGAAGGTGTGCAGCTGCATTGTATCAAGTTATATGAGACGCCCCGCATCTACGTGGAATATTTCGGCGTAAAATAAGTTGCGGTAGCAAGTATCCCATACCCTGCACGGGCATTCAGAAATGTTGATTATCAGATTAAGTTAATTATAGAAATGGCTTATAATAAGATCGAAACGTATGATGAAAAGGTAACTAATGACCTTATTCAACATTACAAGAGCAGCATAGAGTTATTAGGCGAAGATGTAGAGAGAGAAGGCTTACAAAAGACGCCGGAGCGGGTTGCCAAAGCTATGCAGTTTCTTACTGAAGGCTATCAGATGGATGCGAAAGCAATCCTTGAAGGTGCTAAATTTACTGAAGCATATAGTGAGATGGTGATTGTAAAGGATATAGAATTATATTCTTTATGCGAGCATCATATGCTGCCATTCTTTGGTAAAGCACATATCGCATATATACCGAATGGATATATCACCGGTCTGAGTAAATTGGCGCGTGTGGTAGACGTATTTGCCCGCAGATTGCAGGTGCAGGAACGTCTGACGCATCAGATACTGGACGCGATTCAGGAGACATTGCAACCGCTGGGTGTAGGGGTCGTGATTGAAGCGCAACATCTTTGTATGATGATGCGTGGTGTACAGAAGCAGAACTCCGTTACTACTACTTCTGCTTTCTCCGGTCAGTTTGAAGACGGCAGAACCAGAAACGAGTTTATGCGTTTGATTACGAAATAATATTCTTGCTATAATAAAAACAGAAGAGCGCCTGGCAGTAGTCGGGCGCTTTTCTTATTATGCAGACGTGTTATTTCAATGCC
Organism: Chitinophaga pinensis; assembly: GCF_007896845.1. Lineage (GTDB taxonomy): Bacteria > Bacteroidota > Bacteroidia > Chitinophagales > Chitinophagaceae > Chitinophaga > Chitinophaga pinensis_C. Next base: position 197,269 of record NZ_VOHS01000002.1, on the reverse strand, counting down.
TTGATTGCTTTTTCGTAGACCAGCTGGCAATAGGTACTGTCTTCGATAGCAGCAGGTAATACCAGTGTATAGTTCCATGTATCGTGCAGTATGAGTACGGCCGGATAAGGATCTATGGCTTCTTCAACTTCCTCTTCTGCTTTATTCATAATCTCCATTTTATACTCCAGGTTATTGACCCTGCGGGCAATGATGCTGAAACAACCTTCGCCATGTTCATTGGTGACATAGCCGTGTTGTTCATAATCGTCGTACGTCTGTCTGTCTTTAGCCAGAAAGTATTCGTAGACTTCCTCTTCAATGGCAGCTATTTCTTCGACGATCAATTGTCTGTCGTTTATTTTCAGATCATCAACGAAAGACGAAAAGAACTCGTCAAACCCTTTGTTCGAAATAATGCTGTAATCATTTCCTGTAATCATGGTCTCAGTCATTTTAATCCTTTTTAAATAGCATTTTTCCTTAAGATGATAAGCGAACAGTGCAGGAGTAGGGATGGTAGGGGCAAGTAGATGCAATTTACTGAACCGATGTTAATAATAGCTGCTTTTGAGCCCGGAATTTTGATATATCATAAAGAGTATGAATATTTGCAATCCAATGACCAAGATATATGTATTAATAATAATGCATATGGGAGTCAGGTCATTGTAAACCAAATCAGATGAAACACGCTTACGTTTTTCCAGGACAGGGTTCTCAGTTCCCGGGTATGGGCAAGAATCTGTACGATAGCAATCCAAAGGCAAAAGAGCTTTTCGAGAAAGCTAATGAGATATTAGGGTTCCGTATATCAGATGTAATGTTTACCGGTACAGAAGAGGACCTGAAACAGACCAAAGTGACACAACCTGCTGTGTTCCTGCACAGTGTGATCGCTTTCCTGTGTGCAGAGCCTGCAGCTCAACCAGATATGGTAGCAGGTCACTCACTGGGTGAATTTTCCGCTCTGGTAGCAAATGGTACACTCACATTTGAGGATGCTTTACGCCTGGTATTTATCCGTGCTACGGCCATGCAGAAGGCCTGTGAACTGCAGCCATCCACAATGGCGGCTGTACTGGCACTGGACGATGCGAAAGTAGAAGAGATCAGTGCTGCGGTGACCGCAGAAACCGGTGAGGTAGTGGTTGCGGCTAACTATAACTGTCCTGGTCAGCTGGTAATTTCCGGTTCCATCAAAGGGATCGAGGTGGCTTGTGAGAGAATGAAAGCTGCCGGTGCAAAAAGAGCATTGGTATTGCCTGTAGGTGGTGCATTCCACTCTCCGCTGATGGCACCTGCCAAAGAGGAGCTGAAAGCAGCTATCGATAAGACAACTTTCAGTCAGCCATCCTGCCCGGTATACCAGAACGTGGTTGCCAAAGCAGTAAACGATCCTGCTGAAATCAAGCAGAACCTGATCGATCAGTTGACAGGTGCTGTACGCTGGACACAGTCCGTACAGGCAATGGTAGCTGATGGTGCAACAACATTTACAGAAGTTGGTCCGGGTAAGGTATTACAGGGTCTGGTGGTGAAAATCCAGAAGGATGCTGTAGTTAACGGAATCAATTAATAAATCATTAATTAACAATCAGGAGTCAGGAATTTACTCCGCAGCAATCTTAGCTGCATTATAATTCCTGATTCCTGATTGACAAATTCCTGATTAAAAATCTATGCTGGCATTCCACCACTCAGGATCGAATGAGGCATTCAATTTCTTATAAAACCTGATAGCCGGCTCATTCCATTCCAATACCTGCCAGTTGATGCCATTGAACTTCTTTTCCTTTACCTCTTCGAATAGTCTTTCAAATAGCATATGGCCAATACGTTTTCCACGGAAGCTTTCGGTTACAACCAGATCTTCCAGATATAAACGGCAGCCTTTCCAGGTAGAGTAACGAATGTAGTAGAGGGCAAATCCGACAATGGTCTCAGTTCCATTGTCAGTATGAACGGCGGCAAATGCTTTCCATACCGGATTTTCACCAAATCCGGCAGCTTCAAATTCTTCGAATGTAACGGTAACAGCGTCAGGTGCTTTTTCATACACTGCGAGCTCCTGTATGAGCTCCATGATCCTCGGACAATCTTCTTTTCGTACGTCCCTGATAGTAATTTTTTCCATGATCCTTCAGGATTATTTGACTGCAACTGGTGGCAGGTGCAATATTTTTGGTATTTTGGTGAAGATAGTAAACTAAACTTATATCCATGAAGGATATCCTGCTCAGCTATGCAGCTTATAACCTTTGGGCTAACAATAAGATAGCGGATGTATTAAAAAAGCTACCGGATACACAGCTGGACCAGGAAACAGGCAGCAGCTTCGGCACCTTGCGTAAGACGGTTTACCATATGTGGGATGTGGAAAGTCTGTGGTACCAGCGTTTGCATCTGGTAGAACAGGCAGTTAAACCTTCTCCCGCATTTGAAGGCTCCTTTCAGGATGCCTGTGCCCGCTGGCAGGAACAGTCGGTGAAGCTCGCAGACTGGGTCAGGACGGTACAGCCCGTCAGACTGCAGCATGTAGTGGCTTATTACGATACCCGGAAACAATATTGTAAATCAACCGTTATAGAAATACTGATGCAGGTGTTCAATCATGCCACGTATCATCGCGGTCAGCTTGTAACCCTGTTGCGGCAGGCCGGTATTAATAAAATTCCCGTTACTGATTACAGCGAGTTTACGAGAGGCAGAAAATAAGCCTCCTGACTGCTGATCAGCACAAAGGCAGACAACTATATTTCAATGAACGCTCAATCATTTTACGCGAATGTACCTCGGCATCTGGTAGCAGTAGATTGTATTATTTTTGGATTCCAAAACAGCAAACTTAAGCTGCTGATCATGCAGCGAAAAGTAGACCCCATGCAAGGTGAGTGGTCGCTGATGGGTGGTTTCCTCCAGAATGATGAAAGCGTGGATGAAGCCGCGGGAAGGGTGTTGAAACAAACAACAGGTCTCGAAAATATCTACATGGACCAATTGTCCTGTTATGGCGACGTGACCCGTGACAGTGGTGCAAGGGTAATCTCCATGGCATACTATGCCCTCATCCGCATCAGCGAACATGAGCAGAACCCTACCCAGCACTTCAGCGCGCACTGGCTGGAACTACATCAGATACCAGACCTCATATTCGATCACCGCCAGATGATTGCTGATGCACTGAAAAAACTCAGGGATAACGCACACTTTCATCCGATCGGATTTGAACTGCTGCCGGAGAAGTTCACACTCTCTCAGCTGCGTAGCCTGTATGAAGAGATCTATCAGAAAGAACTGGATAAAAGGAACTTCCGTAAGAAAATACTCTCGATGAACGTGCTCGAAAAGCTGGAAGAAAAAGATAAAACAACCTCAAAAAAAGGCGCACATCTATACCGTTTTGACAAAGAGAAATATGAAGAATTAAAGAGAAGAGGATTAGTCTTTGAGATATAGCAGTATCTTGTAACTGAAGAAGCTAAGTCATGAAAAAACCGGAAACAGCGCTTCCCAAACCCGTAAAACTATGCTATAGTCATATCGGCGGCAAATTTGGTCAGCTACTGGCAGAAGCGTTTATTGAAAATGGTTGGATCGCAAAGAATGGACCTGATGACAAACATTATTACATCACAACAACTGGTGAACAGGAATTTGCCCGCATGGGTATCGATCTGTCTCAGATCCGGCCCTGAGCACCGTTGGCTAGCAGCTATCGGGAGATAGCTTATCACATCTTATTGTACATTTCTTATAAGCTGCACATATTAATTGGTCTTATGATCGCCCTCGCCGGCTGTTTTATCCGGCAGGAAAAAGCTTTCGCACAGGTCAACGTCATCCGTCAGCTGGAAGGAGCCACCCTCACCACCACTGACAGCGCCCGTTATGTAGATCTCATGAATCAACTGGCAGGGCAATACCAACATCGCCAACTCGATACCTGTTTCTTTTACCTGTGCCGCGCAAGGGAAGTCGCTCAGCGCCATGGCTATAAACGAGGAGAGGCTGCCGCCTACCGCGGTCTGGGAAGTTATTACACCTACCGAGACAATAGTTACCTGTCTTTTCGCTTCTATATTGACGCCCTGAACCTGTATAAAGAACTGGGGGATAGTGCCGGAATTTGTCAGACCAGCATGCACCTCGGCGTATACTATCAGTTCGAAAAGCAGTATCAGGAAGCCGCCAGTTATATGAAACGGGCCATGGGAATGAGCGATCGCCTGAAAAATGATACCATCCTCCGCATGCTGCTGGCCAATTATTACTTTATTTATGCCAATGATCTGCGTGCAAACCGCAGCAGTGACTTCATTGATAAAAAACGGGCTTATCAGGCACTGGCTACTGCCCGACGGATGGCTACCAAAGCAGAAGATGAGCGACTGCTCATTTATACCGGTATGCTACAGGCGCAGGAGCTGATATACGCTAACATGGACGTTGCCGAAGGACTCGCCAGACTGACTGCACTCACCACTGAGGCAGAAAAAAAAGGTTATATCTATCACGCGATGTATGGCTATTCCCATCTGGCCTCTTATAAAGCCCGTAACAAGCTGGCGGACTCTATATCCGCACAGCGGGAGATGGCACGTCTGGCCACTATCGGCGGGTTCCGGGAACTGGCACTGCCGGTTGTTGCCAAACTATATAACTGGTACGATGCCCGCCATGATGAAGATTCTGCGCAACTGTACGCGAATATGATGCTCGAAATCGTAGAAAAAGACGAGCAGAGTAAAACGCAGGGCGAACTGGATTACATCGATTATTACATGCAGGAGAAAAAGCTCCGGGCCTTACAGCTGCAACATGATTATCAGCAACAGATACTTGATAAGAAAGCGATGGAAAGCCGTAACCGCTACGGCGTTATTATCTTCCTGACTGTACTGTTAGTGCTGATCATCCTGTTACTCGCAGATGTCAACCGCTCTCACCGTCGTTCCCGCGAAAACGCAGCCAGACTGGGAGAAAAGAACCGGGAGATCAGTGAGAAAAATGCCCTGCTGCAAACACAGGATGATTTTAAAAATAAACTGATCTCTTTAATCGCACATGACTTCCGGGTACCACTGAATCATATCATAGATATCACCAATCTGCTGAAAGATCATTCCCTGTCTTTTGAAGAAGCAACGGCCCTGTTCAGAAGACTGGAAACGAAATCAGCACATACCCTCCATATATTCGATAGCATTCTGCGCTGGATCAGATCACAACTGAGCGGATTTGTCTATACGCCTGTTGTTTGTCAACCGGCAGATATGATACAGGAAGCACTGGAAATATTGAAGGACAACTGTATTGAGAAAAGATTACTGGTGACAGTAAACATTCCGGACGAGGTGGCCTTAATGGCTGACAGGGAAATGCTGCAGTTCGTACATCGGAATCTGTTACACAATGCCATTAAGTTCAGTCCTGCCGGTAGCGAATTAAAAATCACTTCTTCCGTTACCGGCGACTACGTTACCATCGCCATAGTAGATGAAGGCAGAGGGGTAGATCCGGAGATGCTGCCACATTTATTTGAATACCGGAACCGTGAAAAGGGAAGTGGGAAATCCAAAGGAGGCGCAGGCCTGGCACTTATTATCTGTAAGGATTTTATGGACAAAATGGGTGGCGTTATCCGGGGAATGAACAACACAGGAAAGGGTAGTACGTTCAGTTATACTCTGCCCGTGGCGAAAGCACAGCAATAGCATACAAATTTGAGACGCGTCTATATACATATCATTTTCTTCCTGCTGGCCGGTATACTAAGCGGCGGGCAACTGACTGCACAAGATAAAGTGATCCGTCAGCTAAGGAATAATTTGTTACAGCAGACCGACAGTATTGCCTATACGGATGTGCTGAACCAGCTGGGTATGCAGTATCATCTGAGTAATATCGACAGTTGTTTCTGGTATGCCGTAAAAGCGAGAGGTATTGCCACCCGGCAGCATGACACCCGGGGACTGGCAGGAGCACTGAATAACCTCAGTATTTTCTATGCCCTGAAAGACAACCAGAAGCAGGCAATCGAATATGGGTTTAAAGCCTTGTTGTTGTACCGCGAACTGGAAGACCAGCCCAATATCTGTCAGATGCTTATGAATCTCAGTGTATATCATTTCTTTGAAGGTATGAAGCCGGAATCAGATCAGTATCTGTATCAGGCCATGAACCTCGGAAAGACGCTGGCGCTGGATTCTATATATAGTCTGGTACTGATCAATTATGCCAGCCGTTTTCAGGATGACAGCACCCATCGGGATTCGGTGAAATGGGCTGTGGAAAAGTCAAAGGAGATTATTAGAAAATACCCCGGCAACAGAGATATTTACTATATACAGGCTTTTGAGGCGGATGAATGGATGAAAGAAGGAGAAGGTGCCAAAGCGGTGCAACGTATCAATGAACTGGCAGATAAAGCCCTGAAAGAGGGCCTGATCGTGGTGGCTATTGACCTGATGGACCATATTGATATGTACCGCCAACACGGATATCCTGCAGATGCTGTGCCGGCAAAAGAAAAGGCCTTTGCCATTGGTGTTCAGGCAGGTTATCTGAACATGATGCTGCCAACCGTGATTAGCCTGTACCGTCACTATGCGAATAGTAATAATGAAGCTAAGAAAGCTTATTACGGAAAGGCATTACTGGAGATTGTCCGGCAACGGTTACGGTTGAGATCCAGTAATCACATGAACTATCTGGATTATTTTCTGAAAGAACAGGAGCTGAATGAATGGCAGCTGAGTAATAAAGTACAGGAGCAAAGAATTGCCCGTACCATCCTGAAGCGAAAAAACCGTCAGCAGTTAATAGGCTTCCTTGCCGGATTCCTGTTACTGATGGCTGGATTTACACTGGCACGTTACCGGTCTTATAAGAACCTGCGCAGACAGGAACAGTTGTTACGCGAGATGAATGATGCGATCTCAGAAAAGAATCAGCAGCTAAGTGTACACGATGATTTCAAAAATAAACTGATTGCAATTCTGGCGAGGGATTTCCGGGAGCCACTGAATGATATTATCCGGGTATCAGCCCTGTTCCGCAATAAAGACATGGAACAGGCGCCAATGCAGCAAATCATTGATGAAGCGGTAATATCTTCCAGAAAAACACTGGTGATCTTCGATAATATCCTGCGTTGGATCAGGTCACAGTTATCCGGTTTTGTGTATAGTCCGGCGCCCTGCGATCTCCTTCAACTGTTTGAACAGGCCCTGCACCATACTGATCCTCAGCCGGTATCGCTGAATATCCCCCAAGGATTGTTCCTCGCCGGCGATCAGGAAATGCTGTTGTTCATCAATCGTAGTCTGTTACATTGTGCAGTAAAGCTTTCCGGTGGGCGCGGAGTTGTGGTTGTTAATGCGGAGGAGGAAGAGCTGGTAAAAGTGAGTGTTATATTCGACGTAAACGGATTGACACCTGCTATGGCGGCACATTTGTTTGAATACAGGAGAGGAGATGACCTGTCTGTAACGCTGGTGATCTGCAAGGATTTTATGGATAAGATGGGCGGACAGATCAGCGCGGAAGTTGTAGGACAACAGATGGTGATAAGGTATGGACTGCCACTGTTCAGTTAAGGCAATGTTTGTAATAAGGTGTTGAAATACAGTGAAGATGAACAGGGGAAAAAGACAAAAACAAGAGATCTGTCAAAAAATAAAAGGACAGGCGTTTCTGTAGCAGAAGCACCTGTCCTTCATAATTTTAATACTTAGTACTGAATTACTTTGGATCGTAAGCCCATTTCAGATAGCTCGCTCCCCAGGTAAATCCACCGCCAAATGCAGCCAATACCAGGTTGTCACCTTTCTTCAGGTGCTTTTCGTAATCCCAGAGGCACAGTGGTAATGTACCAGCAGTGGTGTTACCATAGCGCTGGATATTCATCATCACTTTTTCTTCCGGCAGACCCATGCGCTGTGCTGTAGCATCGATGATACGCTTGTTAGCCTGGTGAGGTACCAGCCATGCGATATCATTTGCTGTCAGGTTATTACGCTCCATGATACCTGCAGCAGCTTCAGCCATGTTAGCAACAGCATATTTAAACACCATTTTACCTTCCTGGTATACATAGTGTTCTCTGTTAGTAACGCTTTCGATGCTGGCTGGCTGTGCAGAACCACCCGCTTTCATGTGCAGGTATTCACGGCCATGACCGTCGCTTTTCAGGATACTGTCTACGACACCAAGACCTTCATAGTTTGGTTCCAGCAGCACGCCTGCGCCTCCATCACCGAAGATGATGCAGGTGGTACGGTCTGTATAATCAATAATAGAGCTCATTTTGTCGGCACCGATCACCATAACTTTCTTGTAGCGGCCGCTTTCGATGAAACGGGCGCCTGTATCGAGGGCATAAAGGAAACCGGAACAGGCTGCGCTGATGTCAAAACCGAATGCATTTTTTGCACCTATTTTATCCGTTACAATATTGGCGGTGGCGGGAAACACCATATCCGGCGTAACGGTGGCCACGATCAGCAAGTCAATTTCTTCCGGGCTGATCCCTCTTTTACGGCATATTTCCTGCGCTACCGGTACACATAACTCAGAGGTCCCCTTACGTTCTCCCTTCAGAATTCTTCTTTCAGTGATCCCGGTACGGGTGATGATCCATTCGTCTGTTGTATCTACCAGTTTCTCTAATTCTTTATTAGTGAGCACGTAGTCAGGTACATAACCACCTACCGCTGTAATAGCGGCCGTTATTTTGTTCATATTAATAAAATAGATGTTTTAAACGAGCCGTAAAAATACATAAGAATTTGTAAATGTAAGTATAACGTTAGTTACTGCCCCGTTCTTGCTAAATTTTTACTAGGTTTGCCGAATATTAGAAACTATTCTACTCCTGTATGATTGCTTACCTCAACGGAAAACTGTCCTATAAATCCCCTGCCATGGTACATATTGACGTACAAGGGGTTGGATACGAAGTGCAGATCAGTCTTAATACCTATTCCCGCATACAGGGATTGGAAAGCTGCAAATTGCTGACCTATCTCCATATTAAAGAGGATGCGCATACCTTATATGGTTTTGCTGATGATGCAGAACGTCAGATGTTTCTATTACTGATAAGTGTCTCAGGCATAGGAGCTAATACTGCCCGGATGATGTTATCTTCCCTTCAACCAGAAGATATTCAGCGGGCTATCGCGATGGAGAATGAAAAAATGCTGGAAAGCATCAAAGGTATCGGCGCCAAAACGGCGAAAAGAGTCATTCTGGAGTTAAAAGATAAAATAAAGAAACAAAAAGACGTCGGCAACCAAATATCTGTAACACCAAACAATACAATTCAGGAAGACGCGTTAAATGCATTAGTCACTTTGGGAATAGCCAGAAACGTGGCCGAACAGGCTATAAACAAGGTGCTTAAAGCTGAACCACTATTGCTCGACCTTGAGGCGCTTATTAAAAAGTCGCTGAAAGGTCTATAAACATTTATTACCCTGACCTCTATAAAAACCTATTTCTCTTGTCAAGAAAGACATATTATGGTGCTATTGCAGTAATAGGAGTTGTTTCTTTGTTTATTTTCGATACTGCGGCAAGGAATCGTTCGGGTTATAATAACAACTATACTAACAGATACTACTGGCAACCAGACAATAATTATACCACACCTTTAGATACCGTCAAAAAGGATACACTCAAGTACCCGATAAAGGACCGGTATGGGACAGGTATTACTGATCCCGTCAAAAACCAGATAGATCTGAAAGATCCTGCAGGTATATCCCGTACAGTTGATTATGACCCGGTAACCAAGCAATATACAGTAACAGAAAAGATAGGCGACCACTATTACCGCAATCCTACCTACCTCAGCTTCGATGAATATTATAAACTCCAGTCCAAAAAGAGCGAAGATGATTACTGGATGAAACGTGCCAGTACCCTTGGTTCACTGAACCAGAAGGGGAACGGTCCGGAGCTTTATAAAGGCAGCAAGCTGTTTGACAGGATCTTTGGTGGTAACAAAGTAGATATCAAACCCCAGGGTAGCCTCGAGCTGACCTTCGGTTATGAAGGCCAGAATATCAAAAACCCCGTGCTGACAGAACAGGCCCGTAAAACGGGAGGTTTCGCATTTGATATGAATATCAATATGAACCTGACCGGTAAGATCGGGGACAAACTGAAACTGATCACTAACTATAATACCCAGTCAACTTTCGACTTCGAAAACCAGATCAAACTGGAATATACCGGCTATGACGATGAGATCATTAAAAAGATCGAAGCCGGTAACGTGAGCTTTCCTTTGCGCAGCTCACTCATTTCAGGGGTACAATCCCTTTTCGGTATTAAAACCCAGCTGCAGTTTGGTCGTCTGACCGTTACCAGCGTACTGTCCAACCAGAAATCTCAGAAACAGAACCTGATGATTAAAGGCGGTACACAGGTACAGGACTTTAACCTGCGTGCAGACGAATATGAAGACAACCGACACTTCCTGCTCGGTCAGTTCTTCCGAGATACCTTTAACTATGCCATGAGCAACCTCCCGGTGATCCGCTCCCTCGCATATGTAAACCGTGTGGAGGTTTGGGTAACCAATAAAACAGGTGCTACCACCAATACAAGAGATATCGTCGGTTTGATGGACCTTGGTGAATACCGTCCCTTCAATACCTCAATTAATGTGTTATCTAACTCAAGGCTGACTGATAACAAGCTGAACGACCTCTACTCAAAAGTAATCTCTGACCCCATGAGCCGGTATACGGGAACGGTCGTCAGTCGATTGCAAAACCTCGGACTACAAGCGGTACAGGAATATGAAAAGACCTTTGCCCGAAAACTGGACTCCACAGAATATACGATCAACCGACAACTAGGCTTCATCACGCTGAATCAACAATTGCAGGCGGATGAAGTTTTGGGCGTTGCATATCAATATACTTATAATGGTCAGGTACATACGGTGGGTGAGTTCTCACAGGATATTCCCCCTGATCAGAACAACAGTGCCAACCAGCGTATCCTGTTCCTGAAATTGCTGAAAGCTACCTCCGCGCGTCCGAACCTCCCGATCTGGGACCTGATGATGAAAAACATCTACGCGACAGGCGCTTATCAGTTGAACAGAGCTGACTTTAAACTGGACATATATTATAAAGACCCTGGTACCGATACCCGTGCTCCAAGTGATAAACGTTATCTGCCGGATGCACAGGGGCCATGGGAAGGAGCACCGCTTATTTCCATTCTGAGCCTCGACCGCTTGAATAACCAGAATGACCCGCAGCCGGATGGGGTGTTTGACTATGTGGAAGGATACACCATCAACTCACAGACGGGCAGGGTGATGTTCCCGGTACTCGAACCATTCTCTCAGGGGATACAGAAAGCCTTTAATGGTAATGCCGCCCTTGAGCGACAGTATATGTACAAGGTATTGTATGACTCCATTAAAGTAGTAGCACAGCAATTCCCGCAATTGAACCGCTATATCCTGAAAGGGTCTTATAAATCCAGCAACTCTTCCGAAATACAGCTGGGTGGTTATAACATTCCTCCGGGATCAGTAACCGTAACCGCCGGCGGACAACAACTCCGTGAAAACGTAGACTATATCATCGACTATAACCTTGGCCGTATCAAAATCATCAATGCCGGTATCCTCAACTCCGGTGTGGCGATCAACGTACAGTTTGAGAACAATGCCGCGTTTGGTACACAGGTACGAAACTACTTCGGTACCCGCTTTGACTATGTCGTAAATGATAAACTGACTTTGGGATCGACCATCGCCAGAATGAGCGAAAGACCTTATTACCAGAAAGTGAACTATGGAGAAGATCCGATTAAGAACACGGTAGTAGGTCTGGATGCGAACTATAACTCTGAATGGAAAGGGCTGACCCGCTTCCTGAATAAGCTGCCTAACTACCAAAGCAATACCCCTTCCAACATCATGTTCACCGGTGAGGTGGCCAAGTTGTTCCCGGGTCACAGTAAACTGGTAAATGCGGCAGGTAGTAATCAGGGCCAGATCTTCATCGATGACTTTGAAGGCTCCCAGAGCGGATATGACCTGAAATTCCCGGCTACTTCATGGGCACTGGCATCCACACCAAAAGAGGCTTCTGACAGTAACGGTACAATTCTCTTCCCGGAAGCAGACAGAAATGACCAGCTAAGCTATGGTGCAAACAGGGCGAAACTGGCATGGTACATTATTGAGCCTACCCTTCAGATACCGAAATCACCTTCCCTGCCGGATGGCATTACAGATCTGGTGCAGTCAGACCCACGTGTGCGTCTGGTGTATCAGAAAGAGGTATTCGCTAATCGTTCCACCGACTTCGGACAGAGCCAGCTGAGTACCCTTGACCTGGCTTATTATCCTGAAGAAAGAGGGCCGTATAACTTTACCGCAGGCAGAGATAGTATCACAGCAACAGGACGCCTCCTCAATCCGAAAAGGAAATGGGGTGGTATTATGCGCGCGATTGATAACAGTGACTTCCAGACACAGAACGTTGAGTTTATTGAGTTCTGGATTCAGGATCCTTTCCTTGGTGATTCAACCAGTACAGGTGGTCAGTTATATTTTAACCTTGGTAACGTATCTGAGGATATCCTGAAAGACTCCCGTAAATTTTTCGAGAACGGATTACCTAATCCTAATACCGATCTTAATAAGACAGACTCTTCTGCATGGGGTCGTATCCCGAAATTCCAGCAGCAGATTACGCAGGCATTTGATAATGATCCGGAGATCCGCCGTTATCAGGATGTGGGGTATGATGGTTTACAAAGCGCGGATGAGAATAACTTCCGCAGGTCTTATCTGGATAGACTCGCCGCCAACTTCGGACCGAGTTCTCTTATCTACCAGCAGGCAATTGCGGATCCTTCCAACGACGATTATAAACACTACAGAGATGAGTCGTATAATTCAGCGAAGGCAGACATCCTCCAGCGTTATAAACGTTTCAGCAACCCGGAAGGTAACTCCCCGGTTTCTACAGGAAACAGCATTTACTCATCTGCCGCTACTAACATTCCGGAGTCAGAAGACCTGAACAGAGACAATACCCTGAATGAAACGGAAGAATACTTCCAGTATCGTGTGAACCTCCGTCCGAAAATGGCGGTAGGAACCAACTACATTGTAGATAAGATCACAACAGAGGTAACACCTGCAAATGGTATAAAGAGGTTGGAGAACTGGTACCAGTTTAAAATTCCTATCAGCGAATTTGATAAGAAGGTCGGTAGCATTCCTGATTTCAAATCCATCCGTTTCATGCGTATGTTCCTGACAGGATTTGAAGATTCAGTAGTGGTACGTTTCGCTAAACTGCAACTGGTGCGTAACCAATGGCGCCAGTATAACTATAAACTGCAGGCAGGCGATCCTATCCCGAATGACGACAATACCGTTTTCAATACGTCTGCTGTAAATATTGAAGAGAACTCTTCCCGTAAACCAGTTAACTATGTGTTGCCTCCGGGAGTAGTTCGTCAGAATACACTGAGCACCAACAGTACTGTATTGCAGCTGAACGAACAGGCAATGTCTATACAGGTGTGCGACCTGAATGATGGTGATACCCGTGGGGTTTCTAAAAACCTGAGCATGGACCTCCGTCAGTACAAAACCCTGCAGATGTATCTGCACGCGGAAGCATCGACAGATCCTAACTCACTCAAAGATGGTCAGCTCCGCGCAATCATACGTATGGGTAGCGACTTTGTGGAAAACTACTACGAATACCAGATACCACTGAAAGTAACTCCATGGAATACTGCCAGTCCGACGGAAGTATGGCCGGAAGTAAATGACGTGAATCTGTTGATGAGTAAACTGACCACGCTCAAACAGAAACGTAACCAATGTGACAACTGTTCTCCGCAGGTACCATATGTCGAAACAGATGAATTAGGTAACTATATGAGTGTGGTAGGTAACCCGAACCTTGGTGATGTGAGAACCATCATGTTGGGTGTTACCAACCCGAAAGACGATGGACTCCCACGATGTGGTGAAGTCTGGTTCAATGAACTACGTTTGTCTGGTCTGGATGAAAAAGGTGGTTACGCTGGTATGGGCCGTGTAGATGTACAGCTGGCCGACCTTGGTACTGTCAGCGTATCTGGTAACATGCACACCGCAGGTTTTGGTAACCTTGACCAGCGTGTAAATGAACGTTTCCGTGATAACTACCTGCAATACGATGCAGCGGCAAACCTTGATCTGGGTAAACTGCTGCCTAAGAAAACAGGCCTCTCTATCCCGGTATATGCCGGTTATTCACAGGCGGTAAGTACGCCGGAGTATGATCCGTATGATCTGGATATCAAACTGAAGGATAAGCTGAGAATGGCACGGAGTGATTATGAACGTGATTCTATCCGCAAAGCTGCACAGGACTTTACCGCTATAAAGAGTCTGAACTTTACCAACGTACGTCGCCTCAACCTGAACCGAAAACATAACAGGCTGTGGGATATCGAAAACTTTGACATCAGTTATTCTTATACACAAACAACCAGTCATAACCCGATCATTGAAAGTGATGAGTTGGTGAAGCACCGTGCGGGCCTTGGTTATACCTTCACCGGACAGAGTAAGTTCATTACACCATTCAAGAAGTTGTTTAAAACGAAGACACCCTGGCTGGATCTGATCCGTGACTTCAACTTTAACTACATACCGTCTCTGATCAGTTTCAGAATAGACGTGACCCGTCAGTTTGGTGCTACCCGTATCCGCAACGTCGGAGGAGATAACTCTAACTATAAACTGCCGGAAACGTACAACAAGTACTTCACCTTTGACCGTTACTATGGTTTGAAATGGGATCTGACACGGAGTCTGACCATCGACTTCAATGCGGTGAATAACGCACGTATCGATGAGCCACAAGGCCGTCTGAATTCAAAAGAAAAGAAAGACAGCGTATGGGGTAACTTCTTCAAATTAGGTAGAACGACCAACTATTATCATACAGCAAACATCACCTATACATTACCAACGTCTAAAATACCTGCGCTTAGCTGGACAAGTATCGCGATAGGTTATTCAACAGATTACCGCTGGACAGGCGCTTCGCTGCTGGCAAAATATCTGGGTAATGCGATAGAAAACTCCAACCAGAAAACAGTGATGGCGGAGTTCAAGTTTGCAGAACTGTATAGCAAGTCACCTTTCCTGCGGGCCATCACAGGTACGCAACAGAAGAAGCGACCGCAACCGACGAATAATAACCGACCGGGTGCTCCTGGTCAGAATAAACAGCCGGTCAAACAGGAGAAGAGCGTAGAAGTATCGCCTATTCTGAAAGCGGTGATGAAACCATTATTGTCATTGAAACGTGTGAGTCTGGATTACTCCGAAAATGGAGGAACCCGTTTGCCGGGTTATATTGACAGTACCAAGCTGCTGGGTATGAACTGGGCAAGCTGGAATCCCGGTGTACCATTCGTCTTCGGTATGCAACCTACCAAGGTATGGCTGGATGATTTTGCAAAGAAAGGCCTGATCACACCGGATACTACTTTCAATATTCAGTACCAGCAACAGTTCACACAACGTTGGCAATTACAGGCGCAACTGGAACCGGTTAATGACCTGCGTATTGACCTGAGCATGACCAAATCATTCAGCAAGACACATACTGAATTGTTCAAGAATGTGAACGTAAATGATAGCCTTGGCTTCCAGCACTTAAGTCCGTATGATGCAGGTGGATTTGAGATTTCTTATGTAGCGATAAAAACCATCTTCGGAGGCATTGATAACGAAACAGGTACAACCAAAACGTTTAATGATTTCCAGCGTTATCGTATGAATATCTCTAACCGTCTTGCTGCGCAGAACCCATACAATAATGATCCCGGAGTGCCAACGTATAATCCGAAAGATCCTACTTATCGTTATGGCTATGGCCGTTATGCACAGGATGTACTCGTACCGGCCTTCCTCGCTGCTTATACCGGAAAAGATCCTGATAAGATCGGATTACTGAGAAGCGCAGGTCTGTCCAATGTACGCAGCAATCCATTCAGCAACTATATACCACGTCCGAACTGGCGTGTGGCTTATAATGGTCTGACAAAACTGGAACCTTTCAAATCACTCTTCACCAACGTATCACTGACACATGCTTACGTCGGTACGCTGAGTATGAGTTCATATAATACAGCGATGTTGTATGAGGATCCTCGTCTGGCAGGTTATCCGGGATTTGTAGATACCGTATCAGGTAACTATATCCCTTACTTCCTGATCCCGAACCTTACTATGACTGAGCAGTTCGCACCATTACTGGGCATAGATGTGACCTTCGTAAGTAGCCTGAACCTGCGTGTGGAATTCAAGAAGAGCCGTTCACTGAGTCTTAGTCTGATCGACTATCAGCTGACAGAACTGCGTTCTACTGAGCTGACACTGGGTGGTAGCTATCGTCTCCGTAATGTGCAGTTTGCATTCCTCGGTACACAAAAGATGGCAAGAAGGTGCAGAACGATATGAACTTCCGTCTGGATATGAGCTTCCGTGATGACCGTACCGTGAACAACAGGCTGGATGCTGATCTGGTGATACCAACCAGCGGGCAGAAGGTAATTGGTATATCACCGTCTATAGATTATGTGGTGAACAACCGTTTGAACCTGCGTTTCTTCTATGACCGCAGACAAACAATACCAGTGATTTCGACGGCTTATCCGATTACAAATACAAGAGGTGGATTGACCTTGCGATTTATGTTGGCACAGTAGTCAGTTACGAATTAAAAATTACGCATTAAGTTATAAGAAAAGCCTGATCGCGCAGATCAGGCTTTTCTGTTGTCAGGGGTTTGTATTATTTGCTACGAATGGTGGAGGCCAGACCGCATTACAGTCAGAAAAATGTAAGTGATGCTTTATTCTGCAGGCATGGTATTTTTTTTGCCGGAATGCTACATGACATATATCATTTGCAATTACTCATCTATTGACATACTTTTGCACCGTGAGATATCTTTTCGCCATAATCATATTGTTCGGGCTGTTGTTGCAAAACTTCAGTCAGGTGGTAATTATGGTGAAGTATAAGATGGATCAGGCCTACATTGCCAGTGTATTGTGTGAGAACAGAGATAAACCTGACATGCATTGTAATGGTAAATGTTATCTCAGAAAGAAACTCAAACAGGACGAGCAGCAGCAACAGAACGGTAGTATCGGTAAAGAGAAGTATGAAGTAACATACATTGATGCACTGCTGGAATTCAACTTTGCGCCTATTGCGCCATCAACAGACCTCTTTGTTTATTATCAGGATCCTGCAATACATACCCCGTTATTCTCCTTTTTCCATCCACCCCAGGCTTAATCATAGCCAATTTATTTTCATTGCATTTATTGCGCGGATGTTTCCGCATTTTGTCTGATGTGTCTTATCGTGAGTAATGCCATGGCTATGTGCTATGACAGGTCTCATTCGTATCCATCCATCCTTATTTACTTACCAACAGCACTTGCCTGTGAGCATGGGCAGTTGCGTACCGGCAGTGATGTAGTATCAGCTGTCCGGCATCGCTATGCCTGATCATCAGGGAAGGAACTTATTGTGATCATGAAATATTTATTACTGATAATAACGGGCGTATTATTCTTTATGCATTCAAGCGCGCAGATGCAGGGCAGCGTGGTAGATGCGCAGACAGGAGAAGTGTTGCCGGGTGTGACTGTGCAATTGCTACATGCTGATAAAGGTTGCCAGACAGACGTACGTGGACGCTTTACGTTACAACAGGGCAGTGCAGCTGATTCCATAAAAGTATCATTTGTCGGTTATCAGACGCGAAAGCTGATATTGTCTTCACAGCCGTCCGCTATCATTTCACTGACACCCGCAACAGCCAGTCTGAATGAAATTATTGTGACCAGCAGCCGTGATAAACAATCGCGTACAGATGCACCTATAGCGATCAGTACCATCTCCACACAGGAAATGAGAGATACCAAAGCCACTTCACTCGAACAATTAATGAATAAAGTGAGTGGTGTATATATGGTGGATCTGGGTAATGAACAACATACTATGGCCATCCGTCAACCCATCGGTTACAAGAGTTTATTCCTGTATATGGAAGATGGTATTCCTATCCGCACTACCGGCGATTTCAATCACAATGCCTTAATTGAAATCAACATGGCAGCACTGCGTAATATCGAAGTAGTAAGAGGACCTGCATCATCTCTGTATGGTAGCGAAGCCGTAGGTGGTGCAGTGAACTTTATCACGGCTGCACCTTCATTAAAACCAATGGCACGGGTACAGGCAGAGATCAGTGACCGTGGATATAAACGCACTGATTTCAGTGCTTCCAGTACATTTAATAAACTGGGTATTGTCGTTGGTGGATATTATGCTGATCAGCGGAATGGTTATATGGATCATAGTGATTTTCATAAACTGGCACTGACAGTACGAGCAGATTATCAGATCAGCGATCGTACCAAATGGATCAATTCAATGACGCTGATCGATTATTATACAGATCAGGTAGGCGGATTGGATAGTGCCCATTTCTATGCAAAAGACTATCGCAACTTTCAGACTTTTTCCTATCGTAAAGTAAATGCACTGCGTTACAGAAGTACACTGGAACAGAACTGGAACAATACCAACAAGACAACAGTGACTGCCTTTTTTCGCAACAATACAATTGAACAGAATCCATTCTATGCACTGAAGAATCTGTCAGATCCATTGAAGGCAGCTGGTGAAATCAATGATGACAGCTTTAATAGTTTTGGTCTGATCATGCAACATAAAAAACAGTTTGCGTGGAAACATGCTTCAATCATTGCTGGTATCAGCGCTGATTATAGTCCGGCAACTTATTATGCTGAATTCATCGATGTTACAAAAGATGCAGCCGGTTATTTCAGAAGTTATCGTACAACAGATTCTATATTGACAGATTACAATGTTGGTTTACTGAATACAGCTGCCTATGCACAATTTGATATGGAGTTGTTAAGCCATCTGAAATTAGTTGCAGCGGTACGTTATGATAGAATGGATTATGATTTCGATAACCATCTTACACCATCTGCATTTACCGGCGCACCAGATGAAACCAATCATTTTAATAAGCTGACACCAAAGCTGGGATTGACATATGACTTCGGACAAAACAGAGGGATGTATGCAAACTATAGCGTGGGTTTTGCGCCTCCGAATATATCTGAATTATACAGAGGTGTGAAAGTGCCTGTACTGAAACCGGCTACTTATCGCAACTATGAGGCAGGTGGTTGGTTTGGTTTTGCAAATGATAAAGGATACGTTGATATTGGCGTGTATGACATGCAGGGCACGAATGAAATCATCAGTGTGAAACTGGACGATGGTTCTTATGAAAATCGTAATACTGGTCGTACAACACACAGAGGTATTGAATGGAATGTGCGGTATGCTCCCTTGCCATCTATATGGATTCGTTGCAGCGGACAATATGCAGAACACTTCTTCAATGAATATGTGGAAAAAGGGGTGAGTTATGACGATAATAAAATGGCAGGTGCACCAAAGGTTATCACCAATACAGAGATCACCTGGAAACCCCACTTCTTAAATGGATTCCGCCTTGCAGGAGAATGGCAGCACGTAGGCAGCTATTATATGGATCCACGCAATACAGGCACATATGGTGGATATGACCTGCTGAATTTCCGTACAGGTTACAGCTGGAAACAATTTGACTGCTGGGTAAACTGTCGTAATGCAGGAGATGCTATTTATTCTACCACTACAGAAAGAACAACTTACAGTACAACATACAGACCGGGACCTAAACGCACTTTCAATATTGGTTTCGGATATACATTCAACGGCAAAAAATAATCACGATGAGCATCACAAGATGGATAGCCTTTATAGCAATATGTGCAGTTGCCTGTAACAGTGAAAACAGCAAAGAGCAATTGCTTTCGCATGCTACACAGGATGCTTCCTGTCCGTTTGTAACAACGACTACTGACGGACGCACTGTAATCAGTTGGGTTGAGACAGCAAAAGGAGCGGATACAGGCACTTTGTATTATGCAATATCTACGGACAAGGGGAATAGTTTTTCATCGCCTGTGAGAGTTGCTACTGCGAATGGGATATTGCCTCATGCAGAGAATATGCCTAAAATGGTTTTTAAGCCTGATGGAGAGGTGATCGCTATTTATGGCGTGGAACAAGACGATGCACGTAATAAATACGCAGGAAGGGTGTTTTATACGCGTTCTTTGAACGGAGGTAAGACATGGCTGCCGGCAGCGCCATTGGTAACAGATACCGGTAGTTATGATCAGCGGTATTTTGATGTGGCTTTATTACCCGGAGGGGAAGCTGCTGCAATCTGGCTGGATAATAGAAAGGCGGTGGATGCAGAAGGCTCTTCGCTTTACTTCGCTGTAACTGACGGACATGCAGGTTTCCGGAAAGAGAAAGCATTGGCAGAAACGGTTTGCCAATGCTGCAGAACTGATCTGTATACCGATGATAAAGGCGGTATTCACATTGCCTTCAGAGATATCATCAATGATTCTATCAGAGATATGGTGCACATGGTATCAGTGGATGGCGGTAATACCTTTTCCGATATGAATCGTATCAGTGCAGATAACTGGGTGGTAAGAGGTTGTCCACATACCGGCCCTGCCATGGTGAAGAATAAGGAAGGAATGCATTTTGCGTGGTTCACAATGGGTGGTGGAGAAGGCGTGTATTATTGCCAGTCTGCCGATAACGGTCAGACCTATTCACAAAAGCAGAAAGTAAGTTCGGCCCCGATAGCCAAACATCCGCAGATCACGGCATTGCCGGATGACAAGGTGCTGATCGTCTGGGACGAACCGGTGAAGCTGCCCAATAATACGTTCAACAGTCGTGTAGGTTTTCAGTGGAGAGATAGCGAGGGGAAGGTATTACATACAGGATTGCTGACCTCCGATTCGGCATATTCCACATTTCCGGTGATCAGGAGTGTGGATAAAGGCACTGCTTTGATGGCTTATACACAGCGTGCGGGCGATCTGCAACAGGTACGTTGTATGCTGATAAGAGAGTAAATAAAAATCCCGCCGGCATGCACCGGCGGGATAAGTTAGATTCATTTCTCAGCACTAAAAGCCCCAACTCCAGTCCTGGCGTGTAGCCCAGCGACCGTAATTATTTCTTTTAGATCTGTCGGAGTAAAAGCGCCATTCTGCTTTCCATCTCGGATAGTAGAGGCGCAACAAATACAGTGTTGCAAATGTAAGCATAGGGATATGGTTTTTTAGGATAGATAGTCGGCATTAAAAAAGCATTAAAAAACGGTCATAGTTAGTATCACCTCCGTCCGGAGGTATTCCGCACCCTACATACAGCACATCACAAAAGTCCTCATATACGTTAATTGTTTCAAATTTAAAAACAATGTGTTGTATATGAAATAACATCTACGTGTTATATTATGTTTTTTTACTCTTTATCGAAGTAATAAGCATTGGCCTGTTGCAGGCAGGTGATGACCAGATCATTGATACATACATGTGCCGGCAGGGTAGCACAGTAGTAGATCGTATCAGCTACATCCTGTCCTGTCAATGGCTGAAAGCCTTTATAGACGTTATCTGCCTTGTCTTTATCTCCTTTGAAACGTACTTCAGAAAACTCTGTTTCGGCGGCACCGGGATGTACGGCTGTCACCTTGACACGATATGGAAGCAGGTCAATCCGCATACCCTGTGAAATGGAATCTACCGCGGCTTTGGTCGCACAGTATACATGTCCTTTTGCATAGACCTGTTTAGCGGCAGTAGAGCCGAGGTTGATAATATGTCCCGCACGTCTTTGTTTCATCCATGGCATTACAACTCTGGATACATACAACAATCCTTTTACGTTGGTGTCGATCATAGTATCCCAGTCGGAGAGATCGCCATCTTCAATTGAGCTGAATCCGAGTGCGAGTCCGGCATTATTGATCAGGATATCTATGGCTTTCCATTGTTCCGGAATATTGCCCAGTATATCACTGACAGCCTGTTGTTCTCTTACATCAAAACAAAGTGGCAATACGGCAATCTTATGTTCCTGCTGCAATTGCTGTTGTAAAGCTGTTAATCTTTCCTGTCTTCTTCCGGTGATAATCACATCATAACCGTTCGCTGCGAACTTCTTTGCGCATGCTTCACCAAAGCCTGAGGTAGCTCCGGTCACTAGAACTATTGCCATAAACCCGATTTTATTTCACCAAAGTTACTGTGCCTTTCTTTAAAATACTTTTACCGGTTAAATCTTTTCCGGCAAGTATCCAGATATAGGTGTCTACAGGCGCAGGTGCTCCTTTGATAGTACCATCCCATCCCTGACGGAAGTCGGTAGAGGAATAGATCTCTTGTCCCCAGCGGTTGAAAATGCGGAAGTATTCGTATTCAGTAATACCGACCGGAATAAAGCGGAAGCGGTCGTTCTGCCCGTCGCCATTAGGACTAAAAGCGGTGGGGATATATATTTCAGGTCCGGCGTAGTATTTTACACTGACAGAGTCGTAGCCGACGCAGCCCTGTGAGTTGGACACTTTTAACAGATAGGTCATATCCACGTCTCCGCTGACTACCGGATCAGGGATAGCTATATTACTGAGTCCCAGTGGAGGTGACCACGCATAGAACTCCCCACCGCTGGCATTGAGTTGCAATTTTTGTCCTTTGGCAAGAATGGTATCATTGCCCGCAAAAGGATTGACTTCATACACCGTGATTTCTTTGGCGAGTTCGGCACTGCATGACCGGTCGGTCAGGATACGAAGTGTGACGGTATACGCCCCTCCATCCTTGTAGACATAGTTCAATTGTGAGCTGACAGCACTCGAAAACTGTGGTGCATCAGTCACACCAATGTCCCAGCGGCGGCTGGTTATCTTTCCATATCTGTAGGTAGATACATCATTGAAGCGGATCGGTTCTCCCCGGCACAGGCCTTCCATGGTGAAATCGGCTTTTAAACCGGGATAATTATGCACGAAGCCAGTTACGCTGTCAGTACAGGACAAACCACGATTTACGACCAGTTTAACCTTATAAATGCCGGTATCAGGGTATTGATGAGAGAAGACGGTCTTATCGAAAGTAACGGTATCGGTACCGTCTCCGAACTCCCAGTAGTAAGCAGAGGTAAATCCGGCATTACTGTAGTTGGGAATAGTGACAGCAAGATCCGGATTTTCAACACAGTTCATCAGCACGGAAGGAAAACCTGCCTTGATATTGGTCTTACAGTTAAAGACAGTCAGCAGCAGATCTTTATGATGAGTGCCCAGCAGTATTTTGGTCCGCCGGTCATATTCATTGACGCAGACAGAGATCACGAATTTACCTTCCCGGTTGGGAGTACCACGTAGTATACCATTGTTGTCAATAGATATCTGTGGCGCTCCCCCCATGGGATTAGCGCCGGAATAAGGTGCAACGTAATTGACGGTGTTGGTATATGGTGGCGGTGTGGTAGACATTGCTTCGCTGCGGGTGGCACCACCTGTAAGCGCACTGCAAAGTGTGTAGGTCAGACTGTCGCCGTCAGGATCGGTGGCAGAGTAATTAAAGGTAAATGGCAGGGAATTACAGATCACAATGGCGCCATCGTGATTAAAACGTGCGCTGCTATTGGTAGCCCGCTTGTCGGTGCCGGGTATGACGGTATAAAAAGTAGAACCTTCATGTTCGGAGTCATATATATTCACCAGCTTTTCCCCACGGCAGCAACGTTGATAAGTGACATAATAACCACCCGGACTTGCCGGTAATTCAACTGTATCTCTGTAAAAGGCAACTTCGAGGTTTTGCGTTCGGGGGGCGAGGCAGGGATTCTTGAGCGTATCCCGGAGGGCTTTGGTTTGTTTGATATACAATTGCATGGCGTTGGTGATGCGCTGTCCGCCGGCATTGTATATATTGATGGGGACAGGGTCTTCGAAGTGGTCGAGACAACCCTGTATGGGTCCGCAGGTAAAATCAGCGTCCCGGTATAATTTGAGCACAATTTCATAACGGAATATTCCGTCTCCAGCAGTCCCCACATAAGTGTAGTAAATCTCACCGCCAATTATATGGTAAGCATCTGCTCTAACGTGGACAAAGGTGCAGCAAATAGCCAGAATAAGGAATCTGTACATTCAAAGGGGTGCAAATCTGTAAAATGACTTTCGTATAGGAATTTACAAAAAAATTGCCGTACGAACAATCATTTTTTCCAGTGTACACGCGGGTTTTAGAACTATCTGTAGAATAGTTCTTTACAATTGAAAGTATGTAATTAGATGTAGATTTTTCTATCTGACAAGCGTTACTGTACCTTTTCTTACCACGGTTTCATCATTGACATTTTTACCCTGAACTACCCAAACGTATGTACCAACGGCGGCCGGTGTGCCATTAAAATAGCCATCCCATCCCTGCATATACTTGTCAGTGCTATACATCAGTTTTCCCCAGCGGTCATACACCCTGAAAAAGTCCATTTGTACAATACCCACAGGTAGCGGTCGGAATATGTCGTTCTGGCCGTCCCCGTTAGGTGAGAAGCCGGTCGGAACATAGATGTCCGGTCCTGCGATGAAGCGTATTTTGATGTTATCCCTGCCCACGCAGCCTTCAGCCGTGTAGACGGTTACGGTATAAGTAAAATCGTGGTTGATGGTAGTGGTGGGATTATAGACATTCGGGTTATCCAGTCCGTCAACCGGCGTCCATATATAAGAGGTACCACCAGAAGCATTCAGCTGGAATGGCTGGTTCAGCATGGCAATGGTATCATTACCGGCAAAAGCAGGCACCGGAGGCACGACATTGATCTGTACGGTATCATAGATAGGTTTAGGGCAACCCAGTACATCCGTAACGGTAACAATATATTGTGTCGTGTCTGTTGGTCTTGCAGTGGTGGTCGAATTTCTGGGGCTACCCAGTGTATTGGTGGGCGTCCATTGGTAGCTGCTACCGCCTGATGCCCGCAGGATGACCTGTTCCCCATAACAGATGGTAGTATCTTCTCCTGCATAAGCAGCCGGAGGATCTACAACAGCTAGTTTTACATTATCAAAACCGCCACAACTACCCAATTCGCCACGTACGGTGTAAGTAACCGTAGGAGCCAGAGGCACGATGTTGAGAATGAGCCCTTCTCCGACTTCTGCATTGTTGGCGGCATTGTACCACGTAAGCGGGTAATTACCGTCAGGGAATGCACGCAGATGTACTTCATCGCCGGTACACACGGTACTGTCGGCAATGGTCCTGATGATAAGCGTATCTCTTACATCTATCGCCACCTGTTTGGAATTGGTACAACCTGTCGCATCTGCAAATGTTACTGTATAGGTGGTATCTCTTTTAGGCGATATAGTGGGTGTTGCCGTATTGGCATTGGTAATATTATAGGCCGGTGTCCAGGTGTAGGTACCATTTACGACATTGCCATCTACCACGCTTTCCGCAAATAACTGTAAGGAGTTGCGGATACAGAGCAGGGTATCTGGTGTGGATGTTAATGGCGGCTTATCATATATAATGATGTTGGTAGTATCAAAACGTTCACAACCCTGTAATGTCTTTATCTGTAGAATCACATCGTAGTTGCCTGGGCCAGGATACTGATAAGTTGCATTCTTCTGGAGGGATGTGTCTTCCTCGGTAGCTTCATTACCAAAATCCCAGCGATAATAATTGATGGCATCAGTAGTGCTGGATGTTGTTGAGCGATCGGTAAAAACGGTTGTTGTATTGGTACAGAAACCGCTGATGCGGGGATCAGGCCGCAACATCGGATATACATAAGCTGTTGCGATTGCACTGTCACCACAATTACTGTTTTTATCCACCCAGAGTTTTACCGTATAAGTACCATCTTTGGTGTACGTATGTGGCAGATCGGCGGTACTGGTAGTTGTCACTTTCTGTCCGTCTCCAAAATCCCAGTCATAGGTTTTACCTTCCGTACTATTGTTGATAAATGTGACCGTATAACCGGAGCAGTCATTGTATTTCTCCGGCATAGCGGCAACGACTTCCCGTACACAGGTGGTTACGTTGATGTGAAAATCTTTGCGGTGGATGCCAAGCAATGTGCCATTACGATATTCGTAAGCGCAGACGGTCACCACATATTTACCGGCATTGGGAGCGATACCGGAGATTACACCGGTTTTTGGATCAATTACCGCATCGACGCCCAGCGGACTGGAACCTGTGAATGGACTTTTATATGGAATGAAATTATAAGGTGGCGCATCTGAAGGACTAGGAATACCTGTCTGGTTGGTAGTATAACCACCACCATATGCATCACAGAAAGTATATACCAGACTATCACTGTTGGGATCTATGGCAGAAAAATCATAGGAGAATTTCTTATTGGCACACACCAGTACGGCTTCATCTTTAGCGAAGTAGGGACTGGAGTTGTCCAGGATACCTGTTGATCCCGGCAATTCTGTGAAGTAGGTGGCACCGTTGCCGGGAAATTGCTGTTCATTATTCGGATTGCGTGTATCCACGATATTCTGCATAGAATTATCGCGGCAGCAACTCTGGAATGACACGACATAACCGCTACCGGTGATCGGCACGGTGATGTTGTGTATATAGGTACCGATCTGGAAGCAGATATCCGGCGGATTTACAATACAGGGATCTACTTGTCCGAGGCTTTTGGTTTCCTTTGTTGCTCTGCTCACCAAAGGGGCGTCAAAGGGTGTATTGCTTGCTTTATTGAAAATGGAAAAATAGACCTTATCAGGCAACTCTGCTATATTCTGTCCGCTACCGCAGATACGGAACAGCTTTAACGTCACCTGATAGGTAACATTGTCACCACTGCGGGAGATATACTTATAAAACATCTCACCTCCGATAATATGGGAGGCTTTCGTAACGTTTCCAATCAGGAGAATAAATAGCAATAGTCTAAGGGTCCTTTTCACGTTCAATAGTGTTGGCAAAAAAGAATAAACTGTTCTAACAGTTGTTTACTGGCTTCGGGCATTTCCCACATGCCCATATGTCCCGTTTCTTCAAAGATGTAAATACTGCTGATGCGTGGTATGGATACCTGCGGTAGCACATGCTGCATGGGTACTGCTGTATCATCTTTTCCGATTACAAACAACACGGGCACGGTGACAGATGATAAGACTGCTGTGCGGTCGGGGCGTTGTATCATCGCTTCATAATAAGCGATCTGCGACGACTGCGGGCACTTCAAACACATCTGAATATACGACTCAATTTGTTCAGGATGCTGCTTTTTATATACAGGACTGAACATATTAGGCATTGTCTGTTTTACAAAAGCTTCATTGCCATACTTCTCAATCATATTTATTGATTTCCGGCGGGCTTTTTTTTTCTTCTGTATCCGCAGCTGCAGTGGAATGGAATAATCCCAGTCCCTGTACCAGTGCAGGATACTTCTCTGCAAGTGCAAGGGCGACATAACCTCCCATAGAATGTCCGATCACTGTTGCCCTGGGTATACCTTCTGACTGTAAAAGGCCGTATACATAATCGGCCATACTTTCCATACTCAGAGGAGTGGTAACTGGCGTATCGCCTGTACCCGGAAGATCGGGTACGATCACATAAAACTGTTCGCTCAAGGTATCCAGTTGTTGTTGCCATATCTGGTTATTCTCAGAAAAACCATGGATTAACAGCACAGCCGGCTTGTCCTTTAGATTGTTATTTTGGGTCGAAGGTTTATTTGACACGAGAATTAATTTTTTTAGTTACAAACGACGAAATAGGATGTGCTCAATTACCATTCGTGATCTTCAGTTTTCTGGTGAACTTCAGATAGTAGCTGTATAAGATGACCATAAGACAAAAGACAATGGCTGCTTTGGAAATCAGATCCCCGAATCTTACATAGAACGTAAAAGTATCGTCCGGTGTTACAGTTGCGGATATAACTCCTTCTTTCCAGTAGGGGAGTGGTTGCTGCAGTTTTCCCATAGGATCTACTACACAGGAGATCCCGGTATTTGCGCTGCGGGCCACCCAGCGACGGGTTTCAATAGCGCGCAGGCGGGCATATTGTGCGTGCTGACGATGACCTTCTGTATCGCCCCACCATCCGTCATTCGTGATAATAAACAACAGATTGGCGCCCCGTCTCACATGTTCAGCTACATATTCTCCATACACTGATTCATAGCAGATAGTAGGTAATACTTTAATATGAGTGTGTACATCTTCCAGTAATTCAACACCCGGCACAAGACCATATCCACCGCTGATACCGCCCATATCCAGTGCCAATGACTTCATAAAAGACATATAGCGTGCATAGGGAATCAGTTCCACACCCGGTACCAGCTTCGCCTTATGATATATCTGTACAGCATAAGATGTATCCAGTTGTATAGCACTGTTGAACACATCATAACGTATGTTACCGTCTTCCGAACTACGGGAAAGAGCTGGTGCTTCGTCTGCCACATCATAGCGTTTCAGGGTGGTAGCCCCACTGATCAGCGTGGCCTGCGGATAATTGCGCAGGAACTGTCTGATCCGCTCCGTTTCATTTTCATAACTCAGTTTATGTTCCCACACCCCATGTGTGAATAAAGCCGTTTCCGGCCAGACAATGTATTTGGTGGTGCTGTCAGTTTCCTTTGCTGAAAGTGACAGCAGTTTATCCAGTTGTTGTTGTTCGTTCTCTTCTGCGAATTTGTCATAAGGATCAATATTCGGTTGTACGATCACCACTTTCGCTACCGGACCGGATGGTGCTTTAAAACTATATTGAATCAGAGAACTGAGCAGCAATGGAATAATAATCAACGCAGCAGGTTTCCAGATTGTTTTCCACAGGAATGTTGAAAAAGGTACCGGATATTCTTTACGTTGCCGCCAGGTTTCATAGATCATGATATTGGATAACAGTACCCATAAGGTACCACCACTGACACCTGTGTATTCATACCATTGTACCCAGGAAGGATGCATGGCGAAGACGTTTCCGAGACTGAGCCATGGCCAGCTGAATTCCCAGTTCAGGTGTACATATTCAAACGTCAACCAATATACTATGAGCGCAAAATATCCGGCAGTTCTGCCTAATCTTGTTCTTGACCGGTGATATCCCATAAGCGGGACGCTCATCACCAGCGTGTTGATCAGGTTTGCTGCAAGTCCGCTGGCTGGTACGGTGGTATTACCTACCCACCATGTAGTAGCGAGGTTCCAGAAGAATAATGTCAGGAAAATACATCCATAAAACCGGCCGCCGTGTGGCACAAGATCAGCCAACCGCAGCAACGGAATAAAAGCAATGAATATCAGGAAGGTAAAGGGCGCGGTTGGCCATGCGGCCCATAACAGCAAAGCTCCGGCAAGGCTTAATAGTATGGGTAACCAGCGTTTCATAGTCGTGTTGTTTTGTGTGCGGACATCTATGCTGATACATGGATGTTCGTAGTGATTATTGTCTGATCGCCTGTGGACAGGCAGGGAAAAAGCGAATATAAAAGTACTCCCGCAAATAAATTATTAAATAATAATAAAGCCTCCTGCTCAAGTCAGGAGGCTTTATCATTATTGTGAACTGCGATGGTCAATCGTCAATTATCTGTCAACTGTATATTATCACACATCAATCACTTCAGCACATTATTATTGTCCGTTTCACCATCAGTTGTCAGCGAAATATTATTTGCTGTAGTTCGGTGCTTCTTTGGTGATTACCACGTCGTGCGGGTGGTTTTCTTTAACCGTAGCAGGAGAGATCTTGATGAACTGTGCTGCCTGCAGCGTCTTAATATCTTTAGAACCAGTAAGACCCATACCAGCACGCAGACCACCAACAAACTGCTGAATCACTTCAGACAGCAGTCCTTTATAAGGAACGCGGCCTACGATACCTTCCGGTACCAGTTTCTTGATATCATCTTCTTCCTGAAAGTAACGATCTTTACTACCTTCTACCATTGCTTCCAGAGAGCCCATACCACGGTAAGACTTAAATTTACGTCCTTCGTAGATGATTGTTTCTCCAGGGCTTTCTTCCACACCAGCGAAGATAGAACCAGCCATGATAGAGGAAGCACCTGCAGCGAGGGCTTTCACCATATCACCTGTATAACGGATACCACCATCAGCGATCACAGGAACACCTGTTTTCTTCAGTGCTTCAGCAGCTAGTAATACGGCAGACAGCTGAGGGAAACCAGCACCTGTTACCACACGGGTAGTACAGATAGAACCGGGGCCAACACCTACTTTAACCGCATCAGCGCCTGCTGCAGCCAATGCTGCTGCACCTTCGCCTGTAGCTACGTTACCAGCGATCACTTCCAGTTTAGGGAATGCTTTTTTCAGTTTCTTAAGGCTGTTGATAACCGCGATGGAATGACCATGTGAGCTATCCAGACAAACCACATCCACACCTACATTGATCAGTGCCTGTGCCCTGTCAAGAACATCCGGTGTGATACCCAGTGCTGCACCTACCAGCAGACGGCCATAAGCGTCTTTTACTGCATTAGGGTAGTTGGATACCTGCAGAATGTCTCTGTAAGTGATGAGTCCTACCAGTTTGCCGTTTTTGCCAACTACAGGCAGTTTTTCGATTTTATTCTGCTGAAGGATCTTTTCTGCTTTCTTCAGGTCGGTACCTTCAGGCGCAGTGATCAGGTTTTCAGAAGTCATTACTTCGCTTACCAGACGTTTGTGATTTCTCTCGAAACGCAGGTCGCGATTGGTGAGGATACCAACCAGTTTGCTGTTCTCATCCACAATAGGAATACCACCGATGCTGTTTTCTTTCATCAGGCGGAGTGCTTCCCCGATTGTCGCATTGGCGTGCAGGGTAACCGGATCGAGAATAAGGCCGTTTTCACTGCGCTTTACTTTTCTCACCAGTTCTGCCTGTTTCTCAATGCTCATATTTTTATGCAGAATACCAATGCCTCCCTGACGAGCCAGTGATATGGCCAGGTTAGCTTCAGTAACAGTATCCATGGCCGCAGAGACCATTGGTATGTTAAGGCGTATGTTTTTGGTAAGTTGCGTTGAGATGTTTACGTCTCTGGGAAGTACCTCAGAGTAGGCTGGAACCAGGAGTACGTCATCAAAGGTAAGTCCGTCCTCTACAAATTTCGGTTTTGATTTTCCGGCAGGCATGTTGCAACTATTTGTCAGTTATTAAATAATTGCACGCAAATGTACGGCTATTTAAGGAAATAGAAAAATGTTGCTGCGAAGGAATGTGCTTAACGATGTTCTCCGGGAATGGAAATGCCGCGGATATTAGTGTGAACTGGTATTGTTAATTGTTAGTTAACCGCTAATCTGTTGCCAACAGGTGGAATGGCAGTGTTTTCTTTGTTGAAATGGTTGATTTCTTCTTTTAAATCCTTATCAGGCCGCGATTACACCGTTGTTTCTTCGTTCATGGACGAAGGGGTAGTGGGGTAATGGCGGTGTGGTAAGGTGCTGATGCAGGGGGATGTTTAGGGTGGTTATGTTGTTGAAAAACAATGATATAGGTAGGGTTTGATGTGGTGTTTGTCTGCAAATTCTTCGCTTTGTTTCTATGTCTTTGGGGTGGTGAGAATGATGTGCAGGGGGATACGTTGCGGTTTCAGATAGTACCGCGGACTGACGCCCGTTAAGGGTATGATTGTGCTTCGTTTGAAGGGCTCAGGATTGGGACATTGGTGGGCATTGGCTGTATGCAGGGGACGGGCTAAGGTCCGCTTTACCATCTGAAAACCTTCGCTTTATTCCTGTGTTTCTATTATGTTTTAGGGTGGTGAGAATTATGTGCAGGGGGATACGCTGCGGTTTCAGATAGTACCGCAGACTGACGCCCGTTAAGGGTATGATTGTGCTTTGGGTGAAGGGCTTGCTATTGGGGCATTGGTGGGCATTAGCTGTATGCAGGGGACGGGCTAAGGTCCGCTTTACTATCTGAAAACCTTCGCTGTATTTCTGTGTTTCTATTGGTTTTTGGGGTTGTGAGAATTATGTGCAGGGGGGTACGCTGCGGTTTCAGATCGTGCCACGGACTGACGCCCGTTAAGGATATGATTGTGCTTTGGGTGAAGGGCTCAGGATTGGGTCATTGGTGGACATTAGCTGTATGCAGGAGACGGGCTAAGGTCCGCTTTACCATCTGAAAACCTTCGCTGTATTTCTGTGTTTCTATTGGTTTTTGGGGTTGTGAGAATTATGTGCAGGGGGGTACGCTGCGGTTTCAGATAGTACCGCGGACTGATGCCCGTAAGGATATGATTGGGCTTTGTTTGAAGGGCTCAGGATTGGGGCATTGGTGGGCATTAGCTGTATGCAGGGGACGGGCTAAGGTCCGCTTTACTATCTGAAAACCTTCGCTTTATTCCTGCGTTTCTATTGGTTTTTGGGGTGGTGAGAATTATGTGCAGGGGGATACGCTGCGGTTTCAGATAGTACCGCGGACTGACGCCCGTTAAGCGTATGATTGGGCTTTGGGTGAAGGGCTCGATATTAGAGCATTGGCGGGCATTAGCTGTATGCAGGGGACGAGCTAAGGTCCGCTTTACCATCTGAAAACCTTCGCTGTATTTCTGTGTTTCTATTGGTTTTTGGGGTGGTGAGATTTGTAGGTGAGAGGAAAGGAGTGGTTTGTTTTTGTTTCGTTTGGTTTGGATTGGATCGAACGATATCGGGGCGGATGGAGAGGACAAAGGTTTACCGTTCCGGAGATACGGGTTTCGTTTCTTCGGATAATCAAATCAAAGTGAATACAAGGGGAAGTGTTAGGGTGTCTGCAAACAAAGATGATTGATAGCAAATGAATATTGCTGTCAATTGATAACTGATATTAATTGACCAGCTGGTATTTCTGTCCGGGTAAACTTTTTAATACATGCAGCATTTCCAGTTTTAGTACCAGTGCGTTTACCTGACTGCCGGGAAGATGACTCTCTCTGCGCAGTTCATCGATGTGTTTTTCAGCATCTCCGCTGAAGAGCGTTACAATATGTCGCTCTGCATCATCAAGTGTAATAAATAATTCTTTCTGCGGATTGAACTTTGTAGCAGCTTTATTGCCGTCAGTCTGCCATCCCATGGCCTGAAGAAAATCAGCAGCACCCGTGATCAACATGGCCTTATTGGTTCTGATCAGTTCATTACAACCTGCAGCATGTGGATCATTAACACGGCCGGGAACGGCAAATACATCTCTGTTGTAGCTGTTCGCAATATCTGCAGTGATCATTGAGCCTCCCTGCGTACCGCTTTCAATAACGATCGTTGCGTCTGCAATACCAGCTACAATACGGTTACGCATGGGGAAATGCTGTTTGTCTGGTTGTGTATAACTCAGAAATTCAGTGAGCAGACCGCCATTATTGATCATCTCTATCGCTGTACTTTTATGCTGCTGCGGATAGATACGGTCCAGACCATGAGCCAATACACCTATCGTGGGAATATGATGTTGCACAGCGCGTTTGTGTGCAATAATATCGATACCGTAAGCCATGCCGCTTACAATCACGACATTGTGTGCAGTAAGTGCTTCTACCAGTTCTGCACACATCGCTTTACCATACTCTCCCGGTGCACGGGTGCCGATAATACTTATGATTCTGGCTGCATTCAGATTAGTGTTGCCTTTGTAATAAAGCATCACAGGACTGTCAGCACAATGATGTAGCCTCTGCGGATAATCAGTACTTGTGTAGAAGATTGCCTGTACATTGTGTTTTTCCAGAAAATCAATCTCTTTGTCTGCTCTTCTGTAATCACGAAATTGAAAGATGGCATCCGCTCTGACAGTGCCGATGTCAGGAATATTGCCGAGCTCTTTTCTTGAAGCATTTAATACGTCGCTGGCAGAACCGAAGTGTGCCAATAACTTTTTTGCGACAATATCTCCTATTTGTGGAATTTGTGTAAGTGCAATCTGGTGGCGTAATTCCTCCTGCATATTGCTTATTTTTGCGGTTAACATATCTAAGTTAAAACATCTTCTCATTACTCCCATGCAACATAAAAATATTTTACTCACATGTGTATTCTTTGCCGGCATGATCGCCTGCAAAACAACACAGTCAACTGTTTCGACCACACCAGCTGCACCTGTTACCGTATTACAACCTTACGGACCTGCATGGGCTGCCTTGTGGCAGCAAAGATCATCTGAATATAAAGCACTGTGTTTTCAGGCATATAATATTGCCAGAGTACGACTGGATGAAACGCTTTCACAGCCGGGCTCACAGCCATTGGCCATAGTCACGGATATTGATGAAACCGTGTTGGATAATAGTCCGTATACCGTACATACATCATTGAAAGGACAAGGCTATTCGGAAAAAACATGGGCAGAGTGGACTGCAAAAGCAATGGCTGATACCGTACCCGGTGCATTGTCTTTTTTACAATACGCTGCTACTAAAGGTGTACACGTCTTCTATATCAGTAACCGCGCAGAAACAGAGCGGAATGTTACTTTACAGAATCTGCAACGTTGGCATTTTCCGGATGCAGATAATGAACACCTGCTGTTGAAAACTACAGGATCAGGAAAAGAAAGCCGGCGTGCGCAAGTGGCTCAAACGCACAAGATCGTATTGCTGATGGGAGATAATTTAGGCGACTTCGCAGAGATATTTGATAAACAAACTGTGGATAAACGTACTGCATTAACACAACAATCAGCTGCTGATTTTGGTAACAGGTTTATTGTATTGCCTAATCCGATGTACGGCGATTGGTTACCGGCTATGTTTGAGTATAATTACAGGCGTAGCGCTGGAGAAATGGATTCATTGTTGAAGAAACAACTGAGAGATTATTGAGAAAACACACAGAAATTAAAATACAATAAAGATCAATTTGAAATGATCTTAGTATGCAATAACTGTATAGCATAAAAAAGGACGGCGCATCAGTGATTTGAAGCGCCGTCCTTTTTTATGTTAAAATCTTAAAATTAATCAGTCAATATTTTCAGCAAAAGAAATTGTTCGATACTAACTTAATCAGCCATTCCTAAAGACTAAGAATTTTCAACTCCGTTCTCCTGTTTTCCGCTCTTCCTGCAGCCGTCATATTATCTGCAACAGGTTTGGTTTCTCCATAACCTTTGGCTTGTAATCTTTCAACAGCAATACCTTTATCCACCAGATATTTCACAACAGCCTGTGCACGACGTTCAGACAGTAATATGTTGTCTTTGGTATTACCGATATTATCAGTGTGACCACTGATCTCAATAGTAACAGTCGGATTTTCTCTCAATAATGCAACGAGTCTGTTCAGCTCCAGCTCAGAACCCGGTTTGAGAGAGAACTGTCTGGTGTCAAAGAATATGTTATGCAGTACGAGTACAGCACTTGTATCCAATGGCTGTAAAGCGATTTCTCTGTAGAAGGATGAATCCGGAGAAACATTTTTCAGCGAGAAATTATCTGAATAGAACAGATAACCCTTGCGGTTTACACTAAATGCATAGTCTTTCCCGGTGGGCAATGGTGCCATGAAGTTACCTACCTTGTCAGTACGTATAGTCGCAGCTACCTGTCCTGTTGCGAGGTCATAAGTTTCGATATTGGCTATCAGTCGTTTCTTACTCTTGGCATCATAAACAAATCCACTTACGTACAATGTTTTCAGCGGTCTTACTTCCGGATACAGTTCGAAACTGTAAAGGTCCAGTTGACCACGGCTGTCAGATCTGTCAGAAGCAAAATAAGCGGTTTTACCATCCGCAGCTACGATCAGACTGGCGTCTTCATCAGCTGTATTGATAGGATAACCTAAGTTAACCGCTGGTCCCCAGCTACCATCAGCCTGACGGCGGGATACGAAGATATCCATATCACCAAAGCCCTGATGTCCGTTGGAAGAAAAGTACAGGGTCTGATTGTCTGGATGTATGAAAGGCGTTGCTTCACGTCCGTATGTATTGATATTGGAATCAAGTCTTTCCGGATAGCCCCATTTCCCATTAGGTTGCATTTTGCTCATGAAGATATCAGAACCGGCGTCCTGTGTTTCACGGGCAAAGTAGAGGGTTTGTTTATCTGCCGACAGGCTTGGTTGTGATTCCCATGCACGGGTATTAATCGGGGATCCCATATTCATAGGCTCCACCCATAAGCCTTCTTCTGTACGGATCGTAAAGTAGATATCACAGCTTCCTCTGCCGCCGGGGAAGTCGCATCCGGTGTATACCAGCATATTACCATCGAGGGATACATTCTGAGCGCCTTCATTATTCGAAGAGTTTACAGGTGCACCGATACTGTAAGCCGGCATCCAGCCAAGGCTATCATCTTTTTCGGAAACATAAAAATCTTCGTTTTTGCTATTTACACGGCGTGTAAAGACGAGCATGCGACCATCTATGGTGAGTGATGGGAAATATTCCGGATCTTTACTGTTGATGCTGTCACCCAGATTCCGTGGTTTGAAAGGAACGGGTTTCGCAGCCGCTTTGGCAGCGAAAGTATAGGTTCTGATAAGCGCTTCCGCTTTTTCACTTCTTGTTTTACCGGTCTGACTGTAGAGTGTAACCGCAGTGAGTGCTTCCGCAAAACGTCCTTCTCCTGCCAGTGCTTTGGAATAAGCGAGTAGTGCAGGCCGGATAGAGGCACTGTCCAGACTTTTAAGTGTTTCGAAATTTGTGATTGCTTCCTTATACTTTTTCAGCTCAACGTAAGTGATCACCATTTGTCCATAGGCATCTGTAAAACCGGGCTCCTGTCTTACAGCGTCTTTCAGCAGATCAACCGCGTCTAACATCCGATATTCCCTTACGGCCATCTGAGCATCATCAAAACTTTTCTGTGCTTTTTTCTTCGCATTATCATAGGTGATAACCTGGGCATTCATTTCCAGGCATAACACCAAACAACTGCATATCAATAAGAGGACTCTCATCATAACTTAGATTGGCTTGAGCGCCAATATATGAAAAAAAGCACAAATGTAATGTGTTAAAATGATGTATGGATGGGAATCTTAAGGAACATTGATGTATTTGTGCGTCTGCAAAGAGAGCTGCCACTTTGGATTTTCCTTGATATAGTCGATGATGAGGGGAGTGACCTGCGCGGACTTCTCCCATTCAGGTTGGAGGTATAGTTTGCAATGCGGACCAGCCAGTGCAGCATACTTTTCTGCCCAGGCAAAATCGCTTTTGTTGAAGATGACTACTTTCAGTTCGTGAGCCACCTCGCACACTTCAGGCAATGGGGCCTTGAACTTCTTGGGTGACAGGGTAATCCAGTCCCAATGACCGCTGAGCGGAGAAGAACCGGAAGTCTCCATATGCGTGCGGAAACCTGCTCCATGCAGAGCAGCTGTCAGTGCATCAAGATTATGCATCAGTGGTTCACCACCGGTGATCACTGCAATACGCCCCGGATGTACGGCCGCATCGCGCACCAGTTCGCTGATAGCAATAAGCGGGTGACGGGAAGCGTCCCAGCTTTCTTTTACGTCACACCAGTGACAGCCTACATCGCATCCGCCAAGACGGATGAAATAAGCGGCCTGCCCCTGGTAGTTACCTTCCCCCTGAAGGGTATAGAAACGTTCCATGACAGGAAGCTGAAGAGATGTGGCGGTATCGGCTGTGATAGTTGACATATTGCAAA
This sequence comes from Chitinophaga pinensis, assembly GCF_007896845.1. GTDB lineage: Bacteria > Bacteroidota > Bacteroidia > Chitinophagales > Chitinophagaceae > Chitinophaga > Chitinophaga pinensis_C. The sequence continues at coordinate 159,614 of NZ_VOHS01000002.1, read as the reverse complement.
GTTACGAAAATGCAGAACGCTTAACGCGCTTTGCCGGCGGCAGCATTCGCTCTCTGCTGTTTGACAGAAAGTGAACCTATACTGGCATTGCAAAAGGCGTTAAGCGTTTTACAGGATATTGTTTAATTCATATTTACTTTCTGGCTTGCAGCGTTGTATGTGTTTTTCAACAGGGCTGCAATGGTCATCAGACCTACTCCTCCCGGAACTGGTGTGATGAAGCTGGTTTTGGGTGCTACTGCATTGAAGTCTACATCGCCTACCAGTCTGAAACCAGACTTTTTGCTCGCATCTTCGATACGGTTAATACCTACATCGATTACAACTGCACCTTCTTTTACCATATCAGCTGTTACAAAGTTCGGGCGACCGATAGCTGCAACAATGATATCTGCCTGTAAACAAAGCTCTTTCAGATTAGCTGTCTGTGAGTGTGTAAGCGTCACAGTACAGTTACCCGGATTTGCGTTACGGCTCAGCAGGACACTCATTGGTGTACCCACGATGTTGCTGCGGCCGATCACTACTGCATGTTTTCCCTTCGTAGGAATGTTATAGTGTTCGAGCATCAGCATGATGCCATAAGGAGTCGCAGGAATATAGGTAGGTAATCCGATTACCATCTTACCTACATTCGTTGGGTGAAAACCATCTACGTCCTTGCTGGGATCAATGGCGTTGATCACCAGTTCTTCGTTGATATGTTTTGGAAGAGGAAGTTGTACGAGGATACCGTCAATATCTGCATTTTCATTGAGCAATGTGATATTGTCCAGTAAGTGTTTTTCAGAGATTTTCTCGTCGAAACGTAAAAGGGTGGAGTGGAAACCAATTTCGGCGCAGGATTTAACCTTTGATGCCACATAAGTTTCGCTGGCGGGATTATTACCTACCAGGATGGCTGCCAGGTGAGGGACTTTTTTGTCCAACGCTTTCAATTCAGTTACCTTATCTGCCAATTGGGCTTTAACAGCCGCTGAAACAAGTTTACCGTCTAAAATTTGCATGCGCAAAGGTAGGTATTTCCTTTCAAGTTCTGCAAAACAAGTTCCCTGCCATAGGTAATGAATAGGTCACTTGTTTTGCTACAGGAAAACCTGTACACATCAGAACTTGTAATAGTAGTGGAAATTTTAAAGGCAGGCTAAGGTTGCCCAATATAACTAAATTCTTGGAGATGCGGATAAAATTTCCGGCGTTGCCTGTGACGCATATTTCTCAAAATTGCGTACAAACTTCACTCCCAGCTCATTAGCCCGCTGGTCATAGGCGGATTTATCAGCCCATGTATTGCGTGGGTCCAGTATATCGGAAGGCACACCCGGACAGGATTCCGGAATAGACACACCAAATACCGGATGATCTTTGTACGCCAGTTTATCCAGCTGTCCGTTCAGGGCCGCACTGACCATCGCTCTTGTGTAGGACAATCTGATACGCTGACCGGTACCATACGATCCACCAGTCCAGCCGGTATTGATCAGCCATACAGTAGCCTTATGTTTGCGTAGTTTGTCACCCAGCAGCGATGCATATTTTACAGGATGCAGCGGCAGGAAAGGCGCTCCAAAGCAGGTACTGAAGGTAGTGGTTGGTTCTGTAACGCCGGTTTCTGTACCCGCTACTCTGGCAGTATATCCGGAGATGAACTGGTACATCGCCTGCTCCGGCGTAAGCCGGGAAATAGGCGGCAGTACACCGTAAGCATCACAGGTCAGGAAGAAGATATTATCCGGTACGCCGCCAACGGAGGGTATAACGGCGTTATCGATATAATTCAGGGGATAAGATACCCTTGTGTTTTCCGTGATACACTTGTCTGCATAGTTGACATCGCTGGTACCCGGATAGCACATGATATTCTCCAGTAGCGCTCCTTCGCGGATGGCATGGAAAATCTGCGGTTCCTTTTCTTCGCTGAGGTCTATACACTTGGCATAACAGCCTCCTTCGAAGTTGAAGACATTATCAGCGGACCAGCCATGTTCATCATCCCCGATCAGTCTTCTTTCCGGATCTGCACTGAGCGTCGTTTTACCCGTGCCACTCAATCCGAAGAAAATAGCTGTATCGCCTTTGGCGCCCAGATTGGCAGAACAGTGCATACTCAATACGCCATGTTCGTGTGGCAGAATGTAATTGAGGATGGTGAAAATGCCTTTCTTGATCTCACCGGTGTAGGCGGTGCCTCCGATAAGGATCATTTTACGGCTGAAATTGACTACCGCAAAATTTGACTGACGGGTACCATCAGAGGCTGGATCTGCAAGACATCCCGGCGCCTGAATGATGGTCCAGTCTGCATGAATGTCTTCCAGTTCTTCCTCTGAAGGCCGCAGGAACATGTTGTAGGCAAACAGGTTCGCCCAGGGCGTTTCTGTGATGACGCGGATATTGACACGATAGGAGGGATCCGCGCAGGCATAACCTTCACGCATCCAGATGTCTTTGCCCGCAAAATAACGGGTGATCCGGTCGTACAGTTTGTCAAAGCTTTCCGGGCCGATGGGAATGTTAAAATCGTTCCAGTTGACAGTGGACGCTGTGAGCGCGTCTTTTACAATAAATTTGTCTTTGGGAGATCTTCCGGTAAATTGTCCGGTGTTCACTGCAAGGGCGCCGTTGCTGAGGATAGCGCCCTGTCCGAGAGCCACAGTTTGTGAAATAAGTTCTGTTGGCTCGAGTTGGTAGAAAATATGACCCGTTTGCCGAATACCCAGCTCTATCAGGTCGGCAACAGGATTCCTTACACTGCTAACTTGCATGGTAAGATTGTTTTGGTGTAGTAAGCAAATCTAGTGCTTTTTTGATATTATCAAATTAAAGCCCGCAGTTTTGAATAAATTTAGAAAATGTAACTGCTAAATGGTTGTTTGTTTGATGGATTTCTAAAATGGATCTGCCTGTTTTGCAGGAATCAGTAAAAAATTAAGTGCGTCGCATACGCTTATTCCCGGGAAAGCCCCTGCATATTTCGTTATATTACAGTCCGGTAGATGTTACGCTATATTTGTTATTATTAATCGTTCTTTTTCCGTGAGAAAATCTGGCCGGCTTTGTCCCCTGCCAGTTAAAATGACTGGCAAAAAATGACCGGACGAAGAGTGGACGAACAAGCGACGAACTAGCGACGAATCTGCGACGGCCAAATGGCATCTAAACATTAACAGTTTGACTACATAATAGACAAGGGGGCGTTTTGTGAAATTTCAGTAGGTTTGACGCGCATTTTTGAACGCCACCGTAAAAAAAGAATATGAAAAATTTACCATTAGACTCTCAGATCTTCATTAAGAATCGCCAGCGCTTTATTGCTGCCATGCAGCCGGATTCCATTGCCATCATCAATTCCAATGACGAATTGCCGACCAATGGGGACGCCCTGCATAAATTCCAGCAGAATGCAGATCTGTATTGGTTGACCGGTATTGAGCAGGAGGATACGATGGTCATTTTATATCCTGATAATCCGGATCCGAAGTTCCGGGAAGTACTGGTACTGGTTCGTCCGAATGAACTGAAGGAAAAATGGGATGGACACAGGCTGCGTAAGGATGAGGCGTTTGCTGTTTCAGGTATCACCACTGTTGTGTGGCTGGATAGTCTGGATGCGATGCTGCAACCATGGATCCATGATGTTACCAACATCTATCTGAATACCAACGAAAATAACCGTAAGTCAAGTCTGGTGCCTGTAAGGGATTACCGTTATGCGGAAGAAATGCGCAGCCGTTATCCTTTGCATAATTACCTGCGTGCAGCCGTTATATTCAAAAAGCTGCGTGCCGCGAAGACACCGGAAGAAGTGCAGGTGTTACAGCACGCGATCGATATTACAGAAAAGACTTTCCGTCGTTTATTACAGTTTATTACGCCGGGGGTATGGGAACATGAGATTCATGCCGAGATCCTGCATGAATTCCTGCGTAACCGGGCTGACGGAGAGGCATACGGCTCTATTATCGCCAGTGGCGACCGCGCACGTATCCTCCATTATATATTCAATAATCAGGAGTGCAAAGACGGTGAACTGATCCTGATGGACTTTGGCGCCGCCTATGGTGGTTACAATGCCGATCTTACCCGTACAGTACCGGTAAATGGTAAATTTACCGCCCGCCAGCGGGAGGTATACGATGCTTGTCTGCACCTGCATAACTACGCCAAAACCATCCTTCGTCCGGGTATTACCATTGCGAAATACCATGAAATGGTGGGTGTGGAAGCCGGTAAGCAGTTTGTGAAGATCGGCCTGCTGAAAGAAGAAGATATTAAAAATCAGGATCCTGAAGTACCTGCCTACCGTAAATATCTGTACCACGGTATTTCCCATCATCTGGGCGTAGGTGTACATGACCTCGGACCGTCCTTCCACCAGCCGATTCCTGAGAATTCCGTGATGACAATCGAACCCGGTATCTATATTGAGGAAGAGAAAATGGGTATCCGTATAGAGAACAATATATGGTTAACTGCAGGTGGTAATGTGGACCTGATGAGGAATATTCCTATTACTGCTGACGAGATAGAGTCGTTGATGAAGAAATAGTATATATATTTACTAAATATTTAATGCTAAAATGTGCGATCGTCTATGGAGAACCCTTCATAGACGATCGGCTTGAATACAGATGAAGCAACTTCCTAATATCCTGACGCTCGGCAACCTGTTTTGTGGTGCTCTTGCCGTGATTTACATTCTGCATTCTCCTGAATACAGAGCGGAATTCAACGGGGGAGAGTATCTGGTTACCAACCCTGCACCTATGTACTGGGCCTCTGCCATGGTAGTACTGGCGGCCTTATTTGATTTTACCGACGGACTGGCAGCCAGATGGCTCAAACTGCAATCGCCTTTTGGCCGTGAACTGGATTCACTGGCTGATATGGTCAGTTTCGGATTGGTACCGGGCATGATGCTGTTCCGCCTGTTGAGAAGTGCATACATGAGTATGCCTGATGTATTTGATGTATCTTATGTGAATCTGGCGCCGGCACTACTGGTACCTTGTTTCGCAGCGTACAGACTGGCTAAATTCAATCTGGATACCCGTCAGTCAGAGAACTTTATTGGTATACCAACACCCGCTGTAGGTTTGCTGGTAGCCTCTTTCCCGATGATCATCATGTACAATCCGTTCAATCTGGCGCATTGGCTACAGAACATATGGGTGTTATATATCATTATCGCCCTGCTGTGTTACCTCATGGTAGCAGAAATTCCAATGCTCAGTCTGAAATTTAAGAGTTTGCAGATCAAGCCTAACTGGGCCCGTTTCCTGCTGGTTGTGCTGTCATTGATCGGCATTCCGTTTCTGCAGTTTGCGACTGTTCCGTTCGTTTTTGTGTGTTATGTGTTGCTGTCACTGGTAGCAAAACCTGTGACCGGAAGCGCCGCTAAGTAGTGGTTTTTTGCGATTTATGTCTTAGGTTTGCGTCAAATTTTTCAAAACATGACGTTTACTGCACATATAAATGTGATGCCGCTGAAAGAATTACTGGACCCTCAGGGCAAAGCTGTAATGAGTGGTTTAAAGAATCTCGGCATCAGTAATGTACATGACGTGAGAATTGGCAAACACATCACCCTTCAGATAGAAGCTGCTACTAAAGAAGAAGCACAACAACTGGCGGAAAATGCCTGTCAGAAACTGTTGGCTAACCAGGTGATGGAATCTTTTGAAGTCAGCATCCACTAATAAAACAGCAATTACGAATTACGAATGTCGAATTACGAATGAGCTTATAGCATCTATCATCATCGCTGCATTTCATTCGTAATTCGTAATTTGTAATTCGTACTTGTATGAAGTTATATCTTGTTCCTTCTCCCATAGGCAATCTGGCCGATATTACTTACCGCGCAGTAAAAGTGTTGGAAGACGCTGCACTGATATTGGCGGAAGATACCCGCACCTCGGGATTCTTATTGAAACATTACAATATCAATAAGCCGATCACTCCCTACCACCAGCATAATGAACATAAGGTACTCCAGCATCTCCTGCAGCAATTACAGGCTGGTAAAACGATGGCACTGATCACAGACGCCGGTACACCGGGCGTATCTGATCCGGGCTTCCTGCTGGTACGTGAGTGTATCCGCACAGGTATACCGGTGGAATGTCTGCCGGGAGCAACTGCGTTTGTACCCGCATTGGTCAACAGCGGTATTCCGATGAACCGTTTCTCCTTTGAAGGGTTCCCTCCACTAAAAAAAGGACGGCATACTTTGTTCACACAGCTGGCTACGGATGAGCGTACACTGGTATTTTATGAATCGCCTATGCGTTTGGTAAGAACACTCGCCGATCTGATCACTTATTTTGGTCCGGAACGCCAGTGTTGTGTAAGCCGGGAGCTGACCAAAATGTTTGAAGAAAATAAAAGAGGTACTTTACAGGAGGTACATGATTATTTCGCTGAAAAAGGGGTGAAAGGAGAAATCGTGCTGATCGTAGAAGGGAAATCATAAACCATTAAACAACTCAATTAACATAAACAGAATTCAGGATGACGCAAACGACAGTAACAAAATGTCTGCTGGCTTGCCTGCTTATCGCGGGTTGGCAAGGTGCGAAAGCCCAGTCAGACCGCTGGCAGCAGAGAGTAAAATATGCAATGGACATCAATATGGATGTTGCGGCTAACCGCTTCAGTGGCAAGCAAAAACTGCAATACACCAATAACTCGCCTGATACGCTTTACAAAGTATTCTATCACCTGTACTGGAATGCATTTCAGCCGGGTAGTATGATGGACGTGCGCAGCCGCGAACTTGGACAAACTGTATTATACAGAGATAAGAACGGTAATGAAAGACGTGACTGGGATGGACGTGTCACTGATCGTATTTCTAAACTGCAACCTGACCAGATCGGGTATCAGAAAATACTCTCCCTGAAAAGAGATGGTGCCACGCAGACATATAACGTGATCGGAACCATTCTGGAAGTACCTCTGGCTAAGCCAATTCTGCCACATGCTACTGCTACGTTCGATATGGAATTCGAAGCACAGGTGCCTGTTCAGATCCGCCGCAGCGGCCGTAATAACTCCGAAGGAGTAGACTATTCCATGGCACAGTGGTACCCTAAAATGTGTGAATACGATTATGAAGGATGGCATCCTACTCCTTACATTGCACGTGAATTCTACGGCATATGGGGGGATTATGATGTGAAGATCTCTATCGATAAAAAATATGTTGTTGCAGCTACCGGTTACCTGCAGAATCCTAACCAGATCGGTTATGGTTATGAAATGGCGGGTAGCAAAGTATTACGTCCGGCGGGTAATAAACTGACCTGGCATTTCTCTGCACAGAACGTACACGATTTTGTATGGGCAGCAGATCCTGATTACAAGCATATCACACAGCAGGTGGATGGTTTCACGGCTCACTTCTTCTACATAGAGAATGAGACAACAAAAGAAACCTGGCCGACCTTCGCTAAAATGATTCCGACTGCTTACAAATACATCAAAGAACATTACGGTCCTTATCCTTATAAAAGCTATTCATTTATACAAGGTGGCGACGGCGGTATGGAATATCCAATGGCTACGCTGATCATGGGTAATGGTAAGCTGGAAGGACTGTATGGTCTGGCTGCACATGAGTGGATGCACACCTGGTATCAGGGTATGCTGGGCACCAATGAAAGCCTGTATCCATGGATGGATGAAGGTTTCACCACCTTCGCAGAAAATAATGTTGTATATCACACACTGGATTCAACAAAATCACCTTCCGCACAGACAAGCGCCTATAATGGTTACTTCGCACTGGTGAGAAGTGGTTATGAAGAGCCCATGAGCACACACTCTGATCACTATAATACCAACTATGGCTATAGTCTGACTGCTTACTCAAAAGGTGCTGTATTCCTGGAGCAACTGGGTTATATCATCGGTGCGGAAGCACGCGATAAAGGGCTGTTGAAATACTATTGGGAATGGCGTTTTAAACATCCGAATGTGAATGATTTCATTCGTATCATGGAGAAAGAAAGTGGTCTTCAGCTGGATTGGTACAAACAGTACTTTGTATACAGTACAAAACACATTGATTACAGCATCGATAGCGTGTTTGAAAACAATGGTAAAACAGTTGTGAGATTGCGTCGTGTAGATAACATGCCGATGCCAATCGATCTGCTGATCACAGGTAAAGATGGCAAACAGGTGATGCACTATGTTCCGATGTCGCTGATGTTTGGTGCGAAACCAAATGAAGATGCAGCAGTACAACGCGTAGTACATGATTACTGGCCATGGACAAACAGAACATACGATGTGGAAATTGATATGCCGATGAGTGAGATCAAAAAGGCGGAGATCGATCCGAGTGAACGTATGGCTGATCTGAACAGAAGTAATAATGAGTTTGAGCAATAGTGATTGCTGATGATAAAATTGAAACGCTGCTTCGCAATGTGAAGCAGCGTTTTTTTATATAAGAAAAATGAGGGCATTAACCTGCTGACTCCTGCCGGATGACCTCAGATGAGAAAATAGTAAACATAATAGCATATGAAGTATCGTAAGTTAAAAATTGTGTTTAGCGATGGTTATTCACTTAAGAGGCCCAGGAGTTTATCTGGCGTAAAGGCTAAAAGGGCAATTATTTTTGAGCGCTAGTTATAAGAGACATGCAGAGGGATTGGCTTTTCTGTATGGTAGTGACGAAAGAAGACGATGTGTATAATGAATTCGACTATTGGAATGCTGGCGGACAGAAACAATAAAGAAAATTAAAAAAGATAAAGGCGGCTCTTTGCAGTGCCGCCTTTATCATGGAAACAAATGAACAATAGTCTATCTATCAAAAAAAACGAGCTTGTTATTCTAAGACATCGCAATCAAAGCCCTTATCCTTCACAAAACTGATCACTTCATCTTCCTGGACTTTCATTTCTGTGATACGTAATACCTTATCACAATCTTCGAGATCTACGTGACACTGACCTACTTCAAACCGGCTACGAATCGCTTCCAGAATAGTTTGCCGGTCTTCCTTCGTCGCGATATTGGTTTTGAATATACCTATCATGTCAAACGGTATTAGGTGGTTTATGGCTATGCTATGCATTACAGATTGGTTTCGGTTTTAGACTCCTGTTTTTCATCATCGAATGGGCTTTGTCCCCAACGAGGACCTACGGTGCATCTACGCAGCTTTTCACGCAGTTTCTCTCTTTCTTCTTCTGACATATGCTGCATCTTCTCCATCATACGTGCACGCCATTTTTGTTTGGCTCTTGCTCCCCATGGTGCTCCGCCGCTACCATGCCAGCCGAAGATCAGTTTACCCAGCAGACAAAGGCCCAGTGCCTGCCAGAAGGTGATGACAGGACCATGAAACAGTTCCGGAATGAGCCAGTTCCACAGATATTGTACAGAAAAACCGACTGCACAACAAAATATGAAGGCCATCAGGATAAACTTGAATACATGTGCAATCTTGGATACATTGGGTGCACGTCTCATATATAATATTTTTAATCTTGTAAAAGGTCTTTATACAGTTCCGCCAGCCGTTCCCGGAGGAAAAGCACTGCATATCTTTTTCTGGATAATAAGGTGTTGACGGACACACCTGTTTCAGCAGACATCTCCTTAAAGGACTTGCCTTCAATTTCATGTTGCAGAAACACAAAACGTTGCTCTTCCGGTAATTCATCGACAGCTTCCATAATAGACTCTGCTATTACTTTACGGGTCATGGGCGCATCACTCAGCGCACCCGGGTCAGCTATCACTTCTGAAAGGAATAAGGTTTCTTCACCATCATTTTCACGGGTATGCTCACTGAAAGTGGATTCACGTTTTTTACGGAACCAGTCGGTGATCTTATTCCGGGTAACCGTAAAAAGCCAGGCAGTGATAGAATCTATCTGACTACCCACACGTGAATATTCTGTAAACTGGTAAAATACATCCTGCAGGATATCTTCTGCATCAGCCACATTGTTGACCCGTTTCCGGATAAAATGAAGCAAGCGTTTGCGCTCCTGTCGCACCGTTTCCTGGATGCGCTCGTTTTGTTCTGCAGCCATAGCCAGAGGCGTTTTTTTAAGGAGCAATTCTTTCATCTTAATAAGGGAGACGAAAAAACAGTATCGATATTTTACAGTTTTCTAAGTTTTTATAAGATTTTTGGCGCTATTTCAGTATGTAGGTTGATTATCAGTTATTTATTTACCACAACAATATGCTTTTCCTGGAAAAATTCTTCCGGGAATAATTTATAGATGTTGGTAAGGTGGGGACGAACACCACTTTCTGAGATTTCTTCAGTCAGATCACCGCCTTTGAGACATATTAGTCCGGGTTGCTGCTCATGCGCAGGGGCTTTTTTCAGTACCGGCTTGCTCCAGTGCCATAAATCTTTCAGGGGGGCTACTGCACGGGATACAACCAGATCAAACTTACGGTCCTTGATATCTTCTACACGGGAGTGCTTGTAGGTTACATTTTTCAATCCCAGTGCTTCAGATACACCTTCCACTACTTTGATCTTTTTACCAATGGAGTCTACCAGATGGAATTGTACTTCCGGGAAAAAGATCGCCAGAGGAATACCCGGAAAGCCACCACCTGTGCCAAGGTCAAGTATCTGCATACCGTTAGGGAAGTCTGCCACAGCGGCAATACTGAGGGAATGTAAAACATGTTTCTCGTACAATGAATCAATATCCTTACGGGATATTACATTGATTTTCTCATTCCATTCCTGATAAAGCCCGCTCAATGCCTCTAATTGCTGTATTTGTGTATCCGTAAAGTCTGAAAAGTATTTAAGTACGATCTCCATGATATATGCGCTGTAAATTGGTGCAAATGTAAAGAGCTTGCTGCAATAAAAAACGGCTGTCCTTTTTGAGACAGCCGCTGATATAAAATTTTTATAGATAACCTTACCATCTGTTCTTAGACTTGAACATCAGGGCCGGTGTCAGAAACAGGTAATAAACGAACATAAAGAAGTCCATAAACCAGCTGAATTTGAAGAGGTCGCCTTCATCCAGTTTACGCATGGCCATAAAGGAGATAACAGACTGCAACAGCAGTTTTCCTCCGAAAACGCTCAACGTGTAGATCCGCAATGGCTCGTAGAACAGACAGCCGATGAACAGCGGATAAAACAGGAAATGTGTCAGCGAGAACAATCCCAGCAGCACTTTGTGACTAAAGCGGTAGTGCTTGCCGGTAGACATATGCCTTGTTTTTTGCTGATACCATTTTCTCCAGGTGGTCTTTGGCTCAGAATAGGTAAATGCCTGTTTATCGATCACTACACTCACATTGTGACGGGTAGCAGCTGCGTTTACAAACAGGTCATCATCACCGGAAGCAATATGATGGTGGGCGGTAAACCCTTTATGACGGTTGAACAGTTCACGTTTATAAGCCAGATTACGGCCTACTCCCATGTATGTAATGCCGCTGAGGGCGAAGGATAGATATTGTAGTGCGCTGAAGTAAGTCTCATAACGGATCACTTTGTTCAGCAGTCCAGGTTTCTTCTCATACGGACTGTAACCAAGTACGATCTCTTTCCCATCGGTAAAACCCTGACTCATGAGTGACAGCCAATACGTACTGGACGGTTTGCAGTCCGCATCAGTCAGCAGTATGTTTTCGTGTTTGGCAGTCCGGATACCCATGGAGAGTGGGAATTTTTTGCCGGGAATGAACTTGGCGGCTTGTTTGATCTCTATATGGCGATAATGAGGATAACCGGGTTCGATAGAGCGAAGGTAATATTTGGTGTCATCTTCGGAATTGTCATTTACCACAATCACCTCGTAGGCTGGCTTCTTTTTACCGTGGTAGCGCTGTTGCAATACAGCCGGCAGGTTTTTCTGAAGATTCAGCTCTTCGTCTTTGGCGCAGATGATAACGGAGCACTCCGCGTCGGGATCGACTTCACTTTCGAAGGTACGGCGATAAAAAGCTACGCGGGAAAAGAAGATCAGGTAATACAATATTTGTATGGCTGCCACGGTAGCAAAAGCGTAAAAGGCTATTAAGCCCAAGTTATACAACATAGCATAGCAAATATATACGTTTTTGATTATCTGTATAGTCCTGTGGAAAAAAAGATTTTTAGGGCCCGACAGGGGCTTTTCCCCGATAGCCGTCTGATTGCGTGACAGCCTCCGATGCGGCGTTCTGCATAATTCCCCTTATTTTTGCCCCCTGAAAAACGGCTGGAACAGCCTCAAGCTTTCAGTATACCAAGATGATTTTTGAACTTACTACAACAGATAGCAACAGTAAAGCCCGGGCAGGGTTGATTACCACTGACCACGGGAAAATTGAAACGCCTATTTTCATGCCGGTAGGCACGGTAGGTAGCGTAAAAGCAGTGACGCAGGAGCAGTTGCGCGATGATGTAAAAGCGCAGATCATTCTGGGAAATACATATCACCTGTACCTTCGTCCGGGAATGGAGGTGTTGTCACAGGCCGGCGGACTGCACAAGTTCAACGGCTGGGAAAGACCTATGCTGACGGATAGTGGTGGTTATCAGGTGTTTTCGCTGGCTGCTAACCGTAAAATAAAGGAAGAAGGCTGCCTTTTCCAGTCCCATATTGATGGTTCCCGCCATCTGTTTACGCCGGAAAATGTAATGGATATCCAGCGTACCATTGGCGCCGATATCATTATGGCGTTTGATGAGTGCCCGCCATACCCTTCAGAGTACCGCTACGCCAAAAAGTCGATGGAACTGACCCATCGCTGGCTGGACCGTTGTATTAAACGTCTGGCAGAAACACAGCCGGTTTATGGCCATGAACAGACCTTATTCCCGATTGTGCAGGGTAGTACCTATAAAGATCTGCGTACTATTTCGGCTACCGAAATCGCTGCCCGCGAATGTGCCGGTAACGCTATTGGTGGATTGAGCGTAGGTGAGCCGGAACAGGATATGTACGAAATGTGTGGACTAGTATGTGATATTCTGCCAACGGAAAAACCACGCTACCTGATGGGCGTAGGTACCCCCTGGAACATACTGGAAAACATTGCCCTCGGTGTGGATATGTTTGACTGTGTAATGCCAACCCGTAACGGACGTAATGGAATGTTATTCACCTGGAACGGGGTGATCAATATAAAAAATAAGAAGTGGGCGACCGATTTCACACCAATTGATGAAAATAGTCCCTGCTTCGCCAGCAATCGCTACACCAAGGCTTATCTGAGGCATTTATTTGCTGCCGGTGAGATCCTGGGTATGCAGCTGGCAAGTATCCATAATATTGCTTTTTATCTGGAACTGGTACAAGAAGCCCGGAAACAGATCCTCGCAGGAAACTATGCCTCCTGGAAAAATAGTATGGTGCCGCAGTTGAAACAAAGACTTTAGATTTATATTATCTTGCCGTTATATGACAAAGATAGACTGGTATATCCTACGTAAGTTCATAGGTACCTTCATTTACTCCCTCATGATCCTGCTCGTCATTTCCGTGGTGATAGACGTGACGGAGAAGATCGATGACTTCATGAGCAACAACCTGTCTTTTTACACGATTGTGGTTGATTACTACTTCGGTTTCATCCCACATATCGCTGCATTGTTGTTTCCCCTGTTCATTTTCATTTCCGTGATCTTTTTCACTTCCAAAATGGCCTATCGTACAGAGATCGTTGCCATCTTGTGTAGTGGGGTAAGCTTCCGCCGCTTCCTGCGTCCATACTGGGTGGGCGCCTTCCTGTTTGGCGGCCTGCTGTGGCTGGGGAACCGCTGGACAGTACCCGTTGCCAATAAGATCAGGACCAAATTTGAAGCGGAATATGTTCATAAGAAGAAGGCACAGCTCAACATGTATGATAAAACCATCCGTGTAGACAGCTTTACCTATGTGACCTTTGGCTCTTATGACCCTAACTATAAAAGCGGCAGTAACTTCCTGTATGAAGATGTACGTGGTCAGAACATCAAATTCAAGATGAAGGCCGACAGGATCAGCTGGGACTCTGTCGCCGGTAAATGGAAACTGGATTATGTGACCATGCGCCGCATCAATGGTCTGAAGGAACATTGGTGGTCTAAAACGGATACTACCATCAAGATCCCGCTGAATCCGAAAGAGATGTATGAGGAGAAAAATATTCAGGAGGCGATGACAACTCCCGAACTGGATACCTATATTGCGAGAGAGGAACTGAAAGGAGCGGAAGGCTTAAATACATTCTACGTTGAAAAATACAGACGAACGGCTTCCTCCGGAGCAGTGGTGATCCTGACCCTGATCGGTGGGATTATTGCCTCCAAAAAAGTGAGAGGCGGTAGTGGTCTGCACCTTGCGGTAGGAATAGTGATCAGCGCCAGCTATATTATCTTCCTGCAGTTTTCCACGGTATTTTCTATTAAAGCAGACCTGAATCCCTTACTGGCAGTGTGGATTCCGAACTTCCTTTTCGGCGGATTAGCCTTCTGGCTATACCTGAGAGCGCCGAAATAGAAAATTTCACATTTCTTTAATTTATTGCGTAATCATTAATATTCACTTATTTGTATATTGGTAATCAGTTGTTTGAAAGTTATGAAGTTTATTGCTACCTGTAAAACTATGATTGTAAGCAGCTAAGTTTTCAACAAATCATTACTTTTGAGACTTGATCCGATTTTTGTTACATTACCTAATCAACAGTTTAAAATGGGGTATATAAAAGAAAAATTCAAGGTAAAGGCCGATGAGCTCAATGCGGAAGTAAAGGACCTCGTGAAGAACCATGGCGATATGAAGATAGAGGATGTTACACTGGCACAGGTTTACCAGGGGATGCGCGGCATCACTGGTCTGGTGACAGAAACATCATTACTGGACGCAAATGAAGGGATCCGTTTCCGCGGATATTCAATCCCTGAACTGCGTGAGAAAATGCCAAAAGTAAAAGGTGGCGCTGAGCCCTTACCAGAAGGATTATTTTACCTGATGTTGATAGGAGAGCTGCCTGAAGAGGCAGATGTGCAACACCTGTCTAACCAGTGGGCACGTCGCTCTCATGTACCTAATCATGTATTTGCCGCAATCGATGCACTGCCGGTTAGTGCACACCCGATGACAATGTTCACCGTAGGTGTAATGGCATTACAGACTGAATCTACTTTCGCAAAAGCTTACGCGGAAGGGATGAATAAAAAAGACTACTGGAGCTATATGTATGACGATTCAATGGACCTCATTGCACGTCTGCCACGTATAGCCGCTTATATCTACCGCCGCAAATACAAAAACAACGTTCACATTCAGCCAAACGGTCTGCTGGACTGGGCTGGTAACTTCGCTCACATGCTGGGTTATGAAGACGAAGGGTTCAAAGAACTGATGCGTCTTTATATGACTATCCATGCTGACCACGAAGGTGGTAACGTAAGTGCGCACACTACTCATCTGGTAGGTTCTGCACTGAGTGATGCTTACCTGTCTTTCGCAGCTGGTATGAATGGTCTGGCTGGTCCTCTACATGGTCTGGCTAATCAGGAGGTGATCAAGTGGATCCTTGAAATGCGTGAAGAACTG
This sequence comes from Chitinophaga pinensis, assembly GCF_007896845.1. GTDB lineage: Bacteria > Bacteroidota > Bacteroidia > Chitinophagales > Chitinophagaceae > Chitinophaga > Chitinophaga pinensis_C. Next base: position 144,069 of record NZ_VOHS01000002.1, on the reverse strand, counting down.
GGTGGTGGTTCTCCAACCAAGCAACAGATCGAAGATTATGTACGTAAGACCCTGTCTGAAGGTAAAGTAGTACCCGGTTATGGTCATGCCGTACTGCGTAAAACGGATCCCCGCTTCACCGCTCAGATGGAGTTTGCGAAGAAACATCTGGCTGACGATGAACTGGTGGAAATTGTATGGCTGGTGTATGAAACTGTACCACCGATCTTAGAAAGTCTGGGTAAGGTGAAAAATCCATGGCCTAACGTAGATGCACATTCCGGTGCATTACTCGTTCATTATGGTCTGGTGGAATATGAATTCTATACCGTATTATTTGGTGTATCACGTGCACTGGGTGTACTGGCTTCCCTGTGTTGGGACCGTGCCCTCGGATTCTCTCTGGAAAGACCGAAATCTGTTACAACCGAATGGATGAAACAGTTCGTTGCCGGTAAAGTAGAAGCTGAATAAGCGACATTTACCAATAAATTGCTGAAAGGTAAATAGCATATGCTATTTACCTTTTATTTTTGTAGCCTGCTTAAGAGAAACAGTTTGTGGATCGTAGACAATGGACTTTAGGAACGCCATATTATCCAACCCGATAGAATACCTGAAAGGAGTAGGACCGCAGCGGGGCGAATTGCTCCGCAAAGAGATCGGTGTACACACTTTCAGAGACCTGTTGTATTATTTCCCATTCCGATATGTGGACCGCACCAACGTGGAAAAGATTATCACGTTGCATATGCAGATGGATTACGTGCAAATCCGTGGAAAGATCACCCGTATGGAAGTGATTGGTGATAAACGCGCCAAAAGGTTAGTCGCTACCCTGCGGGATGAAACAGGGGAAATCTCCCTTGTCTGGTTTCAGGGCTGGCAATGGGTGGAGAAATCCCTGCAGACAAATGTAGCCTACCTCGTATTCGGAAAGATCGCCGTTTTTAATGGCTATCTCCAGATGTCTCATCCTGAAATGGATCTGGTGACGGAAGAAACAGCAACGGGAAAACAGTTCCTCGAGCCCGTGTACTATACTACTGAAAAGCTGAAAGCCCGCGGACTGACAGCAAAAGCGATCGGTAAGCTGACAAAAAACCTGCTCGAACAATTATCCCCGGGAGAAATCCCTGAAAATATTCCCACATCTATCCTGCAGCAATACAGGTTGATGGACAGGGCAAAAGCACATTTTAAGATCCATCTGCCGCTCAATGAAGAAGATGCCAATCTGGCCCGCCGGAGGCTGAAATTTGAAGAGCTGTTTATTGCCCAGATCAGGATCTGCCGCCTGAAAATCAGACGGCAGCAGTCCTCCCGTGGTTTTGTGTTTAACACCGTGGGAGATGCTTTTAATATCTTCTACAACGAATACCTGCCATTCTCGCTGACCGGTGCCCAGAAAAGGGTGTTGAAAGAGATCCGGCAGGATACCGCTACCGGTCGTCAGATGAACCGGCTGATTCAGGGAGATGTAGGGAGCGGGAAGACCATGGTCGCCCTGCTGACGATGTTGCTGGCTGTCGATAATGGTTTTCAGGCCTGTCTGATGGCTCCTACAGAAATTTTGTCTCAGCAGCATTATAAAAGCATTTCCGAACTACTGGCGCAGATGCCGGTCAAAGTAGCCCTGTTAACCGGTAATGTAAAAGGGAAAGCACGTAAACAGATCCTGAAGGCAGTAGAGGAAGGAGAAATCCACATCCTGATAGGGACACATGCCCTGCTGGAACCACAGGTGGTGTTCAAAAACCTCGGGATGGCCATTGTAGATGAGCAACATCGTTTTGGTGTGGCACAGCGCGCCCGGCTGTGGCAAAAAAACACGATGCCACCCCACATACTTGTCATGACAGCTACCCCGATTCCCCGCACACTGGCTATGACCGTGTATGGTGATCTGGATGTCTCTGTCATCGATGAACTGCCACCTGGTCGTAAACCGATCACCACCGTGCACCGTACGGAATTCCAACGACCGCAGGTGATGGATTTTATAAAAGAAGAAATACGCAAAGGACGACAGGCATATATCGTGTATCCGTTGATTGAAGATTCAGAGACGCTTGATTATGAGAACCTGATGAAAGGGTATGAAGAAGTGAAAGCCTTTTTCCCTGAGCCTCAGTACTATATCAGCATGGTACACGGCAGACAGCCCGTGGATATGAAGGAAACCAACATGCAGCGGTTCGTAAAAGGAGATACACAGATCATGGTCGCTACCACCGTGATCGAGGTGGGCGTGAATGTGCCGAATGCCTCAGTGATGGTAATCGAAAGTACCGAGCGCTTCGGACTGTCCCAGCTCCACCAGTTACGCGGACGTGTGGGCAGGGGGGCAGAGCAGTCATTTTGTATCCTGATGACCGGCAATAAGGTCGGTGCTGACTCAAAAGAGCGGATACAGGTGATGGTACAGACAAACGATGGTTTTGTGATATCCGAAAAAGACATGGAACTGAGAGGCCCCGGAGATATCGAAGGTACCCGCCAGAGCGGTCTGATTGACCTGAAACTGGCCGATATTGTAGAAGATCGCCCCATTCTGGAAGCCGCCCGCGCCAGCGCAGAGAAATTATTGCAGGAAGACCCGGACCTGTCAATGCCTGAAAATCAATCCTTACAGCAGTTTCTTGTGGCACAACAAGGAAAATCTCAGTGGAGTAAAATTTCCTGAGCCACTTTTACGTTTATTATTCAAATGCGCCCCGGTTAATTAGTATATAGACTTCTTTTAAACTCCGGCACGTTTCCGCCATCTATATTAATGCCGGTGTTTTTGGGGATGATACTACAAAGATGAACTGCAAACTGCATTGCAAAGTGAATTGGCGCTGTTATTGCGGTAACAAATGTACCGTCGTCTGCGTTATTACGTATTATAATAGTGATAAAGAACTAGGAATAAACATTTTAAATCTACTCCGTTGAATTTTACTTTCCCTATAGGCTGCTTAGCTTTCCTTTTTTCGCTTTTTACAGGCGTGACGGCTAGTGCACAGGCGCAGGTACAGGAATTTTACGATAATAAACCGCTTCAGTTCACAGAAAATAAAGGACAGTGGAATGGTGATTTCCTTTATAAGACTGATATGGGCGGAGGCGCTGCTTTCCTGAAGCGCACTGGTTTTACATTTCTGCTGCAGGATAAACAGCAGCGTTATGCACTCGCCGAAAAAATGCATGGTCATTCCCATGGCGATACGACCTGGCAACATGACCCGGCGCCGCGGAATGACAACGCGCGTACTACAGCCGCTGCCAGCAGCACTGAGAACTCCGGTAGTGAGAATGTTGACGTGCCCGTTCCCACCGTGCGTGGACATGCTTATGAAGTGACATTTCTGAATGCAGGTAATCCTGAAATTTCTGCGGAAAAAGCCTCCGAAACTTATTTCAATTACTTTATCGGTAATGATCCTACAAAATGGCAGTCCAATGTCAGGTCTTATCAGCTGGTAAATTATAAAGGCTTGTATCCCGGTATTGATATGCAGGTCTATTCAGAATCTTCCGTATTGAAATATGATCTGATTGTGCAGCCAGGCGCTGATCCTTCCCTGATACAACTACAATACACCGGTGCAGATAAACTGGAAATCAAAAAAGAACAACTGATCATTACAACTTCAGTAGGTACTGTTACAGAACAGATGCCTTTTGCATATCAGTATATTGATAATCAGCGTGTATCCGTGAAAGTGTCTTATGTGCTGAATGGTCAGAAACTGCGTTTTAAAGTATCCGGTAAGTATGATGAGAATTATCCTCTGATCATCGATCCTTCTTATATCTTCTCTACCGTATCCGGTTCAACTGCTGACAACTGGGGCTTTACCGCTACCTATGATGGTGCAGGTAATTTCTACGGTGGTGGTATCGTGTTCAATGTCGGTTATCCGGTTACGCCGGGAGCTGTACAGAGCACTTATGCCAACGGCGGATTTGACATCGGTATCAGTAAGTTCTCCTCCAACGGACGTAATCTGATTTATGCTACCTATATCGGTGGTGGTGGTAAAGAACAGCCTCATAGTCTGTTTGTAGATCCTGCAGGTAACCTCGTGATTTCCGGAAGGACGAATTCAGGTAACTATCCGGGACCTAATGGCGGACAACCTACACTGGTAGGTTCGCGTGGGGGATGGGATATTGCTGTCACAAAACTGAATGCAACAGGTACCGGTATTATCGGTTCTATGATTGTTGCCAGTCCGGGAGATGATGGTATGAATATACGCGAAGACAGAACTCTGGGCGCTTCTGTATTGTTGCGCAACTATGGAGATGATGCCCGTAGTGAAGTGGTGATAGATGGTGATGGAAATATTTACGTTGCCAGTTGTACGCGTTCTGACAGATTCCCTGTGACAGCTGGTGTTTTTCAGGCAACTTTTGGTGGTATACAGGATGGTGTATTGCTGAAGATAGATCAGAACTGTGCGAACCTCTTATGGGCAAGTTATATCGGAGGTAGCAGAGAAGATGCCGCTTATGTGCTCGCACTGAACGGAACGAATACCGTATATGTGGCAGGTGGTACGGCAAGTAACAACTTCCCGATAAGAGGTAATCCTTTGTATGGGACTTATCGTGGTGGTATTTGTGATGGTTTTATTGCGCATGTCAGCGGTGATGGAACTACATTGCTGCAGAGCACTTACCTCGGCGCCAATACTGTTGCTGCAGATCAGGTATATGGTATTCAGCTTGACTCACGCGGTTTTGTTTACGTGATGGGTACAACTGAAGGTACATGGCCTATTGTACAACCAGCAGGTACTGCAACATTTTATAATAACGATTCAAGACAATTTATAGCAAAGCTGCAACCTAATCTTTCCGCTTTCGTATACTCTACGACGTTCGGTAAAGCAGCTTCGACACCAAGTATTTCTCCGGTGGCGTTCCTCGTAGACCGTTGCGAAAATGTGTATGTATCCGGATGGGGTGGCGGTATTGATATACAGCTGCATTATCCGAACTCAAATACAGGCGGACTGCCATTGAAAAATCCATTACAGCGTACAACAGATACACAGGATTTTTACTTCTTCGTATTACAGCGTGATGCAACAGACATTCTGTTTGGTAGCTACTTCGGAGGTAATGGTACCTACGAACACGTAGATGGTGGTACCAGCCGTTTCGACCGCAATGGTGTGATTTATCAGGGAATCTGCGCATGGTGCCCTACTTCTGAGTCAGGTTTCAGACCGCGTTATCCGACTACACCGGGCGCATATGCAACTACTGCACCACCAAATTGTAACCTTGGAGCACTTAAGATCGCTTTTAATCTGGATGGTGTAAAAGCAGGTATCAAAACACTGGAGAGAAGAACAAACTATTGCGTACCAGCTACCATTGAGTTCATCGATACAACTGGTACACCAGCGCAGACATGGACATGGAATTTTGGTGACGGTTCCGCTCCGGTAGTAGGTACCGCCGATACAACACGTCACACTTATAATGATCCCGGCAACTATAGGGTTACACTGATCAAATGTGATCCTGCCAGCTGTAACGGATGTGATACTGCTGTTCTGGATCTACGGATCCGTACAGACCGTGCGAACTTTGACATGGATGCTGTACGTCAGCCGCCATGTGAAGCGCTGAGCTATCAGTTTACCTTCACCTCAACGCCGCTCCCGGCAAGACCATTTACATCGACTTCTTTTGAACTGAACTTTGGAGATGGTACACCAACCGTAAAAGTAGGTCCGGATGACTTCCCGTATCTGCACCGGTATCAGGCAGAAGGTGTGTATAATGCCACACTGACATTGGTAGATACCAACTATTGTAACTCACCGGAAATAGACACTGTACCATTACGCGTGGCTGCGAATGTAAGCGCATCTTTCATAGCGCCTGACAGCACCTGCGTACCAGCCACTATCGAGTTCCAGAATACTACTCGCGGAGGTGAAACATTCAGCTGGACTTTCGGTGACGGTGGTACATCTACTGATATCAATCCGGTGCATACGTACAATACACCGGGTGTGTATACAGTAACTATGCAGGCGGTGGATAACAACACCTGTAACAGAACAGATGATACCTCGATGGTGATCACTGTATTTGCTCCGCCAACAGCAGACTTTACCTATTCACCAACAACGCCGACAGAGAATACGCCAACTACTTTCAATAACCAGTCTTCTCCGGACGCCATCAGCTTCCTTTGGGAATTTGGAGACGGTGATGGTTCAACAGCAGTAAATCCTGTATACCAATACAACAGGACCGGTGTATATGATGTATATCTTATATCCACAAACAGCGCGGGTTGTTCGGATACAGCCCACAAGCAGGTGAGTGCTATCGTAATACCGTTGTTTGATATTCCATCAGCATTCTCGCCAAACAGAGATGGAGTTAATGATGTTTTCTTGGTAAAAGGGTTTGGTATCTCCAGGTTTAATATGAAGATCTATAACCGCTGGGGACAGATGGTATTTGAAACAAATGACGCTTTAATAGGATGGGACGGAACATTCAAAGGATCGCTTCAACCTATGGACGCCTATGCATTTGTGATCAACGTAGAGTTTAGTGATGGTACTTCAGCCACAAAGAATGGAAGCGTAACCTTGTTAAGATGATGATATGAAGCATATTTTAAAACATATCGCCGGTTGTTTGATGTTGTTAGCCGCAGCATTGGAGAGTCATGCACAGGATCTGCACTTTTCGCAGTACTTCAACTCTCCGCTTACTACCAACCCTGCCAATACGGGATTCATTCCGGACGGAAACTACCGTCTTGGTGTGAACTACCGTAACCAGTGGTCCAGTATCCCGGTGCCTTATAAAACAATGTCGGCCTTTGGCGACTTTCAGCTATTCCGCGACAGACTGGAATACGGTTGGTTAGGTGTAGGAGGGGTGATATTGAGAGACGTGGCCGGTAGTGGTAACCTGACCTCTACCAAAGTATATGGTTCCATTGCGTATCACCAGTTGCTCGGACAGAGCAGTCTGTTATCGCTTGGTTTCAATGTAGGATCCGCCAGTAAAAGGGTAGATGTCTCCAAACTGACCTTCGGTGATCAGTGGAATGGTAAGTTCTTTGACGCACAGGTACCTACTGCAGAGCCTTTCAGCCAGACCAGCATTGGCTACTTTGATATGCAGGTGGGTATGAACTACGCTTATTTCCCGACAGATAACATTTACATCAATGCCGGATTTTCTGCACAACATGTGAATACTCCAAGAGAATCCTTCTATGAGGGTAACAACCAGATTCCCCGTCGTTATATAGGGTTCCTGAACGCCAGTATAAAGATGAGTGATATGGTGATCCTGAATCCTTCTGCTTATTATGGCAGACAGGCAGGTGCAACAGAAACGGTATTTGGTGGTAATCTGGCTTATAATCTTTCCGGTGATGGTGAGAGCCAGCTGTATGGAGGCGCGTATTATCGTATGAAAGACGCGGCCGTATTTCTGGTAGGATATGAGCTGAAAAGTGTAAAGATCATGTTCAGCTACGATGCTACCACATCCTCACTGGCCCAGTTCAATGGTCGCCGTGGCGCTTATGAGATAGGTATTGTGTACACCGGACTTTATCCAAACCGTAGCTTCTCAGGAGGCCGCAGATCGGTTATTTGTCCTTCGTTTAAATAAACTGCCCCTGACCCGTTTTACAGGAAATAATTTTATAGAGAACTTAGAAGGCCCTAAAGCTGTTAAAGAGGAAGAGACACAATTAATGTGTCGTTCTTCCTGACTGATCAGCAGTCCGGTCCGGACAATATAGAGAACAGCAGATTTTTTGATTGATGATAAAACCATTTAAAAGGAGCAGTACTATGAAACGTTTACTGTTATGTATTTTACTGTTATCAGCCGCTCAACTGACGCAGGCGCAGTATTATAAAACAGACACCACAAGGAAGAAAAGTTTTGACGCATCCCGTTTGATTATCGGAGGTTCTCTGGGCTTATCATTCGGAGATTATACCAATATTAACGTGTCGCCCCTGATAGGATACCGTATGTCACAGTTGTTTGCGGCTGGTCTGGCGATTAACGCACAATATGGATCTGAGCGTTTCCGTGATTACTATGGTAATACAGGTCAGCGCAATCAATACAGCATATTTGGTGGCGGCTTATGGGGCCGTGTATATCCGCTGGATTTTATCTTTGTGCATGTTCAGCCGGAATATAACTACGTAAGCCTGAAAAGCACCTATTACGACACCGATCCGAAAACAACCGTAAAAGACAGTTATGGTGTACCCAGCCTGTTAATGGGTGGTGGTTACTCACAACCATTGGGTGAACGGGCTTCTTTCAGCATAATGGCTTTATACGACGTATTGCAGGACAGCAGATCGCCCTATCAGAATGGACTGATTCTGCGCGTAGGCGCATCCTTAGGACTGTAAAAAGATCAGGGATCGTCATGCTGTCAGTATTGATGCAACTAATATATTGAATAATTATTAATGTCTTATAAAAGGAGGTGCTTTCTTCACAGAAGCACCTCTTTTTTTGAACTATTATCGTTGTCTGCTAATATTATCTTCGAAACATCTATTAATCAGCATTCCGAATTCCTGATTCGTAATTATCTTGTTAGGAATTCCGAAAGATTATCTGTATTTTAAGTTAAAATTGGCCCTCTCCCCAATCAAGGGGCCAGTGAGAGAAACTAAACCACGTTATATGAAAACACTGTACTGTGTACACGACTGCTATTGCAGGCAACAATTATTACATCACTAAACTTGGAAGGGAACAAAAGCATTGACGTTATGCGTTATGGCCAGCTATGGATAAAAATTATGTGGTATGTCAAACAACGGCAACTACATGTTCATAACGTGTTAAATGTTAAGCGGGTTTCTTTCAAGTTACCTGCTTCTTTTTAAACTAACCATTGGATACCCTTTTGCTGCAAGGTTTTGACCGTTGCCTATATTGCTATTGCTCCAATTGATATCTCTTCTGCCCTTTTCGCTGTCATGAATCCCGGTATACAGACCGTATAAAGATGCGGTATCACCACTACGGATCAGCACAGAAATTGACTGCATTAACGCTTATTATGACAATAACTTATAGGGTAACCCGGCGTGTTACCAGTGAGTTTTTCAGTATTTTAGCCCAATTATTGAACAAACAACTCTCAGTAATGAACGATCGTTTAATGCATTTGAAAGAGAGAGACTGGACAGAAACAAAAGCACATTCCAGCTGGCAGATATTCAAGATCATGGCCGAATTCGTGGATGGCTTTGAGTCTCTCGCAAAAATTGGCCCCTGCATCTCTATATTCGGATCCGCACGTACAAAAGCAGGTAGCAGATATTACGAACTGGCACACGATATTGCCAAACGTCTGGCTGAAGAAGGCTTCGGTATTATCACCGGCGGTGGCCCCGGCGTTATGGAAGCTGCCAATAAAGGTGCGCAGGAAGCCAAAGGGAAATCTGTAGGTGTAAATATTACACTGCCCCATGAGCAATACCCCAATCCATACATTGACCACGATAAGAATATGCACTTTGACTATTTCTTTGTCCGCAAGGTCATGTTTACCAAATATTCCCAGGGATTTATAATGATGCCGGGTGGTTTTGGGACCATGGATGAATTCTTTGAAGTAGCTACACTCATTCAGACAAAAAAAATGACCGATACACCAATGGTGCTGGTAGGTCGTGAATACTGGAGTGGGTTGCTGGATTGGATCCGCAGTACTATGATGGAAAAGGAAAGTAATATCTATCCGGAAGATCTCGGACTGCTGAAACTCTTTGATACTGCGGATGAAGTGGTGGAATACTTCAGGGTATTCTATACCACCAATAAGCTGCGTCCCAACTTCTAAGGATTTATTGACATATTTTTGCAAAAATTATACAACATGGATATAATTCCTGCTGCTGTAGAAACGTTTGCAGAAAGATATACAAGCCCTGAAACAGATCTGCTCAGGCGTCTGAACCGGGAAACGTACCTGAAGGTAGACCAGCCACATATGCTGAGTGGTCACCTTCAGGGACAGTTCCTGAGCCTGGTCAGCCATATGCTGCGGCCGCAACGTATACTGGAGTTAGGCACATATACCGGTTATTCGGCCATCTGCCTCGCACAGGGACTGAAGGAAGGAGGGATCCTGCATACTATCGACATCAATGAGGAAAGAGAAGATATGTGCCTCCGCTATTTTGAAGAAGCCGGATTGTCAGAAAAAATCAAAATGCACATCGGGAAGGCTGCTGATATAATAAATGGATTGGATGAAGTGTTCGACCTGGTATTCATAGATGCCGATAAAGCTGGTTACGAGCGCTACTATGATCAGGTATGGGATAAAATACGCCCCGGGGGATTTATACTTGCTGATAATGTGCTCTTTCACGGAGAGACACTCGTAGAACCATCAAAACAAAGTAATAACGCTAAAGCAATGATCAGTTTCTGCGAAAAAGTAGCGGCTGACGGAAGGGCGGAACAGTTATTGCTCACGCTCAGAGACGGTCTGCTGATCATAAGGAAGATAGGCTGACCTTACCAGACTAACCACACCCATTAAATTCACCATAATGCAACTAAGGAGAACCGTTTTAGTGTGCAGCTTTTTGTTGGGCTGCATGTCATTGTTGAAGGCACAAACCCAGACAACGCAACAATATATTGCGAAGTTCAAGGATATTGCCATCGATGAGATGCAACGCAGCGGCGTACCTGCGTCTATCAAGCTGGCGCAGGGGATCCTCGAAACACAGTCAGGTAACGGCTGGCTGGTACAGAACTCCAATAATCACTTCGGTATCAAATGTAAAAATAACTGGACCGGCGAAAGTGTGCGATATGACGACGATGCCCGTCAGGAATGTTTTCGTAAATACAACTCCGCCGCCGATTCTTATAAAGACCATTCGGACTTTCTGAGAAATAATCCCCGTTATGCATTCCTTTTCCAGTTTCAGGAAGAAGATTACAAATCATGGGCATATGGTCTTAAACAGGCCGGATATGCTACCAGCACAACCTATCCACAACAGCTGATCAAACTCATTGAAGATTATAATCTCCAGCAATATACTCTCGACGGGGAAGGGGTGACCAAAGCAGGTACCAGCGGCGCCAAAACAGGAGAAGAAATGGTAGGTTATAAACCTGTTAAACCAACAACGCCTGTTGCTTCTGCTACTAAACCTTCCGGCGTTTCAGCTGTTAATGCCCCTAAAGGTATATTCCAGATCAATGATCGTAAAGTGATCGTAGTACCGGCTGGTACTTCATTGATTCAGGTAGCCAATGACCGTGATATCAAACTCAGAAATCTGGTACATTACAATGATCTTGAGAATGATAATCCGCTGAAGAAAGACAGTTACATCTTCTTACAGAAGAAAGCTAAATCCGGAAAGAATGATTATCATACCGTTGCTCCCGGAGAAACAATGTATGACATCGCACAGGCAGAAGGTATACAGCTTCGCTGGTTACGCCGCCGCAATAAGATGAAGGAAGGACAGGAGCCGGAAGCTGGTGAAAGACTCGCATTGTCAGGCTATGCTAATAAAGCACCTAAACTGGGTAAAAACCCGCCTCCCGAAGATCCTACTATAGGTGATCTGGATCCCGGAAAGATCATGGATGATGTCAAAGCAGAGATTGAAAGAGAACGTCAGGAAGAAATGGCCATGCAAAAGGCAGATGAAGAACGCCGCCAGCAACAGGCTGCTGCGCAGGGAGGTCTTCCTGCAGGTATGATGGATGATCTCAAAAAGATCGGAGATGTGAAACCTAACGGCACGCCGGCACAGGGTACACCTGCTGCATCAAAACCAGCTACCACACAACCTGTCGCTACACAGCCATCTGCACCGGCGCAGACAAAACCTGCTCAGACAACACCCGCTGCTACGCCACCTTCCCAGACAACGCCTTCCCAGACAACGCCTGCGGCATCACAACCTGTTTACTCGTCAAGACCAGAAAATACAACACCCTCTAATACGGAGCCTGCTCCACCTGTACAGACAACACCGGCAACGACACCTGCCAGTACGACGCCTGCACAGCCAGTCAATACTTCCCGTCCGGCAAATACACCACCGGCAGAAGAACCAGCCAGTCCTGCAGGAACAAAACCTGCGGCACCTGCTTCAACAGCCCCGGCACAACCAGTTACTACACAACCAGCTGCAACACCGTCAGAATCAAAAGGACCGATCAGGGAAGGGAACTCGTTGTACCATGAAGTGCAGACAAAAGAAACGCTCTACGGTATCGCCAAACGTTATGGTATAACAGTAGAACAGCTGCAACAATGGAATCACCTTGAATCATTTGATATTAAAATAGGACAACGACTGCTAGTCGGCAAAATCTAAAACAATCGTAAATCGGAATCGCATGTCAGTTATACAGGTACATGATAAACAGTTTGAACCTTACATCAGCGCTGAACAATTACAACAGCGGATTAAGGAATTAGCTACAGCGCTGAACAATGATCTGAAAGGTGAAAAACCTTTGTTCATTGCCATTCTTAATGGCTCCTTCATGTTTGCCGCTGATATGTTCAAATACCTCACTATTGATGCAGAAATATCTTTCATAAAACTGGCTTCCTACAAAGGCATGAAGTCAACTGGTAACGTGGTGCAGGCCATCGGTCTCGATGAAGACCTGTATGGACGTACTGTAGTGATCCTCGAAGATATCGTGGATACCGGTAAAACACTGAGCCAGTTCCTGCCACAACTGGAACACCAACAGCCTAAAAAACTGATGGTCGCGGCATTGCTGACAAAACCGGAAGCCATGGTGCATCCTATTAAGATCGATTATCTCGGATTCTCCGTACCGAATAAATTCCTGTTGGGTTATGGACTGGATTATGATGGTCTGGGAAGAAATCTGCCGGAGATCTACAAATTAGTAGAAACCACTAACCAGTGATCAGGCACCTGAGTATTGGAAGCCTTTGCGAATATCGCATGGCAATAACCAATGTTAAATAAGCTTATCAGAACGGGTGTTTCAGATCCTGAAACACCCGTTCCTGTTTAATAGAAGCATTTCCAACCGGTATCATGTAGCGTTTATGAGCCACCAGCAAGCCCCCTGATACTCCGATTCTTAATCTTTAATTGTTAATTCCTAATTGCTTATATTTATATTCAACTGATGCAAAACTGATGCAAAGGCTCCTTACGCTGTTTGTCAGCTTAATTATCCTTGTACCTGGGAGCGCTCAGAAGATATGGATTTCAGGGGCTGTAGAAGATAGCATCTCTCATAATCCCCTTGCAGGAGTGATCATCACTGTCGTCAATGATACCGCCACGGTTATTACCAATCAGTACGGGCTTTTTCGGATTGCGGTGCCCTCTCAGGACGCAACATTATTATTCCAACACAGTAAATACTTTCCCAAACAATTATCTGCGGGAGCTTACAGTCGTATGCTTGTGCAATTGAATGCCCTTGAAGAACAGGCAGAAGATGCCGTGAAAAAGGCAAAGGCAATTGCACGTGAGCGCTCTTCCAATGGATCTAATCCCAATTATGGTAATGCGCTGATGGGAACCCGGGCTTTCTTTGATGAAACCTATGGTACACTGTATGAAAACAAATTCATCGCAGCAGATGCTGAAATACCTTCTTTGTTTGCTGTAGATGTGGATCGCGCGGCCTATAGCAATATCCGCCGTTTTGTGAAACTGAAAGAGCGTATTCCTGCGAATGCAGTACGCATAGAAGAAATGGTAAACTACTTCCATTATAGTTACCCATTACCTCCCGCCGGACAAACACTCGCTATTTATAGCAATTATGCCACCTGTCCATGGGCGGAAGATCATCGCTTGCTACAGATTGCAGTACGGGGAAAAGCAGTCAATCTTGATAGCCTTCCGCCCAGTAATCTTGTTTTTCTGATCGATGTTTCCGGTTCTATGGCTATGCCTAATAAATTACCGCTCTTACAGGCAGCCTTCCGCATTCTGGTGAATAACCTGCGTAGCAATGATCATGTGGCCATTGTGGCTTATGCAGGTGTACCCGGGGTGATACTTCCCAGTACACCGGGAAGTGCAAAGAGTAAGATCCTGAATGCGATCGACTATCTCAGTGCGGGAGGGGCTACTGCTGGTGAGGCTGCGATTAAACTGGCTTACCAGATCGCAGAAGAGCACTTTATCAAAGATGGGAATAACCGGGTGATATTAGCGACGGACGGTGATTTTAATGTGGGGCAGACCAGTGATCACGACATGGAACAACTGATTCTGGGCAAAAAGGAAACGGGTGTATTGCTTACCTGTCTCGGGTTTGGAATGAAGAACTATAAAGATTCCAAATTAGAGACACTCTCCAGCAAAGGGAATGGCAATTTCGCCTATATAGACAACCTTGAGGAGGCCAATAAGATATTTGCGCGTGAGTTCGGTAGTACCCTGTTTACGGTAGCCCGGGATGTACAGGCTGATGTTGTATTCAATCCGCGTACGGTGAAATCATATCGGTTGATAGGATATGAGAATAAAGTAATTAAAGATGATGATTCTGCCCGTCAGATAGGAGGAGGAATTATAGGCGCCGGACACTGTGCGGTGGCTATCTATGAAATTGTACCCCAAACAGGACTGACACCTGCTGATAGTATGCTGGCGGCCGTACATCTTGCTTACAGGGAAACAACAGACACAAGTATAAAAAGACTGTTCTACAATGTACCCGGTCATCTGACCAGCTTCCAGCAGTCCTCCGATGATTTCCGTTTTGCAAGTGCAGTAGCGCTGATGGGGATGCTGCTCAGAAAGTCAGGTTATAAAGGCAGCGGTTCCTGTGATATGGTGATGGATATTGCCAGACGTTCTTTGGGTGATGACCCCGGAGGATATCGCCGGGAGTTCATCACACTATTGAAAGACCTGAAAAAATCAAAGAATTTAGAAAAATAAACGACCCTAGCGCACAATCCTGTAGCACTTTCTGATCAGCTTTTGCTGAAAGTCGAAAGGGATGGTTTGTGAAGTAATGTCTTTAATCTCAGTAGCCAGTATACGGTCTGCTTCCAGTACAAAGCGACGGTAGTTGTTGCTGAAGTATATGATACCACCCGGTTTGGTTGCTGCCAGTACTTTGTTAAGAATGCTGACATGATCCCGCTGGATATCCAGAAATTCCTTCATACGTTTACTGTTCGAGAAAGTAGGCGGATCCAGTACAACAAGGTCAAACGTTTCTGCGGGAAGCGTATCCAGATATTGCAATACATCAGCATGAACAAATTGATGCTTGCTGACATCAAAGTCATTCAGCCGCATATTCTCTTCTGCCCAGCCCAGATAGGTTTTTGACAGATCTACAGAAGTCACCTGTGCGGCATTACCTGCTGCTGCGTATACTGAAAATGAGCCGGTGTAACAGAAAAGGTTCAGCACCTTTTTACCTGCACACTGTTCTTTTACCATACCACGGGTAATACGATGATCAAGGAACAGACCGGTATCCAGATAATCGGAGAGATTTACTTTGAACTTCAGTCCTGCTTCGTGTACAACCATCTCATGGCTTTCGAAGGACAGTTTCTCATATTGTTCCTGTCTGCTGGCTTTTCGTTGCCGTTGCTTAACGAACACCTTTTCAATAGGCACTTCCAGTATTTTGGAGATCACTTCCAGACAAAGGTCCAGCCATTCTTCATGCGCTTCTTCTTCCATACCATGCTGGCGATGATACTCTGCCACGTAGATATGGTCCTCATACAGCTCAATACTGAAGGGGAATTCTGGAATATCGTCATCATATACCCGGAAGCAGGTGATATTCTGCCGGCGTGCGGTTTTACGAAGGTGTTTGTACACCTTTACCAGCCGGTTCTCTAGCATCTGTAATTTGGAAGGATCGAACATGTAACCTGTAAAAAGTAAAAGTGCAAAGGTAAGCTTAGCAGGGGGAAAAGATAAAGAAAAAAGCTGTCGCGCCTTTCGGCGGACAGCTTCCTCTATGATGTGTAAAGTACAAAGTACTTAGCTGAAAATATCTCTTACCTTTTCGAAGAAGCCTTTTTCAGACTTTTCCGGGTTTGGTTTGAAGTTGTCGGATGACTGTACCTTTTCCAGGAATGCTTTTTCTTCACCGTTTACCTGCTGAGGCGTCCATACATTTACATGGATCAGCTGATCACCTTTCTCGTAAGAGTTTACGGAAGGGAAACCTTTGCCTTTCAGACGGAAAATCTTTCCGCTCTGTGTACCGGCTGGTATCTTGATCTTTGCTTTACCATCAATGGTTGGTACTTCCAGAGAGGTGCCAAATACGGCATCCGGGAAGGATATATACAGATCGTAGGCAACGTTCAGTCCGTCACGCTGCAGCTCAGGATGCGGTTCCTCTTCGATAAGTATAAGCAGGTCACCGGGAGCGCCGCCTCTTTCGCCGGCATTCCCCTTACCACTCAGGCTCAGTTGCATGCCTTCCTGTACACCTGCAGGGATATCGATGTTCACCATTTCCTCACCATATACGCGTCCTTCACCTTTACAGTGACCGCATTTGCTGGTGATGGTCTGACCTTCACCGTGACAGGTAGGACAGGTAGTTACTGTCTGCATCTGTCCCAGGAATGTCTGGGTTACTTTCCTTACCTGACCGGAACCACCACAGGTACCACAGGTCTGGAATGCGTTTTTATCTTTTGCCCCAAGGCCACTACAATGGCTACAAGGAACATATTTTTTAACCTTGATCTTTTTGTTGGCGCCTTTGGCTATCTCTTCGTATGTGAGTTTGATCTTAACACGGAGGTTAGAGCCACGGGTACCTCTGCCACGTCTTCCGCCAGCACCACCGCCACCGCGGTTACCACCGAAGAAGCTACCAAAAATATCATCTCCGAAAATATCCCCGAAGTTCGAGAAGATATCATCCATGTTCATACCGCCGCCACCGCCAAAGCCACCGCGGTTACCCATTCCGGCATGACCGAAACGGTCGTATTGTGCCCGTTTGTCGGTATCGCTTAATACTTCATAGGCTTCGGCTGCCTCCTTGAACTTTTCTTCCGCCTCTTTATTATCGGGGTTCCTGTCAGGATGGTACTGCATGGCTACCTTACGATAAGCCTTTTTGATCTCATCCTGGGAAGCGGACTTGGCAACACCCAGTATTTCGTAGTAATCTCTTTTGGTAGACATATATCACACTAAAGCCGGCAAATTGCCGGCATGGTTAATGAAAAGCATTTCTGTCAGAACGTCACCTATTTTCCCACTATTACCTTGGCGTGACGTATCAATTTGTCATTCAGGTAATATCCTTTCTGCATATCATCGATCACCTTTCCTTTCAGATCCTCAGAAGGTGCGGGAATCTCAGTGATGGCATCGTGGAGATCGGGATTAAATTCGGTGTGCAAACTGTCCATAGGTTTAAGGCCCTTAGCTTGCAGGGTCGATTTTAATTTATTGAAAACCAGCGCAACACCATCTTTTACGGCATTGATATCAGCGGCGCTTTCTATCTGTTTTGTGGCACGTTCACTATCATCCAGCACATCCAGTAAAGAGATGATCACCTCTTTATTGGCAGTCTGCATCAGTTCGATACGTTCTTTAGCAGTACGTTTCTTGAAATTATCAAATTCTGCAACCAGACGAAGGTATTTATCCCTCATTTCGTTCAGCTCCTGCTGTTTTTTATCCAGTTCGCTTTCATCCGCCAAGGCATCGTTAAGGTTTGTGGTGCCGCCCAGGTTCTCATCAGCGTTAATATCCGGCATGCCTTTACCATTTTCGGTGTCCTGTCCGTTTGTCTGCATATCGTTTTTGTTTTCTGTCATGAAGTAATATTGTCTGCAAAGGTACACCAGACAATTAACTTGCCAAGCCGGGAAAAGGAGACAAATTGACACAAGAATGCCCACATCAGTAATTCCCGTATGCGTAATACTGAATTGTCCTACCTTTGCAGCCTGGAAAAAATTGTAATGACCAAAGTTTTTTTAAAGAAAAAGATACAAAACCGTGTGCTGCAGGGCCACCCTTGGGTGTTTGGGAATGAAGTCGGACAGATCGAAGGGCCTGTAACAGCCGGTGATACGGTAGATGTATTTACCCATCAGGGGTTCTTTGTTGGTAGAGGATACATCAACCCCCAGTCACAGATCCTGGTACGCCTGCTGACCCGTGACAAAGACGAGCAGATTGACGCGGAATTCTTCTACCGCCGTTTGCTGAAAGCATGGAAATACCGTCAGCAACTGGGATATGTGGAAAACTGCCGTCTCGTATTCGGAGAGGCCGACGAAATGCCGGCACTGGTAATTGACAAGTTCAATGACCACTTCGTATTGCAGACACTGGCATTGGGTATGGATCGCTGGAAAGGCGCTATCGTGGACGCCCTGAACAGGATCTTCTCTCCAAAAGGTATCTACGAGCGTAATGACGTTCCGGTACGTGAACTGGAAGGACTGGAACAACAGAAAGGATTCCTGAGTGCCCCTTTTGATACCAACGTGATTATCAATGAGAATGGCCTCAAATTCCATGTAGATATCGAAAATGGCCAGAAAACAGGCTACTTTCTGGATCAGCAGGATAACCGCCGCGCCATTCAGCATATAGTTAAAGATGCAGATGTACTGGAAGCGTTCTGCTATACCGGTACTTTCTCCTGCCACGCTGGTCACTATGGCGCTAAAAGCGTACTCGGACTGGATATATCAGAGCATGCCGTGAACACCGCCCGCAGAAATGCTGAGCTGAACAACCTGCAGGATATCTGTAAGTTTCAGGCAGTGAACGCATTTGATGTGCTGAAACAGTGGACCCGTGAAGAGAAGAAGTTTGATACCGTGATCCTCGATCCGCCAGCCTTTACCAAAAGCCGCGAAAATATCCAGAAAGCCATCACCGGTTATAAAGAGATCAACCTGCGTGGTATGAAGCTCCTGAAACCGGGTGGATTCCTCGTAACCGCATCCTGTACCAACCTGGTGCCACCGTCTCTCTTTTTGGAGATTATCGACATGGCAGCAAAAGATGCGAAAAAGAAACTGCGTCAGGTAACCTTCCAGACACAGGCGCAGGATCACCCGATCTTGTGGAATATCGAAAATACCACCTACCTGAAATTCCTGATCGTGGAAGTACAGTAATGGTGCATAACGATAAACGAAAAAGGGCCCGTTTTTTAAACGAGCCCTTTTTTATATTCTTTAAAGGAGAATTATTTAGTCATATTACTTGACGACATTGAACTTTCCGGACTCCACAAGGTTACCCTGTTTGTCTCTCAGTTGGAAAATATATAGACCGCTATAATATTTATCCAGTTCAACTGTAGTACGTGCGTTCAGGTTTTTTATCTGATCGATCCTCTTTCCAAGAAAATTGAATACAATAATCTCGTAACCTTGCTCGTTATTGTTCTGTAATTCGAAATTGATCCTGCTACTAGCCGGATTGGGATACGCCTTCACGAGTTTATTGCCCCCATCGGAGAATGGAGTGGTTTTGGCGCTTTGTGCTTTACCTACGAGGGATAATAGGCAAAAGAAGCAAGAAAATAAGAGTGTAGAGGTTTTCCACATACTCGCAAAGATAAAGATTTTTTCAAATATCACCTGATTTATTCCACAATATCGTCTTATGTAAAAATAACAAATGGCAAGCCAAATAAGAAGGCTTGCCATTATTTTTTGAAAAAATTTAACGCTTTAGGTTATTTTTTATTGCAGACCGTTCAGCGTGTTTTTAACTGCTTCAAAATCAGGCAGGTCACCTGCAGACTCTAACACCTGCGCATATCTGACAACGCCTTCTTTATCTACCACAAACGCTGATCTTTTAGATACACCCTTCAGATCCAGCACGAAATTCTCATAAAAAGCACCATATGCCTGAGAAATGTCTTTATTGAAGTCAGACAGGAGCGGGAAGTTCAGGTTCTGCTCAGCCTTGAATTTACCCAGCGTGAAAGGAGAGTCTACAGAAATACCGACAACGGCTGTATTCAGGTCGTTATAAGTACCAATGTTATCTCTGATACTGCAGAGTTCTGCAGTACATACACTTGTAAATGCCAATGGGAAAAACAGAATTACCAGGTTCTGACCTTTGTAGTCTTCCAGGGATACTTTCTGTTTTTCGGTATTCAGCAGTGAAAAAGAGGGTGCTTTTGCGCCAACTGTTACGTTCATCTGTTATTCGTTATAAAGGTTATAAGTTTATCAAGTCGGTGTAAAGATAGCAATTGGTACATAAGTTTAGAACCTTGGACAGTGTACAGCATCCATTGTACTGTTACGACTGTTCAGGAACCCTTTGAATACCAATGACACTTCAAAGCCGCCAAAACCATTCGTAGCCGGTTTCAGACCAGAAATATTGGCGTCATAAGTGAATCCGACCTCATACTTTTCCATATCCAGCCGGAAAGAAGGAATAATCGCATCCTTATAACGCATATACGCACCCACATAAAATGCCCGGGTACTTTCCAGCCCTTCATCATAAAGACTGTAACCCAGTAAGGCGCCTCCCAGATACTCGGCATATGTGCCCATATGGATCTCATTATACTGTGCGATCAGTTTCAAACGCTCCTGTAAGGGGAAGGTAATACCGGCATTGATCGTGAATTTCGGATCCAGCGCTACTGTTGCATCCTTATAGAACGACAGCTTTGGCCGGTTAAAGTGGAAGATAGCCGCACCTATATAATAGTTAATGTCTTCATTCTCTCCGAGACTACTGTTAAAGCTCAGACCCGCACCGGCGTCCAGATAGGAATATCCCCTCAGGGCCAGTCGCCCATCTTCTCCGGTAGGTGCCGTCGGATCAAACTGTCCGCCGGTATACTGGTTGTTAAATGTCACTTTTGTCTGATCAAACTGTCTCTGTACAATACCGCCGGTAAAGCCCACCGAGAGGAACATGTTCCTGTCCTGACTCAGTGACTTATGATAGTTGACTGCCGGTAATACCTGTACAGACTGCAGCCGGGCAGTACCCGCCCTGTCATACGTGAATTGAAGCCCCGCCGTAACAAAGTCTTCACTGTTGCCTACAGGAAATTTCAACTCAGCACTTAATGCCCCCGTCTGATAAGGAATAGTGACACTGTTCCACTGATTGCGGTATACCGCCTGAATACGATAATCCCCATGGAATAAACCGATCAGGGCCGGGTTACGTAAAATGGGAGTTTCATAGAACTGGGACAGGTGTATGTCCTGCGCGACCAGTGTTTGTGTGCTGCATAGGCACAGTGCCACTAACAATTTTCTACAGTTCATTCTCATGCTGGCAAGTTTTTTAGTCATATGGATTCGTGTGGGAGATGCTGACAGGTTACTACCTGATCAGCATCACATTTCCTTTTAACATAAATTCTTCATTGGAATCACATACCAGTTCTGCTACATAAACAAAGACATCCGGATTTGCCGGCTGACCGTTCATACGGCCATCCCAGCCATAGGTTGGATCCTCTATGTTAAAGTTGGTCCTTTCGAATACCAATTGTCCCCAACGGTTATATATCTTAAATGATTTTGCCACTTTGATACCCTTACCTCTGATGTAGAAAAGGTCATTCTGTCCATCATTGTTAGGGGAGAAGGTGTTAGGCAGGAACACCACACCTGAAGAACATACCAGATTCACCGTTACCGCATCCGAACTCGTACAACCAAATGCGTTGGTCACCGTTATCTGATAAGTAGTATTCTCTCTTGGCGAAGCCGTCGGTGTCAGACAGTCCGCGCAATTCAGGGAGGCTGCCGGTGTCCATTCAATCTTCGTAATATCTGTGCTACCAGTAACCGGTAACTGTATCGTCGTACCTACCGGTACAGAAAGATCATCTCCCGCATTAACGATAGGCGCAGAATGCACCGTTACAGTTGCTGTTGCCGTATCCGTAAAGCAATTGTCATTGCCATACCCAATGATCTGATAACTGATCGTTGATTCAGGTGTTACCATCGGATTGTCAACATCAGATTTATCCAGTCCTGTTTCAGGTGACCATTTATAAGTGACAGCACCACTTGCATGTAACTGTACAGAACCGCCTTCGCAGATATCTGCATTGCTCGCCTGTATCGTAAATGGCTGGGATACACTGATCTTCACGCTGCCTTTTGCCGCACAACCGGTCGCATTCACCACCGTTACGCGGTAAGTGGTATCGATATCAGGAGTTACTACCGGTGTGGCACTCTTTGGATCTGAGATGTTATAATTAGTCCACGTAATATCCGCACCCGGTTCTGTAAATACCTGCAGGTTCACCGATGCACCGCGACAGATAGAAGATTCTGCCGGTGTTGGTGTAAGGGTCGGATAAGGCGCTACAGTAATATCTCTGGTCACTGTACTGCTACAGGTACCTTTCGCACTGGTGATCGTCAGCTGAACCGGATAAATACCGGGTTGGGTATAAGTGACTGAATCTGGTACCCGTCCCGGATAATCCTGTCCATTGGTTGTCCAGTTCCAGACCGTTCCCGGCAGATTCCTGATTTCCTTTCCTGATAATTGAATAGCAGTCCCTACACACACCGGTGGTACGGTGTCAATTTCCGGATACGGACTTGGTTCTATAATGATCGTCTTCGTTATTTCGTCTACACATCCATAATGACTCGTCACGATCATTTTCACGAAATAAGTGCCGGGTGCATCATATAAGAAACTTGGATTAGGCCCTGTTCCAACATCATCTGTACGACCCGGAATCCCAAAGTCCCACAGATAAGTGGCCGGAACACCGTCCTCAATAGATACTCCTTTTGTTGAATCGGAGAACTGTACGATACCTCCGTCACAGGCATTGGAAAGATCAGCGCCGAAATCGGCTTTGATCTGATCTACTATCACTTTCGGACTGCCAATAGCCGGTACTGTACATCCTCTCTGGTCTTCCAGCAATACCGCAGGGAAATAGATACCCGGCTGAGTATAAGTGTAAGACGGTGAAGCAGGAGTGGTAGTAGTCACTGTATAACCGTCTCCAAAGTCCCAGATGAATTTCTGTGCGGTAGGAGATACAGCTGTCATGGAAGTGGTCAATGGTACACAACCAGTTTCGCGTGTGATAGCAAAGCTACCATCCGGACCAGAGATAGAAATGTTCTTAGGTCCGGCTGTCGGACTGGCACATCCGCCTTCTGAATAAACCGTCAGGGTTACCGGGAAAGTACCGGGTCTGATATAGTTGTGTAAAGCATTGTCTTCATCTGAACTGCTGCCATCCCCAAATGACCACGATACTTTCACGTAGTCAGAAGAGTGGTTGGTGAACTGCACTTTTACCGGCGGACAGATATCACCTGCTACTGCAGGTACTTCAAAGTCAGCTATCGGATTAGGTACTCTCAGGAAATCTTTTGTTTCAATATGACCGGTACAACCTGTGGTGCTGGTAACATCCAGTGTCACCGTATAAGTACCCGGTAGTGTGTAAGTATGTGTCGGGTTTTTGTCTGTGCTGGTAGCGCCATCTCCGAACTGCCATGCATAGGTCAGCGGTTCTGTAATAGATTCATTATTGAATCTGAACGGCGTATTCAGACAGGCAATGCTATCTGGTGCACTGAACTTTGCTGAGATGTTGTCAATGGTGATAACATGCGTGACAGAATCTGTACAACCTGTATTATCAGTTACGATCAGGGTAACAGAATAATTATTGATGACGCCATAGCTATGTGGCACAGCTATTGGCTGAGTAGTAAATGTCTGTCTTGGCGTCCCATCACCGAAATTGAATGTCCACGAAGTAATAGTGTTACCTGCGCGGGTAGTAGATGCATCGGTGAATGTAATAGCAGTGTCTCTGCATCGGCGTGCCGAAGCGGAGAAGGCTGCAACGGAACCATTCACGTCAATGGTAAGAGAATCTGATACGTGTGTACAACCATAGATGTCGATAGTAGTCAGTGCTGCTTTATAGGTACCCGGCTGATTGTAGGTATAAGCCGGTGTTGGTGAACCTGTATTCGTGCCGCCATCGCCAAATGTCCACTGATAAGAGGTGGTAAGACCCGGTATCAGCGATGTAGTAGCAAAATGTACGGTGGTACCACGACAGATCACGTTTTGATCTACAGTGATGGCCGGTTTATCATTCAGCAACCTTACCGTAGTGGAGTAAGTTGATGTACAACTACCGTTATCAACCGTCAATACTACGGTATAGGTACCTTCATTCGCCCATGTATGGGTTGGATTAGGTGTATTGTCTGTGGTACCGTCTCCGAAATCCCATGAGTAACTCCTTGGTGTAGGTGTAGTACCCCATGCAGTAGCGTCTGTAAATGATCTTGTCAGTGGTGTCGCACAGTCCATATCTGCGATGGTGAAGAATGCTGCCGGAGGATATACTTCAACAAAAGCCAGTTTGGTAATAGTACGTGTACAACCATTATTATCTACCGTCAGGATGACGTCATGTGTTCCGATAGTGCTGAATACATAAGAAGGATTCTGTACGGAAGAACCGCCATTGGCTGCGCCGTTTTCCACAAATGTCCATTGCCATGTCATGCCGGGCACCTGTGGTCTGGACAGATCGGTGAAATTGAAGACGGTTGGCTGACAACCATTGGGTTTATCAACAGAAAAATCCGGTATTACAGGTGTACCCACTCTGATCGGGTAAGTAGCTGTCTGTGTACAACCACCTCTGGTAGTGATATTTAATGTCACGACATAGTTACCCTGAGCGGTGTAAGTATGAGTGCCTACTGAATTGGTAGAAGAACCGCCATCACCGAAATCCCAATCGTAAGACACAATCGGATCTGCCACGTCAATATTGGCAGTCAGACTGGCATCAAAAGGTATACAACCCCGATTCAGACCAGCGATGGTCAGTACGGGTTTTCTGATAGTGATGGAGTTAATGGCTGAATCGAGACAGCCGGCAGTATTGCTAGCTACCACTTTCACCGGGAAGACGCCTTCCGTGGTAAAGTTGTGTAATGGATTCTGGATAGTAGAAGTAGTACCATCTCCAAATGTCCATGCCCAGCCATTTGCATTTGTGCTGGCAGTGGTAAACTGAACATTTATCGGCACCGCACAGGCAGATGTAGGGTTCATGGTAAAGTTGATGCCTGGTGGCGTTGACACCGTAAAACTTCTGGTAACCAATGCATCACAACCATCCTGTGTTACCGCATGCATAGTGACAGTATAGTTACCTGCAGTAGTGAAGCTTCTTACAGCATCCACGTTGTTGATGACCGTACCATCAGAGAAGGTCCATGTTGCAGATACCGGTGCTGGTAATGTGGTGTTCCTAAACGTGATATTGGTACCGGTACAGGTTTTTTCGAGGATGTTGAAATTCGCCTGCATGGTAGCAATCTTTATATAATCAGGCATGTCGATGGTCTGGGTACAGCCATCGGGAGTAGATGCCGTTAGTTTCACGGAGAAGTTACCCGTCGTAGTATAATCGTGTGTAGGGTTTTTGTCTGTACTGGTACTGCCATCACCGAAATCCCACAGGTAGTTCACGGTCGGTACTGGTCCGGCAGTGTTCATAGTGGTGGTATTGGTGAAGTTGACAGTGACCGGTGTACGGCAACCACCTTGTGTATTAGTTGTAAATGATACTTGTGGCGTAGGTTTGATATCCAGAATCTGTTCGGCACTGGAGGTACAACCAAAGCTGTTGGTGACGATAGAAGTAGCGATCATGCCGCCGCCTTTGTTGTAGGTATGGCTGGCAGTTGCGCCAGTTGCGCCGGTACCGTCTCCGAAGTCCCAGTTGATACCGGTAATCGTACCGTCTCCCGCAGTTGACTGGTCGCGGAAGTTAATCGTCAATGGCGTACATCCGGTAGTAGGAGTGGCGGTAAAGACAACATTGGGTCTGCGATAGACGTTTACAACATGTTGGGTGCTGCTTACTTGTCCGTTTGGAAAGGTGACAGTCAGCACTACGTTGAAAACACCAGGTCTGTTGAATGTTCGGCTGGGGTTCCATAACGTTGATCGTGCTCCACCGTCTCCGAAATCCCATGATGCGGTACCAACGGGTGTTGACTGGTTTACAAATTGAACGAAGGCTGCGCCGCAACCGCTCCAGTTGTCAGCAGTAAAAGCTACGGTATTTTGTGCCTGTGTCTTAGCACCGCATAGCAGGAGAAACACAACCAGATATGCTGTGGCATGGAGGAAGTGCTTGAATTGGCTTAGGTAATGGTGTCTCATTTTCCGGATATGGCCAGGACATAACGACCAGGCTCAGGTTGAAAAAAAGGAAAAAAGTATAAAAAAATAATTATGTGTTAATATTGGTTGTCCGTAGCTCAAACGTAGTCTTTTCACAAAAGGTCGGGGGGCTGTCCCTGCATCTCACAAAATTTATTCCAGCTTAGGCTGAAAATGAAAGACTTACGAAAATAAAAGCTCAACAATATAAAACAAAAGTATGATTTATAAATATTATATATGCCTAGTGCTCGGAACCATATTGTTTTCGGTTTCAAACAGTGTTAAAGGGCAGGAAGTAAGCGCCGCAGTTTTTAATGACTCCATCCGGAATGGGAATGTGCAGGTGTTTGATGTACGCACTGCCGGTGAGTACAATACAGGACACCTGTCCAATGCTTTGCTGGCGGATTACACAAAGAAGGAAGAGTTTACAGAAAGAGTAAAGTATCTGGATAAGGATAAAACGGTCTATATCTATTGTCTGAGTGGCGGACGTAGTGCAAAAGCTGCCAGCTGGATGCGTGAGAACGGTTTTAAAAAGGTAATAGAGCTGGAAGGTGGGATTAATGCGTGGAAACAGGCAGGTCAGCCGGTAGAAGGTGTTGCTGATGTAAAACAGATGACGGTTGATGCATTCCGTTCAGGTATTGATAAAGGAGAAGTATTGGTGGATGTAGGAGCTGAGTGGTGTCCTCCTTGTCGTAAGATGGCGCCTGTACTGGAGGCGTACCTGTCTAAGCATAAAACAGTACGCCTGTTGAAAGTGGATGGTGGTCGTGATCAGGATGTCATGCAGTCTATAAAAGCGACTTCCCTGCCTACTTTCATTTTGTATAAAGATGGCAGGGAAGTGTGGCGCAAACAGGGAGTATCCGAACAGTTATAGTCCGTAGATATCTCCGAATTTCTGCGTCGCATAGTCCAGAAAATATTTGAAATTCAGTGGTTGTCCGGTTATTTTCTCACATAGTTCATTCGAAGTAAAGGTACGGCCATGGCGGTGTACCTGTTGACGCAACCATGTCAGCAGCGCATTGTATTCACCTTTGGCAATCTGTCCGCTCAGGTCAGGTAACTGTTCCTGTGCGGCGGCAAAGAATTGTGCCGCATAAAAGCTACCAAGGGAATAAGTGGGGAAATAACCGAAACTGCCATGAGACCAGTGTATATCCTGTAATACGCCCTGCGTATCATTCGGTACTGTTACATGCAGGAATTCTTTATAATAGTTGTTCCAGACATCGCGAAGCTCAGATGTCTTATAGGTACCGTCGAGCAATCCTTTCTCAATTTCATATCTCACCATTACATGAAAATGATAGGTCAGTTCGTCTGCTTCCGTACGGATCAGTGAAGGCTGTACCAGATTAATGGCTTTGTAAAAGTCTCTCAGACTTACATTACCAAGATTGTCCGGAAATACCTGCTGTAACTGTGGATAATGATGTTCCCAGAAGGCAATGCTACGGCCAACATTATTCTCCCATAATCTTGATTGTGATTCATGAATACCCAGACTGGTAGCTTCGCCGGATGGAAGTCCGTAGGCCTCCGGATCCAGCCCCTGTTCATATAATGCGTGTCCGCCTTCATGAATACAGCTCCAGGTCATATTACCAAAATCATTTTCGTCGATACGGGTAGTCACCCTGACATCCTGCGGATTAAAGCTGGTGGTAAAAGGGTGTTCTGATACATCCTGCCTGCCGGCATTCATATCGTACCCCATGGCTTTCAGCAGTTGAATACCGAATTCCCATTGGCTATTGCGTTCATAGCGGAGGTGCAGGAAATCTTTCTGTACGGGTGGTTTTTGTTCGATATTACGCAGGAGCGGCGTCAGTGCTGTTTTCACATCATTAAAGATGGTGTCCAGCATGGTCGTGTTGGCGCCTTTTTCATATTCGTTCAGGAGGGCATTATAAGGATGACCTTCATAGCCCAGTATATCGGCTTCCTGTTTTTTCAGTTCCACCATTTTTGCCAGTACCGGTTCGAATACGGCATAGTTGCCTTCTTTTCTGGCATTGATCCAGGCATGATAGCATTCATTGGTGGTTTTGGATAACTCCGCCACGAAGCTGGCCGGGTATTTTGCATTTTTACGATAGTCCTCCAGTGAGAGGGTAATGTTTTTGGCAGCGACAGAGTCCAGAGTTTGTCTGTCATTGTCCAGCGATTCCAGCAGTGTTCCCAGGTCGGCAGAAGTAAACAGCTCATGCGCGATGGTGCTGAGTGTTGTCATCTGTTGTCCGCGGAACGCAGCCCCTTTCTCCGGGAGATAGGTTTCCTGGTCCCAGCTGAGTACGGCGATCGCATTCCGGATGTCAGCGATCTGCTGCATCTTTCCTTTGTAGGTTTCGTATCGTTTTGCTGCAGAATAGGTAGTCTGTGCCATGCTGTTGATTTTGTGCAAAAGTAGGGGTAAATTACCGCTCAATTATGAAGATCAGGGATATTACCAATGCCATAGCGGCATTTGCACCATTACAATATCAGGAAAGTTACGACAATGCAGGATTGCTGTTTGGCAGTGCCGATTGGGAACTGACAGGCGTATTACTGACGCTGGATGCTACGGAAGCCGTTATAGACGAAGCCATCGAAAAGAAGTGTAACCTAGTGGTGGCACACCATCCGATTGTATTCGGCGGATTGAAAAAGATCAATGGAAGCAATTATGTAGAGCGGGTGGCTATCAAGGCCATCAAGCACGATATTGCCATTTATGCAGCCCATACCAACCTGGATAATGTACGGAACGGTGTTTGCAATATGATGGCAGAACGATTGGAATTACAGCAGCGCAGTGTGCTGTCTCCTAAGCGGGAACTGTTGCGTAAGCTGTATACTTTTGTGCCTCAGGCAGATGCGGAAAAGGTGAGAGCTGCCCTTTTTGCTGCCGGCGCCGGACATATTGGCGCTTATAGTGAGTGCAGTTATAATGTGGAAGGGACAGGCACCTTTAAGGCAGGAGCGGGAACTAACCCTCATGTAGGCGGGCAGGGACTCCGTCATCTGGAGCCGGAAACAAAGGTAGAGGTGATTTTTCCCGTATATTTGGAGAATGCGGTGGTGAAAGCCCTGCTGGGAAGCCATCCATATGAAGAGGTGGCTTATGATATTGTGAAGCTGGAGAATGCGTATGCAGAAGTAGGTTCGGGACTGATCGGAGAACTGAAAGCGCCAATGGAGGAAGAAGCATTCCTTCGCTGGGTAAAGCAGCAGTTCAACACCGGTTGTGTGAGATATACGCCTCTTAGAGGTCGTCCGGTAAAGAAAGTGGCATTGTGCGGAGGAGCGGGCAGTTTCCTGTTAAAGCGGGCAATTGCAGCAGGGGCGGATGCCTATATTTCAGCCGATTTCAAATATCATGAGTTTTTTGATGCTGAAAATCAAATTGTTATAGCGGATGTAGGACATTTCGAGAGTGAGCAGTTTACGGTTGAATTATTTTATCATATATTGACTGAAAAATTCCCTAATTTTGCGCCTCTTAAATCTACAATTCGTACAAATCCGGTAAATTACTTATAAAAACATACATGGCTACTGTAAAAGAATACTCCGTAGAAGAAAAATTGGCGTCTGTGCTTAGGCTACAGAAGATGGACTCCAGACTGGATGAAATCCAGGTGTTGAAGGGAGAGTTGCCGATGGAAGTAAAGGATCTTGAAGATGAGATAGAGGGTCTGAACACCCGTCTGGCTCACGTAGAGGATGAAATCCGTGGTATCCAGGACTTTATTGCCAATAAGAAAACGGCAATCAAGGACTCAGAGGCCCTGATGAAGAAATACGAGAAGCAGCAGGATAACGTTAAGAATAACCGTGAGTTCGAAGCCATCACTAAGGAGATTGAAATGCAGTCTCTGGAGATCAAACTGGCTGAGAAACATATTAAAGACGCGAACGAAGAGGTAAAGGATAAGAGCCGTGTTCTGGAAGGTGCAAAGAAACAGATTGCTGACAAAGAATCTAACCTGAAGCACAAGAAAGGCGAACTGGAAAAGATCATCGGTGAAACTGAGAAAGAAGAGAAAGCTTTCCGTAAGCAGAGCGATGAAGCGCGTACTAAAGTAGAAGCACGTCTGCTGGCAGCTTATGAGAAGATCCGTACCAACTACCGTAACGGTCTGGCTGTAGTAACGATCTCCCGTGATTCCTGTGGTGGTTGCTTCAACGCGATCCCTCCTCAACGTCAGGCGGAAATCCGTCAGCGTAAAAAGATCATCGTGTGTGAACATTGCGGTCGTATCCTGGTTGATAATGATCTGGATGCTACAGTGACTATCTGATAGCGCTTTGTAACTAACTTATTTTAATAGTGCAAAAGTCCCGGCTCCTATGCCGGGACTTTTACATTCCGGCAGGCAGAAATTGAAAATTTGGTTTGGAATTTGGTAGATAGGCCCGGAGTTATTAATCAGATATATTTTTGTCCATGCGCATATTTTTCCTGCTGGGGTTATTGTTGAATATTACTATTTCTGTATCAGGGCGTCAGAAAGTCTATGACTTTAACACCCGTTGTCAGCAGGCTTATGATGCGATCATGCAATTGCGTCTCGATGCCGGAGCCGCCCTCCTGGCAGAAGAAAAGAAAGCCCATCCGGATAACCTCATTCCTTATTTCCTCGAAAATTATGCGGATTTTTTCACCCTCTTCTTTAATGAAGATCCGACAGAGTATGCGCAGAAGAAATCTCTGAAAGCTGAACGTGTGGCATGGATGGAAGAGGGACCGGCCAATTCACCTTATTATCTGTATACGCAGGCAGCGATCCGTTTCCAATGGGGAATGGTGAGACTAAAATTCAACGAACGCTGGGATGCGGTATGGGAAATCAGGAAAGCCTATCAGCTGTTAAAAGAGAACCAGAAGAAGTTTCCGCAATTTTTGCCTAATAATATGTTGCTGGGATCTATGCAGACCGTATTCGGTACCATTCCCGAAGGGTATCGCTGGCTTTCTAATACCCTTGGTATGAAAGGCACGATCAAAGAAGGGATGCAGATGGTACAGCAGGTGATTGACAGTAATACAGAAGTGGCCCGCCTGTTTAAGGAAGAGGCCTGCTATTATTACTGTTATCTGAAGCTTTTTGTGGAAAACAAGCCGGAAGATGTATGGGCATTTCTCCAGAAACATCAGCTGGATACAAAAAATAACTACCTTTTCGCCCTGATGGTGGCTAATATTGCCATGAACAATCAGAAAGCCTCGCTGGGAATTAAGGTGCTGACAGAACGGAATGATAATGCGCAGTATGAAGAGATCCCATATGTTTATTATGTATTAGGGCAACTGAAACTGTGCCGGCAGGATGAAGATGCGAATGTTTATCTGCAAAAATTCATTGACCGGTTCAAAGGGAAGTTCTACCTTAAGGAAGGATTACAGCGTCTGAGCTGGTATTATTACTTAAGGGGGAATATGGATGCAGCTAATAAATACCGCAGCCAGATCCTGACGAGAGGGAATACGGAGACAGATGCTGATAAACAGGCGCTGAAAGACGCAAAGAGTGGGAGATGGCCTAATCAGCTTTTATTGAAGGCCCGTTTGCTGAGCGATGGCGGTTTCTTCCCGGAGGCACTGAAATTGTTGCAGACGAAGAAACCGGCTGATTTTCCGATAATGGAAGAAAAACTGGAATATGCATACCGTCTTGGCCGTATCTACGATGAAATGGGGCAGGATGATAATGCGATTACCATGTATGAAGCTACAGTGAAAGCGGGTGCCAACAGAACCGAACATTTTGCCGCAAGAGCTTCCCTGCAAATGGGATATATTTATGAAAAGCGCAATGACAAAACCAGAGCGCGGCAATGTTATCAGGCCTGTCTGGACATGAAAGGGCACGACTATAAAAACTCACTCGATCAAAGAGCCAAGGCCGGAATACAACGATTGAACGGCGCTTGAGGCCGTCACTACGCAGATACACTTCGTAGTACAAGTATTAATTTGCGGAATAATCCAATGTGATATATTCGTATTTCCAATACTCCTTATGCTACAGAAATTAACTATCAAGAACTACGCGATCATTGATCACCTGGAAGTGGATTTCTCCGGCAACCTGAATGTTATTACAGGGGAAACAGGCGCCGGTAAATCTATTGTACTGGGGGCATTGTCATTAATACTGGGAGAGAGGGCTGATCCGGGAATGCTACTGGATAAGGGATCTAAGTGTGTGATTGAGGGGATTTTCAAAGTCAGGAAATCTCAGGTGGCTGCCTTTTTTCAGGAACACGAGCTTGATATGGAAGACCAGCTGATCATCCGCAGGGAGATCAGCGCCGCCGGCAAGTCCCGTGCTTTTGTCAATGATACGCCTGTCAATCTGGGCCAACTGACCGAATTAAGCCAGTATCTGGTGGACCTGCATCAGCAGTTCGACACCCTCGAACTGGAAAAGTCTGATTTTCAGCGGGAAGTCCTTGATGCTCTGGTCAATCAGCCGGCAGTTATGCAGCAATATCAGCAGCAGTATCAGCGCTACTCACAGATACAGCGCCAGCTGAAACAGTTGCAGGACCAGCGCGACAATGCCAACAAAGAACTCGATTACAACAAATTCCTGCTGGATGAACTGAGCGACGCTTCATTTGCACCTAATGAGATCGAAGATCTGGATGCAGAACTGAAGGTGCTGAGCCATGCAGAGGAGATCCGTAATACACTCAGCCGTGTTTATTTCCAGCTGAACGAAGACGAACAACCTATCTTACAACAGCTGAAGCAGATCCAGTCTTCCGTACAGGGCCTTGCGTCTTATCACAAAGATGCGCCTGCGGTAGCACAGCGATTACAGTCTGTATATGTAGACCTGCAGGATATCTCCTCAGAGATCGGTCATATGAATGATCAGGTACAGTTTGATGGCGCCCGTATAGAACAGGTGAATGAACGTGTGTCTTTAGGGTATAAGCTGTTGAAAAAACACGGTGTGCAAAACACAGCGGAATTGCTGGTCATTCAGGAAAAGCTCACCCAAAGTGTCGAGGGAGTGCTAAACCTCGATGAAAAACTGGCCGGACTGGAAGCGGAAATTGCGACCCTTCAGGCAGCCCTGCAAAAACTGGCGGAAACCATTACGGCTGCACGTGTCAAAGCGGCTGAACCGTTTGAGAAAAAGGTGAATGCACTGCTGGCACAGGTAGGTATGCCAAATGCCCGTCTGAAAGCTGCAATCACACCGGGAGCACTGAATCCTTATGGCCAGGACACGATCGAATTCCTGTTTGACGCCAATAAAAGCGGACAGTTCGCTCCTATCAGAAAGGTGGCTTCAGGTGGTGAGCTGAGTAGGCTGATGCTGTGTATCAAATCTCTGGTAGCCCGCTCTGTGGCATTACCAACGCTGATATTTGATGAAATCGATACAGGTATCTCCGGAGAGGCTGCCAGACAGGTCAGCTTTATTATGGAAGATATGGCCCGTGGTCACCAGATCATCTGTATTACACATCAACCGCAGATCGCAGGTAAAGCAGATGCACACTATTTCGTATTTAAAGATGCACGTGACGGTAAGATCACCACGAACGTACGCCTGCTCACAAGAGAAGAACGTATTAATAAGATCGCACAGATGCTGAGCGGTGAAAAACCGACAGCCGCGGCACTTGAGAATGCAAGAGAGTTGGTAAAATAGCTAAACCGCTGACTGCTTTTCAATTAATCTTTTTTTTTCAACTATAACAGCTATTTTTGCCGAAATTAATTATTGAACCCAATGGCTCATAACTTATTAAAAGGAAAGAAAGGTATCATATTTGGTGCATTGGACGAGAAGTCTATGGCCTGGAGCACAGCATTACGTTGTGTGGAAGAAGGCGCCGAAGTAGTGCTTACCAATGCTCCTATAGCGTTACGCATGGGAGAGATCAACAAACTGGCTGAACAGTGTAATGCTCCTGTTATACCCGCTGATGTTACCAATATGGATGATCTGAAAAACCTTTTCACTAAATCCATGGAGCATTTTGGCGGCAAAATTGATTTCGTACTGCACTCTGTGGGTATGAGTATCAACATGCGTAAGGGCAGATCTTACACCGACCTGGATTATGACTTCTCTCATAAAACATTCGATATCTCCGCTATGTCCCTGCATCGTGTGCTGCAGACTGCATATCAGCTGGATGCATTGAATGACTGGGCTTCCGTAGTAGCGCTGAGCTACATCGCTGCACAGAGAGTATTCCCTGATTACAGCGAAATGGCAGATGCTAAATCTATGCTGGAATCAGTAGCGCGTAGCTTCGGTTACCACTATGGTATCAAGAAGAAAGTACGTGTAAACACCATTTCACAGTCTCCAACCAAAACTACTGCAGGTGGTGGCGTGAAAGGTTTTGATGGTTTCATGGAATATGCTGAGAAAATCAGCCCGCTGGGTAATGCTACCGCACAACAGTGCGCTGATTACTGTGTGGTAATGTTCTCTGATATGACCAGAATGGTAACTATGCAGAATCTGTTCCATGATGGCGGTTTCTCATTTACCGGTGTTTCTGCTGCGATCATTGAGCAGATGGAAAAATAATCGTCGTATTAACATATTGAACGCCGTAAAAAAGGATGAAATAAACCTTTTTTGCGGCGTTTTTTTATTGTCCGGATGTGTCTGTACCTCATCGGGAACATCAACTGACAGGTAAGGTCATTGTTAGCCGCAACATGGATTCCGGATGGAAAATATGGTCGCTGATGTATGGCTTGAATATAGTTATACTATACTCATCTTACGCTAATGCTACGTTTTTTACGTAGCATTAGCGTAAGATGAGTATAGATAAGACAATACGTAAACAATACCGGAACTTATCCGGTAACAGGGAATGCATTATAAATGTGATAGAAACAGACAGGGACAAAGCATCCCCTTATCAGACCAGGCTATTCTTTTTAAGTATAGGCATCTGAAATTACGCCGGTTTACCCGGCTCAGTATCCGCCGGTCAGGGTTGGTTTGCTGACCGGGGTACAAAAAAGCCGCTCCCCTTGACTAGAAGGAACGGCTAAGTTTTTTAAGCATAGGCGAATTGCTGAGGCAACAATAATGGAAAATATTCCGTCTAATACTCATCTTCGTTGAAGAAAAAGTCGTCTTGCGACGGATAATCAGACCATATATCCTCTATGCCTTCATAAATTTCCCCTTCGTCTTCCAGTTCCTGCAAGTTCTCAATCACTTCAATCGGTGCACCGGAGCGGATGGCGTAATCTATCAATTCGTCTTTCGTAGCTGGCCATGGAGCATCCTCCAGGTATGAAGCTAATTCTAAGGTCCAGTACATGTTATCGAAATTTTTACTTTCTGAATTTTCGCAAAAGTATTATTTAATTTGAAATAAACAACTATTACTATTTTAAAGGTTATTTTACTTTTCTTTGAGTATGCTAACCGCACGCAATCTTACCAAAAATTATTCCAACTTACACGTGCTGAAAGGTGTAAGTGTTTCCGTATCGAAAGGAGAGATCGTTACTATCGTAGGCTCTTCAGGCGCCGGGAAAAGTACCCTGTTACACATACTCGGTACACTGGATACACCCACTTCAGGAGAAGTATGGTTGAATGATACCAATCTTGGCCTTTTAAAGGGGAATGCACTGGCTGATTTCAGGAATAGGCACATGGGCTTCATTTTCCAGTTTCATCACCTTTTACCGGAGTTTACTGCCCTGGAAAACGTATGTATACCCGCTTATATTGCAGGTACCCGTAAAGCAGCTGTGAAGGAAAGAGCCGTATACCTGCTGGAGACACTGGGATTATCTGGCAGACTGGAGCATAAACCCAATCAATTATCAGGAGGGGAACAGCAGCGTGTGGCCGTAGCCCGTGCACTGATCAATCAGCCGGACATAGTCATGGCAGACGAACCGACTGGTAATCTGGACTCTAAAAATGCAAGAGAACTGCACCAGCTATTTATAGAATTGAGAGATAAATTCCAGCAGACCTTTATTATTGTGACACATAACGAAGAACTGGCGCCAATGAGCGACAGACAGCTGGTCATGAAAGACGGAGGAATCGTAGGGGAGATCCTTGCGTCTACGATACAGAAATAAATACAAGGCTCAGATCCGGGGTTTCCAGGGTATTTCTGCCACTTGGAAGGTATGACCAACCCAACGGGCCAATACAAAGAGATAGTCGCTCAGGCGGTTTATATATTGCAGCACCAGCGGTTCTATGAACTGCTGCTGTTCCTGCAATCCCACACAGAGGCGTTCTGCCCTTCTGCACACGCAACGGGCCACATGGCAGGTAGATACCGCTACGTGGCCACCGGGAATAATGAATGACTTCATTTCCGGTAATACCTCGTTCATTTTGTCAATGCTGTGTTCCAACAAAGTGATATCTCCGGCATGGAGATCAGGAATCCGCATTTTTGTATCCTTTTCAGGATCGCAGGCAAGGGAGGATCCGATCGTAAACAGACGGTCCTGTATTTCCCTTAACAGGCTGATTGTATCAGGATAAGCTGTCAGATAGTCACTGACCAGCCCGATATAGGAATTAAGCTCGTCTACGGTGCCGTAGGCGTCAATACGAAGATCGCTTTTAGGTACTTTGGTGCCGCCGATCAGAGCTGTTTTGCCCTTGTCACCTGTTTTGGTGTAGATCTTGAAAGACATGAGGAAGAATTAATAATCAGGAATAACAATTACGAATCAGGAATTGGTCAGCCATCAGCAGACATTAAAACACAATGCCTGTAATCAGCCCATGAAGTTCCTGAATTTCAATTCCTGATTCCTGATTTTTTTATTATTTCACCGCTTCCGCGAGGATTTCCGCATTCAGTCTGTCAGATTCTATCAATCCGTCACGCAGACGTACTACTCGGCGGGCATGGGCGGCAATATCTTCTTCGTGGGTGACCAGCACAACCGTATTACCGGAGGCATGGATACTACCGAAGATATCCATGATTTCGATGGAAGTTTTGGTATCGAGGTTACCCGTAGGTTCATCGGCGAGTATGAGGGAAGGATCATTCACGAGGGCGCGGGCAATGGCCACACGCTGACACTGACCACCGGATAACTCATTTGGTCTATGCTTGTAACGTTGTCCGAGACCTACTTTTTCCAACATAAAACGGGCTTTGTCTTCCCGGTCTTTCTTGTTGATACCGGCGTAGATCAATGGTACGGCTACATTTTCCAGTGCACTGAGACGTGGCATCAGGTTAAACTGCTGAAATACAAAGCCTATTTCTTTATTACGCACCCTTGCCAATGCATCGTCCTCCATCTGGCTCACATCGTGACCGCTTAATACGTATTTACCACTTGTCGGACTGTCAAGACAGCCGAGCATATTCATCAGCGTGGATTTGCCGGAACCGGAAGGCCCCATCAGCGCTACGTACTCATTTTTTAAAATGTCCAGATTGATTCCTTTCAGTACAGGCAGTTCATTTTTTCCAATGAAATAGCTCTTACGGATGTTTTCTAAATGGATGACGGAACTTGGGTGCATAGATTTATAGCGTTGAAAGTTGATTCTACTTCTTGATAACTTTCGGTACTTTGAAGTACTGATCGTTAGCAGCAGGCGCATTCTGTAAGCCTTCTTCCCGGGTTATGGAAGGAACTACCACGTCATCTCTCAGCACGTTCCTGTCTGCAGTCATGTGTAATAATGGTTTTACGTTAGTGGTATCCAGCTCGTTCAGTTTTTCTACAAAGGTGATCATGCGTTGCAGATCTCCTTTAATTTCAGTCTTTTCCTGTTCGCTGAACTCAAGCCTTGCAAGGTCTGCCAGTTGCTGTACCAGCATCTCATTCACTTCCATAAATCAAATTAAATGAAAAAATAATAATTATCGGACAGGGTCCGCGTTAAAGTTACCTTAAATAGTCGATAGTCCATAATTGGCAAATTCCTTATTTTGCACCCCATTATGGCTACATCAAAAGAAATAGTGGTAAGCGGAATCCGCTCTACCGGTTATTTACATCTAGGCAATTATTTCGGAGCTATCCGTAACTACATCAGGATGCAGGAAACTTTTAACTGTTATTTTTTTGTAGCTGACTGGCATTCTCTCACTACGCATCCTGATCCTAAAGACCTGCGCTCCAACGTATTCCGGGTGCTGGCAGAAAATATCGCTTCTGGTCTTGATCCTGAAAAAGTGGCCCTGTACGTACAGAGTGACGTACCGGAGATTGCTGAATTGTACCTGTTGCTGAATATGATGGCATACAAGGGCGAACTGGAAAAAGTACCCACTTTTAAAGATAAAGTACGTCTGCAACCTGAGAACGTAAACGCGGGACTGCTGACTTATCCTGTGCTGATGAGTGCAGATATTCTGATCCATCGCGCGGTAAAAGTACCGGTAGGTAAAGATCAGGAACAGCATCTGGAAATGGCGCGTAACTATGCACAGCGTTTCAATAAACGTTACGGTGATTTGTTCCCTGAGCCGGTAGCATTCAATTTCGGAGATAATCTGGTAAAAGTGCCAAGCCTTGACGGTGCGGGTAAAATGAGTAAAAGTGAAAATCAGATGGCTACTTTGTATTTGTCTGACAGTGATGAACTGATCCGTAAAAAACTCAACAAAGCAAAGACTGACAGCGGACCTGCTGAATCAGGCGCACCTATGCCGGATAGCATTGCAAATCTGTTCCTGCTGATGGAGCAGGTATCTACTCCTGAAGTGATCAAACACTTTAAGGATTTGTATGATAACCAGTCTATCCGTTATGGTGATATGAAAAAACAGCTGGGTGATGATATGGTCAGTTTCATTGCACCTATCAGGGAAAAAGCACTCGCATTGCAGAATGACCAGACTTACCTGAACCGGATTATGAAAGAAGGTGCAGAAAAAGCAAGGGAAAGTGCGGCACAGACTTTGCAACAAGCGAGAAAACTCATAGGTATTCACTACTATTAATAATTCTTTGTTTCCTTTAGCGGCAGCAAGTTTTTTCAATTGATAATCAAATAATTTGTAAATTTTAGATCGTCAACTGATCGCTTGTTGCCACTAACAGGCTGCAAACGAAATGATTAGTGACCCCTGATTCATCATGACAAAACAAAACAAGATCAAACATATAGCTATCGCCGGTAATATTGGCGCAGGAAAAACCACACTTACTGAACTGCTCGCACGACACTATAAATGGGCTCCCCAGTTCGAAGATGTTGAACACAATCCATATCTGAACGACTTTTACGAGGATATGCCCCGCTGGTCATTCAATCTGCAGATTTACTTCCTGCATGGCCGTCTGAGGCAATTGCTGGAAATAGAAAAAGGCAATCAGATCGTGATTCAGGACCGTACCATATACGAAGATGCGCATATTTTTGCGCCGAATCTGTATGAAATGGGCCTGATGACAAAACGGGATTTTGACAACTACTTCAGTTTCTTCGAAACAGTAAAGTCAATGGTGAAACCTCCGGACCTGCTGATCTACCTGCGTGCATCTGTACCAACACTGGTAGCGCAGATACAGAAAAGAGGAAGGGAGTATGAAGAAAATATTCGTCTCGATTATCTGAAAAGACTGAATGAATTTTACAATAACTGGATTGAAAAA
Source organism: Chitinophaga pinensis (assembly GCF_007896845.1). Taxonomy (GTDB): domain Bacteria; phylum Bacteroidota; class Bacteroidia; order Chitinophagales; family Chitinophagaceae; genus Chitinophaga; species Chitinophaga pinensis_C. The sequence goes on along the minus strand of NZ_VOHS01000002.1, from coordinate 104,238 downwards.
TACGCTGAAGGTCCTTTGCTGATCATCGATATCGACAAGAATAAATTCCCTGAAAGCGAAGAAGATCTTGGTGAGATCATTTCTAAAATAGATTCTCAGTTGCATGGATTGTTCTGATCAATCTGATCTCATTTTTTTAGTAAAGATTTATTTTCCTAATATTGTCTCCTCACGCAAGTGAGGAGATTTTTGTTTGTTAACATGTTGACCTGAATTACCACGACTTTTTTTGAAAAACCAACTAATCCACTACCATTAAATGCAAATGAAAAAGATCATTGCTACCATTGTTTGCACATTGTGCTCTGCTGTCATCTGTGCACAATTAATCTGGCTGTCTGTCGATAAACAGCCTTTTGCCGGCACTTACAGCCGTAATTATCACCAGCTTTTAACAGCATTGCAGAATCAGGCTGCATTGGCGTATATACCAGCTGTAACAGCAGGTGTACACACAGAAAGACGCTTTATGTTGTCAGCTATTCAGCAGCATCATGTCATGTTCGCATTGCCAGTTAATCAGGGCGGATTCGGATTACATCTTGCACAAAGCGGGTTCTCCGGTTTCCGGCAGCAATCAATCGGATTTGCCTATGGCAGACAGTTGGGAGAACGCTGTAGCATAGGTATGCAGATGGATTATCTGTCGAAAACAATACCCGGTTATTTCAGTGTGCATACAATTGTGGGAGAACTGGGATGTCTGATCCATCTTACTCCCGGATTGCATGTGGGGATGCATGTATTTAATCCGACAGGTAATACACTCCGGCGGCTGGATAATGAAACGATACCTGCGATATATAGTGCAGGTATGGGATATGAAATTTCAGCAGCATTTTTATTAAGTGTGGCAGTCGTGAAGGAAACAGCAGCAGCCCTGCTGACTAAAGTCATGTGTGAATATCGTATGTTAAAAGTCCTGTCGCTGCAATTAGGTATATGTACGGATCCGCAGTTGAATACAGCCGCTATCGGATTTACCTTACAGCAGTTATTTGTATTGCTCTCTGCAAATTATCATCCGCAATTGGGGATAACACCTTCAGCGGCGCTGGTGTGGGAGCTGAAGAAGCATTAAGGAGTGTTTTGTTTTGTTGATAAGTTGATCATTTAATTTGTTGCAGGCAAGGGCTTGTGTTTGTGTAAATCTTTTTTGGAGAATTGCAGTTTTCTTGAAGAGACTGTTGATATAGCTGTGTCATGTTTTATTAGTCAATGTGATGCTGGCAATGTGTAAGCGTTGTTGGTATCATGTTGACTGGTAAAAGGAATTTGGTGTCTGCGTTAATCACCATTGTTAAATATACCGTGATATGATGTTGAAGGCTGTAATACCTATATTGGTATTATTAAAGTACATCTTGTACTTATTCACACCATTGTTAAACACACTGCCATGTGAATATTGAAGGCTATAATACCTATGTCGGTATTATTAAAATACATCTATACTTATTCACACCATTGTTAAATACACTGCCATGTGATAATGAAGGCTACCATTGTTAAATATATCGTGATATGATGTTGAAGGCTGTAATACCTATGTCGGTATTATTAAAATACATCTATACTTATTCACACCGTTGTTAAATACACCGCCATGCGATATTGAAGGCTATAATACCTATGTCGGTATTATTAAAATGCATCTATACTTATTCCAGCATTGTTAAATATATCGTGATATGATGTTGAACGCTGTAATACTTATGTCGATATTATTAAAATACATCTATACTTATTCACACAGTTGTTAAATACACCACCATATGATATTGAAAACCGTAACATTCATGGCAGCGCTGTTAATACATATTTATACTTATGCACAGACAATACCTGAATTAACAGCTGCTGAAGAAAGTCAGTTAGAGGATTATACGTCACATACTGATCAGGTGCCTGAAGATGATATGCATTGGCAGCAATTACAGGCTTATACAAGGCATAAAATCAATTTGAACACAAATAGTGTGTCTGTGTTGAAATCGTTGCATATACTGTCTCCAATACAAATACAGCAATTGTTGCGATACCGGCAGCAATTGGGAGATTTTATCAGCATCTATGAATTGCAGGCAGTGCCCGGTTTTGATGCACAATTGATCAATAGATTATTGCCTTATGTGCAGGTGGGAAAAGATCTGGAAGCACATTATGACTGGAAAGATTATGTGAAAAAAGGAGAACATACACTGTTGTACAGGTATGGCCGGCAACTCGAAAAAAGCAAGGGTTATATAAGTACAGATACAACAACCGCTCATTATCTGGGTAGTCCGGATAAATTACTGTTGCGATACCGGTATAACCTTACGCATTACATCAGCTGGGGAGCGGTCATGGAAAAGGATGCAGGCGAAGCGTTTTTTAAAGGTGCGCAGCAGCAGGGTTTTGATTTTTATAGTCTGCATTTATTTGTGAGACAATATAAGTGGATAAAATCTCTGGCATTGGGAGATTTTACAGTGAATATGGGGCAGGGATTACTGAACTGGCAATCACTGGCATTTGGTAAAGGAGCCACTGTTATGCAGGTGAAAAGAGAAGGGGAATTGCTGAAGCCGTACGCTTCTGCAGGAGAATATAACTTTTTCAGAGGAGCAGGTATAACCATAGCACAGGGGAAATGGGCGACAACAACATTTATATCCTATCGTTTAATGGATGGTAATGTTACTGCAAATAGTGGTTACCATCGTACATTGACGGAAGTGGCCGGAAGAAACTCGCTGGCGCAATTAAGTGTAGGAGGTAATGTGACAATAGAAGGGAGTAACCGCAAGCTGGGATTTAATTTTATACAGCATCATTTATCTGCACCGGTACAAAAAGGAAAGGCACCCTATCAGTTATTTGGATTTGAGGGTAAGCGCCTTACAGGCTTTAGCACAGATTATGAAGTGACCTGGAAGAATATGCATTTTTTCGGCGAAGCCGCGATGAGTAATAACGGTAAAACTGCCCTCATCAACGGACTGTTACTAACAGCTACTAATGATGTTGATCTCGTATTGATGTATCGCAATTATGACAAGGCATATCATGCTTTTTATGCAGATGCATGGGGTGAGTTTTATAAGCCTGTTAATGAAAAAGGATTATATACAGGCATTAGCATGAAGGTAAGTTCGCATGTGAAACTGAACGCTTATGCAGATCATTTTATTTTTCCGTGGTTACAATACAGGGCAGCAGCACCCGGCAGGGGCAGGGATTTGCTGATTGCCCTGACATATGCACCGGATAAACAAACGGAACTGTTTGTGCGATATAGTTGTCTGATCAAACAGGAAAACGGAGAAGGAACAGATCGCTTTTTACCACCGCTGGTAAGTGTGAAAAAGAATGTCTGGCGTATACAATCACGTGTACAGTCAACAACACATCTTACAATGAAGACGAGAGTGGAGTTAAGTCAATATGTAAAAGAAGAAAATACCCAACAGGGGTTTCTGTTGTTTCATGAAATGTTGTATCAGCTGAAGCAACGGCCCTTACAGTTATATATACGTTATACGCGCTTTATAGCAGATGGAAGTAATACAAGTTTATACACGATTACATCAGGTATGTTATATGAATATGCGTTGTCACGCTTAACAGGAGAGGGGCATCAATTGCAGACGCGTATCAGGTGGAAATCGGCTTCCGGACTTACTTTCTGGCTCAGATATGAATTAACTATATATGGAAAAGTAAGTAGTACCGGAAGTGGGTGGGATGAAGTAAAAGGGAACAGTGAAAGCGTGTTACAATGCCAATTTCAACACTTATTCTAGCGATAAAATAGACAAATATCAATGTTAAATTTTCCTTCATATGTCGCTGAAAAATATCTGTGTATATATGTGAATTTTCCTCTCTCTTAAAAAAAGGTTAAATTTTTCTTGGTGCGGAGAGAAAAAAACTCTAAATTGTGGTCCTCAACCAAAATCTAAATCGTAATATGAAAGAGGCCGGAATCTCTTTATCCTGTGCTGCTATAGCTAGTAATGCAATTATGTCAACCTGTTCCCGACGGTATAGTAATATTTCCGTTAACGGCATGGGTAGGATGAATTCCGCTTCACGCAAACAAACAACCATCCAGGGTCTTGCCGCCTTCATCCCGGATGGTTCTTTAAGATTCAACAACACTTTAAATTTCAACAACAAACTTATTGGTAAACAAACTGTGGTTTAAATCCTAATAAAAGGTTTTTGCAACATTGCCGTGCCTGATACCGGCAAACAAAGGGAACCCGTTAAAATTTTTATTGTCAACTAAATCTAAATCGTATATGAAGAAAAGAGCGTTACTCTTTTTCACCATGCTCATGGTGAGTGTAACCCTGACGTATGCACAACAGCGTCAGATTACGGGTAAGGTCACCGGTGCAGACGGGTCGCCTATACCTTTTGCAACCGTACAAATTAAAGGGACAACAAGCGGAACCACATCAGATCAACAAGGAAATTTCAAATTAGCTGTTACAGGAGCAAACCCTGTGCTGGTGATCAGAAGTGTTGGTTATGCAACAACTGATTATACAGTAGGTGCATCTTCTGCATTTACAGTACAATTGAAAGAGGAGGATAAAAACCTACAGGAGGTTGTAGTTACAGCCCTTGGTATTACCAGAAAAAAGAATGAGCTGGCTTACTCCGCTCAGACTGTTCAGGCAGAAGAACTGAACAGAACACGTGATCCGAACGTTGTAAACTCTCTGTCCGGTAAAGTATCCGGTCTGGAAGTAAGAAGGAACAGCACCATGGGTGGTTCTACCAACATCGTATTGCGTGGTAACAAATCATTCCAGAATTCTAATCAGGCTTTATTCGTAATAGATGGAGTACCTGTTGATAACTCTGTAGCCAATACGCCTGACCAGACTACTGGTCGTGGTGGTTTCGACTACGGTAACGCTGCTTCCGATATTAACGCTGATGACGTAGCTTCTGTAAGTGTGCTGAAGGGCGCTGCTGCTGCTGCGTTATACGGTTCACGTGCTGCTAACGGTGTGATCATGATCACCACCAAAAAAGGCAGATCAGGTATGAACGTAACTGTAAATACTGGTCTGACTGTAGGTACAATGGATAAGAGCACGTTCCCTAAATATCAGAAACAATACGGTGCTGGTTATTATGATGTTGAGGATAATACTTACCAGTCTCCTGATGGCCATTTCTGGTATGCAGATATCGATGGCGATGGTACACGTGACCTCACAGTACCAATGAAAGAAGATGCTTCTTTCGGTGCTAAATTTGATCCGAACCTGATGGTGTTTAACTATCAGTCACTCGATCCAAGATCTCCTTATTACAAAAAAGCAAGACCTTGGGTAGCTGGTGAGCACGATCCATCTTACTTCTACAAAAACACACTGACTACCAACAATAGCGTAGCTGTTGACGGTGGTAACGATAAAGGAAATTTCAAACTGGGATACACCAAAACAGTTGAAAACGGTATGATCCCGAACGCGCGTCTTGTAAAAGACATGTTGAACTTCGGAGCATCCTATAAACTCACAGACAGATTAACTGCGAGTGCAAATGTGAATATGTCTAAAATTGATGGTAAAGGCCGTTATGGTACTGGTTATGACGAATATAACGTGAACCAGGCTTTCCGTCAGTGGTGGCAGATGAACATAGACATGAAGGATCAGAAGGATGACTACTTCAGAGATAAACTGAACAAGTCATGGAACCTGACAAGCCCTACCAATCCGATTCCGACCTACACTGATAACTTCTACTTCATGAGATACGAGAACTTCGAACAGGATGGTCGTATCCGCTACTTTGGTAACGTTACATTGAATTATCAGATCAACAGCTGGCTGTCTGTTTTAGGCAGAACAAGCATGGATACTTACAATCAGTGGCAGGAAGAGCGTAATGCTGTGGGTAGTAAAAATCCTTCTTCTTATTCAAGATATGATGGTTCTTTCATAGAGAACAACTATGATCTGATGCTGAACATTGACAAACAGTTGAGCACAGATTTCAAATTAACCGGTTTAGTAGGTGGCAACATCAGACGTACACATGCTAAGTACCTCCGCGCTTCCACTAATGGTGGTCTGGTTGTACCTCACCTGTACTCTCTGTCAAACTCTGTAAACCCGATGCTTGCTCCTGAAGAAGCAGATAGTCTGATGCAGGTGAACGGTTTGTTTGCAAGTGCAACGATCGGTTATAAAAACATGTTATTCCTGGATCTGGCAGGTCGTCGCGATGAATCATCCACACTGCCGGCCAACAACAATTCCTACTACTATCCGGCTGCTTCATTAGGCTTTACCTTCTCTGAAGTAGTAAAAGCTAAATGGCTGAACTATGGTAAAGCTCGTATCAACTACGCTGAGGTAGGTAATAGTGCTCCTGCACAGGCGTTGTATGACCCATATGATAAACCAAGTGGTTTTGGTAGCACACCTATTTTCTCTGTACCTGCTATAAAGAGAAACCCGGACCTGAAACCAGAGCGTACGAAATCATTCGAAACAGGTGTTGAACTCGCATTATTCGACAACATCCTGACCTTGGATCTGACTTACTATGCTTCTAAATCTGTTGACCAGATCCTGAGATTGCCTATTTCAAGAGCTACTGGTTACGATCAGATGTTTATCAATGCTGGTACTATCCGTAACAGAGGTGTGGAAGTAAGTCTGGGTGTAACACCGGTTAGAATCAAAAACTTCTCATGGACTGTAAACGCAAACTGGTCTATGAACAGAAGTAAAGTACTGGATCTGCCGGAAGGACTTGACTTTATCCAGTTAGGTGCCCTGCAGAGCAATGTGACGATCGGTCACGCTGCTGGTCAGGCATATGGTGTGATCCGTGGTAAAGACTTTATCTACGACAAAGCTACTGGTCAACGTGTAGTTGAAGACCAGGAAGGCCAGGCTGTTTTGCCAGGTTACTATAAAACGACAACAACAGCGAATGAAGTGATCGGTAACTATACACCAAAATGGATTGGTGGTGTTACCAACACCGTTCGTTATAAAGGTGTGGCACTCTCCTTCCTGATCGATATCAAGAAAGGCGGTGACACTTACTCCCTTGATCAGGCTTACGGACAGTCAACCGGTATCTACGAAGAAAGCGTAAGACTGAACGATCAGGGTAAAAATATCAGAGACGATGTTGCACAGGGTGGCGGTATCATCTTCGAAGGTGTAACCAGTGATGGTAAACCTAATACGCAGCGTGTGCGCGTGAGCGGTACCCGCGGTCTGGGTGTGAATGGTTATCCAAACAAAGAGTTCATCTATGATGCAGGTTATGTGAAACTGCGTGAGGTGAATCTGACCTATTCCCTGCCAGGAAGCCTCGTGAATAACCTGAAAGTATTTAAGGGTATCGATCTGAGCTTACTGGGACGTAACCTGTGGATCATCCACAAAAATGTTCCTTATGCTGATCCTGAAGAAAACCTGGCAGCAGGTAACATTCAGGGTTACCAGAGTGGTGTTTATCCTACTTATCGCAACTTTGGTTTTAACGTGAGATTCCGCTTCTAAAAAAAACGAAAAAAGCAACATGAAAAAGATATTTGTATATATGTCAGCGCTGTTAATGGCTTCGTCCTGTGCTAAACTGGACAGCCTTAATAGCGACCCGAAGAAGGCGCTGGATGTGCCTGGTGAGATGGTATTTACTTCCGCAGAGAAAAACCTGTTTGATCTGATGACATCAAACAACGTAAACCTGAACGTATTCAGATTATTGGCGCAGCAGCAGTCTCAGGTAACTTATCTGGATGAAAGCCGCTACGATCTGGCTGCACGTAACGTTCCGCAGTTTTTCTGGCATTCTATGTACCGCGATGTACTGAAAGATCTGGAGCAGGCAAAGATCCTGATTGAAGGTGTGGCTCCTTTGTCCGACGATCAGGCAGTTGTTAAGCAAAATAAACTGTTGATCATTGATATTGCGCAGGTATACTCTTACTCCGTGCTGGTAACAGCTTTTGGTGATATACCATATACAAGCGCATTAACTACAGAAAATCTGTCTCCTTCCTATGATTTGCAGAAAACTGTATATGCAGATCTGCTGGCCCGCCTGAAAAAAGATGTTGATGGTCTGAAAACGACACATGGCAGCTTTGGCAGTCAGGATCTGGTATATGCAGGTAGTGTTGCACAATGGATAAAATTTGCAAACTCCCTGCGTCTTAAATTGGGTCTGGTTGCGCTGGACGATGCAACAACTGCTGCTGCTGCAACTACGGCTATTAACGAAGCTGCTGGTAACGTAATTGCTTCCAATGAAGATAACTTCCGTCTGAAATATCTGCCTGCTCAACCAAACACTAACCCGATCTGGGTGGATCTGGTACAGAGCAATCGTGCTGACTATGTACCTGCGAATACATTAGTAAACCTGATGAATTCAGTGAGTGACCCAAGACGTCCGTTCTATTTCACGGCTGTTGGCGGTCAGTATGTAGGTGGTACCTATGGTTCCGGTGCAGACTATGAAACAACATCTCACATCAGCGCAAAAGTTACAGCTGCTGATTTCGAGGCGTTGCTGATTGATTATTCAGAAGTAGAATTTGCACTGGCCGAGGCTGCTGCGCGTGGCGGTCTGACAGTAACAGGTACTGCGGCAGATCACTACAATAAAGGTGTAACAGCTTCCATCGTTTATTGGGGTGGTACTACCGAACAGGCAAATACCTATCTGGCACAGGCATCAGTAGCTTATGCAACTGCTACCGGTACATGGCAGCAGAAAATAGGTACACAGAAATATATCGCGCTCTATAACAGAGGATATGATGCATGGACAGAATGGAGAAGACTGGATTTCCCGGTTTTCAATGTTCCGACAGGTATGACCTATGCCAACATTCCGGTAAGACTGACTTACCCTGCCAGTGAGCAGAACCTGAACAAGATCAATTATGAGGCTGCCGCTAAGTCAATCGGCGCCGACACTTACGCTAACAAATTGTTCTGGGATAAGAAATAACCCGTTTAGACTGCTCTGTACAAGATTTAGAATTGATAATGGCGCCTTCCTCAATCCTTAGGGGAGGGCGCTTTTTTTGTTAATACCCGAACCCTAATCAATTATGTTTGTTATAGCAGTAGAACCCGTTGTAAATCAATCAACAGAATATCGATTGGATTTGCTTATAGGCATTAGTCGTAAGAGCTCATAATGGATCTCCTTCTTCGCTTGTGATTCATTAACCGCACCGCCCCGGTGTACAAATAAATCAGAACCGTTATGCAAAAACATTTACTGTGTTTGTATTTTCTCCTTTGTATTATGACAGGGCTTTATGCGCAACAGCGTGAAGTCTCAGGCCGCGTAACAGGAAGCGACGGCGTACCCATTCCATATGCTACAGTGCAGATAAAAGGTACCAGCAAAGGTACCACCGCTGACCAGAATGGGAATTTTAAGCTGCTGGTAGATGGTAATAATACCATTCTGCAGATAAGAAGTGTAGGATTTACACTGAAAGAAATAGCCGTCGGCTCAGGCTCAACACTGGACGTTGCTCTTGCACAGGACAACAGAAACCTGCAGGAAGTAGTCGTAACAGGTCTGGGTATTAAACGTGAGAAAAAAGCGCTCGGATACGCAGTCCAGGATGTAAAAGGTGATGACCTCATAAAAGCCAGTCAGGGTGACGCGCTGAGAGCTATGTCAGGTAAAGTAGCCGGTATGCAGGTAATTGGCTCCGGTGGTACTCCGGGAGCCGCCACTTTTGTAAAACTAAGAGGTACCAACTCACTGACTGGTAATAACCAGCCATTGTTTGTTATTGACGGTATTCCTGTGGATAATTCACAGAACTATTCCGGCGACCCCGCCGATGCGGCTAACAACCTGCTGCAGGGTGCTACCAACACCAACCGTGGAGCAGATATCAACCCGGATGATATAGAAAGTATCTCCGTCCTGAAAGGCCCTGCTGCTGCAGCTATCTATGGTATAGATGCGGCAAATGGTGCTATTATTATTACTACTAAAAGGGGAAAAGCTGGTAAAATATCAGTCGATTTCAGTACCGGTATCTCCTTCGATAAGGTAAACAGATTACCAAAGATCCAGAAACAGTTTGTTAAAGGTTCCGGTGGTGTACTTGCGCCTTTCAGTTCTACTAACAGATATTCCTGGGGTTCTAATGTAGACACTTTGTTCTGGACCGGCGTCCCTAATGAATACGACATTCACGGGGATGTGGTAGGCGCTTCCAATCCGAATGCCAAGGTGAAATTTGTGCCTTATGATAATACAGGTGACTTCTGGCGTACAGCAGCGACCTATAATAATACCTTGTCATTTACCGGAGGTACAGACGTCGCTACTTACCGTATGTCCGTATCTCATAACTATCAGAACTCCATAGTACCCCTGCAATACAACCAACGTACAGCAGTAGCGCTGGCAGGTAATCTGAAGGTTTCTGAAAAGATCCGGACATCTGCCAATATCAATTTTAATGTCTCTAATGGTAGCATGCCGCAGAACGGTAGTAACCTCTCAGGTATTATGCTGGGCCTCACCAGAACGCCTATTTCATTTGATAACTCCAATGGCGGACTGGATGCAGATGATCCGCGTACTTATTTGTTCTCTAACGGTCTGCAGCGTTCTTATCGTAATGGGATATATGATAACCCATTCTGGACTATCAACAAAAACCCCTATACGACAGCTGTAAACCGTCTGATAGGTAGTTTGCAGTTTGACTGGGACTTTATCAAAGACTTCACACTAACTTACCGTATAGGTACGGACGTGTATAGTGATAACCGCCACCAGTACTATGAAATACAGTCAGGTGCTTATAATGGTGGTCGTTTATTTGATGACAGATACACCTATAAGAGTGTTAACTCAGATGCGATCATTACCTGGGCCAGACAGATATCCAAAGATTTCAGAATGGATGTAAAGGTGGGTAATAACCTTTATTCCCGGAGAATGGACGAACTGTATGTACAAGGCGATGGTCTGACCTCTCCCGGTTATGACAACATCAGTAATGCCACCGTACAGAAATCCTATAATTATGTTACTCCCTACAGAAGGATTTCCGGTTACTTCGATATCAACCTTGATCTGAAATCCATGTTATTTCTGGAAATCACCGGACGTAATGACTGGACTTCTACCTTACCACCTAAAAGCAACAGTTTCTTCTATCCATCTGCCAGCCTTGGCTTTGTCTTTACTGAACTGGAAGGTCTGAAGGATGGAAAAGTGCTGAGTTTTGGTAAGATCAGGTTGTCAGCCGCACAAGTGGGTAAAGACCCCGGTGCTTTCCTGACAAAATCCTTCTCCGTACCAACTACCTATCCTGACGGATATACTACCGGTGTATCCTTCCCATATGATGGAAAAGGTAGTTTCTCGCTGAATAATGTGCTGGGTAATCCTAATCTGAAACCAGAGAAGACTGTTTCTTATGAAGTGGGCTTACAATTACAGTTCCTTGATAACAGGATCGGATTGGATGCGACAGCCTACCATTCAAAAGGTACTGATCTGCTGGTAAGATCTCCGATGGCCGGTTCTGCCGGTTACCAGTATGTGAACCTGAACGCAGCGTCTATCCGGAATAATGGTCTGGAATTGACCCTGAGTGCAAAACCATTGGCCGGACATGCCTTTACATGGGACATGTTTGTGAACTACAGTATGAACCGTAGTAAAGTACTGGCTTTGGCTCCCGGTATCAATCAGATTACAGTGAATGGATTTACGGGTACGGTAATCGCACATCTGCCAGGTCAGCCGGCAGGTATTATTTACGCTTATGGATGGCAGCGTGATGCGCAGGGCCGGATCGTGATCAGCGACAACAGCGGCGACTTCGGTTATCCGGTGGTATCCAATGTACAGACGAGGGTAGGTAATCCTAACCCGGTATTCCTGATGGGTATTGGTAACACATTCGCTTACAAAGGTTTCTCCCTGTATTTTCTGGTTGACTGGAAACATAAAGGAGACCTTTGGAATGGTACCCGTGGATCCCTGCAGGCAATCGGTACATCTGCCTATACACTGGACAGAGGAAAAATGCAGGTATTTCCGGGCGTGATGGGACACCTGAACGAGTCAGGAGAAGTGGTGCATAATGAAGGTGGTGCAGAGAAACCCGGTGGAGGTGCGGTGAATTCGACTTCTGTACCACTGGATGAAGCATGGTATCTGGGTAATGGTGGTGGGTTTGGTGCGCAGACCGAGACTTTCATCGACGATGGTTCCTTTGTAAAACTGCGTGAGATCACCCTGTCTTATGACATTCCGGGCGGTATATTCAAAGATTCCAGATTTGTCAAAGGAATTAATGTGAACGCATTTGCACGTAACATCATCATATGGACTCCATACAAAGGGATAGATCCTGAAACCAGTCTGACAGGAGCTACCAACGCTCAGGGTATTGACTATTTCAATATGCCGGGCACCGCCAGCTTCGGTCTGAACTTCAAGTTTAAATTCTAACCCTTAAAAACGAATCACCATGTTACGGATAACCAAATATATACTGCCTTTATTGTTCCTGCTGGTCCTCTCGCAGAGCTGCCGGAAGGACTATTTCTATAATGGAATTAACGATGACCCGTCACAGCTGAAGAATCCGACCGCATCTTCCCTGTTGCCGGGTGTTATTTTGCAGAGCGCTTATACATGGGGTGGGGATGCCTCCCGTTTCCCGTCTATTTTTATGCAACAGGTGACGGGCGCTGCTAACCAGTCAGCCAGCGCGAATATCTACAATATCACTCCTGATGATGTGGATAACATGTGGTATGCAGGCTTTTACGGGTCTATTATGACGAATATTGACACCCTGATCGCGGTTGCTACGGCAGCTGGTCAACTACACTATGCAGCGGTAGGTAAGATCCTGATGGCGAATGATCTGGGTCAGGTGACTGACTTCTGGGGCGATGTACCTTATACAGAAGCTTTTCAGGGTCTGAACAATACCCAGCCGAAATATGACAATCAGGCGGCTATTTATAGCCGTCTGCATACATTGCTGGACGAGGCGATCACAGATCTGGGCAAGGATGATGGCAGCGAGTTTCAACCGGGATCTAACGACGATATCCTGTTTGAAGGCGATCTGGATATGTGGATTAAGTTTGCCCATGCCCTGAAAGCCAAGTTCTACCTGCACACTGTTAAAGTGGACGCTACGGCACAGGCAAAAGCTTTGGCGCAGCTGGCGAATGGATTTGAAGCAGGAGAAGCTGCGTTTGTAAAATTTGTCGGTAGTAGCGCAACCACTACACAGGCGCCATGGTATCAGTTTAATACCCAGCGTGCGGATATCATTTTCACCGGCTATCTGAATACCCTGATGAAGACCGCCAAAGACCCGAGGTATGCGGTGTATTATGATCCTTCTGATGAAACTGCTTTAGGGGCATTGTATGGTTCTGCCAATTCTCCTGTATACTTTCTGTCATACGATGAACAGAAGTTTATGGAAGCGGAATTACAGTTCCGTGCAAGCAATCCTACAGCTGCTGCAGCTGCCTATAATGAAGCGGTGCGGGCCAATCTGCAAAGAACGATCAATAATACGGCCTATCTGGCTACAGTATCCAAAACGGCGGCCACGATCACATTGAAGGATATCATCACCCAGAAATATATCGCACTGTTCCTGAGTCCTGAGACATGGACAGACTGGCGCAGAACAGGGTTCCCTCAGTTGACAGCCCCTGACGGTAACGTATTGGGGGGTGCATTGCCCCGCTCATTGTATTATCCAAGCAGTGAGATACGCTATAATACCAATACACCGGCCAATACAAGACTAACCCGCCGCATATGGTGGGATGCACAGTAACAGCTATATAGAACGCTTCAGTGAACGATGTTTTAAAAAGAGACCTTGATTTTAAGGTCTCTTTTTTACATTTGTACCGCAAAAGCGAAAAAAATATGGAAAATCAGCAGGAAGAACAGGCGCAGCTCAATATTGAGTTGAGCGAGGAAATAGCAGAAGGTATTTATGCCAACCTGGCCATTATCACCCATTCCAACGCAGAGTTTGTGGTGGATTTTGTGAATGTAATGCCCGGTCTGCCTAAAGCCAAAGTAAAGTCCCGTATTATACTGACTCCTCAGCATGCCAAACGTTTCATGAGAGCGATGGTTGATAATATCAAGAAGTATGAGGCAGCACATGGTACCATTCAGGACCAGGAGCCTGTTTCTATGCCACTGAATTTCGGCGGACCTACAGCGCAGGCGTAATCCACATTATTGAACAGGCTGTACGGTAAGCATACAGGAAACAGGATAATCGAATCATGAGCCAGATAGTCTCTTATCCCCATTTACGGGAATTTACCAGAGCGGTTTTTATAAAAATGGGCTGTTCTCCACAGGACGCCGACACGGCCAGCGAGGTATTGTTATCCGCTGACCTGAGAGGTATTGATTCTCACGGAGTAGCCCGCCTGAGCGGATATGTACGTTTGTGGGAAGCCGGCAGGATCAACGCAACGCCCAACATACGGGTAGTACACGAAACGCCCAGCACAGCAGTAGTTGACGGCGATGCTGGTCTCGGACTGGTGGTAGCGCCTTTCGCTATGAAAGTCGCCATTGAAAAGGCGGCTGCAGTAGGTAGTGGCTGGGTAAGTGTGAAGAACTCCAATCACTTCGGTATTGCAGGTCAGCACGCAATGATGGCTTTGGAAAAGGATATGATCGGAATGGCGATGACGAATGCCAGTCCGCTGGTAGCACCGACATTCTCCACCGAGCGTATGCTGGGTACCAATCCGATAGCGGTAGCAATCCCGGCGAAAGAGCAACCGGCATTTGTGGCCGATTTTGCTACGACGACCGCTGCCAATGGTAAACTGGAGATACTCCAGCGTAAAAGTCAGGAAGCACCTACCGGGTGGATTCAGGACAAAGAGGGGCATTCCAGTACCAATCCACATGAACTTAAATCAGGTGGTGCATTGTTGCCATTGGGTGGCGATCGTGATCATGGTAGCCACAAAGGCTACTGTCTGGGAGCGATCGTAGATATTTTCTCGGCGGTATTGTCCGGCGCCAATTATGGCCCCTGGGCGCCTCCGTTTGTAAGCTTCCTGCCACTGGCACCAGATCCGGTAGGAGAAGGGCTGGGACATTTTCTGGGAGCAATGAGAGTAGACGCTTTCCGTCCGGCAGATGAATTTAAGGAGCACATGGACAAATGGATCACCCGCTTCCGTCAGGCCACGCCTGTAGCCGGTGAGCAGGTGCTGATACCGGGAGATCCGGAGCGGGAAATGGAGAAGGAGAGGAGAGTGTCCGGCATTCCGTTACTGGATCCGGTGGTGAAAGATCTGCAGGAAGTAGCGGGGAAATTTAAATTGGATTTTTAAAGTCGATATAAAGGCACGAACTTGCGGCTTTTTACGCTCAATCTTGTACCAGTCAAACATATAACAATTCAACAGTAATGAAGATCTTAAAATTTGGTGGCACTTCCGTAGGTAAACCGGAACGTATGCATGCCGTGGCCAGTCTGGTAACTGCCGATACCGCGCCCAAGATCGTGGTATTATCCGCGTTATCCGGTACTACCAACGCTTTGGTAGAAATCGGACAATCCCTTTCTGAGGGTAAGAAGGAACAGGCAAAGGGCCAGATAGATAAGCTGGAAGCACATTACAGGACTTTTTGCGAAGCCCTGGTCAAGCAGGACGCTCCTCGTGCAAAGGCGACCGCTGTTGTTGACGAGCATTTCGAATTCCTGAACATCATTCTTAAGATATCTTTCAACGAAGCGCTGAATAAGGATATACTGGCGCAAGGTGAATTACTGTCAACCCGCTTGTTCAGCGTATACCTCGAAGAAGCTGGTGTGCAATCCGTACTGTTGTCAGCACTGGATTTCATGAGCATCGATGAATATGAGGAGCCTGAAATTCCGAAAATCAAGATCAAGCTGGGTAACCTGCTGGACAAACATAAAGGTGAGACCGTTTTCATTACGCAGGGTTATATCTGCCGCAACTCAAGAGGCGAGATCGACAACCTGAAACGTGGTGGTAGCGACTATTCAGCATCCCTGATCGGCGCAGCTATTCAGGCAAGTGAAGTACAGATCTGGACAGATATCGATGGTATGCACAATAACGATCCAAGAGTGGTGAAAAAGACCTTCCCGATCGAGCAACTGTCTTTTGATGAAGCTGCAGAACTGGCTTACTTCGGCGCCAAGATCCTGCATCCTGCTTCTATATGGCCTGCACAGCACTTCAACATTCCGGTGAAATTGCTGAACACTATGCAGCCGGAAGCAAAAGGTACCATCATTACCGAATTGCCAAGCGGCGACGGTGTGAAGGCTATCGCTGCCAAAGACGGTATCATCGCTATCAAGATCAAATCCAGCCGTATGTTGCTGGCTTACGGTTTCCTCCGTAAGATCTTCGAAGTGTTCGAAAAATATCGTGTACCTATTGACATGATCACTACTTCTGAAGTAGCTGTTTCCCTGACAATAGAAAACACACCTCAGCTGGATCAGCTGCTGAAAGAACTGCAGCCATTCGGTTCTGTTGAACTGGATCACCACCAGACCATTGTATCTATCGTAGGTAATGAAGTAGCGGCTACTCCTTCTATCCTGAAGAAGATCTTCGATTCACTGAACGAAGTTCCTTTACGGATGATCTCTTATGGTGGCAGCCGTCACAACATCTCCATCCTGATCGGTGGACAACACAAAGAGAAAACATTGCAGCTGCTGAACAAAGGTTTGTTCAACCTGGGTTAAGTAAGCCTTGCTACGTTTATAATAAGAAATGCCGTCTCAGATTACTGAGACGGCATTTCTTATTATAGTCTGTCTGATTAAAACGACCAGCAAAAACTAATGCCGCCGTTATTGAATTTATATTTTTCGTTTGTGGTTGAATACAAATAATAGTGCTCAGCTGGTGCTTTCTCGTCTATAATGGCTGAAGCACCATCATCTTCTCCTGTAATGCTGTTCAGGTTGTATTGAACGCCTATTCCGATCCTTGTACGGGGAATGCGGAAAGTAGTGCCAAAGGTAAATTTCGTGAGCAGGTATGGATAAGTTGGTGTTTCATCAACATGATAGCCTGCAGTTAATATCTTCTGACCGGTGGTCATCATACATTCGAAACCATACATACCATATATAACGACATTCCGGATAGGGATATTTAATCCGAGAGAAAGTCCGAGGGCTGCACTATTCTGCTGTATGCGTACGGTATTTGCCGCAGGTCGTTTCTCCACGTCTATGACATTATACTCATACACCGGAGAAACTACATACCCCAGTCTGGCTTCAAAGCTGAAAAACGTACGATGACCGGTTACTCCTAAAAAAACACCCTTAGCGGCATGGTCATTTGGATTTGCAATCTTACTATAGGAAGACAGCAGCCCTGTATAATTAACAAAGAAATAGGCATGCCGGGTTTTTTTATGAGGATCGAGTTTTTCGACGCCTTCGTCAACCTGTTTCATCCCATTATTCAAAGCCTTGGCAAAATTAGCGAGCGCATTGATGTTATCAATTTTGGCCTGTACTCTGGCCGAAGGAAAAGCTCGTTGCGCAGCATTGTATTGTTCGAGTGCCTGCATGTAAAACAAGGTGCCCATATTGTATAGGGTGTCTCCTTTTGCTTCTAACATGGCGGCTTCCCACATTCTTGCATCGGCTTCCCTTTTCCATTTGTCAGGGTCTGTTGAAGATGAGCTGCCAGAAGAAGTACTCTTGCTGGACTTAGAGGTGTTTTGCTGCGACTTACCGGTACTTTCAATTACCAATACGCCCGGACTACTGCTAACACTACCACCAATGCGCGCAAGCTGCTCTTTGATATCGCCTTTTTTGAATGGAGGTATCCAAAGGGGGGATAATGGTTCCAGGTTGTCGAATTCAGTTTTCCGGTAGGTACCTGCTTTTTCATCATAGATGCTATAGCTTGTTTGATTAGCGCCATTTGTTTGCGGACTAAAATTGACCTGATACACACGGTACCCATGTTTCTGATAATCGTTTATAAGAGCAACACGTATTTTTTCCAGCGCGCTGAGAGAGTTGTCATGCTGTGTTACTTCATCATGGTACTGGTGCGTCGCGTTCCACTGCTGATAATTACCATATAAGTCGTTTACCTTGACAGCGCTGAATGTGATATTGTCATAATCCGCAGGAAAGAGCTTCTCATCCCTTTCTATCTGGAGTATGGTGCTGCTGAAATCCAGCGACATGCCAATACTGATCTTGTCGGATGGAAAGGAGAAGTTTTTAGCGCGGTAAATATAGGTGCTTATCAGAAGTACCTTCAGCTTTTTATCAGTGCGCTCGCCGGCGGTATAGATAAAATAAGCGGGACGTTCAGAAACGGGACCTGACTGTTGTGCAGACAGACGGAGACTCAGTAACAGTAGTACAGTTACGGTAAAAATTTTGTGCATAGGTTGATAGGTCGTTTGCTCATGCTGCGGTATAGGGAATAAATACTCTTATGCAGCATGATAAGAATATTAAACTAAGGGCCTGCCTTTTGAACTAAAAATTGTCCTCTTCGTGAATACTGATCTGAGGAATAAAAATAGTAAAAAAACAATTATCAGTATATTGTATTAAATATAATAATTACTATAGTAAGTTGATTACCCTTTATTTGTCTTCGAAATAGCCGATCTTCCGCATATAACTGATCTCTATCGAGAATACGCCATATTCTTCCGTGACCTTTCCCTGTAGCATGTAAAAACCGCCTTTCTGGAAAGGATATTTACGCAGGATATCCGGGAAGTGTACAGTGTCAATAAAGTCTCCGTTTGCGTCCATAAACGTCCCAAAACTCATCGGAATGCCTTTGCTGGTATGGATACCTTTGGTACAGACCATATAACCGAGGGCAGTGATGGTTTGTCCCGTGTAATGTCTGAAATTATTCGCAGTAATATACCTGCTCTGGTCGTGCTGCAGAATGGTAAAGGGAGAACATAAAGGAAAGCCCAGCAAAGCGATTTCTTCAAATGCATTTTCATGTGCTGTATAAGCCAGCATGGGCAACTGACAGTCTGGTAATTCCTCCCGGAACAAGGGTTGTATATGATCTGCATATGGCGCTTTTGCTTTTAACAGCAGACTGCTTTTCCACAGGAGTTCTTTCTTCGTATAAGTATCGAAGTTAAAAGCGCCAATTCTGATGAGGATATCCAGTTGTTCCGGTGGTGGTCCTATGCGGGTAGTGAAATCTTCCAGACTGGCATAAGGACCATATTGTTGCCGTTCTTCCAGTACCTGTTCCATCCATTTTACTTCCAGCCCTTCTACATGAATAAAACCTGTGTATACAACGTCATTGTTGATACGCGTGTAATAATCACTGTTATTGATACAGGGTGGTTTAATCGTAACGCCGGTTTTTTGTAGTTCGCGGAAATACAGTTCCCTGTTATAAAAGCCACCGAAGTTGTTAATAACTGCGACCATAAACTCGGCCGGATAGTACGTCTTCAGATACAAACTCTGATAACTTTCTACCGCAAAACTTGCAGAGTGTGCTTTTGAAAAAGAGAACCCGGAGAAACTGGCGATCTGTCGCCAAAGCTCAGCAGTCACTGCATCTGGCCGGCCAAGTTTTTTACAGTTGTGAAAGAACTGTTGTTCTATCTTTTGAAAATCTCCCTGACCACGGTATTTACCCGCCATTGCTCTGCGCAGGATGTCTGCATCTGCGAGATCCATATTGGCGTATTTGCTGACGATCCTGATCACATCTTCCTGATAGACCATGATGCCGAAGGTTTCGCTCAGTACTTCTTTGACGATCTCGTGGAGATAAACCACCTGTTCCTGATGACGATAGTTATGCACATATTGCCGCATCATACCTGATTGTGCTACACCGGGGCGTATCACGGAGCTGGCAGCTACCAGTGTCAGGTAATCGTGGCATTCGAGTTTCAGCAGTAGCTGCCGCATGGCGGGAGATTCAATGTAGAAGCAACCGATGGTATTGACCGTTTGCAAAGCCTGTTTTACACGTTCATCACGCATGAATGCTTTTACATTGTGGATATCTATATCATCGCCTTTGTTTTCTTTGATGATGCTGATTGCATCACGTATATGTCCAAGACCCCGCTGACTGAGAATATCGAATTTAAACAGTCCGATGGCTTCTGCCTGATGCATATCCAGTTGTGCGGTACTGAATCCTTTAGGAGGAAGATAGGTACTGCAATGTTGATGAATAGGCGCTTCACTGATCAGTATGCCCCCGGCATGAATGCTGAGGTGATTAGGGAATGCTTTGTTATCATTGGACATCAGCTGACTATAACGCAGGATTTTCTGCTGTACACTATCACCGGAAAGATCAGGATTAAATGGCGTATCAAGGATCTTATCGATTTCATGTTTTGGCAAACCATATACCTTACCCAGTTCACGTATGGTGGCGTTTTGCTGAAAGGTTGTAACTGTGCCTAAGAGAGCGGTATGTGTAGTGCCATATTTTTTAAATACATACGCAATGATTTCATCTCTGTCTTTCCACGAGAAGTCAATATCGAAATCAGGCGGTGAACTGCGATAGGGATTGAGGAATCTTTCAAAATAGAGATTCAGTTCTATAGGATCGACGTCCGTTATTTTCAGGCAATACGCGATAATGGAATTGGCGCCGCTACCCCGGCCTACATAGAAAAATCCACGGTCCTGTGCATAGCGGATGATATCCCATGTGATAAGGAAATAACCATTGAAATGCTGACCTTGTACTACGTCCAGTTCTTTTTCAATACGCTCTTTTGCTTCTGCGTTATCCGGTCCGTAACGTTCGAGCATGCCCTCATACGCGAGTTTACGCAGGAGTGCATGATCTGCTGCTTCACTGGTGGTAAAATACTTTTTATTACGGGGGGATTTGAAGTCGAAGCTGATCTGACAGGCGTCCATAATACGCACGGTATTGCTGATGATATGCGGATATTGTTCAAAGCTGTCAAACAGCGATGCCGGAGATACAAACATTTCATCCGCGTGTGCGGCGGTATGGTCCTGCAACTGACTGATCAGGATATTCTGATCGACAGCACGCAATATGCGATGGAGCTGGTAGTGATCTGCATCCTGAAAAGTGACAGGATGGAGGATGACGAGTTTATCCTGAAAGGAGAGCGTATCTATCCGGAATAGTTTGTTGATATCCCGCTTGCGGATACCGACAAGTTCATGTTCATAAAGGTCTTGTAATGGAACAGTATTCCACGTATAAATAGCAAACACACCGGGAAAAGCGGGTGCGCGATCAGGAAAAGGGAGATTTTTATGCAGATGATCAGACAGAAATCTGCTGATATAAAACCATCCTTCCATATTGCGGGCCAACAGGATGTATTTAAGGTCATGATCATTCCTGCATTCCAGTCCGATAATAGGTTTTATTCCATTCTCCTGACATTCTTTTACGAAGTTCCAGGTATCTGAAGTGATATTGATATTAGTGAGTGCCAGCGAGGTGATTCCCATCTGCCGGGCTGTTTTCACCAGATCTTTTGTATCGATGGTGCCATAGCGGAGGCTGAAGAAAGTTTTGCAGTTCAGATACATAAGCGTTGGTTTATCTCACTTTTGGATAAGGCATGATATCCCGCTGTTTTACGTCTGCTTTTTTCGATGGGGGAACTGCATTGGTGCCCCGCATCAGGTATTGCCATCCGAAGCGGTTTTTGATATTGTCTATGGCCTGATACAGGGAGATCATTTCCTGTGTATCATCGAACAGACTGATCTGGTGGTTGCCATGTACGAGGTGACTGAAACGTACCCCTATCAGACGGATCAGCAATCTTCTGTCATATAGTTTGGTAAACAGTTCCTTTACCTTTTCCAATAGCACATGATCGCTGCTGGAATAGGGGATGGTCATCTGTTTGGTAACGGTCTCGAAATCGGAGTAACGGATCTTGACGGTCACGCAACCGGTGAGTTTGTCCTGTTGCCTGAGTTCGAAGGCTATTTTCTCCGTCATACGTACAAGTTCTGCATGTATGAACTGCATATCGATGGTGTCGGTATGGAAGGTATTTTCGGTAGAAATAGATTTTTGTTCGTGGTAGGGGACAACGGGAGATTCATCGATACCATTGGCTTTGTTCCATAGGGAGATACCATTCTTCCCCAGCCATGCTTCCAGCAGGGAGAGCGGTATTTCACTCAGGGTTTTTACGGTTTCTACTCCGCGGCGGCGCAGCTGGCTGGCTGTTTCCTTACCCACCATGGGGAGTTTTTCCACCGGCATCGGTGCGAGGAAAGACTTTTCATTTCCAAAGAGGATTTCCAGCTGACCATTTGGTTTAGCCTCATTGGTAGCCACTTTGGAGATCATTTTATTGGATGCGAGTCCGAAGGAAACGGGCAGTTGGGTTTCCCGCATAATATGCTGGCGTAGCTCGGCGGTCCATTTCATGGAACCGAAGAATTTGTCCATACCGGTAAGGTCGAGATAGAACTCGTCTATGGATGATTTCTCATACAGGGGCGCTTTATCAGCTATGAGTCCGGTTACTTCCCGGGAGATCTGGCTGTATTTTTCCACGTCGCCTCTTCTGACAATGGCGTGCGGACATAATTTAAGTGCAACCTTCATCGGCATGGCAGAGTGAATACCATAGCGGCGGGCTTCGTAGCTGCAGGCAGCCACTACGCCCCGATCACTCATACCTCCGACCAGCAGTGGTTTTCCTTTCAGGCTGTTATCGTCCCTGCACTCCACTGATACGAAGAAGCTGTCCATGTCAAAATGAGCGATGGACCTGTGTTGCAAAGAAATCATACAAGTTAATAATGGTCATGAATGATGATCCCTGTGAACCCTCATATGTGACAAATTTACTAATAATTTTAGTCGATACTAATTTTATTAGCAGGATTAACAATTAATAACAAATTGGCGGAGGTAATGGTTATTTATAAGGGTACAATATGCGGGTACGCTATTTGACCACATACTTTCAAACAAAACACTTTCTCATGAAAAAGCCTGATATTGGCCAGGAGCTGCTGTTATTGTTATTATTGGTGTTGCCGATGGTTTATCTGGGAATCATCTGGCCTTCCCTACCGGGTGTTATGCCGACTAACTTCAGTGTAAATGGAGTGGCAGACCGCGTTGGCAGCAAGGGGGACTTTCTTTTACTGATGACCTTTTTATTCCTTACTAATCTATTGTTATACTTTTTGTTCAGGTACATTCCGCATGTGGAAGACGAGACCGATCTCCATCATCAGGAGATGACGTTATTCCAGCGGAAATACTATCAGATCCGGTTTATGATCCACATTTATCTGGCAATCTTTACGGCTGCGATCATTTTTATGGCCAGTCAGGGACATCCGTTTGTAATAGAGCGCTGGGTATTTACGGGTACGGGGCTGCTAATCGGTGTAATTGGCCTTTTCCTGCGTAAGGTAGAGCCTAACTATTTTGTTGGGGTAAGGACACCCTGGACATTAAAAAGCGAGGAAATCTGGCGGGAAACACATGCATTTGCGGGTACACTATGGGTATGTACCGGTGCTGCGACCATTGTTGCCGGATTCTTCCTGCCGGTGGTAACAGGTACCTTCCTGTTGATTTTCATAGGGGGGATACTGGCAGCGTTGCCATACATTTACTCTTATCGTCTTTTCTATACAGATAAGGGATAGCAGCAAAAAGTGGTCTACAAATAAAAAGCAGAAGCCGCCCCAATTGTCCGGAGGCGGCTTCTGCTTTTATGTTTTGTTATGTGCTCAGATTAGAACCATCCTCTGCCGGCACCCATTGCTGTCCATGGCCATGGAACGCGTGCAGCCAGAATAACCAGCGCAAGCAGGAAGAATATCAGGGACAGTTTGTGTCTCTGTGCATCAGAAGTTGCTTTCTTTACTTTAGAACGGCCGATGTGTACAAGAGCGATAGCTATGATAGCTGCAAAAGCGTGTTCTACGGCGAAGTAACGGTATGGCGCCTGGCGCATTACTTCTCCACCCATTGATTGAAATGCTTTCATCGCCATTGGGCTGATGAAATACAGTACGAGCCCTACCAATAACTGAATATCGAGAGAGATCATAAAGAAAAGGCCTGCTTTTTTATCAGCGCCGGTGTAAGCTGAATTGCCACTAACGCCTTTTATTGCGCGGATGATTGCCCATATACCGGTCAACACAATTGCCCATCTTAACAGCGAGTGAATAGTTACCAAGGTGTCCATAATAAATATTGAGTTGGATTTTACGATTTTACGGGGCAAAAATAAGTTAAGCTTACCGGAATATATTTGGTAATTATAAAATTATATGCTAATTTTGTTAGTAATGTACTAAATTATTTAGATTATGTCCATAGTATGCCGCAATCTGAAGTTCCTGCGCAAGCAGAAAGGCTGGACGCAGCAGGAGTTTGCCGATAAATTAGGTATCAAACGCTCTCTGCTCGGTGCTTACGAAGAAGAACGCGCAGAACCCCGCACAGAAGTACTGGAACTGGTCAGTGACATGTTCCGTATATCCATTGATGATTTGTTACGTCGCGATGTAGGCTCTCAGAAGGAAAGCTTCCTTGAAAAACGCAGGCAGCAGAAAATGGGCAGCGACCGTCAGGTGATTGAGTTCGTACCCGTAAAAGCAGCAGCTGGTTATCTCGCCGGCTATAACGATGATGAATTTATCGAAGAGCTGAATACTTTCACTTTACCTATGATGGGCGCCGGTAATTACAGGGCTTTTGAAATAGCAGGAGATTCCATGCTGCCAACGCCTTCCGGTTCTGTGATCGTATGTCACAAAGTAGATGGCTGGGAAGAGATCCGTAATAATGAAGCTTATATCGTTGTGACGAATCGCGAAGGTATTGTGTACAAGCGCGTGCTGAAAACCAACCGTAGTAAAAATAAGCTGACACTTGTGTCTGATAACCCGCAGTATGAACCTTATGCTGTTGGTATGGAAGATGTACTGGAACTCTGGCAATCAGATGCTGTTATCAGTAAAAGTGGTCAGCAGAGCCGTCTTAGTGTAAATCATCTGGCTGATATGGTGAGCCATCTGCAGGATCAGGTGAGTATGCTGAAAAAGCGTATTAAAGACTGATGATGGACTGAGTTTTCAACAGCAATGTTCGTAGTAACCCCACAGCTTGTGAAATGATTCGTTGAAAATATTAACGGCGAATGGTTATCTGATTGCAGATAGTCATTCGCCGTTTTGTTTGCGTGTGATGTGGATTGGCAGTAATGATTTGATTTTGTGGATAGAAAGAGTGATGTGGCAGGTGTATTTGTTGGCAGGCTGGAATTAGTATGTATGATAATGTACACCGGAAGTAATGATTTGATGTTGCGGATAGAAAAGATGGATGCGTTAGATGGTCTGTGTTAATGCAGATGCACTTATCGAAAGGGAGAACTGGTTTATAACAAACAATAGACCGATGACAATTGCGCTGTCAGCAACAGTACATGACTGTACAATTAATATCTAAACAGGTATTTGATACCAATGTACCGCTGCATAATAACTAAACAATCACCAGATTTCAGCCGCAGCTCTGAACGTATTACAATGTGCATTCACAATATCCCTGATCTCTGTGGAATATCCTCCTCCCATAGCTACCGCACAAGGAATACCGTGCTGCTTTAACAGCTGAAACACCATTTCATCCCGTCTGCGGCAACCTTCATGCGTTACCTGCAATTTTCCATACCGGTCTGTTTGCAGGATATCCACTCCCGACAGATAAAAAACAATATCAGGTTTTACTTTATTGATCAGTACAGGAAGACACTCACCTAATGTACGCAGATAATCGGCATCATTCATACCATCCGGTAAGGGGACATCCCAATCGGATACTTCTTTATGAAAAGGATAATTATGCGCACCATGCATACTGAAGGTATATACTTCTGGTCTGCCTTCAAATAATGCCGCAGTACCATTTCCCTGATGTACATCCAGATCAATGATCAGTACCTTCTTTACGAGTTGCTGATGCAGCAGATAGTTTGAAGCGATAGCAAAATCATTCAGCAGGCAAAACCCTTCTCCACGGTCTGCAAAGGCATGATGTGTACCGCCAGCCACATTCAAAGCAACACCGTGTTCCATGGCATGTAATGCACAATCGATCGTACCCTGACTGATGACGATCTCCCGTAAGGTTAATGCGGGGGATTGCGGCAGACCAATACGTCTTTGTTCCTTATCAGATAATGTCTGATATTGCAGCTGGTGCCAGTAATGGGCAGTATGTGTCAGCAGGATAGTGGCTTCTTCAGCCGGAGCGGGTATATGTAGCTGCTGTTCACTGATAATACCCTCCCGTAGCAACTGTGCAGGAATCAGTTCATATTTGACCATTGGAAAGCGATGACCTTCAGGAAGCGGATGTGCAAATATGGGATCGTAGGCAACCAGCATTAATTGACTTTTAAGACGCTGTTTTCAGCAATAACAAATACTGCCTCATCAAGTGCAGGTTCTAAGGTAGCGAGGCCCGTAAAACGGCCGAAAGCAGGTAATATGCTGCAATGTTTCCCGAAGTAGAAGCAGGGTAGCCGCAAACGTTGTCTGCCGGCGCCGGCTACCACCACACCGGGGTGCAGGTGACCGGAAAAAGTATAGCCGGGTGTATCGCCTTCTTCGCAAGGCTCATGCACAAAATGTATATCACGGATACACAGCGTATCAAACACCTCGAGATTCAATGTAGCATATACAGCATCGGGCAATATATCGTGATTGCCTTTTACCAGTTTGAAAGAGATATTGCCAAACTGCTGCCGCCAAAGCCTGAAATAGGCGACGTCATTATTTTCGCGACTATGAAACATATCGCCTACAATGATAATCTGTGACGGGTTGTAAGCAGTAATCAGCAGCTGCAGCCGGTACAGGTCATTCTGCCCGATATTGGCAGGAACGGCGATCCCTGCTTTCCTGAAATGTGTGCCTTTCCCCAGATGCAGATCTGATACTATCAACGCCTGTTCTTCCTGCCAGAAAATAGCCCTGTGTGGCGATAAATGCCAGGTCTGGTCCTGGTATCTGTAAATCACATCCTCCATATCTTCGGTAAAACTACATTATCCCTGCAAAACTAAAACTGCGGACGCATTTTTTTGATCCTGTCCTCCAGTTTTTCGCTGGTCAGGTTTTCTCTTAAACTATCGACTTTTATCGGGAAGCAGAAAGGGGTCAGACTTTCCGGTTCTGTAATGATGATATTGCTGTTGTAAATACGGTCCAGACTTTCCCGTAAACGGGCTTCTTCCATCTGATAGAAAAAGGCCTCATTGAATGCCTGTCGTAACAGCAGGTTCTGCGGATCATAATCCTTGAACACATTGAATAATAAAGACGCCGATGATTGCAGATGCCGGCTGGCTTTATGTTTACCGGGATATCCCTGAAAGATCAGTCCCGCAATGACTGCAATGTCCCTGAACTTCCTGCGCGCCATTTCTGTTGAGTTCACACTGGCCTGCAGGTCAAGGGTCAGATTCTCCAATGAGAAAAGATCATGCACATCGCCTTCACTTACAGGAATAGGCTGATCTGACAACAGTTCAAAACCATAATCATTCATGGCCATGGAAAAGGTGATGGGTTGTCGCTTACTGATACGATAGGCCAGCAGTGCCGCCATTACTTCATGTACCAGTCGTCCTTCAAAGGGATAGACGAACATGTGATACCCATCACGGGTGGTGATCATTTCGATCAGCAGTTCATTGTCTTTGGGTATGTGAGACAATTGTTCCTGCAGATCAAACAGCGGCTGTAATATTTTGATCTCCGGCATGTCGGATCTGCCGGATAATGCTTCGTTATAAGTGCGGCGCAACATTTTACCCAGATTGGCTGAAAGGGGTAAACGTCCTCCCATCCAGCTGGGTACAATCGCCCGTTTGGCATTGGATTTACGTACCAGTACTGTCATGTCTTTGATCATGACAAATTCCAGTGTACGTCCGCCGAGACTGAATGCATCTCCGGGTTGCAGACGGGCAACAAACCATTCTTCTATCATGCCAATGAAACCGCCACTCATGAATTTCACTTTCAACATGGCATCACTCACAATCGTACCGATATGCAGCCGGTGGCGCATCGCCAGCATACGGCTCCGGCAGATGAAAAAGTCACCTTCCCTCTCCAGCTTTTTGAACTCATCATAGCTGTAAAGTGCGTCTCCGCCAGTGCTTAGAAATGCCAGCATCCATGCCCATTCGTCTTCTGTAACATCACGGAAACAGAAGGTATTGGTAATTTCCTCCCATATTTCAGTCGCATGAAACCCATCAGAAATGCCCAATGTCATCAGGTATTGCAGCAAGACGTCGTAAGCTAATACGATCGGTATGCGGCTTTCTACCAGCTGTTCTTCCATAGCTGCTTTCAACGCGGCCGCTTCTACCAGTTCCAGACTGTGGGTAGGCAGGAACCATATTTTACTGGTGGCTCCCGGCTGGTGACCGCTTCGGCCTGCACGTTGCAGAAAACGGGCGACTCCCTTCGGACTACCCACCTGAATAACAGTATCTACCGGCCGGAAGTCTACGCCAAGGTCGAGACTGGATGTACAAACTACCGCTTTCAATACACCGGTATGTAATGCCTCTTCCACCCACACGCGTAATTCCATATCAATGGAACCATGGTGGATGGCAATAGCGCCTGCCAGTTCAGGGCATTGTCTTAATATTTCCTGATACCAGATCTCCGTCTGGGAACGTACATTCGTGAATATGAGTGTCGTCTTGCTGTTCATAATCACCGGCAGCGCCTTATACAGCAATTTGGTGCCTAAATGACCAGCCCACGGAAACTTTTCAATTTCATCTGGTAAGATGCTTTGCAATTCGATCTTCTTATCCAGTTTCGCGCGTACAATGACCGCCTCCTGATCCGGCTGACCGAGCAGTACATCCAGTGCTTCATCAAGATTGCCGATCGTCGCGGATATACCCCATACCTTTAGTGGCGGACGACCTGCCTTTTTAGCCAATCCACGGAGCCTGCTAAGCCCCAGTTCCACCATAACGCCGCGTTTGCTGCCCAGCAACTCATGCCATTCATCTGCAACAACAGTCGTCAGGTGTGTAAAGACTTTGGGATATTCTTTTTGGCCCATCAGCAGGTGCAGACTTTCTGGTGTGATGAGCAGGATCTCCGGCATCATCTTCTTTTGCTGCTGACGCGTAGCAATAGGCGTATCCCCACTACGGATGCCTACCTGCCATGGCATATTGAGTTCCTGCAATACCTCCTCCATCGCACGGGCAATGTCTTTTGCCAGTGCACGTAGCGGAGTGATCCACAGCATCTGCAGACCATTCTTTGTTTTTTGCTGATAATCCTCCGGATGTTTATTGATCCAGTCGATTACCACACCCAGAAAAAGTGAGAAGGTTTTACCGTAACCGGTAGGGGCGTTGACAAGGCCTGATTTGCCCTGCATGTAATATTTCCAGGCTTCTTCCTGGAAAGTAAAGGGCTTTCTGTCTCTTGCAGCCAGCCATTCTGTAATCACCTGCCATCCACGCGCTTTGTTTTTCATCAGTTGATGAAATTAGTGAAAAACGGAGAAATGGGCAAAGCTGCTTTTGGATATTGGCGGTTATGCCGGAAATGGGGTCTGCGTAATAACAACCCAGTATTTATCCTCTGAGTTCATCCAGCCGTACTTCATCTTTACTTATCTGCAGCTGATGCATAATACCACACTTCAACGCATAGTTATCTTTCTGATGTCCTACCGGAAATCCAAAGCACACCGGATAGGTAGTATCCTTTACTTTCTCCATCACGATATCATAGACGGTGCGTCCGAATTCTTCTCCCGGATCGTCTGGTTTGATACGGTTGAAACCTCCGATGATCAGTCCTGCGAGATGGTCGAGTTTCTGCGCACGCTGCAGACTGTTAAACATGCGGTCAAGGCTGTACAGGTATTCACCCACCTCTTCGAGGAACAGTATTTTGCCGATGGTATCCACTTCTGAATGAGTGGCCAGTACACTCTGGATCATAGACAGATTACCACCTATGAGTACACCTTTGGCAATGCCTGTTCTGTTGCGGGAGTCAGAGAAGGTGGTGTAATGCAGTTGTTGCCCGATCAATGCATCTCTGATGGAAGAGATGGTTTGTTGTACGATTGGTTCTGCTTTGTTATAGTCATCAGGGAAACTGTTACACATTTTAGAATGCAGTGTCGCAATGCCATACAGGCGATTGATATGACAATGTAATACGGTGATATCACTGAAACCGATCACCCATTTAGGCTGTTGTATAAAGTGAGAAAAGTCAAGCTGGTCTACAATACGCGCGCTGCCATAACCACCCCGTGCACACATGATGGCTTTTATGGATGGATCGTCGAGCATTGCCTGCAGATCCTGTTGGCGCTCTTTATCCGTACCGCCAAAGCTGAAATCTGCTTTATTAACGGTAGTACCTATACGTATTTTAAAGCCCCAGCTCTCCATAATGCGGATAGCCGGTTTAATTTCTTCCAGTGTAATATGTCCGGCAGGGCAGGTAATGCCGATCAGGTCACCCGGTTTAAGGTAGGGAGGGATCAGCAGTCTTTCTTCATGTAGGGGTAATGCTGCAGCGGCCTGTTGTAAACGTGTCAGTGCGGGGAAAGTGGTAAGCCCCGCGGTGGTGGCCAGAGCTGACAGGAAATGTTTGCGATTCATAACAGGAAAGTAAGCATTATTTGAATAAGGAAGTGGCCTGTTTTTTGTCTTTCTTTGTGTAAAAGAATTACTATGAAACACCTTTACTTTCTTGCGGCGGCATGTATGATCATGACGGTGCCGGCCTTTGCACAGAACGCGTGGAAGATCCAGCCTGGTGAATATATCGGGAATACAAAACTGGGGGAAAAAGTAGAAGAGATGTCCAAAGAGCTTGGCAATGCAGATGGTGGAGACGCCGCTATGGGAAAAGCATGGAGCTTTTGGTACAGTCGCAAAAAAGATGATAGTATTGACTCCTCCAGATTCCTCGCTGTCTACTCCGTGAGAGAAGAAGCAGATGGTAAAGAAGCGATGGTCGTAAAACAGGTACGTGTAAATACCGCTTCCTTTAAAACGTCAAGGGGATTAAAAGTCGGTAGCGCTTACATCGAGATCAAAAAACTGTTCCCTGCTATAAAAGTGGTCGCACAGTATGAAGACAGGGTAAGGGGAAAGAAGATCACCGTATACGACGTGCGTAACTCCGGTATCGCTTTTGAAATGACAGCCGAGAAAGGCAGAAAAGAAATCTGTTCTGCCATTACGGTACACCCCAAAGGAGAAAATGTGAATGCTTATATCCTCTTCCCCGGATATGAAGGCCTCAGACAATTACAAAATTAATATACCACTCTGTGTGTCGCCTTGATGACTGACATCACAAACACACTCTCCATGTGACGGATATTATCCAGCTCGCCTAGCTTGTTGACATTAAACTCATGGTAGGCGAGCATGTCTTTTACCTGCACTTTGAGCATGAAATCAAACTGACCGGAGATATTCAGACATTCCATGACTTCCGGGAATGAGGTAATTTCTTTGATAAATTTGGAACCTGCCTTTTTACCATGTTCTTTAAGGGAGATATAACATAATACAGTCAGGGCTTTGTCGATCTTGCTGGGGTCAACGATTGCTGCATACTGCCTGATAACGCCAGCCTGCTCCATTTTACGGATACGTTCATAGACAGGGGTCGCACTCAGGTTCAGCTTTGCTGCCAGGTCACGGATAGTCATCTTTGCATCTTCTTCCAGCAATTGCAGAATTGCTATATCCTTTTCATCCAGCGCAATGTTGTCGGTGGTACTGTCTTTTTTGTTATTGCCCAGGTTGTTCATATCAGTATAGAATAATGTTCCAATTAGAATGCAATATTAAGTACAATATACTAATTTGATTCAATAATCCCTGCCTTTTTCTTATTGTTTGTGCATTTGCAGTAGTTGCTGTAAATCAGTGAGTGTGTTGATCTCAGCTACCGGTTTATCCTTCCGCCAACGTAATATCCGGGGAAAACGCAAGGCCACACCGGATTTATGCCTGTTGGAGGCCGCAATCCCTTCAAAACCGATCTCAAAAACCAGCTCCGGTTTCACTGTTCTCACCGGACCAAACTTCTCAAGGGAATTCCGCTTTACCCAGTTATCCACTTCATTGATCTCTTTGTCTGTCAGACCGGAATAAGCTTTTGTAAATGACACCAGTTGATCCCCATCGCGAACAGCAAAAGTGTAGTCTGTGTATAAGTTGGATCGTCGGCCATGTCCTTTCTGCGCATATATCATGACCGCATCTATCGTCAGCGGATCTATTTTCCACTTCCACCAGTCTCCTCTTTTACGCCCCACCTGATAGGCGGAGTCCAGCTTTTTCAGCATCAGTCCCTCGCTGCCTTTTTCTCTTGCCTGCAGGCGAAACGCCGCCAGTTCGCCCCAGTCATGAAAAGTAATGGCAGGAGAGAGGCGAAGGGCAGGATGATTGATCTTTTCCACCAGTTGTTCCAATAACTCGCGGCGTTCCTGCAGGGCAGTCGTCCGGATATCCTGTCCTTCCCATTCCAGCAGGTCATAACTCAGAAAGGCAACGGGTGCTTCCTGTAATTGTTTACGGGTAACATTCTTTCGGCCGATGCGCGTCTGCAGGGTTTGAAAAGGTAGTGGAAAGCCATTGGCGTAGGTCAGGATTTCTCCGTCCAGTACCGTGCCTTCCGGCAGCAATTCCAGTAAGGGTTGATATTCCGGAAACTTTTCCGTGATCAGCTCTTCCCCACGGGACCACACAAATAACTGTCCGTTGCGTTTGATGATCTGTCCGCGGATACCATCCCATTTCCATTCGGCCTGCCATTGTTCAGGCGTTCCCAGTTCAGCAGGGCCTGTTTCAAGGGCATAAGCGAGATAAAACGGAAAAGGTTTGGAAGCGTCCGCTTCTGTGATATTTTCGTTTAATAATGCCTCCATGGTGGTTTTCTGGGGATCCCAGTTACCGCTGATCATATGCGAAATAGTAGCCGCCGGTATATCATAGGTATCTGCCAGCGCATTCACCATCATCTTCTGTGATACCCCGATACGGAAGCCGCCAGTGATCAGTTTATTAAATACAAAGCGTTCGCTGGTATCCAGTTCTTCCCATGCTTTGAGGATAAAGGTCTGTTTAGTGGTTTCTTCCGCTTTTTCCAGTTGTATCAGCTGGTCAATCCAGTAATGCAGGGGATGCACCGAAATGCTTTTTCCGGGAGGCAATAGTAATGCAATGGTTTCTGCCAGATCTCCCACAGTATGATAACACTCTTCATATAGCCAGGCAGGTAAACCGGTCATCTGCAGGCACCAGTTACTGAGTTGTGTTGCATTGACGGTACGTTTGGGCCGGCGCCCGGTAAAGAGTGCCAGTACCCACAACCTGTCGGCTGCATCGGCGGTGGCCATGTATTTGCTGAGCGCATCCAGTTTCTCGTTGGTTTTGGTACTGTTGCTCAATATTCTGATGAGTGTGGCAAATTCTTTCATAACCTGACTTTATTGCTCATTGGAAGTCGTTTCCGGTATATTCAGTTCTTCGTCGGTATCACCGTATTCAGTCTTTACTTCCTGCGCAGGAATACCATTTTCAGTCAGATAACGGGCAAAAGCGCTGCTGAAACCATGTGTGGTATAGACTTTTTCCGCACCTGTTGCTCTGACTGCCTGTAAGAGCCCTGTCCAGTCGGCATGATCAGAAAGGGCAAATCCTGCATCTGCATTACGCCGTCGCATATGTCCGCGTACCTGCATCCATCCGCTGCATACACCGAGTGCATAAGGATTGAACCGCCGCATCCATGAGGTATCGGCAGCAGATGGTGGTCCGATAATGAGATTGTTTTTATAGGCTGATGCCGGCGTTTCTGGTGTAATACGATGTATTTCCGGCAGGTCCCAGCCTTTCTCACGCAACAGCTGATGGGGAATATAGATCGCACCATGTGCCCAGATCTGGTCGGTCACATCGCGTAAATGGTAGAGCAGGCGCTGGGCTTTCCCAAGGCTGTATCCAAGGATCACACTGTTTTTACCTGCTGCCTGATTGTCATGTACCCACTGCCGGATATTACTGAAAATAACCGCTTGCGGTTGCCAGTTGTATATCGGCAGACCAAACGTGCATTCTGTAATGAATGTATTACAGGGTACCGGTTCAAATTGTCCTGAAATGCCATCATTTTCTACTTTATAGTCCCCGCTGAACACCCACACTTCATTGCCCTGTTGCACCCTGACCTGTGCGGAGCCGATAATATGACCGGCAGGATGCAGGGAAATACTGACCCCATTATAGCGTATCACTTCACCAAAGGCCGCCCCCTGTACGCTGATATCCTGTCCGAGCCGGAGCTGCAATAAATAAACGCTGTCGTGATGACAGAGATAATGCTTGCTGCCATAACGGGCGTGATCGGAATGTGCGTGGGTGATAACAGCCCTTTCCACGGGCTGCCAGGGGTCTATGTAGAAGTCGCCCGCCGGACAATAAATACCTTTGTCAGTGAATTGGAGTACCTGCATATAGAAGATGATACAATTTTCATGCAAATGACAGGGAAATTAGTCATTCAGTGGCAGTTATAGCAAGCGTGCTAACTATTACCACATAAAAAAAGAGTGTGCCGGGAAGACACACTCTTTTCATGTAAATGATATATAGAACAATGCTTACTGGAAATTCATCCTCACGTCTGCACTGTCATTCTTCTGAATAATATTGATGTTCTTGTTCTCAAAGTAATCAGGTATGGTGGAACCTTCTTTCAGGTATACCGGCTGATAGTTTAAGTTATTAAACACTTTTTTAGAAGGATCGTTGACACCACTGTTGAAGTAAACACCTTTATCAGTCAGCTGTTTCACGAAGTACCAGGTGAGTTCAAATCCTTTGAAAGCCATATCAGAAGGACGGGATTTGTACACACGTTTGAAGTAATCAGTGATATAGCGGCTGTAAGCATCCGTTTTATCATTGAAATACGGAGAGGTGTAGTAGATCTGCATATCCTTCAGTTCAGGTTCTTTGAACTTCATCACATCCCAGGTAGGCATACCATACACCTGAATAGGATAAGTAGCTGTCTGTACACTCAGTTTACGCAGGATGGCTTTTGCATTGGTTTCATCCAGTGCCGCTACTACGCAAAGGTTTGGGCGATCGGCGAGCAGGAACTGTGACAGTTCGCTATCAGTCATTGCATCACTCCATACCACTTCACGGATACGTGATTTTTTACCACTTTGCATTTTATCATAGTCCGCTTTGAAATCAGCTGCAAGGCGTTTTTCGAAAGGACTATTCTTATGGAACAGCAGGATATTCTTGTTGGAGAATGCCTCCTGCAGATAACGGTGCAGGGCTTCTCCGTGTGTTCTCAGCATGCTGTTGGTGATCAGCAGGAACGGATTTTCGGAGATACCGCCGTCATTCGGATAGGTGGCAGATACCAGATTGATTTGTTTGTCTTTCGCGATATTACTGAGTTCCTGAATTTCAGGTGCGCTTACTGCTGCAATGATCAGGTCAGTATTATCAAAAGCTTTATTTTTCTTCAGATCACCGATATCATGTGTTCTGGATTTACTGTCATAAACGAATACATTGAGTTTCACCCCCTGCTGTTGCAGGCTATCCAGCGCAAGCTGTGCACCTTCATAAAAATCAAGGCCTGACAGCACATAGCGTGGCAGTGTACGACCGGGGATTTCGGTACCATTGGTGAATACAGAATCAAGATAGAGGGGAGCGAAGAGTGCAACATTATACACATCTTTTTTTACTTCCCGGGCAAAGGCAGGTACATTAAATGGTG
Source organism: Chitinophaga pinensis (assembly GCF_007896845.1). Lineage (GTDB taxonomy): Bacteria > Bacteroidota > Bacteroidia > Chitinophagales > Chitinophagaceae > Chitinophaga > Chitinophaga pinensis_C. Next base: position 68,297 of record NZ_VOHS01000002.1, on the reverse strand, counting down.
CTGCTTTTTCTTCCTTCTTTTTCTCTTCCTTTTTCTTCTCTTCCTCTTTAGGCTTTGTGACAGTTGTTGGCGGGGCAGTAGGGCTGCTGGTGCTGCTCTTGAACAGCGAACAGGCAGACAGCAGGACGGTCAGTGCACAGGCAGTGACTGTCAGACTGCATATTTTGGATTTACTCATAGCGATCATTAATTACAAAAATCGTTCCTGTATACAGCATAAGAAACGCTTAATGCCGCGGCTCAAATGTATAAGTGCCTCAGCATTAAGCGTTTCTAAATACGGTGTAAAGGCTTTATTCCCATTCGATGGTAGCCGGCGGTTTTGAACTGATATCGTACACCACACGGTTAATCCCTTTCACTTTATTGATAATATCATTAGACATTTTTGCGAGGAACTCATATGGCAGATGTGCCCAGTCGGCAGTCATACCATCTACAGAAGTCACGGCACGGAGTGCAACAGTGAATTCGTACGTTCTCTCATCTCCCATCACACCTACGCTCTGTACCGGCAACAGGATCGTACCTGCCTGCCATACTTTATCATAGAGTTCTGCTTCACGCAGTCCGTCGATATATACCGCGTCTGCTTCCTGCAGCATCGCTACCTTCTCCGGCGTGATTTCACCGAGGATACGGATAGCCAGACCGGGACCCGGGAAAGGATGACGGCCGAGGAATATTTCACTGATACCGATCTCGCGACCTACACGTCTTACTTCATCTTTGAAGAGGAAACGCAGAGGCTCAACCAGTCCCATGTTCATTTTCTCTGGTAAACCACCTACGTTGTGGTGAGATTTGATTGTAACGGAAGGACCATTTACAGAAACAGACTCGATCACATCAGGATAGATAGTACCCTGACCAAGGAAGGAGATGTCTTTCAGGAGGTTGGCTTCCTGCTGGAATACCTCGATGAACAGACGGCCAATGATCTTACGCTTCTTCTCAGGATCGCTCACGCCATTCAGTTCTCCGTAGAAGAGATCTTTTGCGTTTACGCCCTTTACGTTCAGACCCATATGTTTATAGGAATCCAGTACGTTTTCAAATTCGTTTTTACGGAGCAGGCCGTTATCCACGAATATGCAATACAGGTTGCTACCGATGGCTTTATGGATCAGTTCTGCCGCTACAGTGGAGTCAACACCACCGCTCAGCGCCATTACTACTTTCTTATTGCCTACCTGTGCTTTGATCTTGTCGATCGTTTCCTGTACAAAAGCTGCTGGTGTCCAGTCCTGTGTACATCCACAGATGTGTACCAGAAAGTTGCGCAGCAACTGTTTACCTTCCAGTGAATGCGTTACTTCCGGGTGGAACTGCAGACCCAGGATCGGGTGTTTGGCAACTGTTTCAGATTTGAAAGCAGCTACCGGGATGTTGTCGGTATGTGCGATGATCTCAAAACCTTCAGGCATCCTGACGATGGTATCTGAGTGGCTCATCCATACCTGGCTACGGGAAGAGATATCATACAGGAGCTTTTCTTCCTTGTTTCCGTGGTCCATAAAGGCACGACCGTATTCACGGATGGAGCTTTTAGCCACTTCGCCGCCAAATACTTTGGCTGTCAGCTGAGCGCCGTAGCACACACCCAGTACCGGTACTTTTGCCGCCATGGCAGCAATGTCAACGGTTGGAGCACCGGCATCGTTTACGGAAAACGGACTACCGGAAAGAATAATGCCTTTCACCGTGTCATCCCACTGAATAGGTGCGAGACAAGGCTTGATCTCACAATAAATGTTCAACTCCCTGATACTGCGTGCAATCAGCTGCGTGTACTGGGAACCAAAGTCGAGTATAAGTATCTTTTCTGTCATGGTGGTGCAAAGATAACGGCCAAATACGAAATCCCAAGTTTGAAAATGCGAATAGTCTGTAAGGGTTTGTTCTTATATTCGTGTAACACATGTTTTTTAATCGCCATTTTAAAACTCAACTAAATATCAACCAGCATGAAAAAAGTCCTTTATGTTTCAGGATTTGCCCTTCTATTGTTTGTCCTGCAGAGCTGCGGCGGCCCTCGCCTCAAAGGCAGCGGTAACGTCTCTACGGAAACCCGTTCAGTTACAGGCTCGTATAGCAAAGTAGCCCTGAAAGGGTCTATGGATGTGGAATTTACGCAGGGACCTGCTCAGGCAGCCATTATTGAGGCGGATGACAACATCCTGCCATATATAGAACTGAACGTACATGATGACGAGCTGGTAGTAGATCTGAAAGACGATGTTTCTATTAAGTCTCATCATGGCATCAAGATAAAAATAACAGCCCCCGATGTGTATCAGCTGTCTCTGTCGGGCAGTGGCAATATCGTGGTGACCAATACTCTGGAAAATTCCGAGCCGGTACGCTTTAAGCTGACTGGCGCGGGTAATGTGGTGGCAGCAGTGAACAGCCCACGGGTGATCGCTTCTTCTGCCGGTTCCGGCGACATCAAACTGACAGGCGAAACAAAAGATCTCGAGGTTAGTATGGCTGGAAGCGGTAATTTTGAAGGCGCAGAGCTGCATACAGAAAACACGAAAGTGACGATCGCCGGTAGTGGTAATGCAGATGTGCACGCCAGCCTGAAACTGAATGCAAAGATTGTAGGATCAGGAGACGTGAGCTATAAAGGAAGTCCGGAGGTCACCTCCAGTATTGCCGGCTCAGGGTCAGTACACAAAGATTAACAGCGACAAATTTTAATAAGGAAGCCAGACAGGGTAGCGTACAACGTGATAGCCTGTCTGGCTTTTGCTTTTTAAGCGAAAAGGGACAGGAATGTTAATAACTCATTATTCATTAATAGCGATACAATGGAAAAACCAGCAATGAATGCAGCAGATGTAGCACGTCAGCTGCGCGAGCCGGCAGGTGAAGACGGCATTAAGGTAGGATTGGCTATGAATAAGTCCAATGCCGCATTATATAATATGGTACTCGATTTTCTGGGACTCAAACCGCAGGACAGGGTACTGGAAATTGGTTTTGGGAATGGTTATTTCATTCCCGCATTATTTGAAAAAGAAGCAGCTATCCGCTATACGGGACTGGATATGTCAGATCTGATGGTAGAAGAGGCTACCCGTGCAAATGATGCACGTATCGTAAATGGTACTGTGGAACTGCACCTCGGGAAAGCGGAAGCCATGCCTTTTGCAGATGCTTCCTTCACAAAGGTATTCGCTGCGAATGTGTTGTACTTCTGGGACGATCCTGCTGTGGCACTCAGGGCCATATACCGGGTACTGGAAACAGGCGGAGAACTGATACTGGCTATCCGCTCAGCGGAGTCTATGATGCAGTTGCCATTCAGTGCGCACGGATTTACTTTATATAATGTAGAAGAAGCAGAAGCCCTCTTACAGAAAAATGGGTTTAAAGTAGCTGAAGTAATAACAGCAACGGAAGAAGCTAAAACACCGCAGGGTGGCGGAGCTACTGTTCAACTGGAGAATATTTGTTTACGGGGAATTAAAATTTAAGTACTCTTTAACATTTATAATACGGTTCAGATAGCATCTTTCAGCATCTTTGTGACTGTTATACAACTTATTAAGTCCTTTGGCCACGGTACTGCTGTAAACGAATGCAGAGGATATGGCAGTACCTGGCTAGGGCACAAGACACAGCGAAAAGCTGATGATCCGATAGCAGATAATTAATTACTTCTTTATAATTTACGGCCCGCCGGAAAGTGTCAACACCTTCCGGCGGGCATTTTTATTAAGGACGACAGCGATTCATATAACAAAAAAATATCTTTTACCTACAGTTGTTTTTCGTAAGTTTACGGCTTCAATTGTTGAACCTCCTATTCCTTTTATGATTGAACGACCTAAGATCCTGGTTGTATATTACACGCAAACAGGTCAATTAAAGCGAATCGTGGATACGGTATTAGGCCCTTTACAGGATAAAGCAACCATCGTATACGAAGAATTAAAACCAGTGAAACCATTTGAGTTCCCATGGAAAAAGCAGGTTTTCTACGATACGATGCCAGAAACGGTATTAGGAAAACCGGGTGCCATTGCTCCTCTGAAAGTGAACCCGGATGAGCACTTTGATCTTGTTATCCTGGCTTATCAACCCTGGTTCCTGTCTCCATCACAGCCTACGGCAGCATTTTTGCAGAGTGAATCAGCAGCACGTTTGCTGAAAGGTAAACCTGTGATCACTCTGATGGGATGTCGTAATATGTGGCTGAACGCGCAGGAAAGAGTAAAGGAATATCTGCATAAGGCAGGTGCACATCTGGTAGGCAACATTGTACTTGTGGATAAATCGCCTAACCTTGTCGCCCTGATCACGGTATTGAGATGGCAGTTCAAAGGAAAGAAAGAAGCAACCGCCCTGCTACCACCTGCAGGTGTACAGGAAGCTGATATTGTTGAATCCGTACGTTTTGCAGAACCGATCGCTAAAGTATTGGAAGACCGTCAGTGGGACGCATTACAACCCCGCTTGCTGGAACTGGGCGCTGTAGACCTGCTACCAAACCTGATCCTGCTGGAAGACAGAGGCATCAGGGCATTCCGCTACTGGTCAAAATTCATCAGTGCGAAAGGTGGTCCGGGCGCCAAAGAACGTCAGGGCAGAGTATCGATGTACAGAGGATTACTGCTGATCGGCATATTCGTATTATCTCCTATGGCCAAGATAACATCCATATTCAAACTCGCGTTAAATAAGGGTAAGCTCCAGGAAGATGTAAAATACTATAAAGGAATACATCTGCGCTAAGTCTTCGGGATTGGTCATGTGATCATAATTATGCACAATTATTGAAAGGGGACAACATGTAAACGACTGTTTTACGGTAATTTCCGTAGAGTATTCTATATTTACGGGCGTTTGTGTGTGAAAAAGTCGTAAAAAGGGGCAAACCGGACATTTGAGTAATTGACATAACCGAGATGGAATGACCTATCAGCTGAAAGACCGTGGAGCCTGCAATGGAAATATAAAAGGTTAATAATCAACAGCCAGTCTTTAAATGGAGGATGGGCATCTACTTATAATAAAACAGGAATCTATTTCAAATGAAGGAAGTTTATATTACAAGGCTAGCTAAGTTTTTGCCAAATGAGCCTGTAGGGAATGATGAAATGGAAAGCATTTTGGGCCTGGTGGACGGAAAGCCTTCCCGTGCCCGTTTGAGAATTCTGGGAAATAATAAAATCAAAACCCGTTATTATTCACTGGATAAAGAAGGTAAATCTACTCACTCAAATGCTGAAATGACAGCCACGGCTGTAAACAGTCTGTTTGACGATAAATTCCCCCTGAGCCAATTGCAACTACTGGCTTGCGGAACTACTTCTCCTGATCAGCTGCTGCCAAACCACGCCGCTATGGTGCATGGTTTGCTGAAATGCCAGCCGGTTGAACTGATCGCTGCTACAGGTGCATGTGCCGCTGGTATGCAGGCATTTAAATATGCCTGGATGTCCATCAAATGTGGTAACACCAACAATGCCGTTAGCTCCGGTTCTGAAAAATTCTCCAGCTGGATGCTGGCAGAAAAATTCGAACCCGAAGCTGAAAACCTGAAGCAACTGGAAAGTAATCCCATCATTGCTTTCGAAAAAGATTTTCTTCGCTGGATGCTGTCCGATGGCGCCAGTGCAGCCCTGTTCCAGGATAAACCAAACGAAGAGGGCCTGTCCCTGCGTGTAGACTGGGTAGAAATTGCCTCCTATGCACACGAACTGGAAACCTGTATGTATGCAGGTTCCATCAAAAATGAAGATGGCAGCACTACAGGCTGGATCGATATGACGCCAGACGAATGGGCACAGCACAGCGTGTTCTCCTTTAAACAGGATACCCGCCTGCTGGGCGCTAACATCGTTCCTTCAGGTGCTAAAATGTGGAAAGAACTGGTAGAACGTTACAATATCGACCTCGACAAACTGGACTACTTCCTGCCGCACCTGTCATCAGAATTCTTCCGCTTTAAAATTGATGAAGAGATCACCCGCCTCGGCGTACCTATCCCACAGGAAAAATGGTTTACCAACCTGACAAAAGTAGGTAACGTAGGTACCGCTTCTCCTTATCTGATGCTGGAAGAACTGCTGAACAATGATATGCTGAAGAAAGGCCAGACAATTGTGATGATGGTGCCGGAAAGCGCAAGATTCTCGTATGCATATGCACACATTACAGTAGTATAATCAGACTATTTATAATCAGGAATCAGGAATCAGGGATTGGCGGTAGTTTTAATCTGTTACCTTCACTTCATTGACTATTAAAATGGCAAGACCATTTATACTAAGTGATGCAATTGCTGAATTAATTGCTGATTCATCATTCCTGATTCCTCATTGAAAAGGAGCGCTAGCTCCTTTTCTCATAAAGTGCAGACACATGAAAAAAGAAGATGTTCCCCAGGATGGTAACAACATGCATGAAGGCAGTTTCAAGCAGTTGTTCTACGCGACTGACAATGCAGGCCAGTACGTACCGGTAACCAGCGTAGGCTGGGAACCTGAAAACGTCGCTATGCAACAGGCGTGGGAAGAAATCAATGAACGTGTGCAACAGGCCCGTGCCCGTGTGCTGGCCGGCGAAATCAGTCCGGTGGCATACTACATGGAAAAAACCATCATGGACTTACCCTTACTGGCCAGCTACGTAGGTAAGTTTCAATGGCAGGTAAAACGGCATATGAAACCGGCCGTATTTAACAAACTCGGTGATAGTATGCTGCGGAAATATGCAGCAGCATTTAAGATCACAGTGCAGGAATTGCAAAACATTAAATAAGCAGCGCCGGCCCCGCCGGCCCAATCAATATAAATTATTACCCAAAATGGATGAGGTTCTGGAAGTTATGAGTGATACGCAGTTTCATCACGCGCAGACAGCTCACTGTGAGAGTGGGGTCATTTCCAATATATTCCGTCACTACGGATTAGAGATCAGTGAGCCGATGGCATTCGGTATCGGTGCTGGTATCTTCTTTGGTCACCTGCCCTTCGTAAAAGTGAACGGTGTGCCGGGTACAACTTACCGTGTGGTACCGGGGGCGATCTTCAAAAGAGTCAGCAAACGCCTCGGTGTGAAGATAGCCTCACAGAGCTTCTCCAGTCCTCAGAAAGGAATGGAAGCACTGGACCGCGTACTGGAACAGGGCAGACCTGTAGGGCTGTTATCCAGCGTATACTACCTTCCATATTTCCCGCCGGCTTATCGTTTCCATTTCAACGCCCATAATCTGGTCGCTTATGGAAAGGAAGGCGGTAACTATCTCATCAGCGATCCTATTATGGAGCATGTAACAGAGATCGATCCAAAAAGCCTTGCGGAAGCCCGCTTTGCAAAAGGATTTCCCGCTCCTAAAGGAAAGATGTATTATCCGGTTGATGTACCAAAAGAAGTATCTTTTGCACAACCGATCCGTGATGGGATCAAACAGGCATGCAGTGATATGCTGAATATCCCTCTGCCGATGTTTGGTGTAAAAGGTATGCGCTTCCTCGCCAAAAGACTGAAGTATTATCCGGAGAAAGTCGGAGACAGAAAAGCCGTTTTATACCTCGGGAATATTATCCGTATGCAGGAAGAAATAGGCACCGGTGGCGCAGGCTTCCGTTTCATGTACGCCGCCTTCTTACAGGAAGCAGCCGGTATTCTCAGAAGAGATGAATTATCTGAACTGTCAGCGGAGCTGACCCGTATCGGTGATACCTGGCGCACTTTCGCATTCAATGCAGGCCGCGTATGTAAGAGCAGAAGCGCGAATAATGTATCATATGGCGAACTGAGTGAAATGCTGATGCAATGCGCAGCAGAGGAAGAAGTATTATTCCGGAAATTGTCGAAAGTGAAATTATAATGACCAGCATGCTGGTGCAGGATCTGCACAAAACATATAAAGGAGCGCTGGAACCATCTCTGAAAGGCCTTTCATTCAGCTTCCCCGAAGGAAGTATTGTTGGGTTACTTGGACCTAACGGAGCGGGGAAGACGACTACAATATCCATCTTATGCGGATTGGTAAAAGCAGATGCTGGTCAGGTACAGATATTTGATCAGGCGCAGAATACCGCCAACCGTGAAGCGATCAAAAAGCTGATAGGTGTAGTACCACAGCAGATCGCCTTGTTTCCACACCTTACAGCAATTGAAAACCTCGAGTATTTCGGTAACCTGTACGGACTGAAAGGTAAGCCTCTGCGTAGTCTTATCGATCAGTACCTGCAAGCGTTCGGACTGGAAAAAGCAGGCCATAAACAGGTGCATCATTATTCCGGTGGTATGAAACGCCGTACCAATATCATCGCAGCCATCTTACACCAGCCCCGTTTACTGATACTGGACGAACCGACTGCTGGTGTGGATGTACAATCGCGCACCATGATCCTGCAATTCCTGCGTGAATATAATCAGCAGGGTGTAAGTATTGTTTATACTTCGCATCTGCTGGATGAAGCACAAACCATCTGTAGCGAAGTGGTGATCATCGATGAAGGAAAGGCAGTGGTACAAGGCGGCACAGCAGAACTGATTGCAAGGCATGACGATTGCCGTAATCTGGAAGACGTGTTCCTGCATTACACAGGACATGCATTAAGAGACTAATAAAAACCGGATGTTACGATTACTGGCTACTATACGGAAAGAATGGTTGTTACTGTTACGCGACAGAACAGGGTTGACCCTGCTCTTTGCAATGCCGGTTGTATTGATCACCGTAATGGCATTGATAGAAGATGCGCCTTTCCGTGATTATCAGGAGCTGAAGTTTGATATCCTTACAGTGGATAATGATGGAGGACGTCTTGGAAAATATATTAAAGAAGGACTGGGACAAACAAGCCAGTTCAGAGTAATAGATTCAGTACATGGTGCGCCGGTAACGGAGCAACAGGCCAGAGCACTTGTGAATGAAGGAAACTATCAGATCTGTATTATCATTCCGAAAGGCGCTACCGGCGCGATTGTCAGCAATGCCAACAGGATCGTGAATGATATTTCCCGCAGAATGGGTATGCCCGATGTATTGCCTGTTGGTAACAGGAAAGATTCTTTGCATGTAACCGTGTATTTTGATCCTGCTTCCAAAAAAGCGTTTAAAAGTGCTATCCATCAGGCGCTGGATAATTTCCTGACGCAGGTGGAAACAGATATGTTACTGGAAAGAATTAAGAAACAACTGAAGAGAAAAGATGTAGCAGAAGAGAATGATTCCATGAACATACAACTGAAGGCTGTCGGATTAAAAGAACAACTGACAGGACCCTCAGAAGAACTCGATGTGATCTCCAATTCTGTACAGCATAACGTACCTGCATGGAGCATCTTTGCGATGTTCTTCATCGTGATTCCGATCGCAGGTAATATGATCAGGGAAAGAGAAGATGGCAGTATGCTGCGGATGAAACTGATTCCCGGTTCTTATCTCGCCATTCTGGCAGGAAAGATGCTGTTCTTTGTAGGCGTCTGTGTGGTACAGTTCTATCTGATGATGCAGGTAGGTATTTATCTGTTGCCATTACTGGGATTGCCACAGCTGACACTCGGACAAAGTTTTCTGGCCGCATTTGTTGTAGCTGTAGGTATCGGACTGGCAGCTACCTCTTATGGTATACTGGTAGGTACAGTGTTTAAAACGCCTAATCAGGCGTTGAACTTCGGTGCTATTTCTATCGTGATCCTTTCCGCCATCGGTGGTATCTGGATTCCGCTGGAGATCATGCCACCACATATGCAACTGATAGGACATTTATCTCCCCTGAGCTGGGGACTGGATGCGATCAATGATATTTATCTGAGAAATGTGGGGGTGAGTCACATATGGGGCGATGTGGGTAAGCTGGTTGTGTTTGCAACAGTACTCTTATGTATAGCAGCAACCATTGAGAAAAGAAGACTCAGCTGATGAAATAGTGTGTGAAGAAGCCACACATTGACTATTGACGGTAAAACTGTATTTTTACGGCTACCCTGGCAAAAAAATTGCTCATGGAGGCCCGGGCTTCCTGAAAATAAGATGGAAGTATAAACCTGCAACAAACTATGGAAGAGTTAAAACAAAAATTGAAAGTTCAGATTATTGAAGCGTTGAATCTGCAGGATACCCGTCCTGAAGACATTGATGATAATGCGCCATTGTTTGGCGATGGTCTTGGACTTGACAGTATTGATTCCCTGGAACTGATGGTATTACTGGAAAGATATTATCAGATTAAAGTTGAAGATCCACGCGAAGGAAGAAAGATTTTGCAATCTGTACAATCCATGGCAGAATTCATTCAATCCAAACAACCTGCGTAAGCAGTACCCGGCATGGCGGAACGTGTGTTTATAACAGGAGTAGGGATGATCACCGCCGTAGGTGATGATGTTGCCGGCAATCTCCAAAGTCTGCGTGCGCAACAGAGCGGTCTGGATTACACCAGACAGCTGACCACTATTTATAAAGATGTATTACCCGTAGCGGAGGTAAAGCATACTACGCCGGAACTCAGTGAAATAGCAGGTGTAGCCGGAAAAGAAGGCTATACCCGCACTGCTTTGCTGGGACTGATTGCGATGCAGGAAGCTTTACGTCATGCAGGTATTACCAATGTACAGGATGAACTGACCGGTTTTATCAATGCTTCTACCGTAGGTGGAATGTGTGATACCGAGAATGTTTATTTTGATATTGCCGATCCTGCCAAAACAGGAGATTTCATCAGATTTATTGATACCCTTGATTGTGCCGATTGTACCCAGCGCATCGCTGATACTGTTGGCATAGAAGGGCATATTGCCACCATCAGTACGGCCTGTTCTTCTTCTGCGAATGCGTTGATGTATGGCGCCAGACTGATCAAAGCTGGTTTAGCACGCCGCGTAATATGCGGTGGTACCGAAGCGCTGACCCGTTTTACCATCAATGGTTTCAATTCACTCAAGAATATTGATAAACGCCCCTGTATGCCTTTTGATCAGGACCGTAACGGACTGAATCTGGGTGAAGGAGCAGCTTATCTCGTGCTGGAAAGCGAATCTCTGGTAAAAGAGCGCAATGCAACAATTCTGGCTGCATTAGATGGTTATGCCAACACCAATGAAGCCTTTCATCCTACAGCTCCTTCTCCCGAAGGGGATGGCGCCTATGCCGCTATGAAAAGCGCGATGGAAATGGGCGGATGTGTACCTGCGGATATCCAGTATGTAAATGTACACGGCACTGCTACGCTCAGCAATGATGTGGCAGAAGGCATGGCTTTACAGCGTTTATTCGGAGAGCAGACGCCTAAGTTCAGCAGTACGAAACCTTTTACCGGTCATACACTGGCCGCAGCCGGCGGTATAGAAGCCATCTATTCCGTATTGGCGATCCAACATCAGTTAATATTTCCTAATCTCCATTTTAAAGACAAAATGGAGGAATTATACATCACACCGGAAACCAGTCTGCTGGAAAATTATCCGGTGCGTCATGTGTTATCCAACTCATTCGGCTTTGGGGGCAACAATGCCTCTTTGCTGATCAGCAAATATGAAGGGTAAGTGTTACATACAAGGAATGGCTGCAATATCTCCCCAGCATACGTTTGATGGAGATCTGCTGTCGCAGCCAATGGCCGTGACCCAGGGAAATATGCTTTCCTGTGTGGAACCGGATTACCGTGCATTTATTGCGCCCAACAGCCTGCGTCGTATGACACGCGTGCTGAAAATGGGATTGGCCGCTTCCCTGAAATGTTTGCAGGACGCTGCTGTGGCTGTTCCCGGCGCTATCGTAACCGGTACCGGCAAAGGGAGTCTGCAGGATACAGAACGTTTCATCAAGGAAATACGCGACTTCGAAGAACGTGCGCTTAATCCCACACCTTTTATTCAATCTACTTACAACGCCGTCAACGGATTGATCGCATTACAACAGAAATGTACACAGTACAACAATACATTTGTACATCGTGGCTTCTCTTTTGAACATGCGTTGCTGGACAGTATGTTGTTGTTATCAGAAGGTAAGCCGGATGTATTGGCAGGCGCATTCGATGAAATCACTACCGAGCATTTTTTCATTAAAGGCAGAATAGGACATTGGAAGAAGGAAACGATTTCCAGTGATACATTGTATGAGCATGTTTCTCCCGGTACAATTTCTGGCGAAGGAGCTGCATTCTTCTTACTGACGCAGGAAGCTACCGCACAGAGTTATGCACAATTAAGCGGACTGCAGATGTTATACAAACCATCTCCCGAAAAATTACAGCACGCATTAGGTCAATTCCTGACCCAACATGGCGTACAACCGGAAGATATTGATCTGGTGCTGAGCGGTGCAAATGCGGATAGCAATCACCAGCATTACTACGATGTATTGAACAGTTATGCTTTGGGTACACAATTGCCTTTCAAACATCTTTGCGGAGATTATGAAACAGCAGCTGCTTTTGCATTATGGTTGGGCGCATCTTTCTTAAAACAGCAACAGGTGCCCCTGCAATGGTTTCCGATGCTGAAAGAACAGCCGCGAAGTCTGAGAAATATTTTGATCTATAATCATTTCTTTGGAGAGCAACATAGCTTTATGCTGTTGCAGAAAGTTGATCAGACAGTCAGCATTAAAGGTTAAAAAAGATTTTAAAAGTCGTTATAAAGGAAAAGCGGCGTCCACATTGATGGACGCCGCTTTTCCTTTATAACGACAGGCAGTTCTTTTCACCACATCACTATGTTTAATGCTTTACTATCCTGAACACCGGATATCTCATATATCCCGGCTCCGCATAGGGCGAATGTTCATACACATATCTCAACTGTGCTTCTCCACTTTTTGCAAAGCTGCTGTCTGCGGCTCTCTTCTGTTTCATTTCTTCCTGTAGTGCAGGATTGGATTGCAGGTATGCTGCTGCGATATCTTCAAATACATAAGGCGAATAACCTTCTTTACGCGCCAGAATAGGATCGAAGAAGTTCCATGCAAAGAAAGAATCTCCACCGGTTGGTTCCAGAGTTTCCATCAGATAACGGTTGGCTACCTGATTCATGGGAATGTAATAGTCGCCTTTGCGGAAATGGATACTGTCTTTGGTAACAGTCAGTTTTACACCACTATGCAGGTAATGACCTTCATAAGGACGTTGTGCTGTTTTGTAGTCAGCTATATGATAAGTTTCAACCAGCAGGGTTGTATCCTGCGGGAGGCGTCGCATTTGTACCGCGTTATTTTTCAGGAGATCAAGTACATTCCACCAGCCTTGCGGAATGATGTATGCTTCCGGTTTCTGGATGAAATTGCCAGCCACTACATTGTCGTAAAACTTTACCTGTTTTTCAAAAGGTTTACTACGATCGTAGAACAGACGCGGTTCTCCGGAGATGTCGCTTGGTTTGTGTATCGCTGCATATCCTTTGAAGTTGATCATGCTGTAGTGGGTGGTATCCACATTCCATTCCAGAGGAAAGCGCTCCTGCGTTTTTTCCAGTTCTTTTGTCTGCGCACGCAGGGTTTTGATCTCTTCGCTGTGCTGACTTACGAAACTGATAAATGATTCCATCAGTGCGTAGGTTGCCTGTACCCTTTGTGGATAAGGCTTCAGCATATGTGTTTCGGGTACGAAACCGAAAGTGTGGAAAAGGGTGGTATAACCGCTGGAATAACGTGGCCCGTCAGCATAGGTGATCCAACCGTTTTCCGGTGTTTCGCCAAAGTGATTGACGTAGGGTACAAGGTCATATCCCTTTTCTTTCATCAGCCGGTAGATGCCGGGTTCAAATTCCTTATGCAGAAAATTGCCCATAACGCCGCCCATTTTGTTGTGCTCTGTGGATAACAGCGTCATGATATGTTGATAGTCGGCTCCGTTGCTGACATGGTTGTCGATGAATACATCCGGATCAGTCAGCTGATAGATCTGCTGAAAGGAGCGGGCGTTGCGGGAGTCGGCTTTAATAAAGTCACGGTTCAGGTCATAGTTGCGGGCATTGCCTCGGGAACCAAAAGCAGCCGGACCGTTTTGATCAACGCGGTAATCAGTGCTGCGGTTCAGTGCGCCACCAATGTTATAGACCGGAATGACAGCCAGTACGATATTATCCGGGAGTTTCTTTTTACCCAGAGCAAGATCACGCAATAATAGCATGGATGCGTCGATACCGTCTGGTTCTCCGGAGTGGATACCGTTGTTAACCAGTATGATACGTTTATTTTTCTGACGAAGGCTGGTAAAATTGAAGTCTCCGGAAGGAGAGTAGATCACCAGATGTAAGGGCAGTCCGGCATCGGTATTCCCCATTTCCTTCATCTGTATTTGTGGAAAACGTTTGTCAAGCTGTTGATAGTAGGAGATGCATTCAGCATAGGTTGCCGTTTCCTGCCCCTGTGTTTTTTCAAAACGGGTGGTCAGGTTTTGTGCTTCTACGGAATAGCAGCACAAGAGCATTACGGCGATATGGAAGAGTTTTTTCATCTAAATAATACACGTATTGTGATTTTGTTTAATTAATAATATTCAGAGAATGATCTGCTGAATTTTTACCAGACAGTAAAGTTATTTCATACTTCTGAAGAAAGAAAGAGTATAAAAACGGATTTTTAGGGTCATAAAGTGCCGGTTGGATATTGGTCTTTCTTTTATTATCCTACGTTAATCCTACGTTTATGAACGTAGGATTAACGTAGGATAATAGATATTAAGCAGGGAATAAACTGAAGATGAAATAAGGGGAGGGGAGGTGATTTCGATGCAAATTAGGGGAAGATGATGTAGATGGATGACAGTATTGTTAGCATGGATATATCTGAGGAATATTATCAGGCATACATCTTTTCTTGTTGTGGAACCTTTGTGGAACAAACGTGGAACCCTCGTGAAACTATTGTTGTGCTTGTGTGGAACATGTGTGGAACGCTTGTGAAACATGCTGCAAAGCAACTGTGGAACCTTCGTGGAACAAGGAATAATGTTTTGCCTGTAAGAAATGCATCTATTTGGTGGTCAGTTGATTGTGCAGAAATGGCGGCAGACGGTGGTATCTGAGAAATGAGAGCAGGGAGGCTGCGGGGCTACTGAGGAGAAGCTGATATTTGGTGATAAAGGGATTATGTGAGAATTGCGGGATGGTGGTATCTGAGGAATGAAAGCAGGGAGGCTGCGGGGCTGCTGAGGCGAAGCTGATATTTGGTAGTCAGTGGATTGTGCAGAAATGGCGGTAGATGGTGGTATCTGAGGAGTAAGAGCACGAAGGCTGCGGGGCTGTTGAGGGGAAGCTGATGTGTAAGTAGGGTGGAGGTGAGGTGGACTTGATACAGATAACCTGTTGAAGACCATTGAACTGGATAAGTACTAAATACGGATCTGTCAGCCGTGACTATCCGTGGGCAATTAAGCTGATCTTCAGCATTTTTGAAGGAGCAAGTAATTGCCAGATCTGACAGGCTCATCTCTTATCATTACTATTTCCTGAATATTGGATACGTAAGAGGTTACGTCCGGGCTACCTGTGAAATAGTCTGTAAAAGCAGTACTCTTTCGGGAGCACATAAATCCGGACAATCCAAGGCAGTTCTCAGATCGCACTTATACAGACAACAAAAAGCCCTTCCTGTTTGCAGGAAGAGCCTGTTGTATCAATTATTTTCAGACTAAAGCGCTTACGCGATAGCGTTTACTTTCTTAGAAAGTTTGCTCTTCAGGTTGGCTGCTTTATTTTTATGAATAACATTACGTTTAGCCAACTTGTCGATCATAGAGATCACATCAGACAACTTCTCGTCAGCAGCCGCTTTTTCAGTCAATTTCTTCAGATCACGGATAGCATTACGGGTAGTTTTACCGTAGTAACGGTTACGCTCATTCCGTTTTCTGCTCTGACGTACGTCTTTTTTCGTTGCTTTATGGTTTGCCATTGTTTAAATTTCAAGTTTCGGACGGCAAAGGTAGGAATTACTTCCATAGAAAACAAATAAAAAGGAAATTACCCTGAATATTTGATCACATCCCTTGCTGAGTGCCTGTAAAATTAGTGAAAAGTCGTTAAAATCAGGTAAAAACCAGTTAATATAAGAATTGTAGCTTAAGTGTTTCGGATTAAGCTTTAAACCTTCACTATTTTTCCGTTTTTCTTTCACAAAAAAGCAACGATATTTGCAATCCCATATATTATATAAGGGGCATTCAACAGAATAGCAATTTGAATCGAAGCTTTAGCAAAACTCGTTGTAAATGAAGGACTTCTCATTTGTTACCAACTCACATCCTGCCTACATTGAATCTTTATACCAGGATTACCGTAAAGACCCTGGCGCAGTAGACCCGGAATGGAGCAAGTTTTTTGAAGGATTTGACTTTGCGGTAAATAACGTTAATGGAAAAGCAGGAGCGCCGGGAGCGGCGGGCGCCGGTTTACCGGTGAGCAGTGATCAGTTAACAAAGGAACTCAATGTTTACAGACTGATACAGGCCTACCGTAAAAAGGGGCATCTGATCTCTAAGACGAATCCTATCCGTGAAAGGAAGGATAGGCAAGCCAACCTGGATATTTCTTTTTATGGCCTTGGTGAGGCAGATCTGAAAACTGAATTCTATGCCGGTCAGGTCCTGGGATTGGGTAAGACCTCCCTGGAAAATATCGTGAACCGCCTGAAGCAGGTATATGCTGCGGCAGTCGGATTAGAATTCACATATATCAACGACGCTAAAAAGGTCGAGTGGTTACAGAAAGAAATGGAAACCACTTTCCAGCAGCCCACTACACTGGACAGCAAAAAACGCATCCTGCTCAAACTGAATCAGGGTGTAATGTTTGAAAAATTCCTTCACACAAAATACATCGGTCAGAAACGTTTCGGTCTGGAAGGTGGTGAAAACACCATCCCTGCGCTGGACACCATTATCAACACTGCTGCTGACGCAGGCGTACAGGAAGCAGTGATCGGTATGGCGCACCGCGGCCGTCTGAACGTATTGGCTAATATTCTCGGTAAAACGTATGAGCAGATCTTCAATGAGTTTGAAGGTCATGCAGTACCTGACCTGACGATGGGTAGTGGTGACGTGAAATACCATCTGGGTTTCCGTTCCATTGTTACAACGCCGTCTGGTAAAAACGTAAACCTGCAGCTGCTGCCTAACCCTTCCCATCTGGAAGTGGTGGACCCGCTGGTGACAGGTTTTGCCCGCAGTAAAGCGGACGTTATCTATGGTAGCGACTACGATAAAATACTGCCTATCCTGATTCACGGTGATGCCGCTGTAGCAGGACAAGGTGTAATATATGAGCTCCTTCAGATGAGCAACCTGAAAGGTTACTACACCGGTGGTACAATGCACCTGGTGATCAATAACCAGATCGGTTTCACTACCGACTTTGACGATGCACGTTCTTCTGACTATTGTACCAGTATCGCTTCAACCGTACAGGCGCCTGTATTCCATGTGAATGGCGACGATGCGGAAGCAGTGGTAAAAGTAGCTGAAATCGCTGCCCGTTACAGACAAGAATTCAACTCCGATATCTTCATCGACTTACTGTGCTACCGTAAACATGGCCATAACGAAGGTGACGAACCTAAGTTCACCCAACCAAGCCTGTATGCACTGATTGATAAACATCCTAACCCTCGCGAGGTGTACACCCAGAAACTGCTGCAGGCAGGTGAAGTGGAAGTACAGGAACTGGCGAAGGAAATGGAGAAGAGCTTCTGGGCTAATCTGCAGGAACGTCTGGATGAAGTAAGACAGAATCCGCTGCCTTACCACTACCAGAAACCTGAAGAATGGTGGGCTGCATTGCGCAAGTCCCAGCCGGAAGATTTTGAGCAGTCTCCGGTAACTGCCATCAAAGAAGAAGAAGTAAGACGCCTGTTCGGTAAACTGATGGAATGGCCAAAAGAATTTGTGCCATTGCGTAAAGTGGAAAAACTGTTACAGGATAAAATAAAACTGTTCGAAACAGAAGGTAAGCTGGACTGGGCAACCGGTGAGCTGATGGCATATGCAAGTCTGCTGGCTGAAGGCAAAGACGTGCGTATGAGTGGTGAAGACGTAAAGAGAGGTACTTTCTCTCACCGTCACGCTATCCTGTTTGATGAGAACACCAACGCTACTTATAGCAGACTGGGTTCATTGCAGGACAAACAAGGTCAGTTCCGTATCTACAACTCCCTGCTGAGTGAATTTGCGGTACTTGGTTTTGAATATGGTTATGCAATGGCTAATCCGAACACACTGGTACTGTGGGAAGCACAATATGGTGACTTTGCCAACGGCGCCCAGACAGTGATCGACCAGTATGTAAGCAGTGCAGAACAGAAATGGACAACACAGAATGGTCTGGTAATGTTACTGCCACACGGTTACGAAGGTGGTGGACCTGACCACTCCAATGCCCGTCCGGAAAGATTCCTGCAGGCATGTGCTGAATACAATATGATCGTTACGAATATTACCACATCGGCTAACTTCTTCCATGCACTGCGTCGTCAGCTGACATGGCCGTTCCGTAAGCCACTGGTTAACTTCGCACCGAAAGCCAACTTAAGGCACGTAGGTTCTTATTCACCAATTTCAGCATTCACTGAAGGTGGATTTAAAGAAGTACTGGATGATGAATTCGTAGATGATCCGTCTAAAGTGAAAAAAGTATTGCTGTGTACTGGTAAGATGTATTTTGATCTGAGTGAAAAACAGCAGAAAGAAAACAGAAAAGATGTTGCCATCGTAAGACTGGAGCAACTGTATCCGCTGCCGGTTACACAACTGGAAGCACTGAACCAGAAGTACAAAGCTGCTACATGGTTCTGGGTACAGGAAGAGCCGCTGAACATGGGTGCTGCATCTTATCTGCAGATGAACCTGAAACAGATCAACTACGGTGTGATCAGCCGCAACCCAAGTGCAGCTACTGCAACAGGTTTTGCGAAAGTTCACGCAAGAGAGCAGCTGGAGATCATCGAAACTGCATTTAACATTTAGACGAATTGAGAATCAAGTGAAGCGCGTTTTCACTTTTAAACATTGATTGCACACAGAAATTAGAAATATGGCTATCGAAATCAAAGTTCCTACGGTAGGAGAATCTATTAGCGAGGTAACAATTGCAAAGTGGTTGAAGAAAGACGGAGATTATGTACAGCAGGATGAGGTGATCTGTGAAATGGAATCTGAAAAAGCCACCTTTGAACTGAATGCAGAAAAAGCAGGGGTCCTGAAAATACTGGCTCCGGAAGGCGCTACTTTAAAAGTAGGCGATATCGCTTGTTCAATTGATACAGATGCTGCTGCTCCGGCAGGAGGATCTGCACCAGCACCGGCTGCTGCACCCGCAGCTCCAGTGGCAGAAACACCGGCACCAGCGGCAGAAGCTCCTGCAGCGCCAGCGGTGAACAAAGGAACGATTGAGATGAAAGTGCCTACTGTGGGCGAATCCATCAGCGAAGTGACATTGATCAAGTGGCTGAAGAAAGATGGTGAGTTTGTAGAACGTGATGAAGTGATCTGCGAACTGGAATCTGAAAAAGCTACTTTCGAACTGAACGCAGAAGAAGCTGGTGCATTACAGACTTTAGGTAAAGAAGGAGATGTATTAAAGGTAGGTGATCCTATCGCAAAAATAGATACCAGTGTAGGACGTCCTGCGGGTAAAGCACAACCGGCAGCAGCAGCTGCTCCGGCTGCGACTCCACAGGCCGCTGCTCCACAGGCACAACAGGCACCTGTAACCGCTATCCCGAACGATGTGAAAGCTAGTCCGGTAGCTGCTGCAGTTATTGCTGACAAACACGTAGATCCGTCCTCTATCAAGGGTACAGGCGCTCATGGCAAAATCATGAAAGATGATGTTTTTGCTGCGCTGCAGAACCCGGGTGTGGCTATCGGTCAGGAAATGTTCACCCGCGGAGAACGCCGTGAGAAAATGAGCAACCTGCGTAAGACCGTTTCCCGCCGTCTGGTAGAAGCGAAAAACACCACCGCGATGCTGACTACCTTCAACGAGGTAGATATGACAGCGATCATGGAACTGCGTGCTAAATACAAAGAGATCTTTAAGAAACAACACGAGGTGAATCTGGGCTTCATGAGCTTCTTCACCAAAGCGGTTTGTTTCGCACTGAAGGAATTCCCTTCCGTGAATGCATATATCGATGGCGAAGAACTGGTATTCCACGACTACTGTGATGTATCTATCGCAGTATCTGCACCGAAAGGTCTGGTTGTACCGGTGATCCGCAACGCTGAAAGCCTTGATATGGCGCAGATCGAGAAGAAAGTGGTTGAACTGGCTACTAAAGCCCGTGACAATAAACTCACGATGGATGAAATGACCGGTGGTACCTTCACCATCACCAACGGTGGTGTATTCGGTTCCCTGATGAGTACTCCGATCATCAACATCCCGCAGTCTGCTATTCTGGGTATGCACAAAATTCAGGAACGCCCGATGGCTGTTAACGGACAGGTAGTGATCCGTCCGATGATGTATCTGGCACTCAGCTATGACCACCGTATCATTGATGGTCGTGAGTCTGTAAGCTTCCTGGTACGTGTGAAAGAAATGCTGGAAAGCCCTGAGCAGTTACTGTTCGGTAAAGATCCACTGAAAGCATTACTGAAACTCTAATTAACGCTAAACGCGGAACGCATAATGCGAAACGCTTAACGCCTGATTGCCTTATTGCCAATCGCGTTAAGCGTTTCGCTTTTTGATACTTTCGCATCCTCCAAATATGACCCGCTGGGAAAATTATATCGCCTCCGCAGAAAAGATCATCGTGAGCTATGATGGGAGTCTGCCTTTACATCATTTCCTGAAAGGATTCTTTAAACAGCATCCTTACATGGGTAGTCGTGATCGCCGTCAGATATCTCAACTGGTGTACCAGTACTACCGTCTCGGCCATCTGTGGCAGCAGGAAAAAAGTATGGCAGAAAGGATCCTGCTGGGCACATTCCTCTGCGAAACAACAGGTAGTGATCTGTTACAGTTTTTCCGTCCGGAGCTGAATGAAAAGGTAAGTCTGCCGATAACAGATAAACTGGACTTTCTCGGTATCACAGCTGCCACCACTGTATTTCCATTCACGGCTGCATTATCCGCAGATATTGACAGCGCTGCTTTCAACCGTTCCTTTTTTATACAGCCGGATCTGTTCATCAGAACACGACATAACCGGCAGTCCGCCATTCTACGTCAGCTGGAAAAAGCCGGCATTGCTCACACCGCTATTGGCGAGGATACGATCGCATTGCCTAACAGTACCAAAATAGATACAGTTATTACTGATAAAAGCTGGTATGAAATACAGGATGCCTCTTCGCAGAAAGTAGGCGCTTTGTTCCATCCAAAAGCAGGAGAACTCTGGTGGGATAGTTGTGCTGCCAGCGGTGGAAAATCTATCCTCTTACTGGATCAGCAACCCGGTGTGAAACTACTGGTCAGTGATGTAAGAGCCAGTATTATCCAGAACCTGCATCAACGTTTTAAAGAAGCAGGTATCCGGCAGTATGAAAGTATTGTAATGGATCTGACGGCACCGGTGACTACATCCGCTATCAAAGACCGTCGTTTTGATCATATTATACTGGATGCACCCTGCTCTGGTTCCGGTACCTGGGGACGTACGCCGGAAAACATGTCATTCTTTACCGAAAAGCAGATTACAACCTATCAGCAGCTGCAACAGAAGATTGCGTCGAATATTGTACACTTACTGAAGCCGGGCGGTACACTGGTGTATATCACCTGTTCCGTATTCCATCAGGAGAATGAAGACGTAGTGACATTCCTCGAAAAAGAAAGCGGCCTGAAAAGGCAGGAAGGAGGCGTAATAGCCGGTTATGAACATCGGGCGGACTCTATGTTTGCCGTGAAACTGATAAAGCAATAAAACGCTTAAATTGCCCTATGAGAAGATTGTTATGGTTGTTGCCGGTATTGGCAGCATGTAAATCAACCACCACATCTAAAGTAACAGTAGAGAAAAAAGACAGGATCGCAGTGATTACTGCGCAACTCCTTGATGAAGATATTACCACTGTTTTTCGTCCGGAGCAACTGGAGGGAACTGTTTCGCATATCTCAGAGAAGACTTATACCGAAACCAAAGCCAGCGATTATACCTACAAGGATACGATCTCCCGTGAATACCTTTTCCGTGATGGCCGCTTACACCAGATAGCGGTTGCCACACGCAGAATGCAGCATGACACGCTAACGATCCGCTATGATAGCGCCGGCAGGATACAGGCACTGATCTACTCTGATCATCACAGTACCTACAACACGGATAAGTTCATGTACGATGCCAATGGCAGACGTATTGAAAAAGTAAATCGTTTCTATAGTATCGAAAGCAGCAGTAAATATAAGTACAGTCCTAAAGGAGATTCCATCTGGATCACGCGTCAGCCGGGAGACAGAAAGGAATTCATCACTATCACCGAAAAGGGTGGTCCGCTGGAAGTATCCAGACATATCATGCCTGTGGAGATGCCGTGGAAAACCATCATAGAACAATACAATCCCGCCTGTCAACTGACACAAAGAGTAGAGCAGGAAGCTGATACGGTGAACTATAAGTTGTCGCTGCAGTATAATGAAAAAGGCAACAACATTGTATGGAAGCAATATCATAGAAACGACAATACAGCAGCAAAGGCAGACAGCGTGAATCTGAAAGCCAGTTTTAATACCGCCTATATCTACGACAATAAAGGTAACTGGACGAGTAAGACAGAAGAGCAATTGGGCAAGGGCTGGAAGTCGGTAACAACGAGGAAGATTGTGTATAATTAGGCCTGCCGCTTAATATAGCGTAATTGCTTTCTGAATAATCTTTTCTATTGTTTGTAAAGGAAGATCTTCATCAGGATTCAGTAACATAATTTTCATACGTGCACGGGCTTCCTGTATAAGAAAAGGTTCATCGAAATCCTTCCCTTTTACAATACCCAGATAAGGCACTTTATGCTTTTTATGTATCCACAGATAGCATAGCATTTTGCCTTTGTAACAAAAGACAGGCATGCCATATTTCCATGTCGCAGTAATGTCTTTATGCTGATCGAGAATGATACTCCGTAAAGCAAGCAGACAGCTTTTAATGGGTTCCTGCTGTTGTTCATAAAAGTTCTCTAATGCGTTCATGGGGTGCTAATTGAGGTATAATAGAG
Organism: Chitinophaga pinensis; assembly: GCF_007896845.1. Classification (GTDB taxonomy): domain Bacteria; phylum Bacteroidota; class Bacteroidia; order Chitinophagales; family Chitinophagaceae; genus Chitinophaga; species Chitinophaga pinensis_C. The sequence continues at coordinate 45,168 of NZ_VOHS01000002.1, read as the reverse complement.
GTAATAATAGAGGTAATAACTTCGTAAATTTAGAAATAATAAAGTTGAAAGTATGATACCTATATTAAGATATGGTCCAATGGATGAATTAATCACCAAAGAGATGGAAGCCGTTTTTGAAGCAGCCCGCATGGGATCACCATTCGATATCGATATCGTGCTATCAAAAATGAGGGAAGCAGGATTCTCTCAGATGGAAGCTACCGCATTGCTGGTAAGAAAATTGAAATTATCAATATCCGCCGCAGACGAACTGGTTGTTAATTCTAAAACATGGAAAGACAGGAGAGAGAGTGTAATGCAGTTCCGGGAGGCATTTGGAGATGCCGTAGAAAGCGCTAAAGGCGATGAACCTAATCTGAAATAAAGCATGAAGCCGTAATCAGCAATTGCAAACAGATTCCGAATATACCGTACGCATATCCCTATTTCAACTACCATCATTATTTCAGGCTTCCGACTGTAAGAAAGGCAATGGCAGATGGAGCTTCAAAGAACTACAGCCATCCAGCCCATACTGCCATTGCCGGAAGCAGCCCAACTTAATTGAAGCAGCAGTTATACACAATTAGAATTACTGTATTCGCAATTCAATCAACTACAACTAAATGAAAAAAGCCTGTCCACCACTCAGCGGACAGGCTTTTAAAATTATAGTTAACGCATTAAAGCGTTACAGCTCTCTGGATAATACCACCTGCGATCACATCATCACCTTCATAGAAAACAGCTGACTGACCGGGAGCAATTCCCTTCACATGTTCATAGAAGTTCACCTTCACTTTGCCATCAACGTTATACAGGTTACTCAACGCACCTTTATCCTTATAACGGATTTTAGTGATGGCTTCCATCCCCTCAGGAATATGATCGTATTTGATCATGTTCAGACCAGCAACAGTCATTTCATTTCTGTTAAGCTCATCTTCATTCCCCAATACAACGGTGTTAGTTTCCGGAATGATTTCCGTCACAAATACCGGCCGGCCCAACGCGATGTCCAGACCTTTACGCTGACCGATAGTATAGAAAGGATAACCTTTATGATGACCAACGATAGTCCCGTCTCTGAGTACGAAGTTACCACCGTTCACCTGTTCTTCAAGGCCATCTACTTTACGTTTCAGGAACCCGCGGTAGTCATTGTCCGGCACAAAACAGATCTCATAGCTCTCTGCTTTTTTCGCCAGTTCCGGATAACCGAAGTCAAACGCCATCTGGCGGATTTCAGTTTTACGATATTGTCCTAAAGGAAGTATTGTACGGGCCAGCACGTCCTGCTGTAAACCCCATAATACGTAGCTCTGATCTTTCAGGTCATCAATACCTTTGCTGAGTATATGGCGGCCATCCTGCTCTCTTATCTGCGCGTAGTGTCCTGTTGCAATAAAGGCACAGTCCATGGCGTCGGCACGCTTCATCAGCGCACGCCATTTAATATGGGTATTGCACAGAACGCAAGGATTGGGCGTGCGGCCTGCTATGTATTCGTCAACAAAGTTATTAATAACAAAATCCCCGAACTCGTCTCTGATATCGAGCACGAAGTGCGGAAAACCGTGGTGTACGGCGGCTGCACGGGCATCATTAAAGGAATCCAGGTTACAGCACCCGGTTTCTTTCTTGCTGGAGCCGGCAGATGCGTAGTCCCAGGTTTTCATGGTGATACCCACCACTTCATACCCTTGTTCATGCAGCATCAGGGCGGTAACGGTACTATCTATACCGCCGCTCATTGCTACCAGAACTTTACCATGTCTGCTCATTGTTAATAATATTAAGTGCGCAAAATTACAGAAATTAGTCGAGACACCTCCCTGAAGGGGATATTATGACACGAATCGGAAAGAGGAAATCTTTCAGGAGTATTGAGTAATGGTTATGGACTATCAGGGATTCGTTTTATATTTAGTGATCAGAGTTCTGCGTTTATTAAAAAACCTAATATGTTACCTATTTTAAATAAGGCTCATGTATTGAAGCATCCGGACTTGGGGGTGTCAGAGCGCTATTTCGAGTTTCCAGAAAGAATTTTACAGTTCGGAACAGGTGTTTTGCTGAGAGGCCTGGTGGATTATCTGGTAGATAAGGCCAATAAACAGGGTGTTTATCAGGGTAGGATCGTGGTGGTAAAGTCCACCGGAGGGGATACGACGGAGTTCAGCAAACAGGATAACCTGTTCACGACCAATATAAAAGGTGTTTCTCAGGGAGAACTGGTGAATCAGGTACTGATCAATGCTTCTATTAGCCGGGTTCTGCAATCGAATGCAGACTGGGAACAGATATTACTGGCTGTCCGGCAGCCGGCATTACAGACCATCATCTCGAATACTACAGAAGTAGGGATACAATATGTAGCCGAGAAAATAGACGGCGTACCGTCCTCATTCCCCGGAAAACTGCTGGCAGTGCTCTGGGAGCGTTTCCAGTACTTTAAAGGGGCCTCTCATACCGGGTTTGTCATCGTACCGACAGAACTGGTGGTGAATAACGGCCAGCTGCTGAAGGAAATAGTGCTGAAACTGGCGGCTTATAACCGTCTGCCGGCTACTTTTCTGCAATGGATAGCGGAAGATAATCATTTCTGTAGTTCTCTGGTAGACAGGATTGTGCCGGGGAAACCGAAGGAACTGGCGGCACTGGAAGAAAAAGCAGGTTATACAGACGGACTGTGGATAGATACCGAGCCTTACCTCTTATGGGCAATAGAAGGGGATGAAAGGGTGAAGGAGGTACTGGGCTTCCATCAGACAGACAACAGGATGCTGATAGCCAAAGATATTACACCGTTCAGGGAGCAGAAGCTGCGTATCCTCAATGGGAGTCATACGATATCCGTACCGCTGGGCTATCTGAGCGGATTGAACATCGTACTGGAATGTATGGAAGATGCGAATATGCGCTCCTTTTTCCGTACCGTTATACTCGAAGAGATCTTACCGACGATAAAGGATATTTGTCCGCAGGCGCCTGCATTCGCAGAAGATGTACTCGATCGTTTTGCCAATCCGAATATTGCGCATAAACTGCTGAGTATTACCTTTCAGGAAAGCATGAAAATGAATGCAAGGAATGTGAAAACGATCGTGCGTTACTATGAGAAATTTCAGTCATTGCCGGCCAGTATGTGTCTGGGATTTGCGGCGATGCTGCTGTTCCTGCGGCCGGAGAAACTGGATAAGGGACAATACTCCGGACAACGGGGAGATGAATACTATACCATTACGGATGATAATATCGCCATCTTTGCGGAGTACTGGTCACAGGTAACCGGCAGAGGGGGAGACGCTATCGCGGAGATGGTACAGGCCATCAGTGCAGATCAGCGTTTATGGGAAGCCGACCTTTCGCAGATAACAGGTTTTACAGATGCCGTATCCGCGCATCTGCAGGGTATGTTACAGGAAGGAGTGAAGTCGTATGCAGATAGCTACAGTAAAGTATTATAAGGAACCAGAACGTTTATGAAACAATTCTTAGATGCTGACTTTCTGTTGCAGACAGAAACAGCCAGACAGTTATTCCACGATTATGCCAAAGAGATGCCTGTCATCGACTATCATAATCATCTGCCTCCTGATGAAATAGCCAGTAACCGTCAGTTTGAAAATCTGACTGCCATGTGGCTGAAAGGCGACCATTATAAGTGGCGTGCTATGCGTGCAAACGGAGTTGCAGAAGAAGATATTACCGGTCCGGCGGATGATTATACAAAGTTCAGACGATGGGCAGAAACGGTGCCTTATACGATGCGTAATCCACTGTATCACTGGACGCATATGGAACTGCTGAATCCATTTGGTGTAAAACAGCTGCTCAACGGTGATAGTGCCGGAGAGATATATCAGCATTGTCAGGAACAGTTACCAAAATGGACTACTCAGGCACTGTTGCAGCATTTTAAGGTTGACACATTGTGTACCACAGATGATCCCTGTGATACACTGGAATATCATAAAGCGATCAGTCAGTCTGGTTTCAAAGTACGCGTATTGCCTACTTTCAGACCGGATAAGGCGATCGGCGTAGAAGATGTAGCTGGTTTTAATGCTTATGCAGATAAACTGGGTACGGCTGCCGGAATGAACACAGATACTTATGCACAGTTTATTGCTGCGCTGCGTAACCGGCATGATTACTTTCATGCAAATGGCGGCCGTCTGGCAGATCATGGACTGAGTACTTTTTATGCAGGAAATTTTACAGCAGAAAGCCTGAATGTCGCTTATGCAAAATTGCGTAAAGGACAGACACTCACACCGGAAGAAGCAGACGCATTCAAAGCAGGAACATTACATTTTATCTGCGAATGGCATCACGAGCGTGGTTGGGTACAACAGTTCCATATAGGTGCTATCAGGAATAATAACAGCCGTTTGCTGAGCCGGATAGGAGCAGATGCGGGTGTGGATTCAATCGGTGACTGGCAGGTCGCACAGGCGATGTCTGTATTTTTTGACAGACTGGATAAAGTGGATAAACTGGCAAAGACAGTGGTATACAATCTGAATCCTGCATACAATGAAGTATTCGCAACGATGATTGGTAATTTTCAGGATGGCACTGTACCCGGTAAGATGCAGTTTGGCTCCGGCTGGTGGTTCCTCGACCAGAAAGATGGCATGGAAAAGCAGATAAATACCCTGAGCAATATGGGCTTACTCAGCAGATTCGTAGGGATGCTGACTGATTCGAGAAGTTTTCTTTCTTATTCCCGTCATGAATATTTTCGCCGTATTTTGTGTAACCTCATCGGTAATGATGTCGAGAACGGAGAACTGCCGGCAGATATTAAATGGCTGGGCAAAATGGTGCAGGACATCAGTTACAATAATGCCAGATCGTATTTCGGATTTTAGACCCTACAAAGCATGAAGCCAGTTAAAGTTATTTCGTTTGGAGAAATATTATTGCGCTTGTCACCGGAGTGGAACAATCACAGCGCAGCCCTGTATGTAGGTGGTGCAGAAGCCAATGTGGCCGCAGCACTCGCACGTTGGGGCACACCGGTAGCTTATATCAGTAAAGCGCCTGACAATGGTATTGCCACACAGGTGCTTGAACAGCTGGAATCGCTGGGTGTAGCGACAGACCGTATGTTGAAAGGCGGTGACCGCATTGGCATTTATTATCTGGAACAAGGCACTGACCTGAAGAATGCAGGTGTGGTGTATGACAGAAAATATTCTTCTTTCAGTCAGCTGGAACCGGGTACCGTGGATTGGGGTAGTCTGCTGGGTGACGCTGAATGGTTTCATTGGAGCGCATTGACACCCGCATTGAATGAAAATACGGCCGTGATCTGTAAAGAAATACTGGAAGCAGCATCCCGAAAAGGGCTGAAGATATCCACAGATCTGAACTATCGTAGTAAGCTGTGGCAGTACGGTAAACAGCCATTTGCTGTAATGCCGGAACTGGTACAATATTGTGACGTGGTGATGGGCAATATCTGGGCCTCACATCAGATGCTGGATACCGCATTAAATACGGTGGCACTGGAAACGGCGACGAAGGAGACTTATCTGGCAGAAGCTGCATCTGTAGCCAAAGAAATTACAGAGAAGTTCCCACGTTGTAAACAGGTGGCCTTTACGTTCCGTTTTTCCAATGCATTTACACATAATCTGTATTATGCCACCTGGTATGAGGGCGGCGAACTGAAAGTATCAAAGCAATATGAAACCAATGAGGTAGTAGATCGTGTGGGAAGTGGAGATAGTTTTATGGCAGGACTGATACATGGACAGGTAAGCGGAATGGATGCGCAGCAGACGATTTCATTTGCGGCAGCAGCAGCATGGTCCAAATTATTCCTGAAAGGAGATTTTAATTTAACTGATAAAGCAGACATCTTAAAACTGATATAGACATGGCAGTACCAGCAGCAGAGATCATTGCAGCATTTGAGCGTAGTAAAGCAATTCCGGTATTTTATCATGATGATGCCGCCGTATGTATACAGGTGTTACAAGCCTGTTATGATGCAGGTATCCGTGTATTTGAATTTACTAACCGTGGTGAAAATGCAAAACGCAATTTTACCGCTATGCGCGAACATAAAATACTGACCATGCCTGATATGTATCTGGGAATAGGTACAATTAAGGTAGCGGAAGATGTAAAGGCGTTTGCACGACAGGGAGCGGATTTTATTGTAAGTCCGATCATCGATGCAGGCGTGGCGGAAAGTTGCCGCGAAGAGAATATCGTGTGGATACCCGGTTGTATGACACCTTCAGAAATTGCTATTGCAGAGAAATATGAAGCACCTTTAACAAAACTGTTTCCCGGAAATGTATTAGGACCCGGTTTTGTAAAAGCGATCAAGCCTTTATTTCCAAAGATGAAGTTTATGCCGACCGGAGGAGTAGAGCCTACTAAAGAGAGTATAAAATCATGGCTGGATGCGGGCGTAGTATGTGTGGGAATGGGCTCCAATCTGCTGAATAAGGAGCTGATAGATAAGAAGGATTGGGCAGCGCTGAAAGTACAGTTAACCGGACTGGTGAAACTGATTCAGGAAGTTGCCTGATGAGCCCATTTGCAGCAGGCATTTTAACTAATTTATTTCCTGTGGGCGCTGGTTTGGGCGGATGCAGGAAATAAGGTCTCAACTTTTAATTAGTAATCATTTATCAACGTTTGTAATAAAGTCTACATATGCAAAATGCATAGCAGGCAATATTATATGCAAACGTTTGCATTATTCGACAGAGTGTTGTAAATTGATAACACTTTATAAATTCCAAAATGAAAGGCATGGATTCCACTAAAATTGGCAGATATCGCTGGAGCATTTGTGCATTGCTCTTTTTTGCTACCACTATCAACTATATAGACCGGCAGGTGATTGGTTTGTTAAAGCCTATATTATCAGACCAGTTTGAATGGTCCGAGAAGGATTTCGGAGGTATGATGTCCGCATTTTCGGCTGCATATGCAGTTGGTTTGCTGGTATTTGGCCGTCTGGTAGATAAGATCGGTACCAAAATGGGATACATTTTATCTATTGTGGTATGGAGTTTTGCTGCGATGGGACATGCGCTGGCGAAGACGACCATGGGTTTTGGTATTGCACGTGTATTACTGGGACTGGGTGAATCCGGCAACTTTCCTGTAGCGATCAAAACAGTAGCAGAATGGTTCCCTAAAAAGGAACGTGCACTGGCTACCGGTATATTCAATTCCGGCGCTAATATAGGGGCCGTAGTGGCGCCGATAGTAGTTCCATGGCTGGCTGGTACCTATGGCTGGCAACATGCCTTTATATGGACCGGTATTATAGGTTTTGTGTGGCTGGTCTTCTGGATCTTCATGTATGAGATTCCGGCACGTCACAAGAAACTGACACAGGCAGAGTTTGATCATATTCATAGCGATGATGCTGTACATACAGTGGCAGACGGAGAAATTCCTGATGGCGTAAAACCAGTTACACCTGCTGCTGTAGCTGCTGCCAGCACTCCACCTGAAAAGAAGAGTGTCAGCTGGTCTAAGCTGCTGGGTGTGCGACAGACATGGGCATTTGTATTCGGTAAACTGCTGACTGACCCTATCTGGTGGTTCTTCCTGTTCTGGTTGCCTTCTTATTTTGCCACTACTTTCAACCTCGATTTCAAGAAACCTAACTTACAGTTATTTGTGATCTATACCGCTACAACCGTCGGTAGTATTGGTGGCGGATATCTCTCTTCGTGGCTGATCAACAAAGGCTGGCCGGTGTTCAGGGCGCGTAAAACGTCGATGCTGTTATTTGCGATCTGCGTGGTACCGATCATGTTTGCAAAGAGTACAAATAATATATGGGTAGTGGTAGGACTGATCAGTTTAGCAGCTGCCGCACATCAGGCATGGTCTGCCAATATCTTCACCACCGCTTCTGATATGTTCCCTAAACATGCGGTAAGTTCTGTAGTAGGTATTGGTGGGATGGCTGGTTCCATTGGTGGTAGCCTGTTTCCGATATTTGCGGGTTTTCTGCTGGACCATTATAAAGAGCAGGGAAACATTGGTACAGGGTATAATATCCTGTTTTTAATAAGCGGATCGATGTATCTGCTGGCGTGGCTGATAATGCATTTATTTGCGCCGAAAATGGAGCAGGTAAAGCTTTAACATAAATAAATAAAAAGGGCTCCTTGTCAATTGACAAGGAGCCCTTTTTATTTATTTATGAGAATGTCTGTTAGTATTTAATGCTTAATTACGCTTAACCTTAGCTTAAAGACTAACACCCCGTTTCCACGGAATAAAGTCATCCTGATTCAACAGTTCTGCTTTGGTTTTTACCTCACCACTGGCAGTCTGGATAACGTATTCAAGGATCTCTTCACCCATTTCTTCAATTGACTTTTCGCCACTGATGATAGTACCGGTGTTGATATCGATGATATCGGGCATGCGTTTCGCCAGTTTGGTATTGGTAGCCAGTTTCAGTACAGGAGCGATAGGGTTGCCGGTAGGCGTACCCAGACCTGTGGTGAAGAGAACTATGTTTGCACCGGAGCCTACTTCTGCTGAGGTGGATTCTACATCATTACCGGGTGTGCAAAGGAGGTTCAGACCCGGTTTGGTAACGTATTCTGTATAATCGAGTACATCTACTACAGGAGAGATACCACCTTTTTTGGCAGCGCCGGCGGACTTGATAGCATCCGTAATGAGACCATCTTTGATATTGCCCGGAGAAGGATTCATGTAGAAACCGGAGCCTACAGATTCCGCCTGACTTTCATACGCCCGCATGATACGGATGAATTTATCAGAAGTATCTTTTTCTACGCAACGGTTGATCAGCTCCTGTTCCACACCGCAAAGCTCAGGGAACTCGGAGAGGATAGAAGCACCACCTAATGCAACGATCAGGTCGGAAGTATGACCTACGGCAGGGTTGGCGGAGATACCGGAGAAGCCGTCAGAACCACCACATTCCAGACCGATTACCAGTTTTGACAGCGGACTTGGCTGACGAGGCTGTTTATCAGCTTCGATCAGGGCCATGAAGGTATCTCTGATAGCGTCGGACAACATATCAAATTCTGAAGCACTTTTCTGTTGTTCGAATACCAATACAGGTTTGTCAAAGTCTGGATTCAGTTTCTGCAACGCATTTTTCAGGATAGATACCTGTGCATGCTGACAACCGAGACTTAATACGGTTGCACCAGCTACGTTTGGATGGTGAATATAACCGGCCAGCAGCGCGCATAGTGCGTCTGAATCCTGACGTGTACCACCACAGCCGCCTTCGTGCATGAGGAATTTAACCCCATCGATATTGGAGAAAACAGTGTTACGTTTGGCACTGTCCGTTACAGGCGTTGCTTTATATGTTTTGATGGCATTCAGGTCACCGCTTTTGTACAGTGATACGAGGTCTTGTACCTGATCATTGTACACTTCGGTAGGAGCGAAGCCCAATCCTTTTTCAAAGGCGGTTTTGATAACGCTGACATTGCGGTTTTCGCAGAATACCATAGGGATTACCAGCCAGTAGTTGCGTGTACCTACCTGTCCGTCTTTACGCGGATAGCCCATAAAGGTGCGGTCTTTCCATTTGCTGACATCAGGTTTTTGCCATTCTATACTACCTTCTTTTTCGTGAAAAGCGTTTGCATCATGCTGGATATTGACAGTGGTGATGAGCTCACCTTTGAGGATAGGCGCATTCGCTTTACCAACGAGTACACCGTACATAGTAATAGGATCGCCGGTTTGTATGTCGGAGATCATGAATTTATGCTTAGCGGGAACTTCCTTGAGTAAAGTAATTGTGGAACCATTAAAACCGACTTCTGTACCCTGTGGGAGGTCCTGCAGGGCGACGAGTACATTATCGTCGGGATGTATTTGTAGAAAAGTGTTCATAATAAGCTAAAGTATGAAATAACACTACCTCCTGTTAATACTAAAATCTTAATCCTTGATAAGATTTTGCCTTTGAAACGGTCAGGATAGTATCATTGAATGCTAAAACATTTTAGCGGCAGAAGTTTAGCAGTTCCGGGTTTGCCGCTATTTTATGCAAACGTTTGCAATTTTCCTCATTAAGCGCTATCTTTCATCCAGGTTATGAAAAAGGTGCACTGATACAAGCATCCCCATAATTTATTATCATTTCCAAACCTAATATGTCGTAATATGACTGCAGAAACCAGGTACGCCTCCAGTCCGGCGGAGGTACTGAGCTGGAATACAGCCCAGACCAGAAAGGAACTATTGATTGAACAGCTGTTCGTACAGGATGAGATTAAACTGGTATATAGTCACTATGACCGCTTTGTCACAGGTGGTATTTTCCCGGTAACCAAAGCATTACAACTCACAGCTCCTGACCAGTTTAAGGCGGCTTATTTTCTGGAAAGGAGAGAATTGGGCATCATCAATGTGGGTGGCGCAGGCGTGGTAACTGTAGATGGTGAAACCTTTGAGATCGGTTTTAAAGAAGCGCTGTATGTAGGTAAAGGAAAGAAGGAAGTCTCTTTCAGCAGTAAAGACAGTGTGGCTCCCGCAAAGTTCTACCTGAATTCAACTCCTGCACATCATGAATACCCAAGCCGCCATGTTACCCGTAAAGATGCGGAAGTAGTAACACTGGGAGCAATGGAAACCTCTAATCATCGTACTATCAATAAACTGCTTGTCAGTACTGTATTACCTACCTGCCAGTTACAGATGGGTATGACAGAACTCAAGCCCGGTAGTGTATGGAATACCATGCCTGCACATACGCATGACAGACGTATGGAAGTCTATTTTTATTTCGAAGTGCCACAGGGGCAATCTGTCTGCCATTTCTGGGGCCAGCCACAGGAAACCCGGCATGTCTGGATGCAGAACGAGCAGGCAATTATCTCTCCGCCATGGTCTATTCACTCCGGCGCCGGTACCAGCAACTATACTTTCATCTGGGGTATGGCGGGCGAGAATCTGGATTATGGAGATATGGACGTATGCGCAATACCTGATCTCAAATAATCATTATGAAGCGGATATTATTACTGTTAATGGCAGCAGGAATGTGGCATTCCGCTCTGCTGGCCAGTTCCACGGATAATGGAAAAGCTGCTCCGGTAAGCATTACCATTAAAAATACTTCTGCAATCGCACGTACAGCGGAAATCGTTGAGATTCCCTATACAAAGCTGCAGGGACTGACAGGCGCCTTTAAACTGATCAATAAAAAGACAGGAAAAGAAGTGCCTTATCAGATAGCCTATGAAGGCTCGCCTCAACCACAATTACTACTGGTACAGATAAGCGTACCCGCCAATAACAGTGTTATACTTACGGCGGTCGCTGGTCAGCCGGCTGTTGTAAAGCCCCGTACTTACGCACGTTATGTTCCGGAACGTAAAGATGATTTTGCGTGGGAAAATGACCGGATCGCTTTTCGTATGTATGGTGCGGCGCTGGAAAAATTCCCGGCAGAAAACGCATCTGGTATAGATGTCTGGACGAAACGTACGCCTGAGCTGGTATTGAACAGGTGGTACAAGACGAACGACTATCATCATGACAACGGACAAGGACTGGATTATTACCATGTAGGCATGACACTGGGTGGTGGGGATATCGCACCTTATCTGCATGACTCCCTCTATTTTCCAAAGAACTACAGGACCTGGAAAGTGCTGGATAGTGGTCCCTTACGCTGTACTTTCCAGCTGGGATACGAACCATGGCAGGTAGATGGAAAGACAGTGGCTGTGGTCAAAACGATCTCCCTCGATGCGGGCTCACAGTTAAACAAAATGAGCGTATCGTATACGTTGCAACAGGCGGATAGTCTGCCGGTAGCAGCAGGTATTGTAAAACGCGCAGATCCCGGCACCTTGCTGCTGGACGAAAAGACAGGCGTAATAGGATATTGGGAACCTGAGCATGGTGCGGATGGTATTACTGGTCTTGGGCTGGTTGTACCTGTGAAGAGAGGACATATGAAAGTTACCGGTCAGCATTTGCTGGCTATAGAGAAGGTCGGTGGACAACAGCCGTTTGTATATTACTTCGGTGCTGCATGGAATAAGGCAGGCCAGTATACCAGCGCGGCAGCATGGTTTGCGTATCTGCAGACGTTCGCTGCTAAACAGGCTGCTCCATTGGAAATTAATATCAATTAGTAAAACCGTATTGCTATTTATGATCTTACAATCTTTTGATCTGACAGGTAAGACCGCTCTGGTAACAGGGTGCAAAAGAGGTATTGGAATGGGCATGGCAGTGGCGCTGGCGGAAGCAGGTGCTGATGTCATCGGGGTATCCGCATCACTGGAAAAGGAAGGCAGCGAAGTAGAGAAAGCAGTGAAGGCGACAGGCAGGCAATTCTACGGTTACCAGTGTGATCTGGGTAACCGGGAAGCGCTCTACTCCTTTGTGAAAGAGATACATGCAAACCATCCGGTAGTAGATATATTGGTAAATAATGCCGGTACTATTCTCAGAAAACCGGCAGCAGAACATCCTGACGAATACTGGGATGAAGTGATCAATATTAATCTGAATGCGCAGTTTATTCTTACCCGTGAAATCGGCAAAGGAATGATCGCACGAGGCAGCGGAAAGATTATCTTTACAGCATCGCTACTCACCTTCCAGGGAGGTATCAATGTGCCCGGATATGCGGCCAGCAAAGGAGCCGTAGGTTCATTGGTGAAGGCTTTCGCCAATGAATGGGCAGGTAAGGGGATCAATGTGAATGCAATTGCACCGGGATATATCGCTACTGATAATACAGCTGCATTACGTGCAGACGAAAAACGCAGTGCTTCCATATTGGAACGTATACCTGCCGGCAGATGGGGAGAACCGGCTGATTTCAAAGGACCGGTTGTATTCCTCGCATCTGCAGCAGCTGACTATATCCATGGCACGATACTGACTGTTGACGGAGGATGGATGGGGCGTTAAAACAGCACCTTTATACTGATCTATGAGCAAAAGAACTGAAAAGACAATCGTTGACATTGCGGAAGAGCTGAAACTCTCCATATCTACCGTTTCCCGTGCGCTGAACAATCATCCGAATATCAGCGTCAAGACAAAGGAAAAGGTAAAGAAGATGGCGAACAAGCTGGGGTATCGCCCCAATGCAATGGCGGCAGGTTTGCGTAACAGCAGGAGCCGGACCATAGGACTGGTTGTGCCCCGTATTTCTATGTTCTTTCCCGCTACTATCAGTACCGTTATCCAGAACAAGCTGTATGAACACGGCTATCATGTGCTGATCTGTCAATCTAATGATTCCCTTGAACAGGAGATCGCGCTGGCAGAGACACTATATTCTACCAGAATTGATGCACTGGCTGTTTCCAGTACATTATATACAACTGATTTCTCTCACTTTGATATCTTCAAGGATAATAATATTCCATTGGTGTTCTTTGACCGCGTACCAAAAGATTATCAGGCAAAAGTGGTGAGAGGAGATGACTATCTCGGAGGATATACAGTAACAGAACACCTGATAGAAAAAGGATGTAAAGATATTGTACATATCTCCGGACCACTGACCTGTAGCCTTTATGTAGACCGCGTAGCAGGATATAAAAACGCCTTGCGTAAACATAAAATACCGTTCAAAAAATCGCGTGTGTTCTATCAGGAGCTCACGAAAGAAAATGCACAACAGGCATGTGAAAAGATCTTTGCCAGACAACCCTGGCCGGATGGTGTATTTGCTGCGAATGATACAACTGCGATCGCTATTCTGGAGCATTGCCGCAAGCTGAATCTGCGTGTACCGGAGGATATTAAGATCGTAGGTTATTCCAATGACCCGCGCGCGGAAATCAGTACACCTACCATCACATCAATAGATCAGTTCCCGGCATTGATGGGAGAACGTGTAGCAGCCGCATTACTTGATCTGATGCAGCAACCGGCATCCGCACCACAGCGCTATTCAGAAGAGATCGTACCTATCGAACTGATAGAACGTGCATCTTCGGCAACTGTTGCGGCTACCAAAACACGCGGTAAAAAGAAAGTAAAATAAAGCAGGGTTGCTGTTGATAAACAGCCCTGCTTTTCTTTTATACATAAGTGCAAACGATTGCGTAAAAATAATTGCTCAATAACCGTACAATTTGTAGTGCGGGTAATAAAATTACACGAGATGAAAAAACTATCACTCCTATTCTGTGCATGCCTGCTAACAGGCGCCATTACAACAGGGTATGCCCAGCAGGGCAGCCGTAAAAAAGAACTCATTGCTACAGCTGATAAAACGCTGGATCTGGCGGTACGTCAGTATAAACTGATGATGCAGCATGTACCTGATGACGTATTGCCACGTACAACCAATAATGAAGATGGCAGTTTTGTTACCGCAAAGACTAATTGGTGGACAGCCGGTTTTTATCCCGGTACACTCTGGTATCTGTATGAATATTCTAAAGATAATACCCTGAAACAGGAAGCACTGAAACGTACGGCACAGGTAGAGGTGGAGAAGAATAATAAGGGTACCCATGACCTTGGGTTTATGTTGTATTGCAGCGCGGGTAATGCATATCGTATCACTAAAGATCCGAAGTATAAGGAAGTACTGCTGACAAGCGCACGTTCATTGTCTACAAGGTTCAATCCGAAAGTAGGTTGTATCAAATCATGGGATCATGGAAAATGGGAGTTCCCGGTGATCATTGATAATATGATGAACCTCGAACTGCTGAACTGGGCGACCCGCGTCAGCAAAGATCCTTCTTTTGACCGCATTGCACGTACACATGCGAATACAACCATAAAGCATCACTACAGGAGAGATTACAGTTCTTACCACGTGATTGGTTATGATAGTACTACCGGTGCTGTGCTGGCAAGAAACACCGCACAGGGTGCAAATGATACTTCCGCCTGGTCACGTGGACAGGCATGGGGTCTTTATGGTTACACGATGATGTACCGTGACACCAAAGACAAAGCTTATCTGGCACAGGCACAACATATTGCTGATTATATCCTGAATCATCCGCGTATGCCGGAAGATCTGATTCCTTACTGGGATTATGATGCACCTGGCATTCCAAATGCACCAAGAGATGCTTCGGCTGGTGCAGTAGCTGCATCTGCTTTATTGGAATTGAGTCGTTATACAAAAGGAGCAACTGCTGCACGTTACTGGAATGCTGCCGAGAAAATGCTGGAAAGTCTGGCTAGTCCGGCGTATCTGGCAAAGGAAGGAGAGAATAATAATTTCATCCTGATGCATAGTGTTGGTTCTATTCCGCATAAATCAGAAGTGGATGTACCACTGACCTATGCTGACTATTACTTTGTAGAAGCTTTATTACGGTACAAGCAATGGGCTAAATAATGCACAGACGTCATTTTATAAAAGCTGTTCCTCTCGCCGGTATGGCAGGGGCAGTAAAAACAGGGCACTTCCTGCAGGCTGAACAGATGCCTGCAGGAAGTCCTGCTATACAGGCAGACCGCGAATATTGGGTACAGTTGCTGACCCGTATTGCTGAACCGGTCCTGCAATCACTGAGTGCAGGCCGGCTACGTCAGCAGATGCCATTGGAAGTAGCACCGGGCTATAACAAGCCGGTGGAAAAGGTGACTTATCTGGAGGCTTTTGGGCGTACTATGGCAGGTATTGCACCCTGGCTGGAACTTGGTGCAGATGGAACGGCTGAAGGCAAAATAAGGGCTCGTTTTATCGAATATGCACTGAAGGGAACCGCACAGGCAGTAAAACCCGGAGGACCAGATCAGATGAACTTTACAGGACAGTTTGATGGTCAGCCACTGGTAGATGGCGCTTTTCTGGCGCATGCTTTTATACGTGCCCCCGGACAACTATGGAAGCCCTTGCCAGATACGGTGAAACAACAGGTGGTCGCAGGCTTTAAAAGTCTGCGCAGTATCAGACCGGGATATAACAACTGGTTGTTGTTTGCTGCCATCATAGAGGCCGCATTATTGTTGTTTGGAGAGGAATGGGATGGTATGCGAGTGGATTACGCAGTTAAGAAACATCAGGAGTGGTATAAAGGAGATGGTATGTATGGTGACGGGGCAGAATTCCATTTTGACTATTACAATGGTTTTGTGATTCAGCCGATGCTGACAGATATACTGAAGGTCTTGTCAGATACCCGTAAAGTACCCCTAAAAGACTATGAACAGGCTATTACGAGAATGCAGCGTTATGGGGAGATACAGGAACGACAGATTTCGCCGGAAGGCACATTCCCCGTGGTAGGACGTTCTATGACCTACCGTAATGCGGTGTTCCAGCCACTGGTACAGTTGGCATTACATGAGCAATTGCCTTCTTCGCTTACAGCTGGTCAGGTAAGAGCCGCACTCACAGCTGTGATGAAACGGATATATGAAACCGCGGGTACTTTTGATAAGAAAGGCTGGTTACAGCTGGGTTTTTGTGGACATCAGCCGGAGATGGCAGATGTGTATACTTCTACAGGTAGTTTATACCTGTGTACAACAGGGTTTCTGGCATTAGGGCTGCCAGAGCATCATGCTTTCTGGACAGCAGCCCCGGAGGAGTGGACCGCCCAAAAAGCATGGTCGGGCAAGGCAGTAAAGAAAGATCACGCGCTTTAGTCGGTGTTGATATCTATCAGACCATATCTGATACCAAAGATCACGAGCCCTACACGGGTTTTCACCTTCAGTTTGTCACACAGACTGCTTTTATAATCGTCGATAGTACGCGGACTGACAAACATTTTCTGGGCAATTTCTTTGTAGGAAAGTTCTGTACAAAGGAATTGCAGGAATGTCTTTTCTTTTGGCGTCAGTTCGATCTTCTCACTGAGTGATAACACATCTTTCTGCAGACCGGAAATGACTTTTCCGGAGATATAATCAGGCAGATAAAAGTCTTTCTTTATAATAGAATCAAATGCTTCTTTAAGATCATCCGGTTCCACATTCTTCATGATATAACCTTTTGCACCAGATTTCAGCATTTTGATGATAACTGACTCATCATTGAGCATAGAGAGCGCGAGTACTTTGATCTGAGGGAAATGGTTATTGATCCATGCAGCGGTTTCGTAACCGTTCATGCCTGGCATGTTCACGTCGAGTATGAGTATATCCGGTAATTGTAACTCACGGTTATTAATGATCTTGATTACTTCTTCGCCATTGCTGGCTTCAAACAGGATGAAGTAGTCAGTAAAAGTATTAATCAGCCTGCCAAGCGCTTTTCTTACCAGCACATGGTCGTCGGCAATTGCAACACTATATTTCGCTTTCCTGGTTATGCTCATGTAATGACTCTTTGTTTATGGGTATAGTGATACGAATGGCTGTTCCGCTATTTTTCGCACTATTGATATGGAATGTGCCTCCGATCAGGGAGGCCCGTTTTTTTATGTTCATTAACCCAAGGCCTTTCATTCTTTCCTGTCTTGCAAACAGTGCTTCGGGATCGAAGCCTACACCATTATCCTTGATTTCCAGAATGATGATATCTGTTTTATGGGAAAGCCGGACTTCTACCTTACTGGCTTTTGCATGTTTAACAATGTTGTTGAGCATTTCCTGTACAATGCGGAAAAGTATAATCTCGGTCTGATGGTCCAGCAGGTTCCTTACGTCGGCAAAATTAAAAGAAGTTTCGTACAAATTGGTCCTTTTCAGTCTCTCCAGTTCGAAGTCAATCGAGTTGGCAAGGCCGATTTCTGTGACACGGTCAGTATGTAAACTGCGGGAAAGGTCTCTTAATTCTGTGATGGCTTTCTGTAAAGCCTTTCTGCTTTCTTCTATATATTCATGTGCCTCACTGTTATTTTCAACTGGTACGGTTAACAGGGAAAGTGCTACGAAAGTAAGCGACTGTCCGATATTATCGTGTATTTCCTGGGAAAGGTGCCCGAATACGTTTTCCTGGATTTCCAGCTGTGATCTCAATAGTTCCTGTTCATACCTTTCTTTCATTAATCTAAGCTCCTGTACCTGTGACTGCCTGCTCTTCTGATTAAGTATCAACATAATAACGATGAAACCCACCAGTAACACAAGCAGGAAGAGGGACGTAAATATGACTAGGAATACCTCCTGAAAATCAGACTGCATATGAAGGAAATACTGAACAATAAATATAGGATAATATTTACCATAAGGTTGATCGTATAAAGTGTTTTATAGTTATAAAATGGCATTAGTGATATGGCATTCAATACACCTGTCAGCGGTGGACTGCAGGTATAAAAAAGAGGAGACCGGTAGATACCCAGAAAGCAGGCTCTTGCAGAAGGCTGTGCGCTCCCGGAAATTTAATACGTTCATAAAAGTAACAGATACTGGCCGTTACAACGATAATACAACCTAACAAAAATGTATAGGTGTTAAAAACAGTATTAGCGCCCTGAATAAGAAACATATTCACCAAGGCGAATACCGGAAACACAACCATCAATACACCCATCACGTTAACCAGTTTCCCATTGGTCATAAATGAACGAAGCAGAAATATCAGGTAAGTGAAGTTAACGGTCGTGTAAAAGTTATAGATGATCAGGTTACGTTTATTATGAATACTAAACCACCATGCTACCATTTCTACAACGATAGTCACCAGGATATATATAATAAATGTATTCAGGTACCGTGGAGGGTTTTTCTGAAGCTTCGCGAGCAACGCTATGATGAAACAGATAATGATAACAAAAACATGCATAGGTAGTCGGTGTAAAAACGCTTTAGAAATCAGCAGCATATATGTATGTACACAGGACATGGATGTTGGTGGCAGATATTTTTAGATGATTATTAATGGCTTTGATGCGACCGGTAAATTAATAAAAGTGGGGATAAAATATTTACGGGTCCTAAAAAAAGCTGCCGGATGGTATATCCGGCAGCTTTCAGATTGATTTATATGAAGGGGGTAAACTTTATTTTGCGGCAAGTTGCAGCTCATCAATTTTATAAACTTTGTGTCTGTCCGGGCCTACACAACCGGGAGGGCAGGGCAATCCATAGTTAAATGCTATGATTTCCGGACCCTTTGGTGTGGATATATACAGATCTTTGTTTTCGGTTTTACCGGTCTCACTTTGTTTTTGCTGAGTGCCAACAAAAACGATCGTCTGTCTGTCCTGCAGCAGGATATTATCCGGAAACACAGACGGATATACCCCAAAATAAACCCTGATCCCGTCCGCGCCGGCTGCTTCTGCTGTCTGGATATATTGTTTCAGCTCGTCCAGGCTGTACCATACACTCAATGAATCTGCTTTGCCAAGACGCTCAGAATTAGCTCTCCAACGGTTTTCCCTATAGTTTTCGCGCAGCATTGAAACGTGTTTATTATCTACGAACTGACCTGCTTTCATGATTTTTGCGGCTGACATAAGATATGTATTTTAGGTTTATTGAATCTCGTTAACAACCTAAAACTAGGTTTAAAAGCATAGGGGTTTCACTGTAAGTTTATGATTATCATAACATTACAAACATGAGAAATTTATAATTACTATATGATCAGATCATATATGATTTTATGTAATATAAAATCCGTGTATTTATGCTGGTTTTTCGTGCATATATGAAATGAAAACTGCGTGAATATCGGTATATTTTTACCGCATATTATCGGTGGTGAAAAAAAATTACATATAACTTCTACTTTTTCTGAATGCTTTTGTACCCAATTTGCCCTTTATTATATAAGAACTGAAATTTGGTTGATTTCTCACCGGGAAACATCGGTTATATAAATACCGTGATTTACGCAATTTGTACTTGCGCAAACCTACATTTCCTCTTGATTCATTGCCGGTTTTTTATCCCCACTTACCTCTAATGGAAAGACTGTTTATCAGTTATTTATCGCGTTAAAATGCGCTATTGGTATGAGTCACAGGCGTTTTGCTATACCGTGGTTTTTTTGTGTGTTATAACAGGTAACTTAAGGACGTGTCCTGCATTCTCCGTTTACGTTCTCCATGACCTTCAGATCAACTTTATTTTCTCTAATATTGAGAAGGCAATTAAGCCTGAATGCTGATTTAAAATATTGTACCCTTTGAAAACCCTAATTGTATTGTCCCCCCCAAAGTACCATAACTGGCCTGCTTTTTAGCAGGCCTTTTCTTTTGTATTACTTCAACTTCGTGCTGCCTTCAATGATATATTCCTTCAATGCAGAAAGATCATAAAAAAAGCGAAAAGCAATGACGGTATCTGCTGTTTTATCATCTGCTGGACTAAACAATGTTATCTCTGTTTCGCTCTCTGTAATCCAGGCATTTTTAATTCCTGCCGGCGCTTTGCCGGTGGACGGCTCTCCGTATAACTGACTCAATCGCCATGCCAGTTGTTCGTTGGCTTCCTGCGGATATAAAAAAATGCGGTTGATGAAACCGTCCTCGTTGATACCGGTGAGCAGGTACTGTAAGTCAATACCCGTGTCATCCCGCTCAATAGTGCCTTTCGCAACGCCGGAAAATGCGTGATAATGAGCAGGATCCGGAAAGACGCGAAAACGGTTTTTGCAGTTATAAGAAGGAAAAGGTAACATGCCCGGAATATGTTCCGGCTTTTTTCCAAGCTGTATTTCACCTATGCCCAGGTTGTGGAACCTGAAGCTATGGGAGGGTGGCATCGCTTTCATATGTATGGGTTAGTACTTATAAATTTACACAAAAAAGTAAAAGGGACGGACAAGAGGCGTTCCTCTCATCCGTCCCTTACTTTATGTGGGGAACGACTACTTCTTCGGTTTGGCGCCCATCTGGAATACCAGACGGCCTCCATTCATGATATCAGCATGGCTGATAGCATTTTTTGTTACAGGTTGACCATTCAGGGTCACTTTCTGCACATATACATTTTTGTCGCTCTGGTTGATCGCTTCTACTGTAAACGTCTTACCGTTTTCCAGCTGGATACTCGCTTCTTTTACCGCAGGGCTACCCAGAATATATTCATCCGATCCCGGACATACAGGATAGAAACCCAGTGAAGTGAAGATATACCACGCACTCATCTGTCCGCAGTCATCATTTCCACCCAGACCATCAGCACCCGGATGATACATTTTCTTCAGGATCATACGCACTCTTTCCTGTGTCTTCCATGCTTCACCGGTCCAGTTGTACAGATAAGCTACGTGATGGGAAGGCTCGTTACCATGTACATAGTTACCAATGATACCATCACGGGTGATGTCTTCTGTTTCTGCAAAGAATTCATCGGGCAGGTGCATGGTGAACAGCGAGTCCAGATGTCTGGAGAAACGTTTTTTACCACCGTTCAGTTCAATCAGCTGGGCAGGATATTGTGGTACATACAGGCTGTAGTTCCACGCGTTTCCTTCAATGAAGCCCTGATTGTCTGTCTTCAGCGGATCGAATGCGACACGGAATGTACCGTCATTCAGACGTGGACGCATGTAACCGATGCTGGCATCATATACATTGCTGTAGTTCAGGGAACGTTTGATAAACTCATCATAGATATCCTGTTTGCCCAGCTTCTTTGCGATCTGCGCGATACACCAGTCATCATATGCATATTCCAATGTCTTGGATACAGAAGCACCACTCTTGTCTTCAGGCACATAACCTTTGTCAATGTAATAGCCGATACCATCGTAGCTACGGTGTCTTGCTGTTGTTACACAGGCTTCCAGTGCTTTCTCCTGATCAAACGGCGCATTGCCTTTGATGATAGCATCTGCTATAAGGGATACACTGTGATAACCGATCATACACCAGTTTTCATTAGCATAATGTGACCATACCGGCAGCATATGCTGTACACTCTGGTCATAATGCGCCAATAATGACTGTACCATGTCAGCATTGCGCTTAGGCTGGATAACATTGAACAATGGATGCAATGCTCTGTAGGTATCCCAAAGAGAGAAAGTAGTATAGTTGGTAAAGCCTTCTGCTTTGTGATTGTTCTGATCCAGACCACGATAACTGCCATCAATGTCCATGTAAGTAGTAGGACTGAGGAAGGCGTGGTACATCGCTGTATAGAAGTTGATCATCTCATCATTGCTGTTCAGCTGAGCGGTCACTTTATGCAGTTCTTTGTTCCATTGTGCCTGTCCTTCCTGCTTTACCTTATCGAAATCCCATCCCGGTATTTCTGCACGCAGGTTAGCCAGTGCACCTTCTGTGCTTACCGGAGACAGTGCAAATTTGATCTTGATCTTTTCACCTGCCTGTACCTTGAAATCAAACCATGCTCTGATCTGACGTCCCGCCATTTCGGGGAAGTTATGTGCTACATCAAACTTGCGCCAGAAGCCTTTATATACATCATTGGCGTAGTTCTGATGACCATACTGGGAAATAGGTTTGGAGAAGGACATCGCGAAATATTCTGTCCGCGTACGCGCCCATCCGTTAGTCTGACGATAACCGGTAATCAGTGTATCATTTTCAACTCTTACGAATGTCCATACATTCTTGTTACCGTAGTTATAAATACCTGCCATCAGGTCCAGAATGATATGGGCCTGATCTGTCGCTTCAGCAAAGGTATACTGGTGAAAGCCCACTCGGTTGGTCGTGGTCATTTCAGCAGTGATATTATATTTATCAAGTTTTACTTTATAGTAGTCAGCTTCTGCTACTTCGTTATCGTGAGAGAACGGGGAGCGGTAACCCGTTTCCGGATTAGTTGCCGTACCCGGGTTCAGCAGCAGTTTACCGGTAGTCGGCATGATCAGGAAGTCACCCAGATCAGAGTGTCCTGTACCGCTGAAGTGCGTATGACTGAAGCCGGTAATGGTTTTATCTACATACTGATAGCCCGCGCAGTATTTATAAACGTCCGGGTTGTAACGGCCGTTCATCTCATACGGGAGGGTATCTGTTTCCGGGCTCAGTTGCACCATTCCGAATGGTACGGTTGCTCCGGGATAGGTATGTCCCATTTTCTCCGTACCGATAATAGGTTTAACGTACTGCACCAGGTTCTTCTCCTGGGCCTGCAGCGAAAGCTGCGTGCATAATGATAATGCAGTGATTAGTGAAAGACGAGTAGCCAAACGTGCGCCCATTGTCAATGTGTATTTTAGCGATTAGATAACCCCGCAAAATAAAAGTTCCGGGGTAAACGACTTGTCACAGTCGGGTAAAACAGTTTAAATGAAATGTAAATAATGAAAAAATGAGGCAATTTCAATATTTTGTCGGCAAATTCAGCGAGCAGTGACAAAACCGATATTAGTAATAAAATTTGGGACAGCTTCCATCACACATGAAAACGGGGAGCTGGATGAAACAATAGTGGCTTCCATAGCCAGGCAGGTAGCCGATCTTAAGGATGAATACAATATCGTATTAGTGTCATCAGGGGCCGTGGCTGCGGGTAAAAAATACCTGAAGAACTATGGTGGTACAATGAGTGAACGTAAGGCAGCAGCGGCAATAGGCAACCCCTTGCTGCTAAGCAAGTACGCCCGTTATTTCTCGCCATATGACATCGCCATCGCCCAAAGCCTTTGCGAACGCAGGCATTTTAGCAACAGAGCACAGTTCCTGCAGCTAAAGAAGACATATGAAGAATTATGGGCCAGTGGCGTAATACCCGTGGCTAATGAGAATGACGTGGTAAGTGATCTGGAACTGAAATTCTCAGACAACGACGAACTGGCCACCCTGATAGCCGTAGGCTTCGGCGCCTCGATGCTGTTGTTCAGCACTTCCGTAGGGGGTGTACTGGACAGGGAAGGAAAGGTCGTTCCTAAAATAGACGCAATTGATGAATCCATCCTGTCCCTGGCAGATACCAAAAAGTCTAATCTTGGACTGGGCGGAATGGTCTCTAAACTGACTTTCGCCCGACTCGCCACCCGGATGGGTATAAAAGTGGTTATATTCGGTATACATACTACCGATGGTATCCTGAACGCTATCGCAGGTAACACCGGTACCTTATGTCTGCCACAGGAATGTAGCATGCCTGCCCGCAAAAAATGGCTGGCCAGTGGTAGTCTGGTAACCGGCCGTGTACTGGTAGACGAGGGTGCGCTCGCAGCTCTGCAGAAAAGACGTAGCTTGCTGGCCGTAGGCGTTCTGACCGTACTGGAAAGATTTGAAGGCGGAGAAGTCTTCGAGATCGTCGATGAAGAACATAATGTTATCGCAGTGGCACGTGCGAAAGTCTCTTCTGACCTGTTGTCTGACGAAGGCAAGGTACAGAACCTCGAAATTGCACATGCAGATGACATCGTGTTGTTATAACCAATAGTGATAAAAAACCGGAAGATGGAATCTATACAACCTTTACTGGAGAAGGCACAGGCAGCCACCCGTTCCCTGAAGACACTGCCCGATGCACAAAAGCAGGAATTGCTGCGGAAGCTGGCCACAGTAGTGGAAGCGCAGACCAATGCAATCGTTGCGGAGAATAAAAAGGACCTGGATAAGATGTCTGATCAGGACCCCAAAAAAGACCGTTTATTATTAAATGCCGCCCGCATTAAACAACTGGCGGACAGTCTGAACGATATCGCCGGTCTGCAGGACCCGGCCAACCAGTTACTGGTAGAAAGAACACTGGACAATGGATTAGAGGTGCAGAAGCGTACCGTACCCCTGGGTGTTGTAGGTGTTATATATGAATCAAGACCAAATGTCACATTGGATGTTGCGGCACTCTGTATCAGATCAGGGAATGTAGCCGTACTGCGTGGCGGAACTGACGCATTCCATACCAATATTATACTGGTAGACCTGATACAACAGGTGCTGAAAGAGTTTAAAGCAGATCCCAATGCGGTGCAGTTATTACCGGTAGACAGAGCCTTGATCGGTGAAATGCTGACCGCCGTTAAATATATCGATATCATCATCCCGCGGGGTTCGCAGCAGCTGATCGACTATGTACGCGCAAACTCCAAAGTACCTGTCATCGAAACAGGTGCAGGTGTTTGTCACACATATGTGGAAAAGACCGCAGACCTGAAGAAGGCCAGCGCTATTATCACCAATGCAAAAGTATCCCGCCCTTCCGTATGTAATGCGTTGGATACCGTGTTGGTAGATAAAGCCGTGGCGCCGGATTTACTGCGTTTACTGGCTAATTCTTTACAGGATTATGATGTGGAGATCTTTGCAGATGAACTGTCTTTTAACCTGTTGCAGGCACTGGAATATCCTTACCTGATCAAGGCCACACCCGCTGATTTCGGACGCGAATTCCTTGATTACAAATGTTCGGTGAAAGTAGTAGATGGTGTAGATGAAGCCCTGCAACACATACAGGAATATTCATCCAGACATTCTGAGGCCATCGTATCACAGGATACAGCTATCAGCGAACGTTTTCTGAACGAGGTAGATGCAGCAGCCGTATACGTAAATGCTTCTACCAGATTTACAGATGGTGGTGTGTTCGGATTAGGCGCTGAAATCGGTATCTCTACGCAGAAACTGCATGCACGCGGACCTTTTGCTCTGGAGAAACTGGTGACAGAAAAATGGTTTGTCAGAGGTGACGGGCAGGTCAGATAGCATAATCATCGACCCTTTTAAAGCGATAACCTTGTTGTTTAAGATACTTAATCAGCTGTTGTAAATGCAGGTACAGTTTATCCCTTCTCCGGGGATCTGTACCTGCATGGATCAGCAGTATCACTCCATTCAGTTTCCCTTCTCTTTTCTGCTCAAAAGCCTTCACTGACTGAATGATCGTTTCACTGCTTTTGTAGGTTTTTCCCATTTCAGGATATGTATAATCTGCATTACTACCGGTACCCGGTGTGAAGCAGACGATCTGTAGACCCATGTTTGCCGACCATCTGGCAATACTGTCATTCCACCATTCATAAGGAGGAATAAAGCAGGTTACTTTACTGGTATCAATACCCAGTTGCTGCATGACTGCAAGGTTATTGTGGATATCTGTGGTGAATTGTTGTTGTGTGATCAGCAGACTATCCCTTTTCTTCCAATCGCAGTACAAAAGGTGTTTGTCGGAATGCGGACCGAGATAATGCCCTTCTTTATATAATTGTTGAATACCTGTTTTGAATGATGGATGGCGATAAAAATTACCTGTGAAGAAGAAAGATCCTTTGACCTTTTCCTGTCGTAAGGTTTGTGTAATAGCAGATAGCCCTTCTCCGAATTCATCTGCCGTAAAAACCAGCGCAATTTCCTTTCGTGTGCTATCCATCCTCGTGATGCCACCTTGTGTGACTGTATAGCCTTTTTCTTTGGCAGCGTGCTCCTGTGCCGCCAGCAGGTAGATCAACACAGCAGTACCATCCATTGTCGGTTCATTGGTGCTGTAGTCGCCATAGTCATCATGATAGACGGCCAGATCACTTTGGAACGCCGCATATTCGTCTGCTTCCTGTAACTGAATGCCAATCAGGTTTTTGAAGATATTGGTATATACCGGACCATCTACAAGTCCGCCATCAATAGGATATTGTTTCAGGTGCGTAAAAGAAGAATGTGGATCCGTTGGGGTATCGCCTTGTGCAGGTAGTCCATATACCATAGATGTACCCCATGGATTACATCCGAAGATCCAGTCGAAGCTGGCCTGTTCTAATTGAAGATAGGTATTGTCGCCGCTCAGTTCCCGGTACCAGTAACACTGTATGGCAAAGGCCACCGTGAGATTATTACTGCACCAGATGAATGGAATGCCCCGGTAGAATGCATTCTTTGCGGCCTTCTGCCATACCCGTTCTATACCCTCCCTGTAATAACGGATCAGTGTATCTCTTTGCAGACCTTTCACTTGTCTGGCCAGTGTTGCATGGGCCAGATTAATAAAGGGATACCACTGATAATGACGGGCAGTATCTTTACCCAACCATGGAGTGACCGGTTCCTTTCGGGCGAAGTCCAATGCGTCAGACAGGTATTCTTTTCCAAGGGAAGCGGCTGCCAGTTCCATATCATCTGTCCAGTTATCTTCTTCATAAAAATAAGGCGAGCGTCCGGGCGCTGTCTGACAAACACCCGGTTTGGCCAGACCGAAAGCATAGGCAGCTTTGGCCTTATGTCCAAGGGTATCAGCATAGCCGGCATAGCTATTTGCAAATAACTGTTGCCCGAGCGCAAAACAGCTGCTGAATTTCCCCGCCGTAGAAGCTGTGCCGGTAGTCCGGTTTTTATATTTCAACAACCCTTGTGGCTCGCCGGTACAGAAATATACCGGACGTTCCAGTCCGCGGCCATAAAAGTTAGTATCCTGCTTCGGAATACGCATTCCCTGATGATCCCTGTCGTCACCTATCTGATTGTACATCCTGTCATCCCGGGGATTCATTTTAATGAGCCAATCCAGCCCCCATTTTGCCTCATCTAATACGTCGGCGATACCATTACTGCCTGAGCGCCCGTTTGCCTGTAATGAGTCGGAAAAGACGTCCGGAAAATCACGCCATGCAGCCAGCAGATGCCAGGTAGCGTTGGCTGAAGTAGTGACATACTGCAGATAGTCAGATGCATCATGCCAGCCACCGGAGACAGGTACAAAGCTGGTATCCGGACCGTATACAGGAAAGCCGTCATGTGTGTGGCAGGAATCTTTCAGAAATGGATTAAATCCGCTACGTTGCTGGCGCATATAACGCAGGCAAAAGTCCGCAGCACCTTTATAAGCAGTATCACTGATGAGAAAAGCCGGTGATTTTGCCTTGGCTGTTTGCAGATAGTATCTGCCGGACGAAGTGAATGCCGAAAAATCCAGCCGGGCCGTCTGACTAAATGGCCCATAGGCACCCGCGGCCCTGCCTGCCCGCCCTTTATACACCACCTTGCCGGTAGCAGCATTGACCAGTTCAAAATATTTTAATGTATCTTGTTCTTTACTGCACCAGACCGCAACTTTGCTGCCCCGCGGGGCATATCCGAGCTGATTGATACGTATCAGGTCCGCAAGAAGGGGAAGGCTGATAAATGCGGACAATACCAGCAGGAGCAGCTTTTTCATATACACGCGGTTTTGGTTGAAGTACTGTGAAAATATAAATTAATTCGTTTTTCTGCATACAAATACTAGATATTTTGCGTTTTTGTGTTTATATTTAAATGTGAATGTGCGTTTTTATGCAGGTTTTTATCAACTGAAATAATAATTCCCGGGTATGACAGCAGGCCTCTTGTTCTCAATCGTCATTGCGTATTTCTTTATATTATTGGTAGTAGCCTGGTATACCGGCAGAAATTCCAACAACGAATCCTTCTTTATAGGCAACCGTAACAGCAACTGGATGCTGGTGGCCTTTGGTATGATCGGTACCTCTCTTAGTGGAGTGACCTTCGTGAGCGTGCCCGGAGATGTAGGGAAAACAGCATTCTCTTATTTACAGGTGGCTTTTGGTAATATGCTCGGATATGTGGTGATCGCATTTGTATTACTCCCCCTCTATTACCGGCTCCAGCTGACATCTATCTATAATTACTTCAATACCCGTTTCGGTGTCAAGGCGTATAAAACCGGTGCTTCCTTCTTTATATTATCAAGAACACTGGGTGCAACTGCCCGTTTATACCTCGTTGTAAATATTCTGCAGAACCTCCTGCAGGAGACGTTCGGTAATCAGTTCACCGTCCCTTTCTGGCTCACCACACTGATCATTCTGATGATGATCCTGCTGTATACTTTTGAAGGAGGGGTGAAGACGATCGTATATACCGATACCTTACAAACAACCTGTATGTTATCGGGTCTGGTGATCTGTATCATCTATATTCTGAATCATCTGAACCTGAATGTAGGAAATAGTCTGCAGGCCATGAGTGACCGCGGCATGTCCCAGATCTTCTTCTGGGATCCGAATAGTCCGCACTTCTTTCTGAAACAGATATTGGGTGGTGCATTTATTACAATTACCATGACCGGTATGGATCAGGAAATGATGCAGAAGAACATATCCGTGAAGCGTCTGGTGGATGCACAGAAAAATGTCATGACCCTGAGCGTGATCTTCGTGATTGTAATTATCCTCTTCCTGTTCCTCGGTGGACTGTTATACCTGTTTGCAGAACAGATCAATGTAACAGCATCAGCAGATAAATTATTCCCGACATTGGCACTGGACGCACGGTACATGCCACCAGCCATTTCCATCATCTTTATCATTGCACTGATCTCTGCACTGTTTCCGAGTGCGGATGGTGCGATTACCGCATTAACATCTTCCTTCTGTATTGACATATTAAACCTGCAGACAGGCAGACCCAGATCCGAGCAGGAGAAAAAGAATATCAGAAGAATGGTACATCTTGGCTTCACGGCTATATTCATGGTAGTCGTGTTGATATTTAAGCAGATTGACAGCTCCAGTATGATCTCCGTCATCCTGAAAGTAGCTTCTTATACATACGGACCCTTACTTGGTTTATTCGCATTTGGCATTCTCACAAAACGCACGGTAAATGACGATATGGTACCACAGATAGCGATCGCTGCACCAATACTCTGTTTTGGGATGGAGTACTTCCAGCAGTACATCTTCGGTGGTTATAAAATAGGTCTGGAATTATTGATCATCAACGGTCTGCTCATGTTCATCGGTTTGTGGCTGTGCTCAAAAGATTTTCAGAAAAGAGGTCTGGTATCCTGATCCATAAATTTTAAAGTTAACGCTATGCTTACTACAGAAATGTCTTCCCATTTTAATAATCTGGAGAAGATGAGTGTTCGCGCCCTGTTGGAAGGGATCAATAGTGAAGATATCACGGTTCCGCAGGCAGTGACAAAGGCAATTCCACAGATAGAATTACTCGTTACAGCAACAGTAGAAAAGATGAAACAGGGAGGCCGCCTGTTTTATATAGGAGCGGGTACCAGTGGACGATTGGGAATACTGGATGCTTCTGAATGTCCACCCACATTTGGTGTGCCGCATGAAATGGTGATAGGTATTATTGCTGGCGGCGATACCGCTATCCGTAAGGCTGTAGAGTTTGCAGAAGATGATACACAGCAGGCTGCAAAAGATCTCGACAACTATCATATCAATGAGAAAGATGTAGTGATCGGTATCGCAGCATCCGGAACGACGCCTTATGTGATCGGTGGTGTAAAGGCGATGCGGGAAAGAGGTATTGTTACCGGTTGTGTCACCTGCAATGTGGGTAGTCCTCTGGCAGCTGCTGTCGAATACCCTGTAGAAGCTGAGGTAGGAGCGGAGTTCCTGACAGGCAGTACGCGTATGAAATCAGGTACTGCGCAGAAGCTGATACTGAATATGATCTCCACATCTGTAATGATACAATTAGGAAGAGTAAAGGGCAATAAGATGGTTGATATGCAACTGAGCAATCATAAACTGGTGGATCGCGCTACGCGGATGGTGATGAGTGAATTGAATGTGGATGAAGCAACCGCCCGGCAGCTGATAGCAGAAAAAGGTAGTGTACGGGCAGCCATTGAAAGCAGAAAATAGACAGTATGAACAGCAATCTCCGGCAACTATTTACAATCGCAGAAAAGCCAGTAAGACGTATCATCGGACTGATGTCAGGTACCTCGCTGGACGGACTGGACGTGGCATTGTGTGCTATCAGCGGCAGCGGAATGGATACGAAGGTCACTCTTGAGCAGTTTGACACGGTGCCTTATCCGGTAGCAGTAAAAGACGAGATCAGGAAGGTGTTTGCAAAAGACACGATTCCCTTTCAGCAGCTTTGTCTGCTGCATCCCTGGCTGGCCGATCTGCATGCAAAATGGATATTGGAATGCCTATCACAATGGGGCATCTCTCCGGCTGACGTAGACCTGATTGCATCACACGGACAGACGGTATATCATAGTCCGAAAACATTGCATCAGCTACCGGACTTTCCGAATGCTACCTTACAGATCGTAGATGGTGATCATATTGCTGTAAAGACAGGCATCATCACTTTAAGCGATTTCAGGCAGAAACATATTGCCGCAGGCGGCGAAGGCGCTCCTTTGGCATTGTACGGTGACTATTGTCTCTTTTCAAAAAAGGGAGAAGATAGAGTGATGCTGAATATGGGAGGGATTGCCAATTTTACTTTTTTACCCGGAGACCTGCTGGCAGCAGGTGTGTTTGTCACAGATACAGGACCGGGTAATACTTTATTGGATGCTTTTGCAAGAACGCATTTTCAGGTAGAGTATGACAAAGACGCATTGTTTGCAAAGCAAGGCACTGTGCATGAAATTTTATTATCAGCGCTGAAGGATCATCCATTTTTTAAAGAACCTTTTCCCCGTACAACAGGCCCCGAGTTATTCAGCAAGGCTTACGTAAGTAAAGCACAACAGCAAAGTGGCACCAACGATATATCACCTTATGATATGCTGGCTACACTGACCCGCTTTAGTGCAGATACAATTACAGACGCACTGAAAAGTGATTACGCGGTATATGCCAGTGGTGGTGGCGCCCATAACCCATTACTCATGGGATGGATAAAAGAGCGTTTGCCACGGTTACAGTTGCGTACCACCGGTGAGTTGGGTATCGCCGGAGATGCAAAAGAGGCCGTATTGTTTGCAATACTGGCCAATGAAGCAATTGCAGGAGAAGGGATCAGCTTTGGCAAGCCCGGTATGCCTGCAGTTACAATGGGTAAGATCTCATTTCCTGCATAAACCTGCATTGTTTTATCCAATCCCGTAGTAAAGAAGCAAAAAAATGCGGGTTTATATTTTGTTTTCTGCGTTTTTTTGCAGAAATTCAATCTTGTATTCAACCAAATTGATCGCCTGATGTTAAAGGAAGAACGCCTCGCTTATATACTTCACCAGGTAAACCTGCATAATAAGGTGTTGTCTTCCCATCTGAGCGAACAGATACAGGTATCAGAAGATACCATCCGTCGTGATCTTGCAGAGTTGGCACAGGAAGGAAAGATCATCAAAGTACACGGCGGCGCGTTATCGAATTCATTTCATCAGGGCATTGCATCACAGGATGTATATGCCGTAGAAGATAAAAAGACCATTGCATTAAAAGCCGTCCAGCTGATACACGACGGCATGTTTGTATTAACTACAGGTGGTACTACGATTGCGGAACTGGCGCGTGTACTGCCGAGAGATCTGCAGGCTACTTTTATTACCGTTAGCCTGCCTGCTGCTTTTGAATATGCGAACCATCCGAACATTGAGGTAATTGTGATAGGGGATAAATTATCCAAAGGATCTAAGATAACCGTAGGGGGTGAAGCCATTTCAAAGATAAAAATGATCAAAGCGGATCTGTGCTTTCTGGGGAATAATGCCATAGATGCAGAAGACGGACTGACAGACAATGACTGGGACGTCGTACAGGTCAAACGCGCTATGATCAGCACTGCTAAAAAGGTAGTGGTATTATCTATTTCAGAAAAGATCGACACGTCAGAACAACTAAAGATCTGTGATGCAGAAGAGATCGATGTATTAATTACGGAGCTGCCACCCGATTCAAAGAAATTGCAGCCATACAAGAAAAAGGGTATTCAGATTTTATAATAAAACAGCCATAGAATTTACGCTGGTACAATCACCGGCACTATTTGTAATAACGTAAATGCGCTTATCAGCCAACCTGTAATCAATCAGTTATTCAAGGCAATATTCCTCTGAAGAACAAGGGATGACCATGCCTTTATTTATCGCTTTACTATTAAAAATTAGTTATGAGAATGTATCAATTATTCCGGCTTGCCAGGTGCAGGTATCTGCTGCTTTTGCTGGTCCTGCAGTGCTTTACCGCCGTTGCTGCTTTCGCACAGGTAAAGCTGTCCGGTAAGGTAACAGATGAAACGGGAGCATCGCTGCCCGGCATCACCGTAGCCATCAGGGGGACAAAACTGGGTGCAACCACATCGGTGGATGGAAACTATACCATCAACGCCGACCTCAAACCCGGTAGTTACACACTCGTATTTACAGGTATCGGATTTGCACAGAAAGAAGGTAATGTGGAGATAGGCAGCGCCAGCTCCTATACACTGAATCAACAGCTTGCTACATCTGTCTCCAAACTAGATGAAGTAGTGATCACCGGTGCCTCTATCGGTACCACCCGCAAACAGTTAGGTAGTTATGTCAGCAGTGTGAAAGCCGACGAACTGAGTAAAGGCGCTACTGCCAATGTACTCACCGCATTACAGGGTAAAACAGCCGGTGCGCAGATCACACAAAACTCCGGTGATCCCGCTGGTGGTATGTCTGTAAAACTGCGTGGTATCAGTACAATCAGTGGTTCTACTGAGCCGCTTTACATCATAGATGGTGTGATAATCGATAACTCTACTACACGTGTAACCAACGCGGATGCATCTTATGCGGGTGGCAGTTTTGCTGGTAACGTCGGTCAGAACCGTATGGTAGATATCAACCCGGCTGACATTGAACGTATCGAAGTACTGAACGGTGCAGCTGCAGCCGCCATCTATGGTTCAAGAGCAAATGCAGGGGTTGTACAGATCTTTACAAAGAAAGGTAGCGGTGGTGCGCCCGTAGTGAATTTCTCTACCAGCTTCAACGTAAACGAACTGCGGAAGAAACTGGACGTGAATCAGGCGCCGGTGAAGTTTGGCGGTACACCGGATGTGTCTACTCAAACTATTCTTACTCCAACTATTACCAATACAACAGCGGTACAGCGTTACGACTATCAGGATTATATTTTCCGCACAGGTGTTGGTACAGACAATAACGTATCTGTTGCCGGCGGACAAAATAAAACGAGATACTACGCTTCTGCCGGTTATCTCTACAATCAGGGTATTGTAAGAAATACAGACTTTAACCGTTACAGCTTCCGTCTGAATCTGGATCAGGAACTGAACAAATGGCTCAGCTTTAATGCATCTGTAAACTATGTCTACAGCAAGACAAATGAGAAACCTGATGGTAACTCATTCTTCTCTCCGACAAATGCAGTCACTATCATAGGTAACTATTACGACCTGCAGCAACGAAATGCATTGGGTAATCTGGTGGCAATCGGAGAACGTGGACGTGTAAACCCGGTTTCCATCATTGAAGATTTTAAACAACAACAACAAACCAGCAGAATTATCACTGGGGCAGGTTTAAAACTGACGCCGTTCAAAAACCTGACAATAGATTATCACATGGGTATTGATAACTATAGCCAGGACGGTACCACCTTCATCCCTCCTTTCGCCTATAATGTAAGCCTTGCATTCTTCGGAGGTGGTGCCACACTGGATCCTACGCAGAATGGTTATGCGAGCACCGGTGTGAATAACTCTTTCCTGATCAATCACGATATCAATGCTACTTATAATGCACAGATAACACCTGATCTGGCATCTGTAACGCAGGTGGGCTATTCCCTGCAATATCAGAATGTACATTACTCTCTGCAGCAGGGTAGAGGTTTGCCGCCATTTGTACAGACAGTAAGTGGCGCAGCTACCCTGATACCGGGTACAGATGAACGGACCAAACTATCTATCTCCGGTCAGTTCATTCAGCAAAACTTCAAATACCGTGATCAGTTGTTTGTAACGGGTGCATTAAGACGGGATGGTTCTTCTGTATTTGGTCAGGATGAGCGTAATCAGATTTATACTAAACTCAGTGGTAGCTATGTATTGTCTGGTACAGATTACTGGAAAGATCTGGGCGTGTCCAACTGGTGGAATCTGTTCAAATTGAGGGCTGCTTATGGTCAGTCAGGTAACCTGACAGGTATTCCAGCCTATGGCCGTTTTAACACCTATAAAGCCATGGCGTTTGTAGGAGCGGCTTCATTTACTTCTCCGACCACTTACACCAATCCGGATATCAAACCTGAAAGACAGGAAGAGTTAGAGTTCGGTACAGACATGGCTTTTGCAAATAACCGCATCAACCTTTCTGTGAACTACTATACCAAAAAAGTAAAAGACCTGCTCATTGCACGTGCGATCGCTCCTACACAAGGTTACAGCACCCGTCTGGATAATATAGGGTCTCTTTCCAATAAAGGTGTTGAAGTGGTGTTAAATGTAGTACCGGTAAAAACAAAGAGTTTCAACTGGGATATGACCGCCATCTTCAATCGTAACAGAAACAAAGCGATTGACATCGGACAGTCTATCATCCTTTACTCTACAGTGAGCGGTGCGCCGGTAGCGATAGCTAATGGTGAACCAATAGGCTTCTTCTATGGTACCTTCTTTGCACGTGACGCCAGTGGCAATCAGCTGAAAACACCGGCTGGCATCCCTGTGACAGAAGCAGGTGTGCAGAATACACCATTCTCCTATACACCGGCAAGAGATCCTAATACAGGTCTGCCACCTACTACCGGTGTAACGGCTTTACAAAGAAAAATAGGGGATCCTAACCCTGACTGGACCGGTACACTGACCAACGACTTCACCTATAAGAAATTCAGTCTGCATACACAGGTTGACTTTGTACAGGGTGTAGATGTGTTCAATGCTGACTTCAGAACAAGACAAGGTGTGGATAACGGTAAAATAGCCGAGCAGGAAGACCTGGGATTGTTACCACGTGGATTTATTGCCGGAAACTACAACATCCAGGAATGGAGAGTTGATGATGGTTCTTTTGTAAAACTGAGAGAAGTATCACTCAGTTATAATATTGGTAAAATTAAAGGTCTGAGCGATCTGACAGTAAGTGTGGGTGGACGTAACCTGCATTCATGGGACAACTACAAAGGATATGATCCGGAGGTGAATGCAGCAGGTCAGAGCACTGTATTGCGCGGTATTGATTTTGGTAGCGTACCTGCACCAAGAACATATAATGTTGCACTGCGTGCCAGATTCTAAACCATCAAAACGAAGAATTATGAAAATGTATTTCAATAAATATAGCCGTTCTTTTCTGGCAGGAGTGCTACTGTTAACTGCCGCCTCCTGTAAAAAGGAATATGCGGATCCTTCCGGTCCTTCTTACGATCAGGCTATCAGTTCGCCGAATGCTCTGGCTGATCTGACGGTAGGTTTACAGAACTGGTACACGGCCAACAGAACCAGTATTGTATATACCTCTATTACCATCGGTAGCCTGCTTACCGGAGAAACTTATGTAGTAAACGCCGGTAATGCAGACGAGGGACAATTATATGCAGGCGGTGCAAGTCTGCAGAATACCAATGCGGTTGTGACAGGCATGTGGTCTGTATCCAATAAGATCATTTTTGATGCAGACAGGGTATTGAACAATGCTAGTGCAATCATTCCGGATGCGAACTACAGAAGTGGTGTGATTGTCTACGCCTCGCTGTTTAAAGCATTGGCAATCGGTAATATGTCCATGTTCTGGACAAATGTGCCGGATACAACAGGTTCCAATGTACCTTTTATTACCAGTCAGGAAGGCTACAGAAAAGCAGTACGTGTGATCAATGGTGCATTGAATGTGCTGGCACAGGATACCATCAGTGCTGCATTCAGGGGAAATATCCCCGGCGGTGTTAATATCCTCAATACACTGTACGCATTAAAAGCCCGTTATGCACTTTTTGCCGGTGATTATGATACCGCACTCACCACTGCCAACAAAGTAAGTGGTACTTCTACATTTAACTATAACACGGTGATCACCAACCCGATCTTCACATTGGTGACCACTACAAACAATATCTATCAGGTGGTTGATTCCGCGATGGGGCTTCCCGTAGGTTTACAGCCAGATTTAACGGATAAACGTGTACCGTTCTATGTCGGTATAGGAACGAACCCAAAATTCCGTGTAAAAGGCTTTTATACCGCTTTAACACAAAGTATTCCGGTATACCTGCCGGGAGAGATCACTCTGATCAAGGCCGAGTGTTACGCCCGTAAAGATCAGCTGGGGGATGGCCTCACAGAGCTGAATAAGGTCGTAACCAAACAGCCGGGTGCAGATGCATTTGGCGTAGGAGCAGATCTGCCGCAGGTTAATGCAGCGAATAAAGATGAACTGCTGACCTTAATCTACAAACACCGCCACATTGAATTGTTCATGAGCGGTATGGAACTGGAAGACCAGCGCAGGTTCAACAGACCAGTGACTGAACGCAAACGTTCATGGCTGCCGTTCCCGTTTGTGGAAAGAAATGATAACACTAATATTCCTCCTGACCCTGCGTTTTAAGGTCAGATAAACTAATTCTTAATTCGTCATTCTCACAAGAGGCTGACCGGAATCTATTCTGGTCAGCCTCTTGTGTTTTCGCTAAGAGTTTACTATTTTAGGAACCCGGGTACGCAACCCCGTATCCATTACAGGTGAAAGATTACTTTCCTTAAAAACCGTTAATTCCGCTATGAGAAAACACTATTTATTGCTGCTGGCAGCTTTGTTATGTTATTGCCCGTTAACCTTTTCACAGAAAAAGATTGGCTTTGAAAAACCCGGAGACCAACAGAAAAGAATGGCCTGGTGGACCAACGACCGCTTTGGTATGTTCATTCACTGGGGACTGTACGCCCTGCCCGCCCGGCATGAGTGGGTCAAGAAACGGGAGCAGCTGACCAACGAAGATTATCAACAGTATTTCGATCAGTTCAACCCCGATTTGTATAATCCGAAGGAATGGGCCAGAATGGCAAAAGCTGCAGGGATGAAGTACGCTGTGATCACCAGTAAACACCATGAAGGATTCTGCCTCTTTGATTCAAAGTACACTGATTATAAGGCTACCAATACGCAGGCAAAGCGTGACCTGATAAAGGAATGGGTAGAGGCATTCAGGGCAGAAGGACTGAAGGTCGGCTTTTATTACTCCCTGCTGGACTGGCACCATCCTGATTTTACGATAGACAGACACCATCCGCAACAACCGGCGGGTGACAGCGATACCGCTTATGCAAGACTGAATCAGGGAAAAGACATGAGCAAATACCGTGAATACATGTACAATCAGATCAAGGAATTACTGACGAAATACGGTAAGATCGATATCATGTGGCTGGACTTTTCCTATCCCGGTAAAAATGGCAAGGGCCGGGACGATTGGGGCTCTCTGGACCTGATGAAAATGATGCATAAACTGCAACCCGGGATCATTGTGGATAACCGCCTTGATCTGAATGACTATGAAGACGGCTTTGACTTTGTTACGCCTGAACAGACACAGGTAGCCGAATGGCCGACCGTAAACGGTAAAAAGGTAGCATGGGAAACCTGTCAGACCTTCTCCGGCTCGTGGGGATATTATCGCGATGAAGACAGCTGGAAGAGCCCGTCTCAACTGTTGCAGCTGCTGATCGGCTCCGTCAGTAAAGGAGGAAACCTGTTACTGAATGTGGGTCCTACCGCCCGCGGACTGTTTGACTACCGTGCAAAAGATGCATTGGGTGCCATCGGAGACTGGATGGCTGTCAATAGTCCGGCTATTTATGGCTGTACACAGGCACCGGAAGAGTTTCAGGCGCCTAATGGAACCATGCTGACCTACAACCCGACCACCCGTAAATTATATGTACATTTATTATCATGGCCACTCAATAAACTGGTGCTGCAAGGATTTAACCAAAAAGTTAAATATGTGCAATTCCTGCATGATAATTCAGAAATAAAGTATCTTGGAAAGGAAAATCAGGGCAGCAATGATCTAGTACTCACGATGCCTTTGAAAAAGCCTCCGGTGGAGATACCAGTGATTGAGCTGACTTTGAGATGAAATGAAACGCTTTTTATTAAACCTACAACTGAACATCAGCCTGTTCCTGCTTTTACAGATTATAGGAGCAGGCTGTTTGTACGCCCAGAACACGCGGGATACCGCATGGGTGAAACCTTTTGAAAAGGATAATAATATACAGCTGTATGGTGGTTACTCCGGCAGCAGTTTTATTTTCCAGACAAAAAAAACGCCACGGGAATACTTTCGCCTGTTAGCGAATAACGCCGGTTATACCGGATTCAATCTTAACTACAAATACCTTTCTCTTTTTTACGACTTTACCTTACCTTATACCAGTCTGGCTGACAGGACAACCGGTTTGCGCAACCGTAATCTTCAGGTGTCACAGTTTGGCTATCGTTTTGGTGTAGAGGCAGGGTTCCAGCGGGTAGACGGGATGCTTTTTGAGGTACGTGGCCGCAGGAGGGATCCGCCGGTGACATTTGAAAATATCCGCTACCGTAGATATGACGCCAATTTTTACCTTTTTACAAATCCAAAGCACTTCTCCTATAGTGCAGCCAATTTCTACAGCAGCCTGCAGCGACAGACTGCCGGCAGCTGGCTGTTTATGATTAGTCCGGAGTACCAGCAATTCAGCTTTGCAAAAGCGAATCTCATTGGTGATGAAGCAAAGGATTCCATGGTCTACGAACTGGTAAAACCACAACCCGCATGGGTATCGGCCATCGGTTATGTAGGCTATTCCTGCAATATTGTAATGGAAGGAGGATGGTCCATCAGTCCGACATTACTGGTAGGCGCCGGAGGCCAGTACCCGCTATATGACAACCGTTTTAACCCCAAGGAGATCAGCCTTGTATATAGCGCAATCGGTAAAATCAACTGTGGATATAACGGAGATCATTTCTTCAGCTACCTCAGTGCCAGCCACGACTATGCCCGGGACCACCTGCCCGCCGCACACCTGCATCTGCAAAACAGTGATTTTTCTCTTACCGTTGGATACCGTTTTCCCAGCCTTAAACATAAAATATTGGGGCTCTTGTAATAATTTGTATAAGTATGGGGAAATTTTGTAAGTTCCTTGCCTGATTTAGGAAGCTTAACTATAACACTTATGCAATTCAAACGGACCTACCTGGTACCGCTGGCCCTATTGCTGGCAGCGACATTATGCTCTTTATCCACACCTCCGGAGGAAAAGGCGAAAAATCTGAAAGTATTACCCAAAAACATCAGCCATGACGATCTGATGAAAGAGATGCGCAGCTACAACAAGGCTCTGGGCGTTAAATGTGACTACTGTCATGCCAAACTGCCGGATAATCCACAGAAAATGGACTTCGCCAGCGATGCAAAAGAAGAAAAGGAGACTGCCCGCGAAATGCTGAAAATGACCTTCCGTATTAATAAAAAATACTTTAAATCCGGTAAGGATGAGAAAGGTATGCAGGTAATGACAGTGACCTGTTATACCTGCCACAACGGACAAAAAGAACCGGCATCGAAGCCTGCAGGGGGAGAAGAAGCGCCTCATCAGCACTAGAAGGGTTTGGGCCGAATAGCTAAAAGCAATATCTTTAGGTAGAAACATCTACCTATTGTTGAATTAACTATTATAGACTACACAACTTTAAATGTAAGACCATGATTGCTTTTAACTCCCTTGCTATTCTGGCGCTGCTTTTCTTTCTTGCCCACGTTGTATTACTGTTTACATCATTTGGAAAAAAAGGTTATCAGAAGAAACGGTATTTCTATTCACACCTGACCCTCTGGATCTGCGGTGGATTGGTTTTCCTGCTGGCAATGTTATACGCAGGTACTAACACCTCCTCTATACTGGATGTATTCGATACGCCCGGTAAACAGTTACTGATCCTCGGAATGGTTGTTGTTTTGTCACTTTCAGCACATACTATCGTAAGACTGCTGGTGATGCCGAAGTATCAGTTTGGCAACAAATAACCTGAAAAGATTTTTATAAAATGGGCCTGTGATAGCATATCACAGGCCCATTTTATTTACCATGAATAATATACACTGGTGAAATAGCAGGTTTTTTATATATAAAGTGGATAACTCTGTCACAGCTGTTGGGAACTCTTCTCTATCGCCTAAGTACCCTTTTTCAGGCTTTTCGTATTTTCAGTATTCACCAGTATTATTTTTGATGGCCAGACAAGATTCTATCATTTTATTTACCGGTAAACTCGGTAATATGATCGGTTACTACCGCAAAGGTCAATACCTGTTGCGCAGTACTCCTGTAAGTGTAAAACAAACTGATGCGACCCGGCGGGCCGCAAAACGTTTCGGGATAGCCAGCAGAAAAGGCGCTCTTATCCGTAGTATATTTGATGATGAACTGGATATCCACAATGACGGTACGCAGGTCAACCGCCTGAACAGCGCTTTGATCCGGGCAACAGACAAGGATATCAGTGCTATAAAAGGCTTCCGCTTTAACCAGCATACAGGTATAGACAGATTTTTTACAATCGCACCCACACTAACAGAGGAAGGCATGCTGCATATTCCTGCACAATGCTTGTTGGCGGGCAAAGGGATCACCGCATTGGAAGTAAAGATCATCGCGGCACGTATCAGCTTTGGCACCCAACGCGTAATTGGCACGAAGACCTCCACCATACAAATTGACCCCAGCCAGCCATTTACAGCAACCGCCATGTCTGTCGATGTGCCGGGAACCGGAACGCTCGTAGTGGTTTTGCAAATAAGAGCTTTCCGTAAAGATGGACCAGCTTGCAGCAGGAAAGATTACGCGGCTGATATCGTAGGTATATCAGCACCACAGCCGGTATATGTCAGACACATTACGACAGAACAGGTATATGATGAGACAGATAAACAATCTGAAATAAACCCTTATTCTGCCCCATCAGCTACTCCCTATGTTATTCAGCGGGAATGAAACATTGCCTGATAACTGTATACTGGTGAGTAACTATGCCTATTGAACTTTACATATTCCCGATAAATATTTGATACCTTTCTGTAGCATCTGCTGCAGGTTGACCCTCTATTGATATAACTCCTGCTTTTTATCTCCGGGCAAAAATATCACCGTTAATACACCAACAGAGACGATCTTCGCATCAAGTCCACGTATTGGTCGTATCCTGTTCCTGTCTTGTATATATAACCATTAGGTACACTCCCTGTTAATACCGGAGGGCTATTATTAGAAAGAATTAATTTCTCCGTTATATTTGTCTGCAAATTTAAATATCCCATAGGCACCCGATATAAGTGTCTTTTTATTTTACCTATGTTCTCAGTTCAAAAATGTTCGATACAATCAGATGATCTTATTGTCAGCGTAAAAACAGTTTCCGCAGCCTGCACCCATTTCACCGGAAAGGGTAGAATCCTGATGGTATTAGCTACCACGACATTGATCAGATAAAAGTTTTAAAATCAGCCTATACATATGACTATCAAATTTTTCTCATTAACATTTTTCATCGCTTTTATTTCAACAATTGTCTTTGCACAGGTGCCTTCGGATACAAATAAAATTGACAATAATGGAAAGAAGACAGGATTATGGATTACCCGATGGAGGGACACCAGTAACATTTCACATATGGAATATTACATTGACGGAAAAAAGAATGGTCTTTGTAAATACTATAATCCCGATGGAGATCTGGTACGTGAAATAGAATATGTGAATGATACACTGCACGGTCTTTATAGGAAGCAAACTCCTTTTGGGACAGACGTATCAACTTTCATACACGGAAAGATAGAGGGGCTCAGAATCATTTATGACTATAGAAAAAGCGTAATGGCTGACCATATGTATAAAAATGGTCTTGCAAATGGTCTTTCTCATTTTTATTATAGCAATGGACGTCAGATGACAGAATCAACCTACATTAATG
The DNA here is from genome assembly GCF_007896845.1 of Chitinophaga pinensis. Classification (GTDB taxonomy): domain Bacteria; phylum Bacteroidota; class Bacteroidia; order Chitinophagales; family Chitinophagaceae; genus Chitinophaga; species Chitinophaga pinensis_C. The sequence goes on along the minus strand of NZ_VOHS01000002.1, from coordinate 2,748 downwards.
GAAAAGAGAATGGTACAAGGTTTGGCTATGCTGACAGTAATAAGCGGGAACTCAGGTTCGCAACCGACTTTGTAGATGACATACGTGTTGAGCGCAGGATTTATAAAAAAGGGAAACTTGTAAAAACTGAAAAATATGATGAAACGGGTGAAACGGTAACCGAGCTAATCATAGAGAAAAAGAGAAAGCATAAATAATGATCATATAGCTACGTAGCAAATTAAAAATCAATATATCCCCGATATAAGGGAGCCGGCTCACCGGAATAGGGGATTGGCCTGTCCCCGATAATGGATGATTTTTGTATCAGTCTTAACTGATTTCAATATGACACCAAAGGAAAGGGAAGAAGCACTGGCCCGACTGGCAGCAGTCGATGTAGCTTCTATGACGGGCAAGCATATCGCATCAACCGCAAAGCTGGACAATCTGCAGGGACTTATGCGTGTAATGACAGTACTGAAAGTACCTCCTACACAGGCTGAAAATGTGTACGGGCAGATGGTAAACAGACTCAAAGATGCAGAACTGACAGTGAACTTTTCTGTGGATAAGTTTTATAATAATACCAGTCAGGCAACCAGATTATTAAATGCATTTGAAACACCTCAACGTCCGGGATATATGACCGAAAGGAAGCTGGCGGAGGAAAGACTATTTGACTATTCAAATGCAAAAGGAAAGCTGGGGATGAAAGACAATGAGAAAAGTGTGATAGACCGGATTAAAAAGTTTGGTAGTCAGCTGACAGGTAATAATCCCTCTTTCGCTTCTGGTATGCGTCCGCGTTACGCTGCAGTTAACTTCAAGAATAGCAGACATGGCGCTGCGGGTGACTATGGTGCTTCATTCATGGTGCTGAAAGATCATGTTAAACTGAATTGTACCTTGCTCGACAGAGATTCATTTAACTACAGACAGGATGCACAGGCAGCAGATAAACTGGCGAATTACGCGCATCCGGATCGCATTATTTTGAATATGAGAGATAATACCCTGAAGGCACTTTATAAAGCTGCTACAGGTAATCACATTGCCGGTGCTGATGTTGTCGGCCTGCTGGACTATGTAGAAGCACAGATACATTCTCCGATCCTGTTTAACAGAGATGTGAAACGTATGTATGTATCCAATGTGTCAATGTCAGATGGTGGTAAGCGCGATGCCCGTCCTTACAGAGAGTATTTACGAAATTCGGGCGGCAGTTTGGTATACCGGTGCAGTTTATTTAATGTCTGGTGCCTTTTTGGGCAGCACATCGGTAGCGCTCAATATATCCGGTAGATGTGCCGTAGGAAGAGTTGACTATAAGCTGCATCTTCCTATATCTCATAATACATGTATAAAGGAGAAGCCTTATCTTTAGGAAATTGACAGATAAAATATGTTTTGGGAAGAAAAGATTGAATATTTAAAAAAGGAATTTACGCAGGTTGAGTTTTCTTTTCCATTTCATGATTGGATTAACATCATGAAAAAGATAGAAAATATCTTTCTTACCAAAGAGCATCCGGAATACCATTTTTGCAATTGGAGTAATCAGATAAAGCATAAAACGCTGATAACATCCACTGATATGGGCCATCTTCAAACAACGCTTGCACAATTATATGATGACTCTAATATTGGGTAGTGGTCATACCAGGCCTCGACCCTTTAGGAAAGCATTATTTATATAACTGTAGCGTAAAGAGTGTGTGCAGATTGGTGACTTTACAGAAGAATCCTTTTTTATTATTGATAAGAAATATAATGGTTTGTGTATTTCGATTTAATGAAAGTACACACTTCAATATTTTTAAAAGTGGTCATGTTGTAACGCCTTTTGATCATCTTGTAGCATAGTACGATATAGCTGCCGCCGTCTGCATCGATGCCCTGTATCCCAGCTCCGCACCACCACTCACATTCATCACATGTCCGGTAATAAACCGCGCTTTATCCGACGCCAGAAATACACAGGCATCGGCTATAACATCTCCCTCCGGACAATACCCCAGCACATGTATATCATTCATATATGCTCAAATCCCTGTGCATTGGGCTGATTTCCCCATTCGCGCAACATAGGTGTCCTACACCGGCAGGAGCTACGGCATTGACACGGATCTGAAAAGGAGCATAGTCAAGCGCCATTGATTTCGTGAGGGTATTGATCGCGCCTTTACTGGCGGTGTACGCAGCATGATTTTCCTGCCCGATTTCGGCAACCAGACTACTGGTGTTGATGATGCATCCTTTGCTTTCTTTCAGGGCCGGAATGCCATACCGGGTGGTCAGGTAGATACTTTCAGATTGGTGTCATGACCAGATCCCATTCTGATTCGCTGGTTTCGTGTAGGGGGTAGAAGGGTGGGCAATGCCCGCATTATTGTGGATAACGTCTATTTTGCCATACTTCGCCAGTGTTTCATGGATAGCCGCTTCCACATCAGCGGATTGGGATATGTCTGCAAAGATCGTATGGTGCTGATTGCCTAATAGATGGATGGCCGATGCGAGGGCAGGCGCATCGTGGATATGATCACAACGATGGCGCCTGCTTCCGCATATTTCAGGGCACATGCTAATAGATACCGGATGAGCCGCCCCGTCAGTAAGATTATTTTACCGGTCAGGAGTTGCATAAATGAATGAGGGTATAGGATATGATCAGCCCTTGCTGGCCGTGATTTCTTTATGTCACCATTGATTTACCTTCACTTTGCGTGCAGTAGGTGAACTGATACGGTAAGAAGTAACCTTACC
>NZ_VOHS01000001.1 GCF_007896845.1 Chitinophaga pinensis | reverse complement strand
ATTTTCTGTCAACAGCAAACAGAATGGGTTTCCACGTTCCGAATACAAACGCTGATGCTACCGGATAATATTTATTAATAGCAGGTAAATAAGTTGAATCATATATTCTGCAAAGGTCAGCCTTGGACATCTTAGTCTTTACAGCATACGACCACAATAAAGATCCAAACTTATCCGATCTGTCATCTAAGTTTTGATCAATGAAGTCACTTTTATCTGGTTATACGCATATACAGAATATTGTTTTTGAACGACTCAATTATTGGCAAAACTACTTCTAGTTGCTTATCCAAATAGTTTAACCCATTCGAAATAGTCGTCCAGTGATTTGGTAAAACTCCTTGGATTCGAAGGCATTGTAATGTCTCAAGCGCTGAGTCATTGCCAATGTTAAAAATATTTTTTACTTCCTTCGCCAGCAACTGATAATTGCAAACTATCTGTGAGACTAAATGTAATGCTGTCCCGAGGTTCTAGTATTAATATCTTTGGTCTTAATATTTGTAAACACCGAACGGAGAGATACATAAACAGGAACTTTTGATTTTAGGCTCCATTTTAACATGCCATCGTCACAACTGTTCTCTCCAGCTGCCATTCACGTTCTCTCGGATTGACTATCTCTACAGGAGAATGCTAATTTCAACGGGTTGCCTTTGCAGTCTAATCCAGGTTTACACAACACCACCATAGAAGAATCCTGGGGATTGTCGCTTTTACTTATCTCCGGATCCCGAGCTGCCAGAAATCCTGACACTGATAAACACAGCTGTAAATAGAATGGAAAAATACTTCATGTCTTGTTAATTGAAAATTTTAGTACCCGTCATTTTGAGGAAGGCCGGCCATGAGACTCAGATGGTGGAATTGGTGCGATCGCCCTGCCGCTTGGAAATGGCAGATCCTTTGCATAAGAAAACCTTGCATCTTCTCTATGAACACCTTTCCGCATTCTCTGCAAATCGAACATTCTAAGCCTTCAAATGCCAATTCTTTACGACGTTCCTTTTTATTGAATCAATCAGTGCGGCGCCTGTTGCATGCACAGGTACACTAAACGGATTTGCTCTTTTCCGTACAGCATCTAAATACAACGAGCATCATTTTCTTCGCCTAATATCGCAGATGCTTCTGCTGCGTTAAAAACATTTCGGATGACCGAACTACAGAGAATAGTACGCAGCTTTTTCATCAGGCACTGCCGGATCAACTTCACTTGCAGCAGATATGGGAAATTTCACAACCTGCCATTTACCTTGTTCACTAACAACCCAGTTTCGGCGAATATCCCTGGGGTCTTCAACAAGAATATCCGCGATATCGTTTGTAGCAACAAAGCCCCAATCAACACCATTCACTAATATTCCCAAAAATCCAGCTGGCATAACCCCACCCCAAAGGTGACAACTGATATAATGTTCTGTTTCGCAGGTTTCTTATATTTAAATATATTATCAGGATACCCTTCAGAAATTGTCATCAAGGTGTTCATTAGCGACTTCTGCAGCATTTTTTTGCATTGGTATAATCTCCTTTAAATAAATAGGTTCTGGCTAACAATGCCTTTACTGCAGACAAATTCATTATTGTCACATCTTTTACCTCTGTTGAAAAGCGCTCTTGATTGCTCATAATCGCAATTATTCGTTGGTATACATCCGCGACGGTTAATCTGTCAACTGAAAGGATATATCATAGTTATCAACATAGGAACTCCAATATGTGTCCCCCCACTTGTGAAATTAAATGCTGAGCAAAGACATTAACAAGCTTAAAATGCACCAACGCTCTCATTGCATACGCCTGTCCTTTAATACATCAGCAAGTTTCTCATTTTCTTTTCGGTATTTATCAGTTTCTTCAATTACAAAGCTGCAGGCATGCGCTATCTGATAACCTATTCGCCAAAGTGGATTCATCGCCGTTGCACGAGGATCTATTCCTGCATATTCCTGCGTATCGCTGAAATCTGATTTTGTGCCCAGCATAATGACTTGTCAATAATCCTCCTGCATCAGAAGCTGGCTTTAAATTGTCTGCTATTAATTCCGGATAGGCCTGACTGCTTGCATACTCAAAATTCACTGCATACTTAAAATAAATACCATTAAGAAAGTCCTGCATCGTAACAAGATCCTTCACATAGCTCTGTCGGTTTAAAGCTGTGTTATCGTCTATTTCCAAAAAATCTTTTGTACATGATATAAGTGTTAACAATATCATGTTTATAAAAATTAGTCTACAGTATCTCATAGATTATTTATTTAGTCTGCTGTATTAAAAAGTTAAGTTCATTCCCAGAGAAAGCGTTCTTTGTAATGGATAGATCGCACCAGCAGTTCCACTCCCACTTACACTCTCAGGATCCTGTCCGGAGTATCTGGTCCAGGTAGCTACATTGTGACATTGAAAGAAGAATCGTAGTGTTTCTATATGAGTTTTATCAATTATATCCTTAGGAACTTTATACGCTAATGTTATATTCGCAAGTCTGATAAAATCACCATCGAACAGGTATCTGGTTGACACATTTGTGCCTCCTCATACGTTCCGTTGTTGTCCAAAAAGTAACCTTCTGGGATTTGCAGCGATATCTCCTGGTTTTTCCAACGATTAAGTGCGCTACGGTCTTGGTTAATAAATGGATTTAATCCATCATTTACCCCGAACATTGCCGCATCACCATTATAAATCTCAGATCCATATTGGAAATAAATCATTGCTGACAACTCAATACCTTTATAAGAAACGAATTGGTAATAGCACCAAATCCATCTGCTGAGAATTCCCCACGAATTCAGGTAAAGCAGCGTTATAGTCACTTGTTACTTTGCCAGTAGAATCAATCCATTGTGGTTTTCCATCAGCAGGATTAACACCAGCCCATCTTGGCATATAGAATGAATTATAGGCTATTCCGGTTCCATTTGCGATTAAACTACGTCCAGGCCTTTCTAAAGGGAGGAAAGCACGAGTCAATATGTTTTTATTCTTACTCCAGTTAGCATTTATATTCCAATTGAATTTACCTGATCTGATAAATCAGCAGAAACTGAGAGTTCAATACCTTTATTACTAAGATCTCCTATATTGCTCCGTAAATTAAAGAAACCTGTAGTCGTCGGAATATTAATTCCAGCAATAACTTTAGATGTTTTCTTACTATAAATATCTCCCGTAAACGCAACTCTGTTATTTAAAATCTAAGTTCAATTCCTGCATCCCAATTAAATGTCTTTTCCCATTGAATATTTGGGTTTCCAGGTGGCACATAAGGGTTAGGCAAAACTGCGCCAGTGTTAAGAAACCTATATAATACCAGGTTGTCATAGCGCAAATTGTTGGATATAGCGGATGAATTTCCAGTGATCCAAGACTACCTCTAACTTTAAAGTAATTAATGACTTTAGATATACGTGTTGCGAATGGTTCAGATGACACGACCCACCCTATTCGGTAGACCAGTGTGAGCCGAATTTTTGTTATCTCCAAATAAGGATGACCCATCAGTTCGAATGCTTCCGACAAGAGGTATTTACCTGAAAAGTCGTAGTTAGCCTGACCGAAGTAAGACAACAAAGTCTGCTTACTCGTAAGACCACCAGCGTTGTTATTTTACCTGTATTTATCTGGTCCGCTAATGGATTCCCTGTTATATTCTGTACAATTACGTAAATATTTTCTGGTAAGGATCTGCGCTTCGTGCCCCAATAACAAACTTAAATTATGCTTACTACTGATTGTTTTAGAGTATCGCAGAATATTCGTTGTATAAATTGGCATTTCTTACGTCTGTTTCATTGATCCTTCCAATTCCGGGGTCGAGGTTAGATCCTGCAAGTAGTGGATTTTTTCCTTCGACTCAGTTAACATGAAATTGGTGCCTAAATTCGAGGAAAACGAAATACCCTTAAAGGGATGAATGTCTACGTATAGATGCTTAGTCCACGATATGAAACGTTTTTGTTAATGTTAATCTGGCTGCGGCCAAGGGACTTGCCACCTGATCAAAATTATAAGTCAAATCATAAGGAGTAGATAATCCCCATGAATAATTTAATATTTCCAGTCCATTGTTATCTCGTATAGCATTCAGAGGAGATATCGCTGACACTAACGTTCTGATGCGCCTGGATAACTAAACTTTTGCACATTATAAGAAAGTGCTGTATTTAGCCCTAACTTCAACCATGAAACAGGGGAATTCTCATAATTGATACGGATGGATTTTCTATCGAAACCTGTATTCTTTTCTATACCATCTTGTTTTGTATATTCAAGATTAATATAAAATTGCTCCTCTCATTGCCTCCTGATATTGACAATTCATTCGCAAATGTCATGGCATGATTATTATACAATTCTTTCATCCAGTTAGGTTCGGAATAAAAGCTGGTATCACCGGGTGAGTTTATCTGATGCGGAAACTTGCTGATGAGGTCCGATTTTATCCGATCATCAGTCCAAAAAGCAGGATCAGTATTCTTATATGTTTCATATAATAAATCCAGATACTCTTTCTGATTTAACATATTGTAATTACTGTTCAATCTGGATGCGAGATCTGTCTGATGCCGAAAGTTAAACCGTGTTTTTCCTGCTTTGCCTTTTTTAGTTGTTATTAGAATCACACCATTACTTGCCTTGGATCCGTATAAAGCGATTGCACCTGCATCTTTTAATATGCTTATAGATTCTATATCTGAGGGATTCAATTGAGACATCGGATTATTTATAGCAACACTACTCGTAGTAGCTTGTGCAGGATCCTGAATGACAGGCACGCCATCAATTATAATCAAAGGATTTCTTGTAGTCGCACCATTTTCAATAGTACCCCCTGTTGAGATACCGCGTAACACAAAATTTCCTAATCCTCCACCTGGTTGTCCGGTTCCCTGTGTAACCAATAAGCCCGGCACCAGGCCCTGTAGGCTTTTATCAAAACTTCTATTAGGCAGGTTTTGTATCTGGTCGCCTTTTACAACAGTCACTGCACCTGTCAGTTTTGTCTGTTTCGTGCTACCATACGCCGTTATCACTTGTTCATTTAAACTATTGTCCCCTTGCTTTAATCGTACCTTTACACTGGACTTTCCTGAAACGGGGATCTCCACCATCTCAAAACCGGTAAAACTAACCTGCAAAACATCTTTCTCAATTGGATGATTCAAAGTAAATTCCCCCCTGTTACTGGTAGATGTCCCAAATAAAGTTCCCTTCACCCTGACAGTAGCGCCATGCAAAGGCATACCATTCTCGTCTGTCACGAGGCCACTAACCCTACTCACCATCACAGTATCCTTCTCTTTTCTTGAAGGCATAATTGACTTAATAAATATTTTATCCTTATTCCCCTTAACATACTCATAGGTCAGTCCGATAGGAGGCAACATCTCTCCCAAGGCCTCTTCAACAGGCGTTGCAACGAATTTCACACCAACAGTCTGATTGGTATTCAGGTCTCCAAAGAATAGCAATATCCCGGTTTGTTTTTCAATGACATTGAAAACATCCCCCAGGGCGATGCGGCTGCTTGTAAGTGTAACATTTCTACCCGGTTGCGCACTCTTCTGCGCAACGGAATAAATACAGGGAAGTAACAGGCAAAGAATGCCCATTAAGCTACGGGCTGCGTAGCAGTGAGTAAATTTTTGATGCATAAGGACAAGACTAAATGGTTAGTTAATTGACAGTCACCTGACGATATTTGGTAATGAATTTAGCTAGGCAAAAAGGTTCCCCCTTTCTATCCTTAAGAATAGGTGTCTTGAAAAATGGGTGAATTCAGAAAATATATTTTTTTTCGGTTGGGTTCACCCATCCGTGAAAACATAGTACAATATAGGGTTTCAGGCTATGTTAACTGATTATTAAGAAATAATCCGGAAGAAAGGTCGTAAATTAAAGTGTCGTACATCAGAACAGGCAACATAAATTAATGGGAAACATTATGATATTAACGTAGAGCATACTAGCTTGCATCGTGCTTTTTCAATCATAATCATTCATACAGAATCAACCAGCATGCACACCGATGTGAATGACGATCTGCTGCTACAAGAACTAAAATCCGGAAATACAAACGCGTATAAGACAATGTACATACGCTTCGAAAAGCTCCTGCTGTTCGAAGCAAGCCGGCTTTTGGGAGATGTAGAAGAAGCAAAAGATGTTATACAGGAGTTCTTTATAGACTTCTTCGAGAAAAAGCGATATAATAATATACACACCAACCTCAAGGGATATCTATATATCTCTATACGGTACAATTGTATGCTTATCTTAAAACGACAGAAGAGTCTGCAGAAATCTCAACAGGAATATTATTCTTCACAGGAAGAGGCAACCGTACACATGGAAGAAGAACATGAGCCAACTGTCCGCGACTATATCGACAATAAAGTGAATGAACTACTGAAATTTATGCCAGCACAGAGAAGCAAAGCATTCCAACTCTATGTCCTTCAGGGCATGAAAAGAAAAGAAGTGGCCAGCATCATGGGGTTAAGTGATAATACTGTCAAGACTCACCTCGCTACCGCAATTAAAACGTTGCGTGAAAAATTGTCATAATAATCATATAATTATATCACCCATTTCGGGAGCGCAATACTCTTATACTTGAATTAATAATAACTCATGGAATTAGATAGGGATCATATTCATCAGCTGATGAATGAAAAGTGGTGATGGGGGTTATTAACGAAACAGATGAGCAACTCCTTCAAAATGCATTTAAAGAGTATCCGGCACTAAAAACCGAATTCGAACAGCTTCAGCAGGAATACGCCATTTGGTCCAGTGAACCCGCCATACAACAGCTCGATAGCGAGGCTGACTTCGCTCTTATTGAGGATAAACTAAAAAGTAGAAAACTCCGTAAAAGAAATGGACTGGCTCTTAGCATGCTGCTCGTCGCCGCATCTATAACAGCCTTCGTTATTTTTATATACCCACTTTTTACAAACCATCCTGATAAAATAAAATCAGGTCAGGATGTGGCAATTAATAATACAACGCTCCAACTACAATTATCCAATGGCGAGATCGTCGATCTTTCTGCCCCTCAGGATAGTATTACAGTTAATGGTGGCACACAATTAAAGAATAGAAACAACTCCCTCACATATTCCACAAAAGACAAGACCAATACTACTGAACAGGTAAACAAACTATGGGTTCCTCCAGGTATGGACTATCACATTACATTATCTGATGGTACCCTGATATTCCTCAACAGCGCCACCTCACTCCGGTTTCCTTTTCACTTCACAGGAAATACCAGAGAAGTGTTTGTTGACGGAGAAGCCTACTTACAAGTCGCCAAAGATCAAAACCGGCCTTTTATCCTACACACCCCAAATGGTGCTGTACAGGTGCTCGGTACCTCCTTTAACGTAAATACTTACGACCCCGGACTTATAAAAGTCTCACTGGTAGAAGGCGCCGTATCTTTTGCTACAGCAAACAAACAAACAATCCTTAAACCAGGACAAGCAATTACATATCTGGAAAACAAAGGGACAATGCTGACCGCTTTAAACGAAAATGATTTACTCTGGATTAAAGGAAGATATAAACTGGATAATACCTCAATGAGTGAGATCACCAAGGTACTCCCACGCTGGTATGGTGTAAAGGTCGTAATCGACAACCCTGCAACAGCCCGCAAAAAGTTTACCGGTACCATCCTGAAAGCAGAACCTATTCAGGAGTTTCTGGATGCAATCAAGTTAACTACCGGCGCAGAATCTTATTACAAAGACGGCGTTTTACATATCCGTTAAAATAATATTCCCTTCCTCCTAATTATTGGTTGGCAACTGCTAACTATATTCCCATATAGTTAATATAGTACTATGGAACCTCAAACCTTGCCAAAGCATAATCCCAATCGCGCTTATACATATGCCGCTATTATAATTGCACTGATACAATTTATTATTTTTAAATACCTGTATCCATTCCCAAATTTTCTGCCCGACTCATACAACTACCTCCGCAGTGCATTGAAAAATATGAATGCCAACATCTGGCCTGTTGGATATCCCAAACTTATAAGTTTGGTAGGTTTTTTTACACACAACGACACCACATTAATTCTGGTTCAATATGCCATCTATATTGCCTCTGCCCTCTACTTTTTCTTTACATTTATTACTATCGCCAGATACAGCAGATGGGTTAAAATAGGCGTCTTTATATTCCTATTCCTGAATCCGGCATTTATATTCATCAGCAATTATATTTCAAGTGACCTCTTTTTTACAAGCTTGAGTCTGGTGTGGATGGCTCAACTATTTCGCCTGATAAAGAACTATTCTCCCTTACTGATTATCTCACACGCAATTATTCTACTTTTTGCCTTCGCCGTAAGATATAACGCACTCTTTTATCCGGTTATCAGCATCATCGTAATACTGCTGACAAAAATGCCATCTGGTAGAAAATCTTTTAGCTTAGTAGCCATTATATTAACACTTGCGACTTTTGCGATGTATACTGCCAATGAAAACAAACGACTTTTCGGCACCCGGCAATTTTCTGTTTTTGGAGGATGGCAGATGGCCAGCAATGCACTCATCGCTTATGAACACGTTACTGAAAGAAATCCGGTACCAGATAAATTTTCTGCACTACATACAATAGTGAATACGTATTTTGACTCTCTGAGACTGGCAATTGACGAAGGAGAAAAAAAGAAAAAACGCTTAACGCATACTATTTATGGAATGATAATGCACCTCTGCAAAAGTATTCGCGTATTGTTACGCCCACAGGAGTCAGGAGAATGCCTGCAGTCAGCCCATTATATAAAGACTATGGAGCATATCTGGCCATGCAACACCCTAAGGCATTTTTTAGTTACTACCTTCTGCCAAATACAAAACAATACTTCTTTCCCCGACCAGAATTTCTCTCAATCTATAATCAGGGAGATCAAACGATACAATCTGAAGCCGTAAAATGGTTTAGATATAAGGATAACAAGGTTTTTAATCACCTCAACAAAAAGAAGATCGGTCTATTCGACTATTATTCCTTCCTAATTGTTTGCGTAACCATTTTGTTTCTTAGTGGCTGCATTCTCTTCTTTACAAGAAAATGGCACCTCTACTTCCCCTCTCAATTCCGCTCTGCCCTGCTTATCACCCTCCTCTTCTGGGCCGCGAATCTTTTCTTCAGCGTGTTCGCCTCCCCCATCGTTCTCCGATACCAGCTTTTCAATATGGCAGTAACTTTCGCTTTCGTACTCCCCCTCGTCGATTTCTTCCTGCGTGCAGACGGCTCTCCTGCCCCTCCCGCTCCGGAAGAAGTCCTCGATGATACCGCCCTCCAGCCCTTGTAAATGGAAATCCGTACTTTTGCCACGATGCAAAAATACGCCTCCATACTCAACGCCTTTAAAATCGACGCACTCAATGAGATGCAGATCGCTTCCATTGATGCCAATCAAAAGGCTGACAATGTCATTCTTCTCTCCAATACCGGTTCAGGTAAGACCCTTGGCTTCCTGATACCTATACTGGAACAATTAGACAAAAACACGCCTGGTACCCAGGCTTTAGTCATAGCGCCCTCCCGCGAACTGGCCATGCAGATCGAAAAGGTCTGGAAAACAATGACCACAGGATTTAAAGTGACCTGCTGTTACGGCGGACACCTCCGTGAAACGGAAGAAAATAACCTGCTGGAAGCGCCTGCCCTGATCATCGGTACCCCCGGAAGACTCGGCGACCACATCCGCAGAGAAAATATTAAACCAGCTGGTATAAAGACACTGGTACTCGATGAATTTGATAAATCCCTCGAACTGGGCTTTCAGGACGAAATAGAATTTATCATCGAATCCCTGCCAGGACTGAAAAAGAGAATCCTGACCTCCGCTACCGAAGCTGTGGATATACCCGACTTTGTCGGCATCGAAGAACCAGTAAGACTGAACTTCCTCACAGAAGAAAAATCAGAAGCACTGGCTATAAAATACGTGGAAAGCGAGGATAAAGATAAACTTGACACCCTCTTCAGATTGGTATGTTTCCTCGGTAACCGCTCTACCATCATCTTCTGCAACCATCGCGAAGCCGTAGAACGTACCAACTCCTTCCTGAAAGATAGCGGACTCACCAGCGTCTTCTACCATGGCGCCATGGAACAACGCGACAGAGATGCTGCACTGTGCAAGTTCAGAAACGGTACCAGCAATATACTGGTGACTACCGACCTTGCCGCCCGCGGACTGGACATCCCTAATATCAGATATATCGTTCACTACCACCTCCCACATACTGCCGATACCTACACACACCGTAACGGTCGTACCGCCAGAATGGACGCCAGTGGTACCGCTATCCTGATCATAGGTCCAGACGAGAAAATGCCTTCCTATGTAGAAGAAAATCCGGAACTCATTACCCTCGCGGATAAATATGAACTGCCGGAAAAACCGAAATGGACGACCTTCTACATCAGCGCTGGCAAGAAAGATAAAGTCAATAAGGTTGACATTGTGGGCTTCCTGACCAATAAAGGACAACTGAAAAAAGAAGATGTAGGTCTGATCGAAGTAAAAGACTTCTTCTCTTTCGTCGCTGTAAGGAAAAGCAGGGCTGCACACACTCTCTCCCTGATCAAAAACGAAAAGATCAAGAATAAGAAAGTAAACATTGACGTAGCGAAATAAACTACTCGGGGAAATTCGCGTTTATATGATATGCGCAGTAGGGTTTCCTTATATATTATGGCAGCCATTTATGTGGCCGCCGGTATCAATCACTTCGTCAATCCGGAAATTTATATAGGCATCATGCCTCCCTGGCTGCCCTTCCAGACCGAACTCGTATACATTAGCGGCGGTGTGGAAGTGGCAGGGGGATTACTACTCCTGCCTGCCGCTTCGCGGAATATAGGCGCATGGATCATCATTGGCCTCCTCCTGGCCGTATTTCCCGCTAATATCCAGATGGCTATCAATTACTACGCAACCAGACATCCCATGTTATGGCTGGCACTCCTGCGGCTTCCCTTCCAGTTCGTATTGATATGGTGGGCCTGGAAGTTCACAAAATAAAAATCCGGCCATCCCTTTGCAGAAATGGCCGGACAATGCAAAAAGCAGTTACTGTTATTTAGCAATCCACATACGCGTATTCAGGTTATCAGCTCCCTGGCGTTTAACAGCATCTCCACGATTGCCGCCATTCAGTGATTGCTCTTTCTGAGGATAAATAAATCTTACAGGCACCTGATTGTTGTTCAGGTTCGATGGACCTGGCACAATCTCAGGCATACCGGTACGTCTCCAGTCAAACCATGCTTCCAATCCGTTGAAGTAATAAGCTACCCACTTCTGTAAAGCGATCTTCGCCAATTTCTCTGCCTGAGTACCAGTATAAGCAACTGTCGCCTGAGTCAGATAGTTAGGCGGCATCGTCACATCAATACCGTATTGAGACGGTACAATGCTCTTCCAGTAGTTGAAGTTAGCAGTAATACCATTATTGTAATAAGTAGTCGCATCACCGACAGTAATCATATTACGCTCTCTCGCCTCTGCCAATGTAAACTGTAATTCGGCATAGGTCATGATTAAGGCTCTTGGCGCTGACGGATCTGGTGCCGCTTGTCCGATGTCATTACATACAAGACATGCAAAAGTATAACCTACTCTGGATACACCCTGTACACCGCCGTTATAAGCCAGCGCATTTACATCGCTCAGACCATTCGGAATACCTTCGATCTTTGGAGCATTGGCAGTTACCGACCTCTGGCTGGGACGACCAAACACCTTCAGACGAGGATCGTTTAAGGTAGTCAGACGGTCAACCAATGTTTTACTTACTCTGAACTCATCAAATGAACCTACACGGGCATCGTACAAAGGCCACTGGTTAGGAGCAGCTGACAAATACTTCAGCTCAGCATTGTCCGCGTTATCTGTAAATACCGGATAAGTAGACGGATCAGACAGGATCTCTGCCATTTCCGCGTTCACATCTTTTCTCTTAGATAAACGTAACAGATAACGCAGTCTCAGGGAATTGGCCAGTTTACGCCATTTCAGGATTGCATTTGCACCACCACCATACAGGATGTCGCCATCCAAAGTAGTTCCGCTCTTCGCCAGATAGCTGTTCGCTTTCTTCAGATCAGCCAGAATACCCGCATAGATGGACTCCTGATCATCATACTTCGGCTGATATTTACCTTCCAATTTGGCCCTGCCGGCTTCTGAATAAGGTACATCACCATAAGTATCTGTCGCCAGCGCAAACATCCATGACTTCAACACCAGTGATACACCCAGATAAGGATTCGTAGAATCTCCTCCTACAGCAGTGAAGATGTTCTGAAGATTACGATAGTTATTGTAAACATCGTCCCATACACCATTCTGCTCACCCCACAGATAACGGTCCTCATTTACGAACTGTATCTTGGCGTGATGCTGTGCAACGATGTTACCGATCCCCCAGGCAGTATTCACCTGATTACTCATCATATTTTTGATCACCCCGCTTAACAGCAGATCAGGTGTCACATTGGTGGGGTTATTGTCATTAGTGTTAGTGTCACTAAAGTCGTGTGTACAGGATGATAAAAGGCCGGCCAGTAAAAATATCTTTAAGAATTTCATGATTGCTTGTTTAAAGGTGATCATAATTTAAAACTCAGGTTCACACCGTAGCTACGGCTGCTTGGCAAGCTCATATACTCAATACCAGGCAGGGCTGTACCTCCGGAATAAGACATCACCTCAGGATCTACGTGTGGTACATTATCCCACAGGAAGAGGTTACGACCTACCAGTGATACGTTCATACCCTTAATCACACCTTTTTTAAATGATCCGGGGAAAGAATAACCAATCTGCAGTTCACGCAGTTTTACAAATGATGCATCATACATTACACCTTCGGCAATGTTACGACCACCGGTCCAGGCACTGTGCCACTCGCGTACCGCTACTTTGGTAGTGTTAGTACTGAACTTACCATCTGCTGCCTGCACCACACCTGTTCCGATCACACCATTACCGGCTTTGCTCATATCATAACCGTCTGCACGTCCTTCCAGCGTTTCTTTAATGATACCGCCTTCACGACCTACCGTCTGGGTCAGAGAATAAAGTTTACCTCCATGACGCACATCAAACAGACAGCTCAGACGTACTCCTTTATAAGTAAATGTATTGCCAATACCCATCAGCCAATCCGGATTGTAGTTACCCAGTCTGATCCTTTCGGTAGTAGCTACCGGACGACCATTTGCCGCAAATACCATCTGACCGGTATACTGGCCACTTGCATCATAATAAGGAGCATTCGCATCCGTATTCTGCACACGTGCGAAACCAATACCATACAGGTCTCCCATACGCTCTCCTACTCTCGCTTCTACTGATACGCTTCTGTCAGCCATTACATAGTTGGTCAGACCGTCAGTCAGCTCCAGTACTTTACTGCGGTTAGCAGAGAAGTTCACGTAAGCATCCCAGTTGAAGGATTTAGTTTTGATTGGAGTCACATTCAACATCACCTCAAATCCATGGTTACGGATAGAACCCGCATTGATCACACGGCTCTCATAACCGCTGGTATTAGATAATGGAATGTTCAGGATCTGGTTCTTTGTATTACTCTGATAATAAGTCAGGTCCAATCCTACCCTGTTCTGCCAGAAACGGATATCAGCACCAAATTCAAAGGCATTGCTGATCTCTGGTTTCAGATTCAGGTTAGATAAACGGCTGGTCTCACCATAGATCTGCGAAGCACCAAAAGGCTCGCTACGATTGAAAGTCTGTGTAAATGCAAACGGATCAGTGTCATTACCTACCTGTGCAAAACTACCTCTCAGCTTCGCAAAGCTGATCACATCAGGCAGTTTAACCATATCGCTGATAATAGCGCTCAATGCTACTGAAGAATAGAAATAGGAATTCTGTTCCTGACCGAAAGCTTTCAGGTCTTCCGGTAATGTCAGTGCACTACTCCAGTCGTTACGACCCGTGAAATCAAGGAACAGCTTATTTTTATAAGAAATACCTGCTGATCCGTAGAAGCTGTTGATACGCTTACCTACGTTATTCTGATTAGATACCAGTGCAATACGGGAGTTTGTCAGGCGGTATACATCAGGAATGTTCAGCTGACCGGCAATATTTTCATTGAAGCGGGAAGTCTGACGCATCTGGTTACCACCCAGAGTAGCATTGAAAGAGAAATTGGAATTGATCTCTTTGTCAGCTGCAAACAGGAAGTCAGTGTTACGCTCTTCATTCACAATGTTCACTTCACGGTACTCACCATAAGGGAAACGCTGTGTACTGAAAGCTCTGCGATATTCGCGACGCTCATTGCTCCAGTCAGTTGCTGTACGCACCTGCAGGTTCAACCAGCTGGCGAGATCATATCTTAAAACAACATTACCAATCAGACGATCATAATACTGACCATTTGTATTCTGATACACAGTCATGTATGGGTTGTCATGATAGTTGTAGTTCCAGTTATATTGTTGTCTGTTATCCAGACCACGCTGCCACAGGCGTTTCAGATCGCTTACTCTTACAGAAGCCGGCAACCAGCAGTTAAACAGGTACATGATGCTCTCAGTACCATAGCTGATGGAAGGACGGTTGTCACTTTCGCTCTTGATATAGCTTACAAATGCTTTTGCTGTGAACTTTGGCGTGAAGTGGTAGCCTGCAGAGAAACTGGTTGTATTTCTTTTCAGATCAGTATTAGGGACAATACCGGTCTGATTCAGGTTAGTATAGCTCAGACGGAAATCACCGTTGTCATTAGCACCTACCAGTGCTACGTTATTGGTGAAGGTTCTGCCAGTCTGTAAGAAGTTCTTCAGATTGTCATTGTCTGCCTCCCAGGTGGTTGGTGTGATCACGCTACCTGCCGGTGCGTTCATATCACCACCTGTATAAGGAATAGCCTGACCATTCAAAGTGCGGGGAGAGTTGAACTGAGGGAACAGCTGTCCACGGAAAGCCGGGCCCCAACCTTCGTCTGTACCGTCTGATAAACCAGCGCCACCACCGTTTACAAAGGCGAAATCACCTCCACTGGCGTTACCCTGACCATATGTTTTCTGGTATTCAGGCAGCTTTAAAGCTGATTCCAGCGTGATATTGCTGTTTACTTCTACACCCAGTCCCTTTTGTTTACGGCCGGATTTGGTTTTGATCATTACCACGCCATTCGCTGCGCGGGAACCATATAATGCAGCAGCAGCAGGTCCTTTCAGGACGTTCATGCTCTCAATATCATCAGGGTTGATGAAACTGGCGCCGTTACCAAAGTCCACTTCCAGGTTATTGCTACCAGAACCACCATTGATGGCATTGCTGATAGGCACCCCGTCTACGACATATAATGGCTGGTTCTTGTTCAGATCTACAGATCTTTCACCACGGATAGATACCCTTGCGGAACCACCTACACCCGATGGACTACCAATCACAGTTACACCAGCTACTTTACCAGCCAGCTGGTTAACTACGTTAGACTCTCTTGCTACGGTCAGGTCTTCACCTTTTACCTCCTGCAGAGAATAACCTAATTTTTTACGTTCTTTCTTAATACCTAATGCGGTTACCACTACTTCACCCAGTCCCCGGGTATCTGTAGGAAGCACAATATTAGCCGCCTGAGAGGCGCTTACTTCCTGTGTGGTAAATCCAATACTACTGATAATAAGGATGTCACTGTTCCCGGCTTGAATGCTGAAATTGCCGGCATTATCTGTAATGGTCTTTTTAGATGCACCTTTTACCTGTATGGTCGCACCAGGTAATGGCTGCTTGTCGTCCCCGGAAATTACTTTCCCGCTGATAGCCTGCTGGGCCATCACACTCACGGAAAATAAAAGAAGGAAAACGCCTAACGATAAGAATTGTAGGCATAGACGTGTGTAGCGCATAGCAGAATACAAGTTTTAGTGGTTGATGAATTCTGCTGCGAAGGTTACAAACCTATCTTATCGCTATTTTAACAAGACGTTAACAATCAGTTAAATAAATCCTTTTTCAAGGGAAAGGAAGGCTTCACGTGGATTTAAGTTTTGCCATAATATGGTATATACTGCCTGTGCAACAGGCATATAAGCACCGACTTCCATATTCATTTCAAAGAGGCATTTGCTGGCATAGTAGCCCTCTGCAATCATATTCAGTTCCAGCTGGGCGGCCTTCACAGAATATCCTTTACCGATCATGTTGCCGAAAGTACGGTTACGGCTATGCAAAGAATAACAGGTTACCAGCAGATCACCCAGATAGGCGCTTGCGTTATAATTATGTGCGCCTGCTTCACTATGATCTTTTCCATATGCTTCGAGGAAAGACTGCATCTCCCGGAAACAATTGGTGATATATACACTGAGGAAATTATCGCCATATTCCAGACCATGCGCAATACCTGCACCTAACGCATAAATATTTTTCAGTACCGCTGCCAATTGCACGCCTATTACATCACGGTTCACGATCGTTTGCAGATAACTGTTAGTGAACAGATCTGCGATAGATTGTGCAGATGACTCCTGTAAACCTGAGAAAGTCAGGTAAGATAGCTTCTCATTGGCGACTTCTTCCGCATGACAAGGACCTGTAATCGCATAATACTGCTCCAGCGGAAGGTCAAAAATATCTGACAGATAATCGTTGATCAGCAGGTTGCTTCCCGGTACAAGACCTTTTACCGCATTCACCACCTTCTTGCCTTTCAGCGCCTCCGGTGACAATTGCAACATCACATCCTCCAGAAAAGCAGAAGGTACTGCCAGCACCAGCACATCACTTGCCGCTACTACCTCTTCAAGGTTGCTGCTCAGTTTCACCATGTTCGTGTCAAAATACACGGAAGTGAGATAATGCCTGTTATGATGACGCAGCTGCATATAGCGGATTGTGTCTTCATTCCGGATCCACCAGGAAATCTGATTACCATTATCCGTTAAAATCTTGGCCAATGCTGTTGCCCAACTGCCGCTACCGATAATACCTGCTTTCACGTATCTGTCTTTTTCTCGCAAAGTAAGGAATTTTACCTGCTAATATGACCATATCGTTAAGTCTCAATTTCCAGAGGGGTAAAAAGACGGGGATATTAAAGGGCTTAACTGGTAAGTGTAAACCTATATCAAGACTATACCGGTACCTACTTTTTGCCGGCCGGATCAGGAAGATAATTCATAGTCTTGCCATAGATACCCCGTAGATAAGCCGTAGATAACCCGTATCTATAAGAATGGCTTATATACGGGTTATCTACGGCTTATCTACGGGGTATCTGTAAATAATCTTGCCGATTAAGCGCCATTTAAGACGACTACTGAAGGGTAATGTCTGCAATCCATTTATTACCAAGGCCCTGCTGCATATCTGGTTTATCACTGGCTACGATCTCCAGTTTACCACCCTTCGCGATCTCGGTATGTGTGATCCAGTTGCGGTCCAATTTCTTACCGTTCAGCCACACTTCTTTGATGTATACATTCTTAGGTCCGAAATTCTTCACCTGTACAGAGAATGGTTTTGCACCCGGCCATTGCCATTCAACGGATTCGAATAAAGGCACATTCAGGTAGTACACCGGCGAACCGATACAGGCTGGAAATATCCCGGTGGATACTAGTACAAACCATGAAGACATCGTACCGGCATCGTCATCCATTGTTCTGACATAGGCATTTGGCTGGTTCTTGTAGATCGGGCCGATTTCTGAACCGATACCCCGGCTGTTATCATTGAAGTAGTGCTGTACCATGGTATCAACAGCGATCTTATGAATGAGCGCCTGTGACTTCCAGGGCTGGTTAGTCACATTATACATAAACGGCGCCTGCAGATCCGGTTGGTTTGCATGACAGTAGTAGTCATTATCAAAGAATTCATCTAGCTGGGAAAGATATGCCTGCTCACCGCCGCACAGTTCCATCAGACCTTTCAGGTCGAATGGCACAAACCAACGGTATTGCCAGATGGTACCCTGATATAATCCTCTTGCCTGCATACGATCTACATCACGTTTCGTGAGGTCCTGAAAGTCTTTCTGCCAGTATTTTTTATAATCTGCTGCCTGTGCTTTATAGAGATCGCCACGGGTTTTGTCTTTCTGTGCATAATACAGTTCTGCCAGTGCCCATGCATCATAGGAAGATTCCAGCGCCTTATCCGGATGCGCATAATCCAGTCCTTTGATCTCTTTTTCTACTGAGTCAGCGATAGCCTTAAAATCAAGTTTATAGCCTTTTTTCAGGGCATCCAGCAGTACTACTACTGCGTGTTCTGTTCTTACGGTAATGGAAGGTTCATGCAGCGTCGCATAGTCTTTTTTACCATGCGCGTACAACCCTGCAATAGAGGTCGTCATATCCTGATATTCCTGCGGGAAAGCAATAGACAATAAAGGCAGCTGTGCGCGGTAATTATCCCAGATCGCCCAGCCGTTATACATCTTACTGTTTGTATGTTGTAAAGTACCGTTGGTGGCAGCATATGCCCCATCTGGCTCAGATATCACATAAGGAGACTGGATAGAACGGTAAAAAAGGGAATAAAACAGCTTCTCTCTTGCAGGATCCCCTTTTACTTTGATATGCCCCAACATATCATTCCATTCTTTTTCACTTTTTCCTTTTATTACATCGAATGGGCCTTTCGCAATAGCAGCTTTTGCATAGGATGTACCTACAGATGACAAGCCTACTCTCAGACCCAAGTTATTATCAGTGACATTGGCGATCAGCTCATGTGCCTGCGTAACTGTCCATTTTACCGGACGATCCGCTTCTACATAATAGTATATTCTGTAGATACCTGCACTACAGGTTGTTCTGGATTCCACCCATCCGCTTACGGCATTACCTTCTATGGTATGCTCTTCAGCTACAAAACGACCTACATGCGCAAATCCCAGGTCCAGTAACAGCCCTTTCTTTCCTTCAGGGAAAGTATACTGATGCAGACCACCATTCTTATAAACAGTAAAAGAAGCTTTGATGCCATTGGTAAACCCTACGTGATAATAACCCGGAGAAGCCTGTTCTTCATATTTGATAAGATCAGCTTTTACCGGACCGTCACCCAGAAAAGGACGCACCAGCAGGTTACCGCCACAACCCTGGCAGCCCACCCCCTCCATACGGTTGTGGGTAAATCCGAGAAATTCTTTAGCATAATACTCATACCCTGTATGAGTGGAAGGATACGTTTCCGGACCAATGCTGACCATACTGAAAGGATAGGAAGCGGCGGGAGACATTTGCCCGTTATCCCCGGAAGAACCGAGGAATACATTCACCTGACCTGATTGCTGGGCAACTGCCGTGAGAGAAAGCAGGCTCAGTAGATATATTAGCGACTTTTTCATACAAAAGCCCTAAATATATAGCAGACGGTCCACAAATAACAGTTAAGTGTTATCAGTGGACCGTTAATTATTTATTACCAAAAAATAAAAGGATGCCGCATCAGAAAGCGGGTTACTATTATTTATTCAGCAGCTTTTGTTGTGGTTTCAGCTTTTACGTTAACTGGTTTGGCACTCTTTACTGCTTTCTTTGTGGCTTTCTTCTTCACGATGGCTGCTTTCTTCTTTTTGTCCAGCCCTTTGCTCAGCAGTTTTGCAGCTTTCTTAATTCTGTTTTTGAATTTCGTATCTCCTAACTCAGTTTTCAGGTCTACCAACAGGAGGTCCAGCTTCTTTTCTATGGTGTCGCGTGCTTCTTTTCGGGAGGATTTGGAAGGTTTGGCGGGCTTCGCAGTATCTGTACTTGACATATTATGTAACTTTATTTGATGTGATAACATAAATTTAATATTAAATTAACACAGGACAATGTTAAGTTTTTTCCGGCCCTCCTAAACAGTTGAATATCCATGCAATAGGAAGGCATTACACCAGATATTGAGATGTAAAAATGAACGTTTTAACAGCAGTTTCTACAGGAGATTTTAGCGGCATTTTATATACTCAATACATCATGAGTGAACAAACGAATCCATAATAAATACTAACAATATAAAATCATCCAAAGTGATATAATAATAAAAGCGAAGGGCTCCGTTTAAACGGAGCCCTTCGCTTTTATTATTATTGAAATATCTATTTAGTGGTTCCTTCGAATAATTCTTTCTTAGGTACCACGTTTACTTTCTTTCCTTGTTCAAGGTCTTTTGATACGGCGGAATAAGGAGCGCTGATAACAGATTCTCCCGGCTTCAATCCACTCAGGATCTCAATATTCGCATCATCCTGCACCCCGGTTGTTACAACAGCCTGACGTACGGTTTTATCGGCCTGCAATACAAAAACAACCTCTTTTTGATTCTTACCGCTTTCTTTCGCTGCTGCCAGATCTTCTTTTTTGGCGCCTACCGCTTTTGAGCTATCCACCACATCGCGGGTAGTTACTGCATTAATAGGTACGGCCAGCACATTATTCTTTCTGCGGGTCTGGATATCAACACTGGCGCTCATACCCGGACGGAAAGGGAAGTTCTTCGGATGAGCAGGGTCAATCAGGTCAGCGTAACTCTCTGCCAGAATGCGGATATGTACGATGTAGCTGGTTACCTGTTCTGCAGAAGAAGAAGTTGCGGCTGTAGCAGTTGCAGCACCTTTGCTGGAACTGGCGATCTGCGTTACAATACCTTTGAACTTACGATCACTATAAGCGTCTACTTCAACGATAGCAGTATCGTTATATTTTACACGGGGAATATCGTTTTCTCCGACATCCACCTGTACTTCCATAATATTCAGATCTGCGATACGCATGATTTCAGTACCGCTCATTTGTCCGGTACCTACCACACGCTCACCTTTCTTTACCGGCAACAAAGACACCACACCATCCATAGACGCCACAATGGTAGTACGTTGGAGATTGGTATTTGCTTCAGTTACACCGGCTCTGGCACTCTGTACTGCATAACGGTTGCTGTTCACCTGTTCTGCTGCTGCGTTATAGTCAGCCAAAGCGGAGCGGTAAGTTGCTTCAGCAGTTTCAAATTCGCTGCGGGACACTACTTTCTGTGCCAGCAGTTCCTTGTTACGGTCATAAGCAGCTTTACTCTGTTCCAGCTTAGCCTTAAATGCGTTGAGAGAGGCCGCTGTATTTGCCAGCTGAGCTTGTGCCTGACTGAGAGAGGCTGTCGCTTTGTCCCTTACGGAGCCATAGACATCCGCATAGATACGGGCCAATACCTGTCCTTTTTTAACAGAATCACCTTCCAGTACCGGAAGGTCTACTATTTCGCCTGATACGTCGGAACTCACCTTAACTTCTGTTTCAGGGTAGATCTTGCCGCTGGCAGATACCACCTCTATGATATTTTTATCTTCTGCCTTATCGACAGCCACTTTAATGCTGTCATCTTTGCGTGCATTGCTCAAGGCGAAAATAGCAATCAGCACAATGATGATCCCCAGGATCCAGAAAAGTGTCTTTCTCTTCATAAAACGGCGTTATTTCAAAAGGGAGGGAGCCGCTACAGGGAGATCTTTTGATCCCTATAAAACTCCAGTAGTTTCATTCTAAATATGAACTCGTATTGCGCGGATACCTTATCGATCTGCGCTTTAAACAGGTTAGTTTGCGTAGTAATATAGTCAATAGTATTCATTAAACCCAGGTTATACCGTTTGGTCGCAAAATCATACGCACGCTGGGAAGCATCAACACCCTTGGTAGATGCGGAGAATTTCTGAATTGCGGCTACCGCATTTGCATGAGCAGTATAGATATCCTGACGCAGTGTCTGCAGATCTTTATCCATTAACAGCTGCTGATCAACAATATCCAGTTTTGCCCTCTGTACTGCTGTACGTTGCTGCCAGCCGTTCAGAATCGGAATATTCAGACTCAGCCCTGCGGACTGACGGAAGTTATTATTCACCTGCTGATTAAAACTGATTGTTTTACCTGTTGCGCCATCTTTTGCCACATCGGTAAAACTGGTATTCAATGCCCCATTTGCGGATAGACTGGGGTACAATAACCCTTTCTGAGCCGCCAAAGTACGTTGCCGTGCTTTTATTCTCGCCTCATACCCCTTTATCAATGGATTGGTCATCTGGGAAGAACTGTATACCATCTCCGGATCTACTTCATCCAGTCTTGGTAATTTTAGTTCTGCAATATTTTCCGGAATCTGAGGCACATAAGACTGATCAAAGCTCAGGTTCAGATATGCTTTCATCTGCAGGGTAGACATGATCACATTGTTCTGCGCGGTGATCAGAGTTACACTGTCACTCGCCAGCTTTGTTTCGAGGTCAGCCTGATTACTTTCGGGAACAGAACCCGCAACAACCAGCTTCTTTGTATTGTCCAGCTGCGACGAAGTCAGTTTCACCTGTAACTCGCTGACATGCACCTGCTCAATATTCATGAGTAATTGCAGGAAGGTACTGGCAATGTTAAAAGCAACATCATTCCTTGCCTTTTCCAGAAAGCGATCCTGTGCCTGTAACTCATATTTATTAGCAGCGATTACATTACGTTTTGCGAACCAGTTAAAGATATCAACACTGGTATTCACTCCACCACCAAGGTTGAAATAAGATTGGGTGACGTAAACGTTCGTATATGGGTCAATATTACGACCAGAACCCAACTGAGCCTGTACACCAGCGCCGAGGGTGGGAATCTGTGACATCTGGTTTTGCTTGAGCGTCAGCAATGCATAACGCTTCTGCACGTCCTGCTGCTTGATAGATATATTGTTCTGAAGCGCATACTCCACGGAGCGTTGCAGTGTCCAGGTATCCTGCGCCTTCAGGGCCGCAGAGTTAGCAAACAAGATGCACAGCGCCAGGAGAAATCCCGGGAGTTTGGATATTTTCATGACATTCCAAAAATATAATAATTGTGATGATAACATAAATAAATTCTTTATGAAGGGCGTAAAATACTTGCAGATAAACAATTCCCGACGACGGATATCCTATCAGAACCTACGCCGGTGCGTAACAGCTTGATAAGATTACCTGACGTCGGGAATGGCCTATATTGATTTATGCGATTTTCCCGTCACGGATCTGTATAATCCTGTGACCATAACCTGCATTAACTTCGGAATGGGTTACCTGTACTATCGTAATCTTATCTTTTTCATTTAGCTGTTTGAACAGTTCCATGATCTCCTTCGCCTGATCAGAATGCAGGTTGCCGGTTGGTTCATCAGCAAGGATCACTTTAGGCTCACCTACCAATGCACGCGCTATACCGACCAGCTGTTGCTGTCCGCCGGATAACTGACTGGGAAAAAGGTCTTTTTTTGCTACTATATTGAAACGGTCCAGAATATCGGCCACACGGCTCTTACGTTCAGCAGCAGGGACATTTTTATATAGCAGTGGTGTCTCAATGTTCTCATATACTGTCAGCTCATCAATCAGGTGATAAGCCTGGAAAACGAATCCTATTGCACCCCGGTGCAGCTGGGTACGTTTCTTCTCATTCATCTTATGCACCGGTTCTCCGTCAAACAGGTATTCCCCCTGATTGGGTTCTTCCAGCAAACCCATTATATGCAACAGGGTGGATTTACCTGAACCGGAAGGGCCCATAATAGATACAAACTCTCCTTCGAAAATTCTGAGATCAATATCTTTTAATATTTCATTCTTACCAAATCCAACGGGATAATACTTGGAGATATGTCTTAATTGTATCATTGGTTATTCTGTTTTAAGTGATTTAACCGGGTTCATTAATGCTGCTTTTACCGACTCGAAACTTATCGTGAAGAATGCAATCACGATGGCTGTAATTCCTGCCAGCAGAAATACCCACCATTTAACATCAATATGATAGGCGAAATCCTGTAACCATATCCTCATCAGATACCAGGCAACGGGTGTAGCGATCAGAATGGCTATCAGTACCAGCCGCAGAAAGTCTTTTGCTATCAGGGTAACAATACCTGATACGGAGGCGCCGAGTACTTTGCGCACACCTATTTCCTTATTCCGCTGTGCAATAACTAATACCGCAATCGCAAAAAGACCGAGGCAGGAGATAACGATGGCTACCACCGCGCCACTAATACTGATCTTAGCCAGTCTGGCCTCCGATCTGTACATTCTGTCAATATTTTCATCAAGGAAAGAGCCTTCAAATTCGCCGTCAGGGTCAATAGTATGCCAGGCCTTCTTCACTTTCTCCATAGCAAGGGGCAGATCTGCCGGCAGTACACGCACAAAAATATACATTGGTTTCATTCCGGGGATCAGCTGTATGGTCATCGGACCGGTTTCCTCTTTCAGGGAATGAAAGTTAAAGTTCTTTACAACACCAACCACATGAAACTTACCTATCACGTCCAATTCAGCACCTATAGGGTCCTTTTCTCCCAGTTCCTTCGCCATCAGCTCATTGATGATGACGGCACTGGAATCTGTTGAAAATTCACGGGAGAAATCACGGCCGGCCACCAGGTGCAAACCCAGTGTCTGAAGATAATCATATTCTACCATCGACCAGTTACATTTCACCCCTCTCCCTTTATAATCAAAGCCATAGGTCGCACTATTCCGGCCACCATCCAGCCCATCTCCCATATTCGTATTCGATCCGCTGACAGCCAGAATATGTGGGTCACCTGCGAGTGTTGTTCTCAATCTGGATAGTGCATCCCCTTTCTGCAATAAGCCGGAATTTACAGGGATACTGATCACTTCATGCTGATTATATCCCAGTGGTCTGGATCGCAGATAAGTCAGCTGCTGCCAGAGAATGATAGTACAGCTGATCAGTAATACAGCTATTGAGAACTGCACAATGATCAATACATTTCTGAAAATACTCTTTCTTCCCAGACTGAGTTTACCCTTTAATACTTCCAGCATTTTAAACCGGGAAATCATCCATGCCGGATAGCCGCCCGCCAATACAGTGATTAATAGAAAACCGGCAACAACACCACTCAAAATACGGATGCTGCTAAAAATGGATGCCATCCTGAAATGATATCTGAATAGTTCATTAAACTGCGGCAATACAAAAGCGGCAAGGACGATACCGGCAAAAAGAGAGATGCCACACAATATAAAAGACTCACTCCAAAATTGCGCTATCAGCTGTGTTTTTCTGGCCCCCAATGCCTTACGCATACCTATCTCCCCTGCCCGTGTGAATGAACGTCCCATGGAAAGATTGATGAAATTACCGGCCGCAATAGCCAATACCATGATAGAGATAATAACCATCAACCACGGATAAAAAGCGCCGATACCAGCCAGATCACTGCGTCTGTCGAAATGAATATCACCGACCGGCATCAAGCCGTATGTCAGTAACTGTCCGTCTTTACCGGGCTGCACTCCATCCCGCTTCATGCCCTGCAACTTCTCAGACATGTACTTATTCACCAGTCCCTGCATCTGCTTTAAGACCAGAGGTACAGACGCGTGTTCCTTTACCTGCAGAAAGGTATAATAAGAACTGTAGGACCATGAACTTTCATTGCCATACCATTCCAATAAGGAAGAAAAACTGACAAGCATATCAAAATGAATACTGGAGTTCTCCGGCACATTAGCCATCACGCCGCCTACTGTATAGCTCTTTTGTAGCTGCCCAAGTTTTACTTCTATGATCTTATTTAACGGATCTTCATTACCAAAGATATTCTTTGCAGTTTCCTCGGATATTAACACCTGATCTCTGTTGCGCAAAGTATTGATGTTACCGCTCCGTATAGGGAAACTGAACATCTGAAGAAACGACGTATCAGCAAAACCAATCACTCTGGACAGGGTCTTCCCATTATAGGAAACACTCCTTTTACTCGACTGATAACGAGTCGCCTGTTTAACAGAAGGACATTCCTGTTGCAAGGCTGCCATTAAGGGTGCCGGATGATTAGCGCCCATAACGGTTTTACCGTTGGGCAAGGCCTCCTCCATGTATACTTCGTATAGCGAAGACCTGTTCGAATGAAACTGATCAAACGACCATTCATGATAAGCCGCAATACACAGCAGCAGGGCAACACAAATGGCCACCGTCATACCGCCGATATTGATGAAGGCAAATACCCTGTTTCTTTTAAGATTTCGCCACGCTATCCTGATGTAGTTTCTAAGCATCTATTTTAAGATTTAACATGGTGCATTTTCTATTCCGAACGTAATGCCCTCACAGGGTTCATCAATGCCGCCCTGACTGACTGTATGCTCACCGTCATCAATGCTATTGCGATCGCTGTGATACCAGCCAGTGCATACATCCACCATTCCAGCGAAATCCGGTAAGTATACTGTTGCAGCCATTTTATCATAATATAAGAGGCGACCGGAGAAGCGATCACGATCGCTATCAATACCGGTTTCAGAAAGTCTTTGGATAACAACATCGTCACTTGTGCGACGCCCGCGCCCATCACTTTACGAATTCCGATCTCTTTCCTTCTGCGTGCAGCCGCAAAAACAGATAGCCCCAGCAATCCCATACAACTGATCACAATTGCCAGTGTTGCAAAAACATTGATCATGAGGCCCAGCAATTTCTCATAGGCATACTTCTCTTCGTAAGTAACATCTACAAAAGAATATTCAAACGGATAATCGGGATTGAGCTTATGATACACCTTTTCCAATCGCGCCAGTCCTTCACTGACCGATAATGCAGGATTGAGCTTAATAGTCAGCATACCTCTCCACGAAGGATTGTAAGGTATTACCGCAGGCGTGGCCGGCATATAGGACTTCATCCACACAAAATCTTTTACCACTCCTGTGATAGTCCTTGCCTCTCCGTTCAGCACGACCTGCTGTCCGAGTACCGGATCTTTCAAATGCATCGTCTTCACCGCAGCCTCATTCAATATGATCGACAAGGAATCAGCAGCTGACTGAAAATCCCTTCCTTCTTTCAATTGTATCCCGAATGTAGAAACGAAGTTTTCCGTAGCGGTGATAATACCAAAGTTTATATTTTCCTCACCGGGTAATTGTCCCGGCCATTTCAATCCCCATACGCTACCACCTATTTGTGCAATAGAACTCATCATGATACTACCGTTGACAGCAGCCCCTGATGCGATAGCTTCCTGTCTGAAAGCGTCGTAATTGTCAAATACCTTTCCTTCCAGTTCTACATCTACCAATCCTTTCGCATTATATCCCGAGGGCGATTGCGGATAAAATCTATCTGTCTGTAAATAACGATTGTCACCAATATCAATACTATAGCCAGCGTAAACTGAAACACAACCAGTGTCTGTCTTGATTTAAAGCTGCCCTTTATTTCCCCAGACCGCCTTTCAATACTTTAATCGGTTTAAAAGAAGACAATACAAAAGCGGGATAACTACCCGCAACAAAGCCGGTTATCACCGCCAGCATCAGTATTGCGAACCAGAAATAAGCAGGAGCTGATGATAGCTGCAGCGAAGTATCTGTCAATGCATTGAAACGGGGAAGTATTATCCACATCAATACCAGAGCCAGTATTAAGGAGATAAATACCAGCATCATGGACTCATACATAAACTGACCAATCAGGGTCCGTTTATTAGCGCCAATTGCCTTCCTCACACCTACTTCTTTCGCCCTTTTTTCACTCTGCGCAGTACTGAGGTTCATAAAGTTTACGCAGGCTATCAGTAGGATACCCAATGCCAGCAACGCAAACAGACGAACGGAACTAATCTCGCCTCCAATTATTTTACCGTCTTTATCTCGGAATACAATTTCCATTTGCTCATCGGATGCATGATGAGATAAGTTGTCTCAGGTATCCCTTTGGATTGTTCATGCAGGAGATTTTTCAGCTTACGTCCTGCTACCGCAGGATCAGCAGCCGGATTCAGTTGTACAAATGTATTGACACCGAAATTACCCCATTCCTCTTCACCCACCCATGCCATCATCTGTACACAAAGTTTCCAGCTTAACAGGTATGCAAAACGTATAGTAGAATTCTTAGGCGGATCTTTCACAACACCTTGTACAACGAGTGGATGTGTGATATCAAAATTGATGATCTGCCCGATCGGGTCTGTATTTCCAAACAATTTACGGGCAGTACTTTCCGTGAGGATAATGGCATTTTCATCTGTCAGTGTACCTTGCCCCTTCACCAATGGGAACGTAAATACGTTCAGGAACTGCGGGTCTGTAAAAATACCATGTTGCTTGATAGACTTATCGCCTACCTTCAACAGATGCGGCGTGAGGTAGGTAGTCCGCACTACGCTTTTCACTTCCGGTATATTCTTCTCCACAAATGGCCCCAATGGTACAGGCGTATTAGGTCCACCATCTGCGCCAAGCTTCAGATGGTAGATATCCTTGCCATGTTCATGAAAGTTATCATAGCTGAATTGAAATAATACATACAGTAATAAAGTAAAACTCACGGCCATTCCAACGGTCAGACCGACTATATTGATTGCGGAAAATGTGCGGTTACGCCACAAATTCCTCCACGCTATTTTTATATAACTTTTTATCATAGTACCTTTTTTGTGCATGAAAGAAACATATGGGCTGGTAGACACCTGCCCATGGTACATTTCACTTGTCATATTTAAACGTAACTACTAAAGAAACTTATTCAGTACGCAATGATTTTACCGGACTGGTCAGAGCTGTCTTTACAGTCTGTACATACACGGTAATCAATGCAAGTATTACTGCGATACCTCCGGACAACACAAACACCCACCATTGAATATCTACGCGGTATGCAAAATCTTTCAACCACTGATACATCAGGTACCAGGCCAGTGGAGTGGCCACCAGTAAAGCGATCAATACAAGTTTCAGGAAGTCGCTGGACAACAGGAACAGGATACTGTTCACAGAGGCGCCCAACACTTTACGGATACCGATCTCTTTGGTGCGCTGAATCACGATATAGGAAATAAGGCCTAACAACCCAAAGTGGCAAGGAAGATAGCCAGCACGGTAAATGTCAGCACAAGGCGGCCAAAACGATATTCAGCACGATATTGCTTATCAAATGCTTCATCAACAAAATAATAGTCAAATCTTCCACCCGGTGCATATGTTATAGACAGCTTCTACACCGGCGAGCACTTTTTTCAGATTGGCAGGGCTCACATTAATAGTCATCGGAGAAAATGCACCAGGCTCAATACGCATTGTCAGTGGAGCGACTTCATCCCGTAATGAACGATAGTTGAAGTTCTTAATGACACCAATCACCTTTCCATCACGTCCCCACTGGGAGAATTTTTTGCCGATAATTTCTTCCGGTTTACTATATCCCAGAGAAGCAACTGTCGCTTCATTTACGATCATTGCCTGTGTGCTGTCAGTGCCCATCTCCTCAGAAAAAGCACGTCCGGCTATTACCTTAATGGCATATTGCTTTATAAAATCATAATCTACAAAATAAAGATTGATATTGCTCGCCTGCATGTCTCCTCCCTTCATCTCCATCTGACTGTAAGCAGAATTATGATTGACACTTGGTAATGAAGAGGAGAAAGTACATCCGATCACACCGGGAACACTGGCCACTTGTCCTTTGATGTCTTTCCATTTCAACTTCATATCATCTATTCCATCAAAACTCACTACCAGCTGCTGGTCCTTCTTAAAGCCAAGGTCACGTGACTGCATATAACGTAATTGGTTATAAACAACGATCACACCAGCAATCAGAACAATTGTAATCACAAACTGTAAGATCACCAGACTTCTTCTCAATAACAGGCCTTTATTACTGCTACTAAACGCACCCTTCAGCACCATCACCGGTTTGTAGGATGATAACACCAGCGCCGGATAAATACCCGCCAACAGGCCTACCATTAACGCAATTAACAGAAATACGCCAACGACGCCTGTTTTAAATATATTAATAGCGATTTCCTTTCCGGCAAGCAGATTAAATGCAGGCAACAACAACTGACATAACAGGGCTGATAAAATGAATGCAAACAGGCTTAATAATAGTGTCTCACTTAAAAACTGTGCAGTGAGTTGTAGTTCATAAGCTCCGACAGCTTTACGCACACCCACTTCCCGCGCTCTTTCCGTAGCTCTTGCTGTAGCCAGATTAACAAAATTGATCACGGCAATCAGCATAATGAACAGGGCTACAAAAGAAAAGATATACACATTCGCAATACTACCATGCGCAAGTGTACTACCTACTCTCTTTGAGTGCATGTATACATCTTCAAATGTTCAAGATGCAGGGTATAGTGCATATTGTTCTTCTTCATCTGCGCACCTATGTGACGCTCCATAAAAGCAGGCAGTTTCTTTTCCAGCTTCGCAGCATCTGCACCCTTTTCCAGCAGCAGATAGGTCATAGCGCCAAAATTTCCCCAGGAATTATCAAGGTCAACTCCCAATGCCTTATAGGTTGATAAAGAGAATAGCATATCAAATGGCATCTGTGAATTCTCCGGTACATCTTTGATAACACCGGTTACTTTCAGCGTATATTCTCTCCCTCCAATCTGAATAGTTTTTCCAATGACATTAGTTGAACCAAAATACTTCTTCGCTTTACTTTCTGTCAACACGACGCTAAAGGGTTCTGACAAAGCAGTTTTGGCATTACCGCTAAGCAATGGAAAAGTAAATACGTCAAAGAAGGTTGAATCAGGAAGGATCAGCTTATCCTCCTGATATTTGTCATCACCAACTGTCACAAGCATTTTGTGAAGTACACCCGCACAGCTGACTTTATTTCAGGGTAATCTGCTTTCAGATTTGGCCCCATTGGTGCAGAAGTAATATCTGCTTCGATCACCTCAGTAGGTGTCTTTACATCTGTAACAACCCTATAGATCTGCTCTTTTTTCTCATGAAATTTATCATAGCTCAGTTCGAACTGCACATAGATAAAGATCAGGAAGCAACAGGTCATACCTATTGTCAGTCCCAGTATATTGATGAAGGAATAGAACTTTTGCTTTGTGATATTCCTCCAGGCGATCTTAAGATAACTCTTTAACATACCTCTTTTTTATAATGTGGACTATTCAGTTCTTAATGAGCGTACAGGATTTCTTAATGCGGCTTTTATAGCCTGAAAACTTACAGTAAGCAGAGCTACGGCCACAGCCAGCAAACCAGCTATTGCAAATACCCACCAGCTGATACTAATGCGGTAAGCATAATCATCCAGCCATCTGTTCATAATATACCAGGCTGCAGGGATAGCCAATACTATAGAGATCAATATATTTTCAGGAAATCGCTGGTCAGCAATGCAACAATATTGGTAACAGACGCACCCAGTACCTTTCTTACGCCAATTTCTTTCACACGTTGTCCTGTAGCAAAAGTGGCCAGTCCAAACAATCCCAGACAACTGATGAAGATTGCGACACCGGCAAAGTAATCAAACAGTTTGCCTGTACGCCTGTCAACCTTGTACATGTTGTCCAGATTCTCATCAATAAATGCATAGTTGAAAGGGGCGCCTGCATTATATCTTTTGAATAACTGTGTTGCTGAAGTGATAGCCTGTTGCGCCTGACCGGGTTTTGTTTTTACATATACGATATTGTTATCTGCCCTGTAATAGAATACGACAGGCCCTATCTTTTCATGCATAGACGCATAATGAAAATCTTTTACTACACCGACAATAGTTCCCTCGAATCGCCATAGCTTGAAACGCTTACCCACAGGATCTTTTACACCCATCATCTTTGCAGCCGTTTCATTGATGATATAGTGACTGGAATCAGCTTTGGAATTGGTAAAGTTCTGTCCGGCTACAAACCGGAGCTTCATCATTTCCATAAAGTTCTTATCTCCGCTGATGGTATGCGCAATCATGGCCTCTTTTTCACCTTTGCCATCCCATTCCACATCGCCGGTACTGTTGTCGATAGAAGTCAATCTGGTATTGGCGTTTGCAGCTACGACAACACCGGGGGCGGTATTCAGCTCCTGTAAGGCAGTCTCCATATGGGTGGACATAGCGCCTCCATTGAACATAAATACATTCTCTTTATCATAGCCGATTGCCTTATTTTTTATGTAACGCAATTGTTGTCCTACGACGATCGTACTGACAATAAGTACTGTGGCGATCAGAAACTGTACCACCACCAGCACCCTGCGGAAACTGATATTCCCGCCTGATAAGGTCAGTCCGCCTTTTAATGTTTTTAAGGGGTTAAAAGAAGACAGCAATACTGCCGGATAGATACCTGCTACAATCAGCGTCAATAGCATAGCAGTACCGATGGCCAGTATCATCTGGAAGTTTTGCAGGCTGAAAGAAAGCTCTTTTCCGGTGAGATTATTATAGAATGGAGTCAGTAATAAAATAAGCATAATAGCCAACACAAGAGACAGCACAAACACCAGCAGAGACTCACCTACAAACTGCATAAACAGTTGTCTTCTGGTAGCGCCGATGAGCTTGCGTACACCGACTTCCGCTGCACGTTGCATAGCTCTGGCTGTTGATAGATTTACATAGTTTACACAGGCGATCAATAGTATGACTACTGCAATGATCAGGAATATTCTGACAATTTTAATCGTTCCTTCTGACAGGTCCGGGTTATACAGGTGCACGTCATACAATGGCTGAAGGTTGTAGCGTACATTGGGATCCGGCTTCGCATCAGGACGCAGCATTGCCAGTTCTTTACTCACCTTCGCTACAGATGTACCCGGAGCCAGTAAAAAGTAAGTATCAAAAACGAAATCACCCCAGTCTTCGTCCAGCGAATGCCAGTAATCTCCTTTAGTAAACTTCTGTTGTAGAATACCATAAGGCATCAGGAAGTCATATTGGATAGTAGATTGTGTCGGAAAGTCTTCCATTACCGCACTTACTATATATTGGTCTTTATCACCTGCAATCACCTTTCCAACAGCATCTTCGGTACCGAAATAACGTTTAGCAGCACTACGCGTTATTACCAGAGATGAGTTGTCGGTAAAAGGTTTATCCGTTTTTCCTTTCCATATAGGGAATGTAAACAGAGTAAAGAAGGACGGCTCTACAAAAGCCAGTTTGACATCATGGATGTCCTTATTATTATAAGTGAATTTAGAGATAGTCCCCCAGTTCGGAACCATACGCACGGCCTGCTGCACACCTGCGATTTTTTTTACAGCATTCAGGGCAAGTGGTGCCGGCATTTGATTCCAGCTTTGCACATCGGCCCCTGATGTGAACGTAACCGAAGCCTTATATAGGTTAGCGCCTTTTTCATGAAACTTATCATAGCTTAACTCATCCTGTACCCATACAAGTAGCAGGATACCCAATGCCAATCCGAGTGCAAGACCACCAATATTGATACTGCTGTACATTTTGTAACGCCGGAGATTGCGCCAGCCTACTCTCAGATAGTTGTTAAGCATATGAGTCAGTTTAAAATATGAGTAAAGGGTATATCAGACAAGCGCATTATACGTGGAACTGTTCTTTGATATTTTCAGTCACCACACGGCCATCAAACAGGTTGATAACACGATGTGCAAAGCCAGCATCATAAGGGCTATGCGTCACCATGATCATGGTAGTACCGGCCTCATTCAACTCCTGCAGCAACTTCATTACTTCTTCACCATTGGTAGAATCGAGGTTACCGGTAGGCTCATCCGCCAGTATCATTTTAGGGTTAGCTACTACTGCACGGGCAATTGCTACACGCTGTTGCTGACCACCGGATAATTGTTGCGGGAAGTGATTACGACGGTGCATAATGTTCATACGCTCCAGTACTTTTTCTACTTTCTCTTTTCTTTCACTGGCAGGTACTTTCAGATACAAGAGCGGCAGCTCTACGTTTTCAAATACAGTCAGTTCATCAATGAGGTTGAAACTTTGGAATACGAAACCAATAGAACCTTTTCTGAGCTGTGCACGCTGACGTTCGCTCATACGCGCTACTTCATGATCCCAGAAATGATATTCTCCGCCACTAGGGTTATCCAGCAGACCAAGAATATTCAGCAAGGTGGATTTACCACAACCTGAAGGACCCATGATAGCAACGAACTCACCATCCTTTACCTCCATGTTAATGCCATTCAATGCAGAAGTCTCAATTTCTTCTGTTGTAAAAATCTTTTGAAGATTGACTGTACGTATCATGACTTCGGTTTATTAAAATTTTTAGAATGAGGGTTTTTATTATTCATGTCTCAGCAATCCGGTAGGATTGGCATTTGCCGTGCGGAAACTTTGTAATGCAATCAGTATATAGGTTAAACTAAAGGTAATACCTCCTGCTACTATAAATGGCACCAGGCTCATACTGGTACGGTATGCATACCCATCCAGCCATTTACTGGCAAGGAAATAAGCAAGCGGCCATGCAACAAGGTTGGCAATGATAATAACGGTTGTATACTCCTTCAGGAACAAAAAGATGATACTACGCGTATTAGCGCCTAATACTTTTCTCACGCCTACTTCCTTCGCGCGACGCGTCAGACTGAAGGCCACGACACCGGCAGCTCCCAGTAAGATAATCACAAAGTTTAATCCGGTAGCTACATCAGCTGCCTTTTTGAGGCGGGTTTCACTGAAGTACATGGCCTGAAACTTTTCGTCCATAAAGAAGTAGTCAAATGGAGAATCGTTATAGCGGAATTTAAAGGCAGATTCAATACCGGCAATGCTTTTCCTGATATCAGCCGTTTGCAGTTTGATGCTCAGGAAGCGGTATGCAGGATTAACCTGCTGAGCAAAGAAAATCATCGGAGCGATCTTCTGCCCCATGTTAAAGAAATGAAAGTCTTTTACGATCCCTCTTACAGTCAGTCTCGTATCATTACCCGGGATACGTATTTCCTGACCAACACCCTGTTTAAGGTGTAATGCTTTTACGGCAGTCTCATTAAGCACGACGTCCAGCGGACTGTCATGATCCGTAAAAAAGCGGCCAGCGGTCATCTTTAAACCGAAAGTATTAGCATAGTTTCCGTCTGTAACAAGTCTTTCTACATTGACAGGCGCGTCATTGGCGGCGCCTTCCGGCAATATTGGTACACTCCCCCCATTCATACCATCAGGTACTTCGTAGGAAATTGTTGCGCTTACCACCCCTGCCTTCTGCATCATTTCATCTCTTAACAACTCGAGGCGTTTCAGCCCTGTGCTATCCCACTGGCGGGGCACAGAGGAAATAACCAGTAGTTGCTCTTTATTATATCCCAGATCTCTGTTAAAGAAATAGTTGATCTGGCGGGAGATATAGAGTGTGCATACAAATACCAGTATAGCGATGGAGAACTGTAGAATAAGGGAAGCTTTTCGGAAAACAAGCTCCCCTTTTCCTACGGATATCTTTCCCTTCAGTACTTTCAGCAGGTTGTTGGCAGTCAGCACAAATGCAGGATATATACCCGCTACCAATCCGACAGCCAGCACCAGCAGCAGATAAAACAATACCATCATTCCGGAGAAAGACCATACATGGGGTAACGTTTTGTTCAGGATCTGCCCTAATACAGGACGGAGCAGTTCATAGAAAGCAATGGACAGAAAGGCCGATATACCAGTAAGTACGATTGATTCTGCAAGGAATTGTGCGATAAGTTGCTGGCGTCTGCCACCAAAGACTTTACGCAACCCTATCTCTTTCAGACGATATGTAGAAGTGCCTACACTGATATTCACATAGTTGATCACTGCCATCAGCAATACAAAACCTGCAATGATAGCGAGTATGTAGATCATCTTTCTTACCAGACCGTTGTTGGTATCCAGATAGAATGAATCCAGTCCCACCAGCTGAATGCTCATATTGTCTTTCAGCTGTTGGTTGCAGTTCATGGCTACCAGTTTACGGATAGGGCCATCCAGTTGTGCAGGAGTCACTCCCGGTTTCAGCTGAATGTAAGAGGCCATAGATACGTTGTTCCAGTCCTTATCAGCGTCTTTGCCCAAAAAGTAGTCAACACTCTGCATTGGCATAAAGATGTCGTTCTTAAACCCGTTGATGGTTGTCACACTATTTTCCCGTGTTTCATCCTTCAATACACCGGTAACGGTATAGTCTTTCTTACCATCCTGTCTTGTATCTATTGTCAGTACTTCATCCAGTGCATTCGTTTTACCAAAGAACTTCAGTGCCGTTGCTTCAGTGATCACCACAGAATTATTGTCACGAAAAGCATGCGCCGGATCGCCATACAGCATTGTCAGTCCGAAATTGGATACGACGGTTGTATCACCCGGTTGCAGTCCTACCCTGAAATGCCGGTCTTTATAGCTGGCATTGGCAGAACAGGGAAATGTGCGATAGTAATCAGCTACCAGAGAAGGGTATTGGTCATGCAATCCCTTCGCCAGCATCGCAGGAGTGATCAGCGGCATGTACATATTATCTGCCTTCCACGCAGATTGCATGAAATACTGCTGAGGAAGATTGCGCAGGTCACGATTGACTTGTTTCTCCTCCCAGATGTATACGGTAATGAGAAGAGAGAATGTAATGCCAATAGCAAGTCCTGCAATGTTAATGAACGAAAACAGTTTACGTTTCGAAAGATGCCTTAATGCAATGGTGATGTAAGTGCTGATCATCTGCATATATAGTTTTCAGGTGAGGTGTTCAGGATACCACCTCTGCTGACTTGCAGAGGCTGGCACCGGAACTAAAACAACTGTGACTGCCGTATTAAAATACTAAAACCTCTTTGTCTCCGAAATTTTCATATGAGGAAGTAATTACCTGCTCACCTTCCTGCAAACCTTCCAGTATTTCAAAATACTGTGGGTTTTTCTGTCCCAGAGAGATGTTACGTTTCACTGCTCTGTTTCCGGCTTTATCCACTACATATACCCAGTTACCACCGGTGTCAGAGAAGAAACCACCTACTGGCAGTAAGAGTGCGGAGGATGACTTGCCCAGTTCAAGGCGGATCGGAGAAGATTGTCCGCGACGGATTCCTTCCGGCATTTCTTTCTCGAATTTCATATCGACATTGAAACGGCCATTTTTTACCTCCGGATATACTTTGATGATAGATAATGCATAGGTTTTATTATTGAATTCGAAAGTGGACTTCAAACCCGGGAATACCCTTGATATATAATGTTCATCCACTTCCGCACGCATTTTAAAGCCATCCAGATCATCGATCTGACCAATATTCTGACCAGCGGTGATGCTTCCCCCTACTTCCGCGTCAACAGAAGATAATTGTCCGTCGATAGGCGCTCTCAACACCAGATTGCTCAGATTGTCCTTCATCATCTGCAGGTTACGCTGGGTACGCAGAATAGTGGACTCAAGGCGGTCAATCTGTATTTTGGCGTTTTCTTCCTGAAAGCGCTGGCTTTCTACTTCTATCTGACGCTGCTTCACAAGACGCTCGTAATCAAGCTTATTCTTTACAAATTCCTGACGGGAAACGATCTTTTCGTCTACCAGTTGTTTGGTACGATCATACAGGTCTTTTGCCTGTTCGATCTGAAAATCAAGGTTTGCCACGGTCTGCTGCATGGTAAAACGATTCTGTTTCAGAGTCTGGCGCGTATTCTGGAGCTCATTGATCAGACGGTAGATTTCTGTTTCATGATTCACAAAGTCCATCATCAGGTTCTGGTTTTCCAGACGCAGGATGCTGTCACCCTTTTTAACCATGCTACCTCCTTCGAGGTATTTCTGGCTAACATAACCACCTACGATAGCATCGAGGCGAATTGTTTTAAGAGGCAACACAACAGCGGTAACTGCTATATATTGATCAAAGGTGCCTTTGCTTACGGTAGAAATAGTGATCTTATCTTTCTCTACGTTCAACCTGGAACGATGATCGGCAAATATGAGATTATACAGAAGTAACATCGCTACTACAGCGCCTCCGCTGATAAGGGCGATTCTCTTTTTAGACCAGTACTTCTTTTCTATTTTTCTGTCCATAGGTGATACTTACTTTCCTGACCGAATAAGGCAACGGTCATGCCAAAGCCCGAAACACAGTACAGCAGGGCATTTCAAAGGACAAGCCCTTCCAATGATCGTCCTGAAGCGTACACCAGACGTCCATTTCCGGACAATTCCTGTTGTACCGGCCAACAGCCTTTAAAAACCGAAATCTTTTTATAATATTGCCAGTGGCCGCATCCACCACGGGTTGCTATCCCACCGCCCCTGTCAGGAACGCTGTTTGCGGATTCATTACAGAAAACAATAGACAAGACATTAAGTTATGACCACACCCTTGCCCGGCAAAATTCTTATTGTAGATGATGACATGGACGTGCTGCGTGCCGCCCGTTTATTGTTAAAACGCCATTTTGAACAGGTTGACTTTGAACGTAACCCGCAGAAGATCCCCTACATGGTCACTAATTTCGATTATGATGTGATCCTGCTGGATATGAACTTTACCCGGGACCTCAGTAGTGGAAAAGAAGGCTTTGAATGGCTGGACCGCATTCTGGATATCAGACCGGAAGTGGCAGTCGTGCTGTTTACCGCCTACGGAGATGTGGAAATGGCTGTAAGGGCCATTAAAGCAGGAGCGGTCGATTTCGTGCTGAAACCGTGGGAAAATGATAAACTGCTGGCTACCATGCAGGCGGCTTATAATAAGAAGCGCGGCAATAAAGAAAAGGTAGTAACAGCCCCGGTAACCCCACAGTCAGACGTTAATATCATTGGCAGTAGCGAGGCTATGCAGCAGGTGCTGGATACCGCCGCCCGGGTAGCCGGTACAGATGCCAATGTGCTGATATTGGGTGAAAATGGTACCGGAAAGGACCTGCTCGCCCGTCACATACATGCCTTATCACTCCGTAATAAACAGCCATTTGTCAGTGTCGATCTGGGTGCCATCAGCGAGACCTTGTTCGAAAGTGAACTGTTTGGCCATGTGAAAGGCGCTTTCACTGATGCCAGAGAAGACCGTACCGGCCGTTTTGAAGAGGCAAATGGAGGCTCTATTTTTCTGGACGAACTGGGAAACATCTCCCTGCCTTTACAGGCAAAGCTGCTGACGGTGTTGCAGAACAGGGCCGTGACCAAAGTAGGTAGTAACAAGTCAACTTCTATAGATGTACGCCTGATCACTGCCACAAACAGGAACATCCAGCGGATGGCAGCAGAGTACCAGTTCCGGCAGGACTTACTCTATCGTATTAATACCATTGAGATCCAGTTACCGCCTTTACGGGAACGTCTGGAAGATATTGTGCCTCTGGCGGAATATTTCCTCGGGAAATATGCGACAAAATATAAACGTACCGTGACTAACCTGCATGAATCCCTCATACAGCAGTTACGCCAATACGAATGGCCGGGTAATATCCGCGAACTGCAACATGCCATGGAAAGAGCGGTGATCCTCTCGCAGGGTAAAACGCTCATGCCCAAGGACGTATTTGTAAAAAATCCGATACAGGAGCAGGCGCTGAATACCGGCTATAATCTGGAGGAAATGGAACGCAATATCATTACTCAGGCCATGAAAAAGTGCAATGGCAATATCACGGAAGCAGCGAAAGAGCTGGGACTGAGCAGAGCCGCCCTTTACAGAAGACTGGAAAAATATAACATCTAGTAGTTTACGATGAACAAGTTCAGTGTCAATATATTTCTGCGTATTATTCTTCTGACGCTCAGCACCATCACAAGTGTATGGGTATGGACAGTGCTTGGCGTGTTTCCGGGAATAGCCATGGCTATCCTGATCTGTATGCAGATATACGGCATGTATTACTACATCAACCGGGTAAACCGGAAATTGACCCTGTTCCTGGAATCGATCCGCTACGAGGACTTTTCTATCCGCTTCAGCGCCGACAATAAACTGGGCAAAAGCTTTCAGGCATTGAACCACCAGTTTAATGAGGTGCTCGAGGCCTTCCGGCAAACCAGAGCCGAAAAAGAAGCGAACCTGAAGTATATAGATACGATCGTCCAGCATATCAGCATAGGCGTTCTCTCCTTTGATACAGAAGGCCATATTGAGTTGATTAATCCAGCCGCATTCCGCTTGTTGGGTATCTACCGGCTACGCAACATTTCCGAACTCAAAAACAGCCATCCGGGATTACCGGAATATCTGATGGAGATCCGTTCAGGCAGTAAGTTATTGTACCGTACCCGGCAGGAGCAGCAACTGTCTATTCATGCCGCCAGTGTAAGACTACAGGGACGGCTGATCAAACTGATCTCGCTACAGAACATCCATGCCGAACTGCAACAAAAAGAACTGGAAGCCTGGCAGAATCTGACCAAGATATTACGTCATGAGATCATGAATTCCGTCACGCCTATTGTGTCTCTGATAGGCACCATGCAGGATATCGTAGAACAGGACATTTCTCCGGAGGCAGCCCAGAAAGAAGCTATTGACGATCTGCAGG
Source organism: Chitinophaga pinensis (assembly GCF_007896845.1). GTDB lineage: Bacteria > Bacteroidota > Bacteroidia > Chitinophagales > Chitinophagaceae > Chitinophaga > Chitinophaga pinensis_C. The sequence continues at coordinate 422,306 of NZ_VOHS01000001.1, read as the reverse complement.
AAGCACTGGAAACGATCAAGAGCCGGAGTAAGGGTATTATGAACTTCGTAAATGCTTACCGGGACTATACAACGCTGCCTAAACCGCAGTTCACACAGGTCAATATAAAAGAACTTGTTAGTGGGGTAAGCAGCTTGCTGCAACCGGAGCTGAAGCAGGCTGGTATTTATTATAACTACGAAATAGAGGCTGCCGGCACAGAGATCCATGCAGATGTAGCTCAATTACAGATGGTGATGATCAACCTGATCAAAAATGCCATGGATGCGCTGGAACAAACCCAGACGCCGGCCATACAGGTAAAGGCGACCATGAGCACCCCAGGTCAGGTACATATCGAGATTATTGACAATGGTCCGGGTATCGACGCTGAAGCCATGAACAAGATTTTTATCCCCTTCTATACGACGAAGAAAAAAGGCAGTGGTATTGGTCTGAGCCTCTCCCAGCAGATCATACAATCACACGGCGGACAACTTAAAGTGAGCCGTTCCGGCAATAATGGCACGACCTTTTCAGTATTCCTCCCTGTCAGCTGAAACCATTTAGACAAAGATGTCGTACTTTAAGATATTATAATGCTCATTATGCAAGGGAGAAGTGTATTAAACATATTGTACGCTGTCACACTATCTGTTCACCTCTTAGCCATCGTGTTTCACCTGGAAATACTTAGTTACGCCTCAAAGTTCCTGTTGCCTTTTATACTGGCTATCCAGTTTGTGCTGGGAACGGAAGGTATTCCGCCTGTATTCCGGATTTCCATGCTGGCGGCCCTGTTCTTTACAGGCTTTGGTGACATGTTCCTGCTGTTTTCAGAGCAGAATACATGGTTCTTCTCTTTCAGCCTCGTCACTTTTGCGTTTTCATTGATGGCCTATATAGCATTCTTCCTGAAGATCCGGTATTCCAACTATCCCCTGCCCCGTTGTCAATGGGCATTTATCATCGGCGCGCAGGCCGCTGTTATTGCATTCATTTTCTTCATGTTACCGTACCTCGGACAAATGGCTATTCCTGTGATCATTTTTGCCGCAATTGCCTCTGTTATGCTACAGGCGGTAAAACATGCCTATAGACTGAAAGAACAAGCTTCCGGCTGGTATGCGATGGCTGGAGCGGGTCTTTATATCATTTCCTGTGCAATTATCGCCATTCACTACTTCTACCATCCCCTGCAAATGGGCACCTTTCTTATCATGCTGACGTACGGCCTGGCACAATGGGGCCTGGTTACCGGTGGACTATTCTATCTCCGTATGCGCCGGGGCTATGCCATGCAATAAATGGAGCAAATAAACCGTATTAAACCGTACATTTGATCCTTGCTTGATGAGAACAACTTATGGAACAAACAGATTTCTTAGTTATTGGTTCCGGTATAGCAGGATTGACCTATGCCCTCAAGGTAGCGGCCGCATGTCCTGACAAGAAAATCACCATCATCACCAAATCACATGAGGATGAGACCAATACCAAATACGCACAGGGTGGAGTTGCTGTAGTAAACGATCTCGAGAACGACAGCTTTGAAAAGCATATTGAAGACACGCTGATCGCCGGTGATGGTCTCTGCAATGAGGAGATTGTGGAAATAGTGGTGAAAGAAGGACCAGAACGTGTCAATGAGATTATTGAATGGGGCGCCAACTTTGACAAGAATGCAGCCGGAGATTTTTCTCTGGGTAAAGAAGGCGGTCACTCCGAATTCCGCGTAATTCACTACAAAGACGTTACCGGTAAGGAAATTGAACGTGCGCTGCTGGATGCAGTACACAAACAACCCAATATAGAGATGGTCACCCATTGCTTCGTGGTAGACCTGATCACCCAGCATCACCTGGGCTACCTTGTTACGAAATCCACTCCCGATATAGAATGTTACGGCGTATACGTCCTGAATCTGCTTACCAATAAGATCGAAAAGATCCTGAGCCGCATTACTGTGCTGGCGACTGGTGGTAACGGACAGGTATACCGTAGTACGACCAATCCGACCATTGCTACCGGCGATGGTGTAGCGATGGTATATCGTGCAAAAGGCAGGATTGAGAACATGGAATTTATCCAGTTCCATCCTACTGCCCTGTATCAGCCGGGCGTAAATAACGCTTTTCTGGTCACAGAAGCTGTACGTGGCGATGGTGGTATACTTCGTAATATACACGGCGAAGATTTCATGCATAAGTATGATCCCCGTCTTTCACTTGCTCCGCGTGATATCGTTGCAAGAGCAATTGACAGCGAGATGAAGATCACCGGTACAGAGTATGTATATCTCGACTGCCGGCATATGGATCAGGAGAAGTTCATTCATCACTTCCCCAACATCTACGAAAAATGCCTTGCATCCGGTATCGATGTCAAGAAAGACATGATTCCCGTAGCTCCCGCAGCACATTACAGCTGTGGCGGTATCAAGGTGAACGAATACGGACGTACTTCCATCAATAACCTTTATGCCTGCGGAGAGTGTTCCAGTACAGGTCTGCATGGTGCAAACAGACTTGCTTCCAACTCACTGCTGGAGGCGATGGTGTTTGCACATCGTTGTTATCTGGATGGCGTACAAAAAATAAACAGCATCACAGATAAGGTGAATGTGCCCGACTGGAATGCAGGCGGCACCACTGCACCAAAAGAAATGATTCTGATCACCCAGAGCCTGAAAGAGCTCAAACAGATCATGAGTGACTATCTCGGTATTGTACGTACAAATGAGCGTATGCAGCGTGCAAGTCGCAGGCTGGATATTCTGCATGAAGAAACAGAACAGTTGTACGAAAGAACGGAGGTATCTCCTCAGTTGTGTGAATTAAGAAACCTGATCACCGTAGGCTACCTGATTGTAAAAGGAGCTTCATTCCGTAAGGAAAGCCGCGGTTTACACTTTAATACAGACTATCCTCATAAGAGCGCCCTTGTACAGAATATTGTGTTATAGAAATTGATGACATGTATTATTTGTTACTGGCATTTATGTACGGCATTTCCATATTGCCGTTATGGTTATTATATCGCATAAGTGATGTTTTATACCTGATTATTTATTATGTTGTTGGTTACCGCAAATCAGTTGTATTTGAGAATCTGAAGCAGGCATTTCCGGAGAAAACGGAGAAAGAAATTACCCGGCTTGCAAAGAAGTACTATCTCAATCTGACGGATATGATGGTGGAAACCATCAAACTTCTCACGCTTAGCCGGAAACAGCTACAAAGCCGTTTTGTCTGCGACCTGACTGTCCTGCACAAGCTATATGCGGAAGGTAAAAGCTGCCAGATGCATCTGGGCCATAATTTCAATTGGGAATGGGCGAATCAGTTTTGTATGCAGGGGGTTCAGTTTCCTTTCCTTGTGGTATATATGCCACTGACCAGCAAGGTAGGCGATCGTATGTTCCGGTATTTCCGTGAGAAATCCGGTAGTACGCTACTTCCTGCGAATGACATCAAAAACAGTATGTTGCCCTGGATGGACAAACAATATCTGATTGCCCTTGTGGCAGATCAGAATCCGGGTAATCCACGCCGCAGTTACTGGTATCCTTTCCTGAACAAAATGACCGCATTTTATAAAGGCCCTGAAATGACCGCCCGCAGAAGCAATATTCCTGTTGTTTTTGTAGATATCCGTAAGGTAAAACGAGGATATTATCATGCAACGCTGAAACTGGCATTTGAAGAACCGGCAGCTGTTCCTGAAGGTCAGATCACGGAAGAATTTGTAAAATTTCTGGAAGGAAATATCCGGGAGCAACCCGAAGTATGGGTGTGGAGCCACAGAAGGTGGAAACATGAGTACAGGGAGTAATAAAAGAACTGAACTGACCAGTACGCCTGAAGTGACTGATCAGTTCAGTCACAAAACTATTTCGTAGCGGCGCTGTCTACTTTGATAGTAGTATCAGGAGCTGCTGGCGGGGGCGGTGGAGGAACTGCTGCCTGCACCATAATGTTGTTAGTCACAGATTTTACACCGCTGACGCCTTTAACAGCATCTTCTGCAGCCACTTTCGCGGCATCGTCAGCTACTTCACCATTCAGGGTAACGACTCCTTCCTTTACTTCGGCAGTAACGCCAGGGGAAGCAGTGAGTTTCTCATTAACGGATTGCTGAACGCTGCTATCGCTGGGCGAACAGGCAAATAAGCATACGGCCAGGAACATCATTCCGGCCATCAGGAAAGTTTTACATTTCATGGTTAAAAGTTTAACTAAGTAAAACAAATAACATGCTAGACCAACGGATTGTTCTATTACAAATAGCTGTTAATCAACCATTATCTGCAAAACCCGGATAAAGGGTCATTCCACCATCCACAAACAGGGTTGTTCCTGTTACATAATCACTCTCATCACTGGCCAGCCACACGGCTGCTTTTGCTACATCTTCCGGTACCCCTACTCTGCCATATGGAATGAGTTCCAGCAGCTTTTTCTCATCTTCCGGCGTATCCCATGCATCTTCGTTAATACGGGTTTTAATAGCACCAGGTGCCAGTCCGTTAACCCTTATACGATGCGGCGCCAGCTCCTGTGCCATTGATTGCATCAACAACTTCACCCCTCCTTTACTTGCTGCATAATTCACGTGACCTGCCCATGGAATTACTTCATGCACGCTACTCATACAGATGATCTTTCCGGCTGCTTTGGAACGGTTTTCCACAACACCCCTGCGCCGGAATTCGCGTGCAGCTTCACGCGCACACAGGAACTGACCTGTCAGATTGGTATTAATTACCGTATTCCACTGTTCCAGCGTCATATCAAAGAGATTGGCATCCTGTTGAATACCGGCATTGGCAACAACTATGTCAACGGTACCAAAGCGGGAAAAGATTTCCGCATACATCTTCTTCACTTCATCTTCCTTACTGATATCGCATTGTTGAATAAAACCGTCGCTACCGGCTGCTTTGATGCTGGCCAGTACTTCTTCGGCGCCTTTTAAGCTTTTGTCGCTGTGATGGTTCACCACAACTGTAGCCCCGGCTTCCCCGAAAGCCACCGCTATAGCAGCGCCAATACCACTGCTGCTACCGGTAACAAGTGCAATCTGTCCGTCTAATAGTTTTCCCATTGCAAGGTTTTTCGGTAAGGGGTCAAAAAGTATACCTGTAAAAAAAGCAAAGGCCCCGCAGTATTCCCGCGAGGCCTTTAAATTGCAATATCTTACATTAGTTCAGTACGTTTTTTTCCTGTACTACTTTCAGACCTTCCTGTGTTTTCATGGCATTGTAACCACCTTGCACATTACGAAGGTTGTGAATACCTTCTCTTTTCATGATAGAGCAGGCGATAATACTACGGTAACCACCCTGACAGTGAACATACAGATTGTGATTATCATCGAAATCAGCCAGATTGCCGGGGTCAGTCATGTCACTGAGGGTCAGGTTCATTGCACCTTCGATATGCCCATCTGCGTACTCCGCAGGCTTACGAACGTCTACAATTACCAGATTCTCATCATGTGGCAGATCCATCGCCAGTTCATCTGGTTCTACAGTGATGATCAGATCACGAGGTTCACCTGCTGCAATCCATGCTTCATAACCACCTTCAAGGTAACCGGCTACGTGATCAAATCCTACACGCGCCAGACGTACGATAGTCTCTTCCTCTTTACCGGGGCTGGTAACGAGAATAATGTCTTCACCAAAAGGCAGCAGACTACCTGCCCATTCAGCGAAACGGCCTTCCAGACCGATACTGATTGAACCGGGTACAAATCCTTCTGCGAATTCAGCCGCCGGACGTGTATCAAGAACTAAAATTTCATCTTTCAGTCTTTCCTTTACTTCTGCAACAGACAGTGCACGGTTACTCTTTTCCATTACAGCCTGCAGTGCATCATATCCTTCTTTATTGATACGTGCATTGATAGGGAAATAAGATGGAGGTGTACTCAGACCGGAAGTTACTTCTTTGATGAAAGCATCTTTATCCGTCGCCTTCAACGCATAGTTGGTGCTTTTCTCATCACCCAATGTACTGTAGGTATGAGGCCCCAGATTCTTTCCGCAGGAAGATCCCGGACCGTGTGCAGGATAGACAATAACGCTGTCAGGTAACACTTTGATCTTGTTATTCAGTGAATCGAAGAGGTAACCTGCCAGTTCTTCTTTGGTCAGGTTGCCGCTGAACAGGTCAGGGCGTCCTACATCACCAACAAACAAAGTATCGCCGGTGAATACGCTGTGAGGATTACCTGCTTCATCAGATAAAAGATAGCAGGTAGACTCCAGAGTATGTCCCGGGGTATGTAATACTTCTATTGTCAGTTTACCGATAGTGAATTTCTCTCTGTCTTTTGCGAGATAGATCGGGAAGGTGGTAACAGCTTCAGGGCCGTATACGATGGGCGCATTTGTAGCGGCGGCTAAGTCCAGATGACCTGAAACAAAGTCAGCATGAAAGTGCGTCTCAAAAATGTATTTAATGGTGGCATTACGCTCTTTAGCTAAATCAAGGTAAGCGTCAATATCCCTTAAAGGATCTATCACAACAGCTTCTCCTTCTGACTCGATAAAGTAGGCGGCTTCTGATAAGCAATTGGTGTAAAGTTGCTTGACGAACATGGTTGTTGATTTCTGATTTTCTGCAAATTTACGGATTTAATCCGAGCACGAAGATCAGGCATAAAATACCCTGCCCGTTACAGCATAACCGGAATATACACCACGATGTAGCGTGTACTTGTACGCCGGAGGGTACAAATAATCACAAAAAATCAGAGCCTAACTAAAAGTCCTTTTATTTACTCTTAGTTAGGCCCGAATTTATTTTCTGTAGTCTGAATGACCAGTACTCCAAAACCAGATTAGCCTACCAGCTCTTCAACGAATTTGGCAACTTCTGCTATACGCTGTTTGTTGATCGTATAGTGAATGAACTTACCATCTCTTTCTGTAATCACAATGCCGGCACGGCGCAGAATAGCCAGATGCTGTGAAGCCACTGACTGCTCAAGACGCAGCTTAACGTAGATTTCAGTTACTGTCATTTTTTTGTGATCTTCCAGCAACTTAATCATTTGCTGGCGCAGCTTATGGTTTATAGCACGCAAAACCATAGCAGCCTTCTTAACGGCAATGTAATCCAATTTAATTTGGTCTTTTTCATTGGTACCTCTAGAAATAATAAGAGTATTAGAAGAGGTCGTTAATAATGTTTTTTCCATCGCATAATAGTTTTAAAAAATGATGAAATGAAAGGGATCAACGGACAGTAAACCCATAACTTGTTAGACAACAATAACCGGGTATCGATTTATACAAAAATATAATATTAGTCGTAATAAAAAAAACTTCTATACCTTATTTTTTAATATATGCACACCGATTACTTGCCAAATAAACGTAATTTGACAGTTCTATGACACAAATTGACAGAAGTGTAGGGATTACGCTTCTTAATAAGACATAAAAAGCCTGTTATCATGCGAATGGGGGTCATTTTTTATATTACAAACGCCCTATTTTTTCATGGTAGAATGGAAAGGTTTGAGGTAAAACGGACTGAAATACGCCACATCTTCAAATGCTTTACGTGCATAAGCCTCTGTAGCCAACGGTACCATATCCGCTGCATTCAATATATAAGGAACAAACAATGCATTATTATTTTGCGGCATTAACTGCTGCCATTTGTCGCTACCGTTTCCGAAGAAGTATATTTTATGTTTTGCCATCTGTTCGCCAAATGCTTCAGGAGTGAGTATTAACGCATGCGGCGCGAGTAAGATATTCAATGACGCATCATAGATCGCTGTATACACTTCCATCCTCCGCGCATCCAGCATAGGGCAATACAATGCGTTTGTATCATTGGTACGGGACAATACTCCTTGCGCCATCATCTGTAATGTAGATACAGCTATCAATGGTTTTTCCCATGTATAACAAAGTCCTTTTGCAGTAGCTACACCTACTCTTAATCCTGTATAAGACCCAGGTCCGGCGCTGACAGCAATTGCATCTAAGTCTGCAGGTGTAATACCCTGCTGCTCCATGATCTCTTTCACAAACAATACCATACTCGCCGCATGGTCCTGCTGTTTGTCATTCACCAATGTCTGCAATGGCTGTCCGTCTCTTGACAGACAAACAGACCCTACTGAAGTTGCTGTATCTATATGCAGTATTAAAGACAATGTTCTAAATTTAATGCGTTCACATAACAGCTACATCCATACCGGCTTCACGGGCCAGCAGTGCGCTTATTTTATACCGTTCGTTACCCGTAGCCCTGTACACAGCGTCCAGTACGCCGCATACATTACGGATACCTATTTTATCACACCATTCGAAAGGTCCCATCGGATAGTTGGTACCTAATCTCATAGCGGTATTAATATCTTCTCTCGATGCAGTGCCTTCCTGAGCAGCCATGTACGCTTCATTAATGATCATACAGATCACTCTCGGCGTTACGAGTCCTACCCTGTCTTCCACTATCTCATATTCCCATCCCAGCGCAGACATAATATCAGCCAACGATGTCAGCTGCCCGTGATCAATCACTGATAGTTCCATCACCGGCATTGTCAAAAAACCCGGAAGCCAGTTACATCCGATAATGGAAAATCCCTGTTCAAAAGCATAATTATTCATCAGTTCCGATAGCGAAGTCCTTACCATACTGGCCAGTACCGGCACCTGTGGAAAACGGGCATATACCCCGGCCCGTTCGGTATGCTCATCAAAATTCAGGTCTATCACCAACTCGTATGCTGTCAACGATCCTGTCCGCTCCAGCGATGTCACCTGCTGCACCCGGTGCCCACTTAAACCACCCTTTTCAAGAAAAGCTGCATAATGCGGCTTCTCTCCTATAACGAGGATATTCATGTGCAAAATTTTCGCAAACCTATTAATTAATAACTAATAATAAGACCCTATTTTTATGCTCATGGAAAAACAGATCATCAATACGAATAATGCGCCTGCTCCTATCGGTCCATACAATCAGGCCGTGCAATCAGGCAACCTGCTGTTTGTATCCGGACAAATAGCCATTAATCCGGAAACCAACCAACTGGTGCTGGATGATATCAAAACCGAAACCCATCAGGTAATGAAAAACCTGAAAGGTATACTCACCGCTGCCGGTATGGACTTCAACAATGTGCTGAAGACGACCATTTTCATTATGAACATGAACGACTTTGCACAGATCAATGAAGTGTATGGTTCCTACTTTACCAGCGACTTTCCTGCACGTGAAACCGTACAGGTAGCTGCACTGCCGAAAGGTGTGAATGTTGAGATCTCTGTGATCGCGAGCAAATAATTATCCGGAAAATAAAAAGAGTCCGCTCAGGCGGACTCTTTTTATTATTTGTTGCCAAATAAAGTAGCCGCTAGTTTCGCGTCGTGTCCGTATACATCGTCCCTGAAATTCAGGCGACCATCACTATCCACAAAAGCGGTGAAATAGCCAATGTATACCGGTACCCTTTCTTTCAGAGTAATGAATTTCTCCTTACTGCCATTCATTGCTTCTACAATCTTCTTCTGTGTCCACGCAGAATCTTTACGTAACAACCATTCTGCAAGATGCTGCGGTTCAGATACGCGGATACAACCATGACTGAAAGTACGTTTGTTCTCTCCAAACAAACCTTTGGATGGCGTATCATGGAGGTAAATATTATATTCATTCGGGAACAGGAACTTCACCTTACCTAATGCATTATGACCACCCGGTTTCTGACGGATGATATAAGGGAAGTTACCACCTGAGTATTTACTCCAGTTGAGCGAACCGGCATTCACAGGACTACCGCTGCCTGTTACCACCTCCATATTCTGTCTGGCCAGATAGCCAGAGTTCCTTTTCATAGCAGGTAATACCTCATTCACCAGTATGCCGGGAGGCACATTCCAATAGGGCGCAAATACAACATATTTCACCTCATTGCTGAAGATAACCGTGTTAGCACCCGGCTTTCCCACAACCACATTGCAGGTCCAGTCCAGCTTATTATTATTGTATACATATAACTTAAATGCAGGTATGTTCACCAACAGATATTCCGCCGGCGGTTCAGCCGGCACCCAACGGATACGTTCCATATTAATCAGGATCTGACGGATACGCTGACGTGGCGTAACATTCAGCGCATTCAGCAATGGAGTCTGAATAGTCCCATCTGTCTTCAATCCTGTACGGTCCTGAAAATTACGTATAGCCGAATCCAGTGCTGCCGTAAATAACTGAGAGGTATCTGCTGTTGTCAGATCCCCCAGCAGATGTAAGCGTTGTTTTACATTTGCAACCAGCGGATCAGATTCGTCTTTCTTATAGAGCTTGCGGGAAGCTTTTAAAGAATCCCATGGCAGTTTCTCCAGATCAGAGAATTTCTTTAACTGATTCCGCAGCAATTTATACTGTCTGTTAACCGGCTCTTCAAAAGCGCTGGCGGGTTTATTCAACATAGAGTCCAGCAGACTTTCCATATTGATCTTCTTACGGGGGATGAACCACTCCAATGACTTGGCACTATCAGAAGCCAATCCACTCCAGACCTTATTACCATAGGCGAAGAACTGTGCGGTGAGCAGTAATTCTGCCCTCGGAATGGCTTTATCACCCGGACGTAATTTCCCGCCTTCAATGAGCAGTGTATCATACATTTCCCGCAGAGGTTTATTGATGATCGTGCTATCATGCAGCCCATAATCCGCATCTGCTTTCATCATGTTGATGAAGTTACCCGCCTGCTCGGTAAGTTGTCCGTCATTGCCGATCCATGCATAGTGAAATTCACGCTGCCGGTAGAAATCGCGGATATAGTCGGCGTAGGCGGTATCTTTTTGCAGAAAGAGATTAACCGTATTACTGTCCAGTTTGAGATCAATATATTCTTGTCTGGTATAGTGGGAAGTATCCCTTACCAGACCTTTTTTTCTGCTGAATCTACCACCACAGGAAGCCAGCAGGACGATTGAGGAAAGTAACAGACATGTGTAACGTACAGACATAAACGTACCTGAATTTTAGTAATGAGTCAGAAAGTCCCCTTTGAGGTATTAAAATGAAAAACAGCCTTTGCTGATAAAATGTTTGATGGTACAAATGTAAAACGCTTAACACAATATTGTGTTAAGCGTTTTAGATAAAGCAGTTAGGATGAAACTATAATTTGATCTCTTCCTCGTTGGCATCAAAGAAGCGATATTCAGTCAGGTGATAATTGGAATCAGCTTTGACTCTGACCCATTTCTTGTACTGGAAGTACCATTTCCACTGGCGGGAGGTAAGGAAGCCTTTGGCCAGATAGGAGTAAAAAATAGGGTGCACCCTGAGAGTAAGACCTTTGTGCTGATGATTGATCAGGTATTGCAGGTTCTTTTCGACTTCGTCAATGATCAATACGGAAGCGCCGATTTTACCGGTACCATGACAGGTAGGGCAATCTTCTGCGACTGATATAGTGACTTCAGGTTTCACGCGTTGGCGGGTGATCTGCATCAGGCCGAATTTCGAAATAGGCAGGATGGTATGTTTAGCTCTGTCCTGCGCCATGAATTTTTCCATGGCTTCGTATACTACTTTCTTATTCTCCGGCAACTTCATATCAATGAAGTCGATGATGATGATACCACCCAGGTCACGAAGGCGTAGCTGGCGGGCAATTTCTCCGGCTGCTTCCAGGTTGGATGCGAGGGCATTCTGTTCCTGATTATTGCTGGAGCTTTTATATCCGCTGTTAACGTCGATGACATGTAAAGCCTCTGTGGCTTCTATGATCAGATATACACCACTATCCAGGTTGACTGTTTTCCCGAAGGAAGCTTTCACCTGACGGGTGACACCGTAGTGATCAAAAATAGGAGCGCCGTTGTGATAATGCTGCACAATATCCTGTTTTTCAGGGGCGATCTTTTGGATATAGGCCCTGGTATCAGAATACATGTTGCGATCATTGATCACAATCCGGTTAAAGCTCTCGTTAAGAAGGTCACGTAAGATGCTGGTAGTTTTGGCCTGTTCACTCAGAATTTTCTGAGGAGGTTGTGCACCGCGGAGGTTAGCCTGAATATTTTTCCAGGTTTCCACGAGTGTTGTCAGGTCTTCATGCAGTTCAGCCGTTTTCTTTCCTTCTGCCGCGGTGCGTACGATGACACCAAAGTTGGGTGTTTTGATCGCTTCGACTATTTTTTGTAGTCTTTTTCTTTCTTCGGAAGAGTGTATCTTTTTAGATACTGCGACAATGTCATTAAAGGGTGTTAACACGATGAATCTTCCGGGAAGAGAAATTTCGCAACTAAGACGAGGACCTTTGGAGGAAATCGGTTCTTTTAAGATCTGCACCAGGATGTTAGGCTTACCGCCCAGCACATCTGTGATTTTGCCGGTTTTTACGATTTCCGGCTCATTCTTAAACTTTGTAAAGTCAAACCCCTCGGGGGTTTTATCTGAAATAGCCTGCTGGGTAAATTTGAGTATAGAACGTATATATGGGCTAAGGTCTGTGTAATGTAAGAAAGCATCTTTCTCGAAACCCACATCAACAAAAGCCGCATTAAGGCCCGGGATCAATTTTTTCACCCGCCCGAGGTATAAATCCCCTACAGAAAAGTTGGGATTGCCGCTTTCGTGATGCAATTCCACCAGTTTCTTATCTTCCAGCAACGCTATTTCCACACCAGTAGGTGCCGCATTTATAATAAGTTCCTTGTTCAAGCGTCCAAAATTTTAACCATTATAACTTCACCTTTGAGTTATGCACGGCTATTTAACAACAGCGTACTGCATACCAGATTACTGCTGGCGAAGGCCAGCATACGTGATGATGGATTGCTTAAGGGTTTAGCGATCAGCAGGTAATATCCGGAATTCTAAGCGGGATTTGTGGAAAAACCTGCATGACTCCAGCAATTTAATAATAATCGCCAAAATCATGCAGGATATATAAAAATTTTTATCCGATCACCGCGCCGCAAATAAAACCTGGTTAGTATAAATGGCGGGAAACAGGAGAAAATTATTTCTTATTCTTCTTATGCCGGTTCTTTCTCAGTCTTTTTTTACGTTTGTGAGTGGCTATCTTATGTCTTTTTCTTTTCTTACCGCAAGGCATACGCTAATAAGTTTTTAAATGTTTAGAAAAATGAATATTATTTAATACTCTTAATATAACTATCTATTTCAGCCTTCAGTGAGGGATCATCTAACAGTGTCTTACAGTGTTCCAGTAATTCGACCGCTTTTTTGATATCACCTTTGCCGCGATAGGCTTCTGCCAATACAAATACAGCTTTAGCCTCGTCAGGATGTTTCTGAGTGAACGTCTCCATCCTTTCTATGGCTTTATCAAACTGATTAGACTGTATAGCTAGATTTGCCAATGTTATCTGCGCTTCTGCGTTATCAGGATTGGCTGCTACCACATCCCGTAATTTTTGGACACCTACCATTGGTTCTCCTGTATTCATATACAGCAGCGCCTGTTTAATCTTAAGGGAATCATTCTTAGGATTGAGCTGAATAGCCTGATCCAACAGACCAATAGCCTGTGAACTTTCCCATTTGGCAATAGCAGGGTCCTCTGCGTGCTCCAGATGTTCTAAAAATAAATTGGCTGCAAAGGTGAGGCTTTTTTCGGAATTTTCCAACTTAGCGGATTCGCCAAGGTAATACGCAGCTATGGGCAGTTGGTTAAGGCTGTCCCAGGAGGCATATAACTGTTTGTAAGCGTCTATTTGCTGATTCTTCACGTCGCCCCGCACCGTCTTGTTTTCAAGGGCGGTGATGGCAACGAGTCTATCTGCAGGGATTTTTTGCTTGGCAGACGCCAGCAATTCATCAAAGGCAATAGGTTTTCCCTCCTGTCCGTCATGCATATGAGCGGCAGTTGGCATCGCTTTTTTATCCGAATGAGGCACGGTGCGGCCGAAGGCGACTAATACTACGAGTAATGTCGCTGCGGCACCGACCAAGAGAATCTGTGATTTTTGCACGCCTAAAATATTAGGCTGCAAAACTACAAACTTTTAAGCTTCTTTACTTCTGCAACGAATTCTTTAGAAGGCTTAAACGCCGGAATAAAATGCTCCGGAATCTCTACGGCAACGTTTTTCTTGATGTTACGGCCAATTTTAGCAGCTCTCTTTTTCGTAATGAAGCTACCAAAGCCCCTGATATAGATATGCTCGCCATTAGCCAACGCTTCCTTGACCTCCTTAAACATGGCTTCTAGTGTTACTAACACATCTACTTTAGGTATGCCGGTTTTTTCAGCAATATTGTTAATTAAGTCAGCTTTTCTCATAATTGAAGCGAAGGATTACTTGTCCCAAAATTATTTATTTTTTTTTAATTGCTGAATTTTAAGCAAATAAATTTTATACTTTTTTCTTATACCATAGATTAATATAATATATCTATTTGCAGATCAGTCGATTAGTAGTCAGAAAAATACGAGTAATGAGCTACCTGGAAAGTGAATGATTCCATATGCGAGGCCAGTACAAGTACATATTCATTAGGGTAAATCACAATAATTCACTAAACCACTCATTAACGAATATACAAAAAATAATATTCATTTCGTCTTTTTTTTCTTCACTTAATGAAAAAAAACTCTCCTGTTCAGCCCATAACAGATAAACACTCTTTCTTTATTATAACGCATTTTTTTCCATATTCGTCTATATCTCAACAACTTCTGTTCCATTTTACTGCATCCTGTCAACAGTTGAATATTATCGTAAATATATTCACTTGCAACCGATGGAATTTTTATCGGTTATCCGCTCCGTTACATACATTAAATATTTCTTATACAAACATCTCCCCCTTTACCATTATTCCCATTCACATTCATCCCATTATATTTGCAGAAATGAAGCAGTTTTTTACGAATGCACTCATGGAATGGAACGATAACGAGAATACGCGTTCCATGCCATGGAAAGGTGAGAAAGACCCCTACCGGATATGGCTGTCTGAAATTATACTCCAGCAAACACGTGTGGAACAGGGATGGGCCTACTACGAGAAGTTTATCTTAAATTATCCGACCGTTCAGGAACTGGCCGCCGCGCCGGAAGAAGCAGCATTCCGACTATGGCAGGGACTGGGTTACTACGCCCGCTGTAAAAATATGCTGGCCGCCGCCAGACAGATTGCATCACAGTATCATGGTCATTTTCCCAATACATACGATACTATACAATCACTCAAAGGCGTAGGCCCATATACAGCCGCCGCCATCGCATCCTTTGCCTTCAACCTGCCGCACGCCGTATTGGATGGAAACGTATTCCGGGTGCTGTCCCGCTTCTTCGATATAGATACACCGATCGATACTACCGCAGGTAAAAACAATTCACCGCACTGGCGCAGGAACTGCTTCCTTACGGAAAATCAGCTTCGTATAACCAGGCCATTATGGACTTCGGCGCTGTTGTATGTAAACCGCAACAACCCGCCTGTAAAAGCTGTCCGCTTGCCTCAAAATGCAAAGGTTATCAGCAGGGACTCACCGCACTCCTGCCCGTAAAGTCCAAAAAACTGGTTGTAAAGAAACGCTACTTCTACTATCTGGTACTCCAGCATAAAGACAATGTCTATATCCGGAAACGTACCGAAAACGATATCTGGCAAAACCTCCATGAGTTCATTCTCATAGAAACCCCAGGACCGGAAGACCCGGACTCCTTACAATCCTCTGCGGCCTTCAAAGCAGTGATGAAAGATATACGTTACAACATGGATGGGGCTTCAGCTACCTTTAAACAACAGCTTACACACCAGACGATCCATAGTCAGTTCCTCATGCTTTCAGTCAGTAAAAAGCCCGAAATGCCCGGATACACGGCCGTTCCAAGGGATCAACTGGATCTTTATGCCTTTCCTAAAACCATCACCGACTTTCTCAAAAACAGGGAACTTACCCTCTTCTGATACGAAAACTTACTGCCTGTGAACAGCGCTCAACTTGCTACGGCAAGGTATTTGAGCTAAAAACTATACGGTAAAATTTTCACTGTCGATTTGAAAAAAACATTAACTTTAGAAAGGTTGTTCATTTTAAAAGAAGCGTATATTTTCAATAGTTTAAAATCAATAGATTAAAACCTGCAACAATGAGAGGTGTTAATAAAGTAATCCTGATTGGCAACTTGGGTAGAGATCCAGATGTACAGTTTTTAGAAGGTAATATCGCAGTAGCCAAGTTTTCCCTGGCGACAACAGAAACATTCAAGGACAGAGCTGGTAAACTGATTTCCCAAACAGAATGGCATACGGTTGTATTATGGCGCGGACTGGCGGAATTAGCCCAAAAGTACCTGCACAAAGGAAGTCTTGTATATATTGAAGGACGCCTCCGTACCCGCAGCTGGGAAGATAAGGAGGGTAATAAGAAGTTTGCCACTGAAGTAGTAGGTGATAACCTTGTTATGCTGGATAAACGTATGGACCTGAACAACACTGAACATGCCATACATCATAGCAACACAGGCAGCAATACCGGTGATAATTTCCCCAATATGGAAATACCCCCCCAACTGAACGACACAGCGGACGATCTTCCTTTTTAACTATCCAATAAAAAATATTAATTCTTTTTGATTGATAATCCCTTTATGGGACATTACTTATATTTGCATATAGGGAAAGCGATTCAATTTAAGACCTGAATTACTTTCCCATTTTTTTGGAACTTACTTTGCTATATGCTCGGGGTTCTAATATTTATCACGTCAAAGTTGAACATTTTGTACACCTATCCGGCAAGCATTTTACCTGGTAAGCTTACCCTGTTACAAGCAGCGGCGCCCATCGCCACTCCGAACGTGGTTATTTATCTGCTTGTGATATTCATACTCCTCCTCATGGCCTTTATCGTCTCCGGCGCAGAAGTAGCATTCTTCTCCCTGAACTATAAAGACCTGAACGCCCTGAAAACAAGGCAGAACACCAGCGGAAAGCTGATTACCAAGCTATTGGAAAAGCCCCGCTCCCTGCTGGCATCCCTCCAGATAGCAGGTATCCTGCTCTCCGTCGCCTTTATCATGGTCACCAGCTACCTCATCACCCAGATGGAAGACCTCCAGACCGTTCCGGTTGTGTCTTTTGTAGTACGTATAGCCATTATCATCTTCGTACTCCTCTTCTGTGGTCAGGTACTCCCACGAGTATGGGCAGCACAAAACAATATCCGGTTCGCCACCTATTTCGCATGGTTCGTAAGCCTCGTACACGCCACCCTCGAACCTGTCAGCGATTTCTATGTTAGCCTCAGCGAAAGCATTGAAGCCCGCTTCTTCCACAGAGGCAGCGGCGCTGTCAACTATCAGGAGATTGACGAAGCCATAGAAATGAGCGTGGATCCAACCGCCTCCCAGGAAGAGAAAAATATCCTCAAAGGCATCCTGAAATTCGGCAATATCACCGTTAAACAGATCATGCACACACGACTGGACGTATCCGGTATCGAATATGACGATAACTTCGACATCGTCGTAAAACGAGTGGCTGATCTGCACTATTCCCGCCTCCCCGTTTACAAAGGCAATCTCGATAATATCGTCGGCGTTATCCACACCAAAGACCTCCTGCCCCACCTCGATAAAGGCAAGAGCTTTGACTGGCATACCGTTATGCGCCAACCATTCTTCGTACATGGCCATAAACTGATCGAAGACCTCCTCGCCGAGT
The DNA here is from genome assembly GCF_007896845.1 of Chitinophaga pinensis. GTDB lineage: Bacteria > Bacteroidota > Bacteroidia > Chitinophagales > Chitinophagaceae > Chitinophaga > Chitinophaga pinensis_C. The sequence goes on along the minus strand of NZ_VOHS01000001.1, from coordinate 404,625 downwards.
TCCAGAACAGACGTATGCATTTTGCCGTAGTAGTAGACGAATTTGGTGGTACCTCCGGTATCGTTACCCTCGAGGATATCGTGGAAGAAGTCATCGGTGATATCAAAGATGAATTTGATGAAGAAGAATTCAACTACAGCAAAGTAGACAATAATACCTACGTTTTTGAAGGCAAAACCATGCTCAATGACGTTTGCCGTATCATGAACATCTCTCCCGATACATTTGAAGTCGTGAAAGGAGAAAGTGACTCTATCGGTGGACTGATCCTCGAACTGGCTGGTAAATTCCCGGAAGAAAACAGCGTAATATCCTACGAAGAATATGACTTTACCGTACTGGAAGTAAGCAAAATGCGTATCCAGAAAGTACAGGTCACCATCAGGCAAAATGTGGATGACGAGAAATAGTGCAGTACACCTAACTACAAGAAGCTTACTATGAAATTAACCGGGAATACCATCTGTCTCCTGCTGCTGCTTACATTTATCTTTGCAGCCTGCGAACAATCTTATACGCCCAAACCACGCGGCTACTTCCAGATCAACTTCCCGAAAAAGGAATATCGCGTGTTTGACGTACCCGGTTATCCATACACCTTCGAGTACCCGGTATATGCCAATGTCGTAAAGGACAGCCTCTTCTTTGGTCAGAAAACCGAAAATCCCTACTGGATCAATGTCGAATTCCCTTCCCTGAACGGTAAGATCTACATGAGCTACAAGGAAATCGGTAAAAATGCGAAAAATGACTTCCAGCAACTCGTCAATGACGCCTTTAAGATGACCTACAAACACACCTATAAGGCAGAATATATTGACGAAAAAACAATCCATACCCCCTTTAATGTCTCCGGCGAATTCTATGACGTAGGTGGTAATGCCGCCTCCGCCAAACAGTTCTACGCAACAGACTCCACCGTGCACTTCCTGCGCGGAGCGCTGTATTTCGATGCCGCTCCCAACGCTGACTCACTCGCGCCGGTACAACAATTCCTTCAGGAAGATATGTGGCACCTTGTTGAAACGCTCAAGTGGCGATAGTCTTTGACTATTTTGTAACTTTGCGTTTTTAAGGAATCCGGTCCGCTGTCATGCCAACATCAACGGACTATCGACCATCAATTTTTTTATGATCATTATTGACGATAAGTATATCAGCGACGAAGTTATTGAGGAACAGTTCGTCTGCAACCTGGGAGCCTGTAAAGGCGCCTGCTGTGTTGCGGGTGATTGTGGAGCGCCGCTCGATAAGGAGGAAGTGAAGAAACTCAAGAAGATCTATCCGAAGATCAAATCCTACCTTCGGCCTGACGGCATCGCCGAAATAGAAAAAACAGGTACGCATACCACAGACGATGAATATGGCTATGTCACGCCAATCGTCAATAAAGGCATCTGCGCCTATGCAGTCATCGACGACCATGGCGTTGTGGGCTGTGGCATAGAAAAGGCCTATAACGAAGGCGTTGTTGACTATAAAAAGCCTATTTCCTGCCACCTCTACCCTATCAGGGTCACCAAATACGAGGCATTCGAAGCATTGAATTATGACAGATGGGACATCTGTAAACCAGCCTGCAAGAATGGTAAAAGCCTTCGTGTACCGGTATACCGCTTTCTCCGGGAAGCGCTGATCCGGAAATATGGGGAAGAATTCTATCAGGTGCTGGACAAAATCGCTACCAAACAATACAAAGCTGAATAATAGCCGGTTGCTGATGCTATCCCTGCATTCGCTATCTTTACTCCATACTAACTAACAGTTGTTTTTTCATTCATTTCGTGCATACCGTAAACCGGTATGGGTTTTGTAATTCCGAAATCAGCAATCTCAACAACTTATGCATCAGAACGCCTCCACTTTTCTTGATAACAGTGAGAAGAAAGCGACAAACCTCATACATCGCCAGACGATCAACTTCAATATCGGTAAGTATAATACTGCCGTGAAAGCTGGTAAACAACAGTTTGCCGATCTTACCACCGCGCGCGAAAGAGCCAAGAATATCAAGTGGAGGGCACTGGAACATCTGGATAAACATCTCGAGGAATTTGAAAGCAACTTCACCCGCAGAGGTGGTAAAGTCATCTGGGCAGAAAATACGCAACAGGTACTGGATGAGATACTCGCGATCTGTGAAGCCAAAAACTGCAAAAGCATTGTAAAGAGTAAATCCATGGCGACGGAAGAAGTTCACCTGAACCACTTCCTGGCACAGCATAATATTGAATGTGTAGAAACTGATCTTGGTGAATACATCCAACAGCTGGATGGAGAACCGCCCTATCACATCGTGACGCCTGCTATGCATAAGAGTAAGGAAGATGTGGCAAAACTGTTCGCCGAGAAACTCGGTACACCTCCCGATCTGACACCGCAGGAAATGACCCTCGTAGCCCGCGAAAAACTCCGTCAGAAATACCTCGACGCAGAAATCGGCATTACCGGCGCCAACTTCATTATCGCAGATATAGGCGGCATTGCTGTCACCGAAAATGAAGGAAACGCGCGTCTCAGCACCGCATTTCCCAAAACACATATCGTATTGGTAGGTATCGAAAAGATGCTGCCCTCTATCAACGACCTGGCTATGTTCTGGCCTTTACTGGCTACTTACGGCACCGGTCAGCAGGTAACAGTGTACAATTCTATTTTCAGCGGTCCCCGTCAGGAACATGAAACAGATGGTCCGGAAGAGATGTATGTTATTCTCATGGATAATGGCCGTACCAACATTCTGGCAGATACAGAAGCCCGCGAAAGCCTTTACTGCATACGCTGCGGCTCCTGCCTGAACGCCTGTCCTGTCTATAAAAATATCGGTGGTCATAGCTATGGTACCACTTATAGTGGTCCCATCGGATCTGTTATCACCCCACACCTGCAGGGCATGGAGTCATTCATGCACCTTAGCTACGCCTCTTCCCTTTGCGGCAACTGCACAGAGGTATGCCCTGTAAGGATCAATGTACACGAATTACTGCTCCATAATCGTCATAAAGCGGTTGAAGAGAACTATACCTCCGGAGGAGAAAAGATGTCGTGGTTTGGCTGGAAACAGGCAAGTCTGAGCCGCAGAATGATGAACCTCGTAGGTGGTGGCGCCAAAAACTTCTTCATGAAAAAATTCTTCTCCCAGGCCTGGGGTGATGACAGGGCATTACCTGTATTTGCACCGAAATCCTTTAACCAGCTGTGGAAAGAGAGAAAAAAATAGTATCTTTTTGACATGACACTCATCGCCATTCTGTTGCCCTGGCTCTCCTTTATGTTAAGAGGAAAGATCTTAACGGGTATCTTATGCCTGTTACTGCAGATCACATTAATCGGCTGGATACCTGCCGCCATATGGGCCGTAATATCCCTTCAAAATGCACGTGAAGACCGTAGAACACGGAAAATAGTCAAAGCAATGAGGCAAAACAGGTAGTTCGTTTATTATCTGGGAGTTTTGGCCGGGAAATATACTTCCACGGTAACGCGTGCCGCTGTTCTATCGGATGCGGGGGTCCATCCGGGGCCTTCTTTTATCAATCTTAATGCTTCTGCATCACAATCCGGCTGCAAACGTCTGGTTATTTTGAAGTCTTCCAGCGAACCGTCAGGCATCACCCTGAACGACACTTTTACCCTTCCTTTCACATTATCAGCTACTGCGGAAGCAGGATAATGGGTATTTTTTGCAAGATATTCATTGTAACTGTCATATCCTTCAGCCGGCATTGGCGGCTGATAAACAGCTCCAAATTTCTTGCTGATTTTCTTATCATAGCCGGTTACGACAACCTCGTTCAGACCATTCTGATCTTCTCTCATCCGGATATCCAGATTATTTTCTCTTGGTGAGACACTCAGCCTTTCCTGCTTAAACCCTACATAGGATGCAACCAGATTAACATTTTTTGTAGTATCTGCCACATTGAGCGAGAACGAACCATCCGCACCTGTTACAACGCCCTGTGTAGTTCCTTCGAGTATTACCGCCACACCCGGCAACCCATTTTTCCCATCATTAACCTGTCCTTTGATAAGACGGTTAGCAACGATCGGTTTTACCGCAAAATAATTTCTGGATCTGGCCTCGGTTTCTTTTTCCCTGATAGGCATATCTTTAGGATTAGCGATCGCTATATCCACAATTCTGGTATCAATTGTATCTGTCCTATCCGCCTTCTCAGCCATTAAGGTTGGTGCCGCGGCAACAGTAGAAGGTGACGGGGCCATTGCCAGTGCAACCGTATCCTGTTCTCTTCTTAAAATACCCGCAATACCTCTTGATTCTGTGCTGACATTTCCGGGGAAAATATGACTGCCCGTGTCGGGACGAATACTGATGCCCCGCAGCTTCTCAGATTTGTTCCCCCACGCCATCGGCTCTTCCTGATTATAATACTGTAAGGTATCAGTGATAGAACTATCAGCTACATCTGCAGATTTATAGGCAATAGATTGATCTTCTCTGAAACCGGAACGCCATATCCAGAACAAACCACCCATCACCAGCAACAGCACTCCCGCAGCAGCCAGCCAACGTCTGTCCAGTCTGATGATCGGAAGCACTTTCCGCTCTTCTTTACCCTTCACCCGTAACTCAAGTCGCTTGTTCAGATCAGCCAGATGCATACGCTGATCAGACTTGCGTTCAGCAAACCCGTCCAGTGCGTCCGCCAGAAACGGATCGTCCATGGCCTGTTTCTCGAGGGCATGCATCGCTTTATTATCCAGCTCTCCTGCCAGATATTTGCGGATCAGCTCCGGATCAACGCTATGGTTCATATGACTGTGCTTATCAGACATCTTGTTGTTCCATACAGATTTTCAGGTTGCGTTTACCATTCTGGATATAACTTTTCACCTTTTTCATGTCATATCCGGTGATATCCGCTACTTCTTTATAGCTTTTTTCTTTGAGATAGAATAGATCTACACTACGCTTTTGCTCTTCCGGCAAGGCGTCAAGGCATTTTTCCATACCCTGCAGATGTACTTCTATACTTACACCGTTCTCATGATGTGCAAAAGAGTCGTTTTCCATAACGGGGAGTCCGTCCAGAGAAATTTCCTTTCCCTCCCTGTTTTTCATGGAACGCAATTTCATCAGACAATGGTTCTTCGTCAGCACATGCAACCAACTCTTAAAGTTCTGAACCTCATGCTGCTGCAACTTCACAATCAGCTCCTCAAAGATCTGCATAACGGCGTCCTTACTGGATTCCTCGTCAAAATAACGCAGACATACACCATATACCAGATTCATGTAGCGTTGATACAACGCAGCCAGATAGTCGAGCTGACCGGAGCGTTTGTACTCCAGGATCAACACGGCATCATCAGCATCTTTCATGATATTATGGTGTAAAAAGGCCATAGATTAGATGGACAATAGTAAAGAATTTTTAGCAAAAAAGCACCGGCATGGGCCAGTGCTTTTTAATATGCTTTTCGCAGATACAGATCAGACTTAGTGTCTGAAGTGGCGGGTACCGGTCATTACCATTACCATACCGTTCTGTTTGCAGAATTCTACTGAATCATTATCTCTTACGGAACCTCCGGGCTGGATCACAGAAGTGATACCTTCCTCATGTGCAATGCGTACACAGTCATCAAATGGGAAGAATGCGTCAGAAGCCATCGCAGCACCTTTCAGATCAAAGTTGAACTGAGCAGCCTTCGCAATAGCATGACGCAGTGAGTCGATACGGGAAGTCTGTCCACAACCTTTACCGATCAGCTGTTTGTCTTTCACCAGCGCGATCGCATTAGATTTCAGGTGCTTACATACCAGATTTGCAAATTCCAGGTCTGCTTTTTCAGCAGGGGTAGACGGTCTTGCGCCCGCTTCATTCCACTCCTGATAGTTGCCTTTATCATTCTCCTGCAGCAGAACGCCGTTCAGGACATTTTTATATACATAAGGTGCTTTCACCGGCTGCAGCTGTTGCAGCAGAATACGGTTCTTCTTAGCCTGCAGCACAGTCAGCGCATCAGCGTCAAAACCCGGTGCGATCAGGATTTCGAAGAAGATCTCACTGATAGATTCAGCTGTAGCTTTGTCGATTACCGCATTGGTTACCAGTACACCACCGAAAGCGCTTTCTTTGTCACCGGCCAATGCTGCATCCCATGCTGCTTTCAACGTAGGACGGCTGGCAATACCACATACGTTGGTATGTTTGATAACAGCGAAAGTAGTTTCTGTGAATTCCTGTATCAGCTGGCAGGCAGCATCAACATCTACCAGATTGTTGTAAGACAACTCTTTACCGTGCAGTTTATTGAATATTTCAGACAGGTTACCGTAGAATACACCTTTCTGATGAGGGTTTTCTCCGTAACGCATGATCTGACCCTGAGGTGCAGACACCTGAAAATATGCAGCCGGCTCATTGTTCAGGAAGTACTGGGAAATGGCCACATCGTAGTTAGCACATACTTCAAATGCTTTTGCTGCAAATGACCTGCGATCTTCGATGCTCGTACCGTTACCGTTATTCAGCACCTGCTCCAGATCAGCATACTGATCTTTAGAAGCAACAATCACTACATCTTTGTAGTTCTTACCCGCTGCTCTGATCAGGGATACGCCACCGATGTCTATTTTCTCAATGATGGTCTGTTCCTCTTTTGTGCTCTTTACTGTCTCCTCAAACGGATACAGGTCAACAATCACCAGGTCCAGTTCAGGAATAGCATACTGAGCAAGCTGCTCCAGATCCTGTGGGTTTTCCCGGCGCGCCAGGATACCACCAAATATTTTAGGGTGTAACGTTTTTACACGTCCGCCCAGAATGGAAGGATAAGCTGTCAGCTCTTCCACCGCCACACATTTCACGCCCAGGTCCTCGATGAATTTCTGAGTACCACCAGTTGAATAAATAGTTACTCCCTGTTCACCTAACTTTTTAACAATGTTCTCCAGGTTATCTTTATAGAAAACGGAGATCAATGCAGATTTAATTTGCTTTTGCATGTATGGAAATCATTAGAAATTTACAACATAGGCTCCCTGATCCGGAACCGAAAAGAAGCGCAAAGTTAGCACGTAACAATCACTTTTCCACTGCTGAATGTTCCGCAGGGTGTTAGAAGCGTCAAAAATGTAGCAGTCTGCGTCAAATATCTGCTCCAATTGTCTGATATCCACATGTGGATTATGTGAAAGTAAAAGATAATCTGTCCGTAACTTTTTCTCTGGATGCATCTCCGGTAGTACACTATCTACTACAACCAGCCGTTTATTACCGACAGCCAGTACCCGGAAACCGGGAAAAGTACAAGCTTCGACACAGGTATTGACCATTCCCCGATAAGTAGCGCCATAAACAACATGTGCCGGCTTCAGGTAACGATCATATAAAGCGTCTGCCATCACTTCTCCTGCCACACTATATATCCGGTGCCCGTTGACCATCTCCACTACAGTATGTCCGGGTATGTTATAAACAACCATTTTGTGCTGATGTTGTTCATTCAGACGCAGGAACATTTCTCCCGTAGTCCAGCAGGTCATAGCGATCAACGTCAACTGCAGTCCCTGCCTGCGGTGATGGATTATCCAAAGAAGCAGTCCGCCAATACAAGCATACAAACACAATACACTAAATAAATGTATATGCATATCTGCGATCAACGCACCCGGCCAATGACCAATCTGCGCGACCAGCGTATTCATACACTGCATAATTATCTTCAGCAAGGGTCCGATTACATCTGCAATAACAGGTATACGTCCTGTTATTAAAAGCACGATCTCTCCATACAATACTACAGTCGATAAAGGCACTGCGATCATGTTGGCCGGAAGAAAATATAAAGGAAACTGATGAAAATAATAAAGCGATACCGGCAATGTAAACAGCTGTGCGGCCAGCGTAAGCGCCGTCATGTCCCAGCACTTATTCATCCATTTATTATCAAACTGCCACTGATAATATAACCTGCGATAAGCAACAACAATACTCAATACCGCCAGATAAGACAACTGAAAACCTACATCCAGCAACAATCTGGGTTCATAACACAATAGCAGGAATGCAGATGCCGCCAGCGTGTTATATACATTTGTATGTCTTTCCAGCATAAACCTGCCCAAAGTCAGAAATGTGAACATCACCGTCGCACGTAATACAGATGCCGCTCCTCCCGTCAGTAATGTAAATGCCCAGAGTAATACAATAATCAATGTACCCTTTGTCACATCTGAGAAACGATGTGCAGGCCACCAGCTTAACAGCCATAACAAAGCACCATATATCATTGCCAGATGCATCCCTGAAATAGCGATGATATGTACGATACCGGTGTTTGTATAATCCTGTACCATATCAACATCCAGCTCATACCTGTATCCTATCAATAAAGCTGCTGCCAGTGCCGCCTCACGCCCACCTATGTATTGCTGTAATGTTTGCAGGCAATAAATACGGCTTTCGCGCAACCATCTTCGCACAAAACATTCATCCTGTTCATGTAACAACTGCCACGCACTACTCTGCAGATACGCCTGCCGGTAAATCTGTTGCCACGCACAGTAACGACGATAATCAAAAGCACCCGGATTACCACTCCGTGATACAGGCACCGTATTACTATTGATCAACAACTGATCTCCCTGTCTCAATTGCATGGCATTACTATCTATCTGCAGATAAATCAGCAAACGCCCTTTTGCCGGTACACGCGTGTTGCCACTTATAACATATCTTATTGCAGCAATCGTTTTTAAGGTCTTTTTCTTCGCCTGTACCGGCTCTTCCAGCCTTACCTGTAGCAGATCTCCCGGCCGGATGCTTCTTTCAAAGTAATACCCGTGATAACGCACATCTGACAACAATACCAACACACAGCCACCAGCGGCAACCAGCCATTGCAATGCAATACCACGACACCAGTCATACCTGTAACGCAGAGATGCCGGCCATCGGGATGAAATAAATAACAGTAAGCCCGCAGAAGCCATGACAGCTGATATTAACGGGAGTCTTAATGACATAAATATTTGCATAAATATGCCCACAGATAAGCAGCATATCAGGCGCAGAAATGGCGCACCTTTAAGAAAGCTAACAAACATGACAACATTATATGGTTAACCTATTCAAGTAATGAATGTAAGTCTTTCACACATGAAATTTGTTTTTAAGATATGGTAAATATCTACCAGCTTGATAAGTTTATGGCATGAAAAATATTTCTGCAATAAGATGCTTTTTACATATGCATAAATATTATAAAATATTAACTAATTGTTTTACAATGATATAATAATTATATATTTCCACATCTGTTATTGATTAGTTAACATCTTTTTAATATTTAATATTTATAGTAAACTGCATTACCGGTCACGCTATTTATACACATAAATAGTCGTGTCTTTAATGGTTATTTTGAGGGAAAAGAAAGAGCCTGATCTTCATCAGGCTCTGATCATTTTAAGACGTAACAATACTTCTTTAAGGCATTTATGATATCGTTACATCCCGCCATTACACTGCATTTCAGCCAATCGTCAATTAGTTATCCTAACAATATATTTAACCGGTTTTTCTTTCATTTTTACATGGGCAATAACGTAGGTTGAGCCGGTAAATGCTTGTCAGCACTACATTTAGCCTCTTTTCCATTGTTTACTTATTGATATACACCGTCATTACGACGTCATAATCCCTTACTACTACGCCATTACAACGTCTCCGGACGAAGCAGGAACGAAGCAATTATAAAATAGTGCAGGTGTTATGAGCTTGTACCTTGCATATCTAAACACCTTTCTATCCGGATTCAGTACTTTTCCGCATCCACTTACCTGAGAAAAAGTATAAATTAGTATATACACTTCAACAGTTTAACAAGACCCAAATGTTACACAAACCCGTCACCCTGCTTATGCTGACAGGCCTTGCCTGTGCCACAGCCACAGCGCAATCAACAGAAACCCTGTTACTGCGCTCCCCCTCTATCAGTCAGCATCAGATTGCATTTAACTATGCAGGTGATATCTGGACCACTGATGAAAATGGCCAACATCCACAACGCATCACAGTCAACCCGGATGTCGAACTGGAACCTATGTTATCTCCTGATGGCAAATGGATTGCTTTCAGCGGTAACTATGATGGAAACGTCGACCTCTATGTTGTGGCAGTCAACGGTGGTATTCCCCGCCGGATCACTCACCATCCCGATGCTGATATCGTACGTGGATGGCATGGCAATGACAAGATTGTTTTTGCATCTACCCGCAACTCATTCTCCATGCGCTTCCAGCAATTATTTGAAGTGAGCATCGATGGAGGTATGCCCACAAAATTGAAAATGCCGGAAGCACATCAGGGAAATATCTCTCCCGACGGATTATACACCGCCTACATCAAAAATCCCGATCCTACGGAAAGAGCAGGTACCTATCGCCCTTTCAAACATTATAGGGGTGGTAACATGCCTAAGATCTGGATCTTCAATAATCAGACAAATACAGTCATTGAAATTCCGGATGCAGGTGCTAATAATATCCGTCCGGTATGGCTGGGTAATGATGTATACTTCCTGAGCGACAGAAACGGTACGATGAATATCTTCCGTTATTCCATCTCCGGAAAGACCGTTACGCAGATCTCCAATCACAAAGATTACGATGTTAAAACACTGTTTTCAGATGGTAAAACACTGGTGTATGAACAGGCAGGCAGGATCAATAAATGGGATGCCGCTGCTAATAAAAGCACCGCATTAACTATCAGTCTGCAGGCCGATCTGCCTTATAAAAGACCTCATTATATCACCGCTACCGTCAATGCACTCAGAAGCGTTAATCTATCTCCTACAGGTGTTCGCGCTGTAGTACAATTCCGTGGTGATGTATTGACTATTCCGGCAGAAAAAGGCAACATACGTAATATCACCGCTACTCCCGGTACACACGAGCGAACACCTGTATGGTCGCCGGATGGCACATCCATCGCCTATTTCTCTGATGCCGGTGGTGAATATGCTTTACATATCCGTGATCAGAAAGCAGAAAAGCCAGCTCAGATTATTCCATTGGGAGAAGCCAGCTTTTATAATAGTCCGCAATGGTCACCGGACAACAAGAAAATCCTCTTTGCAGATAAAAAATTACGGCTGTATTATGTCGATATAGAGAGCAAAAAAGTGACGCAGATCGATGAAGACAGCTATGATCGTCCGGATCAGACATTTAGTGCCAACTGGAGTCCTGATTCCCGCTGGATCACATACAGTAAGCGGTTACCCAATAGCTTACAGGCTGTATTCCTGTACAATATTGCTGACAAAAAAGCAGTCAGGTTACTGATGGTCGTAGTGAAGCAGCAGAACCTGTATTCAGCAAAAATGGCAAATACATCTTCTTCATGGCAAGTACCAACTATGCACAGAATACGGGCTGGCTGGACATGACATCATACGAACGTACTGTACGCAGTAACATTTATGCTATTGTACTCTCTGCGAATGCTCCTTCCCTGCTGGCGCCTGAAAGTGATGATGAACAGGAAAAGAAAGAGAAGGATGAAAAATCAGCTACCAAAGATTCTTCTAAAACACAGACGTCTATTGACCTTGCCAATATTGACCAGCGTATTGTTGCCCTGCCTCTGCCTGCTGATGAATATTCACAATTAAACGGACTTGTCGCAAACAAACTCTTATATCGTTCTGGTAATACGCTGTACAGCTATGATATTAACAAACGTAAAAGTGATGTGCTGATGAGCGGCATTGATGGTTATACCGTCAGCCAGAATGGAGAAAAATTGCTGTATATCGCAGCTGGCTCCTGTGGTATTGTTGGTACCGGCGGTAAAGCAAATGCAGGTGAGGGAACTTTGCAGATAGGTAATGTCCGCACACTTGTAGACCCTTCTGCTGAATGGCCACAAATGTTTGATGAACTCTGGCGGATAGAAAGAGACTTCTTCTACGTTGATAATATGCATGGCGCGGACTGGAAAGCTGTAAAGAAAAAATATCAGCGTTTCCTCCCTTATGTTGGCCATCGTGAAGACCTCAATTATCTGTTCAATGAAATGATGAGTGAACTGGTGATCGGGCATGCATATGTGGGACAGGGTGATGCACCTAAGCCTATCAGTGAGTCAGTGGGTTTGCTGGGGGCAGACTACAGTATTGAGAACGGGCACTTCCGTTTTAAGAAGATCTATTCCGGATTGAACTGGAATCCACAGTTCAGAGCACCACTTACGCAACCTGGCATCAACGTAAAAGAAGGTGATTATCTGATTGCGGTGAACGGTGTACCAGTCAACAGCGATACAGAAATTTACAGCCTGTTTCAGAACAGCGCCGGCAAGCAGGTACGTATACAGGTTAACCAGCAACCAAATGCCAACGGAGCGAAAGAATACACGGTGATACCCCTTAATTCGGAAGCCGCTTTAAGGGAGATGGATTGGGTAGAAGGCAACCGTAAAAAAGTGGATCAGCTGAGTAATGGTAAACTGGCTTATGTATACATGCCTAATACCGGTGGAGATGGTTATACTTATTTCAACCGTTACTATTTCTCCCAACTGGATAAGAAAGGCGTCATTATCGATGAACGTTTCAATGGAGGTGGTTCTGCGGCTGATTATGTCATAGACCTGCTGAATCGTGATCTGTTGAACTACTGGGGTACGCGTGAAGGCTTACCAATGACTACACCGGGTAATGCCATCTTCGGGCCAAAAGCCATGATCACCAACAGCTATGCAGGTTCAGGCGGAGATCTGATGCCATTCATGTTCCATGAAAAGAAACTGGGACCACTGGTAGGTACCACAACAATGGGTATACTCGTTGGTATTTACAACTATCCGGCATTGATGGATGGTGGATCTGTTACGGCGCCACGTCTGGGTATCTTTAGTAAGGATGGCAAATGGATCATTGAAAATAAGGGTGTTTCTCCTGATGTAGTAGTAGAGATGACACCACAGGAGGTCATTGCCGGAAAGGATCCTCAACTGGAGAAAACAGTCGAGTTACTGATGAAGGATATTAAAGAAACGCCGGCTGTAAGAAAACCTGCCGGTCCTGTACGCGCAGAATAACACCGCTCTTTTCAGGCATAAAATGACAAAGGCGACATCATAACCGATGTCGCCTTTGTTTTATAGTCAGAATCCGGCTTTTTACGGCCATTTTCCGGTTGATCTTACTTGTTGCTCAGATACATGCTCTTCTCCTTATACAGGGTTCTGAAATAAGGATCTCTCAGATCTTTGATGAAACGGATAGCCTCACCGGTTGATTTCATTTCAGGGCCGAGTTCTTTGTTCACGCCCGGGAATTTGTTGAAGGAGAATACTGGTTCTTTGATAGCAAAACCATCCAGTTTCTTCTCGATCGTGAAATCAGTCAGTTTGTTAGCACCCAGCATCACTTTGGTAGCAATATTCAGGTAAGGTACCTGATATGCTTTCGCGATGAACGGTGTGGTACGGGAAGCACGTGGGTTTGCCTCGATCACAAATACCTGTCCGCCTTTGATAGCAAACTGGATGTTGATGAGACCACGGATATCCAGCGCGCGGGCGATCTTCTCAGCATAATATTCCATGGTAGTTACTTCCATCGGGCTCAGGTTGAACGCAGGCAGTACCGCGTTACTGTCACCACTGTGGATACCAGCAGGCTCGATGTGTTCCATCACGCCCATTACATGGAAATTCTCACCATCGAAGATACCGTCGATCTCAGCCTCCTGACAACGATCCAGGAAGTGGTCGATCAGGATTTTGTTACCCGGCAGGTGTTTCAGCAGGCTCAGTACGGAGCTTTCCAGTTCTTCTTCGTTGATCACGATACGCATACGCTGACCACCGAGTACGTAAGAAGGGCGCACCAGTACAGGATAACCTACTTCTTTGGCCACTTCGATCGCATCGTCTGTGTTGAACGCAGTACCATATTTAGGGAACGGAATGTTCAGTTCTTTCAGCAGGTCAGAGAAACGGCCACGGTCTTCAGCGATATCCATGTTATCGAAAGATGTACCGATGATTCTGATACCTTTTTCTTCCAGACGTTTAGCCAGCTTCAAAGCTGTTTGTCCGCCCAGCTGTACGATCACACCTTCTGGTTTTTCCAGTTCGATGATCTCCCACAGGTGCTCCCAGAACACTGGCTCGAAGTACAGCTTATTAGCCATATCGAAGTCAGTAGATACTGTTTCAGGGTTACAGTTCACCATAATCGCGTCGTAGCCGCATTCCTGAATCGCCTGTAAGCCGTGTGTACAACAGTAGTCAAATTCGATACCCTGACCGATACGGTTAGGACCGGAACCCAGTACGATCACTTTCTTCCTGTCAGAAGGTTTGCTTTCGTTTACGGTATCAAATGTGGAGTAGAAATAAGGAGTAACCGCTTCAAACTCAGCTGCGCAGGTATCTACCATTTTGTAGGTACGGGTGATACCCAGAGATTTACGTTTTTCGTATACTTCCTGCTCTTCGCAGTTACCGAACAGGTGAACCAGCTGCATATCAGAGAAGCCCATTTTTTTGGCGTCGCTCAGCATGTCTTTTGATACTGATTCCAGATCGTGTTCAGCCAGCTGCTTTTCCATGTTCACGATATCGTTGATCTGGTTCAGGAACCACTTGTCGATATAAGTCATCTGGTGGATGTGTTTTACAGAAACACCTTCCATCAGGGCGTCTTTAATACGGAAGATACGATCCCAGGTTGGCGTCTTCAGTCTTTCGAGGAGCTGATCGCTCTTCATAGCTGATTTACCGTAGTAACCGAGACCCAGTGCATCATTTTCCAGACTCTGACAAGCTTTCTGTAAAGCTTCAGTGAAAGTACGTCCGATAGACATTACTTCACCTACAGACTTCATCTGAAGACCGAGGGTCTGGTCAGCACCTTTAAATTTATCGAAGTTCCAGCGTGGCATTTTTACGATCACGTAGTCCAGTGCTGGTTCAAAAAACGCGGAAGTGGTTCTGGTGATCTGGTTTTCCAGTTCATCCAGTGTGTAACCAATCGCCAGTTTTGCAGCGATCTTAGCAATTGGGTAACCAGTTGCTTTGGATGCCAGTGCAGAGGAACGGCTCACACGAGGGTTGATCTCGATAGCGATCAGTTCTTCATTTTCAGGATTCAGCGAGAACTGTACGTTACAACCGCCGGCGAAGTTACCGAGGTCACGCATCATCATCATCGCTTTGTTACGCATGTCCTGGAAAGCGGTATCGCTCAGGGTCATGGCAGGTGCAACGGTGATGGAGTCTCCTGTGTGAACACCCATTGGATCGAGGTTTTCCACAGTACAGATGATCACTACGTTGTCATTTTTATCACGTAACAGCTCCAACTCAAACTCTTTCCAACCCAGTACTGCTTTTTCAACCAGTACTTCATGAATCGGAGAAGCCTGTAAACCACGTTGCAGTGCTTCATCCAGATCGTCTTTGGTGTGTACGAAACCACCACCAGTACCACCCAGGGTGAAGGAAGGACGGATAACCAGAGGGAATCCTATTTCCTGTGCAAATTCCTTTCCTTCGAGGAAAGAGTTTGCAGTTTTAGCCGGTGCTACCGGTACGCCCAGTCGGATCATCCACTGGCGGAACTGTTCACGGTCTTCAGCCTTATCGATGGCTTTGATATCTACACCTATCAGACGGACGTTATACTTCTGCCATATACCCAGCTCATCTACCTCTTTACAGAGGTTCAGGGCTGTCTGGCCACCCATGGTAGGCAGTACGGCATCGATCTGTTGCTCCTCCAGTATCTGTTCTATACTTTCTACTGTCAGCGGCAACAGGTACACCTTGTCGGCCATCATAGGGTCAGTCATGATAGTAGCCGGGTTGGAATTGATCAATACTACCCTGATACCTTCCTCACGCAGCGAACGTGCTGCCTGGGAGCCGGAATAGTCAAATTCACAAGCCTGACCAATAATAATAGGACCAGAACCAATAATAAGAACAGATTTGATAGAGGAATCTTTCGGCATTTGCGTATTCTAATTGAAATTTTTAAAACCTAGTCTGATTTTAGTACCATTCTCCGACAAAAAAATCGTGCAAAATTAAGGGTTTCAAAGTTTATTGTGGTAATTAAATTTGACGCTAAAAGAAATGTAAAGTTTTAAATCCTTTACAGATAAGGTGTTAGCCAAACGAATAATATTAATAAACATATTTATTGCGGCGTATGTAGCGCACTCAAATCATCCTCTGCGACCTTCCGGATGCAAAAGGGCCTTATCCCGGAAAATCATCTTTCTTTACCATCCCACACTATCACATTTGAGAAAAAACATATACTTTTATAGAAGAACAAGCTTTGTCCCGGTCCCAAACAGACACAACAGATTACATTACAGCACGTTAGAAGAATAATGAACATTTTATCCTGTAGCAAAACCTAAAGAGGTAAAAACGCGTATATAATGTGCTTATTTTTTAATATGAAAAACAACTTATAAGCGTTTAAGGGACATATAGCAACAAATGACTTTAAGACAATTCTGAAGAAAGGAGCCGATCGATCACTATTATTACTGAACTCTATTTATTGATCCAGACAATCTAACAAACCCTGATACCATGAAAAAGCTATTATTATTCGGCGCGCTGGCCTGTGCAGTTGCTTTTTACGCCTGTAAAAAGGACGACGGCGGAGAAGGCACAGACACCGAACAACCAGAAAAAATTGACACTATCCATCTTGGAGACAGAACGATGCTGGCAACCAAGGTAAAAGTAGCATTCGGCATTTATAATCCCGGCGCCATGCCTGCCGCATCTGACGCAAACGGATCTCCTGTTCTTGTTGAAGATAAAAACATTGTAAACGCTATCAGCGGCCGATACATCGTCGTGAAGCCTAATTTTACCTACTATGAATCTACCATAAAAGGATTCTATGTTACCATCAATGGCAGCGGCGCGCATTTTAAAGTAGATTATTCCGCTAGCCGTGGTTTCTATAGAGAAGCTCCAGGCATGCCTTCTGCTTTGGGCCGTCAGGGTGACTATATAGATTCTTCTATCATCATAAAACTGCCTCCTTACATCATCGGAGACACTTTGTCTGTAACATATGCCGCATACGACTCCCTGAACCATGTCAGCAATCATGTGAAAGGTTTAGTTCGTATTCACAGCCAGAACGGGATTGCAGAATATCAGGATTTCGTAGGTTCATGGAAAGTAAACAGAAGAACGGATGCGAATGGTAAATGGCAGAACTATTATCTGCCGGATACTTCCAAAACCAATTTTACCTGTGTGGATGGAAAGGTGCAATATTGTATCAACACCAATAGCCAGTGTTTTGAAGGCATTGCCGCTATCTCAGGTGTTACCAAATATGACATGATGTTCACTGACCAGAATGAATTCAGCGAATTATTCTCTGCCAGTGCCACCCGTGTCCTGCTGGAAAACTCTACCTGCGATAAACTCGCTTATGGTACACAGACACAGACCAAACTGGAAAAAGGCGGCTGGTCCTTCGATGCGGAATCCAAAATTCTGACCATCGTGGTTGACAACAATGGACTGGAATTTGCCAACTTCTACTCCTATTCCGTAAAGTTTCTTGAAATGACCCCGCAGGCGATCACGATCGTAAATACGGCGAACACCTCCTATATGGTGGAATTAGTTAAAAAATAACCATCTCTTTATTTCAAAATATTTGAGGGGCTGATCATTACGATCAGCCCCTCTATTTTTCTAAAACACTCCGCATTATTATAAGTTATTCCTTCGCCCTCGTGCTCATCACAGCAATACAGGTACCCATCAGTGCGATAATGGAGAATGATATACGTAAACTGGTAGCCTGTGCCACAAATCCGATCAGGGGTGGTCCGGCAAGAAACCCAAGGTAACCGATCGTGGATACGGCTGCCAGTGCCATACCCGGTGACAAGGTTTTACTACGGCCGGCCGCGCTGTATACCAGAGGTACAACAGAGGAAACACCTGCACCGACTAACAGAAAGCCGAGGATGGCCGTTGGAAAATAAGGCAGCAATACGGCGATCAATAATCCGCCGGCTGTCAGTCCGCCGCTTATCTGCAACATTCTTTTGAATCCAAAACGGGTGGTCAGCCAGTCTGCCACAAAACGGAAGGCAGCCATTGTACTCATAAAGGCAGTATATCCGAGTCCGGCTGTTTTCTCCGGCGCCTCAATTACTTTTCTGAAATACACGCCACTCCAGTCAAACATTGTCCCTTCACAGATCATGGAGCAAAATGCGATGATACCCAGTATCAGCAATACCTTGTCAGGCCATGCAAATAATGGCGTCTTCTCTCCTGTTGCCGGTGCATCATGAGACACCACGTGACGGATGGCAACTGCTACTATGATGATAGCAAGGATCATGATTACGAGAAAATGCTGATAAGGCAGGATGCCCAGTGCCGACATACCTGAACCAATGGAGGCTCCGGTAAAACCACCCAGACTCCACAGTCCGTGAAACGATGCCATTATGGAGCGTCCGTACATCGCTTCTACCAGTACTGCCTGTGTATTCACGGCAATATTGGCGAGGTTACCACAGAATCCAAACAGCACGAGGCAGGAAAACAATTGCCACGCGGTTGTTGTAAGACCTAATGTTGGCAGAATGAAGGCATACAACAAGCCGGCAGTCATCAGCACATAACGGCTCCCATACCTGCTCACCAGTACACCGGCAACAGGCATGGATAAAATAGACCCGATGGGCAGGGCCAGCAACATTCCACCTAACTCACCTTCAGAAAGGTTGAGTTTGTGCTGAATGGCAGGGATTCTTGATGCCCAGCTGGAAAAACATAGTCCGGTCAGAAAAAACAAGGCGCTTACCGCTATACGTGTATGCCTTTTGTTAGAATAGTCGACTGTCAAGTCCTGTAACATGCTACGTTAATTACTTAGAAAATACTGAGAAGTTCACTGTTCTACTATCAGATAACATTAATTCCAAGCTGTCGGTAAGGGATAGCCAGTGATAATCCGGCTTCATCGGTTATAATCGTATCCATTGCTGTTATATTACACACCTTGTAAGGTTCTGCTGTTCCCATTTTATCTCCGGTTACCAGTGCCACGACCCTGTTGGCCGACTGGACCATGACGTTTTTCACGGCTGCTTCGTCCATATCCGGACCAGTCACACCCACTTCCGGATGCAGACTACACACTCCCATAAAGCAGATGTCGGCCCGCATTTTTTCAATCATGCGGATGGTATCAATGCCTGCGGTAACCTGAGAACTTTTAAAAAGCCGGCCACCGGTCAGGATGACGTCTACCCCCGGATGCTCCATCAGTTGCATTGCGATTGGAATACTGGGGGTAACTACAGTCAGCTGCAAAGAAGGAGGGAACAGTTTGGTAAGCGCATATGTGGAAGTACCTCCATCCATGATAATGGTCTGGCCATCGCGCAGGAAAGACAATGCTTTGGCGGCAATGGCTTTCTTATCGTCTTCATGGATACCGATACGTTCATTAAAGGCATATGGGTGGGGAGAATGAGGAATAGCACCACCTCTTACTTTGATCAACAGACCATTCTGAGCCAGCGCCTCCAGATCGCGCCGCACAGTATCTTCTGATACCTGCAGATCATTACTCAGTTCTGTGTGCAGCACTTTATGGTCTGCCTGCAACTTTCTGAGAATGTAATCAAAGCGCTCTTCTTTCAGCATATTCTTGCAATTTCCAGCAAAAATAAGAAACTTCTTGCAATTTTATGCTACCTAATCTCAGAAAAAGGAATAACTTTGCAGAAAACAGCAAAATATGGCAAGAATTGCAATAGACATGGACGGTGTTATGGCAGATACCACGCAGCAGATGATTGACTGGTATGCGAAACGTTATGGTGTACAGGTAGACAGGGACGCATTATATGGCAAACCGGAAACCACGGGTTTCCCACATGAAAAGGAAATCATCAGGTCTTTCCTGTTTGAGCCGGGTTTCTTCAGAACCAAGCCGGTGATTAAGGACAGTCAGGAGGTGATCAGGGCTTTACAGGACAAGCATGAGGTGTTTATAGTATCTGCGGCTATGGAATTTCCGGCATCACTTCCGGAGAAGGTAGAATGGCTGGCGGAGCATTATCCGTTCATTACATGGCAGAACATTGTTTTCTGCGGATCCAAAACGATTGTACAGGCAGACTATATGATAGACGACCATGTGAAGAACCTGCAGCCTTTTAAGGGACAGGGATTAATGTACACGGCACCACATAACGTGCATGTAACTGACTTTAAGAGAGTGGACAACTGGCAGGATGTGGCAGGACTTTTATTGTAAGTCGATCTTTGCCCTGTTATTGACACTATTATAGGCGTACCCCTCAGGGTCTGTGGCCAGGCCTTTCCATACGGGCAGGAAGAGCATTTCATATGCCCTGTGCTCAAATGCATCAGCATCAGCAATGCGTTCGCAGGTATTATTGCACCACGATAATTTTTCGTCCGGCGCCTGCAGACGAATCTCTTCCATGACGGCATCCATAAATGGTTGCCACCACAGGTCAAGAGTGAGTGCGCCTTCACGTATTATGATGTGAATGGACGAAGGCAGGAACATATAATCTTCTACTTTCACCAGTGCATGGTGCTGATCATTATTCAGCTTTGCAGCTACAATATCAGCATACCTTTTCCGGGTAAAGACTTCCTCTCCGGCACCACAAACGGGCATTACCAGATACCATACGGGAGGATCAAATGCATTCGGCAGATAATTCATCGAAAAAGATTTATGATAACTTGATTATCATAATAGTAATACACGTAAAACTATAACAATTTTACTATTCGATAAAAACCCCGGAAATCACATGGTGGATGTTATGGGTTAATCGTCGGTGGAATATTGTCTGGGTGTACTGAGATAGTTAGTTGTGTCTTTTCGTGTATCAGCCTTTTTTTGAACGGGCTTGTTTACGTAATTGTAAAATATCTTTCTTGGCAAGTTCGAGTCCTTCTTTGAGGGATGAATAGCTTTTCAATAACATGTTATGCTCTTCCAGTAGCTTGTAGTACTTCTCTCTGAGCGCGAGCATTTCGTCATTTTCAGCCTGACGCGCGTCTTCCAGTGCGCCGGGATGGAGGAAACTGGTGCTTGTCATCTCCAAAGCTCTTACAACTCTGTCCAGCTCTTCTGCGCCGAACACTTCTTTTTCAAACAGATTGTACATCGTTCTGCGACTCATGCCAAGACGTTTAGCCAGTCTGGTTTTATTCAATCCCCGCTCTCCTATCAGCTCCATCAGCCGGCCGCCGTGATGCAATATTGTACTTTCTGCCCCTTTCTCTCCATTTACCGAAGGGCTGCTGTTCCATTCATAAAACTCTTCCGGTGTAACACCGATGATCTCACAGAATTTCTCTAATGTGCTCCGCTTCATATCACTCTTACGCAAATGGTAATGTGCAATCTGGTTGGTGAAACCAGCCATGTCTGCGAAGTCTACTATCTTAACTTTCTTCTGTTTTAATATTTGTTTAAGGCGCTGGCCCATGTGGATTAACCTGGACATGTATGCTATATTTTACTAACAGTGGTTTGCGCTGGTGTGCAATTCATACAATATAATAATAATTTCCATTTCAATGCCATAATTAGAAATTCATATAGACAATATAGTTATCAGCGCGATAATACAATTGACACCTGCTTTATAGTTAACAAATCCGTACATATTGTGTTTCAATGAGAAGTATTGACAGGGAGATTTTTTCATTCACAGAAATCGATTGTAACCAACTACTTAACAATCAATTAGGATAACACAAGTACTCAGAAAAATATTTAATTAAAAATTGCTACAATAAAATATTTATAAATAGATTTGCTTACATCACAATCATTATTGTTATAGTGGTAAGAAACTCTCAATTAATCATTATCACATTAAATCAAAAACATTCGACATGAAAAAGAAGATGCCTTCCGCACCTGAACCAATCAATTTGTTACAGGATGTGCATTCAAGGATGATCAATCTCCCGATCTACTTCCGAGAGCGCGTATGCGAGGAATGTTCATGGAGCATCCCCACTTTTTACCGCAAAATGCGTACTGCCATCAGGCCCGGTAGCCTCAACAGTGAAAAGATCACACCCAGTCTCAGCAATGCAGAAAAAGAAAAGATCATTGCGGTACTCGATGAAGTATTTGAGGGTTTCTGGGAGTACTGCGGGAAATACAGGAAAAAGCCAGCTAAAGATTAATTAAACACCTGTATTTCATAACCTATGCCATTTAGATGCTAACTCCAGGATCCCCTTCAGACCAGCTAAAGACACCATTCCTGGCCCTATGAGAACATGAACAGGTTTGTTATTGACTATTGCCCAATTTTATTAAATTTAAGCTGCAGATTGCTAACACGTTACTTAATTTGACCAACAAAAACTGATTGCAGCTATGGCTTATCCGTATCAGATCAAGAGCTTAGAAGAGTATCAACAGAATTATCAGCAGAGTGTTATGGACCCGGAAGGCTTCTGGGCAAATGTGGCTGATCACTTCTACTGGCGCCGTAAATGGGATAAGGTACTGGAATGGAATTTTAAAGATCCGGATGTTAAATGGTTCACTGGCGGTAAACTCAATATTACCGAAAACTGCCTTGACCGTCACCTCGGTACTCTGGGAAATACACCCGCTATTATCTGGGAACCTAACGATCCGGAAGAACACCACCGCGTTATTACTTATCGTGATCTTTATAATAAAGTTTGCCAATTCGCCAATGTATTGAAGAACAATGGTGTAAAGAAAGGTGACCGCGTTTGTATCTATATGGGTATGATCCCCGAACTGGCCATCGCAGTACTTGCCTGTGCCCGTATCGGCGCGATCCACTCAGTAGTATTCGGCGGCTTTAGTGCACAGTCTATTGCTGACAGGATTCAGGACGCACAGGCCAGTCTGGTCATCACCTGCGACGGTGCATTCCGTGGTAATAAAGATATTCCGCTCAAATCTGTTATCGATGATGCTCTTATTGGCTGCCCTTCTGTTAAAAAGGTGATCGTATGTACCCGCACCCGCACGCCTGTCAGCATGATCAAAGGACGTGACCTCTGGTGGGAAGATGAGATCAAACAGGTGGAAACCATGGGAAATCCTCCTTGTCCGGCTGAAGAAATGGATGCGGAAGATATGCTCTTCATCCTCTATACTTCCGGCTCTACCGGTAAACCTAAAGGAGTTGTACATACCTGCGGTGGCTACATGGTATACGCAAACTATACTTTTGTAAATACCTTCCAATACCAGCCCGGCGAAGTATACTTCTGTACCGCCGATGTGGGATGGATCACCGGTCATAGTTATATCATCTACGGTCCGCTCAGTGCCGGCGCTACCACCCTGATGTTTGAAGGTGTGCCTACTTATCCTGATGCAGGCCGCTTATGGTCTATCGTAGATAAATTCCGTGTAAATATTCTTTATACCGCTCCTACCGCCATCCGCAGTCTGATGGGATACGGTCTTGGTCCGGTAAATCATAAAGACCTCAGCTCTCTCAGAAAACTGGGTAGTGTTGGTGAACCTATCAATGAGGAAGCCTGGCATTGGTTCAAAGATCATATCGGTAAAGGACGTTGTCCGATTGTTGACACATGGTGGCAAACTGAAACCGGAGGTATTATGATCACACCTATTGCCGGCGTTACCAAAGAAAAACCGGGCTACGCCACGCTTCCGCTGCCGGGTATCCAACCCATCCTTGTAGACGAAAAAGGAGAAGAAATCAAAGGCAATAATGTCAATGGTAACCTCTGTATCAAGTTCCCGTGGCCGGGTATGTTGCGCACGACCTATGGCGATCATGAACGCTGTCGCACCACCTACTTCGCTACATACGATAATCTCTACTTTACCGGCGATGGTTGTCTCCGCGATGAAGATGGCTACTACCGCATCACCGGCCGCGTAGACGATGTACTCAATGTAAGTGGTCACCGTATCGGTACAGCCGAAGTCGAAAATGCCATCAACATGCACGCCGGCGTCGTAGAAAGCGCTGTTGTAGGATATCCGCACGACATCAAAGGACAGGGCATTTATGCTTATGTGATCACTGAAAGACAGACCCATGATCCTGAACTGACTAAAAAAGACATTCTGCAGACAGTATCCCGTATCATTGGTCCAATCGCCAAACCGGATAAGATCCAGTTCGTCAGTGGTTTACCTAAGACCCGCTCAGGTAAAATCATGCGCCGTATCCTCCGCAAAATCGCAGAAGGAGAACTGGACAATCTGGGTGATACCTCTACCCTGCTCGATCCGGCCGTTGTGGAGGAGATCAAAAGAAGCAGACTTTAACAGTTATTAACACTCACATTATAAAAAGGGCTGACATATTCAGCCCTTTTTTGTATCCTTGTGCCCAGGAAACCGCGTAGTAAAGATCCCGAGCGGACCATATTAACCTGCGAACGAAACATTCAGAACCGGACGAAGACCATTATCCCAACTTTAACAATTTTTCCATGAAAAAATCCTCATTCCTGTACTGTTATGCAGCCTGTGGGCCTGTAAAAAAGATAAGCCCATTCCAGAACCGCCTGTAGAAGTGCCTGATCTGGTCGTCAAAGTATGGGATGCCACCGGATGGGATGTAGCACATCCAAGAGGCGGAGAAGCCGGCGAGGCAAAAGTGCAATTGTTTGCATCCAAAAAGGACTATCTCGAGGCAAAACCAGCTTACACTGCTACTACGGGTGAATCAGGCAGTGCCGTATTTATGGATGTAACGCCCGGTAAGTATTTCATACTGGCCTTCAAAGGCGAAATGACCAATATATGGAATGACGGTACCGGTCACACAATGGTATCAGACACCCTGTTTCAGTCAGAAACAGAGATTAAAAATCCACAGACTCCTTTGCAGTCAGGCGCAATGCCGGGTGACTTCCGTTTCAGCGACCTGAATGGAGACATGATGATCTCCGCTGACGATGTTGCCGAAATACCGTTCCTCACTTATGATATCAAAAAAGATGGTGATGCCAGAGCGGAGGTTATTATCGGTTATAAATCGAATTCAAAATCTACCCTCTATACAACGACAGATCAGGCACAAAGTGCACTGTATACCGTCATCAGCCGTGTTGGCACCGTACATACAGCGCTCACCATGCTGGATGGTGTACTCAGCGATGATGCTGACTGCAATTTCGTGAATGATCTATGTCCCTATGACAAATTCACTTTCAATCCCAATACAGCAGCAAGCGCCTATATCTGGACGTCATATATTGACAACATACTGGAGCTGAATAAAATACTTTCAAGTCTGCAACAGATCAGTGGTGACAACTCCGCCATGATCGCACAAGCCAGAGTATACCGTGCGTTCATTAATCTCGAACTGCACACCTATTTCGGTCAGCTGCCCATCCTTAAAAACTCTAAAATGGGCGTCGATGTAAAACGCGCTTCATGGGAAGAAACAAGGGCCTTCATCAAAGCAGAGCTGAACGCCGTTCTTCCTACGCTGCCGGCAATAGCACCTGCTAGCACAACCGGATATATTACGAGTTATGCAGCACATATGTTACTGGCCAGATTAGCTTTTCAGGAAAGCGATATCGAATCTATCCTTTCACATACTGATGCGGTGATTAATTCAAAGGCATATGAACTGGTTGATTATAGCACCGTTTTCACTACACCTGCTACACATGAAATCATTCTGAATATTCCCGTATTCGGAACAGGTGAGAGTCCATTTATCAACTACTTCGTTCGTAATAATGTTGTATATAAATTCCTTCCAACTATCCGCTACACAGAAGCGTGGTTACTGAGAGGTTATGGTAAAGCAATGGCAAACGAACTGGCCGATATCAAGACCGCTGTTAATACGATCCGTGCACGTAGTAAAAAACCGGCCCTCGATCTGAAAAATATGGATGAGGCAATCGCAGAATTAGGCTTACTCTACAAAGAAGAACTATATCGCGAAGGTTTCCGCTATGCATTTTTAGTATTAACCAATCAGGCCGCACAGGTACTGACTGATAAAGGGTATAAAGACCATCACATACACCTGCCAATTCCGATGTCCGTACTGGAGGTATATCCCGGTATGATTCAGAACGCAGGTTACTAAACATATATACTTTCATGATAAAAGCGGGTGTATCCTTGAAATGATACATCCGCTTTTTATACTTTTACACCATGAAGTTGCTGAAACGTACCCTGCGGATTTTTCTTGTTTTGTTTCTCCTGTTGAATATAGTGGCCGCATTCCATGCGTGGAAATTCACTCACTTTTATGCTGCCGGCGCATTTGCCAACAAACACCAGCAACCGGAACAGATGAGTATCTTCGAAAAAGCTAAGATGGTGCTGTTAGGTGTACGTCTTTCGAAGTCTTCTATCAGACACAAACCGGAAGTCCCTTACGAAACGATACATGTGGAAACCTCCAACGGTCTTGAACTGGAAGGATGGTGGATCCCGCGATCAAATGCAAAAGGTACTGTCATTCTCTTTCACGGTTACAATGGCGGTAAAGATGGTCCAATCCCTGAAGCGGCTTATTTCCGTCAGCTTGGTTATAATACACTGTTAATGGATTTCCGCGCACACGGTAATAGTCAGGGTGATGTCTGTACTATCGGTTATAAAGAGGCTGAAGATGTAATGTTGGCTTATAACTTCGTACAGCAGAAAGGAGAAAAACACATTGTACTCTGGGGAGTAAGTATGGGTGCTGCTGCTATTTTAAGGGCTGTTCCGACCTATCATCTGCATCCTGATAAGGTTATCCTTGAATGCTCCTTTGCAAGGCTTACAGATGCTGTTAAAGGGAGAATGCGTGCAGTGAGTCTGCCGGGTACGCCACTTGCGGAACTGCTCACCTTCTGGGGTGGTATTGAGAATGGCTTCTGGGGATTCAGCCATAATCCTTCTGATTATGCCCAAAGTATTAATATGCCGGCCCTTGTATGCTGGGGTACAAAAGATAACCGGGTGACCCGTCAGGAAACCACCAGTGTCTATCGTCAATTGGGCACACGTAAAAAGAAGCTGATCATCTTTGAGCAATCAGGTCATCAGTCATTCTGCCGTAATGAGGGAGAGAAATGGAAAGCAGCGGTTAAAAGCTTCCTGCAATAGATGACATAAAAAAAAGCACACTCCACCCGAATGAAGTGTGCCTCACAAGACCAATACCCGCCTTTATGATAGTTCATGATGCCAGACCATAGGCCAGACATCACTACAATGCTCCCGGCATGAGGCCAAAACGGCACTGTTGTTCATCAAAATTCAGCATGTAAGATCTTCGAATTCGTTGCTTATAATAAAGGTAATAAGACACACTGCAATGTGCAATACAGGGATCAACGTCTTATTACAACAGGTGTTCCTACTTTGATAATATCGTATAGTTCACTGACATCGGCATTCTTCATACTCACGCATCCGAGCGTCCAGTTAATGCGTCCTTCGACGTAATTGTCACGTATACCGGAGTTCCATTCTACACCGTGTATACCAATACCACCACCGGGGTAGCACCTGCTGGCAATGCGCCTGCACTCTGTAACTCATGAAATTTATTCCAGGAAGCTTCGTTCGGATAATCGAGGAGCATAAAACGGTTCCAGAGTTTGTCCGTTCTTTTACTCAGTATATGAAATGTACCCTCAGGCGTCAGGCGATCTCCTTCTTGTCTCTTATCTGATTGGTCTTTGTTACCAAATACTACTTTATAAATTTTTCTTAAGGTAACATCCTCATATAAGTACATCCGGTAATCACTCTTGTCCACCAACAAAAATATTTTATCAGGATCAATGTTGCCAGGGTGTAATTTCACTTCATACAGATAATCTTCGTCACCTCCTTTAAAAGTAAATCCTGATACGGTCACAGTCAGCACCAGGAGCATCAACAAGCAATAGCGATTCATTTTCACAGGGATTTTGCAATTTAGTTAACGTTGGCTGTCAATGCATTATTGCAGCGCGTAAAAAAATAGATCGCAAAAATAAAGAACCATCCGGAATTTCCGTTCAACTTTCAGCTGAACGGAACCGGACGGTTCTTAAAAAAAACGGCTATACCGCTATATGATTAGTATCCGAAAATCTCTTCCAGTGTAACGACTTTCACATCGCCATACTTCTTCAGATCGTCAGGATTTACTTTCTTTTCTGAAGCCATGATACAATAAGTATAAGGCTTGTTGGCAATGTTCTGATCATGGAACTGTTTCACATTGTCGAAGGTAATACCATCGATCTGTGCATAGACAGTTTTACGATAATCCGTATCCAGTCCCAGCTTTTTAGCAGCGAGGTAACTGAAGATGATACCATCCTGTGTGATACGCTCGGTTTCGATATCTTGTTTCAGACTCAGTTTTGCCGTCTGGAAACCTTTATCAGAACGAGGCATCTCATTCAGCAGTTCATTCATGCCACCGATCGCATCATTCATCTTATCTGCCTGACTACCTACGTATGCGATCATAGAATAGCGGCTGTCTTTCTTGTCAGGCACCGCATAGTAAGCATAAGTAGAGTAAGCGAGTGCTTTTGACTCACGGATAGTCTGGAATACGATAGAACCCATGTTTCCGCCGAAGTAACCGTTAAACACGCTTACCAGTGCAGTTGTTTCAGGATTGTAAGTACCACCGTTTCTGATCCAGTTCACTTCTGACTGTACCATGTCATAGTCAGTAAATAACACCTGATTTTTATCCTGTGTAATCTTATCAAATTTCACCGGCGCAGGTACTGCTTTTGGTGAAGCAGATATCTGGTGTTGTTTAGTGATAGCAGCAATAGCAGCTTCTAAGGTCTGCGGACCATAATAGATCACCATATGCTGATATTCAGGCAAACCATGCAGGAGGTCTGTCAGTTGCTGTGCAGTAACACCATCCAGATCTGTCTGGCTCAACTGGTTGTTGAATGGGTTTTTAGCACCATACATACCATAGCTGGCAAGTCCTTTCAGGATATTACCCTTATTCAGTTTTGCATCTGAACGGCTCTTTCCGATACGTCCTTTTAATGCGGTAAGTGCCTGTTCATTTGGCTGGCAGTTTTTCAGCAGGTGTTCAAACAGACTCACTGCTTTATCAAAGTTTTCCTGCAGACCTGTAACGCTGAGTGTAGTTGCGTCTGTACCGGTAGAAACATTGAAATTACAGGCGATGTTATAGAACTCTTTGCTGATCTGCTCGGAACTATACTTGTCAGTACCGAGGAACTGAAGATACTGTGCTGCCAGAGGATACAGTTTATTGTTCCAGCTACCCATATCAAAACGGTAGTACAGACGGAAGAGACCGTTGTCTTTGTTTTGTACGTACAGCACATCAGCAGCACCCAGTTTACCTTTCTGAATATCTTTATCGTAATCCAGCCACATTGGTTGAATAGCCGCAGCCGGCATTTCGTTGACCTGTTTCAGGAAAGCAGATTGTGCTTCACGGTTTACTTCCACCGGTGTAATAGCAGGTTTCTCTACTTTCTGAATATTCTTGTCTTCGCCTTTACGTTTGTACAACAGTACGTAGTTGTTTGCGAAGTATTTATTGGCAAAATCAACGATCTGCTGTTTGGTTACCTTGCCCATATCATCCACGAAAGAAACGTCGGTTACCCAGTTCTTTCCTTTGTGTTTGATGAAGCCGTCCATCAATGCATTAGCACGGGTGCTGTTGCTTTCCAGACCGGTTAATTCAGCCAGTTTCGCGTTGTTTACAATCGCTTTTACCATTGACTCGTCAAACTCTCCTTTCTTCAGGATATCCAGCTGACCCAGTAAGAGGTCTTTTACTTCTTCCAGTGTCTGGCCTTGTTTGGCGGTACCGTTCAGCATAAACACGGAATAGTCTTTCCATCCCATTACGCTGGCACCTGATTTCAGTACTTTCTGCTGTTTGTTGATGTTCAGATCCAACAGACCGGCTTTGCCATTGTTCATTACTTCAGAAATAACAGACAGCAGTACAGTGGATTTTACATCCAGTGCGCCGGGCATACGGAAGGAGATCATTACGTTTTCAGCGTCAGGACCGAATACTTCTTTTACGATTGGCGTGGTCATTGGCTTCTCAACAGGCGCTTTGTAGCTTACTACAGGTTTAGCCTGCATGTAAGAGAACGCTTTATCCACCTGTCTGATCACCTGATCAGGGTCCAGATCACCGGCCATTACGACCGCCATGTTACCCGGTACATAGTAAGTGTTGTAGAAATCACGGATTGCCTTCAGGGAAGGGTTTTTCAGATGTTCTACGGTACCGATGGTGCTCTGCTGACCATAGTTGTGGGTCGGGAACAGGGTAGATAACATCAGTTCGTAAGACTTACGACCGTCATTGTCCAGACCTCTGTTCTTTTCCTCGTACACGGCTTCCAGTTCTGTATGGAACAGGCGGAACACCGGGTCTTTGAATCTTTCTGCCTGCACAGTCAGGAATTTGTCCACTACGTTGGAAGGGATATCTTCCTCATAAATGGTCTCTTCTACCCAGGTATGTGCGTTGGTACCCTGAGCGCCCATGCCTGACATCAGTTTGTCATACTCGTTGGCGATGGCATACTTCGCTGCCAGACCGGATACGCTGTCAATTTTGTGATACACTGCATTGCGGGCAGTAGTACCGGTTGTATGATTGTAAGTATCATACAGCCCTTCGATCTGATCCAGATAAGGTTTTTCCTTCGACCAGTCCAGTGATCCGTACTGCTGGGTACCTTTGAACAGCAGGTGTTCAAGGTAGTGTGCCAGACCGGTGTGATCAGCCGGATCGTCGTTGCTACCGGCACGTGTGCCGATCAGCGTCTGAATACGTGGATCTTTTTTGTTGACAGACAGGATAACAGTGAGTCCGTTTTTCAGCGTGTAAAAGCGGGCTTTCATCGGATCATTTACGATATACTTATAGGTATATCCTCCTGATGTGCCCTCTTTCCATTCGTACTTCTTTTGTTGTGCTCCTGCTATTGTGGACATAGAACAGGCCAGCAGCAATAAGCAGATTGCTTTTTGAATGAGGTTCATGAATTGGTTTTTGAAAATAAAATAAACATTACCAAATATAATGGTAATGTCCGGATGTGTCCGGGCAGTAATTTGTTAAATGGAACTAAAAAATGAGCAATGGACTATTTCTTCCAGTCCAGTTCCGAAGTGGGGCCATACTGAACATTAACAAACAGTGCATCGAGGGCAACAGGTGTCTGTATATTGGCTAACAGTAAAGGGTGCTCATGTGATTGATCAAAGGACGAATAACGGACTTCGTCTTCATTTTCAGTAACCCCGGGTTTGTGTCCATAAATTTTAACCCCCACAATTCTCTTCTCACATGAATGAGCCCATACAATAAATCCGGTACAGGCCAGAAAGGCAATAAAAGAACGCATACATCTTAGATTTTGATCCCCCAAAAAACGCTAAAAGCTATTAAAACGTATCCCTATTGAGAAAGGATACTGTTCCAGGCCATAATCATGTAAAGGAGTCAGCGCGAAATTACCATAAAGTTTAAGAGGTCCATAACCAATATCTCCGGTAAGGCTGAGCTTCCATTTATTCAGGTTGAAGTCATCTACTTTTTTCTCTTTTCCTCTTTCTCTGCTGATCTGCTTGGTTCTGGCTTTCACAAGATAACCACCCATTACACCCATGCCCATTTTAAAGGCTCTGGAGGGACGGGCCGGATTACTGTTAAAGTTCAGCATCAGCGGTACGCTCAGGTATTCAGCAAACAACTTGTTTTTAGAGAAGTTAACATTATCTCTTACGATCTCAGTCGGGTAACCCGGTACGTAAGTGATATTTCTCGCAAAGCGGTAGTTGTTCATTTCGACACCCAGCGCATAGATCAGGTTTAACTTATGCTTGTAGACGTTCAGCCTTTGCTGGAAAAGCCAGATGTTGACATTGATGGACTTTCCGGTAATCAGCTTGAACTCCGAAGGTGTAAGTGGTGCACTTCCTCCGCGGGGCGCCAGGGTATTGAGGCCGGCAGCAGAATAAGTATAGGATTTACTGTAACTGTCAGCATAGCCGTTGGGTGCTGCGTAATAGGATAATGCTACCGCTCCGCCATAATCGCTGCGGTCGATATAGTTGTTAAAGCCGAGATCCACGACAAACCATCTGGTTTGCAGGTTCTTCTTCAACTTTTCTTTCGCATAGGCGGTGTCATTGTAAACCCTGAAGATACGTTTGCCTTTTGCATCCTTTCCCTTCATGATGATGAGTCCTTTTACCTGGAACGTCTCAACAAGACTGTCTGCAGTCTGGGCCTGTGCACCTACACTTACAATAAGCAGTAACAATAAATAGCGTAAAGCTTTACACTTCATATCAAAAAAATTCATTCTTCCTGATTATTTCTTTTTACGGGACAGGAACCGGGCTACATTAGCAACCCCATTCAGCAGTTTACTGTCTCCGTTCATAGTCACCGCTACCACCAGTTCTCCCTTCACATTAGCCGGTGCTGCACTGGCGGCTTCTGGTGCCGCGTTACTGATCTTGGTCGCATTGGCCATAGCAGCCGATTTCTCTGCTATAACGGTTGCGTTTTCAGCCAGTATTTTCTCCTGTTGTTCACTCTTTTCCTGCAGTTGCTGCACCACCTCGCCGGAAGTAGATGCCGGTTGCGGTATCTTGGCGATTGCGACCGCTCTCGTGTCAGGAATATGGTTAGCGGGCTCCTGCTGCTTTGCTTCGTTGGTTTCCGGTGCCTGACGGTTTACCTCCTTATCAGAGACCTTGTTGCGGGCGAGGGCGTTTGACAAAGCGGTATTCCTGTTTTTATCAGTGGCTACCGGTAACTTGCCGGCAGGATCACTGGTGATGTTATCAGCCACCTGTGACTGAGAAGGAACCGGATTGTCATTTTGTGCAACAGATGGCGTCGATGCCTGCGGCACGGGTAATGTCTGTTGTGTTGCGGAAGAGGACGAATTGTCCTGTACCCTTACCTGATTTATAGCCACAGATGCAGGTTCTCCTGAACGTTGGCCCGGAATGAGCCAGAAGGAAAGACCTGCTACCACGGCTGCGGCAGCACTCCACCACCACAGAGGGCGAACCCTTGTCCTTTCCTTCCTGTATAGCGATGCTTTGTTCTCAAATGTTACAGCAGGATCCGGGGTTAAACGGGTTGCCTGCAGGAGACGTAGCTCCTTTTCTATGTGCGGATGCTGGCTGATCAATGCCTCCAGCTGTGTCCTTTCGGTCGTATTTAACTCATTATCAACATAATCCAGCAGGAAGCGCTCGTAATTGGTAGCTGACAATACATCAGACTTACGATATAGCAGGTCTTTGGCATCAAACTGCATGCTTGTATCCGGCGACAGTTTAGTCGATTCCAGCAGGGCCAGTTCCTTCCGGATGTCCGGATGAAGGTCCATGAATGCCTCCAACGCAGCACGCTCCTCTCCTGTCAACTCACCGTCAATGGCGCTAAGCAGGAATTCTTCGTAGTTCGATATGTTGATATTTACTGCCAAATCAAGACATATAATTATTATGCAATATTACTCGATTCTCCAGATCTGTACTAGATCACATTTTCCATTTTGACCAGATACTGCTTAAGATGTAACCGGGCCCGATGGAGATAAACTTTTACCTGTGAAGGGTTTAGTTTCATGATATCTCCGATCTCTTCGTAACTGTACCCTTCGTAATCTTTCAGTAATATCAGTGAACGCTGTACATCTGTCAAACGGTCCAGCGCTTTCTCCAATACCTTTTTCGCATCATGGATCCTTTGCTCTGAAATCTTCGTTTCCTCTTTAAACTCATCCACCAGAGAGATGCGCTTTACTTTGCGGACATGGTCAATCATATTGTGGTACGCTACAGTAAACAGGTATGACTTGCCTTTCTCAAAAGGCACATCTTTACAGTGCTTCCACAATATTTCAAACGCATTCTGTACAACATCTCTGGCATCCTCAGTATGGTCTAAATTTTTAACAATAAACCGGAAGAGATTGTCCGCGTACAGATCCACGCATTGATTATACTCCTTTTCCGTCATCCGGGTGTTGCGGGATTTTAGTGCTAATGTCCGACAATTATTAATACGCGCTATCGCTCTTCCTCACTTCTAACACACTATTTACCTGTACGTTACAGTTCTGCCAGCCCCGCTACTCCGGATGGAGAGTTCCCGCATAGCCTCAGCCATCCATTTCAATAGCGCGGAAATTCAACCTTCGGCCAGTCCCCCTTTCAGGAAGTATCCTGCTGGGGAGACAAGGGGCAGACATTACTATGACGCAGAGCAGTCCCCAAATGTTACAACCTCGTCAAACTTTTTGATGCTCCGTGACAAATGCCCGTATAGCTGCGGGATTCGTAATACTTTTAATCCTATAACTTTGACCAGGTTACAAAAATCTGCTATTTATGAACCAGAAATTCATTACCCGTATCCAAAAGGAGCTGGATGACATACGCTCGGCCGGCCTTTTCAAGAATGAGAGAGTTATCACTTCAGAACAAGGCGCCGAAATTCAGGTAGGCGGCAATACCGTTATTAACTTCTGTGCTAATAACTACCTGGGTCTTTCCAGCCATCCCGATGTGGTAAAGGCTGCTAAAGAAGCCATTGACACTCACGGATATGGTATGAGCAGTGTACGCTTTATCTGCGGTACGCAGGATATTCACCGTGAACTGGAGCAAAAACTGGCTTCCTTCCTCGGTACAGAAGATACCATCCTGTACGCAGCAGCGTTTGACGCGAATGGTGGTGTATTTGAACCACTGTTCAATGAAGAAGACGCGATCATCTCCGATGCCCTGAACCATGCTTCTATCATCGACGGTGTACGTCTCTGTAAAGCACAGCGTTTCCGTTACGAGCACAATAATATGGCTGATCTGGAAGCTAAACTCCAGGAATCTGCCCATCTGCGCAGCCGTATCATCGTTACAGACGGTTCCTTCAGCATGGACGGCACTATCGCCCAGCTGGACAAAATCTGTGATCTGGCTGATAAATATGATGCGATCGTAATGATCGACGAAAGCCACTCTTCCGGCTTTCTCGGTAAAACCGGCCGCGGTACCCATGAATACCGTAATGTAATGGGCCGTATCGACATCATCACAGGTACACTGGGTAAAGCCCTTGGCGGCGCATCCGGCGGTTTCACCAGCGGTAAAAAAGAGATCATCGACATGCTGCGTCAGCGTAGCCGTCCTTATCTGTTCTCCAACTCTGTTGCTCCAAGCATCGTGGGCGCATCCATCTCCGTGCTGGATATGCTGAGCGCTACTACTGCCCTGCGCGATAAACTGGAATACAATACCCGTTACTTCCGTACCAAAATGACGGAAGCCGGTTTCGATATCAAACCCGGTGATCACCCGATTGTTCCTGTAATGCTATATGATGCAGTACTCAGCCAGCAGTTTGCTGACAAATTGCTGAAAGAAGGTATCTATGTGATCGGCTTCTTCTTCCCGGTTGTGGCAAAAGGTCAGGCGCGTATCCGCGTACAGCTCAGTGCCGCACACGAACAGGCTCACCTGGATAAGGCAATCACTGCCTTTACTAAGGTAGGTAAGGAATTAGGTGTAATTAAATAACTACTTATATATAAGATCTGCAAAAGGATGCCACATGGCATCCTTTTGTCATTTCGTGCTGTACCACTAAATATCTACTTTTGCAGCACTAAACAAAGAATGCATAATGAAACAGACTGGCTGGATACTCCTGCTGATAGCCTTCTTGGCCAACGCCTGCGCACCGAATAACGTTGAAAACGAAAAGAATTGGGAGAAATACTTCGCCGAATACAAGGTGGAAGGATGCTTTATGCTGTTCAACAACAGTCAGGGTACCTTTAAAGTATATAATCTGGAACGTTCTCAGCAACGCTTCCTGCCTGCCTCTACCTTTAAGATCTTCAATGCCCTCGTAGGTCTGGAAACAGGTGTGATCAGAGATACTTCCTTTGTTATTCCATGGGACGGCGTTACCCGCGATATGCCGGAGTGGAACCGTGACCTGAGCATGCAACAGGCCTTTCGCGTATCAGCCGTGCCTTATTTTCAGGAAGTAGCCCGCCGCATTACCAAACCAGTTATGCAACATTGGCTGGATACTGTCAAGTTTGGTAATATGAAGATCAGCAAGATCGACACCTTCTGGCTGGATAACTCCCTGCAGATTTCTCCGGACGAAGAACTTGGCTTCGTCAAGAAGCTGTATTTCGACCAGCTGCCTTTCCATAAAGTGACCATGCAAAATGTCAGACAAGTAATGCTCATGGAGAAAAAACCGGAGTATGAGCTGAGCTATAAAACTGGTATGGGCTTCTCCGGACCAAAAACAATCGGCTGGATCACCGGCTGGATTGAAGAAAACGGCCACCCAAGCTTCTTTGTACTGAACATAGAAACAGAAAACAAATCACTGGACATGCGTACCGTACGCATGAACATCCTCAGAAACATACTGGCAGACGCCGGATACTTCAAAGGAATGAAATAGATGCCTGTGTCAAGCAATTGCATCTTCCAGTCAGGAACCGGAAAAATGATCAGAAAATAACAAGCTGCTGATCTTCCCTTACAGGGACCTCAGCCACTGATAAACAGGACCATAGTTGCACAGGCTAGCTTCCTGCCAGACTATGGTCTTTTTATGACCCATATATATAATTGCCTTAGTCAAATAACATAAACAGCTGCAAGCCAATGGGAAACACAGATACTTGTCACTGTCAATCAAAAGCCGGTAAACCCTTTACTATATTGAGTAGTAGTACTTCAAATCTCCGTATCAAGTCCACCTTAAGTCCACGTCAGGTCCATCTTAACAACCTGATAATCTCCCAGCTCCTGTCCCCTGATCCTACCCTTCAATCATCCTCTACCCTCCTGTCCGGCTACCCCGAAAATGACTTATTCCTCTCCTTCTGCGTTAAAAATCTCCTAAATCCATTCCTGTAAATGGCATAAAACGTACTAAAAAAATTATATTTGATCCTTGTGTCCGGTTTCCAATTATACCGGCTCCAGAAATCTTTATTGAATGATGTTACGTTTTCAACACAGCGAATATTTATGGGCACTGGTATTACTGCTGGTATTGCAGCTTGCATTCCTCAGTATATCCTGGTGGAAACGACGTTCTATTCGTAAGCTCGGTGATCCTGTTCTTGTAGAGAAATTATTCACCGGTTATTCCCGTCGTCGGTTCACTTTCCGCTTCCTGCTGATCTTTATCGCCTTTCTGTTTGGCGCTATCGGACTGGCAAACCTTCAGAAGGGCAGCCGTATGGAAAAGATCACGCGTAAGGGCGTGGATGTGGTAATCGCACTCGATGTCAGTAAAAGTATGCTGGCTGGTGACGTAAAACCTGACCGCCTTACCAGAGCAAAACAGCTGATATCAAAACTGGCTGACAAACTGGATAATGACCGTGTCGGACTGGTTGTATTTGCGGGGAATGCCTACCTGCAGATGCCCCTGACCATCGACTACTCCGCTGCTAAAATGTACCTTACTACCGTAAGTCCTGATATGATCCCTACGCAGGGTACCGCTATCGGACAGGCCATACAGGTAGCGAATGACGCCTTCAATAAAAAAGAAAGAAAACATAAGTCCCTTATCATCATCTCTGACGGTGAAGACCATGATGAAGCTGCTATCTCAAAGGCACGTGCTGCTTTCGAAGACGGTGTAGTCATCAATACCATCGGTATCGGTTCACCAACCGGTTCTCCACTGCCAGATCCTGAAACAGGCACTTACAAAAAAGATAAAGAAGGAAATACCGTTATTTCCAAACTGAACGAAGAAGCATTGAAGTCCATCGCAGCTGCCGGTAAAGGCATCTACGAACATCTGGACAATAACACCGAAGAAGTTGTCAACTCACTGACACAGAAGATCGATAGCATGGAGCAGAAAGAATTCGGAGAAAACATCTTCACAGATTATAACAGCTACTTCCAGTATTTTCTGGCTATCAGCCTCATACTGCTCGTTGCTGAATTCTTTATTCCTGAAATCAGACGCAGCAAACGCGCTGACGTTGTTGTTACCGCTACAGAAAAACCATGACGAAACGCACACTCACATATCAGGCGCTCATGGCCGGGCTGTTGCTCTGCCTCTGCCAGCATTCCTTTGCTCAGACAGGTAATAAATATATCCGTAAGGGCAATGACCTGTATAAGAACAAACAGTACACCGACGCAGAAGCGAACTATAAAAAAGCGCTGGAAGTAAACCAGCAATCCGTAGAAGGTCGCTACAACCTTGGTAACTCCCTGTATGAGCAGAAGCGTTATGATGACGCCCGCTCTCAGTATGCCAATAGTTTCAAAATGGCGCCTAACCGCGAAGGCAAAGCAGACGCCAGCTACAACATCGGTAATACTTTCATGGAAGGTAAAAAATGGGAAGAAAGCATCAAGGCATACAAAGAAGCCCTGAAACTGAACCCCTCTGATGAACAGGCCCGCTATAACCTCGCCTATGCACAGGCTATGCTGAAGAAACAGAATGGTGGCGGTGGAGATAACAAAGACAAGAAAGATAACAAGGATAAGAATAAAGACAAGAAACAACAGGACCAACAGAATAAGGATCAGCAAAACAAAGATCAGCAGAAGAACAAACAGGACGAGAATAAAGACAAAGACGACAAGAACAAAAATAAAGACGAGCAGGACCAGAAACCTGAACCACAGCCAAGTAAAATGAATAAACAGGAAGCCGAACGCTTACTGCAGGCACTGGGACAGGAAGAAAATAAACTACAGGACAAAATGAAAAAGGCTAAAGGCCAGGTTGTTCCTGTTGATAAAGACTGGTAATCTGCGAGGGCGCACGTCCCGTATATTTCCTGCAATCTCTGATAAAATGGTTCTGATCGTAGTAGCCGCTTTCCAGTGCTATCCCGGTCAGTCCCATCTTCCCATTCATCATTCCGAAATAAGCATACAGGAAACGCATGTTTCCCAGATAGGCTTTTGGGGTCACACCCAGCCACTGCATAAAATTGCGCTCCAGCCATTTATAGTTCACACGCAAACTCACACAGATATCTGACACGGACAACTGTCCGCGTTGGTCGCTGATCATTTGTACTGCCGACTGTAACTTATAATTCACTGTTGTATATTCAGGCAACCTGCTCATCAGAAAGGCCTCCAATCCTGCAAGACAAGACTCCGGATCCTGACAGATCGCCTCCGCCAGCATCTCCCCTGCTTTTCCCCAGATCTCTCCTATTCCGCAAAGCGCTGCCGGCATACTGGTCGGCAATGGTTGCTGCATCAATTGAAACAATCCGCTGCTGGTAAATCGTACTACTAATAGCCGCATTCCTTTCGGCATATCAGAGATGTAAGTCCCCCGCAACCCATAACAACAGAAAAATGCCTTGTTGAACACCCGGTTGTGTACACCCCTGAAATGTAAGCTGAAGGGCTCACTCAGCATAAAGACCAATACCGGGCTCCCGTCCAGACTCGCCCATACATCTTCCTCCCGCCCATCCCAGCTGACATGGTAATACCCTTCTATAATGTCAGCCAGCACAGTCGCCGGCCGAACCATTGGTAAGCGGGTATTGAAAATATGTGCTAATAAATCTACAGGCATATCGTTGTAAAGATACCCTAATCAGTCTAACGGTTCCATTTCCCCGGCACAGATGTCTAAAATATACTATGCCCATGCAGCTGTCCAAAACATGCTATTTCTCTCCCTGATACCTGCCTTTCTTTGCCCAAAAAACAGATGATAAGACCAATTGTAGCCTACGGCACACCCATCCTGCGTCAGCAAACTGCCAAACTAAACCCCTCCACGCCGGGACTACCGCAACTCATTGCTGATATGTGGCAGACTTTGGATAATACCGGTGGCGTCGGTCTGGCCGCCCCACAGGTCAATGTCTCTTTACGGTTATTTCTGGTTGACAACAGGCTGGAAGCCACTCCACTACGACAGGTATTTATTAATCCGCGGATCACCGCTTACGGCATTTCCACCTGCATGGAAGAAGAAGGCTGTCTCAGCATCCCCGGATTATCAGCGTTTGTCACCCGACCTGAGCACATCTCCCTCTCATGGCAGGACGAGCAGTTCCGGCATCATTCCGCTACTTTTGCAGGCGTGAATGCCCGGATCATTCAGCATGAGTATGACCACATTCAGGGGAGATTGTACACCGACCTGCTTCCGCCACTCAGCCGGACCCTGCTGAAACATAAACTACAGGCTATCAGCAAAGGGAAAATACGCCCCGGCTATCCCATGCAATTCCCCTTGCACAGTTGACTCATTCGCCATTCTATTCATTACCTTTGCCCCATATTTGGAATTGTTTTATGCAGCTATATAGTAATTCACTGACAGAATATAAGAGGCTGGCCACTTTGGAAGTAAAGGTCGGAGACCTGCTGATTGGAAATAATAATCCGATACGTATTCAGACCATGACCACTACAGATACCATGAATACTCTGGGAACTGTAGAACAGGCCATCCGTTGTATCGAAGCGGGCGCCGAACTGGTACGTATTACCGCTCCCAGTAAAAAGGAAGCGGAAAACCTGCTGGCTATCCGTAATGAGCTGCGCAAAAGAGGATATACCACTCCGCTGGTAGCAGATATCCACTTTACGCCCAATGCCGCTGAAATAGCAGCCCGTATTGTAGAGAAAGTGCGTATTAATCCGGGCAATTACGTTGATAAAAAGAAGTTCGAAACACTCACATATACTGATGCCGAATACGAAGAGGAAATAGACCGTATCCGCAAACAATTCACTCCACTGGTGAAAATATGCCAGGAACACGGCACTGCTATGCGTATCGGTACCAACCATGGTTCCCTCAGCGACCGTATCATGAGCCGCTATGGCGATACGCCAATGGGAATGGTAGAAAGTGCCATGGAATTTCTCCGTATTGCAGAAGATCTGAACTACAGGAACATCGTACTGAGTATGAAATCCAGCAATCCGCAGGTAATGGTGCAGGCTTACCGTCTGCTCGTACATACCATGCAGGATCAGCTGGGTCATTGCTACCCGCTACATCTGGGGGTAACAGAAGCCGGCGACGGTGAAGACGGCCGTATCAAATCTGCCGTTGGTATTGGTACACTGCTGGAAGATGGTATTGGCGACACGATCCGCGTATCCCTCACAGAAGATCCGGAATTTGAACTGCCTGTATGCCGCGACCTCGTGAAACGCTACACTACCCGCGCTGATCATACGCCTATCCCGGCGGTTGAACAGGTGCCTTATTCTCCTTTCGATTACAAACGCCGTGAAAGTATTGCGGTAAATAATATCGGTGGCAAACAGGTTCCCGTTGTTGTAGCTGACTTCAGCAGCACCAGCAATATCACACCTGAACATCTGCTGACTGTTGGTTATAATTACAATGCTGATACCGATAAATGGAATATCGCAGATGCAGCGGCTGATTATATTTTCTCCCGCGAACTCCTGACTTTCGCATTACCCGGTACGCTGAAAGTAATTGTACCACATAACATCTGGAAGGACGCAGCAGACAAGGAAAAGTACATGCCGCTGTTCACGGCGGAAGAATATCTCCTTGCTACTGACAGATCTGCTGTGATCAACTTTATCGATCACAATTCCGGTGTTGCACTGCCGGAAGCATTGCTGTTGCAGATGGCTAATGATCATACGATTGTTCTCTGTCTCCACTCTTCCAATGAACACGCCATGCCGGAAGTAAGACGTACATTCATTACCCTGCTGGACCGCCAGATCCGGCAACCGGTTATATTGAAATGTTTTGCTGACGCCACCTCGTCTGATGAACATCTGATACACTATGCGACAGAAACGGGCGCATTGCTGCTGGACGGATTCGGAGATGGTACCTGGCTGGTAAGCGAAGCTACCGGTACACAGGCTCCCGGTCATACATTATTAAATAATATCGCCTTCGGTATATTACAGGCCACCAGAACCCGTATCTCGAAGACAGAATATATTTCCTGCCCTTCCTGTGGCCGTACACTGTTTGACCTGCAGGAAACCACCGCTAAGATCAGAGCTGTTACCAATCACCTCAAAGGCGTGAAGATCGCTATCATGGGATGTATTGTGAATGGCCCCGGAGAAATGGCAGATGCCGACTTCGGATATGTCGGCAGCGGTGTAGGCAAGATCACACTCTATCGTGGTAAAGAGGTAGTCAAACGAGGACTCAACAGTGAAGTCGCCGTAGATGAACTCATCTCCCTGATCAAGGAAAACGGTATGTGGGTAGAAACTAACTAAAAGGAAAAAGGTCTCGCAATTGCGAGACCTTTTTGATCAAGGTTAACAGGATGACTCATAAATCAATAAAGGGGGTTGTATGTTAGTCAGACAATCGAATTGTGCTTTTCTTCAACATTCACACTCTTTAACCATCAATAAAGTGATGGGGTTATCAAACTTTTGGGGTTAACTATACTTTGTCAGGTGATACAAAGGTAACACCATCAGGAAGGGTTTGTCAAGCGTATCAATACGCAATCTCTTGCGGGAACTACGTTTCAATGAACTGCAAATCACTACGTTAATACATGGGAATAAATATTATTAGTCAACGTGTCTACTTATTAAAAAATTCCCTAATTTTTCATTCAAATTCATAACATTGAAGATGAAAAAGATCGTTACAGGTGTATTAGCATTCTTAATGGGTGCTAGCATTGCAGTTGCACAGACTCCGGCAACAGGCACACAGGACAAAACAAAAGCAGAGCACAGAGCAGAAAAACCAGGTCAGAAAGCACACAAGCCAGCACTGGACACTACCGGCAGACCAATGAAAAAAGACGGTACGCCGGACAAACGCTTTAAAGACAATCAGGAAAACAAAGATGGTAAAGCACAGGGTCCGATGAAAAAAGATGGTACCCCTGACAAACGTTTCAAAGAAAACAAAGATGCTAAAGGCGTGAAACCAGAAGGACCACTGAAGAAAGACGGTACTCCTGACAAGCGTTTCAAAGACAATAAAGAAAAGAAAGCTGAAGAGAAAAAGGCATAATCAACAGCTATACACTTTTCAAAGGCGGTTATCTCACCACGGTGGGATAACCGCTTTTTTTATTCGTACATTTAGCCAATGTTGGATTTCAGGCTAAAAGTATTTTACACAGTAGCGAGACGCCTCAGCTTCACCAAAGCTGCAGAAGAATTATTCATCTCACAACCGGCTGTCACCAAACATATACATGAACTGGAACAGCAACTTGGTATGGCATTGTTTGAACGTATCGGCAACAAGATCAAGATCACCCGTGCCGGACAGATTATGCTCAAACATGCAGATGATATTTTTACCAGTTATCGCAACCTGGAATACGAGATCAATCAGCTCAAACATGAACAGGGAGGTCTGCTATCACTCGGTGCCAGCACCACTATTGCACAGTATTTTATTCCCCCTTTACTGGCGCAGTTCAATCAACGTTATTCAGAAGTAACCGCTTCTCTTATTTCCGGCAATACGGAACAGGTAGAACAAGCCCTGCTTGA
The DNA here is from genome assembly GCF_007896845.1 of Chitinophaga pinensis. Lineage (GTDB taxonomy): Bacteria > Bacteroidota > Bacteroidia > Chitinophagales > Chitinophagaceae > Chitinophaga > Chitinophaga pinensis_C. The sequence continues at coordinate 361,011 of NZ_VOHS01000001.1, read as the reverse complement.
CAAGACTATCCAACTAGGACTGATAGAAGGCCGTTCTAAAAATCCGGTATTGAAATATGTAGAGTTTGCGAAAGATGAAATTGCGTTGATCGGAAATGTAAAGTATGATTACGGGGAAGGTCCGCTGGGGGCCAATGAACTCAAGTCTATTCCACTCCTTATGCGTGAACAGGGTTCAGGTACATTGGAAGTTATAACAGACGAACTGAAAAGACTAAAACTAAAACTCACTGATCTTCAGATTGCCATGTACATGGGTAGTACAGAAAGTATCAAATCTTATCTGCACCATGCACCCTGTGCAGCATTCCTCTCACTACATGCTGTAAAAAGAGAACTGGAAGCAGGTGAATTCAAAATATTGCCACTGAAGAATTTCAGACTGGTCAGGAAATTTCACTTTATTTATCTGCAAGGCCAACAGGATAAACTGGCGCAGTTATTCATCCGTTATGCACGTCAGCACGCAGGAGAACAATCCGGCGATATTGATGCCGGCATGATTGGATAAATGTTTCTGAAAACAGGAACGCTTAAGATCTTATACAGCAACTGTCATATAAGATCTTAAGCGTTTTTTATTTCAGCGTATACTCCTGACGTACTATGAACGCTGCAGGGTATATACGATATAACCGGTTTTACCTTCAAAGTTAACAGCCGCTCTCCAAACCATGGTAGTGCTGGTCAGTGAAGCAACGTCCACGCGATAACCGGCAGTTACATTTTTAGCTTTCACACCACCGCCTACTTTCTTAAACTGGAAGCTGCTGCCACCGCCTTGTTTGTAAAGAGACCATACAATGGATTGAGTTGCCGTATTACAACCTTCCTCTGTAGAAGACAAGGTATAAGAACCGTTGTTGTTGGCTGGCAGTATCCACTGGCTACCTTTGAAGCAGTTCACTGCCGCTTCGTCAAAAACTGTCACTTTAGAGCCTCTTGGAATACCGTCAAATGTGATATCTGTTATAACCCAGTTTCCCTTCACAGAGCCTTCACTGGCGCTCTGTTCTGTGTTAGTGGCGCCAGACTGTGTTTTACAGGATATGGCAAATACAGATGCTACCAGGCATAATACTGCAAGTGTAAGGTGTTTCATGTTCAAATAATTTGATGTTTAAATTGTCAGTAACGCAGTGCATTACGGGACGCAAGGTGGGAAAAAACAAGAAACGTACCAAATCCCTTATTGACGGGCTGGTTGTACTTGTTGTGGCTGGGCAGGATATAAACGCAGCAGTCGCTCTTCCATGTTACGGAACTGCTGATAGAAGTAAAAAGTACTGGCTGTCAGCGCCATCACGACCACGACTAAGGCAATGAACGCACAACGCCACCAGATACTGACGGTCATGGTGTTATTACGGGGCTGTAATACATATGTCAGCGGATCGTCCGCTTCACCCCTTCTGCCTGCTTTTGAATAATAACTTTCTTTATGATGAGGTGTCAGCCGTTCTGCAATTCTGTTCCAGACCTTTGCCGGTGGAGTCACGCCATCATCTACCATGATCTTTTGCAATTTGTATTCAACAGTTGCAACTTCCGTATTCAGCTCCGGGTAAAGACTGCGCATACGCTCAAATAACGCCACCTCGTCAGCAGATGCCAACCCAAGCAGGTAACTTTCAATAATGCCACTTTCTATGTAGTCGTGAAGATCCAAAGGCAATAAGGTATCTAATGGTTTCAGAAAAGTTTTCTCTTAACAACGTGCCTTCTACTGCATTCCAGCTTTCAAATGTCAAAATAAGCTAATTCATTTCCAAATAAAAATTGTGGTAACAACAATGCAGCGCAAGCACAACATTGATAATGAACGTTTTATTTTCCTCAATTAGGTAATTTCACCTATCAAAGGAAACAATTCTTAATTGCCCACGACCTGTTCTGTATGTAACCGTAGTTTCTCTTCTGCCTTTCTCTCCTGCGACTGTTGGTACTTGAGGTAGTAATAGATCGCAAAGAATAAACATACTTTGGAAAGAATAAAAGTGATGATAAAGAACAGGCGCCACCATTTGTGTACAGTGATATGCTGCCCGTCTCTGGATTGTATATTGATGAAGGTATATCTGGACTGATCATCTCCATGAGGTGGTGGAGGATCATCACGCCAGTTGATACGTTGGAAAATGCGTTCTTTCAGATATGGAGAAGGGAATACGGCTTCTGCGAGTGCAGTTTTCTCGATCCGGCGTTCGACGGCCATGATCTCCGCATTCAATGCAGGATAAAGCCGGCGCATATGCTGCAGCTCTTCCATCTCATTGACTGTGGCGATCCCCAGTACGTAACTTTCGATGATCCCGCTTTGTATGTAATGATTAAGATCCAATTATTCCCCTAAAAATTTTCTGAATTCAACCATGATGTCCCGCAAATGGTTCATAACCTCGTCTGGTTGTATACCTAATATACGAGCCACAGCTTCTTTTGGTAGTCCCTTATAATAACATAAATGAAAAATAGTCCGGCTTTGTGCAGGCAGTTTATTCGAAAATCGTTGTAGCAGATTGCTGTCAGCCTTTGCTACTTCATTGCCCAGAGGATCATTCTCGGTGTCTACAGCTTCCTGTACAGCCATTTCACGCGCTACACGCATCATCCATCCAAATAGTGTGGTGTTTCCGGATCCTTTATACTCGTGGATGTTCCTGAAGACCCGGACGAAAACTTTCGTCAGTACATCTTCCGCCTTGCGGGTATCGCCTACCACCTGTAGTATAATACTGTATAATGCAGGCCCATAGTGATCATACACCCGTTCCTGGGTGCGGGGGTCTCCTGCTATTAAGCGCTCGGTGATGATGTACTCGTCGATATGGACAGCTGATTGCTGCAAATTGTTATAGGTTTAAGAGAAAACTAAGATAAACTATTAATTACGAATCGTCAATTTCTTGTTATAACATATTCTTGTTATGAGCGTCTGCCAAAGACGGATTCCACTGCTTCCTGCCGGTGACGAAAGATATCCCGCAACTGCCGCTGCACAAACAACGCATGGGCGATTTTACCTAATATACCTAATGGCATTGAGTAATGCACAATATCTGTCATCTTCACACCTCCCGGTACTTCCTCAAAATGATGCTGGTGATGCCACATCCGGTAAGGTCCCTCCCGCTGCTCATCAATAAAATACCTGCCTTCTACCACATGAGTGATCTCCGTCATCCAGCGCAAAGGAATGCCCAACACAGGCCTTATGATATACGTGATGATCTGTCCGGCATATACCGGTTTATCCGTTTGTGGAGATGTAATGTCAAAACGCATATACGCGGGCGTGATCTTTTCCAGATTTTCCGCACGCGAAAAGAAGCGCCAGGCTTCATCCATACTGGTGTTTAATACCTGCTCATACTGTAAACGATAGATTTTTACCATAACTTCATAGTATGTTTTTGTTGGCCGGTAAGCCGACTTCAAATATAGTCATGTCAAGAGATCAATACCAACAGCATTTCAGGGAAATGTATGACCGCCTTAACAGGCAACAGCGTCAGGCCGTTGACCAGACGGAAGGCCCTGTTATGGTCATCGCGGGCCCCGGTACCGGTAAAACCCAGATTCTTGCCTCCCGCATTGGCAAGATCCTGCAGGACACCGACTATCAGCCGCAAAACATTCTCTGCCTGACTTATACCGATGCCGGTACAGTGGCCATGCGTAAACGACTGACTGACTTTATCGGCCCCGATGCTTACCGTGTCAATATTCATACCTTTCATTCCTTCTGTAATGAAGTCATACAGGATAATCTCTCCCTGTTCGACAAACACAGCCTTGATCCTGTTTCCGAACTGGAAAAGATCCAGTTGCTTAAAAAGCTCATTGACGGCTTTACCAAAGACAATCCACTCAAACGCTACAGAGGTGATGTATACTTCGATATGAAAAACCTTGCCCAGCTCTTTTCTATTATGAAAAAGGAAGGCTGGACAGTCGCTTATATCAATGAAGCCATCACTACTTACATAGAAAGTCTGCCCTCAAGGGAAGACTTCATCGCCAAAAAAGCAGCCGGCGCCTACTCCCGCGGAGACGTCCGTACGGACAGGATCGCCCGGGAGAAAGAAAAAATGGTCCGCCTGCAGGCCGCTGTAGAACAGTTTCCTGTATATACGGCATTTATGCATGCTGCCGGTCGCTACGATTTTGACGACATGATCAACTGGGTGATACAGGCCTTTGAAGCGTATCCGGATCTGTTAGCAGATTACCGTGAGAAATACCAGTATATACTGGTGGACGAATATCAGGACACCAGCGGTACTCAAAACCGCCTCGTACAACTGCTTACCGAAGCGCAGGAAAGCCCGAACATCTTTGTGGTGGGCGATGATGATCAGTCTATCTATCGCTTTCAGGGCGCCAGTATTGAGAATATGGCCCAGTTTGCAGAAACCTTTGCAGAAACCCTCCACACCATTGTGCTGACACACAATTACCGCTCAGTACAGCCTATTCTCGATGTGGCCATGTCGCTGATCGCTAATAATGACAATTCACGGCTGGTCAACCAGCTTCCGGAACTGGACAAACAACTGATTGCAGCCATACCCGTCACACAATCACCCGTTCCGGTTATCAGGCGTTACAATACGCCCCGGGATGAAATGATCGATATTACGCAGCAGATAGCCAGCCTGCTGGAAAAGGGGATTGCACCGGGCAGCATAGCGGTGATCTATAGAGAGAATAAATATGGAGAGGAACTGGCCCGTTACTGTCGTCAGCAACAATTGCCTTTCTACTCCAAACGCAGCATCAATCTATTTGAGGTACCTTTTGCCCGTAAAGTACTGTCCCTCCTGCGCTACCTTGCCTGTGAGGTGGACACACCTTACAGTGGCGATGACCTGCTCTTCTCCATCCTGCATTACGATTTTTATAATATTCCGGCGATAGAAGTAGCGAAGATCAGTATCCGTGCGGCCGAAAAAGGCTATCGGGAAAAGTCGTCCATCCGCCAATATTTACAGGAATGGGCGCATACGCGCAATCTGACGCTTTTCACGGCAGCGCCTGAACAGGCGCTTGTTGACTTCTCCGCAATGATGGAAAAGCTGATACGGGATGCACACAACCTGACCTTGCAACAGCTGTTTGCAGCCATCATCAATGAATGTGGCGTGCTATCTTATGCCATGCAATCGCCCGAAAAACCATGGCTGATGAAAGTGCTGCAGGCGCTCTTCGACTTCGTCAAAGAAGAAACACATCGCAACCCCGATCTGACACTCGTGCCGTTTATGGATATGGTTGATCTGATGCGGCACAATGGTATCACCATCCCATTGGTACAGGTATCTGGTAATGAGAGAGGTATCAATCTGCTGACTGCCCACGGCGCAAAGGGACTGGAGTTTGAATATGTGTTCATAGCAGGCGCCAATGCACACCTCTGGGAAGAGAAAGTGAAGAACAACAGCGGCTTCTCTTTTCCGGATACACTCTTTACTACAGCTGTCACCAGCACCGATGAACAGGAACTGCGCCGGCTATTTTATGTGGCCATCACCCGCGCAGAGAAACACCTGTATATCAGTTATCCGGAATACAAGACGGATGGCAAACCGCTGGAACCCAGTCTGTTCGTTAGCGAAATACTGGATAAACATACCCTTCCGGTTGAAAAGGTGATCATCCCGGAAGAAGTACAATTCACATTTGCAGTATTAGACTATGCACCAGCGCTGGCGCCGGAAATAGCAAAGACCGACCAGCCACTGATAGACAATCTGCTGGCGAACTTCGTCATGAACGTGACGGCCCTTAATAATTATCTCGACTGCCCGCTGGGTTTCTATTATAAAAATCTGGTCCGCGTGCCTTCCGGCCGTTCTGAAAACACAGAATTCGGTTCTGCTGTACACTATGCACTGGAAAAGCTCTTCCAGAAAATGCAGGAAAGCGGTCGCTACGAGTTTCCTTCCAAAGAAGAATTCATCCGCGACTTTACCTGGAGTATGCTGCGCAACCGGGAAAGCTTCACCCGCGAATCATTTGAAAGAAGACTGGAATATGGTCGCGACATCCTCGATCATTACTATGAAACCTGGCTGCCACATTGGAATAAGGTAGTCAGCGTGGAAAGGAATATCCGTAGTGTGGTAGTCAGCGGCGTCCCGTTAAAAGGAAAGATCGATAAACTGGAATTTGACGGCAATCTGGTCAATGTAGTGGACTACAAAACCGGCGACTATGAAAAGACCATCAGGGAATATCAGAAATTCGTCCGTCCAGACCAGCAGCACCCCCATGGGGGAGATTACTGGCGACAAGCTGTATTTTACAAAATCCTGCTGGACAACTACCGTCAGAAGAACTGGCAGGTGGTCAGCACGGAGTTTGACTTTATTGAACCCAACAAGCAGCGGCATTATCACCGGGAAAAGGTAGTAATCACACCGGAAGACGTCCGGATGGTAACAGGTCAGATCGTATCCACCTGGACAAAGATCCAGAATAAGGAGTTTTATACCGGATGCGGCAAAAAGGACTGTGTCTGGTGTAATTTCGTAAAAGACAATAAGCTGCATGTAGCCCTGCACGACCTCAGTGAAGAAGACGAATCAGAAACCGGCTATCGGCCCGGTCAGCTCCTCCGGCAACAGCCGCTCCCCGATCTTTAACAAAAACTTACCATTGCCCGACCGTGTCCGCTCCCCGGTATATTTGGATATTACTGATTGGAGTTTGATCTTTGGAACCGGTTTTTGGAATAACACATTAAATGATGAATCATATTTTCCGTGGCTGGGCCAACTGGCTGATCATACTAAGCGCCTGTATTTATCTTCTCCCGGGCTGCGCTAACATCGTTCCTCCGAGCGGTGGCCCGAAAGATACCCTGGCGCCGAGGCTGATGGGCATTAATCCTCCGGACTCTACCCTTCATTTTAAGGCAAAAAAGGTCTCTTTTACTTTCAACGAATTTGTGCAGGTAGACAATGTGTTTGAAAAGCTGATCGTATCTCCTACTCTGAAACGTACCCCTTCGGTTACGTTCAAACTGAGAACAGTAACGATGGAGATCAAGGATACCCTTCAGCCCAATACTACTTATACATTCAACTTTGCTGACGCAATCCGGGATAATAACGAAAACAACCCCATACAGGACTTTCAATACGTTGTCTCTACAGGCGACTATCTGGATTCCTTACAGGTAAGAGGTTTTATCATAGATGCAGAAACAGGTAAACCCGATAGTAACGTAGCGGTAATGATCTACCGGAGCAACGTTGACTCTATCGTGTCCAAAGAAAAACCGGTGTATTTTGCCCGTTCCAAAGGCAATGGATCGTTCTGGTTCAGGAATATGGCCCCGGGTGATTACAAATTGTTTGCACTTAAAGAAGAAGACAGGGATCTTCAGTACAATCAGCCGAAGGAAATGATTGCCTTCAATGATAGTCTGCTACATCTCCGCGAACAGAATCTGAGCGATATTACCATGCTGTTATTCACAGAGCTGGACAGCACTCTGAAGAAACCGGAAGACGTGCCTGGTGAAGACCAGCCGGCACCGGAACCAGAACCGGAGAAGAAGGAAAAGGAGAAAGACAAAGAGAAAAAGAAAAAACGCATCCTGAACATTTCACCTGACCTGACCGACAACAAACAGGAACTGGGAAAACCATTACTGATCAGCTTCAGCTATCCAATTACGAAGTTTGACAGTATGGCCATCAGTCTCACGCAGGACACACTGTATACACCGGTGGAATTCACCACCACACTGGACTCTACCCGTACCAAACTGTATGTCAACTTCGACTGGAAAGAGGGTAAACCGTATGAACTGATCATTCCGAAGGAATCTGTTGCTGACTCAACAGGATTACAACCTAATAAGTCAGATACGATCACCTTCAACGCTAAAAAAGAATCAGATTACGGCAAGGTGATGGTGTCGCTCACGCTGAGTGACAGTTCAAAAGCAGCTATCAGCGATACGATGCATTATGTGGCCCAGCTCATTGTTAACAAGGAAGTAAAGTATTCCGGAAAAATTGTACGTGGCTCATGGATCCAGAAGCGTATTACCCCCGGGGAATATGAAGTATGGATACTGATGGATGAAAATGATAATGGCAAATGGGATCGCGGCGTTTACTACGGTACGCCGAAGAAACAGCCGGAAAGAGTGGTCAGCTTCCCTAAGAAAGAGAACATAAAGGCCAACTGGGCAGTAAAGGTACCGGTCAGTTTTTAGCGCAATTACGAACCGGCTTGCCGGAACAGACAAATCGTAATACATCAATCGTAATTGAGTTAATTTTACAGTATGATATTTTCCTCCGCACTGATAGAAAATGCAGTTAATGAGTTTGCGCGGCTACCGGGCATTGGCAAAAAAACCGCCTTACGTCTGGTGTTACATCTGCTCAAACAGGACCCTGCGCAGGTGAAACTGTTTGGTGAAGTAGTGACCCGTATGCGGGAGCAGATCAAATTCTGTAAAGTATGCCACAACGTTTCTGATCAGGAAGTATGCAGTATATGCAGCAGCCCATCCCGTAATAAGGCACTGGTCTGTGTAGTAGAGAACATCCGTGATGTAATGGCGATAGAAAATACACAACAGTTCAATGGTGTGTATCATGTGCTGGGCGGTATTATCTCTCCTATTGATGGTATTGGTCCGGATCAGCTGAATATCTATTCACTGGTGGAGAGAGTACAGCAACAGGGAGTGGACGAGATCATCATGGCGCTCAGCCCAACTATTGAGGGTGATACTACGATCTATTACCTGTCTAAAAAGCTGAAGGAATTCCCGTGTAAGATCACTACGATCGCCCGTGGTATTGCTTTTGGCGGCGAACTTGAATATGCGGATGAAATGACGCTGGCAAGATCTATTTCTAACAGGCTTCCGCTGGAAAGTTATGTGCAGAAATAACACAGACAGATAACGCTATTAAAGCAGCTTGTTATACAATAAAGCAAAACGCTTAACATAGAATGGCTACCATTCCATGTTAAGCGTTTTGCTTAAAAAGATACGAGTGCTGAACAACACTCGTGTGTGTTTAACCTGTAATTCCACGTTATGAAAAAAGGTTGATGGTTGGTTTTTTCTTTACGGGCAAACCTGCTACAGATAAACCTCCGGACTGTATCAGGTCTGCCTTATATACCGACGGGTAAGTACCCCGGTTATTTCTTTGTTATGGAATGGTGTTTGTCCACCTCACCAGCTTCTTTCTCGCTTTCCCGTAGCTCCTGCCATCTCTTCATCTCATACTTATTCAGAAAGCAGATCTTAAATACCTCTGCTTCTCCACGATCGGCGTCCGCAGGCACCGGGAACAGTCCATACTGTGCCAGGTGTTGCTGCAAGCTGTGTACATGCTCAGCAATACTCATATCAATAATGATTTAATGCAGGTTAAAAAACTAAACGGTCAATGGTGGTAATGTGCCGGTTAGCAACAACAGTGCTGGTTATAACAACAGTTGTTTTGATGAAGCATGTTCAGGGTGGTAACGTGCCCTAACGATTGTTGAACCTCTTTTTGCATCGTAATTCTCATTATGGGAGCGTGGCTCCCTATTACCCTACAAATATAGTAGACTTTGTAAATCAAAACAAATTTTTCTATCTTTTGTGGGAAATAGGCATCATAATAACCATAGAACCCCCTCCCATGGCTCGAAGTCACTTTTTAATCATTTAGATACCATCAGCACTCCACATGAAAAGCAGCTGATGCTTCGTACTGACCCTTTCGTCAGGCGGCTGTCATCCGCGCCAAGCCTTATTTTATAAGGTAATTATTAAGTACATTTGTTTATTAGTTTCTGCAGGTAGATTTGTTTATTGTTCGACCTGTGGGCATTATTAAACAGTAACTAATAAACGTATTACAATTATGAAATCATTATCCCAATGTGCGGCTGAGCGCATTCTAATTATTGACGGAGCGATGGGAACCATGATCCAGCGCTATAAACTGGAAGAAGCCGACTACAGAGGCGAACGCTTCAAAGACTATCACCTCGACGTAAAAGGCAATAATGACCTGCTTTGTCTCACACAACCTCAGATCATCGAAGCTATACATAAAGAGTATCTGGAAGCTGGCGCCGATATTATCGAGACCAATACATTCAGCAGTACTACCATTGCAATGGCCGACTACGACATGCAGTCACTGGCTTTTGAAATGAACGTTGCTGCTGCCCGTATTGCTAAAAAAGCAGCGCAGGAGTACACCGCAAAGAACCCTGACAAACCAAGGTTTGTGGCAGGTGCTATCGGTCCTTTGAATAAAACACTCTCCCTCTCCCCTGACGTAAATAATCCGGGTTTCCGTTCCGTTACCTTTGACGAGGTAGTGGAAGCTTATTATGAGCAGATAAAAGGTTTACATGAAGGCGGGGCAGATATTCTGCTGATCGAGACGATCTTCGATACACTAAACAGTAAGGCAGCTATTTTCGCTATCAAGAAATATTTCAGCGATATCGCACAACCTGAATTACCTGTAATGATCTCCGGTACCATTACAGATGCATCCGGAAGAACCCTCAGCGGTCAGACACTGGAAGCATTCTATATCTCCGTAATGCACGTAAAACCATTCTCTGTAGGCCTTAACTGTGCACTGGGTGGTGAGCAGATGCGCCCTTACATCTCAGAACTGTCACAGATTGCAGCCTGCAATGTCAGCTGTTATCCGAACGCGGGTCTGCCAAATGCATTTGGTGAATATGACGAAACACCTGATCATACCGCTCATATCATTGAAGATTTTGCAAAAGAAGGATATGTGAACATCGTGGGTGGTTGTTGCGGCACTACGCCTGACCACATCCGTCACATTGCAGAACATGTAAAAACAGTGAGTCCGAGACGCCTGCCTGAAATGGTAGAAACATTGGCGTAAACCATATAAACAGGGGTATTCCTACAATTACTACAGTAACTCAAATGAGCGATACAATCACTTCAACAGATACGATAGAAACAGCCGCGCCGGCAGGCCGGATCATTCAACCTTACCTTCGCCTGAGCGGTCTGGAACCATTGGTGGTGAGGCCGGAGACAAACTTCATCAACATTGGTGAACGTACCAACGTAACAGGATCCAAGAAATTTGCCCGTCTGATCAGAGAAGGGCTCTATGAAGAAGCCCTTTCAGTGGCCCGTCAGCAGGTAGAAAACGGTGCCCAGGTACTGGACGTGAACATGGATGACGCCCTCCTCGATGGAGAAAAAGCCATGACCACCTTCCTGAACCTGCTGGCAGCGGAGCCCGATATCTCCAGGATACCGGTGATGATCGACTCCAGTAAGTTCTCTATCATCGAAGCCGGCCTGAAATGCCTGCAGGGTAAATGTATCGTGAACTCCATCAGTCTGAAGGAAGGCGAAGCTAAATTCGTCGAACAGGCGAAGATCTGTAAAGCCTTTGGTGCAGCTGTAGTTGTAATGGCCTTTGACGAATACGGTCAGGCCGATACAGAAGAAAAGAAAGTAAGCTTCTGCCATCGTTCCTACAAGATCCTTACAGAACAGGTAGGTTTCGATCCGCAGGATATCATCTTCGACCCGAACATCTTCGCGATCGCAACGGGTATCGAAGAGCATAATAACTACGCGGTAGACTTTATCAACGCTACCCGCCGTATTAAAGAATTGATGCCACTCACCAGCGTAAGCGGTGGGGTAAGTAATATCTCCTTCTCTTTCCGTGGTAATGATGTGGTGCGTGAAGCCATGCACTCCGCATTCCTGTTCTATGCCATCAAGGCTGGTATGAATATGGGCATCGTGAATGCCGGTATGCTTCAGATCTATGATGAGATAGAGCCTGAACTGCGTGAACTGTGTGATGACGCCATCCTGAACCGTAGAGAAGATGCCACTGAACGTCTGATTGCCTTTGCCGAAACGGTTAAAAGTAAAGGTAAAGTGATCGAGAAAGACGAGACATGGCGTCAGGGCACCGTAGAACAAAGACTGAGCCATGCACTGGTGAACGGTATCACCGACTATATTGAGGGTGATACAGAAGAAGCCCGCCAGAAGTACCCTCGTCCGCTGGATGTGATCGAAGGCCCGCTGATGGATGGTATGAACATCGTTGGCGACCTGTTTGGCAGTGGTAAAATGTTTCTTCCACAGGTGGTAAAAAGCGCCCGTGTAATGAAGAAATCAGTGGCTGTTCTCACCCCTTTTATTGAAGAGGAAAAACAGCGAATGGTAGCTGAGAATGGCGGTGTAGTAAAATCCGCTGGAAAAATACTGCTCGCTACCGTAAAAGGCGACGTACATGATATCGGTAAAAACATTGTAGGCGTGGTACTCGGCTGTAATGGCTATGACATCATAGACATGGGCGTAATGGTACCTGCTGAAAAGATATTACAGACCGCCCGTCAGGAACAGGTGGATATCATCGGCCTCAGTGGTCTGATCACCCCGAGTCTTGACGAAATGGTGAACGTGGCGAGAGAAATGAAACGCCAGCATTTCGAAGTACCTCTGATCATTGGTGGTGCGACTACTTCCCGTACTCACACGGCGGTGAAGATCGCTCCGGAATACGAGCACGGTGTGATCCACGTACTGGATGCATCCCGTAGCGTAACGGTGACAGGTAGTTTGCTGAATAAAGCGCTTAAAAAGACTTTCCTCGACGACGTTAAAAAGGATTACCAGAAACTGAACGAAAACTTCCGGAATAAAAAACCGGTAAAACAATACCTGCCTATAGCAGAAGCACGTCAGCATAAGGCGATCACAGACTGGAGCAACTACAAACCGGTCGTACCAAAACAACTGGGTGTACAGGTGTTCCGTAACTATGATCTGGCTGAAATCGCTGAATATATCGACTGGCAACCATTCTTCATTTCATGGGAGCTGCACGGGAAATTCCCGCAGATCCTGAGTGATGAAATTGTAGGTACGGAAGCAACCCGTCTGTATGAAGACGCCAAAGCAATGCTGAAGCGCATTGTAGAAGAAAAATGGCTGACTGCCAACGCCGTGATCGGCCTCTTCCCGGCCAACAGAAGTGCAGATGATACCATCTCGGTATTATCGCCTAAACCGGGTCAGGGTACTGTTCACCTTGAATGTCTCCGCCAGCAGCTGAAGAAAGCACCGGGACAGCCTAACTTCTCCCTCGCTGACTTTATTGCACCGGCAGAATCAGGCATACAGGACTATATGGGCGCTTTTGCTGTAACCACTGGTGGCGACATCGAGAAATGGCTGGAGAAGTTCAAGGAAGACCTTGATGATTATAGCAGCATTATGCTGAAAGCCCTTGCTGACAGACTGGTAGAAGCCTTTGCAGAACTCATGCATAAACGCGTGAGAAAAGAGTTCTGGGGCTATGCTAACGAGGAAACGCTGGACAATGATCAGCTGATCCGCGAGGAATACACGGGTATCCGTCCTGCGCCAGGTTATCCTGCCTGTCCGGAACACACAGAGAAATACAAAATGTTCGATATGCTGGATGCTACCGAAAATACCGGTATCATACTGACAGAATCACTCGCAATGTACCCTGCTTCCAGTGTAAGCGGCTGGTATTTTGCAAATCCTGAAGCGAAATACTTCGGACTGGGCAAGATTGAAAAAGACCAGGTAGAAGACTATGCAGCACGTAAAGGATGGACAATAGAAGAAGCCGAAAAATGGCTTCGCCCCGTACTTGAATACGACATGTAATGATTCGATAGAGCCGGTAGTTCTCAGGGCTACCGGCTTTTTTATATAACCAACACAGATTGTTCCCCTCCACGGGACAATGACCTAGCACACCATGAGAATTGTTTCCTATAATGTAAACGGACTGCGTTCCGCCATGAACAAGGGTTTCACCGAATGGCTGAAAACAGATCCGGCGGATATTATCTGCCTGCAGGAGATCAAAGCACACAAAGACAATGTGGACTACAAACAGTTTGAAGAGCTTGGCTTTGAGCACTACTGGTATCCGGCAGAAAAGAAAGGCTATAGCGGCGTAGCTGTACTGACAAAAATCACTCCTGATCATGTACAATACGGTAACGGATTCATGCAGAGCGATGCAGAAGGACGCGTTATCCGCCTTGATTTCGGCGATATTACCCTGATCAATACTTACATGCCTTCCGGCACCAGTGGTGATGAAAGACAGACCTATAAATATCAGTGGCTGGACGAGTTCTATGGATATGTAGACCAGCTAAAGGCGACCAGACCAAACCTGATCATCTGTGGTGACTATAATATATGTCACAAACCCATCGATATCCACGATCCTGTGGGTAATAAGAAGTCCAGCGGTTTTCTGCCGGAAGAAAGAGCGTGGCTGGACAAGCTGTTCAGCAATGGATTTGTAGATACATTCCGTCATTATCATCCGGAGCCGCATCAATACAGCTGGTGGAGCGTCCGCGCCAATGCAAGGGCTAATAACAAGGGCTGGCGTATCGACTATATCAGTGTCACTGAACCGCTGCAGACAAAGCTGAAAGATGCCCTGATATGGCCGGATGTAAAGCATTCAGATCACTGTCCGATATACCTGCAATTAGAAGCCTAAAGCCTGTTTTCACACATGATTATATACAACGTAACAACCAAAGTAACACACTTCATCAATGAAAGGTGGTTACAATGGATGAAAGAAGAACATATTCCTGCAATCATGGCGACGGGGCTTTTCCACGATTTCCGCATCTGCAGGCTGCTTGAACAGGATGATGAAGATGGTCCAACCTACTCAGCTCAGTACTTTACAGACACACTTGAAAACTATCAGACCTTCCTTGCTGAATATGCGCCAGGCCTCCGTCAGGCTGGTTATGAGCGGTTTGGGAACCAGTTTGTAGCTTTCAATACAGTGATGCAGGTAGTATAGTTGTTAAACTTATCCACAGGAAATCCACTGATTACAGGGGGTTCAGACTTTGGTACAATACTTGGAACGTAGATGCGTTTATAGTAAATACAACAGCAAATGTGCTATCACAGCGGTTTTCAACAAAATAAGGCATTACACCCATTGATGCCTCATGATGTGTGAATCTGCTGTAACCGTTATCTGTAAGCGTTTTCAGCCGATGATTTTTTAGTTAAAAAAGATTCAAAAAATTTGGTAATCTGATAAAACGCGCTATATTTGCTCACATCAAACATTTTATTCACTAGTTAAATCTTACTAGCTATGAACAAAGCCGAATTAATCGACAAACTGGCTAAAGATGCCGGTATCACTAAAACCCAAGCTAACGAAGCACTGGATTCTTTCACTAAAGCTGTTGCTGATACCCTGAAAAAAGGTGGTAAAGTAACCTTAGTAGGTTTCGGTACTTTCTCTGTTTCTAAACGTGCTGCTCGTAACGGTAGAAACCCACAGACTGGCCAGATCATCAAGATCAAAGCTAAGAAAGTTGCTAAATTCAAAGCTGGTAAGGCTCTGTCCGACAAGCTTTAATTTGTTAGCTTAACTTATTCAAGCAAGGAACAGCACTGTTTCTTGCTTTTTTTTTGCATTTAACCCACGCTATTTCGTAATTTGCAGGGTAATTATGGGGAGTTACATCCTCAGTGAACAAACATTTCAAACTATAAACATCAAACTGTTTACAATGGGTAGAGGTGATATCAAAACCAAAAAAGGCAAAATTTCTAACGGTTCTTTCGGCAAGGCAAGACCTGCAAAACCAAAGAAAGCTGCTGCTGCTAAGGCTAAAGCAAACGCTTAGTCCAATTAGGAATTAGGAATTAACAATTAGGAATTAAGACGTAGGAATTGCATTCCTATTAATTACTTTCCTGACTTAATTCAGACGAAAAGACTTTATAGCTGAAATTCCTAATTCCTAATTCCTAATTTTTGCATCACGGCGCCAGTCTGTCGATCAGCCAGTTCTCTCCTTCCTTCGTATACAATATCCTGTCATGTAAGCGGCTGCTTCTTCCCTGCCAGAACTCCATCTTCACCGGCTTCACCACATAACCACCCCAGTAAGCAGGACGTTTAGGATCCTCCAATACATATCTCTCTGCCACCATTCTTACGTTCTCTTCCAGAAAACTACGACCCGGTATTACACGGCTTTGAGGAGATGCAATAGCGCCTACACGGCTGCCTAATGGCCGGCTTTCATAATATTCATCACTGATCTCAGTGGATGTCTTACTAACAGTACCGTATATACGTACCTGTCTTTCCAGCTCCCGCCAGAAGAACAATAATGATACATTCGGATTAGCCGCCATGTCCTGTGCCTTATGGCTATCATAGTTGGTGAAGAAGACAAATCCGTCCTCATCAAAACTCTTCAGCAGTACAATACGTGCAGATGGATAACCGTCCGGCGTGCTGGTAGCAAGCGTCATCGCATTCGGCTCATCCAGCTGTCCGGAGGTAGCGTCTTTCCACCAGCGTTCAAATTGTTGTATAGGGTCCTGAGCCACATCCTGCTCGTCAAGCGAAGCAAGGCGATAGTCTTTGCGCAGATCTGCTACTTCTTTATTCAACATGGTCCTGTTTTTATCTGAGGCAAAGATACTTATAAAGACCGCATCTACCGGATGCAGGTAATATGATCGTCATCAGTATCCGTGAGATGCCCTCATTCTCCGAAACAAATATTTACTAATTTTATCGCATGAGAACCATACTATTATTCGCTATTACCTGTTGTCTGCTTGTATCCTGTAGCACGAAGACAAAACAGTCTGCACAGACTGCAAAAGCACCGGATCCTACCAGCACCCCTTTTTACTATCTGCATCTGAAGGGAAAGATCGGTGACGAACCTATCACCATGGACCTGATTAAATCCGGCCCCTGGGTGCTCCGTGGATATTACACATATGACAACATCGGTGAACCAATTATGATATGGGGTAGTCCCGAAGGAGACAAGGTCATTCTGTATGAGAACACGGACAGAAATGAGGAAAGGCTGTTTTCGGGCAAACTGGATAGCCTGGGAGGCTTTAAAGGCAAGTGGCGGGGCAAGGGTACCTCTTATCCCTTTGAGCTCAAATCAAGCCTTGAAAATGCCGTTGCGTTCGATGTGCTTTATGCGACCGATTCCGTGCCGCTTTTTCCGGGTAATCCCAACACACCTGTCGGCCAGGCATCGAATAGTATTGTATGGCCTGCTGCCGGCAATGACGCAGACATCTCCGACTTTGTACGTCTCAATATCACTGAAGGACGTCAGATCACTGATCCGCAGAAATACCTGAGAAGAGATATCGACTCTTTCCTTGCCACCTATAAGGTCAACGAAAAGGACCTTGATACCACTGATGGCATTCCGGCAACTGCCAGCTGGGGTGCAGATGGAGACATGAAAATAGTATGGAATAAATACCCTTTACTGGTACTGGAAACTTTCTCCTATGATTTCACCGGCGGTGCGCACGGCAACTATGGTGCGCATTATACAGTACTCGATCTGGAGAAAAAGAAAGTGCTGAAAGTAGCAGACTTCCTGAAACCTGAATACAAGGAAGCATTGATACCGGAACTGGCAAAATCGTTCCGCAGGATCTATAAACTGGAAGATGGGGAAAGAATCGAGACAATGCTGCTCGTAAAAGAGATCGTGCCGAATGATAACTTTCTGGTGACGGAAAAAGGGATCGGATTCAGTTACACCCCATATGAAATCGGCCCTTATGCACTGGGACAGGTAATGCTGTTTGTGCCTTTCAAAGACATTAAGCCCCTCCTGAAATAAGATCAGGAACCGGGAATAAAGATCGGGGAATGACTGTTATTACATGCATTCCCTGATCTTCACTCCGATTCCTGACAATATGAATCGATAAGCTGTTTTGTTTGTCAATTACCCTTTCACCAGCGTACCAACATTCTTACCCATAATCACCTGCATCAGATTACCTGCTTTATTCATATCGAATACGATAATCGGGAGTTTATTCTCCTGACACAGCGTGAATGCGGTCATATCCATTACATTCAGCGACTTCTGGTATACCTCTGTGAAGGTGATAGATTCGAAACGGGTAGCGGTAGGATCTTTCTCCGGATCAGCAGTATAAATACCATCTACACGGGTACCTTTGAGGATCACATCAGCCTGTATTTCGATCGCACGCAGGGAGGCTGCTGTATCTGTAGTGAAATAAGGGTTTCCTGTACCGGCACCAAAGATAACTACACGACCTTTTTCCAGGTGGCGGATAGCACGACGGCGGATATAAGGTTCTGCAATCTGCTCCATTTTGATAGCTGACTGAAGGCGGGTATATAACCCTACTTTCTCCAGACCGCTCTGCATGGCCATACCGTTGATTACTGTCGCCAGCATACCCATATAGTCACCCTGGGCTCTTTCAATGCCGGTTTCAGCCTCATTCATACCACGGTATATGTTACCACCTCCAATTACTACGGCTACCTGCACTCCTAAGTCGGTCACAGCTTTAATATCGTACGCATACTGCGTGATCACTCTGTGATCGATACCGTAATTACCTTCTCCCATCAGGGATTCACCGCTCAATTTGAGTAAAATACGCTTATACTTTGGCAACATGACTTATGAAAAATGATATGAAAATGTTAGTTAGTAATTAGTTTACAGTCCCCGAATATATAAAAAATGCGGAACGGGGTATTTCCTGTGTCCCGGCCGGCCTGGTCATTAGTGGAGAACTATTTCAGAAAATAGCGGCCGGTTTCCGTTAAGTGCGCCTGCATATGTATGGTAAAGCGCAAAAAAAAGGAGAGAATGTGATTCTCTCCCTTTTCTGTAGGTAATCAAATTACCCTAATGCGATTCTTGTGAATCCTGTTACTTTCAGGTCAGCGTTCACAGATTTCAGATAATCTGCAACGGATTTGTTGTTGTCTTTTACGAAAGCCTGAGGTAACAGTGTATTTTCTTTGAAGAATTTGTTCACTTTACCGATAGCGATTTTCTCAGCCATGTCACCGGTTTTACCTTCAGCAGCGATCTGCTCGATAGCGATAGCTTTCTCACGGGCAATCAGCTCAGGAGAAACACCATCAGCATCAACTGCGATTGGGTTCATTGCTGCGATCTGCATAGCGATATCTTTACCTACTTCTTC
Source organism: Chitinophaga pinensis (assembly GCF_007896845.1). Lineage (GTDB taxonomy): Bacteria > Bacteroidota > Bacteroidia > Chitinophagales > Chitinophagaceae > Chitinophaga > Chitinophaga pinensis_C. The sequence goes on along the minus strand of NZ_VOHS01000001.1, from coordinate 341,918 downwards.
AGAAACAGGTGCAGAGAAACCTACCAGTACACCCATGCGGTAGTTACCGTGGATATAGGAAGTTACAGAAGCTGCAGAGATCTTTTCGAATTTCGCCAGGGTGATTTTCTCACCGATTTTAGCAACCTGGTCGTTTACTTTGTCGTTAACGCTAGCACCATCCAGAGTCGCTGCGCCCAGTTCTTCCAGGGTATTTGCACCGCTGGACAGAGCCAGATCAACGATAGACTGAGCGAATTTTACGAAATCTTCGTTTTTAGCAACGAAGTCGGTTTCGCAACCCAGTGCTACTACTACGCCAGTTGTACCATCAGCATTAGTTTTTGCGATGATAACACCTTCTTTAGTTTCACGGTCAGAACGCAGCGCAGCTACTTTCTGTCCTTTTTTACGCAGATAATCTACTGCTTGTTCGAAATCACCATCACTTTCAACCAGTGCTTTTCTGCAATCCATCATGCCTGCACCAGTCTGCTGACGCAGTTTGTTTACATCAGCTGCTGTAATTGTTGCTGCCATAACTTTATAATGAGTTTATTATAGATTAATGTTTATTCTTTATCAACTATTAACGCTCAATTGCGAACCATGGAGCAAAGAGATGTTCCACGATTCGCAATTGCTTTATGTCGTTTAAAACGAAGCTTATCTGTTGCCGCCTGGTTTAGGACCGCCGGAACCAGCTGGACGACGCTGTCCGCCGCCACCGCCGCCTGGACGGTTACCACCACCGCCACCTGGACGGTTACCACCACCACCTGGACGGTTGCCACCGCCACCTGGGCGATTGCCACCACCGCCACCTGGACGGTTACCACCACCCTGGCCACGACCACCGCCAGCGTTCTGACCACCCTGGCCACGACCGCCGCCGCCTTGTCTGCGACCTCTTTCACGATCTTCGCCGCCTTCCAGCTCGAATTTCAGTGCTTTGTTGTCATCTTCTTCCTCTTCTACTACGTCGTCAGTTTTCTCATTTGCTCTCTCAGCCAGACCTTCTGCGATTGCAGCAGCGATATAGTTAGTGATGATTGCGATAGACTTAGTTGCGTCATCGTTGGCAGGAACTGCGAAATCTACTTTAGTAGGATCGGAGTTTGTATCTACCATACCGAAAGTGGAGATACCCAGACGACGAGCTTCTGCCAGACCAATGTGCTCATGGCTGATGTCAACCAGGAACAGTGCTGCAGGAACACGAGCCAGCTGAGCGATACCGCCCAGAACTTTTTCCATTTTCTCTTTATCACGGGTTAAAGTCAGACGCTCTTTCTTGGTGATACTGTCGAAAGTACCATCAGTCAGCATCTTTTCGATGCTCTGCATCTTCTTAACGCTCTTACGGATAGTTGCGAAGTTAGTCAGCATACCACCTAACCATCTTTCAGTTACGTAAGGCATGTTAACGCGTTTTGCAGCTTCCGCTACGATTTCTTTAGCCTGTTTTTTAGTGGCTACGAACATGATCTTTTTACCGCTCTTTGCGATAGATTTCAGGGCAGCTGCTGCTTCCTGTAAACCTTCAACGGTTTTATTCAGATCTATGATGTGAATACCTTTCTTTTCTGCGAAGATGTAAGGCAGCATCTTCGGGTTCCATTTTTTCTTCAGGTGACCGAAGTGTACACCTGCCTCCAGTAACTGCTGCTGTAATGAGGTATTATTTTCCATGTTATTATACTCTGTTATAAAAGGTCAATGTTAATAATCTGCGTAAAACATTTAGTAGTACGCATTCATCACGATTAGCGTTTAGAGAACTGGAAGCTTCTTCTAGCTTTAGCTTTACCTGGTTTCTTACGTTCAACGCCTCTTGGATCACGTTTCAGGAGACCAGCAGCTTTCAGCGCCGGACGGTATTCGATGTTCACTTCGCAAAGCGCACGAGCAATACCCAGCTTAATAGCTTCTGCCTGACCTTTGATACCGCCACCAGCAGCATTTACCTTTATATCGAATTTATCTGTAGCATCGATAGTCTTCAGGGACAGTTCTACCTGATTCTGCAGGTAAACCAGTGTGAAGTATTCTTTATAGTCTTTGTCGTTTACTACGATGTTACCAGTACCCTTGCTGATGTAAACACGGGCAACGGCTTCCTTACGACGACCAATAGTGTTTTTTTGCTTTTCCATGTATCAGAGAAAAATTAGAAAGTTAATGTTTTCGGTTTCTGCGCAGCATGAGGATGCTCAGCGCCTGCGTATACAAACAGTTTTTTGTACATAGCACGACCCAGGCGATTCTTAGGCAGCATACCTTTTACAGCTCTTTCTATGATCAGTTCTGGTCTGCGACGAACCAGGTCCTTGGCTACCTCTCCTTTCTGACCACCTGGATAACCAGAGTAAGTCAGGTATTCCTTATCGTTCCATTTGTTACCGGTGAACTGGATTTTCTCAGCGTTGATAACAATGATATAATCTCCACAATCAGTGTGAGGAGTATAATAAGGCTTGTTTTTGCCTCTCAGAATTGCTGCAACTTTCGCAGCCATCCTTCCTAAAGTCAGGTTAGTGGCATCTACAATGTGCCACTCACGCGTAACTGTAGCGTCGTTGGCCGATTTAGTTCTGAAGCTTAAAGTATTCATTATAGTATATTATAATAAAGTTTTTCGGTCTTGATATAACATCCCAAACAAATTGGGAGTGCAAAGCTAAATTTCTTATTTCAATAAACAATACATTTTAGGTTCTTTTTTACAAGGCACCCTTATAATGAATTGATTTTCAATAATAATTTTGACACAGAGTTATCAACACATGGCTCCGATATTTAGCAGCGACCAATTTTCAACTTTAAATCAGCGCTTAACACATATTCAGATTTCATAATGAAACACATCTCCGCCAGTATGCGCTGTCACAGTTCCCTGCCGCTCTCCCTGAGATGCGCCGTATGTAAAGCATGTATTAAGCATGTATAAAGCATGTCATCCCCTTTTCGAACCCGATAGGGGGCATTCAGGACAAACATATCGAAACCGGCTTAGCCCCTATCATCTTGTTAGCAGGTATTCGCCATCCTTCATTAATCCTTCGTTTTGAAATGAAGGATTAATGAAGGATGGTGAATACCTAACCATTAAAAAAGGCCGGGAAGTACTCTCCCGACCTTCTATACTGATTAACAGATATTTATCTTTAATCCCTGTTCCTCGCACCCAGATAAATCATTAAATAATGCAACAGGGTCACTACTGAAGAAACAGCCGCCACCACATAAGTCATTGCAGCCCACCATAAAGCATCCTTCGCCTTATCATGTTCCTCCCTACGCATCAGGTTTGTATTATCCAGCCAGGCCAATGCCCTGCGGGAAGCATCAAACTCAACAGGTAAGGTTACCAGAGAAAATACGGTCGTTACCCCAAACAGAATAACACCCGCCAGCAACAAGGTGGGAAATACATTGATCAGTAATATACCGCCCAGCAATACCCATTGCACCAGATTGGAGCTGAATTGTACAGCCGGAACCAATCTGGATCGCAGATTCAGCCACTGATAAGCCCGGGCATGCTGTACCGCGTGCCCGCATTCATGAGCAGCAACCGCAGCAGCCGATACATTCGCACCGGAATATACATCCGGACTCAGATTCACCGTTTTATTGGACGGATCATAGTGGTCAGACAGAAATCCGTCAACCGAAACGACCTGCACATCATATATTCCATTGTCTTTCAACATCTTCTCGGCAATCTGCTTACCCGTCATGCCCGATGTGGTCGGTACAGCACTATACTCCTTAAATTTACTCCGCAGGCGCCAGCTCACTAACAGGCTGATCCCTACAAAGATCATTGATATGAGAAAAAAGCCAGGTGTCATAATAATCAGATATAGTTTAAATCAGTACAAAATTACAGGTATCTCTCATCAAATAACCGTCCAACCACCCCCCTAAAACCGGATTTAGGATTTCCTTAAGAATTGCCCCGCCCACTTCCACCCGATACCTGACAAAGAGGAAATTTAACACTGTCAATATGTCGTTATAAAATATTTTCCAAGGCAAAAACCGACGATATGACAGATATAATTAATGTTTTTATGACCCGTTTTTCATATATAAATTATGACGGCATCATTCCTATTTATCAACCTTTTACGCCCTTTTAATGAAAGTATAATTGAATGCTCCCACCGGCTGAAACGTGCTATGGTGGCAGATCTGTCACATTATGAAAAGTCCTCAAAAGTTATTCACATCAATTAAATAAACTTTTTTATTCTGTAGCCATTTAGTAATTTAGACGTGAATTTAATGGGTTAGTAAGTAGAAAGAGTCAGCAGAAATTTCTGTTGGCTCTTTTCTTTTTTACCCGATTTCATACCCCACTTTTCTGATTAAAATTTTAACATTTTACACATCCGTTTTCCCGATTTTTCATTTCAATAAGACACCACTTTTTATCATCACTTATTTTTTAACTGACACACTCCATCCTTCAACTTTATTATGTCATCTTTCCGACGTTCGTTTTTTATTCTTTTAACAAAGCAGAATATTTCCGCTTTAAATTTGCTGCATGAAAATTAAAACTGCTTTCTTCTGTCAGAATTGTGGATATGAATCAGCTAAGTGGACTGGTAAATGTCCGAGTTGTGGTCAATGGAATACTTTCGTTGAAGAGAAAGTACAAAAAGATATCCCTCTACGTAATGCAGGATGGCAACCAGAGAAAGAACACGGCAGCAAATCAGATAATATTGTCAATCTCTCCGAGATCAGCGGTACCGAAGAAGAAAGACTACTCACACCAGATGCAGAACTGAACCGTGTATTAGGCGGCGGTATCGTACCCGGCTCACTGGTACTCGTAGGTGGTGAACCTGGTATCGGTAAAAGTACCTTGTTCCTTCAGAATGCATTACAACTCAAAGACATCACTACATTATATATAAGTGGAGAAGAAAGTGCACAGCAGATAAAAATGAGAGCAGACAGATTACAGGTCCAAAATGATCTTTTCTATCTGCTGACAGAAACTTCTACACAAACCATCTTTCAGGAAATAAAAAAACTGCGTCCGCAACTCGTCATCGTTGACTCCATTCAGACGCTGCAATCTCCTTTTATAGAATCTGCTCCCGGCAGCGTATCCCAGATCAGGGAAACAACCGCCGAATTACAACGCTTCGCAAAAGAAAGTCACACACCCGTATTCCTCATCGGTCATATCACCAAAGATGGTTCCATCGCCGGTCCGAAAATACTGGAACATATGGTTGACACCGTTCTCCAGTTTGAAGGTGATCAACACTATGCTTACCGCATACTTCGTACCATTAAAAACCGTTTCGGCTCTACGGCGGAACTGGGTATTTATGAAATGACCGGTGGCGGATTAAGACAGGTAACAAACCCCTCTGAAATACTTATCTCCCAACGGGAAGATCAGCTGAGCGGTGTTGCTATCGCTGCTACCATAGAAGGTATGCGTCCTATGCTCGTAGAAGTACAGGCACTCGTCACCCAGTCTGTATATGGTACCCCACAACGTACCGCTACCGGATTTGATCTCCGCAGACTACAACTGCTCCTCGCCGTACTCGAAAAACGTGGTGGTTTCCACTTCGGTGTCAAAGATGTGTTCCTCAATATCGCCGGTGGTATCCGCGTGGAAGATCCTTCTATTGATCTCGCAGTATTATGCGCATTACTATCTTCTTATGAAGACATTCCGATCAGTAGTAAAATCTGCTTCGCCGGTGAAGTCGGATTAAGTGGAGAGATCCGTGCCGTAAATCGTATCGAACAACGCGTCGCAGAAGCAGAAAAACTCGGCTTTGAAAAGATATTCATCAGCCGCTACAATAAAAAAGGAACTGATATCAGTAAGTTTAATATTGAAGTAGTACCGGTAGGCAGAGTAGATGAAGTATACCGCGGATTGTTTTAATTCTCCGCCTGCAGGCTTTTCATTACATTCAGGGAACTAACTACCATCTTCTCATAATGAAAAGCCTGTTATCCTCCCTGCTACACCTGTTCTATCCGCATACCTGTGATGGATGCGGTATGGAATTGACAGATACAGAACATATACTTTGTCTGCGCTGTCATAGACGGCTACCTTTTACCGGTTATCAGCTCCTGCACGATAACCCCGTAGAAAAGATATTCTGGGGACGGGTCAATATCCGTCACGCCATGGCCACCTGTTACTACCGAAAAGCAACCTTTCTCCAGCAACTCATTTATCAGTTCAAATACAATCAACGGGAAGATATCGCTACCTACTTCGGACGCCTCATGGGACATACCCTGCAACAAAGCAGGTGGCTATACGAAATCGACACCGTACTACCCGTTCCCATGCATCCTTCTAAAATACGCCAACGTGGTTATAATCAGGCGATGGTACTTGCCGGCGGCGTTGCTGCTGCTACAGCAAAAACATTGTCAGACGGTATCCTGATCCGCCATCAGCAGGCTACCTCACAAACCAATAAAGGCCGGCTCTCCCGCTGGCACAACGTATCAGACAGTTTCTCATTACAACCTGATGCCGATCTGAAAAATAAACACATCCTGCTGGTAGATGATGTCATCACCACCGGCGCAACCATAGAAGCCTGCAGTCGTTTACTGGTGAACGCCGGCGCTGCTGTCAGCATCTGTGCACTGGCATTTGCCCGCCACTGAAAGAGCCGGGCAGCCGTCTATCATTAACACCTTATATACAATATTTTACTTAATTTTATTTGCTCACACATTTACAATCACTCTACAATAAATTTAATTATATGACGATGCTGAAGACACTCTTAATTTCAATGCTCTTGTTTATGAAAGGAGGCGCTATATATGACTACAAGGTTGAATCTGTGGACGGTGGTAAGATCAATTTCGCTGATTATAAAGGCAAAAAGATCCTGATCGTGAACACGGCTTCTATGTGCGGTAACACCCCACAGTACGCCGAACTGGAAAAACTGTATAAGAAATATGAAAAGAACCTGGTGATCATCGGTTTCCCGGCTAACAATTTTGGTCAGCAGGAACCAGGTTCCAACGCAGAGATCAAAGAATTCTGCACAAAAAAATACGCTGTTAGCTTCCCGATGGCTGCCAAGATTTCTGTAAAAGGATCAGACATTCACCCAATCTATAAATGGCTGGCAGAAGAAAGTAAAACAAAACATTTCGAACCTGCAGAAGTACAATGGAACTTCCAGAAATACCTGCTCGACGAAAAAGGTAACCTCGTAGCCGTATTCTCTCCTAAAACACAACCACTTTCTCCTGAAGTAACGGCCGCGATAGAAAAGAAATACTAATTTGCGCCTATGCTTTTTTCGAATGTCATAGGTCAGGAAGATATACAACAACAATTGATCAGGTCCACGGAAAACAACCGGCTCGGTCACGCTAATATTATATTGGCGCCTGAAGGAGCAGGCGGTCTTCCGTTAGGACTGGCATTTGCGCAATACCTGGTCTGCGAAAATAAACAGCCTGATGGCGCCTGTGGGCAGTGTCAGGCCTGTGTAAAAGCAGGTAAATACATCCATCCTGATATACACTTCTCCTATCCGGTCATCCCCCGTAAACCGGGCGATAAACCAATCAGTTCTGACTACGCAGCCGAATGGCGCGAGTTTATAGACACGCATCCCTATGGAAATGCGTATGACTGGTTACAGTTTATCGGAGCGGAAAATAAACAGGGGAATATCACGGCTATGGAGTGTCAGGACATCATCCGCAAGCTGAGCCTGAAAAGCTTCGAAAGCACTTACAAGATATTACTGATGTGGATGCCTGAGTACCTCGGTAACGAAGGTAACAGACTGCTGAAACTGATCGAAGAACCACCAGACAATACTATTTTTCTGCTGGTGGCCGAAAATCAGGAACAAATTCTGGCGACCATCCTTTCCCGTACACATCTTATTAAAGTGAATCCGCTGCCCAAAGAAGTGATCGTAGATGCACTGGTCAACCGTGCAAAGATCCCGGCAGCAAAGGCAAGACAGGCCGCAACCATTGCATCCGGCAATTACAGGGAAGCCCTGTATATGCTGCAACACTCGGATGATGACTATCATGAACTGTTACGTAACTGGCTCAACTATATATTTACCGGCAACCGCGTAGCCCTGCAGGGCTGGGTAGAAGGAATCGCCAGCACCAAAATGGGACGCGAAAATCAGAAACAGTTCCTTCGCTATTTTATCAACCTGCTGGAACATACACTGAGACTCAAGTATATAGACAGAAGCCTGCTGGCATTTTCAGAAGAAGAAACCGACTTTGCATTCAAACTGCAAAAGCTGGCCGACCTTCACCAGATGGAACAGATCATGCAGGAACTCGACAATGCCTGCTACTACATAGAACGCAACGCAAACGCCAAACTGTTGTTCCACGCGCTTTCCATAAAGCTGCAGTATATCTTTAAAAAGCGGCCGATTCCGGCTGTATGACTTAGTTAAGGGCATTTTCCGTTATCTTTGTTTATTCCGGCCCTTATGGAATAAGGGCTTTTACATATATTTAGGCATCCGGTCCAATGCCCGGATGTGTTTCATTTAATAATTTAAATCGATTAATATGGCTTGTGCCGGATGTGGTACAGGTGCAGAGGGGAAGCCGTCAGGATGTAAGAGTAATGGAGGATGCAGTACTGGAGGCTGCAACAGGCTGAATGTATTCGACTGGCTGGCCAATATTCCCCTAAGTGATAGCTTAGCACCATTTGATATAATAGAAGTAAGTTTCAACAACGGTAGCAGGAAGGACTTTTTCCGAAACACCACCAAACAGATCCTTGATAAAGGAGAAATGGTTACCGTAGAAGGCGTAAGTGGTTTCGACATCGGACAGATCAGCCTCACAGGCGAACTGGTTAAATTACAGATGAAGAAAAGACGCGTGGAAGATACCCCTGAAGTGAAGAAGGTACTCCGTCGCTCCACTAACGAAGACCTTGCAAGGATGCAGGACAACAAAGCCCGTGAAAAGGACGCCCTCATCAAAGCAAGAGCCATCGCCCGCAGTATAGGTCTGGAGATGAAACTCGCAGAAGTTGAAATTCAGGCTGACGGTCGTAAAGCCACTTTCTTTTATACGGCTGATGACAGGGTGGATTTCCGCGAACTGATCAAATTATACGCCGGTGAGTTCCGTGTCAAGGTGGAAATGCGTCAGATAGGCGCCCGCCAGGAAGCAGGAAAAGTAGGCGGTATCGGTAGCTGCGGAAGAGAACTTTGCTGCTCAACATGGTTGACTGACTTCAAGAGCGTAAATACCACCGCTGCCCGTTATCAGAACCTGTCCATTAATCAGGCAAAACTCTCCGGTCAGTGTGGCCGTCTGAAATGTTGCCTGAACTATGAACTGGACACTTATCTGGATGCACTGAGGGAATTCCCTGAAGATGCAGATACCATCGAAACTGTCAATGGCGTAGCTACCCTTCAGAAAAGAGATATCTTCAAAAATCTGATGTGGTACTCCTATGGCGACAGTAATAAACAATATCCGCTCACAATCACACGTGTGAAGGAAATACGCCAGCTCAACAAACAGAACATCAGACCTGATGATCTGAAAGCAGTTGAAGTAGTCGTAGCCAAACCAAAAGCGGAAGACCTTGGATTTGCAGATGTGGTAGGTCAGATCAGCCTCCGCTCTCTGGAAAAAACATCCCAGAAACGCAAACACAAAGACAAGGAAAAACAAAAACACAAACAGCAGAAAGACCAACAGCCGCAACAGCCAGCTGGTAAAAAAGCGGAACCTAAACAGGAGAACCGCCCACAACAGCAGCAAAAGCAGCCCGAAAACCGTCCGCAGCAGCAGAAACCTCAGGAAGGTCGTCCGCAGCAACAACAACAGCAGAAGCCTAAACAGGAACAGCGCCCGCAACAGCAAAATCCAAAGCAGAAGCAGGACCAACGCCCTCCTAATAACGGGCCTAAGCCACAACAGCCACAGGATAAAAACAATCCTAACGCACAGAAACCACAAGGCGGCGGTGGACAGAACAAACCACCCAAACCTCGTGAGAAACAGAAATAAACATCTGTTAAATACCATTAAGAGGGTGCATTCATTACAGAATGCGCCCTTTTTATTTGCGGGAATAACAGCAACCACTATTAATAATAAAAGGCCGCCCGGAAGAACAGCCTTTGTTTAACAATTGGTTTTTGCTTATGAAAAAAAAGATAAATCAGGATTCAGTCTCAAACATGAGTTTATAGTAATAGAGATTCGTCGCTTCATCAAAACCACGCTCAATCATTTCTCTGTCACCATGTATATAAATATGAAAATTCCGGTCCAGCTTCACTACACTCTTAAACACCTTCTGCTGTTTCTTTACAGCAGGTGATGATATGTCAAACTCGTCGGGGAACTCCTGCTGGAATTCCTGCTGAAACGTCTGTTTATACTCCTTAAAGGATTGAATAGCTTCGGGGTTGCCCAGTACCTCTTGTGCAAAATCGTCCAGATCAAACTGCTCTTTCTCTTTGAAATAGGTTGCTGACTTGTTAAGAAGATCTACCTGATCCACTCTGCTGATCTCATACTGATCAGGGAGTTTATCATTGATAAACTTCTTACACATATTCACGGCAAGTTCTGTCTGGTGATAACTATCCTCACGGCGTTGTACCTGCAGGAAAGCATCTTTCCAGTAAACTGCTTCATTCTGTTTGCTAATGCTATCTACTACGCTGACTTTGTACCCGTTTTCCTCTTCGGTGTTAAAGATCAGGCATCCTTTATCAAGCTTGTTGATATTGATACCGTCTTCATAATCCACCTGATAATTGTCGTTGGCCAGGAATACTTTGAGATAGGTGTCCCTGCTCTCTGATTTAAAAATACCTATTGCTTCGACTTCTTCTCCATCCACAAGACATTTACTAAAGTAGGCTATATATAGTTCTCCTCCCTTGATCTTCGGATGAGTGGAATGCTTATACAGATGTTTGGCAATATTGACTGATTGCTCATGAAAATTGTCCCTATTCTCAAAGATACGGCGGCAATATTGAAAAATCTCATTTAATTGCAGATCCGCTTCATGATAAAAACGAAAATACTCCGCACTGTTTGTAAACGGCTGTATAAAGTAAGTCAGCAACAGCTGACTGATCGCTTCATCCTTCAGTTCCAACGGCTCCTGAGAGCATATCAGTGCTTCCTCCTGTGAGGCATTGCCCACTTTATGAATGGACAGACACGCTAAATCTTTAAATTCTGAAACATGTATCATGGTCAGGCGAAAATAGTGAAAACTATTTCACAAACTTACCACCCGGCGTAATGTGCAGATCCTTGCCCGCTAATCTGATAATAGCATCACACGTCAGTCTGCCACGCCTGTCATTATAATCATCTTCAATCTCCTCCATCTTCTTCGCCTTCACATCTGCCGCCTTCGCCTTCTTCAGATGATCGTATATGGTATATCTGTCAATGATCTTATTGTCTTTATTCACCGTCAACAACTCCAGATAATTCTCCTGCCCTTTATTATAAGCATGCATTCCCACCAGTATATTATCCTTCGCCCTGATATTGAACAACGATATATAATTATGTGTGCTGTACTTCCCCTTGAAATATTTGATCAGCGCTTTCTCATTATACAGCTTAGAACTATGCACAATTGAAGTGGCCTGCCTGCCAATGATCTTCCCTCCCGGCAGGATCTCATACTGCATGTTATACACCGTTTTGAAACGGAAGCTGCTATCCACTACCCTGCTGTCTTCTTCCTGCAGATTGATGCTTGCATCTTTATCCACTGTACATTTCCGGTATATCGTTTCACTATGCTCTCCCAGTGTTCCCCCATATACAACGATCTTGTCGATCTCCTTCCCCTTCTTATAAGTGACCAGTTTCACCGCCGGATAGTTCAAGCCCTCATCCAGATAGATCGTATCTCTCGCATACAGCAACGCCGTTGCCCTCTTTCCGATCTCCAGCTTACCCATCGCATATAACGGATCCTGACTCTCTTCCCTGAAATCATAGTAAGGCGTCAGCCGGGAGATTGTTTTCAACGCTCCTGTATTCACCGTATCCACAATAGCCGGCAACTGCTGCTCAGGAAAACGCCCTGCATATTTTTCAAACGATTCCTTATCACGTGACACTTCTTTAATCGTTCCTTTAGCCCCTATACGATAAAACCGCAGGCTTGTATTCACTTTCTGGCTGCCCTGTACATAAGCAGACTGACGGGCCCTCACCTCTATCACAGAATCCAATCCGATGTAAAACCACTCACTCGTAAATCTTGTAGTAGTCGTATCCTTCACAGCCGTTGGTTCGTCAGATGTCTCCTCCTCCGATGACGGACGTACGTCCGCCGCTATCTGCAATCTTGACTGCTCCACACCATTATCATTAAAGATCAGCAACCAGGTACGCCGCTCATAATCATTGATCTCACATTCGAAGATAACCGGCGTAAGTCCGTTTGTAGTAGCGAAACGTCCCGCTTTTACCTGTTGATAAGTCGTATCTATTCCAAGATAATGTGCATAGTCCTTTATCTCTTTCAGTTCATAGGCATTCGGATACGGCAGCTTCAACTGCGTAAGACCGTTGACAAAATCATAGTATTTCGTCGTACTATCCGGCACAACCTGCGCTATATTGATACTTTTATGCTCTATGATAACAGCGGGTTTCGGGCGGTTATTGCAGGATGAGTTAAAGACCAGCCAGATAAAGCAGACAATAGGTATAGCTCTGAACATATAATGACGTTTACACAGGACTAATAACACTACAAATATATAAGTACTTCTCTAATATATTAATAGTTTGATAACCAAATTTTTGAATAGCAAATAATGTAATCATTTTTGTCATATAAATCAATTACACAAACAAGGAAAATATCTGCCGCTCATCGTAATAAGCCTTGATAACCACATATCTTTTCTTAACTTGATAGCTCACGTTAATTTCTCATCATGAAACAGCATATCTGTTTATTTCTTGCAATGACTGCAGGTTGTGCAGCAATGGCACAACACAAATCGACAGCCTTGTACCAGACGCAGGATCTGACAAAAGAAAATATGTTCTCTGTGAATATTGAAGGCCCCAACTTTGATAAAGCAGGCAATCTCTATGTGGTGAACTACCTGAAAGATGGCACCATCGGTAAGATCAGTACCAAAGATGGCAGCGGCCAGTTGTTTGTAACACTCCCGGATAGCAGTATTGCCAACAGCATTCAGTTCAACAGCAAAGGCAACATGTATCTGCCCGATTTCAAAGGACATAACGTGCTTGAAGTGAATACAAAAACCCGGCAAGTAAGCGTATATGTTCATTCCGATAAAATGTCTCAGCCAAATGATCTCTGCATCAATAAAAAAGATCAGTTGTTTGCTTCTGATCCGGACTGGAAAAACTCCTCTGGTCAGATATGGCGCATCGATCAGGGTGGTAAGGCAGTATTGCTGGAAACCAATATGGGTACCACCAATGGTATCGAACTGAGCCCCGACGAAAAGACTCTGTATGTCAATGAAAGCGTACAGCGCAAAGTATGGAAATACGATGTAGACAAGGATGGTAATATCAGCAACAAGACCTTATTCGCTTCCTTCCCTGACTTTGGATTCGACGGTATGAAATGCGACAAAGCCGGTAACCTCTACATAGCCCGTTGGGGAAAAGGCACGATCGTAGTACTGTCACCCGCAGGAAAAGAGATCAGAGAGATCCCACTGAAAGGCAAACATTGCAGCAATCTGACCTTCGGTGGTAAAGATGGCAAAACAGTATATGTGACCTTACAGGACAGGAAGTGTATGGAACAGTTCAATGTGGAAATACCGGGCAAAAGATACTAAGTGAATCAGGGAATACAGCGAAGATAAACGCGCAATAAAATATCAGTTATATATAAAAAGAGAAGGGTGCTTCAAAGTATGAAGCACCCTTCTTTATGTCTTTAATTTAGTACAACAGGAATTCAATCCGGATACACGAATTACTAAATTCCTGATTGAAAATTACATGTTCAATCCACCACAAGCACTGATCACCTGTCCGGTCACATAGTTACTCATGCCTGATGCCAGGAACACACATACATTTGCGATATCCTCAGGGCTACCAAAGCGACCCAGTGGAATTTTCTCCATGTAAGTTTTTGCGCCGTCACCATCTTTCAGGTAATGTGTCATATCTGTTTCTACGAAACCCGGAGCTACCGCATTCACACGGATGTTACGGCTACCCAGTTCAGCAGCGATAGATTTTGTAAAACCGATGATACCCGCTTTGGAAGCAGCATAGCTACTCTGACCTGCGTTACCTTTCATACCAATGATAGAGCTCATGTTGATGATAGAACCGCTTTTTGCCTTCATCATCGGGCGGATCACCTGTTTAGTCATGTTATACACGCTCTTCAGGTTGATATCCATTACGTCGTCCCACTGATCAGGGCTCATACGCAGTAACAGGTTATCTTTGGAAATACCGGCATTATTTACGCAGATATCGATGCTACCGAATTCTTTCAGTACGTCATTTACCAGTGTCTCAGTTTCTTCGTACACACCGGCGTTGGATTTATAGGCTTTAGCCTTTACGCCCATTGCCTGTAACTTTTGTTCCAGTGCTTTGGCTTTCTCGTCAGAGCTGAGATATGTGAATGCAACGTGTGCACCTTCCTCTGCAAATTTAATTGCGATAGCTTCACCTATACCTCTGCTGGCGCCTGTTACAATAGCTACTTTGTTCTCCAGTAATTTCATATAGACGTAATAGTTGTTAGTTAAATGATTTATTCAGGTTAGATTTTGCCGGAAATACCGGTGAATTTAAGAATTTCTTCCACGTGCTGCCTTTCGTTGTTAAGGCGGGGCACTTTATGTTGTCCTCCCAGTTTGCCTTTGCTCTTGAGCCATTCGGTAAAAGTACCTTTTGGCAATACGTGTACTACCGGACGGCGTAATGCCATATCCTTGTGTCTTTTTGCTTCGTAGTCAGAGTTAATGGCTTTGAGTGTACTATCCAGCACATCAATGAACTGGTTGATATCAGCAGGTGCTTTATCAAAGTCCAGCAGCCATTCATGTCCGCCGGCATCATTTCCACTGAAATAGATCGGAGCGGCTGTATAATCGTTCATCACAGCTCCTGTCACTTCACAGGCTTTAGCGATAGCGGTATCCGAGTTTTCAACGATCAGTTCCTCACCAAATGCGTTGATGAAAGACTTTGTACGACCACTTACCTTCACCCTGTAGGGAGCAAGAGAAGTAAACTGCACTGTATCTCCCACCAGATAACGCCACAGACCACCATTGGTACTGATGATAAGTGCGTAGTTCTTACCCATCTCTACGTCCTGCAACTGTAATGTCTGCGGACACTCTTTCCCATATTCCTCCATTGGCATAAACTCGTAGAAGATGCCATGGTTCAGGAACAACAACAGCCCTTCCTGGCCGATGACATCCTGCGCCGCGAAGAAACCTTCAGAGGCATTGTAGGTTTCCTGATAGAACATATCCGGCTTGCGGATCAGTTGTTTAAACTGCTCACGATACGGTGTGAAGCTCACACCTCCGTGCATGTACAGTTCCAGATTAGGCCATACATCTGCCAGATTATCCTTCCCGGTGATTTCGAATATACGTTTGATCAATACCAGTGTCCAGGTAGGCACACCGGCTATAGAAGTGACGTTTTCATGAATGACAGCATTCGCCATACGCTCTATCTTCTCCTCCCATTCGTCCATCAGGGCAATAGACAGGTCGGGCGTACGGATCATGTTACCGTAGAATGGCATGTTTTGCAGCATCACAGCACTCAGATCACCGAAGTAAGAATCGCTTTCGGCATCCAGCTTATTTACCTGATGGCTGCCGCCGATGACAAGTGACTTGCCGGTCAGCAGACGGGACTCAGGAAAATTGTTATAGTACAGTGATAATACGTCACGGCCGGCACGGTAATGACAATCGTCCAGGCTTTCTACGGAAACAGGTATGAATTTGCTTTTGTCGGCAGTGGTACCGCTGGATTTAGCGAACCATTTGATAGGCGTATTCCACAGAATATTCTGCGGCCCTTCCATCAATCGCTGGATGTAAGGCTTGAGGGTATCATAATTGTGAATAGGTACCCGCTGTTTAAACTCTTCTATCTTATATATCTGTGAAAAGCTGTACTGCTTGCCAAACTCAGTATACTGAGCTGCGCTGATAAGATTCTGGAATACCTGTTGCTGCACCTGCACGGGGTATTGCATAAAGTATTCTATACGCCCCATGCGCAAACGCGCCAACTGTGATATTGCAGGACTTAATATTCTCATAATAGGATCAGGAACGTAGTAGTTTATTGTTGCTTAGCTGCTTCGTCCAGGTAATTTTTACGACGTAAAATGAAATTCTGGCCAAGATACACTTTTCTAACCTGTTCGTCTTCGGCCAACTCTTCCGCAGTACCGGCTTTCAGGATCTTGCCCTCGAAAAGAAGATATGCCCTGTCTGTAATGGAAAGTGTCTCCTGTACGTTATGGTCTGTTATGAGGATGCCGATGTTCTTATATTTAAGACGGGCAACAATTGACTGAATATCTTCCACGGCAATAGGGTCGATACCCGCAAACGGCTCGTCCAGCAGAATGAACTTAGGATCTACTGCGAGTGCACGGGCAATCTCAGTACGCCTGCGCTCACCACCGCTCAATACATCGCCCGGGCTCTTACGTACGTGGGTAAGACGGAACTCTTCCAGCAGACTTTCCAGTTTCTCCTTCTGTTCTGCTTTTTTCAGTCCGGTCATTTCCAGTACGGCAGATATATTGTCCTCCACACTCAGCTTACGAAATACAGAAGCTTCCTGCGGCAGGTAACCAATACCCATCTTCGCCCTTTTATACATCGGCAGCTTGGTGATGTTCACCTCATCCAGGTACACCTGTCCCTCATCGGGCTTGATAAGCCCCACTACCATGTAGAATGTGGTTGTTTTACCGGCGCCGTTAGGTCCGAGTAAACCCACGATCTCTCCTTGTGTCACTTCTACAGATACGTGGTTGGCTACGGTTCTGTTACCGTAACGTTTTACCAGCTGATCTGTATGTATTTTTAATGCCATATGTTCAAACTTAGCAAAAATACACTTTTAGTTTAGCTTTCAACGGTTAACTGTTGGCACTCACCCACTTTATCCCCTACCGTTTAATTTTTATCTATGAATGGAGGACAATCTAAAAAAATATTCGCCCTTTTCGTCAAAAATTAGATGATAATACTGACATATGTCTTATTTTTGAGCGGCATTAACTTAAGGCCACTTCTATTTTGCTATGAAAGTAACAGAACACATTGCACAGGCTAAAGATACCCTGATCTCATTCGAGATCCTGCCACCCCTTAAAGGTAAAAGTATTGATTCTATATATGATCACCTCGATCCATTAATGGAGTTTAAACCCGCTTTTGTAAACGTTACTTACCATAGAAGTGAACATATGTTCAAAAAAAGGGCCGATGGTTCTTTTGAAAAAGTAGAAATCCGTAAAAGACCGGGTACGGTAGCTATCTGTGCCGCGCTAATGGGGCACTACAATGTAGATGCTGTACCACACCTGATATGTGGTGGCTTTAGCCGGGAGGAAACAGAAAATGCCCTGATCGACCTTAATTATCTTGGTGTGGATAATGTGCTCGTTTTACGTGGAGATGCACCTAAAAATGAAACTTTCTTTGAACCTGAACCAAACGGGCACCGTTATGCAGACGAACTGCTCCAGCAGGTAGTACATATGAATAATGGTATTTATCTGGAAGAAGATCTGCAAAGTGGTGTGAAAACCAAATTCTGTATCGGTGTGGCAGGCTATCCGGAGAAACACTTCGAAGCGCCGAACATGCAGACAGATATGAGCTATCTGAAAAAGAAAGTGGAAAACGGTGCAGATTATATCGTTACCCAGATGTTCTTCGATAACCAGAAATTCATCGATTTCGTGGGTAAATGCCGCGAAGCTGGAATCACCGTACCGATCATTCCGGGACTCAAACCTATCACTACCCGCAAGCAGCTGACCATCCTGCCCCGTACTTTCCATGTGGATATTCCTACTGATCTTTCTACAGAAATCCTCAAATGCAAAACAGATAAGGAAGTGGAAGAAGTAGGTACAGAATGGCTGATCAAGCAGTCAAGAGAACTGAAACAGTTTGGCGTACCGGTACTGCATTACTACACATTGGGTAAACCACACGTGATCCGTAAAGCAGTCGCCGAAGTAGTATAATAAAAAGCGCTACACGATAAAATTAAAGCGGTCCGCCTGAGGCGGACCGCTTTTTTATTAAATGGTAACCGTTTTTTTCTGAAAAAAATGCCAACACGTGGAAACGTCGTGGCATGTCCGAATAACTGTCACACTTTTTGTTTTTTTTGAGATAATACTTTGTGGGATTATCACTTCTAAGACGGCTGTCGCTGACCATCCCCCTATCCTCCTTAAAAAAAAATCGGGGAGTCCGACATATGGCGGACTCCCCTTGACAATAACGCACTTTGTGTATTTCTTTTAATAATCTTCCCTGTCAAGCAAAAAGCCCAGACTCACAGAAAAATAGCTATTGGTAATCTTCGCAGAAGAAGTCCGGTCAAGATTAGCATATCCTCTGCTGAGATTGGCGCCTACAACCATCAGGTTGTTGAACTCAAACCCCACCGCTATGTTCGCACCGGCGTCAAACCGATTCAGCCTGACACCCGGAGCAATCCCGCGATCTTTGTAATTAAACTGGACATCGTGAGATTCGGTACTCAATACAGTGCCATTGTACATCAGGTCCAGATCGTACGACCCATTCAGACCATAAGCTACATAAGGCCCTGCACCGAAAACGATCTTGCCAACAGATACAGGAATTTTTACCATCACATTCAGTGGAACTTCCAGATAATGCAGTTTCAGCTGGTTGGCTGATTCTTCCAATAAGCCGGATTTAGATGGCAGTGGACGGAGATAAGCGCCTTTGGTAATGTATCTTACCAATGGCTGAAAATAAAGGTTTTTGTACACAGGTACGTTGATAATCAGGTCTGCATGCAGATTTTTCAGCTGGCTGTTGGTGCCAATACTGTTACTCTTATAACCTTGTGCATTTTTGATCTGCGTGGCGGATAAAGTATAACCTCCTCTCAGACCCAGACTCACCTGGGCATGCACAGGAAATACGAATGCAAGAAACACTAAAAAGATAAGTGTAAAAGTTTTACTCATGCGTTTACATGTTGTGTTGTAATGTTGCGGTATTGTCCTCTTCTTTAAAAAATTGGGTATTTTCAGGGAAACAACACGGGATATACTCCCGTAAATAAAAATACGGGTATAAAAATAATGCAATTGTCCACTTTGTACCTTTAAATTTTTGTGTACACTAAAAAAAATCTCGCCAACGTAATTAAAATAGAAAAAGTCCCCTCCGCCGGGTGGCGAAGAGGACTTCTCCGATAAATATTTGCCTGCCTTAGAATTTGTAACCTACAGACACACCAAAAGAAGTGTTTTTCCAGCTGCGGTCATTGTCGGTGTTGTCATATGCATTCACCAGACCCAGGTCAGCATTCAGACCCAGATACAGCCCCTGCTTCAGCTCATATCCGGCAACAACGCCCAGACCTGCGTCAAAACGTTTCAGTTTGGCCAGACCAGCTTCATCGTCAAATGCTTTTACTTCGCCGGTAACGTTACCAATCGTGCCTTTGTGTTTACCACCCAGGCCATATGCAACGTAAGGTCCTGCTCCCAGATTCAGTTTACCGGAACCAACTTCAGGCTTAAACAGGAAGTTAATTGGCACCTGCAGGTAAGACAGGGTAGTTTTGAAATTGCTGTTGTCTTTGTCTTTACTTCCCTTACCGGCATACAGCAGTCCTGTACCGATATAGAACTCGTCAGCCAGCTGCAGATCGGCTGTTAAACCAGCTCTTACACCTACCAGGAGGTCACCGGTTTCTTTGTCGCCTGTTGCGCTTTTAACGGTTGCACTAGAGAAGTTTGGTCCTGCCACGATACCGAATTTTGTCTGGCCAAAAGTAATGCCTGCAATCATCAGTGCAGCAACAGATAATAATACCTTTTTCATATAGGTGTTTTAAATTTTCGGTATAACATCCTACAGGCGTTGTTGGATGTTATACCATTTTCATAGCTATTGTGTTATTAGTGGGAGGTGTTGCCTGTTTACACCCGGTTTTAAACTTGATGTAATCTTAGAACAGATAACCTACTGAAACTGCAAATACACGGTTCTTGTTTTTTTCATTTCTGCTGTCATCGCCACCAGAGTTGATCTTACCGAAACCAAGACCATACTGTGCAGAAAGCAGGAACTTATTAAACTCAGCACCTACCTGCACGTTACCACCCCAGTCAAATCTTTTGTACTTGTTCAGACCACGATCAGGATCACCGTCGTTGAATGGGGTATCATCATCCCATTTAATATCGGATTCTGAAGAGGTAGTTACACCTGCAAGGGTACTGCTCACTTTGTTTTTACCGGCTACGCCGAATGCAAAGTAAGGACCGACACCAGCAAACAGTCTTGTGTTTGCACCTACCGGAATTTTACCAATAAAGTTTACTGGAACTTCAATGTACTGGGGCCTTGTTGTGTATTTAACGTATGGCACTGTGGCGTCGTTGTCTTTATCACCGGATGTCAGCTTCGCGCCTTTAGTGGTGTAGAACGCACCGGGCTGGAAAGACAAGACATTTTTTATCAGTGGGAAGTCCACGATAGCACCAATGTGATAACCTGATAATGAACGGTCTTTGTCTACAGATCCGTCATTGTCAACTGAGATGGAGGAAAGGTTCCAACCACCTTTTACACCTACCCGCACCTGAGACATAGCTCCGAAAGAAATTGCAAGGGCCGCAAACGAAAGGATAATCTTCTTTGTCATAACCGTAGAGTTTTGATTCTGTCTACGGAATTCCAAAGACTATGCCAAAGCCAGATGCAGCAAACTTATCTGGCTGCAAGTAAGTCAGTTACAACATTAAATAAAAACTATATCTCGTTATTTATGAACTGTTTCCGCTTTAGATTCTAATTTTTCAAGGAAGTCATTCAGCTGTTCCACACCGAGTCTTTTAGCCAGAATTTTCTTTTTTTCATCCAGCAGATATACTACCGGTGTGCTATATACGTCGTACAGACGACGGTAGTTACTCTGTGCGTCCGGATCCCATGCGTGAATCCATCCTTTGAGGTTGTGCTCTTTGATAAAACCCTGCCATTCGTCTTTGGTACCTTCCGTCTTAAAGCCGATCATCGCTACGCCCTTGTTCTTCCAGTTGGCATTATATGCCGAGTCAAGACGGGGTAATTCGACCTTACAGTGTCCACAGGTAGGATCCCAGAAAACAAGCACAGTATATTTGGCTTTGGTCGTATAAAGGGATAAGGGTTGTTGTGCAGAATCTTTTACATCCAACGGGGGCGCCTGCTGTCCGATCAGGTTTGGCGCCATAGAATATGCTCTCGAAATGATCTTGTTCAACTGATCATCTTTCAGCCAGTACGCGTCGCCTGATACGTAGTATTTCTCCACCATGTGTACAAACACCGCGTCCATACCCATATACTTGGAAGTTTCGTAGGTATAGGTCAGCCACCATACCACAAACTTGAACATTTCTTTATCCTTTCTGGTCTTCTCTACCACCTTGTCTGCCTCCACAATAATAGAATCAGGATCCATGGCGACCAGCTGCGTAAAATATCTGCTCAGTTTCCGCTCAATGATGTCCGTTCTTACCAGACGTCCGTCATTCAGGTTAACACTGTCCCAGTAATGCGCCTTATAATAACGGTAACCAAAGGTGGAGTCCTCTCCTGCCGGAGCGGCCGGTACTTCCGGCTCCTTCATAGCCCTGAAAATGCTGGTCAGCAGACTTTGTGGATATTTTCCTATAACACCGTTACGGAAGTCCTGCAGTCGCTTACCCAATGCCACCTGTAAAGGTCTGGCAGCGGCACTGTCAGCAGCCGTATGTCTGGCCAGCAGACCATTGATCTGTTTATCCTGGGTAGATACTTCCTTTTGCAGGAATTTGTTATATGACTGGAAGATTTCGTTTTCTTTGGAAGTCCTGAAGACCGTCTTGTTGATCAGGTCTGAGGTATCAATGGCGATAGAGAACTGCTGATCTTTATTATCAAGCAACATTTCAAAATAACGTTGCCTGCCGGGCAGTAATACGATGTAAATACCGCCGGGTAAAGCCTCCTTATTCTTCATAATTGCGATACCCTGCTCATTGATCTGGGCGGAATCAGCCATGTAAAAGCTTTTTCCCATATAATGGGCCAGCGCCAGCTGTCCTCCCTTATACTGTTTTAACTGAAAAGTGAGCTGGTAGCCCTGGGCCTGCAATTGCCAATGGCATAAAATACAGACCAGTAATATCATAAGTTTACGCATAGGATATCGGTTCCTGTAAAAGTAGCAAGGAAAAGGGAATTTCAAAAATCAGTGATCGGCTAAAATCCTACCTTTGCACCCGTGAGGAAAAAAAATGTTATTCTTGAAAAAGTCCCTGTAAGCGCATACGCCGCAGAGGGAAAAGCACTGGCCCGCATCGACGGGAAAGTAGTATTTATTGAAGGGGGTGTTGTACCCGGAGATGTGGTAGACGTTCGCCTCGGTAAAAACAAAAAAGACTGGGCAGAAGGTAAAGCCGTCCATTTCCATTCTTACGCTTCCAACCGCGTTACTCCTTTCTGTGAGCATTTTGGTAACTGTGGAGGCTGTAAATGGCAGATGTTGCCATATGACCAGCAACTGGAATATAAGCAACAGCAGGTGGCTGACAACCTTCAGCGAATTGGTAAACTGGAACTGCCCCCGATGCAGCCGATCATGGGCTCCAGACACATTACTCACTATCGTAATAAACTTGAATTCACTTTCAGCAATAAAGCTTATCTCCCGGCAGATGAGCTGGAACTGGACGAAGATGGCAACATTCCCCGGAAAAATGCCCTCGGTTTCCACGTTCCGAAACTGTTTGACAAGGTACTGGACATCAACACCTGTTACCTGCAGGCAGAACCGGTAAATGCCATCCGCAATACCATCCGCGCCTACGCACTGGAGCACAACCTGTCTTTTTACGACATCCGTGCAAAAGAAGGCTGGCTGCGTAACCTGGTCATCAGGATCTGTACGACCGGAGAAGTAATGGTCAATCTCGTCATCCATCATGAGAACAAAAAGGACAGGGAAGCCCTGCTGGACCACCTCCTCGCGACCGTACCCGGCATTACGTCCGTATTGTACACCATCAACCCGAAACTGAACGATACGATCTTCGACCTGGAGCCCAAAACCTATTTTGGAAAAGGCTATGTCGAAGAAAAACTGGAAGATTTCACCTTTAAGATCGGTCCGAAGTCATTTTTCCAGACGAATACCTATCAGGGGGAAGCCCTCTATCAGGTAACCCGGGATTTTGCAGGATTAACAGGAACAGAAATTGTTTATGACCTATATTGTGGTACTGGCAGTATTGGTATTTTTGTATCCCGGCAGGCAGGCAAGGTTGTGGGCATTGAGCTGATCAAAGAGGCAATTGACGATGCGATCGAAAATGCAGCCCGCAACAATGTGAATAATGCCCAGTTCTATGCCGGAGATGTAGTGGACATCTGCAATGATGCTTTCTTTGCACAGCACGGACAACCTGACGTAGTTATCACCGACCCGCCGAGGGCTGGTATGCACGAGAAACTGGTGAACAAGCTGCTCGAAATCGCTGCTCCCCGCATAGTTTATGTAAGCTGTAACCCTGCGACTCAGGCAAGAGACCTGGCGCTGCTGGATGTGATGTATAGCGTGAAAAAGATACAACCGGTGGATATGTTCCCACACACGCACCATATCGAGAATGTGGTATTATTAGAGAAAAGAATTAATCATTAAAGAATAGGTAGAAATGAGCGAGTTCAGGCCCGGCAGATTTGAAATACTTCCTACGGTGATCAAAAACCTATTGATCATCAATGTTTTGGTATTCCTTGCACAGAATTCCCTGGAAAGGTTTTTTGAAAATCCGGGATTCATTGAAGATACTTTCGCCCTGCATTACTGGGGATCCAGTCTTTTCAAGCCACATCAGCTGGTGACACACCTCTTCATGCATGGCTCCTTCGGTCACCTGTTCACAAACATGTTTACACTGTGGATGTTTGGCGCCACCCTTGAAAATATCTGGGGGCCTAAACGTTTCCTGATATTCTATATGGTGTGCGGTCTTGGAGCTGCACTCTGCCACATGGGTGTATTGACCTACGAGAACGTACGGCTGGCCCATGATGCCCATCAATTCCTGAGCAATCCAACACTGGACAACTTCAGAATACTGGACAACCGCTTCGATCTGGATGCCGGCAACTTCAGAGCGGAAGGTATCAGAACGGCATTTAATGCAGCACCTGATAACCCGAATGTAATTGCCGCCGCAAAAGTCTTCATCAACGATTTTGCACGGGTATACCCTAATGGGGCTACACTGGGTGCTTCCGGCGCCGTATTCGGACTGCTGTTCGCATTTGGCTACCTGTTTCCGAATAATCTCATTTACCTTTACTTCCTGTTCCCGCTGAAGGCGAAATACTTCATCGGTATCATCATCCTGATGGAACTGTTTTCAGGTATCCAAAACTCAGCTGGTGATAACGTTGCACACTTTGCCCACCTTGGAGGCGTCATCTTCAGTTATATTCTCCTGAAGATCTGGAACAGAAAGAACCGTAGTCATTTTTATTAACATTAAAGATATTGTGACATGATGTACGTCGAGGAAAGATCCGAAACTCCATTATCCCTTGGAGAAGAAAAGAATATGGTCACACAGCTGTTGCTTGTCAACATCACCGTATTCATGCTGCTGTTTTTTACAGAAATCGTCTATGGTATTGAAGGTAACCCTCCGGCCAGATTCAAAGGAGATGTACTGTCGCATGTACTGCTGCCTTCCACTATCGACGGACTGCTGAAAAATCCGTGGACATTGTTCACAACAATGTTCACCCATAACAGTTTCTGGATGATTACCAGTAACATGATCTGGCTGGCCTGCTTTGGTACCATGCTGCAGAATCATGCCGGACGCCAGCGTATCCTGCCGCTGTATCTGTTAAGTGGTATAGTTGGTGCAGTTTGCTACCTGCTCGGTATGCAGCTGATCCCCTCCTTTCATGCATTACAGCCTGCTGCAATGATGACAGGCGCCTCTGCTTCTGTTATGGCATTGGCAATCGGTGCGACTGTCGTTGCGCCCAACTACAGATTACTCCCCAATCTGCCTATTCCCTTCTGGATCATAACCGTGATCTTCCTGATCGTGAATGTTGGCAGCCATGTGATGAACAGTCAGGATATTACCATTTTACCGGCGCTGATCGGTGGCGGACTCACAGGACTTATCTACATGCAGCAATGGAAGAAAGGAAATGACCTCGGACTCGGATTCAATAAATTTATCTTTAAGATCACACACCTGTTCCATCCGAAATCTCACCTGCACGTGGTAAAGTAAAGATGGTAACGCGCAATATATTAAGCCCTCCCCACGGAGGGCTTTTCTTTTGATTTCCCTTTTTTATCCCTATTTTTAGTAAAACCCCTATGTCGTGCTGTTTGTAGCTAAATTTTTACCCCGATTCCTATTGCTATGCAATGTGTTGATCGCCGTTAGTCTTATTCTTTCCGCCTGGCTGCCTTACCTGAATCCACAACAGTTCTGGCTCAGCGGTTTTGCCGGTCTGACTTTCCTCATCTGCTGGGGTATCAATTTCGCTTTTATCATATTGTGGCTTTTCTGGAAAAGAAGATATCTGTGGATATCCCTCGCGGGTTTTATCTTATCTCTGCATGCCCTGTTCTCCAGTATTGGCATCAATGTGATCTCCTCACAGGATACCACCTACCGGCCGGACAGGCGATTTACCATCATGACCTTCAATACCAGTAATATGGGCCTGAATGATTACAGGGAAGATTCTGTGTTACAGGGCTCCATTTACGATATGCTACGGGATGCCTCACCGGACATTCTATGTATGCAGGAATTCTATACCAACGAAGGGCCTTTCTTCACCAACCATATTGATTCCATTGCCCGTACACTGCAGTATCCCTATCACTTTTTCACCTGTGATATGAGCCATTGGAATTACTGGCATTATGGCATTATACTATTCTCACGCTTTCCTATTGTCAGAAGCAGTAAAATACCCTGTGGATATAGCTCCGCAGGCAGCGGTAGCAGCTTTCTGCAATCAGATATTCTGGTGCAGGGCGATACCATTCGTGTGCTGACCGCACAATTGCAATCTTATATGTTCAGAGGCAACGATTATGACCTATTGGAACGAGGACAAGGCACTTTTTCAGGCGTACGGAATCTGGCCTCTAAAATGAAACATACGATTCATAAAAGAGCCGCACAATCGAGGAAGATGGCTGGCCTGATCGCTGCCAGTCCGTATAAAGTGATTGTGTGTGGAGATTTTAATGACACGCCCGTGTCCTATACCTACAATACGATCAGTTCAAATATGCAGGATGCATTTCTCGAAGAAGGATTCGGAATAGGCCGTACTTTGTCCTTTCTGGCTCCTACTTTACGCATAGATTATATTCTGGCACAAAAACCTATACGCGTTAAAAGTTATAAGACCTTTCACAGGAAAGGATTTCAACATTTTCCTATCATGGCGGGCTTATCATTATAATGCATGAATTCATCATTTCTCCTATCTTTAACCTAAAAGCGATAGGCGTTGAGATTTCTGAGGTTATTCACAAAAGGATTCTTTTTAACGGTGAACACCATTGTAGTGCTTCTGTTTATAGTAGCCTGCCTGGCACCGTACGTTTCGCCGGAACGATGGTGGCCTATCAGTTTCATTACGTTACTCTTCCCCTTGCTGTTGCTGGTGCTGGTGCTATTCTTTATCTGCTGGCTGCTGTTTGATTTTAAATATTGTCTGCTGCCTATGTTGCCGGTCGTAATAGGCTGGAAATCCATTTCTGCTTTTATCGCGTTCAACTATCCTTCTTCCGGAAAACAGTTTGCCAATCCTCCCGGCAGTCTGACTATTATGAGCTATAATGTTGCTCAGTTCGGGCTTTACCGTGAGAAAGACAGCAAATACAACAGGGAAGCGATGTTTGCTCTGATAAAAAAGCAGGAACTGGATGTAGTCTGTCTGCAGGACTTCTATACCTCAGAAAAGAAAAACGATTTCAATAACAGAGAGGATATTTCCCGGGAGATGAAACTCCCATATCGCTTCTTTTCAAGTGATTTCAACAGGGATGGTATGCAGCACTGGGGGTCGATCATCTACTCCCGCTATCCGATCATCAAGTCAGACAAACTGAAAATGTCTTACGGCCCGCGGAGTGAGAGCCTGATTTATGCTGATATTGTGAAGAACGGCGATACGATCCGCATCATCAATATGCACCTCGCTTCTTATCGCTTTAATGAAAGGGATTACCGCTCTATTGAAAAGATAAAAAAACAGGAGGATACCGGTCTGGTGGCTACACGCAATATTGTCCAGAAAATGCGTGATGCGTATGTGGATCGCAGTAAACAGGCTGATATTGTATCGGCATTTATCAGTACCTGTCCATATCCCGTGATTGTATGCGGAGACTTTAATGATACACCGGCATCATATACTTATTTTACCATCCGGGGCGATCTGCAGGATGCGTTTCTAAGAAAGGGCAGTGGTATCGGCCGGACTTACGCCGGACTGGCTCCTACCCTGCGGATTGATTATATATTTGCAGACAAGTCATTCAAAATCAATTCATTCAGGAAAATAAACTCTACCCTGTCCGATCACTACCCTGTGATAGCCAATGTTAGTGCCAGACGGTAATGTCACTCACGAAACAATAATTATCTTTGCAATCCTAACAAAACTAAGTGTAGCTTACACTCGCTGAAAATATCTGATATGTCTGAGCTTAAAATATACAATTCGCTACATCGGCAAAAGGAAGTATTCACATCTCTCTATCCCGGACATGTTGGTATGTATGTATGCGGCCCTACCGTTTCAGGAGAGTCGCACCTGGGCCATGCCCGCCCTTATATCACGTTTGACGTTGTATACAGATATCTACAGTTTCTGGGATACAAAGTCCGCTATGTAAGGAACATCACAGACGCAGGTCACTTCGAAGAAGAGGGCCGTGAAGCTGAAGATAAAATTGCCAAACGCGCTCAGCTGGAAAAGCTGGAGCCAATGGAACTGGTACAGAAATATACAAACCTCTTTCACTGGGCTTTCCTGCGGTTTAACTGTCTGGAGCCAAGCATTGAACCTACTGCAACCGGTCACATCGTCGAGCAGATTGAGATGATCAAAACGATCATTGAGAAAGGGTATGCTTATGAAAGCAATGGTTCTGTATACTTTGACGTAAAGAAATACGCAGAATCGCATGATTACGGTATTCTGAGCGGTCGTGTACTGGAAGATATGCTGGAAAGCTCCAACCGTGAGCTGGAAGGTCAGGAAGAAAAGAACAATAATGTAGACTTTGCCCTCTGGAAAAATGCGCCGCCTGAGCACATCATGCGCTGGCCAAGTCCATGGGGAGAAGGTTTCCCCGGATGGCACATCGAGTGTTCTGCGATGAGCAGTAAATATCTGGGTAAACAGTTCGATATTCACGGTGGTGGTATGGACCTGCAGTTCCCACATCACGAATGTGAGATCGCGCAGAGTGAAGTTGCCCATGGTGAACTGATGGCCCGTTACTGGATGCACAATAACATGATCACCATTAACGGCCGTAAAATGGGTAAGGCCTATAACAATACGATCAAACTGACGGAACTTTTCACAGGTAATCATCACCTGCTGGAAAAAGCCTACAGTCCGATGACGATCCGTTTCTTCATTCTGCAGACGCATTACCGTAGTACACTGGACTTCTCCAATGAGGCATTACAGGCCGCGGAGAAAGGCTTACAGCGTTTATGGTCTGCATTTGAAGTATTGCAGAAACTGAGTTATACAGCCGATGTACAGCCGATCAATGAAGAACTGGACAAACAGGTACGTCAATGGTGTCTGGAATGCCAGGAATTCATCAATGATGACTTCAACACGGCCAAAGTACTGGCCAACCTGTTCGAGCTGTCTCCTGTCATCAACTCTATCAAGGGTGGACAGGTAAAAATGCATGAACTCAGTGAAGATACCTTCCAGCTCCTGCAAAAGACCTGGCAGAACTTCCTGATCGATATTCTTGGGCTGCAGCCGGAAACACTTAGCAATGACAACAGCAAACTGGATGGCGTTATTCAGCTGCTGATGGAAATGCGTAAGGAAGCGAAAGGCCGTAAAGACTACGCAGCATCCGACAAGATCCGCAACCAGTTATTAGCGGTAGGTATACAATTGAAAGACGAGAAAGATGGTAGTATGACCTACAGCATACAGTAAGCCGTCATGATCAAACAGCCATTTGTTAATATGTACAAAATACTAAGTTTTGCAGCAGGTGTAGCCTTGTGCATGAGCGCCTGTCAGCAACCGACAAAAACCAATCAGCCGGAAGCATCCGGCACACCAGCGGCAACCATTCAAAATGTGAATGTGCCGGTGTTTCAGACAGACAGTGCTTATGCTTATACTGCAAAACAGGTAAGCTTCGGTCCGCGTATTCCCAACACTCCGGCACAGCAAAAATGTGCTGATTGGCTGATCGCGCAACTGAAGCCACTTGCGGATACTGTATATATACAGCGTACGACTGTAAAAGGTCCTAAAAACGTATCATTACCTTGTATCAATATCATCGCGAGCTTCAATCCGGCCGCTGCGCAGCGTGTATTGCTGCTCTCCCACTGGGATACGCGTCCACATGCTGATCAGGATGCCTTTGACAGAAACAAGCAACTGGATGGTGCTGACGATGGCGCCAGCGGTGTAGGTGTGCTGATTGAAGTAGCCCGCCAACTGCATGCAGATAAACCGAAAGCAGGTGTTGATATTCTGTTGACTGATGTGGAAGATTATGGTATCAGTGAAGAGGAAAACAGCTATTGTCTGGGTACACAGTATTGGGCTAAAAATCCACACGTAAATGGCTACAAAGCCAATTACGGTATCCTCCTGGATATGGTGGGTGGCCGTGCTTCTCAGTTCTTTATGGAAGGCGGTTCACAACAGTATGCTTATGGTCCGATGAAAATGTTCTGGGATGTAGCTAACCGTCTGGGATACTCCGATTACTTCCGTTATGAGAATATCGGAACCAGCATCACTGACGATCACGTATACGTGAATACAATGGCGAATATTCCCACTTTTGATATCATTGCGCTGCAACAGAACGGTAACTTTGTTCCGCACTGGCATACGTCCAATGATAACATGACAGTGATTGACAAACGTACATTACAGGTAGTTGGTCAGACGATCCTCGAAGTTTTATACAAGCAACCTTTCGGGTACTAAATAGTTCCAAAAGAACCGCAGGGAGAATGCTCCTGATGAAGCAAAATTTAATACATTGCTTTATCAGGAGCATTTTTCTTTAAACCGATTTTATGAGACAATCCCCCGAAGTACATCTGGTACATCTCAGTAAGGATAAGAAGTTGGCGGCTATTATGACGGAGCCTTTGCCGGCGCTGAATGTCCAGAAGAATATTGCCTTGAAGCTGATCGGATCTATTATGAGTCAGCAGTTAAGTGTAAAGGTAGCCACCGTCATCTATACCCGCTTTCTTGCTTTGTATGAAGGGAAAGAACCCAATGCACAACAGATACTTGATACACCACCGGAAACACTTCGCAGCATCGGATTATCCAATGCAAAAGTGAGTTATGTACACAATGTGGCGCGCTTTACTGTGGAAGAAAAATTAACAGATAAAAAACTGTTGCAGATGGAAGATGAGGAAGTCATCAGATATCTCACACAGATCAAAGGTGTAGGTCGCTGGACAGTTGAGATGCTTTTGATGTTTTATCTGTGCAGAGAAGATGTATTTGCGATAGATGATCTGGGCTTGCAACAGGCGATGATTAAACTATACAAACTGGATAATACAGATAAGAAAGCATTCCGGGAAAAGCTGCAGAAGATCTCTAAGAAATGGTCGCCTTACAGGACTTATGCAAGCAGATATCTGTGGGCATGGAAGGATATGAAACCAACGAATTAACCGGGAATTACAGATTAGTCATTGAGTGATACACCTTGAATAACCATCTTGCATTTATCTCATTGTTCTTCTATACTCATCTTACGTTAATGCTACGTTTTCAACGTAGCATTAACGTAAGATGAGTATAGTCAGACTATTATCAGGCAAGGCAAAGAACACTGATTGGTAAGTTCAAATTTACTGTTTTTATATGCAGTGGATGTGCAGTAATTCGAGTTAAGAAAAAGATAAAACAGTTGTTTGGGAAGAACAAAATATTATACTGTATATCTATCAGCCAGACAATTATTAATGCGATGAATAGTTCAAAAGGCTTGCTAAAAAGTATAGTACAACGTTAGGCATTCAGCGAACAAACAACTACTATTTAAAGAATAAACAATGCATAGTTTGAGGAGGATAAAGTGTCTCATTACACACTCACGTTCAAACTTGCTATAAAAAAATAATCCCCGCCCAGGAGAAGGCAGGGATTTACGTTAATACTAACTAACCCAATGCTTATATCTAAAACTAAAACAACTCTTAATAAAGCGGCAGTGCATATGTATGACTGCAGCCTGCTGATTGTTGCTGGTTTGACGTATCTATCACTTCATTTCCGGCACCGCATCGTCAAACGGTAACCTTCAGACTTGAGACGAGTGTCGCAACGTTTGAGACACATTTTTATAGGTATCCTTTCACGCTTGTCAACAAGTGACGCCGACACTTATCATTGACAACTTTTAACAGTCATCATTATGCAGAAGCCTGTTGCTCTGCTAATTTCGCTTTGATCTTTCCTTCGATCTCAGCTGCTACTTCAGGATTATCCAGCAGCAATGTTTTCACGGCATCACGGCCCTGGCCCAGCTTGTTGGTATCATAACTGAACCAGCTGCCGCTTTTCTGGATAATGCCGTATTCAACACCCATATCGATAATTTCACCCATCTTGGAAATACCTTGTCCGAAGATGATATCGAATTCAGCCTGGCGGAAGGGAGGTGCAACTTTGTTCTTTACTACTTTTACTTTAACGCGGTTACCAACGGCTTCATCACCATCTTTAATCTGTGTCATACGACGAATATCCAAACGCACGGAAGCGTAGAATTTGAGCGCGTTACCACCGGTTGTAGTCTCCGGATTACCAAACATCACTCCTATTTTTTCACGCAGCTGGTTAATGAATATGCAGCAGCAGTTTGTTTTTGAAATTGTCGCGGTCAGTTTACGCAGTGCCTGAGACATCAGACGTGCCTGTAAACCCATTTTGCTTTCACCCATTTCACCTTCCAGTTCACCTTTTGGTACAAGGGCAGCTACGGAGTCAATTACCACCACATCTACCGCTCCGGAGAGGATCAGACGATCAGCAATTTCCAGTGCCTGCTCACCATGGTCTGGCTGGGAAATCAACAGCGCATCTACATCTACACCCAGTCTCTGAGCGTAAGAACTGTCGAATGCGTGTTCAGCATCTATGATTGCGCAGATACCACCTTTTTTCTGTGCTTCTGCAATTGTATGAATAGCAACGGTAGTTTTACCGGAAGATTCAGGTCCATATATCTCAATGATCCTTCCCTTAGGGAAGCCACCGATACCAAGCGCTATATCCAGACCCAGTGAACCAGTAGAAATTACTTCCATTGGATCTGTGCCCTTTTCACCCATCATCATCACAGATCCCTTTCCGAAATCCTTCTCGATTTTGTCCATCGTAAGGCGGAGCGCCTTGAGTTTGTCAGTATTGGCTGTAGACATATTAGTAAGTGTTTTTTACAAATTTAATGGTGTGTGCTAAGTTATGACCTAATTTTCTATTATCCTAAATTTTTTAGCATTCTGGCCGCATAATGCTAAATGTTATAGTAAAAAAGATCCGACCTCGCACGTTTATTATTGTTATGCTTGTTATATAAAAATTTAAGGGGGCTAACGCACAACAGACGCATATGTCAATGTCAATGTTCAAATAACACTACAAAGATGATACGTCCATACGCACTGAATGTGCGTAGCCAGAAAGTTTTTAAAAAAAAGGAATTATCCTACGATAGCATATGCGATCAGCTGCGCCAGAATACCCATTCCGAAGCCGGTATAGATCTCCGCAGGTGTGTGTGCACCAAGGATCAGACGGGCAGTAGCCACGATGCCGGCCAGCAGGAATGCCAC
This sequence comes from Chitinophaga pinensis, assembly GCF_007896845.1. Taxonomy (GTDB): domain Bacteria; phylum Bacteroidota; class Bacteroidia; order Chitinophagales; family Chitinophagaceae; genus Chitinophaga; species Chitinophaga pinensis_C. The sequence goes on along the minus strand of NZ_VOHS01000001.1, from coordinate 308,473 downwards.
CATCAGTACCAGACTGATATTCATGTTCATCCCGATCATCAGCATCAGCAGAAAACCGATCACACCGCCCCAGCCAATAGTGTGCATGCTGATCTTCACGTAGGTATTGGCGACCATGCCCATTACGATGGCAATAAAGATCCCCAGAAAAAAGGCATTGAAGAAAGGCGGTGCTGCTCCTTCACGTTTGAAGGCAAAGTAGATCCAGAAGTAGAAAATAGTGCAGGCGATATATGGAATGATACGGTCCTTCTGGGCCCGTAACTGGAAAGACTCGACAAAACCCAGTGCTTTACACAGCATTACCACGAAAATGGGCAGGAAAAGCGTGGTAAACACTACCCTGAAATACAGCGCATCAAAGGCAAAGCGAACGCTACCCTCTTTGAACTGAACGAAATACTCCGGTAGGGCATTGACAACGAATGCCGTTACCAGCGTTGGCAGGAAAAGCGGATGTGATACATATGATATGACTTCCGCTGCTGCACGTAATACTGGTGAAAATGCCGGCTTATTCTGCCGGGAATTATCAGTTGTGGGTATTATTACTTGTTCCATTCACAGATTTCCGTCTCATTCCGGGCGGTACGGACGCCTCATTCTTTAAAGCTCCTTCCTTAACCTTGCTACCGGAATATTTAACTGTTCGCGGTATTTTGCCACAGTACGGCGGGCAATGTTATACCCCTTGTCCTGCAACATCTTGGTCAGGTTTTCGTCGCTTAATGGTTTACGTTTGTTTTCTCCTTCAATCAGGTCAGACAGTATCTTTTTTACCTCACGGGTAGATACTTCTTCCCCACTGTCGGTGGACAAAGATTCGCTGAAGAAGAATTTCAGCTTAAAGGTACCGAACTCCGTCTGTACATATTTACTGTTTGCCACACGGCTCACAGTAGAGATATCCAGCTGGGTGATATCGGCAATATCTTTCAGGATCATCGGACGCATGGTTGTTTCATCTCCCGTAAGGAAGAATTCGCGCTGATACCCCATGATGGATTCCATGGTAGACAAAAGGGTATGTTGACGCTGTTTAATGGCATCAATGAACCATTTTGCCGCATCGATCTTTTGTTTGATGAATAACACCGCTTCTTTCTGACGTTTGTCTTTCTTATCTCCGCGGTCATATTCTTTCAGCATGTCCCTGTACCCTTCAGAAATACGCAGATCAGGCGCATTCTTGGAGTTCAGCGTCAGCTCCAGTTTACCATTGTTATTCAGGATGAAGAAGTCAGGCACCACATAACTTTCCGCCTTATTCAGGGTAGCAAAATTACCGCCCGGCTTAGGTGTCAGTCTGATGATCTGCCCGATCGCCTCTTTCAGCGCTTCATCATTCATATTCAATCCCTTCTGTATCTTCTCGTAGTGTTTTTTAGTAAACTCGTCGAAGTAATTCTCCAGAATCAGATAAGCGCCTACTACTCCCGGATCGTCCTGTGGTTTGCGTCTCAATTGCAACAACAGGCATTCTTTCAGATCGGTAGCACAAATACCCGGCGGATCAAATTCCTGAATCATACGGATCAGTTCTTTGATCTCATCCTCATCGGTAGCAACATTCTGGGAGAAAGAAAGATCGTCTACGATTGCACTTACTTCACGACGCAGATAGCCGTCATCATCGATGCTACCAATGATCTGCTCCGCGATAGCGTTCTGCCGTTCATCCAGTTCGAGCATACCTAACTGCTCAAGCAGGTGTTCGTGAAAAGAAGTTTCCACCCTTACCGGGATGGTTTTGTTTTCATCCTGATCAGGGTAGTTGTCATCTCTGAGTTTATAGTCAGCGATGTCATCATCTCCTTCACTTACATATTCGGAAATGTCAATATTATCGTATTCATTTTCACTCCCATCAGGTTCAAACTCATCGTCATCGCCTTCCTCGCTGCTGTTATATTCTTCCTGTGGGTCTTTGTATTCATCTTCATGCGCGTCTTCCCCGTATTCCAGGGCAGGGTTTTCCTCCAGCTCTTCCTTGATACGCTCTTCAAGAACAGCTGTAGGTACCTGAAGCAGTTTCATCAGCTGAATCTGCTGCGGCGACAATTTCTGTAATAGCTTCTGCTGTTGTGTCTGCTTTAACATAATCTGATCCTATCCAAGGGCAAAATAAATAAACAATAGTTTTACCTAATCCTGGGTTTCCTCCGGGGAAACCACTTTCACAACTGTATATTCCGCTACAGGGGCATTAAAATCAAGCTCCGGCTGATCAGGTAATAATCTGAATGATTTCCGGTGATAAGGCGTTTCGCCATGTGTCCGGATAGCATCCCGGTGGAACAAAGTAGGGTAACCCTTATTTTCCAACCACCCAAAATGTGGATATTCCTGATGCAACTTGTGCATGTATTCATCTCTGTATGTCTTAGCCAGAATGGAGGCTGCTGCTATAGAGGCATATATGCCATCCCCTTTGACAATGCAGGCATGGGGAGTCTTTCCATAGGGAACGAACCTGTTTCCATCGACCAGAATATAACCCGGTTGTTGTTTTAGCTGGTCCAATGCCAGGTGCATGGCTCTGAAAGACGCTTTCAGGATATTGATCCTGTCTATCTCCAGATTATCCACACTGGCTACCGCATAAGCTATCGCCTCTTTTTCCACTACCACACGCAATTTATCCCGGTCGGAAGCCTTTAACTGCTTGGAATCATTCAGAAGTTTATTCCTGAATTTAGGCGGTAAAATCACAGCTGCTGCGAATACCGGCCCCGCAAGGCACCCCCGTCCGGCTTCATCGCAGCCGGCCTCAAAAGCGATATCTTTTTGGTGATATGAACGTAACAAGGCTTTTTAGTATGATTATTGTGGTAAAGGTAGGGAATTTCATTTCTTATCCCTATCGGAATAATTCTTTAAAGTCCGCTTTGAACTCCTGCCACTCCTCGTCCGTCCTTTTCAACAGTGTATCAACATCATTCCGGGTACTATCCCATTTGTCGGCACTCGTATTTTTCAGCTCTCCCAGTTTTACATCGATCTGATCTCTCAGGTCAGCCAGTTTTGCTTTTGCTTTTTTACTTTTGGCGGAGCCGTCTTTTTTCAATTCCTCCATTTTCTGGTCAATTTCCCGTTTACGATCTTCCAGGTCTTTTCTCAGTTCATCACGTTGGGCTTCCATGTATTCCTTCGTATCAGCAGCGGTTTCCTTTACATCCTGTCCAATTTTTTCCACACCTTCCTTCATCTCCTCTTTTTTTTCCTCCTGTCTGGAGGTTTCCTGACAAGCCATGAAAGCCGCTACAGTCAATAGGAGCAATACCTTTTTCATAAGTAGGTTTTAAAGTGAGCTTATAGTGTTACGTACCTGATAAATACGTCTTTTTGCAAATGCCATTCCAGAATTATTGTGACCGCTACAACCGTTTACCACAGACAATATGGCGCTTATTGAAAAAATACCTAGGTTTGAGCCTGCTTTTTTTAAAACGATAATCAATTATGAAGAAGAATCTGCTGATCCTTCTGTTCCTGCTGGCGGCTCAATTCGCCAAAGCAGATGAAGGAATGTGGCTGCCCTATTTATTGGGACAGCAAGTGTACAATGACATGGTGAAGAAAGGTCTTAAGTTGACGAAAGAACAATTGTACAGTATCAACAAAGCGTCCCTGAAAGACGCCATTATCATCTTCGGTGGCGGATGTACCGGAGAAATAGTGAGCAATCAGGGGCTGATTTTCACCAACCACCATTGCGGTTACGACGCCATCGCCACCGCCAGCTCCGTTGAGCACAATTACCTGAAAAACGGGTTTTACGCTCTGGACAAAAGTCAGGAAATTCCCGCAAAAGGCCTGTCCGTTCAATTTCTCGTAAAAGTAGATGACGTTACCAAACAGGTAATGGACGGCTTGAAAGACCTCTCCGGTCCGGAAAGAATGCAGCAACAGCAAAAGATCATAGGTGAAATTGTGAGTCAGTCGATCAACGGCACCAATTACGAAGCAAAAGTACTCCCCATCTTCAAGGGCAACCAGTACCTGCTCTTCGTATACGAGCGTTACAAAGACATCCGTCTGGTAGGCGCCCCTCCGGAAAGCATCGGTAAATATGGTGGCGACACTGATAACTGGGAATGGCCACGTCATACCGGCGACTTCTCCGTTTTCCGTGTATATGCAGATAAAGATGGCAAGCCTGCTGATTATTCTGCAGCAAACCTTCCTTTAAAACCAAAACATTTCCTGCCTGTTTCTATCAAAGGAATTAAAGAGAATGATTACGCAATGATCTTCGGTTATCCGGGCGGTACCAACCGTTACGAAAGCTCCGAAGGCGTAAAACTGAAAATAGACGTAGAAAACCCTTCTGTTGTAGCACTGCGTGCGGTACGTCTCTCCTACATGTTTGAGCAGATGAAAAAAGATCCGGCGATCAAGCTGAAACTGGCGTCCTCTTATGCCGGTATTGCTAATTACTGGAAATTCTTTGACGGTGAAGCAAAACAACTCGTGAAATATCATGTGGTAGAAGAGAAACAAAAAGAAGAAGCAGCATTTGGAAAATGGGCAACCGGTAAAACTGAATATGCCAATATATTCTCTGATTACACGACCAACTACAAGACCTGGGCTCCTTATGCAAAACACCGCATTTACATCAATGAAGGTATCATGGGCTCTCCACTGGCCGCTTTTGCAGCCAGTCTGCAGGCAGTAGAAAAAGCGATGCTACAGTCAGGTGGTTCTTCTGATGCTATCAAACAAAGCATTCAGGCAGCGGATAAAGCACGTACTGCATTCCTGGAAGAAGAAGACAAAACCAGCGATCAGAAAATACTCGCAGCTACCTGTCACCTGTTCTATACAGACATTCCTGTGGCACAGCATCCTATCGGATTCTACGATGCCATCAAGGCAAAATTCGGTAGTCTGGACGATAATAATACCTACCGCCTCTGGGCTTCCGCGATCATGTCCGGATCTATGATCATGAATGATGCCCGCTGGAAAGCTTTCGTGGCAAATCCGGATGCAGTTACCCTGCAAACGGATCCTGCATTTGCATACTCCAGCGCTTTCGTTAAAAACTTCAGCGCTAAGTACCTGCCATTGTATAACCAGTTTGTGACTAAAAATAACGATCTGGGACGTACTTATATGAAAGGCAAACTGGAGATGGAACCTAACAAAAAATGGTATCCTGACGCGAACTTTTCTATGCGTCTGACCTATGGTCAGGTAAAACCATATGCACCACGTGATGCGGTTGCATATGACTACGTATGTACGATGAAAGGTGTGATGGAAAAATATAAACCGGGCGATTACGAATTTGATCTGCCGGAAAATTATGTTTCCCTCTACAACAAGAAAGACTTTGGTCAATACAAAGACCTGAGAAAAAATGACATCGTTACCTGTTTCATTACCACCAACGATATCACCGGTGGTAACTCAGGTTCTCCTGTGCTGAATGCAAACGGTGAACTGATTGGTCTTGCGTTTGACGGCAACTATGAAGCATTAAGCCATAAAATACAGTTTGATGCTGTGTATAACCGCACCATCTGTGTAGATGTACGTTACGTACTGTGGTGCATTGATAAACTGGGTGGTGCCAGCAACATTATCAATGAGCTGAAGCTGATCAAGTAAAAAACAGCAGAAATAATTACTACACGAGGGTGTTTGCCGGATGGTAAACACCCTCGTTTTATTACGACATTTTCTCCTTCTTTTTATTGACTGCGATTTACTTGCCACAAGCAAGTATTAATACTCAATTCTGATTTACAGGTATTAATACGTATTGTTGGTAACTGAAAAGTCCCTACCTTTGCGTCCGATTTAATTGAATACCAACAGTCGCCGTTAGCTCCATACACTACACCGCGCTGTTTTAACCCTTGAACCCCAAAAAGAATAAGTTTTATGTTTATTAAGAAAATGAGTCTGGCTATTATAGCCATGGTAATGTGTTGTCTATACAGTTGTCAGGTTACCCCTACTGCCGAAAAAACGGCGTTTCAGATGCAGGACACACTTCCTGCAGGTACAACGGAAATTTTACTGACCATACACGGTAAAGGATTCAGTCATGTAACAACTGACAATAAAGTGATCGTTGATGATGTGGAAGCAAAGATCATCAGCGCTTCAGACAATGAATTAATCGTACAAATTCCTGCCCGGAAAACGGCTAAAATAGCCATCACTGTAAAGGTGGGCAACGAAGTATCTGATACTGTTCTTGTGGACAATCAGATCATCATGCTCGCCGGCAGATAACAAAAAATGCAGCGTGCACATAGACTGTTCTGTCTGTGTGTACGCTGCATTCATATAATATGCAGAGTATTGACTATTTAGTCGTTGCCGCTTTTTTAAATCCGGTGAATGACATTGCTACTCTACCGCTATCGCGGAATTGTAACAACTGATCTTCAAACTTTACAGTGTAGGTACGATCACTGAGCATTCGCAGAAATGCGCTTTCTCTTTCATTTCCCTGCGGATCTATACAAGCCATTCGTGTACTGATGACTTTACCGAAGGTGATTTCGTTACCTTCCAGCTGATATTCGCCGCTTACTTTATTACAGCCGCCATTACCACTAAAACGGTGGGTTGCCGGATCAAATTCCATCCATATAGGAGATTTCTCCTGTTTGGCGCCATTCATTGTAGTGAGTGCCCATCTTTTACTCTGGATACTGGCGATATCCTGTTTCACAGCCTTCTGGTTACATGTGTTGGCAAGAAGAACCATTGCCAGTGCTGTTAATCTGATAAACATAGTTTACGTTTTAAGTGGTCTATATCCGCAAAAGAACAAAAATCACTCCATAAGGTTCACAAACGTTTAATCTGCTTCAGCACCTCTTCATAATAAGTCCGCTTATCGGGTGCCGCTATATCAATGACTTTTACATCATTGGCAGCCAGCATATCCAGTTTAAACTTGGCTCCTTTTACAAATTCTGTCGGAATATAATAGTACAATGCATTCCGGACAGGAATTGTGTTCTTCTGAAATTTCTGACGGGCCCTGTAAGTCAACAGCCACCAGAGGTCTGTTTCTACAAAATCGAGGGACAATCCGAATATGTGAATATCCCGGGTGAAAAACAGATCCAGCCACGAGTCGTCTTTCACGGGAAGATGTTGCTGAATACGTTGTACGAGTGACTGACGAGGTGCCTGCGGACTTGTATACGTAGTACCGGACACAACATAGTTTCTCATTTGTTGTAATTGTCCGCCGTAATGTTCAAATCCAAGATTAATACTCAGCGGATTCAGGCAATCCCCATGAATATGCCAGTAATCGGTACCGCCGACCGTATATTTTCTGAAAATACTGAATGCTCTTTCCTGAATAAGGCTGTTATTGCCTTCGGGAATTTCTCCTTCCAATGTAAATTCATAGTTGGTAGTCAGAATATGTGCTGGTTTGAGGGCTCTGATAGCGGCATGGATCTCATTCTGTTCAATCCGGAGTGTTTTCTCTGCAATAAATGCTTTCAGTTCCGCTTCCCGGATATGTTGTTGGCGGATAGCGGTAAGGAATATTTCCTCATACAATAATGGAAATGGTTTTCTTTCATCGAGCTGCACGCAACCATCCGGCAGACAAAAGCTGACAATATCTGTAAGCAGGTCTTTCCAGCTCTGGCCTTTGGATATGTTGTTAATATCATTGCCGATGAGTAAGATGGGGTTTTTCATGACGATGTCTTTTAAGGTTATTGATCACATCCGCTGAATGACACGGAATGTGAGATTAATTCTTTCTGCTGAAACTTTGGTTGTTTTCGGCACCTGATGTTGCCAGTGATGTTGCAGAGCACCTTTCATGATCAATAAGGAGCCATGTTGTAATTCAAGTTCAAATTTGTGTGCTTCTTTCACATGACGCAACATAAAACGCCGGGTAGCACCGAGATTCACGGAGGCTATCACCGGATTCAGTCCCAATTCGGGTTCATCATCGGCATGCCAGCCCATAGAATCTTTTCCGTCCCGGTAGCGGTTGAGCAACACACTATTAAAGTCCACACCGGAGATGGGGGCGATCGCTTCTTTTATCTGTACAAGTGCTGCTGTCCATGGTGCAGGGTGATAGGTCTTTCCGGAAAAGGAATAACTGCTGCCAGCATCTCCATACCACGCCATCAGGCGCGGAAATAGTACTGGTTTGCCATACATGACCATGCTTTCCTGTTGCCAGTCGATGGAGCTTAATAAAGTATGCAGATGATGATTGGCTTCCGGCAGAGGAAAAAACTGCGGACAGTAAATGAGGTCTCCGTCTTTCAGGGGTATGTGCTGACAGGCGGGATCACTAAATAATGGTATTTGCGGCTCCATTGTGATACAAATATACAATGCAGCTACGCAATGAATATAGTCAGTCCGGGACAAAAGGAAAGCCGCTCCGTGTAATACGAAGCGGCTTATATCTTTGAAACAGATGGGGCTTACGCGATACCGTCTGCTTTCATTACTTTCTGGAATCTCTTCCTGTCTTCCTCATCCAGATATGTTTTACGCATACGGATGTGGTTAGGCGTCACCTCGATACACTCATCGTGCTGGATGTACTCCATACACTCTTCCAGTGTCATCAGGGTTTTAGGAGCGATGCTGGTTGCAGCGTCACTACCACTTGCACGCATGTTGGTCAGTTTTTTACCCTCGTTCGGGTTAACTACCAGGTCACCAGGTTTGTTGTTTTCACCGATGATCATGCCTTTGTACACTTCTTCTCCCGGATCTACGAAGAAGAAACCTCTATCCTGCAGTTTATCCAGTGAGTAACCAGTAGTGGTACCGGCTTCTTTAGCGATCAGTACACCATTGCTACGACCTGGGATTGGTCCTTTCCATGGTTTGTAATCCATAAAACGGTGTGCCATTACAGCTTCACCTGCTGTGTTGGTCAGCATCTGGGTACGCATACCGATCAGACCGCGGGAAGGAATTTCGAACTCAAGGTGCTGCATGTCACCTTTTGTTTCCATGATCAGCATCTCACCTTTACGACGAGTTACCAGATCAATTACTTTACTGGCGAATTCCTGAGGAACGTCTACTACCAGTGTTTCATATGGTTCAGATTTCTTACCGTCAACAGTTTTCAGGATTACCTGTGGCTGACCTACAGTCAACTCAAATCCTTCACGACGCATTGTTTCGATCAATACACCTAAGTGCAGGATACCACGACCATATACCAGGAAGCTATCCGCACTGTCTGTATCAACTACGCGCAGCGCAAGGTTCTTTTCAGTTTCTTTTACCAGACGGTCACGCAGGTGACGGGAGGTAACGAACTTACCGTCTTTACCAAAGAACGGAGAGTTGTTGATACTGAACAGCATGTTCATGGTTGGCTCATCCACACTGATAACCGGTAATGCTTCAGGAGCTTCGAAATCAGCGATAGTATCACCGATGTTAAAGTCTTCCAGACCTACAACCGCACAGATATCACCGGGCTGTACTTCAGTTACTTTCTTTTTGCCCAGTGCCTCGAAGGTATACAGTTCACGTACACGGGACTTTTTGATAGAACCGTCGGTCTGTACCAGAGAGATCTGCTGGTTTTCCTTGATAGTACCACGAGCTACACGTCCTACAGCGATACGGCCAAGGAAGGTAGAGTAATCCAGGGAAGTGATCTGCAATTGCAGGTTACCGTCTGGAATCTGTGGCTCTGGAACATGTGCCAGGATACCATCCAATAATGGAGTGATATCTTCACACTGTGTTAATGAGTCGTTGAACCAGCCATTCTTACCAGAACCGTAGTAGGTTGGGAAGTTCAGCTGTTCTTCCGTTGCATCCAGGTTAAAGAACAGTTCGAATACTGCGTCGTGCACTTCGTCAGGACGGCAGTTCGCCTTGTCTACTTTATTAATTACCACGATCGGCTTCAGTTTCAGCTGCAGCGCTTTCTGCAGTACGAAACGGGTCTGAGGCATTGGTCCCTCGAAGGCATCCACCAACAGGATTACACCATCTGCCATTTTCAATACCCTTTCAACTTCACCACCGAAGTCGGCGTGGCCCGGAGTATCAATTACGTTGATTTTCACCCCTTTGTACTCAACAGAAACGTTCTTACTGAGGATGGTGATACCACGTTCCTTTTCCAGGTCGTTGTTGTCCATGATCAACTCACCTGTTTCCTGGTTAGCCCTGAAAACGTTGGTGTGATGAAGGATTTTATCAACCAGGGTAGTTTTACCGTGGTCTACGTGCGCAATGATTGCTATGTTACGGATATTCATAAATCTTGTTCAATTTGTTCTGGCTATGTGACACAGGTCGGGCCAAAAGAAGGCGCAAAGTTATGATAAAATGTGGAAAAAGTGGGGATAGGCTTTTAAATAATTGTGATCATTTCTCCAAAGAATTCGTTAAAAATATAAACTCCCGGTTGGTAATCTGTTAATTGACAATCTGTTACGCCTCAAATTTCTATTGCCTACTCTCCTCTCTATACTACAAAAATACAACGAAAGGACGACAGATGTAACTTTTTGATATTTATGGCTTCTATGCTTCCGTACATCACAAACTTTAACGATCCCGCCTTGCAGGCACTACTTTTGTTCGATAACCCATATTTACTCACCAATTTGTGAATAATGACACGAAGATTAATTTTTGTTACCTGTTTACTGACCTTCTCACTCCTGCTCAGCCGCACGAATGCACAGACAATTATACCATATGACGCCGACCTTGCCGGTTATTCATATCCATATCCTGTTCACTACATTACCTTAAATATACAAGGGCAAACCCTGCGTATGGCTTACATGGATGTTCAGCCTTTAAAGCCCAATGGAAAAGTGGTTATGCTATTGCATGGGAAGAACTTCTGCGGCGCTTACTGGGACAGTACAGCTGCAGATCTCAGCAATAAAGGTTACCGGGTAATTATGCCCGACCAGATAGGCTTTGGTAAATCCGGCAAACCGCCACACCTCCAATATAGTTTTCAGCTGCTCGCACAGAATACAAAGGCCCTGCTGGACACATTACAAATCTGTAAAACTGCTGTACTCGGGCACTCCATGGGAGGCATGCTGGCCACAAGATTTACATTGATGTATCCTGATGTGGCAGAAAAACTGATCCTTGAAAATCCGATCGGGCTGGAAGACTGGAAAGTAAAAGTGCCTTACCAATCAGTGGATAAATGGTATGAAGGAGAACTGAAACAGAACTTTGAAAAAATCAAACAATATCAGCTGGATAACTACTACGCCGGAGCATGGAAACCTGCTTATGAAAAATGGGCAGTGTTACAGGCCGGATGGACCGCTGGTGCGGACTATCCACGTGTAGCATGGAATGCGGCACTGACATATGACATGATATTTACACAACCGGTTTTCTATGAATTTGAAAACATCAAAGTCCCTACCCTGCTGATCATCGGTCAGCGTGACCGTACTGCGCTGGGTAAAGCGAATGTATCCGAAGAAGTGAAAAAGACAATGGGAAATTACCCGGTGTTAGGACAGGAAATCAGCAAACGTATTCCGAATGCAAAACTTGCACCTATCGAAGGCGTAGGGCATCTTCCACATATAGAAGCTTACCCGCAATTCATTCAGCCTTTGCTGGAATTTCTGCGATAAAAATTACTGTTGATGGTCCGTGAGCATTGGCTTGCGGACCATATGCATCACACTGTCAAATGAGGCCTGATTGGTCGGATTATCCAAAGCCCCGGCAATATCTATTTTTTCACGTGAAGTCAGATGCCAGCTCAGAGCGGCTGCTTTGTCTTCTTTCTGCGGCACATACTGGAAAATAATACGATGGAATTTGCCGGGAAAATACCCCTCCAGATAATTCAGTTCATTATCCTGTACAAAGTCCTGCATCGCGCTCCAGTGCTGTTGCATCGTAAACAGCGGATCAAACATCATATCATTCAGTTTCATAGACTGCTTGATAGACTTGATATCGTTCTTTCTGGTATCTCTTACCTGAATAAATACAACGCCGTCCGTATTCTCATTGATCCACTGCCGGAAAGTATACAGGAAACGCATAGAGGGTTCCTGTCCGAAATTATCTCTTATACCGGCATCCATCACATCTACAATCGGCACGCTGGGCAGAAACACATTCGGCAATACGTAAGGGAAAGTAGCGCACATTCTTATTGCACTCGTTACACGCAGATCAAGTGCATCCTGCGCGGCAAAATACTGTGTGAAATCAACACCATCAATATCGCGTACCGTCCTGCTGGGTGATGAATATTCAGGTGCACACAAATAACTGACCGGCTGTGGTGAAATGATCAGACGGCGGCCATCAGCATTGATTGTCGCACTCCATACGAGCATCGGCACCTGCGCCATTCTTTCCGGTTCCTGATAATCCCGGATTGTACCGGAAAGCGAATTATTTGTGTTGCTGTTCAACTGCATTTCAAAGGCGTAGCCCCTGTCTTTTGCATAACGTTTATCACCAATTCTGAATGAACGAAAAGGTGTAATAAAATCGTTCACCGCCATTGATGTAAACACACAATTCAGCAGATCGCGGGAAATACGCTCTGTATAACTGCTGTCCTGCATATCAATACGACGTCCCTGTTGTTTTTCCAGATATAATGCACGATAGTAGGAAGCCCCCATCATACCTCCGGATGCACCCGTCATCAGGACCGTATTATTCATCAACTGACCATTCATCAGAGTGTCCAGTCTTTGCAATACATTCATACTCCAGGTAGCAGCACGCAAGCCACCGCCACTGAAATTAATCACGATGAGTTTAGGCTTACGACCAGTGTGTTTTTCCTTCCATTTTTCCAGTATCTGCAGGGTCTGTTTTTTATCATTATCAGCGCGTTCTTTTGTAAAGAATTGCTGTAATGCGGTTACACTATATTCAGGTCGTTGTTTACGCAGTTTATAGTTTAATCCGTAAGCCTTATTACGATTATCCAGCAGGTCATGTTCTACCATCCAGTTCAGGGCAAACAACATCACCAGTACCATTGGAATTGCCCAGCTTTGTAACAGGTAGGCATAAGCGCCTGCCACACCGATCAGGAAGGCAAAAAAGATCATCACGCTGGCTCCCGCGGGGATCCTGAAGACGGGATAGTCCATCAGAAATGCGAGTATTACCAGAAAGATCAACGCGCATCCGACGGTGATCATCGCGGCAAAGTGATGTTGCTTCAGAATGCTATCGAGATAGTGCTTATTGTAGTGGTCTACATTTCTGGCTCTGCGGATCCGCAAGAAAGAGCTGAAATAGTTGTGTACAGGCAGGGCATTTTCATCCTTTTCCTGTGTGGGCTTTAACACTAAACGCAAAAAATTACGGGGATTTCCGAACTTCTTTTCCAGTCGTCGGCCAATGTTTTTATCCGCGTTAAAAAAGTAGAAAAAACAGAAGAAAATGATCAACAGATAACCGCAGATAAATCCTTCTGTCAGGAGTAATATTTCAGGTACCGAACTCAGTTGCTGATAACGCTGGTATTCCCAGCTCCGCAGCAGGAGATTAAGCAGAAATGCGATCGGAAAGATCGAGTTATTAAGACAATATTTAAAAAACGGCTGTGCAGTGGTGGCCAGAAACTTAAACCGGCCGGTATGCAGAATAAAAGTGGTGATATTCCAGCTCATTACGAATAAGCCGGTAGCAACCCCCAGAATAGAAGTGCTGTAAAAGTTTACCTTACCCAGATATTCAGGCGCCAGATACAAGGCATCACCACCAAAAACTTTGGCAAATTCACCGTTGATTGTACTAAAAAGTATAGCCCAGAACAGCAGTAACACCTGATACTTGCGGAAGTGAAGCAAGAACAGTTGTATAGGAAAAGAATAAAAAAACCTGACCAACAATGATTTCACTTTCATCCGATAAGCTTATTACAAATAAACTTACGAAAAACTTTAACATGTTATTGGCCAGATTTAACCTTATTCTCTGACCGCCTTATTTCTGCTGAGGAACAATGTCCATATAAGTGAGAGTAACAGCAGCATCCCTACGCCCTGATGCAGGATTGCCTGTGTAATAGGGATTTTAACGCGGCTGCCCAGTAAAGTCAGCACACCCAGCACCACCTGCAGGAATACCAGCAATAAAGGCAGATAACGTACACTCCGTAAAAGACTATTTTCACGGGCCTCCGCTGCTTTCCACCACCATACGATCACCAGAATAGTGATCAGATAGGCCAGTCCGCGATGTATAAACTGAATAGTGATCGGATTATGTGTAATATCTGTCAGGAAATTACCGGTGAACATCCCCATCGGCCACCACATACCATTGATATCGGGCCAGGTATTCGCATTGAGTGCCGCATGGAGTCCTGCCATGAAAGCACCATATATCAGCTGCAATGTTAGTAGTCCGAGCAGCAGCAGGTTAAACCTGCGCAGACGCGGTACTGCCAGTAACTGACGATTGGCAGTACTAAGTTTAAGCGCAAACCAGAACACATAACATAACAGCACCAATGCGGATATAAAGTGAACCGCCAGGCGGATATGACTCACATACAGATCTTCCTGATTAAGACCACTTTGTACCATGATCCAGCCGATAGCACCCTGTAATCCTCCCAGTATAAACAGGATGATCATAGGTTGTATCATAGACCGGTCTATCTTCTTCTTTGCTACGAAGTAAATAAACGGAATAATGAATACCACCCCCATCAGGCGTGCCCAATCGCGGTGGAACCATTCCCAGAAATAAATTGACTTGAAATCGGATAAAGTGAAGTGGTTATTCACATACTGAAACTGGGCAATCTCCTTGTACTTATCAAAAGCTGCCTGCCAGGCTGCCTCGTTCATCGGCGGTAAGGCCCCAAGAAGCGGCTGCCACTCGGTAATAGACAATCCTGAGCCTGTAAGACGGGTAATTCCGCCCAGTAACACCTGCACAATCAGCATTCCCACCCCTATATAAAGCCAGATAGCTACCGGCCGCTGCTTTTGTAATCTCGATTTTTCCATAAACGCCAGCAAAGTTAGGTATCAAATGACAATTAAGAATGACTTTCGTCATCATCTGGTTCCCGATTCATAATCCTATGTTAACCTGGCCGTAACCTTCCGTTAACTTAACCGTTCGATCTTTGCGGCGATTTAAGGAACCATGTATTAGCTAATACGTACAGACAAAATCAATAACAACAACAAACAAGTATTGTCATGAAACGTACACCGTTCATACTAGCCGCTATCCTCATTAACTTATCTTTTGCGAAAGCCCAGGCGAATGCCTATGCATATAACGAAAGCAAGATCAGCATTGTTAATAACGACGAGACCCCAGCCCCTGTAACAAGCTTCAGACTCAAAGTTGCTCAGGTGAAACCGGAGGAGCTGATTTTCAAAATTACCGTTGAAAATCCGGGTACTGAAAGAGTAACACTGAGCATCAAAGATGCCAACAATTACACACTGCATCAGGAGTCTCTACCAGTAACGATGTTGTATGTCGCAAAGTTCAATATGCAGGAACTGCAGGACGGCACTTACACCTTCGAAATCAGAAGAGGTCGTAACAAGCTGGCAGAAAAAACAGTAGACATCAGAACAGAAACAAGCATCAACAGAACAGTATCCGTACAATAGATATTGGTTTTATAAAAAATAGTGCCGGATGAATGGCCACTAAGGGCATACTTCATCTGGCACTATTGCCTATTTATCCCGTTTTCCCTATACCTATTTCTTATCTTCCATCGCTTCGTACAGCACTTCCATTATATTCTCGCGCACATGCTGTGTGATGAGTCTTTTATTATCTCCTCCTGCAGGACATACCCTGTTGCTCAGGAAGATGAAAACAAGCTGCGATTGAGGATCTACCCATATACAGGTACCGGTAAAACCAGTATGGCCATATGTAAGCGGAGATGCACTCTTTGCAGGATAAGCTTCTCCTTTTTTACCATTGGTCTTTTCCGGCTTATCAAACCCTAATCCACGACGGCTGATATTGCTGCTATATGCAGTGAACAATTGCAGTGTCTCTGATTTGATATACTGTTTTCCACCATACTTACCCCCGTTCAGCAACATCTGCATAAGGATCCCCAGATCTTCTGCATTGGAGAATAAGCCGGCATGTCCTGCCACTCCACCAAACATAGCGGCACCCGGATCATGCACATCTCCCCTTATCCATTGACGGCGGAAGATTGGTTCGTTTTCAGTTGGCGCCAGCTGTGATAACTGAAAACGTTCTCTTGGACGGAAACCGGTTGTGGTCAATCCCAGTGGTTCATAGAAAGTTTCTCTTACGTAACGGTTGAGTTTTTTGCCGGTGAGCTGTTCTACGATCTTTCCGAGGAAGATAAAGTCATTATCACTGTACACGTAACCCTGTTGTGGTTTCAGCGGACTTGTAAGAATACGTTTGTACATGGAATCCACATAATCAGATTTCATATACAGGTGCTCTGCTACCCTTACGGAATACACCGAATCCGCATATGCGTGGAATAACGTAGTATCAGGGAAGCCTTTGGCATCCACAACGTCTTTGTAGAAAGGAATGAATGATACCAGTCCGGCCTGATGCAGGAGAATATCGCGGATACGGAGTCCGGCTTTGTCTGTGCCGTTCACCCATGGCAGATAATCACCCAATTTTGCATCAAGACTCAGTTTTCCTTCATCATAGAGGCGCATCACAGAAATGGTGGTTGCGCAGATCTTTGTAACAGATGCCAGGTCATACAAGGCATTGGCGGTAACTGGTTCGCGTTTACTATAGTCAAAGAAACCGAAAGTCTTGTCATACACCACTTTACCATTCTTCAATGCGAGGATCTGACAACCCGGAGCTGCTCCTTTAGCGATCATATCATTCGCCAGTACATCTATTTTCTGTAAGGTCTGACTGCTCATACCTACGGTTTCCGGCTTTACACGCTGCAATTCTTCTTTTTCTATCACAACCGGCGCTGGTGGTGGCGGGGCTATAATACCAGTTCCATACGGGAAATTAGCGCATACGGTGACCGGCAGTTTACCTTTTGCCTGCTGCTGCCCAAAGAGAATAGCAGCTGCTGTACGCTGTGTTGCATCATCGTCTTCGTAGGCAGCGATGATAGTAGGGCCGTCACAGAAATACTGGATCGCATATGGATTTCCGAATACCACTGTTGCGGAAGGCATTTCCCGTTGTAATTGCTGGATCAGTAAACGTTCCGCTGAGCTGATACCGAAGTTATTTGCCGGACGGCGACCATAGTTATGTAAACTGATGATCACTGCCTGATAGTCTTTCTTCAGGCGCTCTACCACCTGCGGTACCTGTGTTTCCGCCTGACGGGCGGTGAAGATGAAGGAATTAACATCAGGTCGCAGTGTTTTTACCGTTTGCAGAAATGCGTTATTAACATCCGCCCCTACTGCAATTACAGCCAGTTTGCCCGGCGTAAGCTGGTTAAATGGAATGAGGTTGTTGTCATTCTTGACCAGCGTGATCGCCTGACCGGCAATACGTTTGGTCAATGAATCTGTACCCGCATTAAGATCGGCAGTCAGGTTACTGACATCGATCACCTGTGGTTTATTAAGCCCCAGCTTATATTTCGCCAACAGGACTTTTTTCACTCTGGCGTTTACCTCATCCCAGGTAATATCCCCTCTTCTGATGGCGCGTTTGATGGCTTCCACACTACCAGCTGCGGTAGAGGGTAGCATCATCATATCATTGCCGGCCAGCAGTGAGCGGGCAGCTTCTTCTCCACCGGTATAAAATTTCGCGATTCCTTTCATTTCAAGAGCATCTGTAATGACGATGCCTTTGTAGCCCAGCTCCCCTTTCAGGTAGTCAGTAATGGCTTTATGCGAAATGGAGGTGGGTGTATTAGGTGTACTGTCGAGTGCCGGGATGTACAGATGTGCCATCATGATGCTCTGTACACCTGCTTCAATCGCTTTACGGAATGGGTACAATTCCAGTGAATCCAGTTGAGCCCTTGACTTACGGATCACCGGCATATCCAGATGAGAGTCTACATCGGTATCACCATGACCGGGAAAGTGTTTGGCAACGGCCATTACGTTCTGATCCTGCATGCCTTTGATGACCTGCACACCCATGCGGGCTACCTGAAACTTGTCCTGCCCGAATGAGCGATCATTGATGACAGGGTTATTAGGATTGTTATTCACATCCATATCCGGGGCATAATCCACATGGATACCCAGACGGCGGCATTGCATGGCCAGCTGCTTACCATATTCGTAAGCCAGGGTGCTATCCTGCATCGCACCCAACATCAGGTTGCGTGGCAGGGAAGTCACACTGTCCAGACGCATGCCTAATCCCCATTCACCATCGATGGCGATCATGAGCGGAGTTTTGGCAATAGACTGGTAGTAATTGGTAAGATTGGCCTGGCGAACGGGGCCACCCTGGAAGAAGATCAATCCTCCGATCTTGTTGTTCTGAATGTCTTTGACTACTTTTTTCACATGATCCGCCCCGAGGTTAGAGTGGGCCCGGATCATAATCAGCTGGGCAATACGTTCATCATCATTCAGGGATTCAAAGACACTGTCAACCCAATGGGTGGCAGGATCTTCCTGCCTGATTTTTACCTTTCTGCTGACAGGCTTGTTGTCGTTTACTTCCTTTGACGCATTTTGTTTCACTAAGCGTGGCCCGGGACCTTTCCCCGGAATGGCCATCAGCACACTCCCACCCAGGCATAAAAAAGAGAGACCTAAAATCGTTAATTGCTTCATCATCATCAACTAAACTTACGAATTATTACTCCATAGCGCATGACTTCTATCACTATGGGTGGAACATTTTATGTTTGAACAGGTAATATTTTTTTACTAGATAATTTCACCTGCGGCAATTATCCGGCAGTAGAAATGTTTATATTTACGTTAACCTGTGATATGGCATGAAAGCTTGTAAACCACTTCCGTTGACCACTTTGCATCAACAGTGAACTTCTTAAAAATAATCCATTATTTACAGCAAATCATTAAAACATATCTAGGAAATTTCTTAAATATTTCACATTATTCAAGCAATCGCAATTTTAGTTACCAATACATTCAATTGTTTGCTATATTTGCAGTCTTGCTAAAGTATTCTTAAAACATGGTCAATATCATTTTATTTGGCCCTCCCGGTAGCGGTAAGGGCACTCAGAGTGCTAACCTGATTTCAAAATTCGGGCTTATTCACCTGTCTACCGGCGATCTGCTGCGTAGCGAGATTGATGCGAAAACACCACTTGGCCTGGAAGCAAAAAAAGTGATGGACCAGGGTATACTGGTACCTGATGAGGTTGTGATTGGCATGATCAGCTCTAAACTGGATGCTAACCCGGAAGCAAGAGGCTTTATTTTCGACGGATTTCCCCGTACTACTGCGCAGGCAGAAGCACTGGATAAGCTGCTGTCCCTGAAAAAGACGGCTATTTCCAATGTTTTGGCACTGGAAGTTCCTGAAGATGAATTAATTGCGCGTCTGTTAAACAGAGGTGTCACCTCCGGTCGCAGCGACGATGCCAACGAAGAAGTAATCAGAGCTCGTATCGTAGAATACCATAATAAGACTGCACCTGTTGCAGACCACTATGCCAAATATGGTAAGTTCAAGAAAATCAAGGGTGAAGGCTCGGTTGACGAGATCTTTGACCGCCTGAGCAAAGAAATAGAAAGCCTGGTAGAGGAAAAAGTTTAATCTCCCGGTCCACATATTTTCAAACGCAAAGATTGTAAGTAAGCATTTTAGCACGCAAAAGCGTAGTTAAAGTGGCTGAACTTAACGATCTTTGCGTTTTCGTATTTAACGCCGGTCTGTTTCAGACTGCGTTACATTAAGCATAAATCGAATACTTTGGAAAGAGGCAACTTTGTTGATTACATAAGGATCTTCGCAAAATCCGGCAAGGGTGGCGCAGGTAGTGCACACTTCATGCGTACCAAATATAACCCCGAGGCGGGTCCGGATGGTGGAGACGGCGGCCGTGGCGGCCACATCATTCTGAGAGGAAACTCCCAGTTATGGACTCTGCTTCACCTGCGTTGGTATAAAAACGTGGTAGCGGAAGATGGTGGCAACGGTAGAGACAATAACAGTACCGGCCGTAACGGGGAAGATGTTATTATTGAAGTGCCGCTCGGAACCCAGGCATTTGATGAAGAAACCGGGGATCTTGAAGCTGAAATTCTGCAGGATGGAGAAGAAGTGATCTGGATATCCGGTGGACAGGGCGGTCGTGGTAACAACTTTTTCAGATCTGCCACCAATCAGGCGCCGGATTATGCCCAACCGGGTATGCCAAGCGTCGAGGGCTGGAAAGTACTCGAACTGAAAATATTAGCGGATGTAGGTCTGGTAGGCTTCCCGAATGCGGGTAAGTCCACCCTGCTCTCTACTATCACAGCGGCAAGACCTAAAATTGCCGATTATGCGTTTACCACCCTCACTCCTAATCTGGGGATGGTACCTTACCGTAATGACCGCTCATTCGCTATTGCCGATCTGCCGGGTATTATCGAAGGCGCACATGAAGGAAAGGGACTTGGACACCGCTTCCTTCGCCACATTGAAAGAAACTCCGTACTCCTTTTTCTGATCCCGGCTGATAGTGCCGATCACAGAAAGGATTATGATATTCTGGTGAATGAGCTGGAACAATACAACCCTGAGCTGCTGGATAAACAATTCCTGCTGGCTATCAGTAAAAGCGATATGCTGGATGATGAACTGAAAGAAGCGATTGCCGCAGAGTTGCCAGCTGATGTACCGGTTGTGTTCATTTCATCTGTGACCCAACAGGGACTTTCTGAACTGAAAGATATGTTATGGCAGGCGCTGAACAGCGATGTACAACCAAGCCGTAGCCGCTTGATCGAAGAAGAGGAAGAACAGGAAGATGATGAGGACTTCGAAGAAGAAGCAGAACATTAATCGCAGATCTGACCAGATCAGTCTTTTTATAAAAGAAGAGGCGTCCATCAATGATGGACGCCTCTTCTTTTATAAGGTATGTAATAATTAGTCCTTCAGGTTCAGGTATTTCTTCACCTCTTCATAGTTATTCCAGTCAATTTTCGCTTTACGCGCTTCTTCTCCACCTGGGATCAGCACATAACGGTATTGCTGGTATTTAACGCCCTGATTATCCTGAACTGTACTGATATCGCCATTGGAATACAGTTCAATAGTATTCAGATAGAAGATCGGATTGATACTCAGATTAGAATAAATATTGAAGTACGGTAATGGTATAACGGTCGGATCAGCAGCGCTGAAGCCATTGAGATATACTTTGATCTCTCCGTTCGTCAGCATATTGAGGTCAAGTTTTGCTACCTCTATCTGTGCAAAATACCCAACGGTATCAATACCGCCGCCACTGGTATGAATCGTATCTGCTTCATATGCTACGTCCAGCCAATCTGAATAGATCACATTCGCGGAACCCTCGGGGCCTTGTGGACCAGCAGGACCGGCAGGACCAGCGGGACCGGGAGCACCTTGTTCTCCCTGTGGACCGGTATCCCCGTCTTTACCACAGGAAACGGTGAGCATAGCAAATGCCAGCGCAAGGCAAGCGATAATGTTGAAGGACATTCGTTTCATGAATTTAAGTTTTGGTTGTTATAGAAATTTTGGGTGTTGACTAAAGCTCAATTGTTTAATTTGATCAGGGCAGCTACACTAAACTATAACGGGTTTGCAGATTAATAGTTCTGATAGAAATGATTTCCGGGATTAAATATACAAAACAAACCGGGAGTTTTGAATATCTTGCTATACAGAAATTATTGTCATGAATGAAGGCGCCATGAGCAATCCTGAACAGGTTACAGCCGCCCTGAATGCCCACTTACAGGAGAAATTGGAAAGAACCGGCTGTACAAAAGGCCGGCTTAAGGCGGAATTGACTTCTACCCTTCTGCTCTCCCTCAGCTGTATACGAACCCGTGATAATAAATCCATGCTGATATGGGATTTCGATTATCCGTTACAGAAAGCCATCCGGGATTATCTGGAAGCCTGTGGTCCTCAGACAGCTATCCTTCAGGTAGATATCGATCTGACAAAAGAAACCTTTCTTTACACTCATCTGTCCAAAGCGCAACATGAGCGACAAAAACAGGTGGCAGCCAGAGAAACAGAGAGAGAAATACAGCAACGACAGAAAGAGCTGAAACAGCACCTCGCCGCAGATACACAGCCTATCGGAAAAGCCCTTGCCGAAAAAGTAGCGAAGGCACTGCTGCACGGTAGTATCGGCTACTCCCACAGAGATTATTGCGGTATGGGACTGGAATACCGTGATAGCCGGTATCATTACGGCGAACTATGGGACGGCGGCATGCATAACCCTAAACAATCCTTTGACAATCAATCATCATTTATACAGTGGCTGAGCCAGCAATCCAATGCTTCTTTATCTAATATCCACCTGAAAGATGCTTTCTATTGGGGAAATCAGGTGATCACCCGTGAACGACTGGAACAATTTCTTCAAAACGGAGGAGCATAAAGTCTGCTTTTATTACTTACTTTACAAAAAAACACCCTGTGAAATACGTTATTACAGCATTCCTTGGCGCATGCTTACTTAGCGCATGCGGCTCCAAAACCCCGGCTACAGATGCCGCTTCTACAGATAGCTCCGCCGTTGAAGTCCCTGTTGTAGGAGTAAAAACGCCTATGGAGGCACGCATTATGGGAACATACAAAGGAGACTTTGGTGGCAGCCCGATTTATATTACTATCAACTACTGCAGCGGATTCAAAATAGCAGGCTACAATACGCACAAAGGACTCAGAAGAAATCTCAGTGGCACTATTACTGACAACGGCAGCTCATATGCGATCTCGTTGTCAGAACCCGGCGACCATGAGTTTGATGGTGTGTTTACGATAAAAATGGATACCTCTCTGGCGACAGCGGCCGGTTCGTGGAAGCCAACCAATACCAAAAGTCTGACGACAAAGACTTTTGTACTCGAAAAACTGTCTAAAGACATGAACGATCCCGGCTTTTATTCGGGCAATCATTGTGACATTGAATTTCGTAATGATGGTAACTGTGAATTGAACTATTACGACAAAATCACTGATTCTACCTTCTCAGGACAGATGAATACCGTGAAAGGAACCTGGGAGAAAAGAGGAGAATATCAGCTATTTGTCAACTGGGCGTCTACCAGCAACTATCCTAATCGCTCCACCGTTTTTGTAGCAGATGGCGATACGACAACCGGTGAGGCAGATATGACAGAGATCAAAGGAGATAACTTTGTCATGTACGCCAACTATTAATAGATGCCATTAAGCAGACGTATTCTCTTTTATCTGTTCGCAGCCGTTATTCTATATACCTGCTGGCTGATGCTACTATTAAGCCTGCCTTACACGTCATTTGACCGTTATGTAGATTTTCTGATCACTAAACAACTGGTGTATCACATCCGGCACTGGCGTGTCAGCTTCTATGTACATGTCTTTACGAGCGTCATTGTACTGCTTACCGGACTCATTCAATTCAGCATTTATATACTAAAAAAATTTCCCGGCCTGCATCGCAGGTCCGGGAAAATATATGCATTGGTTATACTCGCCTTTAGTGGTCCTTCCGGACTGATTATGGGGTTTTATGCCAATGGAGGTCTGCCGGCAAGGATCAGTTTTGTAATACTGGCTTCCCTATGGCTGCTCTTCACCTTTCTGGGCTGGCGTTATGCCATGCAACGCAATTGGAAACGGCATACTGACATGATGATACGTAGTTATGCACTTACACTCTCCGCTATCTCTCTTCGTTTCTACGCTTTCCTGATCGGTTATTTTAATATGCCTATTCACCCTGTACAGGCATATATCCTCATTTCCTGGTTAAGCTGGACATTGAATCTGCTGATTGCAGAAGCTATTATCCGCCGGGGACCGGGTTATCTTAAAACCTCATTCCCAGCAGTCCGTCCTTCTTAACAAAGTGACCATCACCTGAAATAGTATAGAATTCTTTGTTGAGGAATTTGCTTTCCACCAGCTCATTGTCCTCATATCCTTCTTCTTCCGGGTTCTTCTTGTAAACCTGCGTAAACAGTCCTACTTCAATATCTCCATTTTGAGACAGTTTCGCTACGCGAAATGGTTCCGCCAGTTTCTTATGTCCGCCGATCAGCAGTTTATCGATCAGTTTCCCATGATCGTCATAGCTCACGATATAGTATTCCGGAGGAGGTGTGCCACCCATGATGACGTTGCGTACAGCGTAGATCAACGTTTTAATGCTGTCACTGTTTTTTGCCAGACCTACGTGATAAAATTCAAAGCCTACTTCGCGGGAGAATTTTGCATTATCTCTCATTTCAGCAACGAAACGCTCGTACTCATAGGAAATATAATCTTCCCCTAGTTTATCGCCATAGCGCTCGTCGAGTACCAGTGGATAGGAAACCTGTTTGAATTCATGCCAGAACAGATTCCATTGCAGTTTTGAAGGATCTGTAGCGCCACTGATGGCAGTGGTCACGGTTGTATTAAAACCATATTGACTGCGAAGAAACTCAAGATCCTTATCAGCATAGATATTTTTAATGTTGCTGTAGCCGAATTCAATGGCAGACACCAGATAATATTCAGCTGATTCACGATCTTCTGCTCTGGAGTATACACAGGCGAGGTTATACAGTACTTTGGAGGTAGGTTTGTAGTCCAGCGCTTCTGCAAGCTGATAAGCGCTTGCTGCATCCGCAAGTTGATGCTGATCAGCGAGGGCATTACCTAATTCAAAATAAGCTCTTGCCTGTGGTTGCTCCAGGATCGCCTGCTTAAACAACGCAATTGCTTTGGCAGCGTCCTTCTTATTGCGGTACATGTCTATCCCATCGAGGAAGTATTTGTCCGAAACCTTATTCTTTCCTTTGCTGGCTTGCGCAGCCTTTAAAATAACATCTTTCTCAAAGAGCTCTGCCTCACTGAGACCAGCAGATTTTCCGGGTTG
Source organism: Chitinophaga pinensis (assembly GCF_007896845.1). Taxonomy (GTDB): domain Bacteria; phylum Bacteroidota; class Bacteroidia; order Chitinophagales; family Chitinophagaceae; genus Chitinophaga; species Chitinophaga pinensis_C. Next base: position 283,479 of record NZ_VOHS01000001.1, on the reverse strand, counting down.
TTCTTCCGTGTTTGTCTTTGTCTTATTTGTTGGGGAGGTGCAGGCGAAAAGAGAGATGCCCACAGCCAGCAGCAAAACATATCGCATAGGAATATACTTTATAGGATAAAGATAACAACTAGTATTAATATATCGGGGTTAAACACAAAAAACCACCGGTAGTGTTACCGGTGGTTCAATTTCATTGCTACAGAGCCAACCATGGGAATCGAACCCACGACCTACAATTTACGAAACTGTTGCTCTACCGGCTGAGCTAGATTGGCGTACAGTTATCGCAATATAGATCCATTGACCTGAAAGCGGACAGCGGTCTGGTTTAGAATAAGCCGCCGAGAGGGCCCAGCATACCGCCAGCAATACCTTTCATTTCAGATTCCCATGCATTCTCTGCGTTTTTCAGAGCACGGTTCAGTGCAGTAATCAGCAGATCTTCCAGTTCTTCTTTATTATCTTTTTCCAGCAGATGTTCTGCCACATCGATACTTTTTACTTCGCGGTTACCGGTTACAACTACCTTCACAGCGCCGTCGCCTGCTTCTCCATCTACAGTGATATGAGAGAGGCGCTCTTTACTTTCTTTCATTTTAGACTGCGCTTCCTGCAGTTTTCCAAATAAGTCTCCGAACATGGTCAGTTGATTTTAGGCCGCGAAGATATCCCTCTTTTCTTTATCTTAACAGTTTAAATGTACAGGATGTTGGAAACTAAAGTATGTATTGTAGGCGCAGGTCCTGCGGGAGCTGCAGCCGCCCTTCAACTGGCACAACTCGGTATTCACTGTGTAGTGGTAGATAAAGCTGTTTTCCCCCGGGATAAGGTATGTGGAGATGGTTTGAGTGGAAAGGTGATCACTGCATTGAACAAAATAGATCCTGCTATTGCAACACGACTCAAGGAAGCTAATTTCAAAGTGAACAGCTGGGGCGTCACCTTCGTGTCTCCCGGAAGACATAGTCTGGATGTAGGTTATCGTCCCGATTACAACAGCAGCAATCAGCAACACAAAGAGACGCCCATCGGTTATGTATGCAAGCGTATTGACTTCGACAATTTCCTTGTTGACGAGATCAGACGCAGGTCTGAAATCACCTTACTGGAAGGAGTAACTGTTGACAAATATGAACTGAAAGAAGATGGTTATTATGTAACCGGCAGTAACGATTTTAAAGTGAAGGCGGAGCTGTTAATCATCGCCAACGGCGCACACTCTTCTTTCACCAAAGAAGTAGCGAATATTACCATGGAACCTGAACACTATGTGGCAGGTATCCGCGCTTACTATAAAAATGTCAGTGGCAACAACCCGGATAATTTCATCGAACTGCATTTCCTGAAAGAGCTGTTACCGGGCTATTTCTGGATCTTCCCATTACCCAATGGCGAAGCAAACGTAGGAGTAGGCGTACTGAGTGAAGCCGTGCGCAAAAAGAAAATGAATCTGAAGAAGTCGATGCTCGATATCGTGGCAAATGACCCTGTCTTTAAAGAACGTTTCAAAAATGCGGAACTGGTCAGCGGCATAGAAGGTTATGGTCTTCCACTGGGTAGCAAACAACGTGTCATTTCCGGTGAGCGTTATATGCTGGTAGGTGACGCCGCATACCTCATCGATCCTTTCACAGGGGAAGGTATCGGTAATGGACTGTATTCAGGCAGAATCGCAGCCTTACAGGCAGCAGAAGCCCTGAAGGCGAACAACGTTTCTGCTGCACAGCTGGCGAAATATGATTCGGAAATTTACCGCATACTTGGACCCGAGCTGAAGCTAAGCCATCGTCTTCAGAAGCTGGTAAAATATCCGTGGCTGTTCAATACCCTGATGAAGATCAGCAGCCGCAACAAACAGCTGCAGGAATTATTGTCCTGCATGTTCTATGAAGTAGACCTGCGTAAGAAACTGGCCAAACCATCCTTCTACGTAAAATTGTTATTCAATCGCTAAACAGTGAAGAAAAAACTCATTCTCCTTTCTCTTATAACCGGCTTTCTCATGCCAGCATCATTTGCACAACAGGCATATTATACACGCAAAAGCAACGGCTTACTGGACCTTACAGCCCAGGGTGCCGCACATCTGGCCGAATTACCGCTCCGCTGCATGCAGCAGGAGTTTCCTTATAAAACAGGTGTCGTATTTTCTGACAGTTCTCTCGTGATCAATCCGCGGAACTATCACCCGGCATTTTATGGTTGCTACGACTGGCACAGCAGCGTGCACGGCCACTGGATGCTGGTACGATTGCTCAAGTCGTTCCCCGGCATGACTAAAGAAAAAGAGATCATTACCAAACTGTCACAAAACCTGACGGCGGCTAATATCAAACAGGAACAAGCGCTGTTTAAAAACAAAGAAAATAAAGGCTTTGAACGTATCTACGGCTGGAGTTGGTTACTACAGTTGCAAAGGGAACTGCTGACCTGGAATACACCGCTGGGAAAAGAACTGGCGACCAATGTACAGCCACTGGCTTCGCAGTTTGCTAAAGCATATGTTGATTTCCTCGGTAAACTGATGTATCCTATTCGTGTAGGAGAACACACAAATCTTGCTTTCGGTCTTTCTCTCGCGTGGGACTATGCTGTCACCGCAAAAGACACCGACTTACAAAACGCGATCCGTCAGGCAGCGATCCGTTTCTATGCAGCTGATAAGAATTGTCCTGTTGCGTGGGAACCAGGTGGCTACGATTTCCTTTCTCCCTGCCTCGAAGAAGCAGACCTGATGTGGCGTATACTGCCGGCGGCAGAATACCAGCAATGGATCAAAGCATTCCTGCCTGATTTATTTGCCAAAGATATTACCGCATTTAAGGTAGCGCAGGTAAAAGACCTCACCGACGGTAAACTCGTACATCTGTACGGCTTAAATCTGAGCAGGGCCTGGTGCCTGTACGGCATTGCACGTCATACAACAGAAAACCGGGACGCAATTCTCCGGTTGGCGAATCTGCACCTTGAAGCCGCCATCCCGCACGTAGCCAGCGGCGATTATGCAGGAGAACACTGGCTGGCTTCCTTCGCAGTATATGCGCTGACCACAGAGAACAATTAATGCCTATTTTATCCCTATGCACCGGATACTTCCGATCCTTATCTTATTCATATGTTGCGCTGCTGCCAGGTCCGGCGCGCAGCAAAAAAACTTTTCTATTACACCGGAACCCTCCTGGCGGGTTCCCTATAAACCGGATCTGAAGCAGGAGCCAGATGCCCGCGATGTCAGTAACGGTTATTATATGCTGCTGTTTGAAGAACAACAGCATGTAGAACAATCAGCTATATACCGGCACGAAATCAAACAAATCGTCTCCGAAGCGGGTATTCAGAATGCCGCAGAGATCAAGGTTGATTATGACCCGGTGTACGAAAAGCTGCTCTTTCATAAAATCCTTATCAGAAGAAAAGGAAAACTGATCAACCAGTTGCAGGCATCCAAATTTAAAATACTGCAACAGGAAGACGATCTCTCCCGATTTATCTACAGTGGTCTTTATACCGCTTACTATATACTGGAAGATGTACGCAAAGGTGACCAGATAGAATTGGCTTATACCATCGAGGGTAACAACCCGATATTTGAGCATAAATTTACCAGCCTTTTTTATCTCGCCTCTCCCAGTCCTATTGTTAATTTTCATAGAAGCATCATTACAGATCCTGCCAGAGAGATCTTCTTTAAGACCTTTAATGGCGCTCCTATGCCTGACCGGCAGATGGTCAATAATATGCAGGTCTATAAATGGGAAATGACCAATATACAGGCCCCGGAAAGTGAAGAAGATGCTCCCAGCTGGTATGACAACTATCCGACCGTACAGGCAACAGAATACAGGGACTGGATGGAAGTGATCAAATGGGGTGACCGCGTTAATAAAATTCCCCCTCCCGGTGCAGCACTGAAAGCAAAGATCGCAGAACTGAAAAGAGAGTCACACAAGAACAAGGAAACGTACATGCTAAAAGCAATCCGTTTCGTGCAGGATGATATCCGTTATATGGGCATCGAAATGGGAGAATACTCTCACCGTCCCAATACACCGGATAAAATACTTATGCAACGTTTTGGAGACTGTAAAGATAAATCTCTGTTACTGGCCACAATCCTGAAAGCGAATGGTATTTACGCCAGTATGGCCTACGTTGATTCTTACAATAAGGGACGTGTGGCAGACTTCCTTCCGGCACCGGATATATTTGATCACGCAATTGTGTATGCGAGACTAAATGACAAAGATTACTGGATTGATGCCACCACAAGTTTCCAACGGGGTAACCTTGCAGCGCTGACCATTTCCGATTTTCAACAGGGACTGATCATTGATCCGGCGGGCAAAAACGGGTTTACACCCGTGAAAAATATTGCCAATGGTAAAACCGTCGTACATGAACATTTTCAGCTTCCTTCTGACCAGTCCAATGCCGGCCGACTTTCCGTCACATCTGTCTTCACGATGCAATATGCAGATGACCAGCGTGACCTGCTTGCCAATAGTAGCCGGAAGGATAATGAGAATACATTTCTAAACTATTACAAGAATATTTACGGTAGTGTGAGCATTGATTCTTCGCTCCGCGTGATTGACAATGAAGATGACGACCGTATAGAAATAAGAGAAAACTATCTGTTACATACACCATGGAAAACAGACAGTGCCAGAATAAACCGTATCGACTTCAACGTAAAAGCAAATCTGTTACGCGATGTTTTACCTGCTTATGCAGAAGAAGAGGATAAAAAAACAGCGCCACTGGCAATGAGATATCCATTTTCACAGGATTATACTATTACTATAGAAATGCCATCTGCATGGAGCATTAATGAAGAAGAACTGCACATCAAAAATCCGTATTACGCGCTTCATTTCGTTCCTTCTGTAAGAGATAATATCGTTACACTACACTATACTTTTGAAACCTATCAGGATCACATTCCTGTCAACTTCCTGGATACTTATATCAAAGACCGAAAGAAGATAGATGATTTCCTGGGGTTTGTTTTTTACTGGGACATGGAAGGAAAAGCTCAGAGCGAAGCGCCTTCTCAGGGTATCAACTGGTTTATCATCGGATTGACTATTTTCTTTGCTGGCGTGTTTACGCACCATGCACTCCGCTTCTATAAAATATCATTTCAGCCGGCGCAGGCAGCCTACTACCCTCCTGCTATTAATGGTTTTCTGGTATTGATCGCCATCGCTATTTTCCTGATGCCGGTAAAGACATTTTATACGTTGATCAATATGGATATTTTCAGCAATAATATCTGGTTACAGCTGGACAAACTTACTAACGCGACACATAGTACTTCGTTGCTTCAGCTATTGTTGGTAACGGAACTGGCAGGCGTGATATGTATGCTTGTTTTTAATCTGTTGCTGGTCTCTCTTTTACTGAAAAAACGCGATACTTTTCCGAAGGCATTGGTTGCATTTATTATCTTCTATCTGCTGTTCAATCTGGCAGATATTCTGGTGTTTAACTATGTCTATGAAAGAAAAGGCTGGGCGGATGCATCTGTTCAGATCATTATGCAGTCGTCCATAGTGGCTGCCGTATTGATCCCCTACATGCTAAAATCAAAGCAGGTGAAAGAGACCTTTATTATGCCTTACGAAAGCAATTAAAAGTATATCATAATCGCTCATCGCAAATAAAAAACAGGCACTTCTATGAGGTGCCTGTTTTTTATTTGCGATGATTAGTGAGATTCATCAGATTGTTTCAGAATCATAGATCAGTACCTTTTCCCACAGGTGTTTGCAGTTTTCTACAAATGCCAGGTGCACAGGATGTTGCTGATAGATATCGTGGCCTGCTTCATCATTGAATACGGTCAACTCACAATAGCTATAGCTCTTATCAATTACAGGACGATCGGTTGCTGCAGGCTTACCTACGTTGAACATCACCAGTGATTCAATCGCTTTCAGAGACTGTACGCCTTCTTCGAATTTCTTGATATCTTCTTCTGAAAGACCTGGCTTCAGCCAGAAATTTACAACGTGTACAAACATCTTCTTTATAGTTTAAGTATGTGAAACAATTTATCAGCTGATTGCATTAATGTTCTTCCGTATATTGATCCTGTTGACAATATATACCAGTCCAATAACGATGACAGCTGCAATACCGGTACCAGCAGCGATCCATGGAGAGATGACCATATCATATCCGGCCAGCTGTTTTGAAGCCCACCATTGCAAGGCAGCTACGAGCAGCAATGCAACAATACCTATAGCAATATACAAAGGCACGAACTGACGCATCAGGTATCGTTGTAACTGACGAGGAGCAGTACCCAATGTAACCAGTAGTTGTATTTCTTTTTACAGCTTGCAATCACCAGCTGAACGAACATGCTGAAAACCAGCAATGCAAACAACAACAGAATCAAACCGAAGAAGCCGATAACAGATACGATGGTCTGTACGATTAATTTTGTCTTACTGTATTTGATCTTGTCCTGATTAGTATTATATCCTTTATCGTCCAGATATTTAACGAGTGCCGGGTTAGATGGATCCTTCGTTTTGATGATCACACGGGAAGGAGATGCAACCACTCCATTACCAAACTTCGCATTCGCCCATTCCATAAAACTGCCGGGTACCAGAAAACTAGATATACGGTCAGAAAACCCAACAATACGTCCTGTAAATTCCTGCGTCAGTAAACCCTGTGAGATTGTTATTTTCATGGGGATTGCCTTCACTGTTTCCTGTGAGATCTGTGGCAGATCCTGACTCAACGCAAAACCAAAGTTATAGAGGTTGAGAAAATCGTTTGGCAGGATAATAGGGATGGTATTATCAGCAGGTGTCCATTTCCATTCTTCATTTTTCACATCGATAAAAGTATCTGGAACGGATTCAAAGAACATATCTGTGTAGAAATGCAGATCACCGGGTGCGGCAGCGGTTACTTTATACTGATTGGAGGTGATAAATCCGAATGCCTCCACAAAGGATTGTTGCTTGATATCCGCAATTTCAGCAGCGGTAAACATGCTTTGTCCACGTTGTCCCATCATTGCGTTTGTGATCTTTTTATTGATCACAAGAAAGTCTGCGCTTTCATTCGCGTTCTGCTGACTGTATAACAACTGGTCAAAGTCGGAATGAGCCTGTATTGCGATCAGGAGCAAGATCATGGCAATGCCTAATCCGCCGGTGGCCATTATAAGACGGGACCTGCCAATACCGGTCTGAATAATTTTTTTGAGTAACTGGTAAAAGGATGGCATCATAAGTTATAATGTATATCATATGCAAATCTGGTATCGTTATCCAGATCTGTTAAAATAAATCCTGCTTTACGCGCTTTACATTCTTCTGCGATGAGCTGTGCTGCACGTTGTGCATTTTCCTCATCCAGATGACTGAATGGTTCATCCATGATCAGCCATTGAAAAGGTTGTACCAGTGCCCTGATGATTGCCACACGCTGGCGTTCGCCATAAGAAAGCGTACGTCCGCTCTGATGCAGTATATGCGTGATATTCAGTTTTGCGGCCATCTCTGCTACTTTTTCAGCTGTGCAGTAGGGTTGACCGTTCATTACTCTTTTCAATTCAATATTCTCTCCGGCGGTTAACTGTTCGAATACACGCAGGTCCTGAAATATGACACTTATCCGTTCCTGACGCATCGTGGCAATGGTAGCTTTGGAATGCGCTGACCATGGCTGACCATCCACCAGTACCTGACCTGTATAATCCGTTCTGATATGATACAGGTAATGCACGAGTGTCGTTTTACCGGTACCCGAAGGCGCTTTTATTTTGATGAAATTACCCGGGGTAAATGTTATCTGCCTGTTCCAGACGTCTGAGGATCGTTGCAGGATCTTGTCCCGCAACGGAACAGGCACCAGGTTATCTAACTGTATCTGCATGTAACTGGTGTTCTTGAAATGATGACTCAATATAGAGCTTTTTCCAAATGAAAATGTCCATGGTGGTTGTACCCTCCATGGACATTCCCGTTATCTTCTGTAATCAGGTTATTTTTTGTCTGCTTCAGCAGCGTCTACAGGCAGTGCCGCGCTGTCTGTTACAGACACAACGCTATCAAGCGGAGCAGCTTCTGCTTTCTTTGATTCTTCAATGAACTTAGCAGTTTCAGTGCCCAGATTTACCAGTTGCACAAGACTGTTTTCGTTTTCATTTTTGAAGTTCAGCACGATTTCAGAATGCTGTGTTTTACCATCGAAAGAGTTACTGATTGCAGTCATGTCTTTCAGCAGGTTTTTGAATTTACCAGCCAAAGGTCTGCCTTCTGCCGGGATTTCGCTATCCGGGATATTATTGACGATCTTCTCGAAGTTTACATAAGCGCCCATCGGATTACCTTTGATCTTGCTTACGAAACTATTATCCAGACCACCCGCTTTACCTTTACCAGCCAGATACTCTTGCAGTAATGCTGAGTCAGAAGCACTTGTTACCAGTTTATCAGTAATAGAGATAGCAGGCATACCCGGGAAGTTTTGCGTCAACGCGTAACCATCACCTTGTTTGGTGAAGAAACCTTTCAGCATCGGAGAATTCATTACTTTGTCAAAAGCAGCCTTATCGCCTACTTTCATCGCAAATACCCATTTAGATTCAGGAGAGGTGGTAGAATCGCCGTCATACAGACTTGCTTTTTTCTTCATTTCGAAGTCAGAAGCTACGAATACCAGTTGTCCTTTGAATGCATTCAGGATATCGTCCAGTGTCAGACCTGAACTTTGCAGACCCATATTTGCAATACCATCCAGACCGGTGCTTTTCACGATATCGCCGATCATGCGGAAGTCAAAGCCATATACGAGGAAACCGGTGATATTCTGGGAAGGATATTTCTGCAACATGTCCAGATCAGCTTCCATGTTGCCATATTTCTTGTAGATAGCAGCGAGGTCTTTTCCTACATAAGAAGTTCCTTCAACAACGATCTTACCTTTATCAAAATTTACCGCACCTGTGTAGTAGCAACCAGCCAGCAATGTTTTCAGATTAGCTGGCATCATCGCAGCCTGTGCGCTGTAGATTGGCTCCGGATTTACATACAGGCTAACGTCTGCATTATTTTTCAGCAGATCATTGAACGCTTCGATAGAACCCGCAGTTTCCTCTTTTTTCAGGTGGAAAAGGTGGTCTACTTCAGCTACCCATTGCTGAGCACCTTCTGTAGTAACGAGCGCTGCTGGTTGAGCAGTGTTGGAATCTGCGGACTCTTCGCTATCTGTATCTGCACCTGGCACCGGAGGCATAGCGCCCGGAGGCAGTGCTTTCTGCATAGCATCTCCTTCTGTTCCTTTCAGATAGATAACGGTGCTTTTATTCCATGCGATCACCGCTTCCTGTTTTTCTTCCAGGATGTATTTATAGTCAGACTTTGTTTGCAGAGAGAAGTTGCTGACATTCTTTTTCAGATAATCTTCAAATTTGTCTGCATCTTTCAGTCCGCCGGTCAGCGCCACATAAGAAGCTTCCTTGTTGTATACTACTGATACGAAGGAGTTAGCCTGCAGGTCGAGCCCTGAATTCTCAATATCCTTCCAGAACTTCTGCGCTTCGCTAAGCGAATCCTTTTCCTGTACTGCAGCGAAAAGCTTATCCATTGTAATACCGTTGGTAATCAGCTTTTTACTGATTTCCTTACTGTTTACACTTACCACAACGCTGGCTGTCTTAGGAATGTATTTACTCTGTTCCGGTACTTTGGAACAGGAGGATAGCAGGATCGCGATGGCCGATGCGGCTAACAAAGCTTTGGAAAACATTTTTGTCATAATCGGGGGATAAAATTAAAAATGAGTGAATTGGACGCTAAAATACTCTCTTTTTCGTTTACTACCTTATAGGGGCCTTATATAAATTAGCGATTTTATTCATATATTAGCATTTGGGCATCCAACGGGGGTTGTCATGAAATATTGTGATAAAACATTCATTTCTACGCTATTATTATAAAAATAAAAGCTGCAATAGTTTTATACCTTTGCAATATAATGAGGTCTCTAAATGATTCTAAATCCTATTATTGAAACGCTGTTATGTTCTTAATTCTTTTACAATACATCCGTCCGGTAGCTGCCGTAGAGCATTATATGGAGCAACACAGAGCTTTTCTGGAGAAGTTCTATAAGAGCGGGCAATTTATTCTGGCTGGACGCCGTAAGCCGAAATCAGGGGGATTGATCATTTGTAAAGCATCAAGCCGTAAAGAAGTAGAGCAAATTATCACTGAAGATCCACTGGACAAATACCAGCTGGCATTGTATGAGATTATCGAGTTTGAGCCAACATCCTACGTCAACGAGTTACAGTCTTATCTTTCCTAAAAAAATGCCTGATTACGTATAATAACCATATCCGCAATCAGGCATCCGCAGACTTACTATTTCCCATTAAAATTATTTTCGGCCTCTTTCGCTCTTTCAAAGTCCAGTATAACGGAATTGATACAATAGCGTAACCCAGTCGGAGGAGGACCGTCATCGAATACATGTCCGAGGTGTGCTTTGCACCGTCCGCACATCACTTCTGTGCGATGCATGCCATGTGTATTGTCTGGTGCATAGATCAGACTACCTTTGGTCACCGCTTCAAAAAAGCTGGGCCAGCCACAGCTGCTTTCAAATTTTGCGTCTGATACAAACAGCGGGTTACCACAGGCAGCACAATAATAGGTACCGTCATCCTTGCTATTCCAGTATTTTCCTGTAAAAGCCCATTCGGTACCCTTTTCCCTTGCGATATTATATACTTCCGGAGATAAGCGCTCTTTCCATTCTTCGTTGGTGAGGTTCACTTTGCCGGTATCCGTTCTTGAATATACATCACTCTTTTTCTGGTCTTCCATAGACTTATTTTTTGGCGCCTGAGAATAGGTGCGGTTGCTAACTGAGATGGAAACGCCCAAATTTATCAGATTCCACCAGTTCATGGCCTAAAATATTATTGATTAACGTCTTGTTAACAACACAATGATGTGAATAAATTATATTTCCACACCCCGGATAAAGTAACTAACATAATTCCCACAGCTGTAGATGCCCGCCTGTACACACATTCGAATATCAAGTCCATATCAAGTCCACCTCATATGCACATTCTCAGGTACACTTCTTTACCCCAGTTCCCCCATCAAAGGCTAAACTTTGCTAACTTTACGGCAAAAGGCACATAATAAGTGGCGGATATTATAAATCTATTACCAGACAATATAGCGAATCAGATTGCAGCAGGGGAAGTGATTCAACGGCCCGCTTCAGCAGTAAAAGAGCTGCTGGAAAACGCCGTAGATGCAGGTGCGACAGAAATTCAACTCATTATCCGGGATGCCGGAAAAGAGCTGGTGCAGGTGATTGATAACGGGAAAGGCATGAGTGAGACGGATGCACGGATGTGCTTTGAGCGACATGCTACTTCCAAAATACAGACAATAAACGATCTATTCTCCATACGTACGATGGGCTTCCGTGGTGAAGCGCTGGCTTCTATTGCCGCCGTTTCCCAGGTTGAACTCAAAACCCGTCTCCGCGGTTCGGAAATAGGTACCTATATAGAAATTGACAACAGTGCTGTAAAGAAACAGGAAATGTGTCAGACGGCTGAAGGTACCAGTATCGCCATGAAGAACCTCTTCTTCAACGTACCGGCACGTCGTAACTTCCTGAAAAGCAATGCCGCAGAAATGAGGCATATCGTGGATGAGTTCATCCGCGTAGCCATGGCATTCCCCCAGATCCAGTTCACACTTACCAACAATACACAACAGCTTTTCTATCTGGAAAAGGGTTCCCTGAAACAGCGAATCATCGCTATCCTTGGTCAGCATTATAACGCCAGGATCGTTTCTGTCAAGGAAACGACTGACTATATGAACGTACATGGATTTGTAGGGAAACCGGAAACTGCGAAGAAAACCAGAGGAGATCAGTTCTTTTTTGTCAATAACCGTTTCATCAAGAGTCCGTATCTGCATCATGCCATCATGAATGCGTTTGCGGAAATGATCCCGGCAGACAGCTTCCCGTTGTATGTGTTATTTATAGATCTGGACCCCGGTCATGTGGATATCAACGTTCACCCGACCAAACAGGAAATCAAGTTTGATGACGAAAAGCTGATGTATGCCTTTGTACAGTCCGCCGTAAAACACGCACTGGCACAATTCAACATTACCCCTACTCTGGACTTCGGTCTGGATCCGGGTATCCAGCAGCTGGATGCTGTCAGCAAACCATTTACCGAACAGCAACAGGCAAAATCTGTCAATACATCTCTTTATAAGAGCTTTACTCAGGCGAATCAGGCCCATACGATCGACAAATCCAGTAACCTGAAACACTGGAAAGACCTGTATGGCTCCGGTGAGTCTAACGCAACATATCCGGAAACGGAGACTGAAACAATGGACAGTCCGCAGGAAGAGTCTTACACGACCCATTCCACAACAATCGAAAGCCGTTCTTCTGCTACCTCTATGATTGATGAAGGCTGGCAGGATACAAGCATCGATCAGAAAGTCCCTGTTCAGGTACACCAGCAATACATCCTGTCGCAGATCAAATCGGGCTTTATCCTGATAGATCAGCAGGCTGCTCATGAGCGTATCCTGTATGAACGTTACCAACGTGCCGTTCAGGAGACCTCCATTCCCACCCAACAAAGCCTGTTTCCGCAAACACTGCAGCTCTTACCAGCAGATGCAGCACTGATCATGGAAATGATCCCTGATTTGCAGACCCTTGGCTATGACCTTGAGCCTTTTGGCAACAATACTTTTGTAGTGAGAGGTACTCCGGCAGATATCCAGAGCGGTAATGAGCAAGCCAGTATTGAAGGACTGCTCGAACAGTTCAAGCACTTCAGTCATGAACTCAAACTGCCCCGCAGGGAACAACTGATCCGCTCAATGGCGCGTAACAACTCCATACAGGCAGGAAAATCATTGTCTACCCGCGAAATGCAGAACATTATCGACGAACTGTTTGCCTGCACCATGCCGAATTCAGCTCCGGGAGGTAAATACACCTATATCTCCTTTAAACTGACGGACCTTGCTAAAATGTTCGGGTAAATAACTGACAATAAGCTAATTATAATAGAAAAAGCCTGATCGTCTCCGATCAGGCTTTTTTATGTTCACCCTCATCTCACAACAAGGGAAAGATATCTTTCAGGGCGCCATACAATTTACCATGTATTCCATATGCCTTGCCATATACGGCCGCATACTCCGTACGTGGCTGGAATACCTTTTCGGGCACTATCCCGAAACTGGTGTCTATTTTCAGGGTCTGAAATCCTAATAGTACCGCCCCCATAGCAGAAGCATCACTTTCCTGCCGCAGATACATAGGGCGCTGGAATACGTCGGCCATCAGCTGCACCCATTCCGGGGAATGTGTAAATCCACCACTCACTGAAATCTTTTCTACTTTACCGGCGGTCTCTTCCAGTGCTTCTGTGATACTCAACAATCCCATTGCCATCCCTTCCAGTAATGCCCGCATAAAATGCCAGGTAGTGTGCTGTGGCTGTACTCCGATAAAGGCGCCTTTTGCATGACCATCCCATACCGGCGCCCGTTCTCCATGCAGATAAGGAAGACACAGCAGCCCCTCTGCTCCTGCTGGTGTGCTCAATGCCTGTTGCAGACCGGCATCCACATGCAAGGGCTTTTCGGTGGCCGATTGCAGGAAAGAATCAAGGTACCATTGTAATACCACGCCACCATTATTGATGGCTCCTCCCGTTACAAAATGACCGGGTGTCAGCACATAAGTGAACAGCCTTCCCTCCGGATCTGTCAGTGGCTGATCGATAGCCATACGTACCGCACCACTTGTACCGATCGTCAGGGTGGCATGTCCTTTATCAAGGGCATTACTTCCCAGCTGGGCCAGACATCCATCGCTGGCGCCGGCAATAAAGCGGGTATTCGCAGGAATCCCCAGTTCTTGTGCCGCTGTTTCCAGTAAGCCGTCAATGATACTGTTGCTGCTCACCAGTTCAGGTAACTGAGCGGCTGTTATACCAGCTTCGTTCAAAGAGGCAGTGTTCCATTTCAGTTCGTGTATATTAAATAGCCCCGTTGCTGAAGCAGTTGAATGATCTGTGATATATCTGCCAAAGAAATGGTAGAAGATGTATTCCTTAATCCCTATAAAACAGGCCGCGGCTCCAAATATCTCCGGCGCCTCTTCCTTCCACCAGATAATTTTGCACAGTGGAGACATTGCGTGTACAGGTGTACCACTTTGCTGATGTAAACTGGCAGCAAGAGGTGTACTCCGTAATCTGTCAGCCACCGGTTGACTACGGTTGTCAGCCCATATAATTAAAGGCGTCAGGGCTTTCCCGGTACTATCCATGGCCATTACGCTATGCATCGCAGTACTGAAAGACACTGCTGCCGGCGGATCTTTCATAATAGTAGCTACACTCCTGATACCGTTCTTCACAGCTTGTAATATCACATCAGGGTCCTGCTCACTATGGCCGGGCTCCGGTTGCGTAATAGTATACTCCTGCTGAGAATGAGCCATCACCTTTCCATCCTGTCTCACAGCAATCACTTTGGTACTGCTTGTACCCAGATCCACTCCTATTATATATTCCATTACTATGTTTTTAGAAATTTCCTTTTATACTTTTTTTGCTATAATCCTTAGAAAATAATTTATAGATTTAAAATCACTTTAGGTCAAATAAATTATCCACGATTATGGCATTTCAGATAAAACAGAAGGGACCTGTGTATGATATCTGCATTGTTGGTTCAGGTGCAGGTGGCGGTATGGCTGCTAAAATACTCTCTGAAGCCGGACTTAAAATAGCCCTTTTGGAAGCAGGGCCCAAATATGATCCGGCTGACCCGCAACAAATCACCCAGTTAAAATGGCCCTACGCCTCTCCCCGCAGAGGTGCTACCACAACTCGTCCATTTGGCGATTTCGATGCTGCTTACGGTGGATGGGATATCGAAGGTGAACCTTACACAGCAAAGGATGGGACCAAATTTGACTGGTTCCGCTCCCGCATGGTAGGTGGGCGCACCAATCACTGGGGACGTATTTCCCTGCGCTTCGGCCCAAGGGATTTTAAACATAAAAGTTATGATGGTCTGGGTGATGACTGGCCGCTCAGTTATGAGGATGTCGCACCTTACTATGACCGCGTAGATAAAATGATCGGCGTATTTGGCACCAAAGAAGGAATGGTCAATGAGCCGGACGGATTCTTCCTGCCTCCTCCCAAACCACGTCTGCATGAGCTGATGCTGAAAAAAGCAGGCGATAAACTGAATATTCCGGTAATTACCGCCCGTATGTCCATGCTGACAAGGCCTGTGAATAAAGAGCGTAGTGCCTGTTTTTTCTGCGGCCAATGTAACCGTGGCTGTCAGGTATATGGGGACTTCTCCTCTTCATCCGTGCTCGTAAAGCCTGCGATGAAAAGCGGTCATGTCGATCTTTATGACAATGCCATGGCCAGAGAAGTGCTTACTGACAAAGAGGGTAAAGCAACTGGTGTAGCGTATGTTGATAAAACAGATCTTCAGGAATACGTAGTGAATGCCCGGGTGATCGTACTTGCAGCCAGTGCCTGTGAGTCGGCCCGTCTGCTGCTGAATTCAAAATCAGCCCGGTTCCCTAACGGACTGGCCAACTCCAGTAACGTAGTGGGTAAATACCTGCATGATTCTACCGGTTCTTCGCGAGCAGCCTTTATGCCTCATCTGATGGGCCGTAAACGCTACAATGAAGACGGTGTTGGGGGTATGCACGTGTATATTCCATGGTGGGAAGACAATAAAAAACTGGATTTCGCGCGTGGATATCATATTGAATTCGGAGGCGGTATGCGTATGCCATCTTATGGTGGTTTTACCGGTATTGAGCGTCTGAATGGCAAATACCCCGGCAGTGATGGCAAGCCTAAACCAGCGGGTGGATATGGCGCTTCCCTGAAAGACGACTATCGTCATTTTTATGGTGCAACGGTGGGTATGGCCGGCCGTGGTGAGTGTATCGCCCGTGAAGACAACTATTGCGAAATAGACCCGAAAGTGGTGGATAAATGGGGTATTCCGGTACTACGTTTCAATTATACCTGGAGTGATCATGAGATCAAACAGGCAAAACACATGCAGGATACCTTTGATCAGCTGATCCATGAAATGGGTGGTACGCCACTGGGTACCAAACCTGGTCCTGAAACAAACTACGGACTGGAGACACCCGGCAGGATCATTCACGAAGTAGGTACAACCCGTATGGGTGATGATCCCAAACGCTCCGTAGTCAATAAGTATAATCAGGCGCACGATGTGAAAAACCTGTTTGTAGTCGATGGCGGTCCGTTTGTGTCTCAGGCTGATAAAAACCCAACCTGGACCATTTTGGCGTTATCACTCCGTGCTTCAGAATACATGATGAGTGAACTGAAAAAGCAAAACATTTAATACACCTTAATTCCTCCCATTATGGACAGAAGGGAATCGCTCAAAGCGCTGACGATAGGCTCCTTATCAGTTGGCGCCATACTTACCGGCTGTGATGATAAAAAGTCTCCGGCCAAAGACAAAGACTCCGCAGGTAAGCTCGGCGGCTATGGCCGTACAGAGCCAGAAGCTGCCAGAGATGCTGCATTGATGGCGGAAACCTTTTTTACTGCCACCGAGTTGAAAACGATTACAGTTCTCTCTGATATTATTATACCCGCCGATGAACACTCGGTTAGTGCTTCAGCAGCAAAAGTGCCGGAATTCATTGAGTTCATGGCCAAGGACCAGCCGCAGTTCAAATTGCCCCTGCGTGGCGGATTACGCTGGCTGGATGTGCAGTGTATGAAACGCTACAACAATGCGTTTACAGATTGCACCCAACAACAACAACTGGAACTTGTGGACCAGATCGCCTATCCGGAACAGGCCAAACCAGAAATGAGTCAGGGCGTTGCCTTCTTCTCATTAATGCGGGACCTGACTGCAAATGGCTTCTTTACCAGCGAAGCCGGTATCAAGGATCTTGGTTACAAAGGCAACGTTCCTACTGAATGGGATGGTGTGCCGGCAGATGTTCTCCAGCAATATGGTCTTGCCTATGATGAAAAACTGCTTCCACTGTATGTAAAGATGGAGGACAGAGGTACGATCATGACCTGGGACTAATCCACACATCATTAATAACAGGTAATTTCTCTCATTTTCTTTTATATTGATCGGTAAATTTTGTTACATATGGTCGAAAAAAATAACAAGGGAAGTCATGAATCCCGTAGATCATTCTTAAAACAAGGTGCGCTTGCTGCAGCTGGTTTTATGATCGTTCCACGTCACGTCTTAGGAGGTAAAGGTTTTATTGCTCCCAGCGATCGTTTACGTGTTGCCGGTATTGGTGTTGGTGGTAAAGGAGAAAGCGATCTGTCTGAGATTGCAAAAGGTCCTGCAGATATCACTTACCTGTGCGACGTAGACACCCGTAGGGCTGCTGCTTCTGTTGCGCGTTTTCCCAAAGCTAAATTCTACAAGGACTTCAGGGAAATGCTTGACAAAGAGCATAAACATATTGATGCAGTTACGGTTTCCACACCTGACCACCAGCACGCAGTAGCGGCAATGGCGGCCATGCAGCTGGGTAAACACGTATACGTGCAGAAACCACTGACCCACGATATTTTCGAAGCACGTGCACTGACTGCCGCTGCCCAGAAAAATAAAGTAGTTACCCAGATGGGTAATCAGGGTGCTTCCGGCGATGGCGTACGTCAGATGATGGAATGGTACAATGCCGGTCTGATCGGTGATGTACATACCGTTTATTGCTGGACAGATCGTCCGGTATGGCCACAAGGTATTCCATGGTCCAGCATGAAGGCAGAAGTGCCTAAAGAACTGGATTGGGATCTATGGCTGGGTACAGCTCCCTACAAAGATTATATTGATAAACTCGTTCCATTCAACTGGCGTGGCTGGTGGGATTATGGTACCGGCGCATTAGGTGATATGGGTTGTCATATCATCGAACCACCATTCCGTATTCTCGGACTCGGCTATCCGAAATCAGTGGAATGTAGTGTAGGTAGCGTTTATGTAGACGAATTCAAACGCGGTTACTTCCCTGAAAGCTGTCCTCCTTCTTCTCACGTAATCCTGAAATTCGACGGCAAAAATGGTAAAGAGATCACCCTCCACTGGATGGATGGTGGTATTCAGCCAGAACGCCCTGAAGAACTGGGACCTAACGAAGTAATGGGTGACGGCGGTAACGGCGCTATCCTGATCGGTGATAAAGGTAAAATGATGTGTGGCACCTACGGTAGAGATCCGCAATTACTGCCAACCAGCAAAACCAAACAGACGAACACTCCGCAGACCATTGCACGTGTACCGGAAGGACACTATGTACAGTGGGTAAATGCAGCGATTGCTGGTTTCAATAGTCCGAAAGACAAACTGATCAGCTCTCCGTTCTCTATTGCCGGTCCGCTGACCGAAACACTGCTGATGGCCAACCTCGCTATCAGAAGCTTCGACATCAAGAAAGAAAAAGAAGGTAAAACAAGCTTCCCCGGCCGCTATATCAAACTGCTCTGGGATAGCAAAGAGATGAAAATTACCAACTTTGATGATGCCAATCAATTCGTTAAGAGAACATATCGTCAAGGCTGGAGCCTTGGCGTATAACTCAGCAGCGAATAATAATATTCAAAGGGAAGGACAGCAATGTTCTTCCCTTTTTCTTTGCTAATCAGCCGGTTAAGCCCTATATTTACTACAACGATCATTAATCCCATTCCAAATTCCATATGCATTTGTTAAGATTGTCCCCAGTGCTGGTGTATTGCCTGTTGTTATTAACAATAAGCGCCTGTAGGAAAGAAGTTTCTCTTGAAGGAACTCCTCCGGAAACAGAACCTCCCCCTGCTCAAATCGTCACTACCAGTATTCAGGGACGCGTACTGAATGAACAACGCCAGCCAGTACAGGGTGCAACTGTCACAGGTGGCGGTGTAACAGCTACGACTGATGCAAGCGGCTATTTTCTGCTGGAAAAAATCGATGGCCCGGATGATGCAACGGTTGTAACTGCGGATAAAAATGGCTATTTCAAGGGCTACCGTACACTGATGGTGCGGGAAGGCATTATACAATATATACAGATCGAACTACTACTTGAAAATGAGACGACAATAAGCGGAACTACCGGCGGTATTATTCCCTTTCCCGAAGGGACGCTCACATTTCCTGCCGGCAGTATCTTAACTGCCGGAGACCAGATCTATGGTGGCCCGGTTACCGTGCGTTCCATCTATATCAATCCGGAAAACAGTACGATTGCTGATCAGATGCCGGGAGACCTGAGGGGCATAAATAACCAGAACAGACAGGTCTTCCTGCGGGCATTCAGTATGATCACCACAACCATGGAAGACGGAGCTGGTAATACCTTACATCCGGACTCCACCAACCCGGTGACATTCCGCATCATGATACCAAATACCCTCGCCAGCAGTGCACCTGCTGAAATACCTCTCTGGTATTTTAACAGTGCTACCGGCTTCTGGGTACAGGAAGGAACCGCTACCCGTGAAGGCAATGATTATGTCGGCAATATCACAAAACCCGGCTACTGGCTCTGTGCCACCACACTCCCACAGATCGTACTCACCGCCGATATTAAAGATCAGAATGGCAACCCTGTGCCCAATCTCAGGGTAACCGTGATGACCAAAGTAGATTTCATTCCATCCTTCGCCTTTTCGGCCGAAGACGGCATATTCTATGGCAAGGTACCCGCCAATAATGTATTGATCCTGACTGTTACTGATAACTGTGACAATGTATTGCGTCAACAGGAAATAGGTCCTTTCAGCACAGCCGCTACCGTTAATAACGTCAGCGTCACACTGCCGGCAAGTTCCTCCCTGATTATCAAGGGAACGGCAAAAGACTGCGACAACGCCAATGTGGCGACAGGAAAAGTGATCATTAATATCGACGGCGTGAATTATGCAGCCAGCATTTCGCAAGGCAGTTTTAACACTACTATCGTCAGATGTGAAACTGATCCGGTCAATATCACACTGACCGCCACAGATAATGGTACAGGGAAAACATCTGCTATGACCACCAACGCCAGCAGCGGAACTATCACGCCCAATATCGTAGTATGTGATTAACTAATTATGATATTCAATAATTTATACTAAAGCGCCCGAAAGTTTTTTATTACTTTTAGGGACTAACTATCCCGTGCCTTCCTATGCCAATGCTAATTAGAGTAAGTTCCTATGCCGTCTAAACTGCTATCCGTTTTGGGAGCCTTGAGTATTATTGCTATTTGTGCATGTCGTAAAGAGAAAAGCCTTGAAGCACTGAATACCATCACTCCCTGTAGTTATGCCCCGTATACACCCGGGTCATCATTCACTTATCAGTATGCCAACAATCTGGGAGACGCCTCTCAGTACACCCTTAGAGTAAGGAAAGATACCAGTATCGAAGGACGTCGGTATGCTATTCTCAATGACGGGTACAACGACCAGTTTATCCGTTGTGATAATGGCCGCTACTTCCTGTATGAACCGGCCTTGTCCCTGCCTGATTATGAGCGGACACCCGGCGACAGACTTTTTCTGCATGATAGTTATCCCACCGGTGCTACATGGAGCGATACTGTACTCGCAACGGTTGCCGGGGTGAAACAATTCGGCCTGCTGCAATACCATGTACTTGAAAGAGATGTTTCCAGAAGAGTAATGGGTGTAACGTACAACGATGTTATTGTTGTCAGACAGGATGCAGCGATCATTGTCGGAGAAACGACATACCCTGCCGGCACCATCGCCACTTATTATTACGCGCCGGGAGTAGGTTATATAGAAACAAACTCCCCAACAGATACCGTACGGCTGGTAGACTATAAGATCCGTTAGTACTTTTCCCAGATCTGGGTAAGGAAACTTTCTACTGTTCGTCTGACAGCGGTAGCACTATTGTTGTGGTTATTCACCAACACACTGAATACTAAAGTTTTATTCTTTTTGGTGACCAGATATCCACTTAATGCGACACAGCCGGATAGGGTCCCCGTTTTGGCGTGTACGAACTGCTGCTTATAATAATTCTTCAGCGTGCCTTTTCCTCCTGTCGGGAACAATGCATATAATCTTTGTGAAGGATAGGTTTTATACATGTCAGATAACACGCTCACAAAATCTCTCGGCGTAAAAAGATTGTAACGGGAAAGCCCGGAACCATCTACCCACTTTGGCGTATCCGGCAGATTGGCCAGATAACTCTTTTGCATAAAGGCGATCGTACGTGCAGTACTGATTGTATCCCACAACAAAGCGGAACACATCATCAATGTCTGTTCTGCAAAGAAGTTGTCACTACGATGCATCATGGGCTGAAAAAGGGTATCCACGGGAATCCCTCTCAGCAGTGAAAATGAGGTTTGTGCGGGTTGATTACCCCCTGCAACTATACTGATCTGTTTATGTAAAGTATCCTGCAGGCGATACACCAGATCATCATTGCCTCCGGTAATAAAGGGAATTTCTCCTTCCTGTACGCTCTTGTCATTACCATTGTATGTTACCGAGAACCGGTTGCTACGCTCGTCTCTTTCTGTCAGCAGCTCTTCCAGTTTATCATTTCTGTGAACGGAAAAATGGAGTGTATCACTGAACATACGGGGCCATATAACAGTGCTATCGCCATGATGGCGTACACGGGCAACGTTACCATATACCGGCCATTCGTTTAATTCGGGCTGATAGTAATCCGCATAATCGCTCCATGCCCAGCCACTGCCAAAACGTTTATTTTCTATCACGGCCGGCACCAACCTTATCGGCTGACTGGTCTGCTGTAACAATTGCCACGCAGGCTGCACCTTATAATCCGGATGCAGGAAGGCCGGATCTGCCATTCCCTTTACATATAAAGCGGAGTCAGTAAGGAGATAGCGTAAAGCAGGTAATGAATCGCCCAGTAAACGTAATCCGGTATACAGGGTGAAGATTTTTGTATTGGACGCGGGTGTGAAATAATGATCTTCCTGATAATTGTACCAGTATTTACCGGTGGCAGGTTCATAGATACTGATGCCGGTATGCGCCTGTTTCAAAGGGGCGCTTGTCAGCAACTCTTCTTCTGCCCATTTCTTAATCGGACCGTATTGCGCGGTAGCCGGCTTAGCCTGCGAAAGTAACAGACAAGCAGATAAAACAATCCTGAATGATCTCATAAACATCCTTATAAAGTGAAGGCTCCATAAAGGAGCCTTCAACATCTTAGTATAGTAGAAATTATCTCTAATATACAGCGTGTCAGCTGAAATATCTAGTGATACCTGGTTTCGCGTAGGCGTAGTTACCATCAGCATCGGGCACGATCGGCGGAGCAGCATCAAAAGCATAGGTTGCAGGTTGCAGATTCAAACCTGAATTCAATGCTTTATCAAATGCGATAGTCTGTCCGGAATAAGTGGCCAACCGGCCGATAATAGCAGTCAGCGTTGTTTTAGCTGCTCTTTCTGCATCATGGAACTTATACTCCCCTTTTGCGATCGCAGCAAACAGTTCGTCGTGTTCCGCCTGATATGGCTGGTTTTCCAGTTTTTTATCAAACTGGTACAACACTTTGCCTTTATGATCTTTGATCACCGCTTTGTCCATCAGCATGCGGCCTTTTGTGCCGACAATCTCTTCATCTACCCTGCTGTCTGCATCCTTCCAGTGACGACATTGGCTATTCATCACCACGCCATTACCATAACGGTATTCAACATAGTGGTGATCGTAGATCTCTCCGAATTCTTTACCAGTACGTACAGAGCGTCCACCCATACCTACGGCTGTTACCGGATAATCATTCATGAACCAGTTGCCGACATCAATATTGTGAATATGTTGTTCTACGATATGATCACCACATAACCAGTTGAAATAATACCAGTTACGCATCTGGTACTCCATTTCGGTATATTCAGGTTTACGGGGTCTTACCCACAATGCACCCTGGTTCCACCACACCTGCATAGATAAAACATCACCGATGATACCATCCTGAAAACGCTTGTACATTTCACGATAAGAAGTCTGGTAACGACGTTGCAATCCTACTACAACGTTCAGTTTCTTACTTTTCGCTACTTCTGCAGCTTCCAGCACTCTCTTGATACCAGCAGGATCAGTTGCTACCGGTTTCTCCATGAAAATGTGTTTACCCTGTTTTACCGCCTCTTCAAAATGAATCGGACGGAAACCCGGAGGTGTCGCAAGGATCACCACATCTGCCAGTGCGATCGCCTTTTTGTAGGCATCAAAACCGATAAATTTGTTCTCTTCTTTTACATTGAGCTTTCCGGGTGTGTCACCTACTTCTCCTTTAATGTCGTTGTAGCTGTTATTCAGTCGCTCAGCAAAAGCATCGGCCATAGCCACCAGCTGAACATTCTGTTTGGTACTTAGTGCCTGTACAGCGGCACCGGTACCACGCCCACCACATCCGATCAGCGCTATTTTAATCACATTGTCTGCTCCTGAAAAGAAATTGGCCTGAGACAGCATAGGCATGGTCAGTAAACCGCCAGCCAGTAGTGAAGACTCTTTTACAAAGTCCCTGCGGGACTTTCCGTGGAATTGATTCAGTTCTTCCTGTTGCATGATAGAAGGTTTTTTTATGTGTTAATCGGGGGAATTTTTTCTGTTGACCTGTATTCTCAGCCTGTGGCTGTTTGTAAGTTATCTTGCTCCTTTGTATTGATCTACTACCTCTTCAAAAAAACGGGCAGCTTCTTCTTTAGTCGGCTGTTGTGCGGGACGTACTACCCGGAATCCGATAAATGGAGCGTCTGCATTCCACCAGAAGCTTTTCGGTATTTGTGGGTCCCTGCGGTTCCATGTCGGATCTGATTTCAGTCTGCTGGCACTGCGCAATGCTACCGGCTCATCACGATAGTTCCCCCCTTTGATGGTCCGGGGAGTTTTGGATGTTGGCTTGATCCACGGATTGCTTTCTTCTGCATGTTGCAGGTATTGCTCATCGTACTGATCCAGTGTCCATTCTGCCACGTTGCCGAGCATGTCGTACAAACCCCAGGCATTCGGTTTTAACTCTCCTACCTTGTGATATTTGTTATCGCTATTGCCGGCAAACCATGCGTATTCCTTCAGTTTCGAGGCATCGTTACCAAAAGGATAAGCGGTTGCAGCACCTGCCCTGCAGGCATACTCCCATTCTGCTTCTGTCGGCAGACGGTAGAACACACCGGTTTTTGCATACAGCCATTTACAGTACATCAATGCGCCGTACTGACTCATACTGTTAGCAGGATAGCCTCCTACTTTACCCATCCCGAGGGTGAGATCTATATAGGGAGGACTTGGTCTGGTCATGCCATCCGGAATAGGTGTTTTGTCTTTTTCCGGATCAGAATAAACGTCGTACTGCTCAAAGGTAACCTCATAGGCACTCATCCAGAATGCATTGACTTTCACCTTTTTTTGCGGTCCTTCATCAGCATGCCTTCCCTTTTCGCTATCGGGACTTCCGAGCGTTACTTCTCCTGCGGGAATGGGCACCATTTTAAAAGAGAATGTAGTTCCGGGCAGTTTTTCTTCGTAAGCAGCAAATGGCTGGGAGGCTGTCTGCTGTCCGAACACCGGACCAGCAAGCAAAGATCCCAGCGAAAACGCCAATAATCTGTTTTTCATAAAACGTTTGAAAGATAATACCTGTGAATTTATTAAATCAAAACTTGGGATGCAACGTTTTTTCCATGAATGAGGGTAAGAAATACACTTTTCCCTCCCGGAGCCCTTGCACCGGAATCAAAAAGCGATTACATTTAGCATTCATGCAATCAACCCTTTAACGTTATGGAAAGAAGAAAATTCCTTCAACAAAGCACATTGGCAGGTCTTTCTACGCTGGCAGCAGGCAGTGCTGTCGCAGCAACCCATCATTCCTTCAATGATAAGGATAAGGATAAGGATAAAGAACAGGCAGGCAAAACCTTCAATCTCAACTACGCCCCTCATGACGGTATGTTTAAAAACAGCGGTGGTGAGAACTTCCTTGATCAGATACAGTTTATGTATGATCAGGGTTTCCGTTCAATTGAAGACAACGGCATGATGAAAAGAGATACGGCTGAACAGGAGAAGATTGGTAAACTGCTCAGCAAACTCGGTATGCAGATGGGGGTATTTGTGATCGATGCGGGCGATAACTGGAAGGTATCTCTGACCAGCGGCAAACAGGAGTTTAAAGATGCTTTTGTAAAAGAATGTAAACGGGCATTGGAAACAGCCAAACGTGTCAATGCAAAATGGGCTACCGTTGTACCAGGTTATTTTGAACGCAACCTGCCTATTGGCGTACAGACAGCCCATGTTATCGAAGCATTCCGTGCAGGCGCCGGTGTACTGGAAAAAGAAGGTCTGGTGATGGTGATGGAGCCACTGAGCGACAATCCTGACCTGTTCCTGCGTACTGCAGAACAGAGCTACGGCATCTGTAAAGCGGTTAATAGCCCAAGCTGTAAAATACTCTACGATATCTACCATATGCAGCGCAATACCGGCAACCTGATTCCTGTAATGGACATGTGCTGGGATGAAATTGCCTATATCCAGATCGGCGACAATCCTGGCCGTAAGGAACCAACAAGCGGTGAGATCAACTACAAGAATATTTTCAAACACCTCCACAAGAAAGGATTCAAAGGTATTCTGGGTATGGAACATGGTAATGCCTATCCGGGAAAAGAAGGCGAACAGGCCCTTATAAAGGCATACCGTGAAAGTGATAATTTTCTGTAATCGGGTATAACACCAATTTTATTACCTTCCCGGAAAATTCGGGTCCCTATGAACTTTATTATCCGGTTATTAGTGACGGCACTGGCAGCAATGGTGACTGCCTATATATTGCCCGGCGTTAATATTGAGGACTTTACCAGTGCGCTCATTCTTGCATTAGTATTGGCTATCTTGAACCTGTTAGTAAAACCGATCCTGGTGTTACTGACCTTACCTGCAACAATACTGACGCTTGGACTGTTCCTGCTGGTGATCAACGCCGTGATCATTTTACTGGCCGCAAAACTGGTGAATGGCTTTTCCGTGGATGGCTTCTTCTGGGCGCTGATATTCAGTGTAGTACTAACTGTAGTCAGTGGTATTATGCACAGTATAGCAGGAGGCGATAAGAGGCAATAACGATTGAGTTTTTACACCATGTACTTTGAACGTGCACACATCAGTGATGAAGAGCTGCTGAGTTTTTACAAACAATTGCTATATCCCCGGCTGGTAGAAGAAAAAATGCTTTTACTGCTCCGGCAGGGCAAGGTGACAAAATGGTTTTCCGGTATCGGTCAGGAAGCCATTGCCGTCGGCGCCACTTTAGCGTTAGATATGGATGAATGGATACTCCCGCTGCACCGCAATCTGGGCGTATTCACCACCCGGCAGATGTCTCTTCAACAATTGTTTCACCAATGGCAGGGTAGTCCGCTGGGTTTCAGCAAAGGACGCGAACGCTCATTTCACTTTGGCAGCCGGCAGCATCACATCTGTGGCATGATCTCTCATCTGGGACCACAGCTATCTATTGCAGATGGCATTGCACTCGCGCATAAACTCAAAAAAGAAAATAAAGTGGCGCTTGCCTTCACTGGTGAAGGCGGTACCAGTGAAGGCGAGTTCCATGAAGCCCTCAACGTAGCGGCGGTATGGGACTTGCCTGTCATCTTCCTCATAGAAAACAATGGCTATGGCCTGAGCACGCCCGTAGAAGAACAATATCGCTGTGAACAACTCGTACAACGTGCCGCAGGTTATGGTATGCGTGGTATGCGCATCAATGGCAATAACCTGCTGGAAGTGTACCATGCTATTAAAGAAGCCAAAAGACATGCTTTACAGGAACAGCAACCCGTCCTGATAGAAGCAATGACTTTCCGTATGCGCGGCCATGAAGAAGCCAGCGGTACAAAGTACGTCCCTCCTGCCTTGTTGGAAGAATGGGCCAAACAGGATCCTATTCTCCACTTTGAAGGCTTTCTACAATACCTGCGCCTATTGGATGATCAAAAGATCAGGAGCATCAGGGAACAACTGAAACAGGATATAGACAAGGATATCCATGAGGCCCTGTCTGCCACCTCTCCTGCAGTCAGCATTACAGATGAACTAAGCGATATATATGCGCCGGCTCCTCCCGCGACAGATCCTCCTGAGGATACTCCTTCCCCGGAAAAGCGCTTTATAGATGCGATCTCAGAAGGATTGCATCAGGCAATGGACCGCTATCCCAATCTCATTCTCATGGGACAGGACATTGCTGAATACGGCGGTGCTTTTAAAATTACAGAAGGATTCTCCGGAATATATGGACGAGAAAGAGTGAGGAATACCCCCCTTTGTGAAAGCGCTATTATTGGCGCCGGACTGGGACTGTCCATCATGGGCTTTAAGAGTATGATAGAAATGCAGTTTGCCGACTTTGTCAGCTGCGGCTTTAATCAGATCGTTAATAACCTCGCTAAAATACATTACCGCTGGGGGCAGACCGCCGATGTGGTTATCCGCCTCCCGGCAGGCGCAGGTGTTGGCGCCGGTCCTTTCCACTCTCAAAGCAACGAGGCATGGTTCACCCATGTACCCGGACTGAAAGTCGTTTACCCATCTACGCCGGCTGATGCCAAAGGGTTGCTGCTGGCTGCCTTCGCGGATCCTAACCCGGTATTGTTCTTTGAACACAAGGCACTTTACCGCAGTATCAGTGGTCCGGTATCACTGGACTGGTATACTACAGAGATCGGGAAAGCAAGACTTGTAAAAAGCGGGGAGGATATCAGCATCATTACCTATGGTAGTGGTGTACACTGGGCCCTGGAATATGCACAACAGTATCCGGATATATCTTTCCACATTCTGGATCTTCGCACCCTGCTTCCGCTGGATTATGAAGCGATCAGAGCTGCTGTGGAAGCAAGTGGAAAAGTGCTGATCCTGCATGAAGATACCCTGACCGGTGGTGTTGGGGCAGAAATCAGCGCCTGGATAGCAGAACACTGTTTTTCATTGCTGGACGCTCCTGTCATGCGCTGTGCAGGACTCGACACCCCAGTACCTTTTGCGGCTGAGCTGGAGAAAAATTTCCTCGCTAAAACGCGTATGCATCAATACATACAGCAACTGATGAATTATTAGGCAGGTATGTATGTTGGGATTTTCGAGGATAATGCGCTAACTTGCAGCCCGGACCAATAAACATTTTTTTTATGTTGCTTGAAGTAATCAATAACGTAGAGACTACAGATTTTTACAGAGCTGGAGATAAGATCGCTCACTCTTTGACCTATGTTGTTATCATCGTGTTTGCTGCAATGTTCCTGTACGCGGCGATCAAGTACGCTAAACGCTAGTATTCAACAACTTAAGATATTTAAAAGCTGTTTTACTCCACTGTAAAATGGCTTTTTTTATGTCTTATTTTACCCTTACATATACCAGTTTCCCCATCTTACGGCCGCTCTCCCTGATGTCTATTTCAAAGTCATCGAAGCTTTTGATCAGCTGTAAAAGTTTGCTGTACCCATAGTTACGGGCATCGAAATCAGGCTGTTTCTTCAATAACAGATTCCCCAATTCTCCGAGATAAGCCCAGCCGTCTTCATCTGCAATATCATTGATACTCGATCCCAGCATATTCACCAGTTCCTTATCTGCCTTGCTGATGGCCTTTGTCTTTTCTTTCACTGTTTTCGGTTTGACAGACGCATCTTTCACCTCGCTCACCAGAATTTCAAGGTAAATGAACTTGTCACAGGCAGCCCTGAAAGCGCTGGGCGTCTTCTTCTCTCCCAGACCGAACACCCGCATACCAGCCTCCCGCAAACGTGTAGCAAGACGGGTAAAGTCGCTGTCACTCGTAATCAGACAAAAACCATCTACCCTGCCTGTGTAAAGAATATCCATCGCATCGATGATCATGGCAGAATCTGTGGCATTTTTGCCGGAAGTGTAACTATACTGTTGTATCGGGGTAATGGCATTGTCCAGCAGTACTGTCTTCCAGCCGGCCAATGTGGGTTTTGTCCAGTCCCCATATATACGTTTGAATGTGGGAATACCATACTTGGCCACCTCTTCCATCATCTCTTTCACCTTGTTGTAGGGGATGTTATCAGCATCAATCAGGACAGCCAAACGGAGATCTTTGTTTTCCATATATGCTTTATTGGGGGTGATAAACAAATTTAACACCAGCCTGCTGATAAAATAACATTAGTTGTAATTTTTCTGGTAAGCTCCTGTGTATAAATCCATTATCTGTAACTTTGTATTATGGATCAGTCGCCCGGGAGAGTTTACACCTTCCACTTCATTATGCTATGCCTCAGCAATGCACTGTTTTCCGCCAGCTTTAACATGTTGCTTCCGGAATTACCCGCTTATCTGACCCGGATGGGCGGTGAGGATTACAAAGGATATATTCTTGCGCTTTTCACTCTCATGGCAGGTTTGTCCCGTCCTTTCAGCGGGAAACTGACAGATACGATCGGCCGGGTACCGGTAATGATCTTCGGTTCTCTGGTATGTGTGGTGTGCAGTCTGCTTTATCCGCTCGTCAGTTCCGTAGGCGCTTTTTTATTACTTCGCTTTTTCCATGGATTCTCCACCGGTTTTAAACCAACAGGCACCGCCGCTTATGTCTCTGACATTGTACCAGCTACGCGCAGAGCGGAAGCCATGGGTATGGTCGGATTGTTCAGTACTATAGGTCTGGCACTTGGACCCGCTATCGGAGGTTATATCTCCACACAATGGAACATTCAGGTAATGTTCCAGATATCTGCTGTTTTCGCACTTTTATCAGTAGTGATACTGGCGGGTGGTATGCGGGAAACGCTGGCTGACAAACAGGGCTTCAGATTGTCCACTCTCCGGATCTCAAAGAGTGAGATTTTTGAACCTCTCGTACTGGCACCGGTGATCGTCACTTTTCTGACCTATCTGAGCTACGGAGCATTGTTCACCATTATTCCTGACTTCAGCAGCCACCTGGGCATTCAGAATAAGGGACTGTTCTTCACCTTTTTTACAGCGGCCTCTATCGGTATCCGTTTACTGGCCGGGAAAGTCTCCGATAAATACGGACGCGTTCCTATCCTTAAGATCTCTTCTTTTACAATGGCGGTTGCCGTCTTCATATTGGCAGTATCTCATACCCCGGCCATGATGCTGACAGCAGCCATTATATACGGTGTATCTGTAGGACTAAACTCTCCTGCAATCACTGCCTGGACGATTGATCTTGGACATCCGCAGTTTAAGGGACGGGCATTAGCCAGTATGTATATTGCAATGGAGGCTGGTATTGGTCTGGGTGCATACCTTTCTGCTTTTATCTATCACAACGATACCCGCTTTTTCGCACTTACGTTCTACTGTACGGCCGTGATGACTTTACTGGCTTCTGTGTACCTGTTGTTTATTTATCACAATCGCAGGCTGCAGGTAATGTGGCGCTTTGTGCATATGCGTGCGCCAATAAAGCGGTTTCTTCGTTAAATCAGCAGCTCAACGACTTACTATAAAAAAGGAAAGCCGTACGCTTCAGGCGTACGGCTTTTTCTATTAAAAGATATTACTGATCGATATTACAGCTGCTCGTACAGTGCGCGTAAACGCTCACGGGTCATCTGCTCTTTCCAGTCTTTACCCAGTGCATTTTCCCACAGTGGAGCCATGCCCAGTGACACATCGATCATGATGTTAAACTGTTCATCTGTCAGTCCTT
Organism: Chitinophaga pinensis; assembly: GCF_007896845.1. GTDB lineage: Bacteria > Bacteroidota > Bacteroidia > Chitinophagales > Chitinophagaceae > Chitinophaga > Chitinophaga pinensis_C. The sequence continues at coordinate 252,649 of NZ_VOHS01000001.1, read as the reverse complement.
TGGTGATACCTTGTGGAATGTCGATGTTATGTTTCTTCACCATTTCTTTAAACTCTTTCACCCCTTCCGGATAGAACTCTTCCAGCTTATCAAATACGATACAGTTACCGATACCGTGTTTGGTACCCAGCAGGTATGCCAGACCATAGCTCACTGCATGGGCCACACCTACCTGAGAATACGCGATACTCATACCACCGGCATAAGAAGCCATCATCAGTTTCTCATCTGCATCATCGTCCCACTGCTCTTTGTGCAGGAAAATCTCCTGACAAAGACGCAATGCTTCTTCACCATAGGAACGGCTGAATGCATTCAGATAGGTACCTGTCAGAGATTCAATACAGTGGATATAACAATCCATCGCAGTATAGAACTGCTGATTTACCGGTACGCCTTTGATTAATTCCGGATCGAGTACGATCTGATCAAATGGCGTAAAGTCTGAGTTCATACCCAGTTTACGGGTAGGACCAGTCAGTACGCAGGTACGGCTTACTTCAGCGCCGGTACCAGAGATGGTAGGGATACCTACTTTGTACACACCCGCTACTTTTACCAGATCCCATCCCTGATAGTCAGCAGAAGAACCCGGGTTTTTCATCATTAAGGCAACGGCTTTAGCCATATCCATCACGGATCCGCCACCAATACCGATGATACCGCTTACTTCACCAAATTCTGCTTTCAGGTCGTCTCTTACCTTGTCTACATACTTGGTTTTAGGTTCGTCGGTAACGTCGATGTAAACGATTTTATCTTTACCTCTCAGAGGAACGCGTTTTGCAAACGCTTCGTTTCCCTGAAAGAAGTGGTCTACGAAAAAGATCATTGGCGCATCGCCCTGACGGCGGGGAGCCAGTATTTCGTCAAGCTGGTCAAACGCACCACGGCCAAACACCACATAATCAACCATTTTAAAATTCCTGAATTTCATCTCGGTGGTTTAATGTTTTAGTATTACAGTAATTTTTCTGCCTTCACCAGATCTTCCGGCGTATCGATCTCCACGCCCATATATTCAGTCACCACCATTTTCATGGAAATGCCATTCTCCAGATAGCGCAGGCATTCTATCTTTTCAGCAGCTTCCAGCGGACTTACCGGCATTTTGGTAAAATCCATCAGCGTTTTCCGACGGAAAGCGTAGATACCGATATGTTCATAGTATGTGGTCGCTACATTCTTATCACGGGGATATGGAATCACCGAGCGGGAGAAGAAAAGGGCGTTGGATTTCTTATCAACAGTCACTTTTACATAGTTAGGATCTTCAATAGATTTCCAATCCTTCAGCACCTGCATCAGTGAAGCTACCTGTACATGCTTTCCCTCCTCTCCTTCAAAAACCTGCAGTAATTTCTCCAGCGGTTCTTTCTGGGTAAAAGGTTCATCACCCTGTACATTGACAACAATATCCACATCGGCACGATCTTCAATGGCTTCTGCAATACGATCGGTGCCGCATTCGTGTTCCTTTTTACTCATGATCGCTTTACCACCATTACTTACTATTTCGTTGTAAATGATGTCACTATCGCAAACGACCATTACCTCATCAAATACACCTGTATTAACGGTGCTTTCGTAGGTACGCAGGATCACAGATTTGCCACCCAGTTTTGCCATCAGTTTGCCCGGAAAACGGGTAGCACCATAGCGGGCAGGAATTAAGGCTACTTTCTTCATGCTGATATCTTATAAAGCGCTCTTTACCGCGTTCACCAATTTCTCTGCACGTTGTTGTATTTCTTCCTCACTCCAACCGAGGTTGATAGGCGTACAGATACAACGGCTCATGATAGCATCAGATACGGGGAACTGTTTTACTTTATACAATTCCATTGCCTGTTGCAGACCCGGTGCGAAACGGGACAATACCGCACTCTGTTTGAAGTGCTCCCAATTACGGATGTAGTGCCAGTTATTGTCAAACCAGTAGAAGGCAGGCAGACCGGCAGCTTTCATAGCAGCGGCAGCAGCTCTTGCCTGTGATTCTTCCGGCAGGAAGAAAGCGAGGAAAGTAGCACTGTCTCCTTCTGCATCCGGCAGACGGCGGAAGGTTACACCCGGTACAGTAGCCAGTGCATCCTTGAGTATTTTCTTTGTTTTACGCTGGATGCTGAGGAATGTATCCAGTTTACGTACCTGCGCCAGACCAACTGCCGCATGCAGTTCGGAGATGCGGTAGTTGTATCCTACATATGGATGCAGGTCAGCACCACGATCTACGCCAAGGTGGTCATGACCATGGTCAGCGTATGCATCACATTTCAGATAAACGTCTTTGTCGTTCGTAACAACGGCACCACCTTCTGCGCAGGTGATGGTTTTTACGAAGTCAAATGAGAAAGCCCCTGCGTGACCAATGGTACCCAGCGCTTTTCCTTTATAAGTACCACCAAATGACTGGCAGGCATCTTCTAATAATATCAGGTTGTGTTTGTCACAGATTGCTTTCAGTGCATCCAGGTCAGCCATTGAGCCGCACATATGCACTGGCATTACCGCCTTTGTACGCGGGGTGATAGCCGCTTCCACCGCTTTCGGATCGAGCGTCAGTGTATCATCCACATCTACCAGTACAGGTGTGGCACCAACAGAGAAAATACATTCAAAGCTGGCTACAAATGTGAAAGTAGGCATGATCACTTCATCTCCGGCACCAATACCCAGAGCCGCCATTACAGTGGTCAGCGCAGCAGTACCGCTGGATACCAGGTGTGTATGGCTTACGTTCAGTTTTTCAGAAATGGCCTGTTCAAGTTCCTTAGCTTTCCAGATGCCTTTACGGGGACCATCAAAGCCATAACGCATAAAAATGCCTGTATCCAATACATCATTTATTTCCTTGCGTTCTTCCGGGCCAAAAAATTCATATCCGGGCATAAGTTGTTGATTTTTGCAAATGTAGTACAATCATATTGCCCGTCCTCGCAAAAACTGTTTATCTTTTACTAAAAATTACCATGCGTTTATTGCTGTTCCTTATCCTGTTGACGGCTCCGTTTGCCGGCCTCCATGCCCAACAGCCACAGTCTGCCATCAAGGCCTTGTTACAGAAACAAACAAATTCCTGGAATCAGGGCGATCTGGATGCCTTTATGAGCACCTATTGGAAATCTGACTCGCTGATATTTATTGGTAAACGAGGGCCGACCTACGGCTGGCAGGCAACACTGGATAATTATAAACGCTCCTATCCGGACACGGCCGCAATGGGCAAGCTGAATTTCAATATACTGGAAATGAAACCATTATCCAATGATACATGGTTTGTGGTAGGAAAGTGGCACCTGACAAGGACAATTGGGGATCTGGAGGGACACTTTTCGCTGCTCATTAAGAAGATCAGGGGAAACTGGAAGATAATTGCTGACCATAGTAGCTAAAAAAAGAAAACCATCCCATGAATGGGACGGCCTGCTATACACCACAACATTAAAGAAGAAGTTTTACTAATTCGTTTTTCCTCAGTTGGATATTAAGGTTAATCTAATAAATCTATGGTAACGATTTAGTCTTTATTATCTTGATCGCGCACCACTGCATTTTCCTTTTCAGGTTCTTCGGAGAGATCTCCGTGCAGCGGATTGCGGGAATTATCTGCTTTACTTGTTTTTAACACTTCAACGGGATGCTGTTCCGGCTGATTATACTCTTCAGAAGACTTCTTATCGTCTTTTTCTTTTTCACTTAGCATATGTTCCGTTTTAGAATGTTTGCTTGTCGGTTACACTTTATACTTTGCAAAGTCTGTTCCAGCTGTCAAATCCTTGATAATTGGGCATTCTATTATAGTTCTGAGTAATGCTTTCCACAAAATGCGCCCCAAAACGTTGTAAGCTATGTGCAGCATCCTCCACATCATGGTAGTAGCCGTGGCTGGTGCAATAGATTGCACAACGTACTGCCTATACGTTTTAGCAGTTTTTTTAGCAGTCAAAAACACCCTATAAAAACTACTCATTCAAGTACAAACAGGCTACTGCAAAGGAAATGCGGTAGAAGAGCTTATCTTTTTTTAACATTTTGATTACCCGCAGATGGCATAGACTTTGAACATTATATATTCCGCCCGTGTTGATAACCACGATAGTTATACCTCAGCAATTCATGACAGTTACCCTGAAGGATTGACACGGAACAGGAATCGAAAATTGGCAACTTGGATATTACTACTACATATAAATTCAATAACAATTATAAAAATGCTACTATGAACATCCGGGGATACCAGTGGTCGGTACTGAAAAAACTGCTGAAACAGCGTTTTACAGAACTTTCAGACGAAGATTTAGTGTTTGAAAGAGGTAAGGAAAGGGAGCTGTATGTCAGACTTGAACGTAAAACGGGAAAGTCTGAGGAAGATGTTGCCCGCATCATAAAAGGTATGCAACAGGCATATTTGCAACAGACGACGTTGCTGTAAGGTTTATAGTGATCAATTGTGACTTTACTGAGAACGGAAGTTCGATGTGTAAATCTTCATGATTGATCACTTTCTTTTTTATTCATAGTTGTCCTGTACCTTACCCCCCTTTCGCCACATCCTTATCACAATAAACAGATACCCTGCAAGGGAAAGCACAAACCAGCTATAAAAGAAAATCATTCTTCCGGGTGTCGATTCTTCCGGAATGGCAAAGCCTAAATATAACCCAAGGAAAACATTGATCATCATCCAGAAAAAGAAGAGGAATACCGTCCGCATTATTCTCACGAAATATTGCACGATCCTCATATCAAATGGTTCTTTCCTGTCCTGTTGCGGCTCCTGTGATTCCATATCTGCTCTTTTTTGATGAATTAAGGAAGACATAGTTTCCGCAGTGCCAGGCTGTCCCCTCTGAATACGTTAAAGTCAACGGTTGTACGGATACCGTTCACCCTGCCTATATCGCTGTGCTGCCAGAATAACCACTGTCTCTTTGTCGAAGGTCGTTCTTTCTGGTAATAATGCGCCAGCCACAATGGATACTTGTCAAACTCTTCTCCAAGATAGGTCTCGTAAAAGTGTATGTTGGTATAAATGATCGGCTTAACACCGTATGCCTTTTCCATTTCCTCCAACCAGATCCTCGCAGTAGAACGGATCACAGCAGCAGGCTGGTTATTATGCACCTCTATATCCAGCACAGGTGGTAAGTCGCCTGATTCAAGCTGTACTACATTCTGAAAATTAATCACCTGCTTCAGCGGATCTCTTGTGGAATAAAAGAAATGATAGGCCCCACGTACGATTCCGGCTTTCTTCGCTTTCTGCCAGTTCGTTTTAAATGAAGCATCCTGACGGGTGATCCCCTCAGTGGCCTTAATGAATGCAAATGATATATGGATTCTGTCCACCTGCATCTGCTCTACGGCGGACCAGTTGATATTTTTCTGAAACTTCGATACATCTATTCCATGAATGGAATAATTCACTGGCATATCAATACCAAATTCTTCGTATCGTACAAAATTGATGGCATCTTCTTTGTCCAGCCACCATAGCCAGCCACCAGCAGCCAGACATAGGAGGAATAAAAAGACGAAAACCAGACGCCTGGACTTCTTAATTCGGAGTTTTGACACTTTTAAACTGATTCAGCTTTCGCATTAAATAGGAAGGTTTTCCAAATTTCACAGCAAGTATAATTATTATTATACATAACCCGCGTAGTTATCTTATTTTTACAATAATAAGTGATGTTGTTATGCCAGAATTTAATCTTAATGATAGCCTCAATCTGCTTTCTAAGTTCACGCTCCGCCGCGCCTGGAACGCCGGTAAGGTACTGAGTAGTTATTTTGTAAGCAAGTGGACTGGTAAGCCTATACAATGGGGTTATCCAATATCCGTGTCTTTTGAACCGACAACATCCTGTAACCTGAGATGTCCGGAATGCCCAAGTGGTCTCCGCGCTTTTACCCGCCCTACGGGTATGCTGCAGCAGGACTTTTTCAGGAAGACCATCGATGAGATCTATAAAGAACTATTATACCTGATCTTCTACTTTCAGGGAGAACCCTATCTGAATCCGGGCTTCCTCGAAATGGTGAAGTATGCACATGACAAAGGTATCTATACCGCGACCTCTACCAACGCGCATTACATGACAGATGAAAATGCCCGTAAAACAGTGGAAAGTGGTCTGGACAGATTGATCATCTCGATTGACGGTACTACTCAAGATGTATATACACAATATCGTGTGGGTGGTAATCTCGATAAAGTCATTCAGGGTGCAAAGAATATTGTGAAGTGGAAAAAAGAACTGAAGTCAAAAACACCCTTTGTGTTCTTCCAGTTTCTGGTTGTGAAACCAAATGAACACCAGATCGAAGACATTAAACTGCTGGCAAAAGAGATTGGTGTAGATGAAGTACGTTTTAAAACCGCACAGGTATATGATTATGAAGAAGGCAACCGCCTGATTCCTACCATTGATAAATACAGCCGTTATCATCGCAATGAAGATGGCACCTACGCTATCAAAAATAAGATGGGTAACCATTGCTGGCGCTTATGGCACGCTCCTGTTATTACCTGGGATGGACTCGTAGTTCCTTGTTGCTTTGACAAGGATGCACAACACAAATTGGGAGATCTCAAGAAAGAGTCTCTGAAAGAGTTGTGGCACAACGATAAGTATATTCAATTCAGAACACAGATTCAGAAAGGACGCGCCAATATTGATATTTGCGCTAACTGTAGTGAAGGAACAAAGGTTTGGGGATAACAAACCTTTTTCTAATCTTCTTCTTGCCTTTCGGCCGCAGCTTTTGCCTTTTTCTTCTTGCTGCGGCTTTTACGGAATTTGTCAAACAGGTTAATGCCCAAACGGACGCCTGCAAACTCCAGTGCCGTCATTAATGCACTGGTCGTGAATGATTTGAAACTGCCGCTCTGCCAGGCAACTTTTGCGACACGTCCTACTATGCCCAGTACGCCCGAATGTTTCGCGCTTCCCGGGATAACGGAATTCAATGCCATTTTTCCATAGTTACCTTTAAGATGCTCCACCCTGTTTCCCAGCTCATTTTCAAGGGCACGGGAACGTTTTTTCAGGCGGATAATTTCTTTTTGTAACAGGTCCTGGCTCGTTACTTTCACCTTGGGCATGTGTAAAAGTTTATCATGAATGCTTTGAACGTTGTTATAGTTGTTCGTATAATTCTTCCTCTTCTTCATCTTCAGACTTCTTCACCGCATTGGCTTCTTTTTCTTCATCATCCTTCTCCTCCACTTCCATCTCATTCAACAATTCCTTCACCAGCATATTGGATAAAGGGATTTGAACGAGCGGTTTTCTGAAGACCAATATAATACCCAGTAGTATTACAAACAGGCCCGCCGAGCAGGAAAATCCTAATGTAAAACTGTTGGTCATTTCACCGATCCAGAATCCCAGCACCATGCCAAGGAATACGATAACGAAAAAGAACAGCAGGAAAGCCAGTATCAATGAAAAGAAGAGCCCAAGGGCCTTCGATAGCTTTCCTGCTGCCTGAAGCTTAATCAGGTCCAATCGGGTTTCAAGGTATTCCTTTGCAACCTTGCCGGTCTGATTGAAGTAATTGCCGAAATTATCTTCCATGCAAATTTTTTTTGTACAAGCAAGGGTTATGCTAACTCATTTTCCAATGCATCCTCATATTGTTCCTTTTTCTTCTTGAACTTGTCTTTCAGCTTATCTGCCTGGAATTTCAGTTTATCTACCAATTCATCTTTCTTGTCAGAATTCAGAAAATAGCCAACTGCTACTCCTACTGCTGCGCCAACAATGAATGATACAACTGCTTTTGAACTGTTGCTTGCCATAAAATAAAGTTTTTTAAAGTGAACAATGATTTTACAATCGTACTGTACAGAAAACAAACATTATTCCAATAATTCCGATCTCCTTACGATAACTGTTAAAGAATATTTATTTATTACTGATACATGTTCAATAATCTGCACTGTTTAAACACTTTACAGCCATTAATAGTTTAGTTTTATAGTACATGAAAATATTGCCGTGAACGGTATTCTTTTTGCACGATAGCTATATCTCTTGACAGAATAACCTTAACCTCATGAGCGTAATAGACAACGAGCGTATAAAACAAGTTAGCTTTCTGCTTATCATTCTGCTACTGGCGTATGTACTTTTTAAAGAATTGTATACATTTTTCCCCGGATTTCTCGGCGCTGTTACCATGTATATACTAAGCAGGAAATTCATGTTCAGGCTGGTAGAAAAACGTAACTGGAAAAAGAGTCTCGCTGCCGCCCTGCTGATGTTCCTCTCCTTCATCATCGTCCTGCTACCTTTTGGTATGCTGATCAATATGCTTACAGATAAGATAGGATATGCAGTTTCCCACTCGCAGGAAATGGTCGCCGGTATCGAAAAGCTGAACCTTCGTATAAAAGACTCCACCAACTTCGATGTGCTGTCACAGGTGAAACTGGAACGCCTGCAGGGTTACCTCACTTCTGTTTTGCCAACCTTGCTGGGCGCCACTTTCAATACACTAACAGCCATCGCTATACTCTATTTCATTTTGTACTTCATGCTTGTAAACGCCAGAGAGATGGAAGCATGGTTGTATGAATATATTCCTTTGAAAGATGAGAACGTACTCCGTCTGGGGACAGAATTCCATAAACTGGTGATTGCCAATGCTGTCGGGATCCCCGCTATTGCACTCATTCAAGGTGTGGTATCTATTATCGGATACTTTATTTTTCAGGTACCACAGCCGGTTTTCTGGTTTGCAGTCACCTGTTTCACCGCTATGCTGCCTGTAGTAGGCGCGGCTGCTGTATATGTGCCTATGGGACTTTATCTGATTGGTACCGGTATGACATGGCAGGGCATTGGTATACTGGTATATGGCTTTGCGGTTGTAGGCACTTCAGATAATATATTCCGCTTTGTGTTAGCCAAAAGGATCGGAGATGTGCATCCTTTGATTACTGTGTTCGGCGTGCTGATAGGTGTGAATCTCTTCGGTTTTATAGGATTGATCTTTGGTCCTTTACTGATCTCCATGTTTATCCTGCTACTGGAGATCTACTCAAATGAATTCTTTACAAAGAAGCGCGAAGTGCGTATCAAACAGTGAGTTATTTATAATAATTATTCTCTGCGATATAGGCCGCCACATTATCCGGCACCATATAACGGATAGGCTTTCCTTCCTGTATCCACTTACGGATATCAGTAGAAGAAATATCCAGCATGGGGGCCTTTAATATTTCTACCTGTGCACCATGCGTCTCTGTCACTTCATGACCGGGGCGCAGATACACACAGATGGGGTAATGTTTGATGATGTGCTGATAATTTTTCCAACGGGTAATGTTCTTGAAGCTATCACTTCCCATAATAATGACGAACTCCTGCGTGGGAAATTTCTCTGACAGATAAGTCAGTGTATCTATGGTAAAAGAAGGTCTGGGCAGCGAAAATTCGATATTGCTTGCTCTTAATTTGGGTTCGTCCTTAATGGCCAGTTCCACCAGATGAAAACGGGTATGCTCATTCAATAATGATCCAGCTGGTTTTAATGGGTTTTGTGGTGAAACCACTAACCATACTTTATCAAGGTCTGAATTGTATGCTATATAATTCGCTATTATCAGGTGTCCGGTATGTACAGGATTAAATGATCCAAATACAAGCCTATCTTCATGCCCCGGTTTTTTGAGCGTGAAAGTAGTGAATAATAAGGACATATATATGTGTATCCTTATGAGAGCGGTTTGAACTGTTCAAACATCATCCCGCATTCCTTGCAGAAATGCAGCGCTCTGCAAAGTGCAGATCCAAATGGAGAACGCAGATAGGTGTTTTCACTACCGCAATGTGGACAACTCACTTTGATCAGCATATCAAGGTTTACCTCGCCTTCATGTTTGCCGGGAGGAGCAATACCATAGTTACGTAACTTCTCTTTTGCGGTCTCCGTCAGACGATTGCTGTTCCAGTTCACCTCTTTGTCAACTGTAACTATAGCGGGCATCTGCAGCTCTCTTTCTACTGCACTCGCGATGTTCTCTTTGATAACATCGATAGCCGGGCATGCAGAAAAAGTAGGGATCATTTTAACGTGTACCCCTTCCAGATCAACCTTTACATCTGTGATCATACCCAGCTCGAGTACGCTCAGTACAGGGATTTCAGGGTCCATAACGTGGTCAAGGGCATTGTAAACAGCCTGTAATGTGGTAATTGTTTGCATATCCGTTTTTTTCTACCAGGTAGCTTCCGGATCCAGCCGGAATACTTCTCCCATTTCGTTTAATAATTGTTGCAGATGTTCTGTATGCTGTCCTTTACGTCCGCCATAAACCGGTGCGGTCATTTGCGGCAGGGTAAGTCCGGCTTTTTCTATAACGGGTGATATATTGTTCAGCCATTGTTGATATAACGCCGCTTCACCGGGATATATCTTTTCAGCAATCAACACTTCCTCTGCTTCTCCTTGTTCAAAAATGCCGCCTGCCAGCTGGAAGCAATTATCCAGTGCCTGTTGCATCCGTCCTTTACTTTCTGCTCCTGCGGCGCAGAGTTGCAGTATCCACGCATCTGCGTGTAGTGTATGATACTTTAACTCTCCTTTTATTTTCGCCGCCAGTTGCTGTAGTGGCGTAAAACTGCTCTGTGAAAAAGACTGGTAGCGTACGGTCTCTGCATGATCAAACAGAAAGTGCCGCATCAGACTGAAATCATAAGAAGTGATTGGCATTTCAGCCAGTTGGGAACATTTGAAATCTGCTGCTTCTCTCATAAATGCAAACTGATCGGGATCGCTGCCATTGAAATGCTCCTGTAGTATACGATACAGTGCCCAGGCATGGCCGATCTTGTCCTGTGCCATAGAGGAGAATGCAATATCTTCTTCCATGACCGGTCCTAAGCCAGTCCATTCTGAATTGCGATGGCCAATTATGAGTTCATCATCCGCCATTTTGATGAGCAGTTCGGGTAATGCTTGTTCTGATTGCATTGGGATATGGGGAGCTATTTTGACTGTGCTTTAAATTTGTTGATTTTATCCATGACCTTAAATCCGCTGGCATCCCGGTATGTTTTATCCGGATTGTTGGCAAACATGTCTTCATCTTCAAGGTCGAATGCAAGTATATCTGCACTGCGTACCACCCATAGATTCACACATTTTTTCCTGCGGCCAAACTGTTCTTTGGCAAAAATCAATGCAAGGTTTGCGTCCGGAGCATGTACACAACCGACATGTTCATGGTGCGCGCCTCTTTTTTCCTGATGAAATACTTCGAATACATTCCAGTTTTCTCCTTCTTCTATACTGAAGGAGCCGTCACTATTATTTAACCGTAGCCGGTTAACACGTGGATCCAGTGATTCATTCATAAAACGTGGTACTTGTCTGTTAATCCCGGGGAACAATCTGATTTACTTTGCTATACTTATGCGACCGGCAATGCCGTACGTTCTCTCTCTTCCTGCCGCATGAGCGCTTTCCGGATCCAGCGTCCATGTTCTTCCGCCCATTTGCGTACGTCCAGCCTCTCTTTATTACAAGGCCCATTACCTTTGATCACTTCAAAAAACAGGTCCCAGTCCGGGTCTGAAAACTCCCATTTGCCGGTATCCGTATTCTTTTTCAACAGCGGATCGGGTAATGTCAGTCCTAACTCCCATATCTTGGGCACATAGGCATCCAGAAACTGATTACGCATATCATCATTGCTGGCCATTTTCACTTTCCATTGCATGAGCTTTTCACTATGGGCAGACACTTTATCCGGTGGACCGAAGAAATGCATAATCGGCTGCCACCAGCGGTTCAGTGCATCCTGCAACATCGCTTTCTGTGCAGCAGTACCAGTTGCCAACTCGATAAAAGCATCGTGTCCCTGCTTCAGATGGAAACTCTCTTCGTAACAGATCCTCTCCAGCGCACGGCAATAAGGTCCGTATGAGCCTTTAGCATTAGCCACTTGATTCACAATAGCTGCTGCATCTATCAGAAACCCGATCACGGTCACATCTGCCCAGGTTTCGGCCGGGTAATTAAACACATTGGAGTATTTGGATTTGCCGCTCAGCAGGTCATTGATCATGGCCTCCCGCGATTTACCCAGCGTCTCCGCTGCATTATACAATAACTGTCCGTGTCCGATCTCATCCTGCACTTTTGCTATCAGCGCCAGTTTCCGCTTAAATCCGGGAGCCCTTGTGATCCAGGTGCCTTCCGGCAAAGCGCCTATTATCTCTGAATGAGCATGCTGCTCAATTAATCTGATCAGCTGTCTGCGATATTCTGCCGGCATCCAGTCGCCGGGCTCAATTTTTTCTCCACGGGCAATACGCGCTTCAAACGCCGCCAGTTTAACAGGATCATCCTGCAGCTGTTCTTCCTGCTGCCAGGATCTGCCGGAATCATCATAAATATATCCGCCACCGTACATAGTGCGATTGTTTTGGTAGATTGTAAGTTACGAAAAAATGTACCTTTAATTCTGAACGGGTGCTATGTTTTTATTCCTGCAACTCATATGGTGTACTTTGCTGTTTCCTGCCGCTCAGCCAAAGGAAACACCCCCTGTTACTATCATAAAAATCGTCTTCACACCTGACCGCAGGCCGGAAGACCCGGATTCTGACAGCCTCTTTTATCAGCCACACCGCAAATTGCAATGGTCTGATTTCAAAGCTACCCCTCCCCTGCGCGGTCCCAGTGCAGCAGTTTCATATACCAGTTTCGCTTACGAAGGCAGCAGCCTCCATAAGAAAGACACCTTGCAGATAAATCTGACCCTTCAGGTCTTCTTTATAAAAGGTGCTTCCTGGGTAAAATCATTCGCACGTGATAATTACGCTTTAGAACACGAGCAATTACACTTTGACATTACATGGCTGGTAGCCCTCCGTTTTCAACAGCGTATAAAATCTATGGAGCTCACCGCCGAAGACTTCGACAGCATCATTCAGTATCAATACATTGAGTCTTTCCGGGAAATGAATAAGTTACAGGAAGCTTATGACCGGGAAACCAATCACGGACAAGATCCTGCCGCACAAAAGAGATGGAAAGGTCTGGTCGGAGAAGCACTGGCAGCCCTCACACTGGAAGGCGCCCTGACCCGTTATTGCAACCCTTTATCCGCCGATTCCAGTACACTCAGGACCTTCAATACCGCGTGGTAATAAAAGGCAGGTTGAATACCGGAAAATTCATCTGATACCCGATGATAATCAGGATGATCTTCCACACCGAAATAAAGGAATGGAATCTTTAGTTTATAAAATTCATAATGGTCGCTCTGATTTAACCAGTTGCCGGCGCCTTCTTCTTTCCTGTCATGTCCTGACAATAATCTGATTGCATTTCCTGCTGCCACGCCAGCGTCTACATAAGGTTTAAGTTCCGGAAACTGTGCCAATCCGCAGACATACAATTCCTGCTTATCATTCCGGCCGATCATATCCATATTGATATTCAGTACCATCTGAGATGATGGAACCGGAGGCTGCTTCACAAACGCCTTTGCCCCCTGTAATCCCGCCTCTTCTCCATCCAGCGCGGCGAAAATAATAGTATGACGTGGCGGGTGTTTTTTATAATAGGTCATCAGTGACAGCAATCCGCCAATGCCGGAAGCATTATCATCTGCACCGTTGAAAATACTGTCCTTGCCTCCTGCATCATGCCTGATACCAAGGTGGTCATAATGGGCGGTCACCACAATAGCAGCGTCTGATGTACCCTTGATATACCCAAACAGGTTTGTACCCATGATCTGCTTATCCCCATCCGAAAAGTAAAACGGGTATTCGAATGTATTATGAAAAGGTTGTAACCCGATCTCGCGGAATCGGGAAATGAGATAGAACTGTGCCTGCCGGCTGCCCCGGGTACCCACCATTCTGCCTTCATATTTATCAGATGAAAGCGTTTTTACGTCGTTGACCAGTTGTGTAGAATCGATTGGGGTTTGTGCCTGTACGGCAACGGTTATGAAGAGCAGCAAACTCTGGATGAATATTTTCATACCTTATCTGTTATACTGCAATATAAGTTATTTCACTGCGTAGCGCTTATCAGTACGGTTAATTCAGCAACTGGAAGGCTATCAGGGCTGAGATATATGCAAGGGCTGTCATATATACGAACTGTATTGCGGGCATTTTCCATGATTTGGTCTCTCTCTTCACAATAGCCAGTGTACTCATACACTGCATCGCAAAAGCATAGAACAACATCAGTGAAACACCACTTGCCAGTGTATATACCGGGCGACCATCCTTCCAGGTCGCATTGGTCATTTTTTCTCTCAGGGTGGCGTCATTATCTTCCGCAGACTCTCCGACACTATACAGCGTAGCCATTGTCCCAACAAATACCTCACGTGCCGCAAAAGACGTAATCAGCGCAATACCGATCTTCCAGTCATAGCCCAGCGGACGGATAACCGGTTCAATCGCATGCCCCAGTACTCCTGCATAGGAATTACCCAGTTTTTCAGATTGCATTTCCATGTCCAGCGCTTCGCTTTGTTCCGGATGAGCCGTCTTCAGCTGTTCATAATGCGCTGTCACCTTTTCCATTCTGTCTTTAGGTCCGAAAGAGGCAAGGAACCAAAGTATGATGGAGATCACCATAATCACCTTACCCGCATCTGTAATAAAGATCTTTGCTTTCTGCACCATGGTAGTACCCACGTTTGCCCAGCGGGGCGCACGGTATACCGGCAGTTCCATAATGAAATAGCTCTTCTCCTTTATCTTGATAAACAACTTCAATATAGCAGCGATAAACAATGCCATCACAAAACCTAGCAGATACAGCCCCATCATCACCAGTCCCTGCAGGCTCAAAAAGCCGAATACAGGTCTGTCCGGAATAACGAGGGCAATCATTACGGTGTAGATAGGCAAACGTGCTGAGCAACTCATTAATGGTGTAATGAGGATGGTGATCAGGCGTTCTTTTCTGTTTTCAATGTTTCTGGTTGCCATGATAGCCGGTACGGCACAGGCAACACCACTGATTAACGGCATTACTGATTTACCGTTCAATCCTACCTGACGCATCAGTCTGTCTGTCAGAAAACTGATCCTCGCCATATAACCGGTATCTTCCAGCACGGTAATAAAAGCAAAGAGGATCATGATCTGAGGGACGAACACGGCTATTCCCCCCAGACCGGCAACCACCCCATTGACCAGAATATCTGTCAGCTGATTGGCGGGTAATACGCCTGTAAGCCAGCCGCTTAACCAGCCAAAACCGGCTTCGATCCAATCCATCGGAAAGGATGCCAGCCAGAAAATGCTCTGGAACATAAAGAACATGATACCCAGCAGGATCATGTATCCCCAGAAGCGGTGGAGTAATATATTATCGAGTTTCTCGGTTTGTAACTGTTTCTGCAAAGGATCGGCCTCCACCACGGTATTTTTCATGATGTGCTTGATCCTTGCATAACGCTGCATGATCTCTTCCGCCTGTACCTTGGTTTTATTGAACTGGTGCGTTTGCAGGATATTGGTGACGGCGAGTTTTTGTCCGCCGTTCAGAAATGCCAGTTCGTGGTGGTTCACAGCAATATGCATAGCTGCATAATCGCTTTTCACCTGTACATACTTTTTGATTTCCTGAATCACTTCCGGCGCTAATGCCTGACTGTCAATGAAATCTCTCGGGGCTACGGATTGTTTTTCTTTAGCTACCAGATCAATCATCTTCTTCAGCTCCGTCACACCTTTATTTTTCCGGGGATTGATGCTCACGATAGGTACCCCCAGTTCTCTTTCAAGACCGGCTTCGTCTATTTCAACACCTTTTTTGCGGGCGATGTCCATCATGGTAAGACCGATAATCACCGGAATTTTCAGGTCCATGATCTGGGAACAGAAGAGCAGGTTACGTTTCAGGTTGGAGGCGTCGGCGATGATGAGGATCATGTCCGGTTGTTCATCAGCGGCAGGATTGACGAGTACATCATAGGTAACAAACTCGTCCGCGCTTTTAGGATACAGGCTATAGGTTCCCGGCAGATCGATAATATTGGCCTGGAGTGCGGACGAAATAGTAGCCGCCCCTGTCTTTTTATCAACAGTAACTCCCGGAAAATTGCTGACTTTCTGGTTCAGACCTGTCAGCGCATTAAAGAGCGAACTTTTCCCACTATTCGGATTCCCTACCAACGCGATATTGATCGTAGCTTTTTTTGTTGCCTGCATTCCTTAGCCTTATCCTGATAAACGGTTTAAAAGCGCAAAGTTATGATTAAATACAGGAGGCGGGGAATCGGATCGGGAAAAAGATCCGTTAAAAAAAAACCACGGTAAAAACCGTGGTCAGTGTTTCTGTAACTATTGAACTTATTGTGATGACAAAGTTTAATCTTTAACACACATTTCTCATCACTTAACGAGTTTATATAAACTGTATCCGATAGTGCTCACTACGTCCATTGCTGCTTCACTTGTCTTTGCAGCGGGAGTGCTGTTGGAGCCACTATTGTCAACAGGCGTTTTATTTTCCTGTTTTCCACCTTTATAGCGGTAATTTCTTTCCAGGGAGTCCGCTTTATTTTCTCTGTTATCCCCGTTGTTGTCATTATTATCATTCTCCTCACGATCGGAATCATTGTTATGATCCATATCTACTGAAGATCCGTCTTCATTCATTTTGATTTCGACGTGACCCCTGTCGCGGTTACGGCCAAATTCATCCCAGTCGTCATTGAAGTCCCATCCATGAGAATATTCCAGATTTCTGTCCATCTGTACCTTCTTATTGGCAGGCACTTTCACAATCACCCGGATATGCTGTCCTCTGAATTTGGAGTTCGCCGGAATTGAAATACCTGATGGTACGTAGAGAATTGAATCTCTTTGTTCCAGCTGATACTGAATTTGTTTTGCAAGCGCTCTTGCCTGAGCAACGGTACGTCCGCGGGAATAGCGTTCTATATACACCTCGAAACTGTCACTATCACTTTTCTCCAGTCTTATTCTGGCGGAATTGATGATAACGGTGTCTTCTGTCACACGCAGTGCATCCCCGAAAAAGTCGATATCATCGATATTGGTATAATCTTCCGCCTGTTTAATGACTAACTTTCCATTGGAAGGTTGCACGAGGGCGTAATTTTCTTTTAAAATTCTTCCGGGACCTGTCCTGAAATCTCTTATTACAGAGGTAATCAGGGCCACTGCGCAGATCAGACCAGCGAACCATAACAGGCTCAGCGTATATCCTACATAGCGGTTGGTCTCCTTGATACCGGTAGCCTTGCGGACAAAGAACATGATCAGCGCCACGATAGGAATACCTACGAGGAACAGAATCGAGCACCAGAGTAACAGATTTTGTGTAGCACCTGACAGGATCAGGTTTTTCAAAGGGTAGAGGGCCGCGGAAGATGCGGTGATGCCAATTCCTACGCTGATCAGCGAGATAAGGATCACAACCGCAAGAAAATAGAAGAATCCCTTGGTCAGTAACAGGAGTACTTTTCCTAACGCTTCAAAGATGTTACGAAAAGCTCTTTCGATGTCGTTACCAACTTGCCTTCCGCGGCCCTGAGAAAAATTTTTAACATCGTTCCCAAAGTTCTTGAAATGGCCTTTAGCAGCGTTGATCTCGTCCTGTACAGTAGCACGTATATTATTTACGTCTACCTTTTCTCCTCTCATCTGCAGCTTTTCAGCCGCAGTGTTTGCCTCAGGGGTTACAATCCAAAGAATGAAGTATACTAAGATACCGGAGCCGAATCCACCGATGGCCAGCAGGGCAAAGATGATACGGAACACCACCGGATCTACGTTGAGGTAAGCGCCAAGGCCACCACACACACCACCCAGTACTTTGGCGTCCGGATCGCGGTACAGCCTTTTGCGGGGGCGGATAGATTCATATGCAGGATCGTTGGCTGGCTGCTGTTGCTTGCCACTACCTTCCTCTACCTGATCAAACTGTTCAGGCGTACCCATGGAGGCTTTTACGGCCTGCACGTCTTCGTCTGTGATACAGTGTGTTGTTTTTAAT
Organism: Chitinophaga pinensis; assembly: GCF_007896845.1. GTDB lineage: Bacteria > Bacteroidota > Bacteroidia > Chitinophagales > Chitinophagaceae > Chitinophaga > Chitinophaga pinensis_C. The sequence goes on along the minus strand of NZ_VOHS01000001.1, from coordinate 234,628 downwards.
TTATTTAGGAAAAGCTCGGCAATGCGGCTCTCAATATCACTCACAATCTCATCCCCACCCTCTTCGCGGGCGAAATACCGCGACAAGCTTTCCAGGTACTGCCGCAATATCTCATATGCACTATCCTCGATAGCGATAAGGCGGCCGGCCAGGTTTATGTTAATGATCTTTTTCATTTCGATGCTCTATTTTAGGTTTTGGTTATTGGATGGTAGTAGTAATGTTATTGACTTGTAAGCTGTGTTACTGCATTGGCCAGCTCGTTCCATGTCGTTTCCAGTTCCTTGTAAAAGAGTTCTCCTTTATCGGTCATGGAAAAATATTTCCTCGGGGGACCTGAATTACTTTCAACCCATCGGTAAGTAAGTAATTCTGCGTTTTTAAGTCGTGTGAGCAGTGGGTAAAGGGTGCCCTCCAGGATGTCCAGCTTTGCTTCTTTCATTTTTTCGATAATGTCTGAAGGATAAGCTTCTCCTTGCTTGATGATCGACAGGATGCAGAACTCAAGCACCCCCTTTCTCATCTGTGACGTTGTGTTATCTATATTCATGGCAAGTGAGCTTTATGAATAAAACGATACTTAATCATGGTGAATGGTGGTTTTTGATAATTACAATGTAAAGATAGGGAATTTATACTACTATGCAATACACAATACCATAGAAAACAAAATAACTTGCTTAGAATATTACTGGTTTTGAATTAAGTGATTGATATATAGCCAATTGAAAATTTAAACGCTATCAGAAAAAATTTTTGCGTTTGTGACGAACGGTCTTAAATAAGGGATGAAAAGGTGGAAAATGGGTATAAGGCATCCCAGAAATGCCATCCATAAATAAAAGGGATTTAACATTTTTTTATAGTCTATCTTTACAAAGTAGGTAAGCACTGACTTATTTTTGTACTGTACAGATGAAAAGATTGATTGGCATATTCCTCCTTGCACTAATGTGCACACAGCTCCTTCCTATTAAGGAGGTGGGGAAGATACTGTTCAATAATCAGATCGTTGAAGAGCATCCTGTGGAAGATGGTTGCAATTGCGACCTCGTTAAGATTGCCAAGGATCTCAAATTCCTCAACAACAGCTCAATTATCCAGTTTGAGCCTTCATTGCTGGTAAAGAGTCTGCACTATAACTTCTTTGCGGAAATCCCACAGGGTCCTACCCGCGAAATACATTGTCCTCCACCCAACTGCTAATAGATTTAAACTATTGAATCAGTACAGCCATGCTGCCCTGCAGGGGCTTTTTCGGCTTTATACTGTTCTCTTTTTATTTCCTCCATATTAAGCGCACACGCGCACACTTACTATTATCCATTTTTTTCACTTAACCGGAGTAGCTATGCCAGTTAACAAGGGCATGCCTATCCCCTGTTGTAACGTTATTCGCGTTTATTTTAAATCCTTCTGACTATGAGCAGGCAATCCATATTTTCCAATGTTAAAGGTGACCTTTCTGCCGGCCTTGTTGTATTTCTGATTGCGGTACCGCTGTGTCTGGGTATAGCCCTTGCATCCGGAGCGCCGTTGTTTTCTGGTATGATAGCCGGCATTGTAGGTGGATTGGTGATCGGTTCCCTGAGCGGTTCTCAGCTGAGTGTAAGTGGTCCCGCGGCCGGTCTTACCGCTGTAGTATTGACAGCTATTACAAAATTTGGCGTATTTGAAGTTTTCCTGTTAGCCGTTGTGATCGGTGGTGTTATACAGCTGGCGCTTGGTCTTTTAAAGGCGGGCATCGTTGCCAACTACTTCCCTTCCAACGTTATCAAGGGTATGCTGACTGCTATCGGTATTATTATTATACTGAAACAGTTGCCACATGCCTTTGGTTATGACGCTGACTCTGAAGGCGACTTCGCTTTTATACAGGTAGATGGAGACAACAGCATCACTGCTTTACTCTCTACCCTGAATCATATTCACCTTGGTGCTACCCTGATTACCATCGTATCTGTAGGCATCATCCTTTACTGGAACAAGATCCCTAAAGTGAACGTGGTACCAGCTCCTCTGGTGGCTGTACTGACAGGTGTCGGACTGAACACTCTTTTCATTGCCACCGGCAGTGTACTGGCTGTTTCACCATCTCACCTGGTAAATCTTCCCGTTGCAAGCGATTTCAATTCGTTCATTGGTCAGTTCACACTTCCTGACTTCAGCGCCATTACAAATAAAGACGTTTGGGTCGTTGGCGCCACTATCGCCATAGTAGCCTCAATTGAAACGCTGCTGAATCTGGAAGCGACAGACAAACTGGATCCGATGAAACGTCATTCTCCCCCTAACCGTGAACTGCAGGCGCAGGGTATCGGTAATATCGTGAGTGGCATGCTGGGTGGTCTGCCGGTTACTTCTGTAATCGTGCGCTCCTCTGCAAACATCAACTCCGGTGCCCGGACCAAATTGTCTGCTATCTCACACGGCGCTTTGCTGTTAGTTTGTGCAGCCTTCATTCCTACCCTGCTGAACAAAATACCACTGGCCACCCTCGCAGCGGTACTGTTGGTAACCGGATACAAACTGTGTAAGATTTCCATTTTCAAGGAAATGTTCAAAAACGGTAAGTATCAATGGATTCCATTCGTAGTAACCGTAGTCGCGATCGTATTTACTGATCTGCTGATTGGTATCTCGCTGGGTATGGCTGTCAGCGTAATTGCCATTCTCCGTGGTAATATCCGTAGTTCTTACTTTTTCCGTAAGGAGAAATATAAAGCCGGCGAAAGCATTATTCTGGAACTTGCACAGGAAGTTTCCTTCCTGAATAAAGCCAGTATTTTGCTGACGCTCGACCATATGCCGGAAAATTCTACTGTGGTTATTGACGGAAGTAAAACCACATACATAGATTTTGACGTATTAGAAACTATACGAGAGTTCAAAGAGGTAAAAGCCGTGCAAAAAAACATCACGGTAATTATCACTGGTTTCAAGGAACAGTATAAACTGGCCAACACTGAAAATATTTCCCCCGAGCAGCAGGAGAAAATAGCCAGTGGTCATGTGCATACTATCACCGGTAACCACGAACAATTGTTGAAAGAGCTTCAGCTGAATTAATCACAGCAGCTCTTTGTATTAAATTTAAAACCAGTAAAAAAATTGCAAAAAATGAAAACATTAAATAAGGCAGCACAATCCAATATCACTCCGGCACAGGCTTATGAATTATTGAAAAGCGGTAATGAACGTTTTGTAGATAACCTGAGACTGCACCGTAACCTGCTTGAGCAGGTAAACGACACCCGTGATGGTCAGTGGCCAATGGCTGCGATTGTAAGCTGTATGGACTCCCGTACTTCTGCAGAACTGATCTTTGACCAGGGGCTGGGCGATATCTTCAGTATCCGTCTGGCTGGTGCAGTAATTTCTGACAACGTACTGGGTAGTCTGGAATATGCCTGTAAAGTAGCAGGATCTAAATTCATCGTCGTGCTGGGTCACTCCAAATGCGGTGCGATCAAAGGTGCATGCGATATGGTACAGATGGGTAACCTGACCGGTTTGCTGAACAAAATCACACCGGCAGTTTTCGCAGAGAAAACCATCACTGAAAACAGAACTTCTTCTAACCCTGCATTCGTGGATGCAGTGACACATCTTCATACTGAGCGTTCCGTACAGGCGATCCTGGAGCAGAGTCATATTCTGCGTGAAATGATCCTGAATGGCGAGGTTGGTATTATCGGCGCTATGTATGATGTAGAAACAGGTGTGGTGACATTCCAGGAAGAAACCCTGGTAATCGGTAGTGAGAAGTTCAACACTACTCCTGAGGCTGTGACAGTCTAAGGATGTACAACTCCTGACAAGCCATGCTTGTAGTCATATACAAAGGAAAAGCCGCTCTTCTCCAGGAGCGGCTTCTCTATTTTTAGTATCTTTGTGTAGTCTGATAATGCTTAGATAATGCTTATCCTACGTTCATCCTACGTTCATGAACGTAGGATGAACGTAGGATAAGCATTATCTAAGTAATATCTGTATGATCCTGAAATAGGTTTACACCTTAAAAAGTGTAAAACATGCAAAATTCAAACAATGAGGGACGTAAGGGTCGTCTAGGAATGCAATTTCAATATGAGCAGTCATTCATGAATAAAGTTGTAGCCGAATATATGGCTGGGGACCAAAGCATGAGCCAGGTGGCTGCTCGTTATAAGATTACAAAATCACAAGTAGCTTATTGGTACTCCCTTTTTTCTTCCGAACTTAGGCAAACTACTTTGGAAAAACCTATAAAAGGTACCGCTATGACAGAACAGGAAAAAAAAGAATTTGAGGCCTTAAAAAAGCAAAATGAAGAGCTGCGTAGAAAGCTGGATCATGCCAATATGAAGGCATTTGCTTTTCAGACAATGATTGAAGTGGCTGAAGATCAATTTAATATTGAGATCCAAAAAAAGCCTGGTACCAAACCGTCTGCAGAGTAAAGGAACATTATCCTGATAAACATTTGGGTAATATTTGCGGACTGTTTGGTAAAAGCAGACAAGCTTTTTATAAGCAAAAAAATATTAATCATCAATCTGCTCTTGAAATGGCTATCGTTCTTGAAAAAGCGGTACAAATCAGAGCTTCACAAAAACAATTGGGTACTAAAAAACTGCATCGAATATTATCACAAACTCTTCAACATCATAAAATCAAATTAGGTAGGGATCGTTTTTTTAATCTGTTGGCTGAAAATGGAATGCTCCTCCGTAAAAGAAAACGAAAAAAGTACAGACTACTGATTCTAATCATCCCTTCAAAAAGTACCCAAATCTGATTAAAGAGTTGAATCTGGACCGGGCCAACCAGGTATGGGTCAGTGATATCACGTATCTACGTTTGGTGGGTTCCAAGTTCTGTTATTTGAGCCTGATAACGGATGCTTATTCAAGAAAAATAGTTGGTCATTGCCTGCATTTATCACTGGCTGCCGAAGGGCCTGCTGAAGCTTTGAAAATGGCTTTGGCGTCCATAAACACGCCTGGAAATCATAGCCTGATTCATCACTCTGACAGGGGTTCTCAGTATTGTAGTAATGGCTATATTAAGCTACTTCATGATAGTAAAATAAAAGTTAGTATGGCCGAAAAAGGTAATCCTTATGAAAATGCTATTGCTGAGCGTGTAAATGGTATATTAAAGACAGAATTTGCCCTGGACAGGTTATTTAAAAACTATGAGACTGTGGTAGCTGTGGTAGCAGAGTCTATCCATATCTACAATGACCAGAGGCCTCATACCAGTTGTGATTACCTGACTCCAAATCAGGCACATGCAAAACAAGGAGAATTAGTGAGAAGATGGCGAAATAAAAAGAAAAAGAGTCCCGAATCAGGATTAACAGTTGATACTGTAAACCAGATCCAGGACTAAAATCAGCAAAAAAAACTTTTCCAGGATTATATTTTAATATTGTAAAATTCAAACGGATTATCTCACCCAAACCGTAAACCTATATCAGGACAAGACAATCAGACCGGAGATCAGATTACATCTGTCAGATCTTTCTGAGTCTTTCGGCTGCCTGTTCCAGTGTTTCCGTTTTTTTCGCGAAACAGAACCTCACCACATGATCATCCTTCCCGTTTTCATAGAATGCTGACACAGGAATGCAGGCAACACCGAACTCTTTGGTAATACGGCTTGCAAATTCCTTATCTCCTTCATCAGATATACGATCGTAACGCATCAGCTGAAAATAACTGCCTTTTGAAGACAGTGGAGTAAAGCGGGTGTCTTTCGTCAATTCCAGAAAATAATCTCTTTTCTGCTGATAAAATACCGGCAGGGTCAGGTAATGTTCCGGCGTCTGCAGATAGCGGGACAGGCCATACTGCATCGGGGTATTCACTGAAAAGCATAAATACTGGTGCACTTTACGGTATTCTGCCATGAGATGGGCAGGTGCAATGCAATAGCCCATTTTCCAGCCGGTATTGTGAAACACTTTACCGAAAGAGAAGGTGACAAAGCTGTTTTTCAGTAATTCCGGATAACGGAGTATACTGAGGTGTTGTGCACCATCGAAGACAAGGTGTTCATACACCTCATCGGATAGTACGAGTAAATTATGCTCCTTTACGATCTCCTGTAACTGTGCGATATCTGCTGCCGTCATAATGCTGGCGGTAGGATTATGCGGTGTATTGATCATGATCATTTTAGTACGCGGGGTAATCTTACTGCGTACCAGCGACCAGTCAATTGTATAATCAGGATAAGAAAGCGGGATCAGTACAGGTACCCCTCCATTGACAAGTACATTAGGGATGTAACTATCATATGCCGGTTCGAAAATGATGACTTCATCACCGGGGCTAATACAGGTCGCGATCGCTGTGAAAATCGCATATGTACCACCGGGTGTGATCGTGATTTCTGTATCCGGATTTACCTGCTGCCCATACAGATTATGTATTTTGGCAGCGATCACTTCACGCAGAGGCATGATACCAGGCATGGGTGCATATTGGTTATGCCCTTCCTGCATTGCTTCGCTGACCATTCTTTTCAGCTGCTCATCACAATCAAAATCGGGAAATCCCTGAGAGAGGTTAATGGCTTTATGTTGTGCCGCCAGGGCGGACATCACTGAGAATATAGTGGTGCCTACGTTGGGTAGTTTTGACATAAAATACAAATGATCAATTACGAATAGATGTCTGAAATTAAAACATGTAATCCGTAATTGATCATCTGATCAGTGCTTTTATTCTTAAAGGAACTTATCTCCTTTGTTTCGCTTTACTTCTGCAACATATTCCTTGATCTGCTGTTCATTTTCTTTTTTGCAGATCAGCAGGACGTCGGAGGTGTCTACCACGATGAATTCATCCAGTCCCTGTATCACCAGCAGCTTTTCCTGTGGCGCTTTGATCATACAGTTTTTAGCATCTACGAGCATGATGTTTTACCCTGAACAGCATTCCCCAGATCGTCTCTGTCGAGGTTTTCATAGGCAGAAGCCCATGTACCAAGGTCGCTCCAGCCGAAGTTGGAAGGGATGACATAAACGTTGTCTGCTTTTTCCATGATAGCGTAATCAATAGAGATATTGGTACACTGCGGATAAATGCTCTCAATTGCTTTCCTTTCTTCCGGCGTATTCAGCACGGCATCATTCTGTACGAAGAGTTCGTCGATCTCCGGAAGATATTTGTTAAAGGCAGCGAGGATCGTTTTCACGTTCCACACAAAGATACCTGCATTCCAGAGGAAGTCTCCGCTTTGCAGGAAGGTCTTTGCCAGCTCCAGATTTGGTTTTTCGGTAAATGTCTTAACCGGGTATACATTATCAGACACCTGTTGTGTTTCAAACTGGATATATCCATATCCAGTGTCAGGACGGGTTGGTTTTATACCAAGGGTTACCAGTGCGCTGTGTTTCTGTACGAACATAAGTGCGTTCAGGCAGGTGCTGGCAAACGCGATAGCGTCCATGATCAGGTGATCAGCCGGCGCGCAGATAATATTAGCCTTGGGATCCTGTTTATTGATCTTGTGGGAAATATAGGCAATGCAGGGAGCAGTATTCTTACGGGACGGCTCACTAACGATATTATCTGTCAGCAGGTCCGGCAATTGTTCCTTTACTTTGGTTACATAATGATGATGTGTAACGACAAAAATGTTTTCCTCCGGAATAAACTGAGCGAACCGTTCATAGGTCCATTGCAGTAATGTCTTCCCGGTATTCAGGATGTCCAGGAACTGTTTGGGGTAATCAGTGCGGCTATAGGGCCAGAATCGGCTACCTATTCCCCCGGCCATAATGGCCACATAAAAATGCCTGTTCACAGATGTCATCTTATATAATTCCTTCCCTTATTAAATCATGTAAATGAATGATACCTATATAGCGTTTGTCTTTCAAAACCAAGAGTTGTGTTATGTCATGTTGACGCATCATCTCGAGTGCATTGATCGCAAGTTCGTCTTCCTGGATCGTTTTCGGATGAGTGGACATGATAACTTCCGCAGTGACGCTTTCACCCGGAATGCCTTTTTCAAGCATGCGGCGAAGATCTCCATCGGTGATAATACCGCTGAGTAAACCTGCTGCATCCAATACAGCGGTAACGCCCAGCATACCGGAAGAGATGGCTACAATCACCTCTTTTAAAGCGCTGTTTTTTGCCACCTGTGGCGCCTGATGCAGGCGACTAAGGTCTCCTACCTTGAGATACAACTTTTTACCCAGCGTACCTCCCGGATGGACTTTAGCAAAATCGGCAGCAGTAAACCCATGCCATTCTATCAAACATACGGCCAAAGCATCGCCCATTGCCAATTGGGCAGTTGTGCTGGTCGTAGGTGCCAGATTATTTGGACAGGCTTCCTGTTCTACTGATGTATTCAGTACAAGATTGGCCTCACGAGCCAGAAAAGACTCCGTATTTCCGACCATGGCAATTAGTCTGTTGCCAAAGTTCTTCACAAGAGGAACCAGTACTTTTATTTCAGGAGAATTACCGCTCTTAGAAATACACAATATGATATCGTCCTGCTGGATCATACCCAGATCTCCGTGGATAGCATCTGCTGCGTGCATGAAAATAGCGGGGGTTCCCGTGGAATTCAGCGTGGCAACAATTTTCTGACCGATAATGGCGCTTTTCCCTATTCCGGAGACTACCAGTCGTCCGGCACACTCCGCGATCCACTCTACCGCCTTTTCAAAATCACCATTGATGTATTGCTTCAGGTCAGAGATCGCTGTTGCCTCGAGGGACAGCGTCCTTTTCGCCACTTCAGCAATATTAATAACCGTTCTATTTTTCATGGGCAGCCACAAAGTTAACTAGGATTCAGCAGATTAAGCCCATGATATTCTGTAAATTTATAATAAAGCCTGCGTTCTTTGATCTTTTCGGGAAAACGGGCATCAGATCATGGCTTCCGCTGAGGGGCAGCGGGAAAGGCAAGCTGAGCGGGGATTCTGCCGAGTCATAACTCCCTATAACACATAAATTAATTGCCGGTCAGCGCATTTTTAATTAACTTCGTGTCCCCTAAAAAACACATAAACAATATCCATAATTTGTTACTTTCTTTAGAGTTTATTTGTTTTAAATTTTGAATGCAATGGCTGTTGTAAAGGTAAGTTTGATAGATGCATTACGGGAACACTTTGGGTTTGATTCCTTTAAAGGGAACCAGGAAATCATCATCAAGAGCATTCTTGCCGGTAAAGATACTTTTGTAATAATGCCTACCGGCGGAGGCAAATCTTTATGTTATCAATTACCGGCTCTGATGAGTCCCGGTTGTGCACTGATAGTTTCTCCACTTATTGCTTTAATGAAAAATCAGGTAGACCTGGTACGTTCATACAGCAGTAAAGACAATGTGGCGCATTTCTTAAATTCTACCCTGTCTAAGGCACAGATAAAAAAAGTAAGAACAGACCTGCTGTCTGGCAAGACCAAGATGCTTTATGTAGCACCGGAAACGCTGACAAAACAGGAAAATCTGGACTTTTTCCGTGAATTAGAGATATCCTTTATAGCTGTAGACGAAGCTCACTGTATTTCTGAATGGGGACATGATTTCCGTCCGGAATATCGCCGTCTAAAGGAGATGATAGATCAGATCAATGACAATCTGCCTATCATTGCCCTGACCGCTACCGCAACACCGAAAGTACAGAGCGACATCGTAAAAAATCTGGAACTGCGTGATCCGGAGGTATTCCTTTCTTCATTTAACAGGTCGAACCTCTATTACGAGATCCGTCCTAAGCGCAAGAAAGACCAGACTATCCGCGAAATTGTCAAGTTCATTCATCAGCATAAAGGAAAGAGCGGTATTATTTATACGCTTAATCGTAAAACTACTGAAGAACTGGCAGATATGCTGGTTGCCAATAATATCAAGGCAGTCGCATACCATGCCGGACTGGATGCCGGTACCCGTGCACAACGTCAGGATATGTTCCTGCACGAAGATGTGGATGTGATCGTCGCAACCATTGCCTTTGGTATGGGTATCGATAAGCCGGATGTACGCTTTGTTATACACTACAACATTCCGAAGAGCCTGGAAAACTATTATCAGGAAACAGGTCGCGCCGGCCGCGACGGACTCGAAGGAATCTGTGTCTGCTTCTACTCTTATAAAGACGTACAGAAACTGGAGCACCTCATGCGTGATAAACCATTGAGTGAGAGAGAAATGGGCGCCCAGCTGATCAATGAAACGGTAGCATATGCAGAAAGTTCCGCCTGTCGCAGAAAAGTGATCTTGCACTACTTCGGAGAGAAATACGAAGAATCCCAGTGTAACAATGCCTGTGATAACTGTCGCAATCCGAAAGAGAAAATTGAAGTTAAAAACCGCGTAGTCATCGTACTCAAAGCCATCCGATCACTGGAAGAACGCTTTGGTACAGAATACGTTGTCAATATTATCACCGGAAAAGTCAATCCTCAGATCACTACCTATCAACACAACCAACTGGAAGTGTTCGGAGAAGGTAAAGAGCATGACGCCCATTTCTGGAACTCCCTCATCCGTCAGATGATGCTGGAAGATCTCATCGAAAAAGATATCGAAGAGTACGGCCTGCTGAAAATCACGGAGAAAGGACACGCTTTCCTGCAGGAACCTTATTCTATCATGGTGTCTCTCAATCACCAGTTTGAAGAAGAAGGCGGAGATGAAGATGAAGTAGCTGCGGAATCACAGGCATCTGCTGATACTGCACTGTTCGAAATGCTGAAAGACCTGCGTAAGAAAGTTGCAAAAGAAAAGAACCTCCCTCCTTTTGTGATCTTCCTCGAAACATCGCTGGAAGACATGGCCACACAATATCCTACTACTGTTCAGGAACTGGAGAAAATCCAGGGCGTGAGTAAAGGAAAGGCTATCCGCTACGGAAAACAATTCGTAGACGTGATCGCTAAGTATGTGGAAGAAAATGACATCGTGAAACCTGACGACTTCGTCATGAAGAGCGTTGTTAACAAAAGCGGATTAAAAGTATTCATCATCCAGAACATTGATAAAAAGATGCCACTGGAAACTATCGCCCGCAACAAGGAACTTACTATTCCGCAACTGCTGGATGAAATGGAAACGATCGTCGCAAGTGGTACCAAACTGAATCTGGACTACTGTCTGGATGAAGAACTGGATGACTACGCGCAGGACGAGATTATGGAGTACTTTAAAGGCTGTGAAACATCCAGTCTGGCTCTTGCCAGAGAAGAACTCATTGAAAGCGATTATACCCTTGAACAGCTGAAACTGATGCGTATCAAGTTTCTGGTGGTATATGGTAACTAATGGACAATATTTAACACGTAATGACTGGCATACCACACATTAAGCGCATTATTGCTCCTGTAAGAGAGCGTATCATACAACATCCTTTATATCCTGAGATGCAGCGCATGGATGATATCCGTGCATTTATGCAGTATCATGTGTTTGCTGTATGGGATTTTATGTCACTCCTGAAATCGCTTCAGAGAAATCTTACCTGTACTGATATTCCCTGGATCCCGAAAGGTAGCGCTGCTACCCGTTTCCTGATCAATGAAATCGTAACCGGTGAAGAAAGCGATGTTGCTCCTGATGGTACCCGCCTTAGTCATTTTGAACTGTATCTTCAGGCAATGGAACAGGTAGGCGCCGATACATCCGGTATCAAAGAATGCCTGCAGCAACTGGAGAGAGGTAAATCCCTCACCGCTGTGATCAATGGGCTGCCACCTGCAGTACGTGGTTTTGTAAAACATACCTTCGATCTGATTGCAAACGAACCTGTGCATGTACAGGCAGCTGTTTTCACATTCGGTCGTGAAGATCTGATCCCGATATGTTCCTTGCACTGGTGAACGATCTGGACAAACAATTCCCCGGACAAATCAGCTTGTTTAAATATTATCTCGAAAGACATATTGAAGTAGATGGCGATCATCATAGTCACCTCGGCATGGAGATGGTACAGGAGCTTTGTGGCAACGATCCGCAGAAATGGGAGGAGGCAGCACATGCTTCAAGAGCTGCTCTGGAACAGCGAAACGCGCTGTGGAACGGGATCTTAGAAGAAATTAAAAGTTTTGTTGAATAAAATTTGGAAGTTAATTTTTAATTTGCTTATCTTTGCAATCCCTTCACGAGAGAAGGATAACAAAAAAGCAATGGTGCGGTAGCTCAGTTGGTAGAGCAAAGGACTGAAAATCCTTGTGTCGGCGGTTCGATCCCGCCTCACACCACACAAAGCCTCTGGTAAATACCGGAGGCTTTTTTGTTTTTAGACAATATGCTCATGGTTTAAATACATCCTATCCTTGTTCTAGTCATTCTCCCCCTAAACAGAGATCTACGATAGCGATGATAAGTTAACTACCCGTAAAGAGCCATATGTTGGTTTAATATTTCAAAGAGTATTTTACTACATACACTGATGTGCATAAAATTAATTTTAAGCTAATGCTATTCAAAGATCTTCTGTACAACGCTGCTTACTATCGGTAAATATCTAAAATAGAGTCAGGAATTTTATCTCAAAATCAATCTTGATATTTAGTTGAATACTGGTTAACTCGTGTTGCTTTTCCAATTAGGAGGAACGCTACACAACATCTATCTTTATAACATGTTTTATAGACGTAAAATTATTCTCGCTTTGTTAGAGCTTTTTGAAGGCGAACTTGAAAAAATTCGCCTTCAGAAACTTTTATTCTTGTTTTGTCAGAAACAGGAAAAAGCCGACTATGATTTTATTCCTTATAAGTATGGTTGCTATTCGTACTCTGCAAATGCTGATATGACTGCAATGGCAAAAAAAGGGTTATTGGCCGAAACTATAACAAGTTTTCAAAAAACTGATACCGTTAGTTATTTGAAGCTATTGAAGGCTACTGATCTTTCTATGCTCAAAAGTATAAAAGTACTTTATGGAGGAATGGATAGTGCCGCATTGATGAAGCACACGTATAGAAATTTCCCCTATTGGGCTATTAATAGTATTAAGGCTCCTTCCATTCTATCAAAAGACGAGCTGGATAAAGTAGAAAAGCAAAAAGGTTCATCTGATCAAACGATCCTATATACCATTGGTTACGAAGGAGGAAGTTTAGAAGATTATTTAAATCGATTATTAAGAAATGATGTCAAGGTTCTGGTTGATGTCAGGAATAATCCTTTAAGTATGAAATTTGGCTTTAGTAAAAGCCTTCTTAAACGCTACAGTGAAAGCCTGGGTATAATGTATATGCATTTTCCTGAAGTCGGTATTGTGTCGGATAAAAGACAAGCTCTGAATACTCAAGCAGACTATGATAGATTATTTGAGGATTATTGTGAGAACAATATCCCCAAAACAATTGATACTCAAATAGATATTCTAAAAATCTTACAGGAATATAAGCGAATTGCGTTAACTTGCTTCGAGGCAAACCATTGTCAATGTCACAGAAGCCATTTAGCAAATGCAATAAAAATGCTACCGGGCTTCAAGTATGAAGTAAAACACATTTAGCATTGTATGTCCCGAAAAAAAGTCCTTATAACTGTTACCACGTATCCTCTTCCATCAAGAAGCCACGACGAATTAGTTTGTACTGCCGGTATGCTTGAAACCGGGGAAATGATTAGAATTTATCCTGTTCCTCTAAGCTTTCTAGGGGATCTTAAGGGAAGTGGCCAAGTCAAAAGCGTTAAGTATACATGGATAGAATTAGCCCTTAGAAAAAGAGCAGACGATTTTAGACCAGAAAGCTATTCTCCTGTAAATTATGATTTCCACGACCTGCAAATATTAGGCGAACGTCTGGATACTAAAAATAATTGGCAGGCTCGCAAAGAAATTTGTCTCCGCAAGGTTTATACAAATATGGATACACTTATCGGGGATTCAAGAGCGCCTAAAAATATATCTCTCGCCGTATTCAAACCTACAAATATTATCAAATTATATTGGGAGCCAACAGAGAGGGAGTGGAAAAACGAATGGAAAGAATTACGTAAACAGGGTGATCTATTCCTTCCTGATAAAGACCCGGAAATTGTAATTCCTAAACTTCCATATAAATTCAGCTATATTTTACCGATGAAACCGGTAAGGAAAGGAAATTAATGATCGAGGATTGGGAAATTGGAGCATTGTATTGGAATTGTTTGAAATCAACCAATGGAAATGAAGAAGAAGCGCTTCAAAAAGTAAAGGCCAAATACGAGGATGAGTTTAAGGAGAAAGATCTTCACTTCTTTATGGGTACAACTAAGCAATGGCATATACGGCGTGCTACAAACCCGTTTGTGATTATCGGAGTCTTCTATCCAAAGAAAGAACTTCATGGAAAGGAATCGCCAAAGAATGATATACAAACGTCCTTATTTTAGTCTTTAAATGAAATAATTATTAAACGTTTGCACATCCCAAAGTATAATAATAGATCTTCCTCTTTTGTAATTAGAAACTATTAGCTTTATTCTATCTAAACCTGATGACCATGAACAATGCTGTTGCATTCTCCAGGGGCTGCTACGTCGGATCAAAAGTGAAGGAACATACCATAGGTCATATCACGACCAGCGAAACTGTTTTCCCTGAAAACTTTACCTCCGACTGGCACTATCATGAGAACCCTCATTTCTCGCATATCCTTTCCGGTGGCAGTCAGGAAATAAGGGGCAGAAAAGCAGATCATCAGATCCCCGGTGCAGGTTTATACTACTACCCCGGTATTGTGCATCAGAACGTACATTACCGTCCCGGTACCCGTATTTTCAATCTTGAAATTGCAGACACTTTCTTTACAACATACAACATCACTATTCCTCCGGAATCACTGATGTATGAGAGCAATACTGTACTGAACACAGGTGGTTTGCTGCATATTCTGAAAGAACATTATTATAACGATGATTGCAGCCTTCTTTCCATAGATCAACTGAGCATTAGTTTAATGGATGTTAATCCGGTCATAGAGAAGCATTATCCTGCATGGACCAGACAAATACTCAACGTCATGAATGATGTCTGGAATGAGCCGCTATCATTGAAAGAACTCGCAGCAGCAGTTGACATCCACCCTGTTACATTATCCAAGTATTTTACAAAATACTTTTCCTGCACACTGGGAGAATATTTCAGAAAGATTAAAGTAGACCGCGCATTAGCATTGATCCGTTCACAAAAATATTCACTGACTGAAATTGCATACATGAGCGGATTTACTGATCAGGCACATTTCACAAAAACTTTCCGGCAGATCACCGGAATGCTTCCAAAAGAATACAGAAAGATCTGACCGGCGCTCCGGCGCTAACACAATACAATTTTGCGGCAAGACAAGCGGCTACATTTGCATCAACAAAATGACAGTGTACATAAACTGTCCACGTATGCACAATGAAACAACTCTTTTTAAAAACCGCCAGCTTCTTCACATTATATGGCTGCCTGTCTGTTAATGTCGCTCATGGTCAGTCACAGCATGCCCAATTACAGCGCTTATTTGAAAACTATTATCAGGAAACACTGCGGCTCGATCCGATCACAGCTACCTTCACCGGCTATCATGAATATGATAACCAGCTGGCAATGATGGATCTGTTACTTATTTAGCGGAGAAAGAACAGTTCGATAAAAAGTATCTGAAACTGTTGACTTCCTTTTCAAGACAATCACTGAATACAGCAGATCGTATTTCTTTTGACGTACTGAAAGAAATACTAGACATGGATCTCCAGCGATTGAAACATCATACGGAATATCTTCCGATGAATCAGTTTTCTTCTATCCCACTTTTAATCGGACAACTAGGTTCAGGAGAATCTGCACAACCATTTGCAACGATCAAAGATTATGAAAACTGGCAGCAACGTATCAGTGCTTTTGCACGCTGGACAGATACTGCTATCAGTAACATGAGAAAAGGCATCGCTACAGGTATGGTATTACCTAAAGCATTGGTTATAAAGATGATTCCGCAAATGATCTCGCTGGCTGAAAAAGACTCTGCAAAAAGCATCTTTTTCCAACCCCTGAATAAAATACCAGCCAGCATCACCGGCGCGGATCGTGAGCGATTAAAACGATCTTTCTTACAAAGTCTGACCACACAATTATTACCTACTTATCAACGCCTTGCAGACTACCTGCAACAGGAATATCTTCCACATGCAACAGACAGCGCAGGACTCTCGGGTATTCCCGGCGGTAACGCGATGTACAACTACTACGTACGCTATTTTACTACTACGGATCTGACACCGGAACAGCTGTATGAAACAGGCATAAAAGAGGTAACAAGGATCAATGCTGAGATGGAGGAATTGAAAAAACAGATTGGTTTTAAAGGAAGCTTACAGGAGTTCTTTGTCTTTGTCAGAACCGCCCCACAGTTTATGCCGTTTAAAACAGCAGACGAAGTACTGCAGGCATACCGGGATATCTATAAGAAAGTACAACCACGGCTTCATACCATGCTGAGCGTAGTACCAAAAGCCACATTTGAAATCAGACGTGTGGAAGCTTTCCGCGAAGCAGCACAAAACGGCCCCTCTTACTCAATCGGCGCCATGGATGGAAGTCGTCCGGGGATATTCTATGTGCCGGTGCCTGATCCGAAGAAAATCAATGTTACCTTTCTCGGCATGGAAGCCACCTTCCTGCATGAGGCCATTCCGGGACATCATTATCAGATATCCTTACAACAGGAAAACAAAACACTCCCAACGTTCAGAAGATCCATCAGTTTCAGTGCCTTTACAGAAGGATGGGCTTTGTATTGTGAATCATTTGGCAGGCAGCTGGGATGTTACACGACGATTGATCAGCAGATTGGTGCATTGAATAATGAAATTCATCGTGCAATAAGACTGGTAACAGATGTTGGTATCCATACCGGCAGAATGACCAGAGAGGAAGCCATCTCTTATATATTAGCACATGAATCTATCAGCGAAGAAGATGCTGTTAATTCCGTAGAACGCTACATGGCCTTGCCGGGGCAGGCGCTTACTTATAAAACGGGAGAACTGGAAATCATCAGATTACGTGAAGTATGCAGAAAAAAACTGGGTAGCAGATTTAGTCTCATCAGGTTCAATGATGCTCTGCTTCAACAGGGGGATATGCCCCTGAAAGTACTGGAACACTACCTGCAGGAATGGGCCGCAAAACAATAATCATTTTTATCTGAGTAATAGAAAAAGCAGTTACATTAGTGACTGCTTTTTTTTTGTATTAAACCCCTTTCAGCCTATGAGCGATCTTTATTCCGGAAAATGGGCAGGACAATACACCATTATGAAGTGACCAACGGCGCGCTGAAAGACACCTGCCGGACTGCATGGCGTCTGGTCCATGAAAAAATTATAGTGCCATGATATTTTTTACCGCCTTCCTATACAATATATTACACCTTTATTCTATTTTCATACTACCGTAAATCCGTCTTATATGGGACTATTTGACAAACTCCGCAACGAATTTATCGACATCATAGACTGGGTCGATACCTCTAATGAAATCATAGTATGGAAATTTCCCCGCTATCAGAATGAGATCAAGATGAATGCAAAGCTGACTGTGCGTGAATCACAGTTGGCGGTGTTTCTGAATGAAGGCGTTGTAGCCGACATTTTCAAACCGGGCATGTACACGCTGACTACGCAAAACATGCCTATTCTTACCACCTTGAAAGGCTGGGTATATGGATTTAACAGTCCATTCAAGGCAGACGTGTACTTCGTAAGTACCCGCCAGTTCATCAATCAGAAGTGGGGAACCCGTAATCCTGTTATGCTGCGTGATGCAGAATTTGGTCCGGTACGTCTGCGTGCGTTCGGCAGTTTCGCATTCCGTGTACAGGATGCTGGATTGTTCATTAAAGAGATTGCTGCTACCAATCCGGAATTCACAGTAGAGGGTGTGAATGAGCAGCTGCGTAATCTTGCCATCACCCGTGGTATGGATGCGATCGCACAGGCAAAGATCCCGGTACTGGATCTGGCAGCCAATTACGATGAGGTATCTGCACTGATTACCAATAAAATACAGCCGGAATTCAATGCAATGGGTCTGGAACTGACCAAGTTCCTGATCGAAAATATCTCCCTTCCTCCGGAAGTGGAAGCTGCAATGGACAAACGTACCAGTATGGGTATCGTTGGTAATCTGGGTGCTTATGCACAATTCCAGGCGGCCAATGCTATGGAACAGGCTGCACAGAATCCTAACGGAGGTTTGGCTGGCGCTGGTATGGGAGCAGGTTTAGGTATGGCAATGGGTAGTCAGATGGGCAATGTGTTCCAGCCAAATACCGTACAGGGAAGTAATGAAGCGCCGCCGCCATTACCAGCTGCTGTGCAATACTATGCCGCGATCAATGGTCAGCAGGCGGGCCCTTATACAATGGACCAGCTGACACAACTGGTAGCTGCGGGTACAATCAACCAGCAAAGCCAGATGTGGAAAAAAGGCATGACCAACTGGGCAGCAGCCAATACGATGCCTGATCTGGCCGGTTTATTTAACAATACACCACCACCTTTACCTATTCCGTAATCGTTCATGGATCCATATTCCCAGGCGGAGCAATCCGCCGCTCTGAATACGTCGTTGCAATGCAACAGCTGTGGGGCCACCCTTCATTATGCACCTGGTACCCATCAGCTGAAGTGTACTTATTGCGGCTCAACTAACGAGATCGTACAGGAAAATACAGGTCCTGTTGTATCCGTAGATTATGATTCATTTATACACAGCACTAACAGTCTGAGTGCACAACGCACGGCAAAGGTGGTATCCTGCAAAAACTGCGGGGCCTCCACTACCCTGCTGGCGGAAGTCAACTCAGAGAACTGTACCTTCTGTGCAAGTCCCCTCGTTATCAGCGATGCGGAAAGTAAACAAATTGTCCGGCCACATTATATCCTTCCTTTTGCCATCACACAGCAACAGGCAGCTACCAACTTTCAGACCTGGATGAAAAAGCTCTGGTTTGCTCCTTCTGATCTGGCTCAGCTGGTGACAGGGCATGCCAGTCAGCTGAGAGGTATGTACCTGCCACACTGGACTTATGATGCGGATGCAAAGACTGAATATGACGGTCGTCGTGGTGATTATTACTATGAAACTGAATACTACACCGAAACAGTCAATGGCCGGGAAGAACAACGCTCCAGACAGGTACGCCATACAAGATGGCATAGTGTGAGCGGCACTGTGTATAATGAGTTCAATGATATTTTTGTAATTGCCAGTGCCTCACTTCCACGCAAAGTAGCGGAGCGCTTAGAGCCATGGCATATGCAGGCACTCGTTCACTATAATGAACAGTATGTCAGTGGTTTCCGTTCTGAGCTCTATCAGGTATCTCCTGAAGATGGTCTGGAGCAGGCAAAGCTGATCATGCGCAATATCATCGAGCAGACCATCCGCCGTGATATCGGAGGAGACGAACAGCGAATCGAAGAGTATTATGATACCTATCGTAATATTGCTTTAAAGTATCTGCTGCTACCTGTGTGGATCAGCGCCTACAAGTACAATAACAAGATCTATCACTTTACAGTGAATGCTTCTACCGGTGAGGTTGTGGGTGAAAGACCATACAGCGGCACCAAGATTGCGCTGCTGGTAATAGCGATCATCGCTGTTGTGATCTTCATTCTGTATCTGAGCAAACAATAGTCTTTTATCGTATAACAAAAGGCGTCAACAGCTTATCACTGTTGACGCCTTTATTATTTCATGTATGTTTATATTATGCTCCGACAGCTACTGGTCTGGCATCATCCGTGATCCATTCACTCCAGGAACCTGCATATAACTTCGGCATCGCATAACCGGCATAATTAGCCAGCAACACGTTAAATGCCGCAGTAACTCCTGATCCACAATAGAAGATCACATCATCTTTCGCAAAATCAGCCGCAAAATAGCCCCTTACCACATCATGTCCTGCAACCAGTCCTTCTGGTGTGATATTGGCGTTAAATGGCCTGGAAATCGCTTCAGGAATGTGTCCTGCTACCGGATCAATCGTTTCATTCTGACCGGCATATCTGTCGGCCGTTCTTGAGTCGATTACACAACTGCCATGTTCATTGGTTGCTTTCAGCACGGCTGCAGCATCTGCCAATAATGTATCGTCATAGCGGGCAGTAAATGTCCCGGCGACTGGTGTAACCACTCCGACTTCCAGCGGGTATGCTTTTTCAGTCCATACCTTCTTCCCGCCATCCAGTACAGCAGCCTGTTCATGGCCGGCCCATTTCAGCAACCACCACAATCTCGCGGCCGCCATAAAGCCTGCACCTGCGTCGTATGCGATTACCTGTGTATCAGGTGTAATACCCCATGATGCTATTGTCGCTTCAAGTGCTTTCTTTTCTGGTAAAGGATGCCTGCCGGTTTTACCGGCGATGACAGGTCCGGAAAGATCTTTGTCCAGATCAGCATACAGCGCACCGGGTATATGTGCTTTCTCATATTCTTTACGGCCCCACTCTTTATCATTCAAAGCAAAGCTGCAATCAATGAAAACTACATCCGGTTTGTTCAGGAGCGCATGCGCCTCTGCAGGTTTTACAAAGTTAGTATAGCTCATACTGTGTCCCTTTATGTGTTAACAGATACGTCCGTGTCACCGGTATCAGTACACGAACGGTATTAATCTCCAGGTTTCCTTTTTATAGTCTATATATTCCTGTCCGAAGTTACTGATCAGTAATTCCTCTTCCACCTTCATCCTGTACAGAAAAGTGAGCAATACAGGTACAAAACTGATGACCAGTCCTATCCAGCTATTCAGGGCAAATCCATTTCCCAGAAAAGACAACAGAGAACCCAGATAAGACGGATGACGCATGTATTTGTACATGCCTTTTCTGACTATTCTGTGATCACTGCGGATAGCCACATCTACCGTAAAGAACCGTCCCAATGTGTAGATGGCAATAAAACGGTAGATCATGCCTGCTACAATCATTATCAGACCTGCCTGTACAATCACAGGAGAGGTACTGATAGGCAGCATATGCAGCTGTCGCGACAGTATATGCGCCAGCGGTAATGCGATCATAATAGTGATCCAGATAAACCGCAGAGATTGTTTGTCTGCCTGTGTCTTATCTGACTGAGAAGATCTTACGAGCCGGTTCAGCAGCACTTCTGACAAGACCCAGATGACAGCAATGATCTGATGGAGGGTTTCATACATAGGAAGGAATATCAGGTATTAAAGTGTTTTTACTTCGCCATTTTCATAAGCGATGATCACGGTTGGTTTCAGGTTGATGAACAAACCTGTTTCCACCACTCCGGTCATTGCTTTCAGCTGATGATGCAGCTGTTCAGGATTTTCTATTGCACCAAACATACAGTCGAGGATATAGTTTCCATTATCTGTGATGTAAGGTTTATCTTCTCTGGTCCTCAAGGTAGGAGCACCTTGCAGGGACTGTATACTTTTGAATACGAGTTCCCATCCAAATGGAATAATTTCTACCGGCAGGGGGAATTTACCCAGTGTTTTTACATATTTTCTTTCATCGGCCACTATCACTTTTCTTCTGCTGGCGTGTGCGACGATCTTTTCACGCAGTAAGGCGCCGCCACCACCTTTGATGATCTGTAAATCTTCACTGATTTCATCTGCACCATCAATATCTATGTCCAGCTGCTGGATCTCGCTGAAAGAGGTAATGGGTATACCCAGGGCTATTGCCTGTTGCTCGGAGGCAATGGAGGTAGCTACCGCGCGGATATTCAATCCTTCCTTTACCATCTGACCAATCTTTTCTATCGCCCAGTAAGCAGTTGACCCGGTTCCCAATCCTACTAACATACCGGGCTGTACCAACGATGCAGCCTTCTCTCCGGCTGCTTTCTTTGCTTTTGTGATCGTGTCCATGATTATCCTTTAATTGTTTAGCAATATAAGACTATTGCCCCGATTGTATTATTTTTGGAAGCCACGCTCCTATCAATAATGAATACAAATCAAAAAAGCGACACCGCTCACCGCATTAAAGCGATCTTTACAGGCTCCATCGGTAATCTCGTTGAATGGTACGACTGGTATGCCTATGCCGCATTCGCTCTGTACTTTGCACCTGCTTTTTTCCCAAAAAGCAATCCTACTGCCCAGTTACTTGATACCGCTGCCATCTTTGCTGTAGGTTTCCTGATGCGTCCTATCGGTGGATGGCTCTTTGGAACAATTGCCGACCGCAGGGGCCGGAAAGTGTCCATGACGCTTTCCGTACTACTCATGTCACTGGGTAGTATGATGATCGCTCTGGCACCCACATATACCACTGCCGGTATATTATCTCCCGTGATGTTGCTGACAGCCAGGTTACTACAGGGGCTGAGCGTAGGGGGAGAATATGGTACTTCTGCCACCTATTTAAGCGAGATATCCACACCTGATAAAAGAGGCTTTTATTCCAGCTTTCAATATGTGACGCTTATCGGCGGACAGCTCATTGCACTTGGTATTCAGCTTTTGCTGCAGAAGGTGTTTCTGAGCCCGGAGCAACTGCATGAATGGGGATGGCGTATTCCTTTTGTAATAGGCGCCCTCCTGTCACTCTTTGCCCTCGTTATCCGTCAGCATATGCAGGAGACCGTCGCTGCTGAAAACGAAAATAAAAAAAGAGGCTCTGTGCTTATTCTCCTGAAAGAACATCCCCGGGCGGTCCTGACTGTAGTCGGACTCACTATGGGAGGAACACTGGCGTTTTATACCTATACCACCTATATGCAGAAATTTCTGGTGAATACAGTACACCTTACCAAAGAAAGGTCTACCCTGCTCACCTTTTTTCTCATGCTGATATATGCCTGTCTGCAACCGCTCTTTGGTATGCTGAGTGACAAAATCGGCCGTAAACCTTTACTACTTGGTTTTGGTATACTGGGTACCCTGTTAACCGTGCCTATCCTTACCGCAATCAGTCATGCAGCTTCAGAATGGGTGGCTTTTTTCCTCATCCTTTCAGCGCTGATCATTGTGAGTGGCTATACCTCTATCAATGCTGTGGTAAAGGCGGAAATGTTTCCTGCTGAGATCCGGGCATTAGGTGTCGGACTTCCTTACGCATTGACGGTGGCTCTGTTTGGTGGTACAGCAGAGTACATTGCTCTATATTTTAAGAATGCGGGACATGAGTCACTGTACTACTGGTACATTACGGGTTGTATCTTTATTTCACTGATCGTTTATGCTGTTGTGAGAGATACCAAACACACGTCGTTTATGGACAAAGAACAACTATAAAATACCTGCTATGTTCCCTTACCCCAATATGCCCTATGGCATTCCTCCGGCAATCTGTTATCCCCTGACAGAATCCTGTATGTTAGTACTGTTCTTTCTGACCCTGTTATATGCATGGAAAAGAGGTACAGGCCATGTCGCCTATATGCTGGGTGGCTTTGGTTTCGGCCTTTTACTGGAATATGTGAACGTCGTATCCAATGCCGGTTATAAATATGGCCAGTTCTGGCTCATGCTGGGACATGCACCTGACAATATCCCTGTTTGTATCGGTATGGGCTGGGGTATTATCATTTACACTTCCAGATTGATTTCTGACAGCCGGGGACTACCCCTGATAGCAGCTGCTGCGTTTGATGCTTTGCTGGCACTCAGTATAGATCTCAGTATGGATGTTGTTGCTTACCGTTTGCACATGTGGCATTGGGATTGGGCCAACAGACCTGAGTTTCCTGATCCCCTTACCGCCCAATGGTTTGGTGTGCCTTACGGCAATTTCTTCGGATGGCTGTGTGTGGTGTTTTTCTATTCGACTTTTGCACGGACACTGGAAAAAGTGCGTTTTCGCAATAACATAGTTTTGAAGCTCTGGCAGACGCTTACCCCTTTATTGTCAATCCTCATTTCACAGGTCGCGCTATGGATTACCCTTTTTCCGATGGCCACCTGGCTGAATGATCAATTTCATATCAGAAGCCGGGAAAAACTGATCTTTCTCCTGATCTTACTTCCCATATTGACCATATGGGGTTTCAGCAAAAGAAAAACGATACTTCCTCCGGCACTCCCCTATATTACCTGGCTGGTCCCTGCATGGTTCCATCTTTACTTTTTTGTGTGGCTGTTCATCGGCGGGTTTGCGACAGAAAATGCCTGGATGACCTTTTTCTGTGTACTGAATCTGTTGATTGGCATAGTAATACACTGGTGGATACATTTACTTCCCGTTCGTAAAGCAGCAATAGGATCGTAATAGTTTAATCCCGAACTTAGCAATCAAGTGGCTATTAAAAATTAATGAAACAATGCAACAGGAAAGTAAACGTCAGAAAATCAGCAAAACGGCAGCTAAAACGGCTGTGAGAATATTTGTTATCGTGCTGTTCATGGGCATCCTGCCGCTGGTAGCGGGGAATGATCAGGGATGGAATGACCGTATCGCTAATGCACATCTTATCATCACGAATAAATGGACACTGGTATTTCCGGGCATTCTTTTAATCGGTTTCCTTTGGCTGGCCATTCTTTGTAAGAAGAATAAATACCAGCAGGTTGATGTAAACTGGTTACTCGTTTTGAATTCAGTTATCCTGATCACCTATCTCGTGATGTTATATTCCAGAATATACAAGGTATTGCTGGCGTAACATTGTTTGTAATACAATACTTTTTAAATCTTATATCCATTGCTCCTAACAGAAGAACAGGTGCTTTCCTTAGCACCGGACGAAGCTTCCAGAAAAGCCGGAAAGGCACTGGCTGGTGCAGCAAAATGGGTGAGTAAAGGGGCGAATGAACAAGCCTTGTGGGGAGAATGCCAGGGGAGTGGCAGCAAACCGTATCAAACCCAGATAGACCTCGCCGGAACCGCTTTCAAATGTAGTTGTCCGAGCCGCAAATTTCCGTGCAAACATGGTATTGGCCTCATGTTGCTATATGCCCGTGAGTCTGGTACCTTCACCGACAATACTCCTCCTTCATGGGTCAGTGAATGGCTGGAAAAAAGAGCCGGCAAAGAAATCAAAAAACAGGACAAAGAAGAAAAACAGGTAGACGAAGTTGCCCGTGATAAACGGCAACAGGCCCGTCAGCAGAAAGTAGAAGATGGTATTCATGAGCTGCTGCTCTGGATGAAAGATATCATCCGTAATGGCCTGCTGCAGTTGCCGGAAAAAGGCGCCTCCTACTGGGAAACAATGGCCCGCCGTATGGTGGATGCACAGGCACCCGGATTAGCAGCCATGGTACGTGGCCTCTCTGAGATCAACTTCTATAGTGAAGGCTGGCAACATTCCTTCATGGAACAATTGCTCCGTATCTACCTCGTTATTCAGGGTTTCAGACAGGGAGAAGCCCTTTCTCCATTGTTACAACAGGAACTCCGCACGCTTGTCGGATTCACACAAAGTCAGGAAGCTTTGCGACAAGAGACCGGCATAAAAGATACCTGGCTGATACTCAACAAACAAGTCACCGAAGAAGATAACCTTACTACCGAAAAATACTGGCTTTATGGTCTGCATTCCTATCAGCCTGCACTGGTACTCCAGTTCTATGCAAGAGGCATGTCCAGACCACAGCTACTGTTGACAGCAGGTATGTCTATAGAAGCGGAACTGGTATTCTTTCCATCAGAGAGCCCGCTAAGGGCATTGATCAAAGAACCTGTTACCAACAACAATCTGCAGGACACCTATGGTCTTCCCGGCTGGCAGGAACTTACAGCAGCTGAAACTTCACTGACAGAAAAGATGCCTGTCCGCAGCGAACGCCCTTATATTGTACAACAGCTGACACCTGTCCAGCATAATATGAAATGGTGGCTCAAAGACAGCAACGATCAGATCATGCCTGTAAAAGACGGCTTCCGTAATATCTGGAAACTGCTCTCCCTCAGTGGCGGCCAACCATTGGATATGGCACTGCTGGGTAAGGAACAGGAATATGAACCCCTCGGCGTCTGGCACAACGGCGTCTATAAATTGTTATAAGGGACATGTGGAATAATATCATTAACACGGCCCTTCTGGGTACCGGCAAAAAACAGTTGTCTCCTGCGGAGCTTCCAACAGACCTTGCGACTGTTGCCACTACTATCATGGAGGACAGATCACTCGATGCTGAAACACAGTTTCTGCACATAGCAGCGATCGTACTAAATTATCGCCAGAGTGGTGTCAGTGCTGAACATAACAGCGGCGTTCCTTTGCAGGCAGCTCCACCTGAAGAGCAACCTTATTGTAATAAAGCAGCTATATATGCGCTACAGGATGCACTCGATATGGATCTGCTGCCATTGGTTACCTATTGGCTGGAAGCCTGCTATGATAAAGGCCAGATCGTGGTACCGGAATATATTCCGGTATTACTGGAAACTGCGGTTTCTCAAAAACGTATCCGTCACCTGACGATGGCAGTTTGTGGGAAACGTGGTCAATGGCTCAGCAATATGAATGCGGACTGGCAATTCCCTTTTTCGCTCAGTAATGAAGATCGCTGGCAGACAGGCAGTGCTGAAGACCGCAGACAGGTGCTTCAGGAAATGCGTCAATCTTTTCCCGGTATAGGACGGGATTGGCTGATGCAGACATGGACACAGGAGAATACTTCTGCCAGAACAGAATTCCTGAAAATCATGCGCACGAACATCAGTGAAGATGACCTTCGCTGGCTGGAATCATTGCAGGAGAAAAATCAGAAAGTAAAGGATGAAATATGGGCACTGCTGAAACAGATCCCCTCTTCATTTATCGTACAGGCTTACTGGCAGGTACTACAACAGGCTGTTTCACGTGGCGCAAAACAATCACTTCAAATATCTCTGCAATTACCGCTGGATAAGATCATTATTGATTCAGGTATCGCTACACTGAGCAATGAAAAGCATCTCAGTGAAGAAGCTTATATCCTTTTTCAGCTGGCTGGCAGTGTGCCTCCGGTTTGGTGGGAATCACACTTCAAAGTTGACAAGGAAGAAGTGATCGACATCTTCCAGAACGATGATCTGGGTAAACGGTTTATTCCTGCATTGATACTTGCTGCAGGCCGTTTTAAAGATGCTGCGTGGCTCCGTTTATTATTAGCTACCAGTACCACTTTTTATCCTGATGTTATTCCTTTATTACCTGCTGCCGAACAAGAGGAATACGCATTGCGCCTGTTTGCTACTTATCCGCAGGATGTAATCAATTACCTCAGCAACCGCACAGAAGAATGGGGACTTAGTCTTACCGCTGAAGTACTGAAATGGATGGCCCGCAATCCTTATCAGTATACCCGTAATTTCTTTGACAAACATGTGTTACAGCTACCTCCGGCGATCGTAGAAGAACTGGATAAACTGACACCGGAAGAACCCGCCTATCAGGGTACCTGGAGGAATACCAGCGATCATATAAGAAAACTGATTTCCTGCAAAGTGCAGATAACAAACGCCTTCAAATAAAATCATTCAACACATAACAATCACCTTTTCAAGCATATAAAGATGTCCAACGTATTACGTCAACATGCAGAACAATTGTTCCTTGAAGAACTGGAAGAGCTGAAAAAACAGGACAGTGAAAAACGTCCCTATAACTGGGTATTGTCACCTCAATCTGTTGTGACTTACCTGATGGGCGGCACCCTGAAAAACGGATTTGAAATACAGCCAAAATATATCGGTAACCGCAGATTGATAGAGATCGCGGTGGCTACTCTTACGACAGACAGGGCACTGTTATTATACGGACTTCCCGGTACAGCCAAAAGCTGGGTGAGCGAACACCTTGCGGCTGCTATCAGCGGAGATTCTACCATGATTGTACAAGGTACTGCAGGTACCGGAGAAGAAGCCATCCGCTATGGCTGGAACTATGCCAGATTACTGGCGGAAGGACCTTCTGAAAAAGCATTGGTAGAAACCCCTGTTATGCGTGGTATGCAAACGGGTAAGATTGTCAGAATTGAAGAACTCACCCGTATCAGTGCGGATGTACAGGATACGCTGATCACCATATTATCTGAAAAAACACTTCCGGTGCCGGAATTGAATACCGCTGTAATGGCACAAAAAGGGTTCAATATCATTGCAACAGCCAATAACAGGGATAAGGGTGTAAACGATCTTTCCAGTGCCCTGAAACGCCGTTTTAATACGGTTATTCTGCCCGTACCTGATTCCATGGAAGAAGAGATAGATATCGTGCGTCGTCGTGTGGAAAGTTATGAGAAAGTAATGGATCTGCCGGCTGAGAAACCGGCATTGGAAGAGATCCGTCGCATTGTAACCATCTTCCGTGAATTAAGAAATGGTGTAACTGCTGATGGCAAAACAAAGATCAAAGTTCCATCCGGTACGCTGAGTACAGCAGAAGCCATTTCTGTGGTGAATAACGGTCTGGCCATGGCGGCTTACTTTGGCGATGGTCAGCTGAAAGCAGCAGATCTGGCTGCGGGTATTATCGGTGCTGTGCTAAAAGATCCTGTACAGGATAAACTTGTATGGCTGGAATACCTCGAGACTGTCGTAAAAACCAGAGAAGACTGGAAAGATATTTACCGCGCCTGCCGCGATCTATAAACAATTCATATGTCAATACACATACTGGGCATTCGACATCACGGACCCGGCTCTGCCAGACATGTGAAGGAATATCTTGAAAAAGTTAAACCGGATATTGTTTTGGTGGAAGGTCCGCCGGAAGCTGACGGCATTCTCGAATGGGTAAACAACGATCTGCTTAAGCCTCCTGTGGCCATTCTGGCTTATCAGCCTGATGCCCCGCAGAAAGCTGTCTTTTATCCCTTTGCAGAGTTCTCTCCTGAATGGCAGGCCATTCTGTATGCCCGCAGGAATAATATTCCTGTACGCTTTATGGATCTTCCTATGGCACATCAGTTTGAACTGAAAGCTGCGAAAGAACCGAAGGCAGATGCAGAAGAAGCTCCTTCACTTAATAATAGTCTGGCGCCATATATTCCCGATACACATATCGTGAGAAGAAATCCGGTTGCCTATCTCGCAGGTGCAGCAGGTTTTGCGGATGAAGAGAAATGGTGGGAACATATGTTCGAATACAGACAGGACCCCGATGCCGTATTTACCGCTGTTGCAGAAGGTATGCAGGCACTCCGTCAGGATCTTCACCTGCCTTATGATCGTGAAGAGCAACTGCGTGAAGCGCATATGCGTAAAACCATTCGTCAGGCAGAAAGAGAAATGTATACAGAAATCGCTGTTGTATGCGGTGCCTGGCACACTCCTGCCCTCCTGAACATGGGTAAGGCTAAAGATGATAATGAACTGCTAAAAGGGCTGCCTAAGGTTAAAGTAGCTACTACCTGGATACCCTGGACATATAACCGTCTCAGTTACAACAGCGGATATGGCGCCGGTATCAATTCTCCCGGATGGTATGAACATAACTGGCGCTATCCGGATGATGATGGTACCCGTTGGATGTCAAGAGTAGCCAGACTATTCCGTGAACAGCAGAAAGATATTTCCGTAGCACACGTAATGGAAGCCGTGCGACTGGCAAATGCGCTTACAGGCCTGAGAGGATTGCCCAAAGCGGGACTGGAAGAACTGAATGAAGCGACGCTCAGCGTACTTTGTAACGGAGAAGATATCCTGCTTCAATTGATTGATCAGGAACTGATCGTCAGTGATAAGATTGGAGAAGTTCCTACAGATATACCGCGACCACCTTTACAGACAGACATCGAAAAGCTACAAAAGAAATTACGGTTACCGCAAACTGCTGACTATAAAGACTATGTACTCGATCTCCGTAAGGACACAGATCTTGAACGTAGTATCCTGCTACACCGTATGGAGATGCTGGACATCCGTTGGGGACATCGTTATGGACCTTCGGGTAAAGGTACTTTTAAGGAGCAATGGCGTTTACAATGGGATCCCGGATTCTCTATTGATATTATTGAAAAGGGAAGCTGGGGAAATACAGTGGAAGAAGCGGCCTCTCAATATGTACAACATCAGGCAAAAACTGCTACCTCTCTGAAGGAAGTTTGTACGCTGCTTGAAACTGCTATTCCCGCAGAACTGCATAATGCCGTAGAAGCACTCGTACAACAGGTGAACAATCTGGCGGCTGCTACTGGTGATGTGATGCAACTGATGACCGTTATTCCCGGTCTGGTGCAGATCAGCCGTTATGGTAACGTGCGAAAAACAGATGCGACATTGGTTGACAATATTGTTGCCGGTATGATCACGCGTATCTGTATTAGTTTGCCTGCCGCCTGTATTGGTATTGCGGATGATGCAGCAGCTGAATTGCTGGAGCTGATCTACAATATGAATGATGCTTTACTCATCTTACAGGATCCTGAACTGACGACACAATGGCAACAAACAATCTCTCACATCGCCGGCAATGACAGCTCCGCTCCCGTTATCGGTGGTTATGCTACAAGATTGCTGGCCGATCACAGACAATTATCCGGCAATGATCTGGTAAGAGTATTCAGTTATGCAATGTCTGCTGCTACGCCACCTGTTACTGCTGCTGCCTGGCTGGAAGGATTTCTGAAAGGCAGCGGTACATTACTGTTGGTAGACAATGATCTCTGGACAGTAGTATATAACTGGATGCATCAACTGGAAGAAGATGCATTTAAACAACTACTCCCGTTGTTACGCAGAACCTTCTCCGGCTTTACGAAAGCAGAAAGAAGAAAACTCGGAGAAAAAGCAAAAGGTGGTATCAGTGGTACTACCGGTGTATCTCAGCAAACAATGGAGAACATTGATGCTATAAGAGCACTGAGAGGCGTTCCTGTCGTGCTGCAAATGTTGGGCGTTAAATAATACAGATATGGATGATTTAAATAAATGGCGGCTGGTACTTGGCGGAAATGAATCTGACGGTACTGGTTATTCACTCAGCGGCACAGAGCTCCAGATGGATAAAACACTGGAAGCTTTGTATGACAGCGAAAAGAAAGGAGGCCTTGGTGCTTCCTCTCCTAATGTCAGCCGCTGGCTGGGCGATATCCGTACCTTCTTTCCTGCATCTGTTGTGCAGATTATGCAACGTGATGCTTTACAACGCCTGAATATCACACAGATGTTGTTTGAAAAGGAAATGCTGGAAAATGTAGAACCGGATGTACATCTGGTGGCTACATTACTTACATTAAAACATGCTATTCCAGATAAGACCCGTGACACGGCGAGGCAAGTTGTGAAACGTGTTGTAGACGAACTCCTGAAAAAACTGACACAGCCCACTTTACAGGCTATTACCGGAAGTCTGCACAGGAGTATCCGTAACAGAAGGCCTCGTCACAACGAGATCAACTGGCACGCAACTATTCTTAAGAACCTGCGGCATTATCAACCGGAGTATAAAACGATCATCCCTGAAACACGTATTGGATACGGCCGTAGAACGACTTCATTGAAAGACGTAGTGCTTTGTCTTGACCAGAGTGGGTCGATGGGTTCATCTGTTGTCTATTCGGGTATCTTCGGCTCTGTAATGGCTTCCATACCTGCTATTAAAACACGTATGGTCGTCTTTGATACTGCTGTTGCCGATCTTACAGAAGAGCTGAAAGATCCTGTTGATCTTTTATTTGGTGTACAACTTGGTGGAGGAACAGATATACAGGCGGCACTCTCCTATTGTCAGCAGATCATTACCCGTCCGACAGATACGGTATTGGTACTGATCACCGATCTGTTTGAAGGAGGAAGTGATGATAAGATGCGTAAACGCGCTACTGAATTAACAGCAGCGGGCGTACAGGTCATCGTATTACTTGCTTTGAACGATGATGGTGCTCCCGCTTATGATCACGGTAATGCACAATTTCTGTCCAATCTGGGTATTCCGGTGTTTGCCTGTACGCCCGATAAATTTCCTGATCTGATGGCTGCCGCCCTGAGTAAACAGGATATCAACAACTGGGCAGCCAGAGAAGATTTTATACTAAAGAAATAACTACTTTACTTTTAACCACTCATCGTCCTGGTAGATGATACCATCTGCCAGGGCTTTTTCTACCGCCTCCTGCAAATCTGTACGCAGATCTTCCGTTACACGTGCAAAGCCTAATGTTTTTGCAATAACAGGTATTGCTGCTGTTACAGTAATTGCAACTGCATCCTGTACTGTTTTCTCAACAACTGCTCCTAATTCTTCCGGTGCTATATAAGTCATCTTTCGTGATGCGGAAGGAAGATTCGCTCTGCTGCGCACCAACGGTTTCTCCATCTCCGCATCCCAGAGGAATTCGTCTTTCACAACAACCGTATCATTGCCTACAGCATCTGCTATCGCCTGTTTTAATACCTCACGAATCCTGTTACCCACCCGGGATACATCCGCAGCATCCAGTATTCTTCGCGTAGCTTCTTCCACATGCACCGGACTCTCCACGCGTACAATCATTTCCAGCCATGATCTCAGTTTATCTGACGGATGTTGATGCAAATCTTTTAACGCTATTTCCTCTGGTAATACAGCCATTTCGTATAATGGCACATCTGCTCCCTCCTCTTCTTCCTCTCTTAGCATAGTATAGTCTTCCGGTACAATCGCTTCCTGAGGTTCTCCTTCATTTGCACGCAACTCTTCAATTGCTGCAATCAGTCTTTTCAATTCGCGTACGGGATGACGGAACCAATCGGTGCTCCATACAGTATAGATATTCCATCCCATATTTTCCAGTACCTGCTGACGTAATCTATCTCTGTCTTTTGCAGAACGGGCAGAATGATAGGCAGCACCATCACACATAATCCCCATGATATATTTGCCCGGATGTTCCGGATCAATAATCGCCAGATCAATATAGAATCCTTTGCTGCCAATCTGTTTTTTCACGTTATAACCTGCAGCTGTCAGTTGTTCTGCAACCAATGTTTCAAAAGGAATATTTGCAGGCAATCCATCTGCATAAGATCGATGCATAGAACCATGTTGCGCGAAATACAGGAAGTTCTTCAGAGCACGTACACCTTCGCTTTCTGTTTTATTCAGATCGATATCATCTGAAGTCAGATTCGTAAATACTTCGCATCGTTGTTTTGCACGCGTGATCAATACGTTCAGCCGTTTCTCTCCTCCTTCATTGTTAAGTGGTCCGAATGCAAGACTGATTGTTCCTTCCGGCGTACGACCATAACCTATACTGATAAATATTACATCACGCTCATCTCCCTGTACATTCTCCAGATTTTTCACAAAGAATGGTTCGTGTGGGTGTGCTTTGAAGAATGATTCCAACTCCGGCAATTTCTTTCTGGCCGCTTCAAGCGATTGTTGTATCGCCTGCATCTGTGCGGTACTGAAAGCAACAACACCTAAACTCATTTCAGGATGTTGTTTTGCATGTTCGATCACGGCTGAAGTAATAGCCTCTGCTTCCTGTTGATTGGTTCTTGTTTTACCACGATCGTATGTTGCCTCTTTCAGATGATGATAAACTAATCCCATCTTATGCGCAGCACCGGGGCTTGGAAAGATCACCAGTTTATTTTCATAAAACTCATGATTCGACATCGTAATCAATGATTCGTGACGGCTACGATAATGCCAACGCAACATTCTTTGTGGAGCTCCCTGTGCGTCACACATACCCAGTATGCTCGGCATATCTGCAGTTACGTTTTCTTCATCGTCTACTTCCTTCATCAGTGAATCAAAGAAACTACTTGGTGGCAACTGTTTACTATCGCCCACCACTACTAACTGCTTTCCTCTCAGCAACGCACCTAATGCATCAACAGGTCTTACCTGACTCGCTTCGTCAAAGATGACCAGATCAAACTGTAAAGAACCAGGTGGAAGGAAATTAGCAATAGAAAGAGGACTCATCATAAACACCGGTTTGATGGCCTGTATTGCCAGTCCGGCTGCCTGTACCAATTTACGGATAGGCATATGTCTCGCCTTTTTATTAAACTCGGTACGCAATACGTTTACTTGTCCGCCGGCCTCCAATGGAGGGATCCCCTCATAGTGTTTTAACGCGGCACGTGCTCTGTTATACTGGAGATTGAGTGTATCTAATTTTACAAATTGTTTGACAGCTGCTTCATGACTTGATCTTTCAAACTTCCTGATTGAAGCATGTGTCATGAGTGCTTTTTCCCACAGGTATTCAAACCATGTTTTTTGCAATGCACCTTTTAATGCCGTCACTGCTTCCGGCCAGTATGCTACTGCTTCTGTCAATACTGACAGGCCTTCTGTTTTTGCAGTATCCGCCAGATTATTCCACGAGATCGCATGATGTATATCGGGTAATCCATCTATCCATGATTGCATCATTACAATCTGTTCTTCATAGGGACGTTGCAGAAGTGGCGTAACATCTCTGAAGCGACGTTGTTCGTTCAAAGCAAAAGCAGCAATCACTGCATCAATAGCAGCGCCTTGTTGTTGCAATGTTCTCAGCAAGGTATCATAATAACGTTTTGCTATTTCAACCGGCTCATTCTTTTCGAGATAATCAAGGATAACAGCTGTACATGTACCGTAACTGATTTGTTTATGTACTTCCGTTATATAATTAGTAATGGTTTCGAGTGCTTCCCAGTTAGATTGACCTTTCTGCCAACGTTGCTGGAATAATTCTTTCGCCAATGTTTCCTGTTCCTGTAACTGTTTGTCCAATCTTCTTGCTTCGAGTATTGCATCTACGCAAGCCAGTTTTTCGGGCAAAGTATCAGGTGCTCCTGCTTTACATAGAGCAGCCAGCTGACGATTGGTTTTGTTATAATCTCCTTTCAGAAATTTATACCATTTATCTCCATATGCCAACAGGTTCTGTCTTATTTCCAACACCTGCTGATCCCATGCTTCCGGAATAAGTATAGCATCATATGCCTGATGTATCTGACGTAAGCGTTTTCCTGTTTGCAGTAATTCTTTGATATCTTCTTTCTGTTGTAACCAGGCAGGATGTCTTAACTGCACACCGCTTATATCAGGACGCACAGATGCCAATTGTACAAAGAAAGAAAGGTCCATACTATTCTTTCTGTTCAACGGCATCGGTAATCCAACCTGACCAGCGATAATCGCACTTTCATGTTGCAGAGATGTTGTTGTATCCAGCGCTTTTTGTAAAACAGGAATAAGTCTGTCTTGTTCAGCGGGAACAAGTACAGTCAATCCGATACCCCAGAACAATAAAGAAGATGGCATTCCTGTCTCCTTCAGACGATGTTCAATCCTGACAGCCATCGCTTCTGCGCGTTGCATGCTTAAAGCATTCCAGCTATCTATATCCGGTATTGCAATTCTCGGTAAAGTAATATCTACAAATTGCTCTTTCAGCTGTAACAGATACCCCATCAGTTGTTGTGGAGTAATTCCACTTTCACCAACAGGTGTATTCACAGCAATACTATAATCGTTTAGTTCTTTACGATAATCATTTAGCAAGGTGACTTCCTGTTGTAATTGCAGGATAGCAGGCTTACGTAATTCCAGTGTTTTTCTTAACTCCTGATGTAATTCTTTTTTATTGGCTTTATGACTATGCAATTCAAGACAGGCGTCTCCAAGTTGTATACTATCCAATCTGCGTTTTACGACTTCAAGTGCCGCCATTTTCTCTGCAACAAACAACACTTTTTTTCCTTCACCGATTGCGTTGGCAATAAGGTTAGTGATGGTCTGTGATTTACCTGTACCCGGAGGACCTTGTATCACCAGATTACGTCCCTCCTGTACTGCCAGCATAGCGAGTAATTGAGATCCATCTGCATCTACTACCTGATGTAATTCGTGCGCGGTAGTTTCTGTATCGATGAATGCATCTTCCGGTACTTCGGGAGCACCTTCTGAGAATCCATCCCCAAATAAACTCTGAAGAATAGGATGATTGGCCGGTTGTTCATCTGCTGGCCATCCGTCGCTATCCAGATCATGATATAACATTAGTTTTCCGAAAGAGAAAAAACCCAGTTCGACAGCATCTGTGGTTACCTCCCAGCCATCCATTCCATTGATAGCGGCATCGATCTGTTGTATATATTCTGTAACAGCTATTTCTTCTGACTCCGGCATGTCCGGCAATACAATACCGTATTCTGCTTTGATCTTGGTCTGCAGACTAAGATTCATTTCTACATCACTACCGGTATAGCGTAAACGAAAGCGTTCTCTTGCGCTGGAGCGTTCCAAAGAAACAGGTATTAATATTAAAGGCGCGTACCGTGCTTCCTTTCCGTTATCCTTTTCATACCACTTTAACATACCCAATGTCAGGAACAGAATATTGACACCCTGTTCTTCGAGGCTGGTACGTGCAGCGTAATAGGTATTCAGTAGTCTGTTTTGCAAAGCTGTAGCAGTTTCAGTTGTCTGTAGCCGGGTATCGTGTACGACTTCTTCCGGTTCGGGCAAGGTGACAGGTTCCGGTAATATCACCGGTTCTGTTACTTCTGCTGCTGTTTCTTTCTTTTCTTTTACATCAGTTTTGGGGAGGAAGGTCATTGCCTTGCTCTGCTTCACCAGTACTTCATAAATATTGGTGATGCTTTCCTGTTCAATATGTACTCCACGACTTACGGGTAAACGGTAATTCAATAAGGGGTTACGTAGTCCCAGATCCAGTAATTCCCGGCGGGAAGCCTCTAGCTTAATAAGGATTGATTCCTTCATGTACAGTTCGTTGTAAGAACAAAAAAATGATAATTTATGTTAAGAACGATTATTGACGATAATTTATTCTAATAATATTACTATTACCTTTATTCACATAACTATTAATCATTTCCGTGTATCAGGCATTATACTTTCTCTGGGGCACAAACTGGCACATCGCATTGAAAATTATAGGGTATGTGCTGATTTCACTTTCCTTTTTGGGTGTGGTAGGTACTATTCTGCTGGAAAACCGGAATCCCGTTAAGGCGATGGCATATATCATGCTGCTGGTATTTGTCCCCATACTGGGATTAGTAGTATACTATTATCTGGGAAGAGATCTCCGCAAGAAACGCCGGTTTACGTTGAAGGGCAGCAAGGATGAAACCCTTATGTTACGTTACTGGGAATCTCAGAGAAAAGAAATTGATCAGATGCAGTTGCAACTCCGGAAGCAGGTAGCCAGTAAACAGGAGATCTCGGCCATGTTGTTGAATACGCGGCATTCTGTTCTTTCCTGTGATAACCGGATACAGTTACTACTGAATGGAGAAGAGAAGTATCCTGCAGTAATGGAAGCGCTGAGAGCAGCTAAACATCATATACATATCGAGTATTACATCTTTGCTTCAGATGATGTAGGAAATGAAATAGCGGAGATATTACTGGAGAAACTGAGAGCAGGTGTAGAAGTACGATTTATCTATGATGATCTGGGTAGTGACAAGATAGGTGATATACCGGATCTGTTAGAAGAGAACGGCGCTGAGGTCTTTGCATTTTCGCCGGTGCTGATTAATTTCTATCTGAATGCGAATTATCGCAATCACAGAAAGATCATTATTATCGATGGTGAAGTAGGGTTTACCGGTGGTATCAATATAGACGATCGTTATCTGAATAATGCAAAACATCCGGTATTCTGGAGAGATACACATCTGAAATTAGAGGGTGATGTTGTCAATCTTTTGCAGCTGCAGTTTATGATGAGTTATCGTTATTGCAGCAAACAAACATTTCCATTTAGTCCACCTTATTTTCATCGTTCAGATCTCAATGAAAATTGCTTTGCAGATATTGTAGCCAGCGGACCAGATTCTGAGTTTCCGATGGCGATGCAGACGATACTGATGGCGATTAATAATGCGCGTCGTTCTATCCGTATCAGCAATCCATATTTTATTCCTAATGAACAGATATTAACTGCATTGCAAATGGCTGCATTATCAGGTAAAACAGTGCAGCTTATTTTGCCTTTCCGCGGTGATTCATTTTTTGTACAACATGCAGCACAATCCTACATCAAGTCGTTACTTGATGCAGGTGTGAAAGTGTATTTTTATCAGAAAGGTTTTATACATGCGAAGTCAATTGCAATAGATGATAATCTTGCAATTGTTGGTTCTGTAAACCTTGACTATCGGAGTTTTTATCTGAATAGTGAAATTGCTGTAGTCGTTTATGACAAGACTTTTGTTCATAAACTAAATGCAGCATTTGAACAGGATCTGCAAGACTCTGTACACATCGATCGTCGTTCATGGAAGAATCGTTCGCTGTGGCAAAAGTTTATAGACGGCGCATGCAGATTATTGACTCCGTTACTATAGTATATATAGTATGTGATCAGGCGTTATCGTTATCTTCTTCGAGATCTTCATGCCTGTCTCCACCGAGGCTATAGTAATTGTTTTCTTCATCTTCTTCTCCTATCATTTCATTACTATCATCAAGGTCTGCACCTGGCACGTCCAGTCCTTCATCCATCTCACCGGAATCAACAAAAGGTTCTCTTGCGAGTTCATTATTTATACGTGAAGATCTGGTTACTTTTTCCACATCGAGATCTTCCTGTTCGCCTCTGTAAGTGATATCTTCACTAGCAGGGTAAGCAGGATAACCCGGGAATTTTTCATCTTCTGTCAGTTCGGATTTCTTATCTGTTGGTTTAGTGACTTTCTTTTTCATGATCTTATCGTTTTAGTTTTTTATGAAAAAGTTATGCCAATCAGATATCGTTATTCAGCAGCAAATGTTAATTCGTCCCGATCATTTTTAAGCAAACCGGTTTGGGGACTTTTATCTCCTGACCGGTTGGTTTGAGTAGTCCTGTCAGTTTGTTTCTTTTAAATACAACTACGTTATCAGTGTTCTGATTGGCGACCAATAAATAGTTTCCATCAGGATCTATCATAAAATTACGCGGTGCTTTTCCACCAGAAGGTTGTTCACCTTTTTTGACCAGCTGACCGTTCTTACGATCTATGCTGTAGATAACAATATTATTCAATTTATCCCTGTTGGAAGCATATAAAAATTTGCCATCCGGAGAGATGTGAATATCAGCGCCAGAGACAGGTCCTTTATATGCTACAGGGAGTGTTGACAAGGTTTGAAAAGGAATAAGTCTTCCTCTTACGTAATTAAAGGCTGTTACTTTACCATCCAGTTCATGAATAATATATGCCCATCTCCCATTTGGGTGGAAAGTAATATGTCTTGGCCCCGCGCCGGGATTCAATGCAGTATAACCTGTATCAGCAGGCACCAGTGGCAATACGTCGCCTTGTTTATAATTATAAATGACTACCTGATCTATTCCAAGATCGGATACGAATAATGTCTTTTTATCAGGACCAAATACGGTACAGTGTACGTGTGGTTTCTCCTGTCTTTCTTTATTGGGACCTGTACCGGTATGTTCTATTGTCTGCACAGGTGCATCAATTCTACCGTCGTTGCGTACGGGCAATACAGAAAGACTACCACCGCTATAATTGCCTACAATCACATACTTTCCATCTGCATCTGTGGTGATATAACAAGGTGCTGCTCCACCGGAGGCCTGCTTATTCAGGAAGGTGAGGTTACCATTGATGGTATCCCATTCAAAGGCGCTTACGCCGCCTTCATTATTTTCATTTACGGAGTAAACATGTTGTTGATCTGGCGCAATCACGAGATAGGAAGGATTATCCACACCTTTTGCGGTACTTACATAACGTAATGTTCCGGTGCTTGTGTTAAACGCATATACATTGATCCCTTCATCTGCACTTTTTGTATAAGTACCAATCAGGAGATATTTTTCCTTAGTCGTATCTGTTTGTGCTGACAACATCATAGAAGTTAATAAAGCGGTGCAGGTGAGTAAGGTATTGAGCATATACTGTGCCTTTTTATGTAAAAACAAATTACTAAATATGCAATAAAGTATAAAACGCATTTTAAAGCCCATTTCAGCCAATCACCCACTTTATGGAACATTATCATTACCCACTACCCGATCGTCCAAATTTAAGGAGCTTATAAAGTCACTTTTTCAAGGCAAATAACCAATCAAATGATTGAAAATCAATTTTTTAATAAAAATTAAGGAAAAAGCCCAGTCCATAGACAAGGTCCGGGTGTATATACTTCTAATTTAACCTTAACTTTTATTTTGAATAAATTACTATCAACTACAATTTATGATAACGACATATGTGTCTTGTTACACGTGTAACAAAAAGCACAATGTTCCGTTTAAAAAATGTTCAGGTAAATTTTCCAGGAAATCGGGTGGTGAATAAATTCATAGATGCACTAATCAGGTAAATCAGTGGAATGAACTATAAATAAATTTCTGCCTGCTTCGTTAGAAATTTCGTGTGGATGAAAAAAAATAGGTCCGGTCGAGTCATAGGTTCAATCTCATGCATCTTCTTTCAGGGTCCAAGGATTCGGTCTTTGACGAATATAGACAAAAAAAATACATGCCCCTAACAAGCATGTATTTTTATTTTTTGGCTAAATATTATTGTTATCAGCGTCCCATATAGACCATCAGGATTTGTACATCACTAGGATTTACGCCACTGATTCTGCTGGCTTGTCCGAGGGTACGCGGACGAATCTTATTAAATTTCTGTCTGGCTTCTGCGCTCAGGGACACCAATTTGGTATAATCGAATCCATCAGGAATGAGCAGATCTTCCATCTGACTCATTCTTTTCACGAGGTCATTTTCTTTCTCAATATATACTTCATATTTAATCTGGATTTCTGCCTGTTCCAAAGTTTCGTCTCCAAATTCGGCCAGTGCTTTTCCGATCTTCGCTACGTTGTTTTTCATGGAGAAGATATCCATGGTAGGTCTTAACAGGATCTGATAAGCGCGCATACGCTGAGGCAGTGGTGAAGTATTTTTCTCGGCCAACAGGTGGTTGATTTCTTCCGGATCAACAGGTAATTCTTTCAGAATAGCTTTGATCTTCTCCACTCCTTCTTTCTTCACAATCACTTTATCTAACCTGTTTTGTCTGGCGAGTCCCATTTCAAAACTCTGTTCTGTCAGACGTAAATCTGCGTTATCCTGTCTGAGCAAAGTTCTGAACTCTGCTCTTGAGGTGAACATTCTATATGGTTCGTCGGTGCCTTTATTGATAAGGTCATCGATCAGTACACCGATATATGCTTCACTTCTTTTCAATACAAATGGTGCCTGACCACTTGCTTTGAGGTGAGCATTGATACCTGCCATCAGACCCTGACATGCTGCTTCTTCATATCCGGTAGTTCCGTTGATTTGTCCGGCGAAAAACAAATTCTGGATATGTTTTGTCTCCAGAGAGAATTGCAATTGGGTTGGTGGGAAGTAATCGTACTCAATCGCATAACCCGGACGGAACATTTTTACGTTCTCAAATCCGGGCACTAATTGCAGTGCTTTATATTGTACATCTTCCGGCAGGGAGGTTGAAAATCCATTCACATAGATTTCAACGGTGTTCCAACCTTCTGGTTCTACGAACAGCTGGTGTCTGTCTCTTTCAGCGAAACGGTTAATTTTATCTTCAATACTTGGACAGTATCTTGGTCCTACACCCTGAATTCTACCCTGGAACATAGGAGATCTGTCGAAACCTGTCTTCAGCATTTCATGCACCTTATCACTTGTATAGGTGATATGGCAACTTCTCTGTTGTTCGGGTTTAATCTTCTCAACGTCCAGATAAGAAAAACCGGTGATCACATCATCACCAGGTTGTTCTTCCATTTTCGAATAATCCAGACTTCTGGCATCGATTCTTGGTGGTGTACCTGTCTTCAGTCTGTCGCTTTCGAAGCCGAGGGATACTAATTGTTCAGTAATTCCGGTAGCTGCTTTTTCTGCTACGCGACCTCCACCGAACTGTTTATCTCCGATGTGCATCACTCCATTCAGGAATGTCCCGTTGGTAAGCACAACAGATTTTGCTTTTATTTCGTGTCCTAATCCTGTCACTACACCATAGCAACGTCCATCTTTCACCAGCAGTCCTTTTACCATATCCTGATAGAAGTCAACGTTAGGTGTTTGTTCCAATGCTTCTCTCCACTTAGCGGCAAACAACATTCTGTCGTTCTGCGTACGCGGACTCCACATTGCTGGTCCTTTGGAACGGTTCAGCATACGGAATTGAATCATGGACTGGTCAGTTACGATTCCGGAGTATCCTCCCAGTGCATCAATCTCCCTTACAATTTGTCCTTTGGCGATTCCTCCCATTGCTGGGTTGCAGCTCATCTGAGCTATCGTTTGCATGTTCATGGTGACCAAAAGGACTTTTGACCCCATGTTTGCAGCGGCAGCTGCAGCCTCGCAACCGGCATGTCCGGCGCCTACCACAATTACATCGTATGATGGAAACATAATTTTATTTAAATAGAAATGCAAAGGTACATAGAAGCGGGGACATGTAATGTTCCACGTGGAACATCTGAAATTTCATTGTGAAATGAATGGTTGGTGAGTGTAAGTTAGTGCATGTTTGGCTAAGAAGCCTGAATGATTTAATACCTTATGATTCGATGTTTCGGGATTGGTAACCTAATGTTTGATGGTGTAATTGTTTCTTTTAGTGGAATAGTAAATCGTGCGGATAAGAGTCAAAATACTTACTTCAATTGAAAAATTCTAGTTATCGCTTCAGGTGTATAATGACTTCAAGGCTTAATTTTCTCAGTTGTAGGTCACTCCTATTTTAGGATGTGTAGATGTTAGCTACGAGTAAGATTACATTATTTTATTTAGGTGTATATCTAAGGGGCGTTTATATGCTTGTTTTATGTGACAGTTGTTGGAGCTATTGAGAGACATTCATATTGGATGATATTCCTAAATGCAGTTGTTCTGTTTTAGTAAAAGCAGTGATTTACTGCAGTGGGTTTGAGAAGGGCTGTCGGGCTGATGCCCTTCTCCTTGAATTGCTATTGGGCGTTGTCAAGCGTAGTTGGCTGGGTCGTGCTATGAAGCATTATCAAACGTGTGGGATTTGTCGAAGGGCTAAGGCCCGACAGCTCCTTCTCAAACCAGCCGCACAAATTGTCCTTCATGGTAGTTCCCGAGTGTGCTTTGGATATGTTTTTACTGATATTGTTTGTTGAAAACATTGCTGGTTGTTAAGGACATTGAGATTGGTGGTCCCTATTATGCTGTTGTTCTCTTTTAGTAAGAAACTGTGACTTACTGCTATGGATTTGAGAAGGGCTATCGGGCTGATGCCCTTCTCCTTGAATTGCCATTGGGCGTTGTCAAGCGTGGTTGGCTGGGTGGTGCTATTGAAGCATTATCAAGCGTGTAGGATTTGTCGAAAGGCTAAGGCCCGACAGCTCCTTCTCAAACCCGCCGCACAAATTGTCCTTCATGGCAGTTCCCGAGTGAGCTTCGGATATGTTCTTACTGATGTTGTTTGTTGAAAACATTGTTGGTTGTTACAAGGCATTGAGATTGGATAGTGCTTATAACGCGGTTGTTCTCTTTTGGTAAGAACAGTGACTTACTGCTATGGGTTTGAGAAGGGCTATCGGGATGATGCCCTTCTTCTTGAATTACTATTGGGTGTTGTCAAGCATGGTGGCTGGGTGGTGCTATGAAGCATTATCAAACGTGTAGGATTGTCGAAGGGCTAAGGCCCGACAGTTCCTTCTCAAACCCGCCGCACAAATTGTCCTTCATGGCAGTTCCCGAGTGTGCTTTGGATATATTCCTACTGATGAAGTTTGTCGACACTGCTTTGAAACTTTGAATAAAGATGTGCTGCAACTTTGACTAAAGAAGGTATCTAGGCTTTAGATCTCTTCTTTAGAATTTATATAAAACACATTCAGGTGTACATTATTTAAAGAGCTATTACTACCTCTGTCCTATCAGGTCTTCTTTAGGTCTGAAAATCTATGTTCTATAAAATCATTTCAGATCACTTTTTAATCATCAAGTGGGCAGGATGATTGTCTTTATCATAGACATAGATCTCAGTAATAGAATACGAGAATTGCATTCATAAGTTTAGTCCTTCAAATATTTTCTGAAAACCTTAATATCCAACTTAGAGCGTTATCTCTATTAACCAAAAGACCGTAAAGCTTAGATCAATAATTTATTGGGCAGGAACCTTTATATATCTAATCGCTGAATGAAGTATAGACCTTATAATGATCATTTAGAAGGAGCAAGCTATCCCACTCTTAATCGTACGGCAAACAGTTACTATAATTCTAATAAACTCGTCAGTCCACACTATTGCCACATGAATCATAAAATATATAGAGCGGCTTTTGAGCAACAGGTTTAAGGTGGAGACACGGGCCTTAGCCCTTTGTAGATCCTCGTACGATTGATAAGGTTCAATAGC
The DNA here is from genome assembly GCF_007896845.1 of Chitinophaga pinensis. Taxonomy (GTDB): domain Bacteria; phylum Bacteroidota; class Bacteroidia; order Chitinophagales; family Chitinophagaceae; genus Chitinophaga; species Chitinophaga pinensis_C. The sequence goes on along the minus strand of NZ_VOHS01000001.1, from coordinate 190,381 downwards.
ACCACCCAGCCAACCACGCTTGAAAACGCCCAATAGCACCTCTCTACTAAAGGGCATCAGCCCGTGTCCCACCTTAAACCGAATGCTATGAGCTCTCCCTGACATCAAACATCCAATCTCAATATTCATATCATCCCTTGAGCATACAGACGAACGGCAACACGTCAGTCCAACACAATTGTCTCGTCAGTCATAAAATATATAGGGCGGCTTTTGAGCAACAGGTTTAAGGTGGAGACACGGGCCTTAGCCCTTTGTAGATCCTCGTACGATTGATAAGGTTCAATAGCACCACCCAGCCAACCACGCTTGAAAACGCCCAATAGCAATTCTCTACTAAAGGGCATCAGCCCGTGTCCCACTTTAAACCGAATGCTATGAGCTCTCCCTGACAACAAACATCCAATCTCAATATTTATATCATCCCTTAAGCATACAGACCAACAGCAACACGTCAGTCCAACATAATTGTCTCGTCAGTGATAAAATATATAGGACGGCTTTTGAGCAGCAGGTTTAAGGTGGAGACATGGGCCTTAGCCCTTTGTAGATCCTCATACGATTGATAAGGTTCAATAGCACCACCCAGCCAACCACGCTTGACAACGCCCAATAGCAATTCTCTACTAAAGGGCATCAGCCCGTGTCCCACCTTAAACCGAATGCCAGGGGCCCGCCGCAACAGCACCCGTATTCCTGCGATGTTGATAAAAGACTAAACGATAATATCACCGATTTACAGCTATCACCTCACTACGTAATAGGACTAGAAAAATTGTTCATCTAGTTGCCAACCCTTCACAAATGTCCCCTTCAAAAACAAAAAACCGGATCTCAACGACCCGGTTTTACAAAATGTTCCACGTGGAACATTCAATATTTCTCAGCTAAAATATCTCTCGAGACACTGATTTTCCATCTCCCTCATCTTAGCAGATTGGTCTTTAGTTTTGTCTTTGTAACCACAAAGATGAAGAGCACCATGAAAAATTACCCGATGCAATTCCTGTTCTTCTGTCACCTTGAATTTTTCCGCATTGTCGCGAACGCGATCGATGCTAATATAAATTTCGCCTTCTGTGACATCAGGATCCTCTCCCATTTCGAAGGTGACAATATCGGTGAGTGTATCATGCTGCAGAAACTGCTGATTAATTCCTAAAAGGTAATCGTCACTACAAAAAACATACTGCATACTCTTCATCCCCTGACCTTCCTCAGCAAATAAAGCTTTTATAAACGCCTTTAGCTTCGTCTTATTCTTAAGATTTACTTTCACCTCATGTGCAGTAAAATTGATTGCCATACCTCGAACTTATTTTGTAATTGATTGAGAATGTAAAAATATGGTGAAATTTCGGATTACACCTCCCCCGTCTTTGTTCGATTGAGTGTCAGCCAGTACCTTTGTTGCATCACTTAGTAAGAGATACAATTTTGTTACCTGCTAAGATCGAAACACTTCAGGCATTAAAGATTAAATTACAACGGATGAAAAAAGGAGTGATTAAATTGTCTTCCCTTGCTATTGGAAAAAGTGCCGTTATCACATCTTTTGAAAAAGATGATTTGCACCTTAAGTTAATGGAAATGGGTTGTGTACCCGGTGAAACAGTGAAAATAGAAAAGATCGCCCCACTAGGAGATCCGATTTCAATCATGGTAGCCGGTTATAATCTTTCCCTCCGTAAAACAGAAGCAGACTATATATGGGTCGAAGAATTGGTCTAATAGAAAATCCGAATGATACTTTGGCAGCTCAATAGGCTAGTAAAACAGCGTATCATTCGGATTTTTTATCTTCTAGTATCCTATAAAATTATACACCTCAATTACCATCTCCCCCTTTTATCTATACTTATACTATACTCATCCTACGATAATGCTACGTTTTAAACGTAAGTATAACGTAGCATTAAGAAAGTCTGACTACTAACATACTATTCAATCAACCAATATTAGCACGTGACTATTAACAATGATGTCACCGTATTCTTCATTTTACGCGCTATCTCATTCCAGTGTTATTGTAGCCTCGAATAGCCGATAAAAAGGGCTTAAAAAGGCATTTGTTTCTAAATGACGCTTCTGGAACAAGCTTAGACAGACATAAACAAACGAAAAAACAGACCGATATTAGAAAAAGAGATAGGAGCAAGACGTGGATTAACTCCAAAAAAAAGAAAAATTTCCGTCGCAGAGGGCATTTGCAGAGAAAGTAGAAAAATTTTGTGGAAAACTGATGGGGATGAATAGAATTTATAGTAGAAGAAAAGAAATTTCGTGAAATCGAAGGCGCTTATTCACATTTTTCAGAAGAAAAATTAAGTTTTAGAGATTTAATAGTTTAATACAACTTGCTTTTATTGGTTAACTACAAATTTTTGTGGATAAAGTATGCGTTAAATCACTTTTGAGGTCATTGCATCCAAGAATTTTTCAGAAATTGGAAAAAAACTACGCGGTTATTAACATTTTCGGGTAAAAAAATAAATTTCTTTATAGATTTTAGCGGCAATACTCCCCTTTCTCCACAAGTTCATAAACAATTTTTGTGCATAAGCTATCTCCAAAGTTTCGAAAAAGAAAAAATAAGAAAATTTTTGAAAAAATGGACCGGTTTTCCACATCCCAACTCATTAAAAAGAAAAAATTTTGCTTAAAAAAAGAGCAAATTTGTGGATATCGACCCTTTTTCCATGTTTACCCCGCGAATTTGCCCTCCTTATCCACATAAATTCACAAAATAGATAAGAAAGCAAAAAAATTTCGAAAAAATCCGACGATTCAGGAAAATGAAGGCCTTATAATTTTCATAAACGAAGAAAAGCTGTAGAGACCTACAGTATGAGCTATTTATAACGAAATCTCAGCGCCTTCAAAAAATTATTTAGCATGAAAATCAGTTTTTAGATAATTATCGGCCAGTTTATCCACAAAAAGTGAGACCAAAGAAATGAAGCCCTCATATTTCTCCTAAAAAAGACATCTCCGTAGTTACCCACGGTAAAAAAGTCCGTCAAAACTACAGACCATTCATAAAACGTCTGAGATTTAAACCGCTGATATACAGTTCAACTGCTTGTTTTTCATTGCAATTATAAGCGGTTCAAAATTTAAGAGCTCGTATTTTCGTTCTGATTTAAATATCCGTAGTTACCCACAGCAATTTTTATTCACTTCAACCTAAACGCCTTCACTAAGGCCTTGAGAATTAAATCGTACCTACCATCTCCCCTACAATCAAAATTCGTTCAAACTACAAGGCACTCATTTTCGAAGACGCTATATTCTCCATAAAAAAGATATTCACGTAGATACCCACAGGACTAAAAAAGCATTTCATTCATAAGGCATTCATGAAAGCCCTGAGAATTAGATGACCCTTATAAATCCCCGAATCTCAAAATTTCGTCTCCACTATAAGCCACTCATTTCTGAAAGCCTCCTGTTTTCCATCAAAAATGAAAACCTGTGGGTATCCACAGGTTTTTAAACTCATCGCAGCTATAACAGCTTCATGAAAGCGCTGAGAATCAGACGATCCTTACAATCCCCCGATTCCAGCATTTCGTTTCAACCATAAGCCGTTCAAAAATAAACGGTCCATATTTTAAATCTATTCTAAAAATCCGTGGTCCCCTACAGGAATTTTACTTCATCGCAACCACGAGGCATTCAAAATAAAGGGCTCAGAATTAAATCGATCTTATACACACTTGTTTTTGCATTTTCGTCGCAATCTCAGCGCCTTTAAAAATGAAGGCGCTCTCAATTCAATAAAAACCAAAAACCTGTAGGTACCCACAGGATATCCACATTCATGAAAAGCTCAAAGCCTTCAAAATAAAGGGCTTAGATTTTATTGTTTTATAGCAATTCACATAATGTGAATTTCATCGCAACCATAAGCCCTTCAAAAATGAAAGCCGCATAATTGGAGTCAACTTGAAAATCCTGTGGGGTACTACAGAGTTTTGTACTTCGTCCAAGCTATAAAGCCTTCGCAAAAACGGCTGAGAACCTCCCAAACCGACCAGTTCCCCTAAAGAACACATCTATTGCAGGGATAAGGCCTTCCGAAATGAAGGCGCTGAGAATCGTCTGATAAGCAAAATACCGTAGGGGGGTACAGTATTTTTCTGAATATTTGATCTATAAGCGGTAGGAAAAACGAATGCTATAGCACATAATAGCTCGTATAAGGGGCTGAAACGACCTGAAGCAAGCTGCCCATAAGCCCTTTACGGGCATAAAAAAGGCCTGATTAGCATGCTAATCAGGCCATAATATGATAAATTAGACCAAAATTAAGTTATAAACCGTTGTTTTTCAGTTATTTAACTACAATCCGTAGTGTGCGGAGATCTCCAACATCCTTTCTATCGGTTTTTTCGCCGCGATCCTCAATTGTTCATTCATTGTGATCTCCGGTTCCTCGTATTCCATGCACAGGTACAACTTTTCCAGAGTATTCAACTTCATGTGTGGACAATCATTGCATGCACACGCATTATTCGGCGGAGCCGGAATGAAAGTTTTGAAAGGATTCTCTTTTTGCATCTGATGAAGGATACCGGTTTCGGTTACCACGATGTATTCCTTCGCATCATCTTTTTTGGAAAAATTCAGCAGGCCTGTAGTCGATCCGATGTAGTCGGCAATTTCAAGAACAGCTGCTTCACATTCCGGATGCGCTATCACCTTGGCTTTCGGATGACGGATCTTCAATTTTGTTATCTTTTCAAGAGAGAAGATCTCATGTACCATGCAGGCACCGTTCCACAACAACATGTCCCTTCCCGTTTTTTTGGACAAATAAGCCCCTAAATTCCTGTCGGGGGCAAAAATGATCGGCTGATCCTTCGGAACGCTCTCGATGATCTTTTCGGCGTTAGAAGACGTACAGATGATATCGCTGAGCGCTTTGATACCCGCCGAACAGTTGATGTAGGAAATTACGAGGTGATCAGGGTGCTTTTCCTTGAATTTTCTGAAAAGTTCCGGAGGAGCACTGTCGGCCAGTGAACAACCCGCTTTCAGGTCGGGAAGTAAGACCTTTTTCTGCGGACTCAGAATTTTTGCCGTTTCTGCCATAAAGTGTACACCGGCAAAAACGATCATGTCAGCATCCGTTTTTGCAGCCTGCTGACTTAAGCCCAGACTATCCCCGATGTAGTCGGCCACATCCTGAATATCTGGTTCCTGGTAATAGTGCGCCAGGACAATCGCATTTTTTTCTTTCTTCAATCTTTCGATTTCCGCAAAAAGATCAAGACGTACATCAACCGGCAGGTCGAGGTACCCTTTTTTTTGAAGTTCGCTTTTAGCAATTTCGAGCTCCCTCATCATAATTATATATCTAGTTATTTTTTTAAAAAAGAAAAACCCACTACTATTAGGGCTGTGAATATGTGAAAACAAATTTTGACCGTCGTGTACAAATGTAGTTGTTATTCTTTTTGCCACGGCTATCCACAATAAATTAACAGTCGAGATTGGCCATAGTCCTGAAAAACCCTATTTTAATCCACACCCGTGGATATCGTTTTCCGTGAATAATTTCTTAGCGTGACCTGTATTAAGAAAATGTTAATAGCGGGGTAAAACAATCCCCAAAAATCCACTTTTGCGAACCGGACCATTTTCTTCCGAAATAACAAAATTAGTTTTCAGGTAGCCGAACGAGGGTTTTTAAGAAGATATTGGACAACTTTTGCCAGTTTTTTAACAGCCAATGTGGATAAACTACAACTAAAAAGTTATCACAGGTTGAATTTGCTTTTTTAGCTTTACATGAATCTTTTTACACAATTTTATGTGAATGAAGATTTTGCCTGCCTGTGAATTGTGAATAACCAAACACATGTTTCCTGAGCAGCCGTTTTCCTGAAATAATGGTCTGTAGCCGTATTAAAAAATTCCTGGGTCCAACAAACAACCTGGTACAAAAATCATGACAAATGTGGATAACCTGTGAATGACCTCTGAACCAAAATTCACCATAACATGGCGCAAACCCTTTACTGTATTGGGTTTCGGTCAATAAAAACCTTTTTGTAGTTACAGTTATTTTATTATATTTTTGCTTTCCTTAAAAAATTTAGACTATATAATATATGTCAGTTATTCAGAAGATCAGGGATAAATATGCTGTGGTGATCGTAGTAGTGATCTGCCTGGCTATTGTTAGTTTCCTGTTGCAGGACGCCTTTTTCGGCAAAAACTCTCTTATTCGCCGCTCCACAACTGTTGGTAAAGTAAATGGCAAGGAACTCGAATTCACCGAGTATCAGCAGATGATTAAAAATGCTGAGGACAGAATGCGCATGTCTAACGGCGCTCTGAACGAACAGATCACTCAGCAGGCCCGTGAATCAGCATGGACTAAATTCCTCAGCGATAACATCCTGAGCGCTCAGTACGAAAAACTGGGTCTGGCTGTTACCGAAGAAGAAATTAAAGACCAGTTCACCGGCAAAAATCCTAGTCCTATTATTACTCAGCAGTTCACTGATGAGAAAACCGGACAGTTTGACCGCGCGCGTATGCAGCAGGTACTTGCCAGCATCAGCCAGGATAAAACCGGTCAGATGCGTGCAGGACTCCTCCAGCTGGAAGAATACATTGCTCAGTCAAGAGTATCTGAGAAATATCTTTCCCTGATCAAACAGGCCGTATATTATCCTAAATGGTTAGCTGAAAAGCAAATCCAGGATAACGGACAGACTGCATCTATATCTTATGTATCTGTACCATACGCCTCTATCGCTGACTCCACTATTAAAGTATCTGACAGCGATCTGAATAGCTTCATCAACAGTCATAAAGAACTGTTCAAAGTAGAAGAATCCCGTAAAGTTGATTACCTCGCTTTCAACGTGATCCCTTCTGCTGCTGATACAGCTGCCACCCTGAAAGTCCTCGTGGATGCAAAACAGGAACTGGACACTATCAGCAATACCGATATCGCAGCTTTCATCAACCGTAACTCAGACCTGCCTTATTATGATAGTTATGTATCTAAAAGCGCACTGATGGTTCCGCAGAAAGATACACTGGTTACTTTGCCGGTTGGCGCCGTATTCGGTCCTTATTATGATAATAACCTGATCGTTTATGCTAAGATGATCGATCGTAAAACTTTACCGGATAGCGTTAAAGTACGTCATATATTAATTGCTACCCAGAATCAACAAGGCGGTGGCTTACCTGATTCACTGGCTAAAGTACGTATCGACAGTATCGAAGCTGCTGTAAAAGGTGGTGCTGACTTCAAAGCACTGGTTGAGCAGTATACTGATGACGTTAGAAGCAAACCTACCGGTGGTGAATATGATGTAACTCCTTCTACCGACTTCCTGAAAGAATTCAAAGATTTCGCACTGGAAAAAGGTAAAGGTTCTATCGGCGTAGTAAAAACTGCTGCTGGTTACCATCTGATTGAAGTACTGGAACAGAAAAATATCGGTTCTGCAGTGAAACTGGCTTACCTCGCTAAACCAGTATCTCCCAGCCGTGAAACAGATAGCAGAGCTTACGCTGAAGCAAACGAATTCGCTTCTAAAAACCGTGACGCTAAAACTTTCGAAAAAACTATTCAGGAAAAAGGTCTTAACAAACGTATCGCTGATAACCTCCGCCCTATGGATTTCGTAATCCCAGGTATCGGTCAGGCACGTGAACTCGTTCGTTGGGCTTATGATTCTGATAAAGGTGCTGTAAGCAACGTATTCACTTTCGACAATACTTATGTTGTAGCTGTACTGACTGCCGTTCGTGCTGAAGGTACTGCTCCGCTGGAAGATGTAAGACCTTCAGTTGAAGCTGAGGTTAGAAAACAGAAGAAAGCTGCTCAGATCATCGAAAAAATCAAATCTCCTGCTTCCCTGGCTGATGTATCTAAAGCTACCAGTCAGCCAGAACAGAAAGCTGATGGTATTGGCTTCGGCACGCCATTCGTTGCCAGCATGGGCTTCGAACCCCGCGTTGTAGGTGCTGCTTTCAATAAAGCATGGGGTACTGCTAAAGTTAGCGCTCCAATTGAAGGTAACGCTGGTGTGTATGTACTGAAAGTTGATAGCTATCAGGCAACTCCGGGTGGTCAGGATCCTGCAAGCGTTAGCCGTGCTTACGAACAAAGCATGCTGTCTTCACTGGATGGCCAGTTATTCACAGTGCTGAAAAAACTGAGCAAAATCGAAGACAACCGTAGCAAATTCTTTTAAGGAATCTTCAAATAACTGATTATAACAAAAGCCCCGGGTCTAAGCCCGGGGTTTTTTGTTTATAGACCTTATACATCGAAAGTCATCAATATAGTTTCGGATCGTAGCTCCATTTTTTAGTAAATTTGTAAAAAGTGATTTACTATGGAAGAGATTGTAAATAAGGTAGCACAGAGTGGAATCATTACACTGGATCTGGAAGATTACTATCCAAAGGAAGAAATAGTGGAGTTTGATCTGAAACCATACCTATTTATGGAGATGATCCTGAAAGAGAAAGACTTCCGTACCGCATTACAGGAACTCGACTGGGAACAATACCGCAATAAAAATGTCGCCATCTTCTGCTCTGCAGATGCCGTTATACCTTTCTGGGCTTATATGCTCGTAATGACCTACCTTGAATCTGTCGCTCATTTCGCCGCTTTCGGTGATAAAAAGCAGATTCACCAGACGCAGTTCATGAAAAGCCTGGGTGCTATTGATGTGAACGAATACGTGGATAAACGTGTCGTAATCAAAGGCTGTGGGGATAAAGGTGCCGGTGAAGCAGCCTATGTGGAAATCACCCGTCTGCTGAAACCTGTGGTAAAAAGCCTGATGTACGGCGAACCCTGCTCTACCGTACCTATCTATAAGAAGAAATAATTCTTAAAACCAACGCTTCTTCTTGAATAACAGAATCATTCCAATCAACATGACCAGCATGAAACCCATGGTGTAGTAATACCCATTTCTGGTATGCAGCTCCGGCATATTGTCGAAGTTCATACCATAGATCCCCGCTATGAAAGTCAGGGGCGCCATGATGGTTGTAACGACTGCCAGTACCTTCATGATCTCGTTCATCTTGAGGTTGAGCTGGGTATGATACAAATCCTGTACGTTCAGTATCATATCACGATAGTTCTCCGCAAGATCATTCGCCTGAATAATATGATCGTATACGTCTTTGAAATACTTGGTGGTCCGCTCCTCCAATAAATCGCTGTCACTTTTCAGAAACCCGTTTACCAACTCTCTCACAGGTGCAATTGCCCGTTTGAACAGCAGTAACTCCTTGCGCAGGAAGTTTATTCTGGCCTGTGCACGGGTATTGGCCTGATGTTGTACAGCGTCTTCCATCAACTCGATCCTTTCTCCCAATTTCTCTATAATGAGATAATAACTGTCTACAATGGTGTCTATCAGTGAATAGCAGAGATAATCTGCGCCTACTGACCGCATTCGTGAGTTATTGATCCGGAGTTTCTCCCTCACATGATTAAATACATCTTTTTCGACTTCCTCCTGAAATGAGATAACGAAGTTCTTTCCCAATACAATGCTGACCTGTTCCTGATCAACGGTACAGTTCTCCGCGTTGAAATACATCATGGGAAGTAAACAAAACAGGTGATCTCCTATTTCATCCATCTTAGCCCGCTGTCCCACACTCATAATATCGTCCTCCAGCAGGATGTGAACGCCCAATTCAATACAGATCCTGTGTACGGTCTCTTTGTTAATACCATCTACATTGATCCACACCGTATTCTTACTATCAATATGTTTGAAGATCTCGTCCACTTCGTTCCCTGCTAAGGTCACCTCCTCGAAATGTGTATGACTGTAGTTAAATATGGTGATCTTCTCACAAACAGACGGTTTTCTGGTCAGCGGACCGGTCACCGGATTATAGTTCATCAACCGTTGCTTCCTGACCTTGAAAGGGTTCAGTGTTTCTAATACATCCTGAATAGGCTGGATGGGTAGTATTCTATTTGACCTTGGCATTTATGGACTGATTTATGCTGCGCTATTTTAAAGTTAACTTAAAATAGGCGTAACGCTGATTTAACAAGTTGTCTTTATCTTAGAAAAAATAAGACTACCTACAACTGTTCACATAATAATGATTATCAGGGATAACTGCTCCGCTTGTTAGCCAGCCCACCGGTAATGCCATGCTATTATGCTGACATCAGTTTATATGGATAAAATTAGAATGCTTTAAATAACTGGTGAAATAAAAGGTATATGCGTGTATTAATTATTGTGATTGCCACTTTATTGATTGCCATTTGTGTATTTAGTATCTACGAATGCAGACAGAAACCTGGTGCTCCATCTCAAAATGTGCTGTCATGGTATGTACCCGGCGTCAACAAACTGAAAACGAAAGTGGATAACCTATGTAATGCACTGGCTACCCATCAGTCATCAGCAACTGTACAACAGGCTTTCTGTGAATCACGACTGGCTTATAAGGAGATAGAAGTACTTGCAGAATATTTTAACCCATTTACAGTACAACTGATCAATGGCAAAAGTGATGATACTACTGCCAATAAAGAAGGCAAAGCCTTTCAGCAGATAGAGCGTCTTTTATATCCTTCATTACAGATTGCAGATACACAAATGGCTTATGTGGAAGCGCGTAAACTCGCAGCTGCTGTGAATACGCTTGTACAGGAAAATGAGCGCCCCGCTCCTACAGATGCACAATTATTTGACGCAATGCGTCTGGAACTTGTAAGAATCATCTCACTGGGAATCAGTGGTTTTGATTCTCCGGAAGCATGTGAAAGTATGAAAGAAGCTGCGGCTTCATTAGAAGGGGTCAGACATCTGTGGAACCTGTATGCAGATCGTGTGAATATCTATAATCCCTCATTGGTAAAATATACAGAAGAATTGATGACGGCTGCCGCCCGGCAATTATCTCACGGAGACCGGAATCATTTCAACAGACAGTTGTTTATCAGCGATTACATGAATCATCTGTCGATCAATCTCAAACTGTCAAGAGAAGCGTTGTCTATTCCTTATGATGATGATACCTACGTTCTGGACCCTGCAGCTTCCAATATTTTTGCAAGAGATGCTGTGCATCCATTGTATGTATCTGCAGATGCTGTGCAGGATTCAATGGGTAGTAATGATCCGTTGTATGAAATAAACGGACAGCAATTCAGAGCCAGTTATATGTACAATTTGCTGCAGCAGAATGGTGCACTGAATACAGTCGCTGTTGATAACAGATAAAAGAGAAACTGCCGGCGAAGAACTCACCGGCAGCAGATTGGCTATTTAAGACTAGGATATGGAAGACGATGTAATAATGTTGTGGTCAGCGTTAGCAGACCGCGCAAAAAATACACTCCGTAAATGCTTACGAAGCTAACTATGTTGTACAAAAAAGGGAATTAATAGAGATTGGATATATAACAATTACTCAGCTTTCTCTCACATTACTTTACATTCACAAAAACCATTTGCAGTAAACCTCTGATCTAAATATGCATTCTCAGATGCGTTATAGCAAGTGTCGCGTCTTTTAATGAGAATAAGGTAAAACTGATTGCGATGCAAGTAACATTAGCCGTATAATAATTCCAAAAAAAATAGAACAATCAGGCGATAAATGTGAGTTAAATGAGTAATCTAAACATTACTCTGAGTAAATAAATGCACAACGAGCAAGTTGATGTTCATACACCTATATGAGTTAATTCCTTTGCTGGCGCGGATTTCCCAATAGGAACCGTTTTTGTTGTTGATAGATAGTAGTCCGAACAAGTATTATTACCTAAAAAACCATAAAACGGAAAGATTATGGAAAACAAACTCAGTAATAAGAAGGTCGCCATTCTTGTGGCTGACGGCTTTGAAGAAGTTGAATTTACACAGCCACGTGAGGCATTGCAAGAGGCGGGTGCGCAGATAGATGTAATTTCGCTACATGATGGAGAAGTGAAAGCCTGGGCTGAAAAAGACTGGGGTAATACTTATCCTGTTGACAAAACAGTTAATCAGGCAAATGCGAAAGATTATGATGCGCTGGTCCTGCCGGGTGGTGTAATGAATCCTGATCACCTGAGAGAAAATCAGGACGCAGTTAATTTTGTTTCCGGCTTTTTTGATGATAGTAAACCGATTGCTGCTATCTGTCACGGTCCATGGACATTGATAGAAACAGGTGAACTGAAAGGCAGAACGGTTACTTCTTACCCTTCCCTGAAAACAGATCTGACAAATGCAGGCGCTAACTGGGTTGACCAGGAAGTAGTTGTGGATAATGGACTGGTGACCAGCCGTAATCCGAACGATTTACCGGCCTTCTGCAGAAAGATGGTGGAAGAAATAGGTGAAGGCGTACACGCCTGATATGTTTTAGGTTTCCAATAAAAAAAGGCGATACCAGATGATGGTGTCGCCTTTCTCATTTATGAATGCCTTCGTTATTTCTTCTTCTTGTATTTTATCTCCACAGGAGCTACGCCTGTTGTAAGCATGCCGATACGCTTTGCTGCTTTCTTTGACAGATCTATCACTCTACCTTCAGCAAATGGTCCACGGTCATTGATACGAACTTTTACCGAGCGACCATTAGCCACATTGATAACAGTCACTTTGGTTCCAAATGGCAGAGTGCGATGTGCAGCTGTCAGCCCACCCTGTTTGAATACCTCTCCGCTGGCAGTTTTGCGGCCTTCAAACTTGTCAGCATAATAAGATGCTTTGCCTGTTTCTGTGATCTTCCTGCTGCAGGAGGCTAATAAAAATAATGCACTGAGCAGGAGCATTGTGTTGCGTGTATATTTCATTGTCATCATAGGTCATTTTAAAAAAAAGGGCGGGGTATCCCCGCCCAAGGTAAAGAAATCAGAAAGGATATCCAATCGCAATATTCAGAATGAGATTTTCTTTTCGCCAGTCAGGATCGCCGAACTTAATATCTTTTATGACCCATCTTTCATCAGATGGCAGCCATGGTTTACGCAAGGGGAATGCGAGATCCAGTCTTACCACTATAATAGAGGCATCTACACGAAGACCGGCACCTGCATCTACCGCTATCTGATTACCAAAAGTGCTTGCCTTAAACTTACTGCCCGGTTTAGTCGGTACATCCTGTTTGAGCCAGATATTACCTGCATCTATGAATACAGCTGCATTAAAAATGCCTGTCAGTTTTGCGCGTAACTCGGAGTTATATTCCAACCTGATATCCCCTGCTTCATTCGCGAGGTACTGACTGGTACTATCTCTGTATGAACCCGGACCCAATGTTCTGGCACGGAAGCCACGAAGACTGCTACTACCTCCAATAAAGTATTGTTTTACAAAAGGTAGTGTGGTAGAGTTACCATATGGCATACCAAAACCGGCATACAGGCGATTTACCCATGTGAGTTTCCGGTTCAGTTTCCAGTAATGACGCAGATCGGCTGTCAGTCTCACATATTGTGCAAAAGGAGCACCGATGATTGTCTTAGCGCTGTCTTTCTTTGGTATGATCAAACCTGCCAGATTACCGGAATAATCCAGATCACCATTCAGATAAAAACTATGCACACGATTGTCCGCCTGATTGTTGAAAGTGATACTGTAATTTCCTCCCAGTATGAACTGTTTTTCAATAGCTGCCCGCTGGCTGGGATCATTCAATAATATACTATCATAACCTGTTGTAGTACTGGTAGGCAGTACGTAGGTAATGGCTACCGGCGACCACTTATGTTCCAGATATTGTGTTTGCCGCCAGATATACTGGAACTGGAATGAATAGGCGTTCAGGTTATACAGCTGGCTACGGCTGAACAGCTCATAACTCAGGCTGATACGGGTGCGGGGCACATAAGGTGTCTTTACATTAAAATTGAACAAAGGTTGCCAGAAACGTGGAATCGTTACCGCTGCTTCTGCTTTGATATTGTAAGAGTTACCACCTCTCAGTGTTGTATTGTTGGCCGTAGTACGTCCGCCTACCTGCCATTCCAGACCACCTGCCAAAGTGATTTCCAACAGATTGGCAGCATGCAGCCAGTTACGGTTGCGTGCAGTGATCCTGACTTCAGAACCGGCAAAGTTGTTTGATTTTGAGGTTCCTCTTAACTCGGCGGATAAACTTCTGCGTGGGTAAGGTGTCAGGAAGAAGCTGGCATTCAGCTTTGAACTATCTCCTCTTACCGTACGGAATTGCCCTTTAACAAATTTAAAAGTGCCAAGGTCTGTCAGACGACGCAGGGTTGTGCTGTGATCACTTAGTCTGTACAGACTATCCGGTTTCAGGAACACGGAACGGTCAAAGACACTGGGTCTGAATTTCTTAGTAGAATCGACGATCCTGATATGATGATATTGTACCGGGGTACCTCTGCGACTGAGAGAGTCATTATCCAGAGAGTAGTTAGGATACAATGTTATATTCTTCATCCTGTATTGCTTTCGTGCAGCTATAGGGGTTTCGTCTTTGACCTTGAGATAGAGGTCAACCATGCCATTGTTGGTACTATCCACTTCTACCAGCAGGTGATCAGGTGTAAAGTAATAGTAGCCCTGCTCCTTTAATATATTATGTACACGGTTTCGTTCTGCTACGACACTATCCAGCCGGTACGGACGGTTCAATTTCAGGGAGCTTCCCTCCTTTGCTGCAGCCACTGCTTTACCCAGATCACTGCTATCCGTTTCGTAAGTCACGCTCTTGATACGGTACCGGTGATTCGGTGTAACGGTATAAGTAATAGATGCTTTTTTCTTTCCGCTGTATTTGATCTCGGAAGCTACCGCAGACTGGAAGAAGCCATTATCAACCAGATACTGTTCCAATACATTGGATGTATAATCTGGTTTCGCACTACTTAATAATACAGGCGGTTCTCCCCACTTTTTCCGCAACAGATAGTTCAGCCCTTTTCCTTTAGGCTCTTTTCCAAGATTATAGAACCAGAGCCTGAAGGGCATACCGGCAAACTTCCGGTTTGTCTTTGGTCTGGTCTGACCGCTCATTTCTGCGGATAGGGTGCCATAGTCTCTTGGCTTCTTTCCCTCCCATTTTATCGTGGCGCCTGTATACAGGCGATCGTTTTCGGGGACGGACTTAGTCGTGCTACAGGCGCTGATGCACAGGGCAACCAGAGCTGCAATAACAGTGGATGATATATGGTTGTATCCTTTGATCATTTTATTTTTTGGTCACGGTTTTCTTATTGCGGAGTCTTTCGGTTTTCTGTTGCGATTTCGCTCTGTGGAATATTTCCCGGAACTCATCGTAATCCATGATCAAAGCAAAGGCAACGCCTGTTTCTACCACCTGTCCTTCTATCACAGTACTGTTGTCATTACGCTGATATACTCTTACACGGTAACGACCATCTTTTGTGAGTTTATATTCGATAGAAATATCCCCGACGAGTGAAGATGGATTAGCTTGATTTTCACCTTGCAACATCACATTCGAACCCACAGACACAGACAGGCGTTCATTGAACAGTTTTTTGGAGGCGCCCACTTTCAGGTTGGTTGTTTCCTGTGCGGAGCCGGAAGAATAGTCTTCTCTTGATTCCACATCAAAGTTCAGATCCACTCCTTTAATCAGGTTACCAGCAAGGTTGTTCAGTTGTTGTGACAGGATTTTGCTCACACTCTGGCGGGCCATATTGCTTACACCAAAGTCTCCACTACCACCACCATCACCGGCTAATGGATCTTCAGGAATGAAACTGTTGAGTACCAGTAAGCCCATCACCTGTTTATTCAGTTCAGATGGTATCTGGTTGATCTGTTTGAGACGGTTGTATACACTTCCACTAAATGCATTCTGTTCAGATTCCGGCATATCCAGTTCGAAGGAGATTTCCGGTTTCATCATCTGCCCCTTGATACGGAGGTATACGTAGAATGGTAGCTTCTGTCTGTACCGGTTTCTGTCAGTCTCAGACATATTTGGATTGGATAACTGGTCCTGTACGAGATCGGCGGCTGTTGCATTAACCGTATAACGGGCCGTGATATTCAGATCAGCATCCATAGCGTCACCACTGAAGGTAATGGTGCTTCCTTTTTCAATGCTGAAAGAACGTTTGATCAGCTGATTGAGGGACATTTCGTATTTACCCTCTGAGATCTCATAACGTCCGGTCAGACTCATTTTCTGACTGGCGTCCAGAGTGGCATTGATACTTGCTGTACCCTGTGCCTGTACATAATCGCCGTTCACCGGATCGATGATGATCTTAATAATTGACTCCGGTGTAATCTCTGCATTACCGGAAAGGTTGATGCCTGTCAGACGAGGATTCTGGAAGCGAAGGCTATCCGCCATTCTGATCATCGCAGAATCTACCGGATTAGATTTATCTACAAAAACCATCACCCCTTCCCTGTTAGCTACGCCCGGTTCTTCAGATGGCAGGGTGATTGTAACTTTTGACTTGTCTTTGAGTTTGACGTTCGCGTCTACTCTTGGAAGATCCATATTGCCTCTTACGGAGATACGTGTATCAATAAACGCCGGACCATAATATAACTGATCAGGATCTTGTTGTTCGCCCAACACCATGAAATTGTCGGAGTTCACGGTAAGGTTGAAATTGTATTTGGTAAAATCCCGGGTATTGACACGACCGTTGACAACCATTTCATTACCAAGGCTGTCCGCTACAACAAACTGGTTGAATTGTATGCCTCTGTCATCCAGCAGGATATTTTCATCCGGCAGGGTAAGCGGTGTGCCTACATAAGTGATCGTACCACCTGCATTATTGAAGTGAATGTTGCCCAATACTTTAGGCTTGTCTGTTGTACCGGTAACCGTAAACTTACCATCTGCGCTACCGTGCATACGGCTCACATTTCCGAAGGTAAATGCCTCGATAGAGGCCATGTTCAGGTTATTGATATTAACAGTGGCGTTGATTGTGGAATCGTAGGTGCCGTCTACATTCACATCATTCTGATTACCAGTCAGATTTGCAGCCAGTTTATACTGTCCGGGCTGTGGGGTTTCTACATTAGCGTCCAGAGTACCTACAGAGGTTCCTCTGAATACCAGTGAATCTATTTTCAACTGGCTCTTCACCAATGGAGATTTATCAAGGTTGCTCACATTTGCTTCTGCATTTAAGATACCGTTTGCCAGCAATGTGTCGGCGGAGAGCAATGCTGTAATAGTGGACAATTTAAAATCTTTGATAGTAGCTCTCAATGGAGGCAGTGTACCCTGACTGCTATCTCTCAGTGTCTGCACCTGAATAGACTGATTCTGATAAGAAAGCGTCATCTGGGCAGTATCAGGGCCGCCATTCACCAGTCGGATATGATTGCCCTCATCTACTTTCCATTGCTGTTTGTTCAGCAGCAGGTCTGTTTTTAGCGACAGATCCATTGCATTGGCAGGAAGGAAAGTTACATAGCCACCCAGTTTATATTTGGGGGTTCTTTTAATATCGTCCAATAAAAGATCCCAGTCCACTTTACCTGCTGTTGCACCTGCTTTCAATTGTGTATGATTCAACGGGGCAATCGGATGATACAGGCTTGCCATATCCACCTCTGCTTTCAGTGACGTATCAACAATCTGTGCTGTGATATTCACACTATCTACCCGAACAGAGTCATATGTCAATTTCAACAGGGATGCGTTCAGGGCGATCAGACTACTGTCTGTATTCAGGCGACCGGTAATGAGTAAAGGTTGCTCCATACGCAGACCAGGCAGCATATTTTTTAAACTGCGGGGCCAGGAGATCGCTGCATTCCACTGAAGTATCTGACCCGGAGGTAATTGTACCAGCTTAGCACTATCGTAAGGTTGTAAAGGCTTGTTGATCAATTGTCCGAAGGCGCCTCCTACTTTGGTATAATCTACCTGTCCGTTGGCATGTATAAATCCGAATGGGCCTTCCAGTGAGAGATATTGTTGATCGGAATATTTTGCGGTCAGTGCAACGGTGTCGATGGGAAATACCTGTCCGTTGGTGGCAATCTGCCAGCCATGCAGGAAGGCATTACCTTCCAGCCTTTTAGGATCGAGGCTGCTGAAGTCAGCATTCAGATTACCTTTCAGCATTAAGGGATCAGTATACCAGTTGGTGGCATACAGATCTGCTTTATCCATCTGCAGGTTGGCCTGTAAAGAACTGACACTGGTATCATTCAGAGTAGCATTGACATCAAAGTTCATAGTAACGCTTGTATCTGTGGTCTGGCCTTCCGCGTGCAACTGTTGCTTGTCGATATCGCCGCTGACATTGATACCATGGTAAGTGTAGCCGTTATAAGTTGCTTCATCCAGATTCACAGCAGCTTTTGCGATCATACCGGGGAAAGTATATCCTTGTCCGCTTGCCTGCATTTTCCCACTGAACCATCCCATTGTAGTATCATACATCAGTATGCCGGGGTTAACCCTGAAGGAAGACAGGTTCACGTTATAACGGGCACGGATGCTATCGGTGATATTCACAAGGTGTGCGGCCAGACGGGCATTTGCAGAACTACTGGTCAGCTGTAACTGTGTTTTGATGTCCTGCATACCACCCAATACATTACCGGTGATAATCAGATGTTCCGGTAGTCTTGGTGTATCCGGCATAGTGCCCGGAGGCAACCATGATCTTAGTGCTTTGTTGCCGGATTCGATATAGACGGATGGCAGATTCGCGGAGAAATGATCCGGATCGGCAGCATGGGCTACTTCTCCGTTGGCGCGTATGCGGTTTCCTTTATTATCAACTACCCGCAGGGTTTCAATAATTAGTTTGCCGATACTGCCTTTTATGGCAGCCGTGATATCGATCTCTTTGTCCCACAATGGTTTCATTGATGGGTTTTTCCGGGAGTCGGGTACAAAAGGCAACCATTCTCCTAAAGTAATATGTGAAGAATCGATGTCAGCTCTGAGTTGCATCAGATCCATATTGTCCGACATGGTTTCCCACGATGGTACCGTTACAGCGATGTGTTTTCGCAGGAGGCTTTTGTTGGTCTGGAAGAACATATTCTGTAATGCCAGTGACTGCGGTGTAAAGAGTACATCGAAGCGGCCTTCTTTTACTGCAAAACCGGATTTTTCTTTGACTTCCAGTCTCTTAAGTACTGCTTTGATGGTGTCTGGTTTGTAAACGATATTGGAAACAGCAGTATTAAAGTTATAAAGGAAGAGATGGTTATAATCCGGATCAGTGCCTGCTCCTCTTGGGGCAGGTGCGGTATTATTATCGAATTTGACGTCAACATGTTCCAGTTCTGCTTTGGTAGCCAATACTTTCCATGTATTGGGAGCGGTACTGTCTGCCGGAGACGGTGTGGAAGTATCTTTTGCTGCGGATAGTGTAAATACGCCGGCCACATTGCCCATTTTCAGTCCACCCAATTGAACAAGGGTAGAGTCCATATCAATATTGGAGTTCTGTAGTTGCAGATCTCCGATGCGCCATACGGTAGATATCCCACTGGCCTGATCTGCATAGAGGAAGGCACTGTTCTTTATCTGTAATTTTTTAAGGAGCAGATGGAAAGGCGTACTGGCGGTATCAGTCGGAGTTGGCGGCGGAGCAGCAGACGTCAATGTTTTCGGGCGATACTCCTGTGTGTATAATCCTTTCAGTCCGTCTACTTCTATGCCCCGGAATGCGTAGAGTCCTTCGTCGAGGAGCAGGTCATCCGGGTCTATATGTAAGGATCGTAAATAGATGATAGCATTCATGCCTTCTTCTGCATCCGCGAAGCGCAAGCGTATTTTGGAGAGGCTGACATCTTTGATGTTAAACTGCAAAGATGTACCTGTCTCTGCAGATAGGGTATCAGGAATGCTGTCTTTTGTAACGAACGCATCCACAATGAATTGATAGTTATAGACACTGTCTCCCTGATTACGGTATACATTGACCAATACTGAGTCCCATTCCAGTCCGTTTACCTGTAACTCATTGTTGAGAAATGCCAACAGATTGTACCTGACTTTCAGGGAGCCGGAATAGAGTAATGCTTTGGAGGTGGTATCAGAGACATAGACATCTCTTAGTTCGAGGTATTGCCATCCACGCATGCGTAGATAGCCGATGCGCACGTCGGTATGGAGTTTCTTTTTCAGATACTGTTCCCCTTGCCGGCGGATAAAGTCCTGCACGGGTTCCAGTTGTAAAAGCAATACTGCCATAACGGGGAGTATCAACAGGACGACAAGCGCCCACAATAACCATCGCCACCAGGGACGACCATGATGTTTTTCTTCGTTTGTAGATTGATCTGTCACTATGAAAAAGGTTACTTACAGTAATTTCCTGAAATAAAACGCTTTAGGGCCATTCTGGTTTACAGGGTTAAACAAACAAATACTATACCTGCTGAGTTGGAAAAATATAAAAAAAGCGTCCTGTTACTCACAAGACGCTATAAATTTAAAAAGCTGTATATCAAGTCTGTTGATGGAATATCACCAATTCGGCGTATTCCGCTGGTTGAATTTCTGCACATAATATACTAATCTGGTCTTATTCTGCTTGTCATCATTGAATTCACGCAGTAAGGCGGTATCCTGCGGAAGAATGTAACGACGCAGATTAAACAGCGTCAGATCATATACATCGCCGGTAACCAGATTAAGTACTCTTTTGTCTGCTGCCGGAGGCGGTGTATTTTCGAAGACCATCCCTCCGGTCGCCCTGTTCACTGGAACGGAAGTGATAGCACTGATGCGATAAATGCAATAGTAGCCGATCTCTTCCAGTTTATTCAGACCATTATCTTTTATATAGATCGTGGTTCCGTCGGAATAGCCCCAGAATTTTTTGACTTTCTGTTCTTTGCCGGTTGAATCAACGATCCGCAGTTCATTAGGGGCAGACAGCAGATAGACCTGTGCTGCCGGCGTTTTATTTTTTACGACCAAATTTCCGGTGATGGAAGGCGTATTTGCCCTGAATTCCTGAAATGTTTTATAAATGCCCTTTTTGTACTGGTGTGTATCGTAAACTGTATTGCCTACCTGAGCGGAAGTGTGATGCACGATTGCTGTGCAAAACATGAATAAAAGTACCAACTGCCTCATAGGCAACAAATGTACTGTTTTTAGGGAAGGCATTTATTACTTCGCGTTTTGTCTTTTGGGACCGGGCAGCGACGATTACAAAATGGGCACTTTTATATCGCTGGGGTCGAGACGTATTTTACCATTTACTACATTTTGTTTCTTCAGGTCGATCATGATGCCTTTGGCAACACGTTGATAGATACCTTCATCTGCGCCTTCATAGGCAGCGGAGAGTTTAGCAGACCATACCAGTTCTATGGCATCAGTCAGTGTGATATTGAAAACGTTGATCAGTACGGAACGCTGACTGAGTGACCTGTCGGCCTCCGGGATACCATTGCTGAAACCCCTCCTTTTTTGGATCGCTTTTTCTTCAGACACGGTTGGTTTCAGGCGCATGATTGCATCAGGTTTCCAGCTTTTTGCTTTTTCCAGTGCAACGTTGACATCTGTTTTTGATGGATCTCCGAGGAATTCATATTTACATTCGATTTTCTGGTCTTTGAAGTATTGGGTGAGTTCCTGTGCGAGATTCTGGGAGTACATACGAACCTGCATATTTCCTTCTGCCACAATCAGGATCTTCTGATATTGTTTAGGCGTCTCCAGTTTGTCTTCTACGGGTTCGAGTGTATAGCCAGCCTTTTTTTTGTATTGAGAAAATGTAGGAAGTACGAACAGTACGGCGATAGTAAATAATAGAAATGCTCTCATGGGTAAAGGGTAAGGGATATATGATTTATAGCTCAAATATATATACAAATTTGAGACAGATGATTAACGGAGCATTAAGGGAAAACAAAAGGCCGGGTAAAAACCCGGCCCGGCTGAAGGTTACAACAAAATCTAAACCTGCTTATGAGAATCTTTAGATTATAACTTGATCCGCAGCAATGGCTATTTACACAGCCATTGCCTGCAGAGAATGATCTTTACTTTCAAGCTGTGATGCACCCATCAGAAACTCATCCACTTTTCTGGCGCATTCACGTCCTTCACTGATTGCCCATACAACGAGGGACTGACCACGGCGCATATCGCCTGCGGCAAATACCTTGGAGATGGAGGTCTGGAAGGCTTTCTCACCTGCTTTCACATTGCCACGCTCGTCTCTGTCTACACCCAGTTCATCCAGCAAGCCGGTATGTTGAGGGTGTAAGAAACCCATAGCGAGGAATGCCAGCTCGCAAGGGATCTCCTGTTCAGTACCCGGAACTTCTTTAAAGCTACCTGGTCTGCCATCGGGACCCAATGCCCATTCAAGCTTCACTATTTTTAATCCTTTCAGATTGCCGTTTTCGTCGCCTACGAATTCTTTTGTGCCGATAGCCCATTCACGGGTAGCACCTTCTTCATGTGAGGAAGAGGTTTTCAACACCATAGGATAAGTTGGCCATGGCATATACGAAGTACGTTCACCCGGTGGTTTTGGCAAGAGTTCCAGCTGGGTGACGCTTACTGCACCATGACGGTTAGAAGTACCTACACAGTCAGAGCCGGTATCACCACCACCGATTACAATCACGTTCTTACCACCTGCGAGAATGTCTTCACCTTCTACTTCGCGGTTGCCTACACGTTTGTTCTGCTGTTTCAGGAAGTCCATTGCGTAATGAACACCTTTCAGCTGACGGCCCGGGATACCCAGATCACGAGGAATGGTAGAACCACCAGCCAGTACGATCGCGTTGTATTCACGCAGCAGATCGTTCACACCGATATTCACACCTACGTTTGCGTTACACTGGAATACCACGCCTTCTTCTTCCATCAGTTTTACACGACGGTCGATCACCCATTTCTCCAGTTTGAAGTCAGGGATACCGTAACGCAGCAGACCACCTGGCGCATCGTCTCTTTCGAACACGGTTACGTTGTGACCCGCATAGTTAAGCTGTGCTGCAGCAGCCAGCCCCGCAGGACCTGAACCGATAACAGCCACTTTCTTGCCGGTACGTACTCTTGGTGTTTTAGCCTGTACGAGACCTTTGTCAAATGCGATCTCGATAATATGGCGTTCGATTTCTTCGATTGCCACCGGAGGCTGATTGATACCCAGTACGCAGGCGCTTTCGCACGGAGCAGGACAGATACGACCTGTGAATTCCGGGAAGTTGTTGGTACTGGTTAATATTTCGTATGCTTCTTTCCAGTCTTTGTGATACACCGCATCGTTGAATTCAGGGATCACGTTACCCAGAGGGCAACCGCTGTGGCAGAAAGGAACGCCGCAGTTCATACAGCGCGCAGACTGTTCATTCAGCTTTGATTCTGAAAACTTCTCTACGAATTCATTATAGTGTTGGACTCTTTCCTTTGCAGGAGATTTGCCCGGCAGCTCCCGGGTAAATTCCAGGAATCCTGTTGGTTTGCCCATTTGTCTCTTTCGTTAGGTGGTGTTAGAATGTTACTACTTCTCTACTTTCTGTGCAGCAGCCTTGCTTGCCTGCAAAACAGCCTTGTATTCTTTCGGGAATACTTTCACGAAGTGACGCAGCTGATTTTCCCAGTCTTTCAGGATGAATTTGGCTACAGTACTGTTTGTGTAAGCATGATGCTTGGTGATCAGGTCCTGCAGTTCGGCTGCGTCATCCTGATCCAATGGATCGAGGTCGATCATTTCCTTGTTGCAACGTCCTGCAAAAGAACCATTTACATCATATACATAAGCAATACCGCCACTCATACCTGCACCGAAGTTGCGGCCTGTTTCACCGAGGATGACTGCTTTACCACCGGTCATATATTCACAACCGTGATCGCCTACGCCCTCAGTTACGATAGTAGCACCGGAGTTACGAACGCAGAAACGTTCACCAGCCTTACCGCGGATATACGCTTCACCGGAGGTTGCGCCATAGAAGGCAACGTTTCCTGCGATGATATTTTCTTCTGCTTTGAAGCCAGCTTCAGGAGAAGGGTACAGTATCAGTTTTGCACCTGACAGACCTTTACCGAAGTAGTCGTTTGCTTCACCTTCCAATTCCAGTGTCACACCTTTGGTGTTGAAGGCACCGAAGCTTTGTCCGGCAGAACCAACGAATTTGTAGTGGATAGTATCTTCCGGAAGACCTGGTCCGCCGTAACGTTTAGAAATCTCGTTACTGAGGATGGTACCGATAGCTCTGTCCGTATTTCTTACAGGGAACTGTTGGAATACACGTGCTTTCTTTTCCAGTGCCGGCTGTGCTGCTTTCAGCAGTCTCCAGTCGATCACTTCGCTGATGCCGTGATCCTGTTCTTCCTGTTTGTACAGTCCTGTTTCTTCAGCAGCAGGTTCTCTATATAATATAGGAGACAGATCGAGTGATTTGTATTTCCAGTGAGAGATGTTATCACGTAACTGGAGGCTGTCTACCTGACCTACCATCTCATTTACCTTGCGGTAACCGAGGTCCGCCATGATCTCACGGAATTCTTCCACGAGGAATTTGAAGAAGTTCACTACGTGATCAGCGTTACCATTGAAACGCTTGCGCAGTTCAGGATCCTGGGTTGCAACACCAACAGGACAGGTATTCAGGTGACACTTACGCATCATGATACAGCCTTCAACAACCAGTGCTCCGGTAGCAACACCCCATTCTTCTGCACCCAGAAGGGTAGCGATAGCGATGTCGCGGCCTGTTTTCAACTGACCGTCGGTCTGTACGATTACGCGGCTACGTAATTTGTTCTTAACCAGCGTCTGATGTGTTTCAGCCAGACCCAGTTCCCAAGGCAGACCTGCATGTTTGATAGAGCTGATCGGAGAAGCACCTGTACCACCGTCATAACCGGCAATCAGGACTACATCCGCTTTTGCTTTGGCAACACCGGCAGCGATGGTACCTACACCCGCTTTGGATACCAGTTTCACGCTGATACGAGCAGCGCGGTTGGCATTCTTCAGATCGAAGATCAGCTGAGCGAGGTCCTCGATGGAATAGATATCGTGGTGCGGAGGAGGAGAAATCAGACCAACACCTGGTGTAGCGTGGCGCACTTTAGCGATCCAGTCATCTACTTTATGACCGGGCAGCTGGCCACCTTCACCGGGTTTAGCACCCTGTGCCATCTTGATCTGGAGCTCGTCTGCGTTAGTTAAATAGTTACTGGTTACACCGAAACGTGCACTTGCTACCTGCTTGATGGCGGAGCGCATGCTGTCTCCATTAGGCAGTTGCTCGTAACGCAGTTCGTCTTCTCCACCCTCACCGGTATTGCTCTTCGCGCCGATACGGTTCATTGCGATTGCCAGTGTGGAGTGTGCTTCGTGAGAGATGGAACCAAAGCTCATCGCACCGGTAGCAAAACGCTTCAGGATACTTTCAGCTGATTCAACTTCATCAATAGAAACAGAAGGACGTGTACGTTTGAAAGTGAAGAGGCTACGAAGGGTAGCTGCTTTTTCACTCTGGTCGTTTACGGCTTTAGAGTATTTTTTGAAGGTGCCGTAGTCATTCATACGGGTTGAATACTGCAGCAGGTGGATGGTAGTTGGATTGAAGAGGTGGAATTCACCTTTTCTCTTCCACTGATAGAGACCACCCGTAGTCAGGCGCTGTACAGGTGTTTCCTTACGGCCATAACCCATCCAGTGTTTCGCCAGTGTTTCACGGGCAATTTCATCCAGCCCCATACCCTGTATACGGGATACGGCGCCAGTAAAGTATTTGTCTACAACCTGACGGTTGATACCTAATATTTCAAATATCTGTGCACCCTGATAAGATTGCAGGGTGGAGATACCCATTTTAGAGAATACTTTCAACAAACCATCACATACAGCCTTGATGTAGTTCTTTTTCAGCTTATCTACATCCAGAGACGTTTCCAGTTTGTCATACAGTTTCATGTCGCGGATAGTGCTCAGCGCGAGGTATGGGTTGATGGCAGTTACGCCAAAGCCCAGCAGACAAGCGAAATGATGCACTTCCCAGACATCGCCGGCTTCCACGATCAGACCAACCTGGCCGCGATAACCTTTGCGGATCAGGTGGTGGTGTACTGCGGAAGCGGCCAGTATGGAAGGAATTGCTGCGTGTTCAGAGTCGATCGCCCTGTCAGACAGGATGATTACTTCGAAACCATCTTCTACGGCATCTACCGCATAGCGGCAAAGACGCTGCAGACCTTTTTCCATGGAGCCCGGTTTACCGTCGGCTCTGAAATAAGTATGGAGTGTTTTAGCCTGAAACAGACCGGTATCTATACTACGGATCTTTTCCAGTTCGAAGTTGGTCAGGATCGGATGACGAAGCGCCAGACCGTGACAGTGCAGAGGATCTTCGTCGAGCAGGTTGCCATTGTTACCTACATAGGTAGCGAGGGACATTACCAGCTTTTCACGGATCGGATCAATTGGTGGGTTGGTCACCTGTGCGAACAGCTGTTTGAAGTAGCTGGTCAGGTGCTGTGGCTGATCGCTCAGTACAGCGAGGGGAGCATCCGTACCCATGGAGCCTACCGGTTCTTTACCATCCAGCGCCATTGGAGCGATGATGGTATCCAGATCTTCGGTGGAGTAACCGAAAGCGCGCTGGTATTTGAAGATCTGATCGTGTTCCAGATGGGTGAAAGTAACCCTTGGTTCAGGCAGTTCTTCCAGGCGGATCTTATATTTATTCAGCCATTCACCATAAGGTTGCTGAGAGCAGATGTTCCTTTTCAGCTCTTCATCACCGATGATACGACCCTGTTCCATGTCCACGATGAACATCTTACCGGGTTGCAGGCGGCCTTTTTCTTTTACGTTTTTAGGATCTATTGGCAGTACACCTGCTTCAGAAGCCATGATCACGCGGTCATCTTTAGTGATAACGAAGCGGGCAGGACGCAGACCGTTACGGTCCAGAGTACCACCGATGATCTTACCATCTGTGAAGGAGATACAAGCCGGGCCATCCCATGGTTCCATGAGAGAGGCGTGATATTCGTAGAATGATTTCTTCACCGGATCCATGTCGTCGTTACCGTCCCATGCTTCAGGGATCAGCATCATCATTACATGTGGCAGGGAGCGGCCGGAGAGCATCAGTAACTCAACAACGTTGTCCAGACTGGCGGAGTCAGACTGACCTTCTTCTACCAGTGGCAGGAGCATGTCCATTTCTTCCTGAGAGAAGTATTTGGACACGAAGTCTTTTTCACCGGCGCGTAACCAGTTCAGGTTACCCTTCAGGGTATTGATTTCACCATTGTGCGCAATATAGCGGTACGGGTGAGCCAAACGCCAGCTTGGGAATGTATTGGTCGCAAAACGGGAGTGGATCAGCGCGAACGCGGATACCATTTTCTCGTCACTCAGGTCGGCATAATAATGACGTACCTGGTAAGTTGTCAGCTGACCTTTATATACGATTGTTTTTGTCGAAAGGGAGGGAATGTAGAAGAGCGCCTTCTCTTTTGGTACGGTATTGCGAACGGTTTTGGAAACGTAGTTGCGCAGTACAAAGAGCTTGCGTTCGAATATATCGTTGTCCGTAATATGATAAGGACAGGCGATAAATACCTGTTCAATTTCTGGTTCTACAGAAAGAGCGCCTTCGCCGATCCCATCGGGACGTACCGGCACTTTACGGTAACCCAGTATTTCTAATCCAAGTTTCTCGGCCGCACGGTCCAGTATCTCGCGACACTCTTCGCGCCAGCGAGGTTCCTTTGGAAAGAAAATCATACCTACACCGTATTTTCCAAATTCAGGGAGGCTAATGCCGATTTTCAGGCATTCGTCGTACAGGAACTCATGTGGTAACTGGATCAGGATACCTGCTCCATCACCTGTGTTTTGTTCGTAACCACACGCACCGCGGTGTTCCATGTTTTCCAACATGGTCAGCGCATCCCGGATGATCTGATGCGATTTACGGCCCTTGATGTGGGCTGTAAAGCCTGTTCCGCATGCATCATGTTCAAATTCCGGGTGATACAGTCCTTGCAATTGCTTCACTTCTTGCATTCGTTTAGATTTTTTGACCTTGGCACACCTTCCCCGCTTACTCCAGGCGGTTGAGGTACCGTAATTGTTTCGGGAACGGTATAAAGATACTAAAGGAAGCCGGTATTTTTTACGAAAGTTTTTGTATAACCCCAAAAATTTAGAAAAGATTAAAAAAGTACAGGTATTCGTTAGAATTAAATAAGGAGCGACCGGATATGTGCCCTTTTTGGGGGCTTACAGGGTATTGTTGGATTAGGAAGATGTTTAATGTGTTGGGGATAAATAAGCGGATATGTGCAAAAAAAGCAATTGGATGGAGGGGAACTTATCTTGTCCCGGAAGATGACAAGCAATTTGTTTTCAAAGGAATAGCCCGGAAAAGATTTGTATATGGAGAAGTTGTTATACTATGAGGGTGTTTCAGGGAGTAGCAGCATGGAAGTGGTTCCCTTAGGACGTAGCGAGGGAGTACCCGGCTTATACCCGAAGTATACATGCTTCATACCCGGAGTATAGGTGGACTTGATCACCTTTATGTATTGACTATCAGTGTTTTGTATTGGTAGCTGTTGAAGTTGGTATAGATATTGTTGCAACAGGAGCCCATAGGACACATTTCTACCTATTAAATCCACTATACATGAAAAAACAACTATTGCCCGCAATACTACTGCTGGCTGCTTGTACCAAAAGCGAGGACAGACCCACCCGTAATCCCAAATCGTTTTGCTATGAGTGTGTAACCCGCTATGATAGTCTTTATGATAGCGGGAGAACCGGGGTTGATTCAAGTAGCAGAAAGATGTGTCAGACAGAAGTTTTTATGAAAAAATTCCTCAGACATGCGAATTACAGCGGCAGATCTTATTACCTCAACGGAACAGACTCGGCTTTTTTTAACTTTAAAGTGACTACTATCTGCACCCTTAGAAAATAAGGCAGCAGTGAAAATAAAAAGGGAGGTACTACCCTCCCTTT
The DNA here is from genome assembly GCF_007896845.1 of Chitinophaga pinensis. Lineage (GTDB taxonomy): Bacteria > Bacteroidota > Bacteroidia > Chitinophagales > Chitinophagaceae > Chitinophaga > Chitinophaga pinensis_C. Next base: position 161,451 of record NZ_VOHS01000001.1, on the reverse strand, counting down.
TCTTATTTCTTAAACGATAGTGACGTTAATTCCCATTTCTTCAAGTGCTTTCACAACATGTCCGGATATACCGCTGTCTGTGATGATCTCATCTACATCTTCCAGATCGCAGATCTTCCCAAAACCGCGACGGCCAAATTTAGAAGAATCAGCCAATACAATTGTTTTCTGTGCCGCTGTCACCATACGTGCATTCAGTTGTGCCTCCATCAGGTTGGTGGTGGTCAGACCGAACTCTATATCAATACCTTCCAATCCGAGGAACAGTTTTGAACAGGAGAAGTCAGCAAGGATACGTTCTGCGTAAGTGCCTGTTACTGAAGCAGAACTGTTTCTTACGATACCACCCAGCTGTAACACCTCAATTTCCGGATGCCTTAGTAGTTCCTGCGCCACATTCAGTGCCGGCGTGATTACTGTCAGGTGCCCTTTCGGGTGCACATTCCTTGCCAGTGCCAGTGCAGTTGTACCGGATGATATAATGATAGCGTCATTTGGTGCAATCATGGCAGCTGCCGCTATTGCGATATTATTTTTCTCATCCCGGCGAAGCTTTTCCTTCTCGTTCACCGGTTTATCATTGATGTACGGATTATTTACTGTAGCTCCTCCGTGAGAACGGAACAACAGGGATTTGTCTTCAAGCAGTTTGAGGTCTTTACGGATGGTAACACCGGAAACATCCAGCTCCTTGCAGAGGTCCACCACATTCACATATCCCTTCTCTGATAAACGGTCAAGAATGTATTTGTGCCTTTCTGCAATATTGATCATTGACATATGCGTAAAAGAATTAGCAGTTGTAGAAAAAAGCAAATGTTGTTTAAAACAGATTTGGAATAAATACGCTTATGCCTTCTTCCAATTCGTTACAAAATTACTTTCATGTTGTTGAATTAAACACATCATATCAGAAAAAATATTTAGCAAAAAGTCAGGAATAACATGTATAAATGATCGTTTATGCATTAACTTCCTGAAAAGGAAGGAACAAAACATCTATTTTCGGTTAACGGGACCGCCAGCGCCCCTTATGTTTTTTTCTCGTGTGGATGAAATAAACTGAAACCAATTAAAAGAAAATTAAAGTATTTTCCTCACTATGAACAGGTTAACCTTTAAACAACAGATCGGCAATACGGCATCAGTCGTTTGGGATATTATTGTAATCGGCGGTGGCGCAACCGGACTTGGTGTTGCCATGGATGCCGCACAAAGAGGCTTTCGTACCCTGTTACTGGAACAATCAGATTTTGCAAAAGGCACCTCCAGCCGAAGCACCAAGCTTGTACATGGAGGGGTCCGTTATTTAGCGCAGGGAGATGTCGGCCTTGTAAAAGAAGCATTACACGAAAGAGGACTTTTGCTGGCGAACGCACCACACCTCGCACATGATCAGGAATTTATCATTCCATATTATAAATGGTGGCAAGGGCCTTTCTATGGAATCGGCCTCAAACTTTATGACCTGCTGTCAGGACGGCTTAGTCTGGGACCCTCAAGGATCATAGGTCGCGAGGCAGTGATCACCGCATTGCCGGCTATACGCACAGAGAAGCTGAAAGGTGGTATTGTTTATCACGACGGACAATTTGATGATGCCCGTCTGGCAATTAATATCGCACAGACAGCCGCCGAAAAGGGCGCCGTATTACTCAACTATTTTAAAGTTAACGGTTTACAGAAAAACGGAGAAGGCAGGATCAATGGCATCAGCGCTACAGATCTTGAAACCGGAGAAGAATATCAATTACAGGCAAAGGCGGTCATCAATGCCACCGGTGTATTTGCCGACGAAGTATTACAGATGGACGAACCGGGGGCAAGGCCAACTATTCGTCCGAGTCAGGGCGTCCATCTGGTACTGGATGCTGCATTCCTTGACAGTTCCAGCGCGTTAATGATTCCTAAAACAGCGGATGGACGGGTGCTTTTTGCTTTGCCATGGCATGGGAAAGTACTGGTAGGAACCACTGATACACCATTGAATGAACATAGTCTGGAACCACAGGCACTGGAGACAGAGATCAACTTCATCCTGCAAACGGCAGCTGGTTATCTGCGAAAGGCTCCTACCCGTGCAGATGTGCTCAGCGTGTATGCGGGGCTGCGACCATTGGCCGCTCCACAGAAAGATGCAGATAGTACGAAGGAAATATCACGTAGTCATAAGATCATCGTCGCCCATTCCGGATTGATTACTATTACCGGTGGTAAGTGGACCACCTTCCGTAAAATGGCGGAAGATACGGTGGACATGGCCATCAGTAGTGCCGGACTAGCCGCTATTCCCTGCGGAACAGAAACCTTGCATATACATGGATACACGACAGCACATGCAGCGCCAGTACCGCTCGATGTATATGGAAGTGATGCCGCTCAACTGGAAACGCTGATCAATACACGTCCGGATCTGAAGGATGCCTTGCATCCGGCATTGCCTTATATAAAAGCGCAGGTAGTCTGGGCTGTGCAACAGGAAATGGCCCGCACTGTAGATGACGTGTTGTCCAGACGGCTACGGGCTTTATTACTTGACGCACACGCAGCCATTGAAATGGCTCCCGGGGTCGCCGCAATCATGGCCGCCGAGCTGGGGAAAGACAAGGTCTGGGAACAGGAGCAGGTGACCGCCTTTGGTGGAATCGCGGCGCACTATCTGTTGCCGGCATCCTGATCCGTCAATTATCATTAGCAGTTAAATTTCACGTTCAACTATATGAAGGAAAAGGAAACATCCCGGTATATTCTGGCACTGGATCAGGGTACTACCAGCTCAAGAGCCATCATATTTGATAAGGCGGGTGCTATCGTCGCTATTGCCCAGAAAGAATTCCGGCAGATTTTCCCCTCACCGGGATGGGTAGAGCATGATGCTAACGAGATCTGGTCCAGTCAGCTGGGCGTAGCCGCAGAAGCGGTCGCCAAAGCAGGCCTCAGAGGAACAGATATTGCTGCTATCGGTATTACCAACCAGAGGGAAACGACCGTTGTTTGGGACCGGCATACGGGAAAACCTATTCACAATGCCATTGTCTGGCAGGATCGCCGCACCGCTGCCTATTGTGATGAGCTCAAAGCAGCTGGTCATGAACAATTGATCAGAGAGAAGACAGGATTGGTGATAGATGCATATTTCTCCGCTACCAAAGTGAGGTGGATACTGGAAAATGTGGAAGGAGCAAAAGAAAGGGCGGCCAAAGGGCTGCTGGCGTTTGGTACGGTAGATGCCTGGCTGGTATGGAACCTGACGGAAGGAAAGACACATGCGACGGACATTACCAATGCGTCCCGTACCATGTTATTTAATATACACACCCAGCAATGGGATGACGAATTACTGGCTTTGTTTGATATTCCGGCGAGCATGTTGCCGGAAGTAAAGCAATCCAGTGAGCTGATAGGCCAGACCACTTCGGCGATCTTTTCCACCACCATTCCTATTGCCGGTATTGCCGGAGATCAGCATGCCGCTTTGTTCGGACAAATGTGTACAGCACCCGGCATGGTGAAAAATACCTACGGTACCGGATGTTTTATGCTGATGAATATTGGTGAACAACCGATCATCTCACAGAATAATCTGGTAACTACCATTGCGTGGAAAATAAATGGCAAAGTAGAATATGCACTGGAAGGAAGCATCTTTATTGCCGGAGCTGTGGTACAATGGCTGAGAGATGGTCTGGGAATTATCCGTTCGTCTTCAGAAGTAGAAGGATTGGCCGCCAAAGTAGCACATAATGATGGTGTTTATCTGGTACCTGCATTTGCCGGATTGGGTGCTCCACATTGGGATCAGCATGCCAGAGGAACATTGGTTGGTATGACGAGGGGTACAAATGCTTCACATATTGCCAGAGCCGCGCTGGAAAGCATTGCTTATCAGACGATGGAGGTATTACGGGCTATGGAAGCAGATGCGGGTATCAGTATCAAGGAGTTACGCGTAGATGGTGGCGCGACCAATAATAATCTGTTGATGCAGTTTCAGGCAGATATTCTGAATACACAGGTGATACGTCCTAAAATCACAGAGACTACCGCCATGGGTGCGGCCTATCTGGCCGGACTGGCGACAGGCTTCTGGAAAGATCAGGAGGAAATTGCCCGTCAATGGCAGGTAGACCATTCTTTTACGCCCAAAGGCGATGCGGAAGATGTGCATAAATGGGTACGTGGATGGAGCAATGCTGTCAGGGCAGTGAGAGCCTGGTCGAAATTTTCCACGCAGGAAGAAGAAGTGCCTGCCATCAAATAATATTTCACGTAAGCGGTGCAGGTTATCATCTGATACTGAGCACCACCAATGATTAACTGATAAATAACGCTTTCAATGAATCCCTTATTAGCAGAGTTTCTGGGGACGATGTTGATGATATTGCTGGGTAACGGCGTCGTAGCCAACGTGATCCTCAACAAAACGAAAGGCCATGGCGGCGGCTGGATAGTGATCACCACCGGATGGGCACTGGCCGTCTTCATAGGTGTTGTAATTGCTGGTCCAAGCAGCGGGGCGCACCTGAATCCGGCGGTATCTCTGGCATTGAGTTTAGCAGGTAAACTGAGCTGGGCACAATTCCCTTTGTTTATCATCGCCCAATTGCTGGGTGCAATGGCTGGTGCGTTTCTTGTGTGGCTGATGTATAAAGACCATCTGGATGATACAGCCGATCCGGGTTTGATTCAGGCATGTTACTGTACGGCTCCGGCTATCCGTAATACCGGCCGTAACCTGATCAGTGAGATCATCGGTACCTTTGTACTGCTGTTTACCATCTTTTATATCGTTGATAAAGGAGAGTTTGGTAACGACAAGACGCCTATCGGTATGGGTTCATTGGGAGCTGTGCCGGTTTCTCTTCTTGTATTGGCCATTGGATTATCACTCGGAGGAACTACCGGTTATGCGATTAATCCTGTCAGGGATTTCGGCCCCCGCCTGATGCACTCCATATTACCTGTAAAAGGAAAAGGAGGCAACGGGTGGGATTATGCATGGATTCCTATAATCGGCCCCTTAGCCGGAGCGGCCCTTGCAGCAGGGCTTTTCCTCTGCATGCAGGCTGGGTCGAATTAATAATCAGTTAACATGGAAGGCTTAGTAAAAGATACACCAGATATTACTTTAACAGCTGGAAAACGTTAAACGATGAAACCTTTACAACAAGCAATGCTGGCCGCAGGTGTACTGCTGGCCACAACAGGCCTGAACGCCTGTAAATCCACAAAACCCATGACCGCTCAGCAGCAGTTACCCACATTTTATAAAGTAGGACACAGAGGAACCCGCGGCCTGATGCCGGAGAACACCATTCCCTCCATGATCAAGGCTATTGAGACGGGGGCCAATACGATTGAGTTTGACGTACACATTACGAAAGATGGTCAGGTCGTTGTATATCATGATGCCTCCTTTAATCCTGCTTATACAACGATGCCGGATGGCGCGGAAATTCCGGCGGCCTCCCGCTCAGAGTATACCTTTTATAAAATGGACTACAGCCGCATCCGTGAATTTGTGATCGGAGAAAAAGCGTATCCTGAGTTTCCGCAACAACAGCGTATCAGATCGTATGCTCCTCTCCTGTCTGAAATGATTGATTCAGTAGAAGCATATACGAAGTCGCACAAACTTCCCGGAGTTGTTTATTTATTGGAAATCAAGTCTTCCGCGAAAACAGATGGTAACGAGCAACCCGCACCGGAGGAATATATAGATAAATTGATGGCCGTAAAAAACTTACTGCCACTGGGCAAACGTCTGATTGTACAGTCATTCGATCCTCGTCCGCTACAGGTACTGCACCGCCGGTATCCTGATATGACACTGGGTTTTCTGACATATGACAAAGAAGTGAAGCCGGCGCAGCAACTGGAGCTGCTGGGTTTTACGCCACAGTTCTATAATCCTTTCTATCAGTTCACAACGCCTGAGCTGTTATCACTTTGCCATAGTAAGAAGATTCAGGTTGTTCCGTGGACTGTTCAGGAAGCAACGGAAATGAAAAAGCTGAAGGAAATGGGTGCTGATGGTATTATTTCTGATTATCCGGTACGTTTTGCCGAAGCTGGATTTTAAGCGTTACGGGGAACCCTTATCCATTTATATCCCCGTTGGTAATATTTATACAATTTAAATTCTCAAAGGATAGATAATTTGACAACCTTAAGTCACCAAAGGCGTTAATAGTCAGGTCTTATAATTGTTGAAATTATCTATCATGAGAAGAATTTGCAAATCATTGTCTGTGCTGGCGCTTACCGGCGCTATGCTGCAGACAGGAGCACTCCGGGCTCAGAAGCCGGTAGATCGTCCCAAACTTGTAGTTGGGATCGTTGTTGACCAGATGCGCTGGGACTACCTGTACCGCTACTATGACCGCTATGAAACCGGCGGATTCAAGAGAATGCTGGGCGAAGGGTTTACCTGCGAAAATACCTTTATTACTCACTTACCTTCCTTTACGGCTGTTGGTCACAGCACTATTTATACGGGTTCCGTACCTGCTATCCATGGCATTACCGGCAATGACTGGACAGATCAGGTTACCGGTCGTCATTGGTATTGTACAGAAGATACTACTGTGCAACCCATAGGCACAACTACCGATGCCGGTAAGATGTCGCCACGTAACCTGCTTGCATCTACTATTACTGACGAACTTAAGCTGGCTACTAATTTCCGCTCGAAAGTGGTGGGTGTATCACTGAAAGACAGGGCATCTATCCTGCCGGCGGGTCATATCGCCAACGGTGCTTTCTGGTTGGATGACAGCAATGCCAGCTTTGTAACCAGTTCATTTTATATGAAAGATCTGCCGGAGTGGGTAAAGACATTCAATGCCCGTCAGGTACCGGCACAACTGATGTCCAAGCCATGGACTACCCTCTACCCTATCAACAGCTATGTGCAGAGCACCGCTGATGATGTGCGTTGGGAAGGTATTTTCAATGGGGAGACTACAGCTACTTTCCCACACAACATGCAGGATATTTATTCAAAGGATAAAGGAAGCCTGCGCTCCACTCCATCCGGTAATACACTGACACTGGAGTTTGCAAAAGCAGCTATAGACGGATATAAACTGGGTACCGGTGCCGTGACCGACTTTCTGACGATCAACTGTGCATCAACGGATTATGTGGGCCATAAGTACGGACCTAACTCTATAGAAGTAGAAGATACCTACCTGCGTCTTGACAAAGACCTTTCTGCTTTTTTCCGCTATCTGGATCAGAAAGTGGGTAAAGGCAATTATCTGGTATTCCTGTCAGCAGACCATGGTGCGGCGCACTCTGTAGGTTTTATGCAGGAGAATCAGCTTCCGGCAGGTTTACCGGAAGGTAAAATGATGGATGGACTCAATAGCATGCTGAAGGAGCGTTTTGGCGCAGAACGTCTGGCATTGACAGCAGAAAACTATCATATCGGATTTGACCTGAAGGCTATTGAGGCGAAGAAACTTGACTATGACGCGATTAAGAAGGCAACGGTACAATACCTGCAAAAACTGCCGGGTGTGGAGTTTGCGGCAGATATGGATAATCTGGGTAACAGTCCGCTGCCAGAGCCGATCAAGAGCATGGCTGTCAACGGTTATAATCCAAAACGTTGCGGATCTGTGATCATCATTCCTGAACCGGGCTGGTACTCCGGATCATCTAAAGGAACGACACATGGTAACTGGAATCCGTATGATACGCATCTGCCTCTGGTGTTTATGGGCTGGCATGTAAAACATGGATATACCAATGATGTGGTGAGTATGGCGGATATCGCGCCGACGATTGCGGCGATGCTGCATATACAAATGCCAAATGGCGCTGTCGGCAAGCCGGTACAGGCGGTATATAAATAATTGAAGATCAGGAATTAACAGGTGGAAATGCAGAAGAGATCTGAAGAATAATTTCCGATGATATAAAAGCAGAAGGGCGTTCGCAACCAGCGAACGCCCTTCTGCTTTTATGTTAAACCGGAGCTATTCCGGATCAAATATGAATTGTGTTCTACGGCCGGACTGGCGCATATAAAGTGGGTCACTGGCCCAGCTTTCCATTTGCAACCTGTTCATGGCCGTGACTACATAAGTATATAGTGTGCCTTTTACGTAAGAGGCATCTATGAATTGAGGATCAGGCATTTGTTGAACGATTGCCAGTATTTTGCCGGGGTCGTTCAGGTTGATAGACTCACTGGCATTGAAGCGGTAGATCACATATTGCTGCGTGCGTCCGGAAGTGTCATCGTCAGCCCAGTGCAGATGCAGGCCATCCGCCCGCTCAAAGGCATCTGTAAAATATGGTGGGAAAGGAGTCGGCAGCTTTATCCATGGCATTGCGGGACGCAAAGCCGGATAGCGGTAGAAATGGTTACGGAGACTGTCTTCTATTCCTAAAGGATTGCCATTGAATGATTTTGCACTATAGAAGGCACTACCCTGAATGGTATTTAAGGTACGGACTTCCGTAATCTGTACGGGGAGTTCGTTTGGCATACTCCAGGCAGCATTACTACGGAGGCGGTATACCCCGTGTCCGATGTATACATTACGGCCATATCCATGTTGTGCCCACCAGTTGAGGAGCAGTTCATAGTTGGCCACACGGTGACCACGTTCCCAATAAAGCTGTGGTGCTACATAGTCGATCCAGCCATTTTGCAGCCATTTGCGGACGTCTGCATAAAGGTCGTCGTAGTTGGAAAGACCGGTGGTGTACGATCCGTCCAGATCTTTGTTTTTGTTGCGCCAGATACCAAACGGACTGATACCGAATTTAACCCATGGCTTTTCTTCCTTGATCATTTTGCTTACCATCTGAATGATGGTGTCTACGTTCCAGCGACGCCAGTCATCTTTCATCATATTGCGACCGTACTGGCGGTAGGAATTATTGTCGCCGAATTCCCTGCCGGGTACCGGGTAAGGATAGAAATAGTCGTCAAAATGCACAGCATCAATATCATAGCGGCGTACGACGTCGCGGATGATCTGGGTGACGTATTCACGTACCTCCGGGATACCAGGGTCAAAGTATTTTTTACCATCAAAATTCACGAACCACTGTGGGCGCATACGTGAGATGTGATTGGCGGAGGCATTGCGGATAACTGCGCGGTAGGGATTGAACCACGCATGGAATTCCATACCTCTTTTATGTGTTTCCTCCAGCATAAAGCGGAGGGGATCATAATATGGATTAGGCGCCTGTCCCTGTACCCCGCTGAGGTATTCGGACCAGGGTTCGAATGGAGAATCGTAGAATGCGTCAGCGGCAGGACGGATCTGCACGATAACGGCATTCATTCCGTTGCGTTGATGCTTATCGAGGAGATTGATAAATTCCTGCTTCTGCGTTTCGACCGGTAACCCCTTTCTTGAGGGCCAGTCTATGTTTTCTACCGTGGCAATCCAGACTGCACGAAATTCCCTTTTAGGTGGCAATTGTGCTTTTGCCCGGCCGAAGATACCCGTTAGCAACAGTGCAACACCCAATAAATACTTCAACATTCGACTAGTATGTAGGTTAAGACCTGAAAACTGCGAAAATAACAAAACCAATCATTTAACCAATCCGGAGGACGGAATGGGGTTAGTGAAGTTCCATATGCAGCACAAACGGTGCCGGAATGCAGCCGGGATCGGAAAAAAACACCTATGCATCAAAATTTATCTATATCCGCATTGTAAAATTCGATACGTATTACGGCTCATTCTGGTGGGTTTGTGCGTGAAAGTTGCTACCTTTGTTCCATCATAAAAGTTTAGTGTACTATGATCAAAACAGGCAATCCGATAATCAGTATATATACAGAAATGACTCCCAACCCGGAAACAATGAAGTTTGTTGCAAACAAACTGCTGTATCCCGGTAAGCATATCGATTTCCCTGATGAAGCGAGTGCAAAGCCATCACCACTGGCTGTTGAGCTGTTCAGTTTTCCGTTTATAAGAGGCGTTTTCATCATGGCTAATTTCATTACCCTGACAAAAACCCCTGACACTGATTGGAACGATATTATACCTACTATAAAAGCCTTCCTGAAGGAATATCTGGAAGATAACCGTCCCGTTATTAACGAAGAGGAAATAGTGGTTACAAAAGCTGCCGCAACCAATGAAGTAAGTGCAGATGATACCGATGTGGTAAAACGTATCAAGGAATTACTTGAGAACTACGTGAAACCAGCGGTTGAAATGGACGGCGGTGCTATTCAATTCAAAGATTACGACGACGGTACTGTGACGTTGATGCTGCAGGGTTCCTGTTCAGGCTGCCCATCTTCTATGATCACGCTGAAAGCCGGTATTGAAGGCATGATGAAGCGTATGATTCCGGAAGTGAAAGAAGTAGTGGCAGAAGCAGAATAAGCCATAGTTGAGAGAATGATAGTGTTAAAAAAGAGCGCAGTCTTTGGACTGTGCTTTTTTATTTATACCTGTATCTTTAGTGATAAATAGGATACACTTATACTTATGAAGAAATTTTCATTTGTGTGGATGACCCTGCTGATAACAGGGACCGCACTGGCGCAGTCTAAGCCTGCACAACCCGGCGCCGAGGTTACATACGCTTTTAAGTACAATGGAAAAGAAATGCCGGAGGGTAATATTCAGCTGCTTATCAAGGGGGATAAAGCCCGTTTTCAGCCGCAGAATGGAGCGGCAAAAAAAGAGTTGCAATTGCTGGATAACAAGGCAAAGGTTACTTACCAGCAGATCAACGACAAGGAAGGACATCTCCTGACATTTAAAAAGGCATTTGCTGACTATGAACAGGCCGAATTGGTACCCGGTGTTGACACCATACTGGGATATCCCTGTAAAAAGGCGAAACTGGTCGTACGCTCCAATAGCATAGATGTCTGGTATACGAATGCACTGCCGTTTAAAGGAACACCTGTACAGGGGTATGCGCCCGGTCTCGGACTGGTACTGAGATCTATACGTAATGGTAATTCAGAATACATCGCGACAAAGGTAGATCTGCGCAATATCAAGGATGAAGAACTGAAATGGCCTGTTGCCATGGGACAGCTGGTGGATGATGCCACTTATCTCCGTCAGGTAATAGAAAACAGGTTCACCACGATCAATATCTTCAATCAGGAGCAGATCAGCTGGGGCAATGAGCATCAGGACCCGGCCGGAGAGCAGGAAAATGTGACTTATCATTATGCGGGCGGAACAGTGATCCTGAAAAAGGTAAAACTCCCGGCGCTCAATGCGGGTACCGTGTTTGCAGAAGTAGCGGAATATTCCAATGGAGATGCTTATGACCGCACCGGTTCTGTGTTTATGATTCCGAAAGATAAAAAGCAGTCTTTCCTCGATGGACTGAAAAACGGGGTAACGGCATTGCCGGTATATCATGAGAAGTACCGGGGTGTAATCGCGACGGACGACTACCTCCCTACCCTCGAACTGATGCGCTTCTTTACACCGTTCGGCGTGAACCATTACAACCAGAAGGTAAGGATCAAGGGATACCAGTGGGCTGATTCTGTTGTGTACCGTCAGGATATTACAGCATTGCAGCCACGTCTGGAAGGTGAAGTATGGATGGGGGTATTTGTGGGTAACTATGATAAAGGTGGACATAAGGTAAGTCTGCGACTGAAATACTATCCGGCTGACAATGATCAGGATACCACTCCTAAAGAACACTGGATCATGCCGATATTCAATACTACCAACCTCATGGAAATGGCGGGTCAGGAGTATGGTACCATGTTCGGTAAAGATTCGCTGGTAGTAACGGTGAATGTACCTGCCGGATTGAAAAACCTGCGTTTACGCTATACGACTACCGGTCATGGTGGCTGGGGCGGCGGAGACGAGTTCAACGAGAAGCTAAACGAGATCTTTGTGGATGGCAAACGGGTATATCATTTCATTCCATGGAGAACGGATTGCGGTAACTTCCGTTTACTGAATCCATCATCCGGTAATTTCGGCAACGGACTGTCGTCTTCTGATCTGAGCAGATCTAACTGGTGCCCGGGTAGTGTAACTGAGCCGGTTACCATACCTTTGCCCGATCTGACACCGGGTGTGCACACCTTCAGGGTGGCCATTCCGCTGGGAGAAAGAGAGGGAAATAGTTTCAGTGCCTGGAATGTATCAGGTTGTCTATTAGGAGAGAAATAATGCCATATAACTTTGCAGGATGAATTTTGACGCACTATATCAGGGATTGCTGGAAGGCGTACATCAAATGAGCTGGCTGGAAATCATAGCGGCGCTGTTTGGTGCCATCAGTGTGATTTGCAGTAAGCAGAACAGCATCTGGTTGTACCCTACAGGATTGGTGAGCACAGGTATCTATGCATACCTGCTATCAAGAGAGCAGTTTAAGCTGTATGCGGAAGCAACGCTGAATGTCTATTATTTTGTCATGAGTGTCTATGGTTGGTACCACTGGGCCAGAAAGAGCGCAACTGAACCGGAGACGCCCATAGGCTGGGCCACACGGAGTGAATGGGTGGTCACAGGGGGCATCACATTGATAGGATGGGCGCTGTTTGGGTATCTGCTCAGGACCTATTCTAATTCAGATGTGCCGGTAATAGACGCTTTTGTATCCGCTACGGCTTGTGCCGGTATGTGGCTGCTGGCAAAAAGGAAGATCGAGAACTGGGTAGTGCTGAATGTATCCAATCTGGTAGCGATACCACTGTTATTTCATAAGCACCTGTTGCCGACAGCGGTGCTGACCATTTTCCTCTTCATTGTAGCGGTAATGGGATATTTCAGCTGGAGAAAGATATGGCGTGAACAAAATACAGCCGGACTTGCCAGGTAATATTATTATATGTTGAAAGTAGTTGTCATAGGGCCGGAGTCTACCGGAAAGAGTACATTAAGTCAGCAGCTGGCGGCACATTATCAGACGATGTGGGTGCCGGAGTATGCGAGACAGTATCTGGAAGGATTATCCCGGCCTTATGAACAATCTGATCTGCTCAGTATTGCAAAAGGACAACTTGTACAGGAAGATCAACTGGCACAACAGGCGAATCGACTGCTGATCTGTGATACGGATCTGCATGTTATCAAGGTCTGGAGTGAGCATAAGTATGGCAACTGTGACCCTGAGATACTGCAGGCCATCAGGGATAGAAAGTATGACCTGTACCTGCTGACGTATATCGATATCCCCTGGGAGGAAGATCCGCAGAGAGAGCACCCTGATCCTACCATGCGTGAATATTTTTATAATGTTTACCGGGATCTGGTAATGGCTTCGGGAGTACCCTGGGTTGAGATTAAGGGAAGTCTTGATGAAAGAATGACTTCGGCGATTGCAGCGGTTGATAAACTGTTATAACTGACAAAGAGAACAAGAAATAAAAAAAGCGTCTCGCCTATGGCGGACGCTTTTTTGTTGTATATCGTTGATTATGTGTGTTTTATTTGCTGCTGACCAGTTCGGAGATATCCGGATCGGGAGCGATAAAACGCATTTGCTGTAAGATTTTACGTTGACGGAAAGAGGTGACCCGTGCCGGAGGAATAACGGTGTATTTAACCGGATTGGGCAGACAGGCGGCAATCATAGCTGCCTGTTCACGATTCAGGCTGGCGGCCCCTTTGTGATAATACTGCTGGGCGGCAGCTTCTATCCCAAAGATCCCATCTCCCATTTGTGCCACGTTCAGGTACATTTCCAGAATGCGCTCTTTTCCCCATATTTTTTCGATCATAAAGGTGAAGTATACCTCAAGTCCTTTGCGTATCCAGCTACGCCCCTGCCAAAGGAACACATTTTTAGCTACCTGTTGACTGATTGTGCTGGCTCCTCTTATTTTCTTGCTCTTCTGGTTATGCTTCATCGCCTTTTCAATGGATTTGAAGTCGAATCCATTATGATCGGGGAATAACTGGTCTTCACTGGCGAGTACCGCCAGTTTGGCATGTTGGGATATCTCGCCGTAATTAACCCAGGTTTTATGAAAGTGTTTATCGGTGCCGATCAGACTAAACCAGCTTGATATCATGGTCAGGGTGATGGGAGGATTAATCCACTTCAGAATAATGATGTAGACAAATTGTGCTATAAACAGAATAAGTGCGATCTTCTTGACCCTTCGCCATGTTCTCGGAACAATCCCTTTTGTATTCATCCGGATTGGTTTTTCAAATTGGCCGGAAAGATAGTAAGATTATTTAATGTGCAACAGGTGTTGGCCTGGAAATTGGGGCTCCTTCCCGCAGTAGTTTTTGTAAATTTGTAATATGCTCTTAACAGTACATCCGGACAATCCGAACCCCCGTCATCTGAAGACGATCGTTGAATGTCTGAAAGACGGAGGTGTGATCATCTATCCTACCGATACCGTGTATGGTATGGGGTGTGATATCTGTCAGCCGAAGGCGGTAGAAAGGATCTGCCGCATTAAACATATCAATCCAGCCAAAGCCCAGTTCTCTTTTATATGTTATGACCTCAGCCATTTATCAGACTATGCGAAGAGTGTGGATACGCCCACTTTCAGGATGCTGAAAAAAGCGCTGCCGGGACCATATACATTTATCCTGCCGGCCAGCCGGGCAGTACCCCGTTTGCTGAAGCAGAAAAAGGACACTGTCGGTATACGTGTACCAGATAATAACATCAGCCGGGCCATAGTGAAAGAACTCGGTAATCCCATTCTGAGTACATCCCTTCCGATTGAAACATACGTAGAGGAATATACTGATCCGGAGATCATACATGAAAAGTTTGGCAGCATCGTTGACATCGTGGTGGATGGAGGTATAGGAGGTATGACCTTCTCTACTGTAGTAGATTGTACCGGTGATGAACCTGAACTGATCAGAGAAGGAGCCGGTAGCTGGGAAGCGCTTGTATAGAAGATTAAAAATGAATTAAAGATGAGAAGAATTGCGACCATAGCAGGATTACTGCTGATTGTTTGCCTTACACAAGTATCCGGGCAGACCAAATTGATAGTAGGACCGCTTTATCCATTGACTAAGTCAAGTAAATGGATGGCTGAAAGCAAAAAAGAGGTAACGACTCCGGTTTATTTTTCCTCTTTTCAGGTACCTCAGTACAGACCAGATCAGCATGTCAAATCTCCTCTGAAACCAAATGATTATTACGATCAGCATTTTGGCTTTTTTTGTAAAAAAGAATGGAACTGGGAGAAGCAGACACAGCTCCCTGTGAAACTCAGATTAGGTACTTATCAGGAGGCACAGCGTATAGAGGGGAAATAAAATAAAGCATCATCTGATTGCTATGTTCCTTAACAGGTAGGTGTTTTGCTATGAAAGCATGACTGTGGCAACTAAAATACTTGCTTTTGTCAATAAATATTAGACGTTATAAGGCTTCTTTTTTGAGCTAAAAGAAGCCTCTCCTTTCTGACAATAAAACTGATACCCTTAAGCCCTCATTTTACAGATAAAAAACGCCTCAAAAAGCATCCCAAAATGAAAATAATTGACTAAGGCAAGTATGGTTTTTTACGGCATCGTTCTCGGCATCGTTTGCGTAAAAATATATTCCTTGTTTATGCCGTTATGTGATGTTTTTAGATAATTTCGGTCATCAACCTGTAGAGACCTTATCAAATGCGGATCAGAACCTAAAGCGAACAATAATACGATAGTTCAACCCTGATGAAAGCCCAGCTTAATTAGCCCTTATTCCATTTCAAATACTGTTGTTTTTAAACTGAACCTATATGGTACCGGCATCGTCATGCCCACTATTCCACTGTATGAATTATTGATCACTTATAAATTCTACTGACATGAAAACAAACCAGATTTTGTTGTCGGCAATGTTAGCCGGCGCTCTTGCTATGGGCTGTAAAAAAGAACACGGCTCTGATGTAAATATGACTCCCGATGTTATAGCGGCAGGTGGTGTAAGTGCTTTGGCCAACGTAATTATTACACAAACCATTATTGTAAAAGCGGGAGAAACTTATGATGGAAAGGGTAACACTATCATTGCACAAGGTATGGGCGATGGTAGTCAGGCAGAAGATCAGAAACCTATCTTCAGACTTGAAAATGGCGCAACACTGAAGAATGTTAAGATCGGCGCACCCGGTTGCGATGGTGTGCATGTATATGGTAATGCAACACTCGATAATGTAGAATGGATAGATGTAGGAGAAGATGCGATGACATTGAAATCAAAAGGAACTGTTACGCTGAACAACTGTATTGCGAAGAATGCTTATGATAAGGTATTACAGATAAACGCAGACGGTACAATCAACATTAACAACTTCAGGGTGACAACCTTTGGTAAGGTGTTACGTACCAATGGTAGCGGACAGTATAACGTGACAGTTACTATTAACGGAGGTACTTTCTCCGGTGGAACCAACATTGTACGTACAGAAAGCAAAAACCTGAAAGTACGTTACAGGAATATGACGACATCTAATGTGACTAAACTCTGGGAGGTGCCCAGTGCCTCGCAGGTATCTACTTATTAAAATAGAAGAGGCGGTCTTTTACAGACCGCCTCTTCTATTTTGTGGGAAGTTGCTATCAGCAGCATTACCCTATATGAAAGCGTTAAAGCTTATTTGATACCCAGTTTCTTTGCGATATCGGCAGGGATTGCCTTTTTATTCAGCATGATGCTGGTGGTTTTGTAAGCAAAGTAAGGCTCAGAAGCGTAGAAGTAACCGTTACCTGGATTACTGGTACCCCATGAGTTTTTCACACGGAAGAATACTTTACCATTCTGGTCTTTCGCCATACCTACGATGTGCATACCATGATCATCCTGTGTTTCGTAGTTGTCGAAAGCCTGCTGACGCAGTTCAGGAGTGATGGTCAGTTCTTTTACCGGTTCGGTGAAAGCTTTCTGGAGCTGATCAGGTGACAGGGCTGCAACATCAGGAACGATCGCCAGACCCTGTGCGAAATTGAAGCCTTTTTCGCTTACATCAGCAGCCCATGCAATGGTATAACCATTCTGGATTGCGTTTTCTGCGATTGTGGTCAGATCGTTTAAGGTAACGTTGTACATTTTATCCCAGTTCCAGTTGTCTGGTACTTCCAGCACGAACTGTTCGTAGTATGGGTGGTGTGTGAATGAAGTGATCATCACATAATCATCAGCATCCAGACCGAGGTCTTTTGCGAAAGTTTTGGAGGTATATGATTTACCGTTGTATTCGAATTTCTCCGGAGCATCACCGATGTAGGCATTCAGCACACCATCAACAGCTTTGTTCCAGTTTGGGTTGATAGTTGTTTCGGTAGCACCGATCTTTTTTACTACACCTTCCAACAGCGCTGTCATTTCGGCATGATTGTATGTTTTTACGCGGTTGCCATCATAAACGCTTTGTGGTACCAGACCATACTGACGGAGGCAGAGCAGGTCATCCGGGAAACCACCACCTTCACCGAAGTTGGCTTTGCCATGCATACGCACGTAATTCGCTGCTTTCAGAGGATACATTCTTCTAACAACGAACATTTCACTCAGGTTGACATCTTTACCCTTGCCAATACGGAGTGCTTCCGCCTGAAAGAAAGAAAGACCGGAGAAAGACCAGCAGGTACCTGTGTTACCCTGGTTTTCAACATCACCTGCGTCCAGGTTCTTCACAACAGTGAATTTGTAATTACTGCCTTCTTTATTGGTTGTTTGTGCAATCGCCGCTGTAGAACAGAAAACGGCAAGGCATAGCGCCCATTTCTTCATTCTTAATGGTGTTTTAGCTTTTGTTGTAAAATAAAGAGGTCGAATCTAAGCTAAAACAGTCATTTCTACAGGCTAAAGATTGATGAATGGGCGATGCAATAGATTGCAGGTGGCTGGAAACTCAATCCTGCGGCCATTGGTATTGGTCGCGGGTAATTTCCCATTTCCAGAGTTGCTCGGGGTCTTCTCCTGCAAAATGCATCCCTGATTTTTGGAGCACCTTTACGGCGGCATTGTATTCTTCTTCTGTGTGGGCAACGACTTTATTCACGTAGGAATGGCTGAATGCAAAGCGTACCAGTGCCTGTGTCAGTTCTGTACCATAACCCTGTTCCCGGTAGGGGGCAGAGATTTCATAACCAATTTCGACAGTGCCGTCTTTGTCGGGGCGTCCTTTAAAACCGCCGGCACCGATCAGGCATTTGTCTTCTTTGTGGATGACCAGGTAGAAAAACCAACCCAGCATAGAGGGGTCATTACGTAGTTTATCGTAAGCAACGAGGATTATTTCCGGATACTCGGTCCAGGGTTCGGGGATGCGGACGTGGAGTAATTCACTCAATACCTCCTCTCCCTGCAACAGTGCTTCGAAATACTGCAGGGTACATGATAACAATTGGAGACGGGAGGTCAGGATCATGGCCGAAAGCTAGTAAACGATTTTGGAAAACGCAAGAGGCAAAGGAGGTTAAAAAATATTAATTATCAGGGATAAATACAGTAGCTGCAATGATGCTGCGAGGGAGTTTTGTTATGTATTCCGGGGTATTACCGCGGGAGGGACAATTACGAATGAAGCAGGGATTTTTACCCCTTCCATCTCACTCGTAATTGCTCTTCCGCGGCTATATTATTGTAGTAATAACACTCATTTTTAATGGGCCTGTAACCAGTTGGCGCCGATGCCTATCTCAACGTCTACCGGTACAGCCAATGGTAGTGCATTGCGCATACCTTCCTGAATCAATGGTTTGATCTGCTCTATCTCATCTTTGTGCACATCAAACACCAACTCATCATGTACCTGCAGGATCATGCGGGAACGGAGGTTTTCTTTTTTGAGTGTTTTATGGATAGAGATCATGGCAAGTTTGATCATGTCGGCAGCAGTACCCTGTATCGGCATGTTGATGGCGTTGCGTTCTGCATAACCTCTTACAACCGCGTTAGAAGAGTTGATATCTTTCAACCAGCGTTTACGACCCAGTAAAGTTTCCACATAACCATTCTGCTGTGCAGATTTTATCTGGTCATCCATGTACTTTTTAATGGATGGGTATTGTGCAAAGTAGTTGTCGATCAATGTTTTGGCTTCTCCCCTTGCAATGCCGAGATTTTCAGACAGCCCGAAAGCACTCACCCCGTAAATGATACCGAAGTTTACGCTTTTCGCATTCCGGCGCATATCCGCAGTTACATCGGCCAGTTCAACGCCATATACCTTTGCCGCAGTCGCAGCGTGGATATCCAGTCCCTGACGGAAGGCATCGATCATATGTACATCTCCACTGATAGCAGCGATGATACGTAATTCGATCTGGGAGTAATCGGCAGACATTAATACGTAGTCTTCATTCTTCGCTACAAATGCTTTACGCACTTCGCGACCTCTGTCCGTGCGGATCGGAATGTTTTGCAGGTTCGGGTTGTTGGAACTGAGACGACCGGTTACTGCTACTGCCTGATTGTAGGAAGTATGTACACGGTTGGTACGTTTGTTCAGCATCAGAGGCAGGGCATCCACATAGGTGGATTTCAGTTTGCTCAGTTCGCGGAATACCAGAATGTCTTCTACGATCTGGTGTTTATTGGCCAGTTTCGCCAGTACATCTTCCCCGGTAGCATATTGTCCGGTTTTGGTTTTCTTGGCTTTAGGGTCGAGCATCAGTTTTTCAAACAGGACTTCTCCCAGTTGTTTAGGAGAAGCGAGGTTGAAACGAACGCCTGCCTGTGTATATACACTTTCTTCTGCGCGTTTGATCTCTGTTTCGAGTTCACGGGAATAGTCGGACAGGGCCTGAATATCCAGTGCAATCCCTTCATATTCCATATCTGTCAATACTCTTACCAGTGGATTTTCCACATCGTAGAATACCTTATCTACTGCTTTGAGTGGCAATAAAGGAGCGAATTTTTCCTTCAGCTGCAGGGTGATGTCGGCATCTTCCACTGCATATTCTTTGATCTTTTCGATCTCCACATCACGCATGTTCCCCTGCCCTTTCCCTTTCTTACCAATCAGGGTTTCGATGGAAACAGGTTCGTATTGAAGGTATTGTGCGCTGAGCAGGTCCATACCCCGGCGGCCTTCCGGCTCGATAAGATAGTGAGCCAGCATGGTGTCGAAGATGGGACCATTGAATTCGATCCCATACCATTTCATCACAATCATATCGTACTTGATATTCTGACCGACGAGGGTAATATGGGTGGTGTCAAAAAGAGGACGGAAACTATCTACGATGGCCTGTGCCTGTGCTTTGTCTGCCGGCACCGGAATATACCAGCCTTCTCCTGCCTTGATAGAAAAGCTCATTCCTACCAGATCAACCGCATTGGCATCGGTACCCGTGGTTTCTGTATCAAAAGAGATCTCCTGTTGTTTCAGCAGGAGTGCCAGTAGTTCGGCTCTCTTTTCAGGTGTATCTGCCAGTATATAGTTATGCGGCGTGTTGTTGATATTTTTGTCAGCCACCAGAATACTGAGAGGTACTTCCTGTGTTTCTTCTGAAGCCGGAGGTGTAGCGCCCTGTATTTCATTACCGAACAGGTCCAGCTGCACTTTTGGAGGAGACGCCGGTTCTGCAGCCGGAGCGGCGAAACCATCACCAAGGATACGTTTACCCAGAGTTTTGAATTCCAGTTCTGTAAATACTTCTATCAATTGTTCCCTGTTAGGATCTTTGATGCAGAAATCTTCTTCATGGAAAGCAACCGGTACATCTGTAATGATGGTGGCCAGTTGTTTGGAAAGAATCGCACTTTCTGCGCCAGCCTTGATCTTCTCTCCCATCTTTCCGCCGATTTTGTCAGCATTGGCGATCACGTCTTCTACGGAATGATATTGAGACAGGAGTTTCATGGCGGTCTTCTCTCCTACACCCGGAATACCCGGTATGTTATCTACGGCGTCTCCCATCAGACCGAGGATATCTATTACCTGATGTACATCGGTGATCTGCCATTTTTCACATACTTCCTTCGGACCGAGAATTTCTTCTTTATTGCCCATGTAGGGCGGTTTGTAGATAAACACATTGTCTCTTACGAGCTGACCATAGTCTTTATCAGGAGTTACCATGTATACACTGTAGCCTGCATCGGCAGCCTGCCATGCGAGTGTACCGATTACATCATCTGCTTCATAGCCATCCAGTTCAACAACAGGTATATTGAAACCTTTGATGATGCGTTTGATATCGTCCAGTGAATCGAGGATATCTTCCGGCGCATCCATACGGTTGGCCTTATAATCTACAAAGGTGGTATGTCTTTCGGTGGGGGCATGCGTATCAAAAGCCACAGCCATGTGGGTTGGCTTTTCCTTATTGATAAGGTCCAGCAAGGTAGAGGTAAAACCGAACTGTGCGTTGGTATTTCTCCCGGTGGTGGTGAGGCGTGGATTTCTGATCAATGCATAGTACGCGCGATAGATAAGCGCCATTGCATCCAGTAAAAACAATTTCTTTTGCATCTGCCAAAAGTAAACAATTAGGCATTAGGAATAACGAATCAGGATTGGGGGGAAAGAGCCTGCATGCTGAAATTCAGGTGGAAAAATCAGCCATGATGCAATAAGAATTAAGCATTGTAAACTATCGGTTGGTGTCCCTGTTATGAGAGAAGAAATCCGAACAAGGAAGCTTGACAGAGGGAGGAGAGCATGATAATGCAAGAGCAGATATTGAAAGGTGTGTGGATGTCTGCGGACTGTGTAAGGGTTGGACATTGGGTGTAAAAATGGATATTTGCGTACCAAAGTGTAACAATATGAAGAAAATATATCATTTATCTACCTGCACTACCTGTAAGCGGATATTGGAGGAAGTGAAGGCAAAGGAAAACGGATTTGTGTTGCAGGATATCAAGACAGAAAAGATCACCCCTGCGCAGCTGGAAGAAATGCATGCGTTGGCAGGCACATATGAGGCATTGTTTAGTCGCCGGTCACAAAAATATCGTCCGATGGGATTGCATGAAAAAGAACTGACGGAGAATGACTATCGTGATCTTATCCTGCAGGAGTACTCTTTCCTGAAGCGCCCGGTAGCGATTGTTGGGAAACAGATATTTGTGGGTAGTGATAAGAAAGCGGTAGAAGGACTGACTGCTGTTGCAGCGAAGTAAGTTATTGAAATGATAAAAAAGAGAGGCGCCTACCAACGGTAGACGCCTCTCTCTTTTTTATGTATATCCGGAATATGCTAATTGTTTGTCGGGAGTTGTGCCACCCATTTTCTCACCACATCTTTATACTGTTGCATATCCTGTTCGTGCTCAAATGACTTGAAGTCGAATTTATCCGCCGCTTCGAGTGCTTTTTTGAGTTCGAATGTATGCTGTGGGATGTTGTAGAAATAGCCCTTTTTCATGAGGAACTTGCCGAGGTATTCCTGTTCTGACTGACCGGGAGTCGGGATCAGAATCGCCTTTTTATTCAGCTTTACCAGATCCATCAGGGTGGTATAGCCGGAACGGCTCAATACCATTTTGGATGCCAGCATGGCTTCATTCAACTCTTTGGCATTCATGTGGTTAACCTGCTGTACACCCGGAGCGATCTGTTTCTTCTCTGGGGTACCGGGTTTACCACTTACGATCAGGGCACTTATTTGCAAAGATCCGATCTGGTCGAGTATCATTTTCTCGAGGTTGGACCGTTGTGGTTCCGGACCGGATATGAGTACCAGCAGATCATATTGTTGTTTTACATCCGGACGATCTTCAAAACGGCTGAGACAGCCCAGATAGGTTGTATTGGCCGGCAGTTTTGATGGATGGGCCAATATTCCGGAAAGGTTATGTGCGTCAGCATAATCAGGAATCCAGCAGGCGCTGTACCGGTTGATATAGCGGTAGTTGAGTGCCTGCAGCCATTTCTCGATGAAACCGCCGAAAGGCGTCTTGATCAGCAGCTGATGCGAGATGAAAACAGTAGGTATTTTGCTGTGGTATAGGCCAAAGCGGTTGTCCGAAATCACGGCGTCTATCTGATGCTCTTTTACGACCCCTTCCAACCATTGCTGTTCGAATTTAATAGCATTCAGGATCTTAGGAATCTGCTGAATGATTTTCCAGCCAAAAAACCAGCCTTTTTGTGCGTATTCGATACGGTAGCCAGGTAAGGGAAGGATCGTCAATTCCGGGAACTCCTGCTGTAAGAGAGCAGCATGTTTACCCTCTGCTGCAATAACAACCTTGCAGCCAGCGTTTAATAGTTCATGGATAAGCGGGATGTCGCGTGTAGCATGTCCCAATCCCCAGTCGAGCGGGACTATGAGAATCGTTTTGCGCGTAGAAATTGTGGACAAATATTTGAAATTTTTACGAAATTAGCTTAATTTAGAAAAGCGCACTGTTAAGAAACGGTAAACTCTCGTACGGACAGGCTTTATAATAAAGTGAACTAACTTAAGAGTAATATGAAAACAAAAAAATGGATGACTATCTTTTTAGTGTGCGGTAGTCTTATCATTATGAGTCAGGGTTGTAAGATATTGAAGAAGAATGACTGCGGATGCCCTACCATGAATAAAAAACGTATGCACTAAGTAATAAGTACTTTGTCTTTTGCCGTTGAGTTCCCGATCTTGAAGGAAAACTTGTGACATCCAGTTGTTAGATACGCCAGGCCGCTTACACCTATATGAAAACGCCTTTAACAATTTTAAGGGAACAGTCAAATTATTCAAATGAAACAGGTTGAGAGGGACTTATTGATCTTACTGCATGAAGATCGGTATAGCGAACAACAGATTCAATATGCAGTGAAGCAGATCAGCGATATGCTTACGATGGTTGAGACCATGGAATACCTATGTAACGTTATGGAAGTTGCTGATTGCAACAAAAACCGCATCACCAGCAAACGATCTGTACTACAGAAAGCATTTTCCAGGAAGGAGCATAAAGCATTCGAATTCATCGTTCATAAGAATTAATCTCACAGCTTCGCGGATTATTTCATGACCATACAATTGATCATGTGACCCCTGATGTGCCCTATTGATACCAATCCGCTTTTCATCTTTCTCAACATATTAACAGATACCAGTTATCTCCTTTAACAAACAGAAATTCAACATTTCCCGATATAATAGGAACCAGTTATCTCCTTTGTCTGCTATAGATACTAATCCACTGTTCATCTCTTCCGACGTACTCACTGATACCTGTTATCTGCTTTAACAAACAGTCATTCAACATTTTCCGATATAATAGGTACCAGTTATCTTCCTTATCTGCTATCGATACCCAATCCTCTGTTCTTCTTTTCCGACGTATTTACTGATACCTGTTATCTACTTTAACAAACAGTCATTCAACATTTCCAATACAACAGGAAGCAGAGACTTCTCTTGTCTATTATCGATACCAATCCGCTTCTCGCCTTTCCCGACGTATTAGCTGATATCTTTTATCTCTCGCAACAAACAGCCATTCAACATTTCCCGATACAACCGGAACCGGGTATCCCCTCACGGCAACTATCGATAACAATCTGTTATTCATCTTTTCATAGCGTGATAAATTTCATAATTGATTCGTAGGTTTGCCGCCAAACAAAAGTTGTTGTGATGTCAGACTTTACGCATCTGCATGATTATCTGTTACCAATTTCTAAAGCCAGCCTGAACAATGATCAGGTGTATGATGACTTCCAGATCGGAGGTGTTACCGATGCTTATGAGGAAGGTCATGTCCCCAATCTCGAAGCTGCAGATGTGATCATCCTTGGTGTAAGTGAAGACCGTGGATATGGTCCCGGTAAAAGAGGACCAGAATCACCGGATATTGTAAGAAGTGAATTTTACAGTTTATATTATTGGCACCGAGATGTTAAAATCGCCGACCTCGGCAATCTCCGTAAGGGGGTGAGTCTGCAGGATACTTACGCAGCGCTGAAAACAGTACTGGCAGAACTGATCAACTCCCATAAAACAGTCATTCTCTTGGGCGGATCGCATGACCTGACCTATGCACAATACAAAGCTTACGCCTCTCAGAAATATGTGATCGAAGTGACGGTTGCAGACGCGATCATTGATCTGAAAGAAGAGTCACAGGTGCCGGCAGATAAGTTCCTGATGGAAATGCTGACAGAACAGCCTAATTACATCCGTCATTACAACCACCTCGCTTTTCAGAGCTACTTTATACATCCACATATGATCGAAACGCTGGATAAACTGCGTTTTGACTGTTACCGCCTTGGCCGGGTAAGAGAGAATCTGGAAGAAATAGAACCTGTACTGCGTAACACAGATCTTTTCAGTATTGATGTCAATATTATCAAGCATAATGATGCACCGGCCAATACCCTCTCTCCTAATGGATTAGGAGGTGATGAAGCCTGCGCATTGGCCCGTTATGCTGGTATGAGCGGAAGGCTCAGCAGCTTTGGTATTTATGGCTACCGTCCGGAAAGAGACCGGGAGTCCCTGACGGCCAAACAGATTGCGCAGATGCTCTGGTATTTTGTGGATGGTATTGCCATCAGGAAGAAAGAAGCATTGCTCGAAGAAAGAGACGGATTTTATGAATTCAATATCGTTTGTGCAGATATAGACACCGTATTTCTCAAAAGTAAGAAGACGGGTCGCTGGTGGATGGAATTGCCCGCAAAAGGAAAGTCAAAAGAGAAAAGTTTCCTGCCCTGCTCCTATAGTGACTATTTGATGGCGAGCAATAATGAAATACCGGAAAGGTGGCTGAGACATCAGGAAAGATTGTAAGTTTACAGATATGTCACAAACCAGAAAGACGCGTGCCCGCATTAGTTATATTCAGAATGTTCAGGATATCGTATTGATCGGTATCGGTGTATTACTTGCAGCTGTGGGGCTGAAAGGCTTTTTGTTGCCCAACGGCTTTCTGGATGGAGGTGTAACGGGTATCTCCCTTTTGATAAGCCGGCTTACCGGTTGGTCAATCTCCGTACTGCTGATCGTGATCAATATTCCCTTTATTCTGTTGGCATACAGGCAATTGTCTGTTGCTTTTACCATCAGGGCGCTTTGTGCCATTCTGGGACTGGCAGCTGCGCTGGTGTTTATTGACATGCCGACGATTACCAGTGACAAATTGCTGATCGCTATTTTCGGCGGTTTCTTTCTTGGCGCCGGTATTGGTATGTCTGTAAGAGGCGGTGCTGTACTGGATGGCACAGAAGTACTGGCCCTTTACATCAACCGGAAAACGGTACTGTCAATGGGCGAAGTGATCATGTACTTCAATATTGTGATATTTAGTATTGCGGCTGTGCTGATCAATGTGGAGACAGCGTTATATGCAATGCTCACCTATCTTTCTGCCTCCAAAACCGTTGACTTCATCATTCAGGGTTTTGAAGAATATATCGCACTGACCATTATCTCCAGTGAAAGTGAACTCATACGAAAAACCCTGACCTTGACTTTGCGCAAAGGTGTGACCGTTTTCAAGGGTCAGAGCGGGTTTGGCAAGCGGGGATCAGTGAACAGAGATATCGACATCATTTATACTGTAGTGACCCGTCTGGAAGTGCACAAAATCATCGACGAGATCGAGAAGATTGATGAAAAAGCCTTCATTGTACAGCACAATATCAACGATACCAAAGGCGGCATGATTAAACGCCGCGCAACCCACCACTAACTCAGGAGTGTTTGCCGAGGAGTTCTACCACACGTGTTTTCAGGAAAGCAGCTTTGTTATCGGTAACGATCATATCATCATCCAGACCAGACAATGTCAGCGGTCTTTTCTTTTCTACACGCACATCAATGTCCTTGAAATAAGTTTCTTTTTTCTCTTCCCACTGTTGCTGGGAGATCTGTAAGGTTTGCCGGCGATTGGGGTCAAGATTATCATACAGTTCGGTATATACGCTGTGCAGCAGACTGTCCATTTGTGTATAATACTGAAGGGCGCAGTTAAAATTGCTTTTTCCTTCTGAAAGACATTGCTGATAGCGCTTCTCCAAAGAGTCAACGGCAGATTTGCTGGTTTGTGCGAAAACATTCATACAGATGCACAATGGTAAACAAAGGATATAGCGTTTCATCGGATTGAACAATTAGGGCTGCAAATATAATAAATTATAAATATGTGAAATTGGCTGTTTTCAGGGATAAAATGGAGTCAATCTGCAAAAAAAGAGGCTTCCACATATTGTGGAAGCCTCTTTTTTATAAAAACAGCAGAAATGCTGTAGAAAATCAATGTAGGATCAGATTACTACCAGTTCGTAGAAGTCTTCAGGAGACAGGTATTCCTGTGCCAGTTCCTGTAATTCTTCGGCGGTGATCGTCTTGATAGTATTGATGTTATTGTAGAAGTAATTTTCATCCAGTCCATTCAGAATCAGATTTTTCCAACGTTGAATGACTTCGAATGCGCCATCCAGATCCCCGAGAATGGAGCCGATCATGAAGTTGCGCACCAGATGCAGTTCTTCTTCCGGTACAATCTCTTTCTGGAGTGTACGCAGTTCTTTGTAGATCTCTTCGATGGTTGCTTCGCACACATCACGTCCGGCTTCTGTCTGGATATTGATAGCGCTGGATTGGCGGAAGTTATAGAGTTGTGAGTGTATACCGTAGGTATATCCTTTTTCCTCGCGGATGTTGCTCATCAGACGGGAGCCAAAGTAGCCGCCCAGAATGGTGTTCAGCACCAGCATTTTAGGGAAGTCAGGATGGTAGCGGTTCGGGAATGGACGAGCCACGCGAACAGCGCCTTGTACACCGTTTTCATCATTGAAAATGCGGAACTTCTTTTCTTCTGCCGGCATGATGGAAATCTCAGGACGTACGATGGATGCTTCTCCGTTCCATTTCGTTTTACCGAAATACTCGTTCAGCATTTCTATCATATTCGCCGGCAGGTGGCCTGCTACAAAGATCTTACAGTTATTGTATGTGTAATGCTGTTTGTAGAAAGCCTGCATGGTGGCACTCTGTAAAGCGTCGTAAGCTTCCATGCTGCTTACTCTGCCATATGGGTGAAACTCACCAAAGAGATAACGGTCAATGTGCCTGTTGGCTACGAAGTCGCATTTCTGCAGGTTTACCGCCAGTCGCTGTTTCATGTTCTGACGGAAGATCGCCAGTTCTTCTTCAGGAAAAACCGGATCGAGGAGTACTTCCTGTAATACGGGCACCAGATCTGCAAAGTGTTTTGTGAGACAGTGCAGCGTATAGGTTGCGTATTCATGATGACTGGTCCGGTTCAGATAAGCACCGAAGTAGTCAATATTTTCATTGATCTGAAGAGCGGAAAGTTTCCCGCTGCCATTCTTCATGAGGAAGTTGGTGGCGGATGCAACCAGATTTTCGGATTCATACCAGCTACCTCCGGGGAATACCAGTTCCAGCTGTAAAGTATCCTGCTCGTCTGATTTGATGATATGGACAGGGATGCCATTGTCCAGTGTGACCTTTTCGTAAGGTCTCAGCTTGATATCGAAGGCCGTGGCATCTTTTATTTCAGGGGCAATTTTCCGGTTTATCATTAATCTAAAAGCATATTTATTTACAAAGGATTAAACGATGTCAATTGTGTATGAACATGTTATCCTGCGTAATAGTAAATCGTATTGGAATTTTTCTCGTCGAAAAGATGTTGTGCTTCTTCGTGCATTTCAGTCGCCGTAACGGCTTCGTAATGGCTGAATTCATTATTCATGAGAGAAGCATCACCGATCAGTTCATAGAATGCCAGGTTATTGGCCCTGTTGAGCAGTCCCATATCTTCAAAGGCCAGCATACTTTCCACCCTGTTTTTCACTTTCTGTAGTTCTCTTTCAGGGATGATGGTTTGCTGTACTTTATCGATTTCTTCCTGCACCGCTTTTTCTGCATCTTTCATTTTCACACCTTTCACCAGTTTGCCTTCGATCGTCAGCAGACCGGCATCAAGTGTGCCGAAATGATAACAGTCAATATTGCTGAACAGTTTTTTCTCTTTCACCAGCACCTGATTGAGACGGGAAGATGCACCGCCACCAAGGATGTCAGAGATCAGGTCTGTCGCATAATAACCTTTGCCGGTACGCCCTGGCATATGGTAGCATTTGTATAATGCATCCAATGGCACATTGGCTTTTACTTCCAGTTTATGCGCAGCCGTCTGTAATGGCTCCGGTGCGATATTACGCTGTATGCGTTCTCCGGCGGGAATATCGCCGAACCATTTTTCTGCCAGCGCTTTTACCTGTGCGGTAGTAACGTGGCCACCAACAACGAGGATCGCGTTGGAAGGGCGGTAATATTTGAAGAAGAAATCTTTTACGTCCTGCAGTTTTGCATTTTCGATATGAGAGAGTTCTTTTCCGATAGTCATCCATTTGTAGGGATGTGAGGAATAAGCGAGGTCTCTCATTTTGTGCCATACGTCGCCGTAAGGCTTGTTGATATAGTGTTCTTTGAACTCTTCACTCACTACTTTACGCTGTACGTCCAGACTCTTGTCGCTGAATGCGAGTGAGAGCATACGGTCGCTTTCCAGCCAGAATGCGGTTTCGATATTCTCGGCCGGCAGTTGTATATAGTAGTTGGTCAGATCGCTGGTAGTGTAGGCGTTGTTTTCGCCGCCGGCCATCTGTAAAGGTTCATCGTATTCAGGTATGTTGATGGAGCCGCCGAACATCAGGTGTTCGAACAGGTGAGCAAAACCAGTCTTTGTTGGATCTTCATCACGTGCGCCCACATCGTACATCACGTTTACCACTGCCATTGGAGTGGTATGGTCTTCATGCACGATCACGCGCAATCCGTTGGCTAAAGTGAATTTATTGAAATGAATCATATTTCCCTGTTTATGAGAGTTGCAAGTTAACTAAAAGAATGGGAGAATGGACTGCTACTATTTTTCCAGAAATAACTCGCGTCCGGTATAATTGATTGTAATGGATTTGAATTGGCGCCATACCATATAACCGATAGAACCGGCCATTTCACGGATAGAGCCGGCATCATTGACATCTTTGCTGTAGCTGGCTCCGACCTGTGTCAGCTTTGTGGTGCCCAGTTCAAGGGCCGGCAGACTGGTATTGGTGTAGGTTAAATCTTTATAAAGGTCCCCTACTTTATCGGTGCTCAGGATGGGCAGACGGGTATTTAAGTGATGCTTCTCCACGTAGGGAAAGTTAAACAGGATACCGTATTCTCCACCTGAAACGAGATGATAATAGCTGTTAAGCGTCTGACCGTCAGGTAAGGTAATGGTGCCTTCCAAAGCCGGCGTCTCAAAGTTCCGGGTGAGTGCCATCCTTTGCCCGGGTGTATTGGGAGGTGTTTTCTGCATCCGGTAAAGCTCCAGTATTTCTTTGTCGTAATCGATCTTCACGATGAATGCTTTGAGCAGGTCCACACCGATGATACCATCAATTGTGACGGGAATGTCATTAAATTCGGTGAGTGGTTCGAGATATACTTTGACGAAAGGAAGTCTGGTTTTTTCAAAAAACAGGACGCTGAGCTCTGCTGTCGGCACTCTGACAACGACGGCATCTGTGCCACTGAGACCACCATTGTTTTTTGTTTTCAGTTGCAGGCGGTCGGCTGTCTGTTGCCGCAGGGTTGTCACTTCCGCCCCGGTATCAAAAATGAAATGAAGACTGTCTGTTACACCGGTAGGCGTAACGCCCGAAAGGGCGCAGCTGATTACCATGTAACGATCGAACAGCCTGAATGGGACTGTAGCAGTCGGTTTCTGAATGGCCGGTACCTGAGCGAAGAGGAATACCGGCAGGCATACGAGTATGACAAAAAGGTACTTTCTCACGATGAACATTATCTCCTTTTAAGCGGGATAGCCCCACACAGATTTCTAACGGAGGAATGTGCAATGTATTATATCAGGCGCTTATAATATGCTTTTGATCTGCATTTTTTTTATCATCAACTCTTTGTTGCGCATGATCAGGAGTGAAGGACGGGTACCTACGTTTTTCAGCAGATCACGGTATATCTGCAGATTGTTCGAAAAAGTATTGTTGATCGCCATGATAATGTCTCCTTTCAGCAAACCGGCTTTTTCGGCCGGGGAACCTTTGATGATATCAGTGATTTCGACCCTGCCATCTATGAGATAGATGATCAGGCCTGTATAGGAATAGTCAAAGGGATCTTTGTAGTGAGAATTAGGTATCAGGTAGATCTCCTTTTTGCCATAATTGAGTATCAGGTTAAATCTGCGCAGCAGATCATTACCGACCATTCCTCCGAGGAAAGGATAGGCAGTGACATTGGTGACGTCATCAAAGAGGTAGACTGGCACATTTCTGAAGGAATAGTTGCCGATCTTGAATTCCTGTAAGGTGGTAATGTCCATATTCATTTTACCACCCAGCCCCTGCGCTTCCGTCTGGATGACTTTACGTTGTCTTTTCCGGGAAGAAAGAATAGCGCTGTCCTGCACGAACTGATGGGACAGCAGCAGGCACATTCCTGCGCCGGTATCAAAATAGTAGCGGTTGAAGTGCTGCGCCTTTCCATTTTTCAGAAAAGCATTGACGATGGGGATCAGTGTCAGGGATGGGCGCATCAGGTGCCCACCTCTTGGATAATTGAATTTGCCTTTGTGGTAGATGGAGATGGTTTCGGTATCATAATCGACCTGCACGATGTATTTGCTTAACAGACTGTATCCCATGATACCATCGATCTGCAGACCATATACCTGACTGATAAGTTCATAGTCATTGATATGGAAATCCAGACTATCCACCTGTAAACCGGGTAATAACAGTGTTCGGTCCATGGCAAAGGCCACGGTTTTCGAACCCCCTACTCCCCTCACGACGCGATCTGTAGGCGTCAGCTTAATGCCCAGTTGCAGGCAGGTATTGGTATCAAGTGAAATACCGGCGCTGCCGGTATCCAGAATGAACTGCAGAGTATCAGGAATACCAGCCAGACAGGCCCTGATGACGACTACGCCACCATAATACTGTTTGAACGGGAAACGGGTAATCAGCTCGCCTTCTTTGGGAGGGTTTGCAGGTGCAGGTGTCGTTTGCGCGGAGGCAACGTGGAACAGACACATAATGGCAATTGATATGAGCCAACAGTGCTTCAACAGCGTAGAATTTTGCATACAGAGACCGTGACAGAATAACGGTGCTATAAATTTAACAATATTCCTACCTTTGTTCATCATGGAACTGAAAGATCTATACAGGAAAGCATTAAACTTCGAGTGGCTCACACCGGAAGAAGGGATTTACCTCTTTGAAAAGGCACCGCTTGCGGAACTGATGGATGTGGCGAATGAACTGCGTAAGCAGCAGGTACCTCATGGAAAGGTGACCTGGCAGATTGACCGAAACGTGAATACAACGAACGTGTGTACGGCCAACTGTAAGTTCTGCAACTTCTACAGGGTTCCCGGTCATGCTGAGGCTTATATTACCAGCATTGACGAATACAAGAAAAAGATAGAAGAGACGCTGAAATTCGGCGGAGATCAGCTGCTGCTGCAGGGTGGTCACCATCCGGAACTGGGGCTGAAATTCTATGTAGATACTTTCAAACAGCTGAAGCAGTTATATCCTGCTATGAAGCTGCACGCACTCGGTCCCCCCGAAGTAGCGCATATCACCAAACTGGAAAAGAGCACGCATATCGAGGTGCTGGCTGCACTGCAGGAAGCGGGAATGGCCAGTTTACCGGGAGCAGGTGCTGAGATCCTGAATGACCGCGTACGCCGCCTTATCTCCAAAGGAAAATGTGGTGCACAGGAATGGCTGGATGTCATGAGAGCTGCGCATAAACTGAATATTCCGTCATCTGCTACCATGATGTTTGGTCACGTGGAAACACTGATGGAACGTTTCCAGCACTTTGCCGACATCCGTCAGGTACAGAGTGAAAAGCCGGAAGGCCATTATGGTTTCACCGCTTTCATTCCGTGGACATTCCAGGACGTAGACACACTGTTGTCTCGTATCCGTGGTGTACATAACATGACAAGTTCTGAAGAATATATCCGTATGATCGCGATGAGCCGTATCATGCTGCCTAATATCAAGAACATCCAGGCTTCCTGGCTGACGGTAGGTAAGCAGGTTGCACAGATCTGTCTGCATGCAGGTGCAAACGACTTCGGTTCTATCATGATTGAGGAGAATGTGGTGAGTGCCGCTGGTGCTCCGCACAGATTCACCTACCGTTCTATGCAGGAGGCGATCAAGGAAGCGGGCTTCGAGCCGCAGCTGCGTACACAATTGTATGAGTTCAGAGAGATTCCGGCAGGCATACAGGAACAGGTGATCAATTATTAATCAGGAATTAAAAATTAACAATTAAGCGTTGTTAGTGCAGCATAGGTTCCTGTTGATGTAGTTAATTTTCACTTTGATAATAGTTATAAAGGCTTCATCCTTCGTTGATGCTACGTTAAAAACGTAGCATCAACGAAGGATGAAGCCTTTATAACTATTGGATTAGCCTGTTAAGGGATATAGCCTTAAAAGTTGTAAAAAGGCAGTATCAGGGCGGTGCTTCATCTTTAATTTTTAACACCTGATTTTTTTAAAAGCAACTGGTTATCAAAGAAATGTTAATTTTCTTATCCAGTTGTAACTCTTTTTGTCTACCGTCGTCTAACAGATAGTTAAAAGGAGGAATTATGAAAAAGTTAGGATTATTTTTAATGGCTATAGGGCTGTTGTCAATGACAGCCTGTACCAGCACCAAACTGACTTCGTCCTGGAAGACACCGGATGCCCGGCTACAGCAGGAAAACAAGATCATGGTGATAGCGCTGGTACCTGCGAAAGAACGCAGTCTGCGTGTATTGATGGAAAATAACCTGGTTTCCGAACTGAAGAAAGAAGGTTATAATGCGGTATCTGCGTATGCTACGTACGGGCCTGACGACAACCTTGGTAAAGGAGATGAAAAGGCGGCCCTGAAAAAGTTCCGCAGCAGCGATGTGGATCAGGTAATGACGATCGCAATGGTGGATAAATCCCGTGAAAGAACATACGTGCCGGGTTATGGTGCCTATGGTCCTTACGGTAATCCATATTATGGTGGTTTCTGGCCTTATTACAGGGGCTGGTACGGACGTATGTATGATCCGGGCTATACACAGGTTAATACGAAATATGAGTGGGATACCAACCTGTATGACCTGAAAGAGAAGAAGTTACTGTATAATGCACAGTCTGCGTCGGTAGACCCTCCTACGGCTTACCGGCAGGCTTACCTGTTTGCAAAGCAGATCGTGAAGGATATGCAGAAGCAACAGCTGATAGCAATGAAGTAGTAATTTATTAAATTTGAGGTTTGGCCGGACGCCAAACCTCATTTTATTTTATGTTGGAATTATCTGTTAATGAATCTCTTATACTAAGGCAACTGCAACCGGAACACGCGCCTATACTCTATCAGCAACTGGATACGTCCCGCAAAAGTCTTCGTCGCTTTCTTCCCTGGGTGGATTATAACACCCATTCAGATCATACCCTTCGTTTCATTGAGATGATGCAGCGCAAAGCAGAGGATCAGGAAGCCATTGCTTTTGGTATATGGTATCAGGAGCAACTGTGTGGTGTGGTCGATCTGCACAACTGGGACCATCAGCTGGAAATAGCAGAGATCGGGTACTGGTTGGGTGAAAAATTCCGCGGCAAAGGTATTGCCGTGAACGCCTGCAAAGCCCTTATCTCTTTTGCTTTTGAATCGCTGAGGCTGAATAAGTTAGAGATCCGCTTTGCTTTACAGAACGAGCGGAGTGCCCAGATCCCCATCAGGCTTGGTTTTGCCAAAGAGGGAATTCTTCGCCACAGTGCCAAACTGCATGGACAGTATGTAGACACGGTGGTGATGGGGATACTGAAGCAGGACTGGAAATACTAAATATCACATATCTCCACACCTT
Source organism: Chitinophaga pinensis (assembly GCF_007896845.1). Lineage (GTDB taxonomy): Bacteria > Bacteroidota > Bacteroidia > Chitinophagales > Chitinophagaceae > Chitinophaga > Chitinophaga pinensis_C. Next base: position 126,666 of record NZ_VOHS01000001.1, on the reverse strand, counting down.
GTTTCAAAGAAGCCAGTTTATCGGCACGCTTAGGCACAAATTCCTGTGCAACAAAGCCTTTGAAGCCTGTATCGTGTATCGCCTTCATAATAGCCGGATAATACAACTCCTGCGTTTCGTCAATCTCATTTCTGCCCGGAACGCCACCAGTATGATAATGCGCAAAATACTGGTGATTATTCTGGATGGTGCGGATCACGTCTCCTTCCATAATCTGCATATGGTAGATATCGTATAGCAATTTAAAGCGTTCTGAACCAATTGATTTACACAGTTCCACGCCCCAGCTGGTGTGGTCGCACTGATAATCAGGATGGTTTACCTTACTGTTCAGCAGTTCCATTACAATGGTCACTTTCTTCTTTTCCGCATAGCTCATTATACGTTTAAGCCCTTTCGCACAGTTTTCAATGCCAGCCTGATCATCCAGTCCGTCACGGTTACCGGAAAAACAGATCAGGTTTGTAAAACCAGCCTTTGACGTCTCATCTATCAGGTATTCGTAGTACGTAACGAGCTGATCATGATGCGCTTCTCTATTCCAGCCCCGGCCGATGTTCCAGTCTTTATTGATGGAGGCCACCATAGCACAGGTCAGGTCATATTTTTTAGCGGTGGCGAAATCTTTAGGATCCAGCAGATCAATGGAGGCGAGGCCAATTCTGTTGGCCGCCTTACAGAGGTCTTCCAGTGGAATGTCATTGTAGCACCATGCACAAACGGAATGGTTGATCTGGCCTTTCAGTTTTTCCTCTACCTTGTTTTCGTGCGCCATCACACGGGTAGACAGAGAAGCAAGAGATGTGGAAGCAAACGCCATAGCAGCAGCCTTTTTAATCATATCGCGGCGGGAATTTTCGTTAAGCATGTTGGAAACAGTTTACGTGAAACTACGCAATTTAAAATTCCGTAGATCTGTAACGTTAAATACTTCGTAACTTTATATAGCGCCAATACGTTATACTATTTAGAGGACAATTATGTTTGATTAAAGGATTACGAATACACAGAGAGAACAAATCAGCATTTTTTAATAGATTGTATTACAAAGATTTACTCCCAAAAAACGCCACAACGCCGCATCGTAATTCCCATACCGGTCAACCGTAATTTAAATTGGTAAGCTATTTGATTATACTTTGTTAACATTTAAAGCGGAGGTCTATGGAAAGAAGATTTACCCCTGCATTATGGACTTGTATCGTAATGGACCTGATTGGATGTGCAAGTTATACTGTGCCGGTTTTAGGAGAAGTGAGTGACGTGATCTGGGCCCCAATTTCTGCTATTATTTTTTACAGGATGTTTGGCAGTAACCTGGGTGCTTTTGGAAGTGTGTTCAACTTTATTGAAGAACTATTCCCTGGTCTGGATTTCATTCCAACATTTACACTGAGCTGGGTAGTAAGAAAAGTCACGCAAAGCATCAGGGAACGCAAGACGGCTCAAAAAGTACGCAGGTACAAGGTAGCCGGTGTATAGTGCCATGAGCACCAACAAAAAATACTAAGGTTGTAAGGTTTCAAAGCTGGAGGTATGAATGAGGAAGTACGCCCCCACCTTTGTTATCCTTTCAACCTTTCAAAAAATCATCAACATCGGAGTCATTTTACATCAAATTTGAATAAAAAAAGGTCTCACATATTTGTGAGACCTTTTACGTTTAATGTATTGTCTTTCTAACCCCTTGGCATACCCATCGGTGCACCCATTCTCATTCCCGGAGGGCCCATCCGGCGACGTTCATTACCGTTTCCATTTCCACTACCTGCAAATTTGTTAATGAAGAAGGTGAAGCTCAGCATGAAGTATCGTTGTAATACCATGTTGTTCACATCTTCAATGTAGTTTTCACCTGTGTTACGCGCGATGCTTACGTTCTGGTGTAACAGGTCGTAACCGGAGAATTTGATCAGGCCTCTCTTATTCTTGAATACGCTTTTTGAAACGAATGCATTCAGCATTGTAACGTCCACGTTGTAACCTTCAGCCCGGCCGGCATTCAACGTATAAGTGATATCACTTCCGATGATAAATCCGAGTGGCAGATTTACATTGTAGTCAAATGCGAACGAATAGTTGAAATAGTTTGTATTGTTGTTCGGCTGTACCGCGTAGCGTGCACCACTGTAGTTAACGTTTGCGCTGGTAGAGAAGTCAAACAACTCTTTGTATGTATAGTTGAAATTGATACCCTGTGTTACACCAAAATTCTGCGTGTATGTTCTTGCCAGTCTGGAGAAATCTTTTCCACCACTTACAAAACTTACATCTCTGTTGTAGTTGAAATTGGTATTCAGACTCACAGTAGTGTTCAGCTTTTTAATTGGCAGACTATTCACAGCATATGCACTCAGGTTGTATGCACCATTGGCGTTCATTGGTTTCGTGTATTGCTTACCGGAAGTATCTACGCGGTTGGCGTTTACAATTTTATTGCTGGTCAGACTTGCATTGATACCGGTGAAAAAGCCACGGAACGTGCTATTATTGAATGTATTGTAACCAAGGTTGATACTGTGCTGGAACGAAGGTTTCAGATCAGGGTTACCCTGTTGTACATACAGTGAACTCGTCAGATCAGGCAGTGGTTGCAACTGTGTTACTGTTGGCTGTGTAGTACTACCATTGTAACGTAAGCGCAATCTTTTGCCTCTCTGGAAATTATAGTTGAATGATGCTGACGGATAGAAATTCACCGTACGCTGATCGATATGTGTTTTACGACTTACATTATCATTTAACAGACTGGCAAATTGTACGTTCAGACCGAAGGTATAATCATATTTCAGTTTCTGCGTGCGGATATCGATACCTGCCTGTTGCGTAGTGAAAGTATTTTCAAAGATGTTACTCAGACTATCATTCAGCCGGTCGTATTTACCATTATCTCCGTTGACGTCGTAAGTAAGGTTTGTTGATGAGCTGTAATTATTGTTCCATGCATAAGACAGTTCCAGAAAGCGATCTTTCATGAGCGGCTCGGTATAGGTGAGTCGTACTCCCATATTACGGCCTTTATTATCCGCATTGGTCATTCTGTCGTAACCGGTAAAGTAAGCGTCTGTCGTATCAGAACCCAGGTGTGTATCCTGTGTTTTGAAGAAGTTTTGTCTGTCGGTGGTGTTATAACCGAAAGTCAGGTTGGCACTCAGTGTACGTCCTACTTTATTGAACTTTTTACGGAACAATGCGTTTGTAGAAAAGTTTGGCGACGTAGCATGGCTTCTGTTGTTGGACACACCGTCAATCGTCTGGATCTTGTTTTCATCCAGTGACTGATAGGTATTGCTGGAAGTCGTACCACCATCTGAATAAGAGAATGTTGGGGTTACAATCAACGAATGCATGGAGTCGATCTGGTACTCCATCCGCATGTTGAGACGGTGATTCTTATTTTCTGTAAGAGAACCTGATTGCTGATTGTAATAAAAGGTAGTATCAGCAAGGAAGGTCTGTTTGTCACTCGTTCTCTTTGTTTCCGTTTTTGTATCGTTAATGAAATAGCTACCGCTTATTTTCAGTTTGGAATTGAAGTCCTGATTATAGTTAAAACCGGCGTTCCAGTTGCGGGTGATACCGTTCGAATTATTGCCGCCCAGATTACTGATGGTGGATTGTGCCGCGCCGCGTCCGCCGCCGCCTGCACGGCCGCCACCACCGCCTCCTCCCCCGCCGCCGTTACCGCCGCTGAAGTTGAAGACGTCATTGAATGTATAGCCAAGATTATTTACGTTGTTACCACTTCCCAGAAAAGACAATTGTTTGTTATCGCGGAAGCTGTTCAGGCTTGCGTTGACAGCAAAGCGGTCATTATCACCATAGCCGGCAGACGCGCGACCGAAGAAGCCTTTCTTCTTGTCTTTTTTGATCGTGATATTGATTGTTTTCTCTGTGTTTCCGTCATCAATACCAGTAAATTGTGCCTGATCTGATTTACGATCGATCAGCTGAATTTTGTCAATGATGTCAGTCGGCAGATTTTTGGTAGCCAGTTTCGGGTCATCGCCAAAAAAAGGCTTACCATCTACCAATACCCTTTTCACTGTTTCACCCTGTGCTGTTATAGTACCATCTTTATCTACGGTAACTCCCGGTAGTTTTTTCAGCAGGTCTTCGACCACAGCATTTTCTCTTGTTTTGAAAGAACCGGCGTTGAATTCCAGCGTATCTTTCTTAACGGTGATCGGAGGCACTTCCTGAATAATCTCTACCTCGTTCAGCAGCAGGCCCTTGCCTTTGAGCTGTATGGTTCCCATATCCAGCACCGGATCGGTGGCTGAAAGCGTGACGCTTTTAAATATTGGTTTATAACCCAGGAACGTGATATATATTCTGTAGTTACCCAGGGCGACGCCTGAGAAAGAGAAGGCGCCTTTTTTATCGGTAAAGGCAGTAGCAGCAAGGGAGGAATCCCGGCCGTTCAGCAGGGCCACTGTTGCATCCGGTAAGGGATGTGCAGCAGACGAGTCGGTCAGGAGACCTTTTATCTGTCCCGTTTGCGCCTGTGTGGTCAGCGCAAACAGGAACAGTGTTATAGCAATAAGGGTAAATCTTTTCATGAAAAGGGTATTGGTAAAAGAGGAAACGATGCAAACTTACAGTTCTTAGCTAGTTTCCATTCTGCCGTTCACGGAATTTCTGCATCGCGTCGCGGCGCATTTCACGCAGCTGATCTTCTGTTACTTTTTCTGCATTCGCAGGTATAGAGATGTCAGTAGTGACAGGTTTGAAATCTACTTTTAGTGCGTTAAAGGAGCGACGGCTACCCTCAGCGGAAAGTACTACCCCGTTACCATCAGGCAGCAGACCATTGATCGGGCTGTAGCTGAAAGGCAGGTCCTGTGTGTACCATACTGTATATTCTTCGTTACGTACGGTTACAGTGGCTTTTTTACAGGTTAAACCAGCGATCTTTTTGGTTTTATCGCTCAGTTTTGGATCTTTTGCGGCTGCGTAGGCTTCTTCGGCATAATAAACCTTTGTGGTATCTTCTGGTTTAGAGAAGATCTGGAGATATTTCTTTCCAGTCAGGTCTACGTAAGCATTTCCGAAGTTGCGCATACCACCGAAACGACCACCGCCGCCGCGGGGACCATTACCTCCGGGACCACCACCAGGACGCTGGCCACCGCCGAAGTTAGGGCGTTCTGTATCCAGTTTGCCTTTTCCGCCGGTGAAGTAGAAATGTTGATTAAAGGTGATAACCTGCTCTTCGCCGTCTCCTTCTGCACCACCACGCTGGGGCATTTTTGCATTCACTTCGTAGTCGATTACGCCGGTAGTTTTATCTTGTGCAAACGCCGTCATGCCAGTAAAGGCAACCAGTGCGGCGCTGAGTAGAGTCTTTGATAAGTGCTTCATATGCTCTGATTTTTTCTGATACAAAAGTCATTATTCGGTTTTCATTTGTTGGTTAAATAGCTTTATTTACTGTTAATTATTGTTAATGGGATAGAGCGGGTATAGCAGGAACCAATAGTTTTGCACCATACCCTCCTTGCCGGGGGAGCTCATCTTAACAGTGAAAATTGGCAGTTATGCGTCAGCGGATCCGCAATATTCTGATACTAATGTGTGTATGTATAGTCGGTATTTACCTTTTTCAGGGATATTGGTTATACAACTCCTATCATATACAGCTTGATCAGTTCAATAAAGACATCAATGAATCACTACGTACAGCAGTTTTTAACAAGCAGTTTGCTGATGCGCGCAAGTATTTCCGGAATTTCGGGAAAGATCGTGACCGTGATCCGTATCGTCTGTCACCACGCGATATACCTCCTTCGCCCGGAGAGCCTGAGATGCATACGATTCACCTCCAACGTGAACCTGTAACAGATACGATTAAACGCAGAAGAGAATCCCATTATAATAGTGATCCTTCTAAACGTGAATATGCTGATACTCTCGCGAGACAGATATCAGACCTGATACTGCTGAATAACCTGACAAGTGATAGTCTGAAACTGGTGAAACTGGACTCCGTATTTACAGCTGAATTGCATTCCCGGCAAATCCTGACGGATTATGAACTGGATACTTTCCATATTGATTTCAATGGTTATTCAAGAGAGGGTTTCAGAGATAGTCTGCGAAAAAGACCACCATTACAAACGTCCAAGATTCCATTCAATCCTGCCAGCAATCTGTTTGTGCAGGCAAAGTTTGAATCGCCTTTACAGTATATACTGGCAAAGATGATGTGGACGCTGGTAGGATCGCTGGCGTTGCTCGTCCTGACCACCATCTGTTTTGTGTATATGTTGCGTACTATACTGAAACAGAAGCGTTTATCAGAAGTGAAGAATGATTTTATCAATAACATGACGCATGAGCTGAAGACACCTATAGCCACCGTATATGCTGCTGTGGAAGCCATGCAGAACTTTAACGCACTGAATGATCAGCGTAAAACCCAGACGTATCTGGATATTTCCAAGCAGGAATTGCAACGCTTATCAGATCTCGTGGAGAAAGTATTGCATATTGCAGCAGAGGAGAGGGAAGAAATAGAGCTGTTCAGAGAACCAACAGATCTTAGTGACATGATGGATAGCATCATTACGAATCACCAGCTGAAATCTGGTCGTCCGGTACAGTTCCGTTTTGATAATCTGGTGGGAGAACGTCTGGTAAAAGTGGACAGAACGCATTTGACCAATGCGGTGAGCAATCTGGTAGACAATGCGATAAAATATTCCGGTGATCAACCTTCCGTATATATTAAGACCGCGCTGGAAGGAAGTAAGCTGATAATCAAGGTGAAAGATAATGGTATTGGTATACCAAAGATCTATCAACAGAACATTTTTGATACCTTTTTCCGTGTGCCTACCGGCAATCTGCACAACGTAAAAGGGTTTGGATTGGGGTTGAGTTATGTGAAAAAGATCGTGGAGCTGCATGGCGGAACTATATCTGTCAACAGCGAGCCGGAAAAAGGAAGTGAATTTATCATACAAATACTGGTTTAATACGTACAACTATGTCGAAAGTATTACTGATAGAGGATGAATGGCAATTGGGACAGATTGTGAAAGACAGCCTGGAAATGAGAGGTTTTGAGATGTTATATGCAGCGGATGGAAAAGAAGGCCTCCGTTTGTATCAGGAACATCAGCCTGATGTGGTTGTGCTGGATATCATGATGCCTAATATGGACGGATTTACGGTGACGACTGAGATCAGAAAACAGGATAAGACAACACCGATCATTTTTCTGACGGCCAAGTCCCAGACAACAGATGTCGTGAAGGGATTTGAGCTGGGCGGAAACGATTATCTGAAAAAGCCGTTCAGTATGGATGAGCTGATCGTTCGTATCAAGGCCTTGCTGGAGCGGTTTAAAAATGCTTCAGGCGCTGTTCCTGCTGTCAATAATGACAGTATTACCATCGGCCAGTATACTTTCAACTATACCAAGCAGACGCTGACCCGTAATAACCATACGGAGTTCCTCTCCCACCGTGAGGCAGAGATACTGCGAAGATTGTCGGAAAACCTGAATCAGGTAATGGAAAGGAAGACTGTTTTGCTTGATCTGTGGGGAGACGACAGCTTCTTTAACGCGAGGAGTATGGATGTGTTTATTACCAAACTGAGAAGGTATCTGAAAGACGATCCAAGAGTCCAGATCGTGAATATAAGGGGGGTTGGTTATAAACTGATCTTTTAAATTATCTTTGCGACCTATGGAGCAGATAGAACAGCAAATAGCTGCCTACAAACAGGAGATTCTGGCTTTTGAACCAGCCACAGCTGCGGACCTTGAACAATACCGCATCAAATTCCTTGGAACTAAAGGAATTGTTAAGGCCATGTTTGGCGAAATGAAGCAGGTACCTAACGAGCGTAAAAAAGAGTTCGGACAGGTCCTGAACGGCTTTAAACAGCTGGCAGAGGAAAGGTATACTCAATTTGAGCACCTGAAAGAAAACGGCGCTGCCGCCAGCACCGATATTGATCTGACTTTGCCGGAAGAGCCACACAGACTGGGTTCCCGTCACCCGATCAGCGTAGTAAGAAATAAGATCATCAGCATATTTGAACGTCTGGGTTTTGCCATTGCAGAAGGCCCTGAGATAGAGGACGACTGGCATAACTTCACGGCGTTAAATCTTCCGGAGAATCATCCTGCCCGCGATATGCAGGATACGTTCTACATCAGCAAGCATCCGGATTGGTTGCTCCGTACCCATACTTCTTCCGTACAGGTAAGAGCGATGGAATCAGGAAAGCTGCCTATCCGTATCATCTGCCCGGGTCGTGTATACCGTAACGAGACCATTTCTGCGAGAGCGCATTGCTTCTTCCATCAGGTAGAAGGATTGTATATCGATGAAAATGTGTCATTTGCGGATCTGAAACAGACGCTTTATCACTTCGTGAAAGAGCTGTTCGGAGACACAACACGTATTCGTTTCCGTCCATCCTATTTCCCATTCACAGAGCCAAGTGCGGAAATGGATATTTCCTGCCAGATCTGTGGCGGTTCCGGCTGTAACGTTTGTAAACATACCGGTTGGGTTGAAATCCTTGGATGTGGTATGGTGCATCCGAAAGTGCTGGAAAACTGTGGTATTGATCCTGAGAAATATACCGGTTTTGCTTTCGGTATGGGTATCGAGCGTATCACCATGTTGAATTATCAGATCAAAGACCTGCGCCTGTTTTCAGAGAACGATACAAGGTTCCTGGAGCAGTTTGAGGGAGCACTTTGACGGTAGACTATATTATCTTTTTTACAAGGAGAAAACGTGCGTTTGATATACCGCCGTTTTCTCCTTTGTTTTTTACCCCGAAAAAATTCCACTATGTTAACGATCGATCAGATAAAAACTATCGTTGTTTGCGGCGCAGGTACAATGGGCGCCGGGATTGCCCAGGTAGCGGCTATGAGCGGATATAATGCGATTCTCTATGATCTGCAGACAGCCGCATTGGCCGGCAGCCGGCAGCGATTGGAAGAATATCTGGATAAGGCTGTCAGCAAAGGACGTATGAGCCGGTCAGCAACAGCAGACATACTGCAACGCTTCTCTACCACCGGGGATATCGAAAAGTGTCAGGCAGACGTTGTTATTGAGGCGATTGTAGAAAGACCGGACATCAAAAAAGACCTGTTTAAAAAGCTGGCGGAGGTTAATGGACCTGATACCATTTTTGCCAGCAATACCTCTTCCCTTTCTATCTCCCTTATTGCCAAAGATATTGTGCACCCTGAGCGGGTTGCCGGGATGCATTTTTTTAATCCGGCGCCTTTGATGAAGCTGGTAGAAATTGTGAGTGGCGATGAGACAGCACCTGAAGTGTCGGAGCTGTTATATACGCTGGCAGGTAAGATGGGGAAGACGCCCGTAATGGCAAAAGATACGCCGGGCTTTATTGTGAACAGGGTGGCGCGTCATTATTATCTGGAAGCGATGCAGATAGCGGCAGATGGTGTGGCAGACTATAAAAAAATTGATCGTTTAATGGAGAGCGCGGGCTTTCGTATGGGGCCTTTTGCGTTGATGGATCTGATTGGCAATGACGTGAATCTGGCGGTTACCCGTTCAATTTATGAAGCCTATGACAAGGCATCCCGTTTTACCCCCAGTCCGTTACAGATAGAGAAAGTAGAAGAAGGCGCACTCGGAAAGAAAACCGGGAAGGGATTTTATAATTATCTTTGACCCAAACGGGACTTACTTCATGATTTTAGTAACGGGAGGAACAGGTTTTTTAGGCAGTCATTTATTACGGAAACTGGTGAATGTCGGGCAGCCGGTACGCGCATTGTACCGCAAAGAAATTCCTCAACAGGTAAAAGATATTCAGCATAAAATAGAATGGTTCCAGGGAGATGTACTGGATGTTATCTCGCTGGAAGAGGCTATGGTAGGGATAGATAAAGTCTATCACTGTGCTGCTGTTGTGTCTTTTAGTCCCGGAGAGCATGCCACGATGATGAAGGTGAATGTGGAGGGGACTGCGAATGTAGTTAACATGGCCATTGACGCTGGTGTCAGAAAGCTGGTGCATGTCAGTTCCGTTGCTGCGTTGGGAAGAGCCAAAGCGGGGAAGCTGGATGAATCTTGTGAGTGGCAGGAAAGTAAGAACAATTCAAAGTATGCTGTCAGTAAATACTTCTCAGAGATGGAAGTATGGAGAGGCCGTGCAGAAGGACTCGAGGTAGCAATTGTAAACCCAAGTATCATTTTGGGGTCTGGATATTGGAATGAAGGTTCAGGAGCGCTGATCAAAAATGCGTGGAAGGAATTCCCTTACTATACGGAGGGCATCAATGGATTTACCGATGTCCGGGATGTAGCGGAAGTTATGTACCGTCTGATGGAAAGTGATATAGACGGTGAACGTTTTGTGGTTTCAACTGATAACTGGAAGTATTATGACCTGTTCCGGCAGATGGCGGAGCAGTTGGGTAAGAAAGCACCACACATACCGGTAAAGCCATGGATGGCTGAAATTGTATGGAGGATGGAGGCGTTGAAGAGCAAAATCACCGGTAAAAAGAGCATTCTCACAAAAGAAACTGCCCGTACGGCACAAATGCAGGTTTTTTACAATAGCGACAAGCTGCAACAGGCATTGCCTGATTTTGCCTATATACCCCTTGAAAAGACGATTGCAGATATGTGCAGGGCGTTCCTGCAGGAGCAAAAACAATAATAAACAACATTATCTGACCAGCAGCGCGCCGATGGCCGCTGCCAGAATGGGTTGGAGCGCATTTCCTTCCATTTCCGCGCTCATCCATACACGGGGATGTGCCCCGGTCATCACAGCTGCTACCACCTGTTTACGGAGGTGGAATTCATAACAGATGTTTTCATAGGAATTATGGGCGCCAAAACGGTTATTGGCCGTAATGCGGAGTTCCGTCTCTGAGGAGCGCAGGACTCCCGCCGGCTTATTGTCATTCAGCTCTAGGTAATTCATATCCTTCAGAATAAGCTGCCATTGCTTTAACGGCTCGTTTTTAGCCGCATTGATACCTATGTAGGAGAAGAGTGCAGTCGCGGGCATTTTGTCCAGAAATGAGGGCAGAGAGAGCCCGGAGAAGGCAATATGGGCCGCCTGAGCCACTTGTATAAGTATGTCCTGCTCCTTGCCTTTTACCCGGATATTAAACGCATGCTGCGGAGATTTGATAAAAGAGAGGTCTATATCCTGGTCAATGCCGTTTTTGCGGGAGGATGTGCTGTAAGGGCCAAAAGTAAGGGTCCGGGCAGTGAACCAGCCATCGTCGATCTTAACCGGCCATTCCTGTGAGGCATCATACAATCCTTTCTGGGAGAAACCTGCCGTAGCGGAGGCAATAATGAGTACTACTGTAAGGAGATAACGGAACATATGTCTTGCTTAAACAAACAAAAAGGCTTCATGCGTTGTGTCTGCATGAAGCCTCTTTTATAGAGAATATTAATTGCCACCGAGCTTCTGCCAGATCTCAGGGATACGTTTGATCCAGGAGAGTTCTTTCATTTTGGTACGGGCATCTTCTACAGGTGAACCAAAGTAAGTCTTACCTCCTTCGAGAGAAGATGGAACACCGCTTTGTGCAAGCACAATAGCACCTTTACCAATGGTAAGGTCTTTGGATACGCCGACCTGACCCCAGAGTATTACGTTGTCTTCGATGTGTGCTTTACCGCCTACACCTACCTGACCAGCGAAGAGACAGTTACGGCCGATCACCGTACCATGTCCTATATGGATCATGTTATCGAATTTTGTGCCACGACCGATGATGGTATCGCCACTCACCCCTTTGTCTATCGTACAGCTTGCGCCAATCTCCACATCATCTTCGATAATCACTCTTCCACAGCTTTCCAGTTTGTCGTACATCACCTCTCTGTTTGCTCTTTTCTTGAAATAAAAAGCATCAGCTCCAATCACGCTGCCGGCATGTATGATCACATTGTTACCGATGATGGAGTTGTCGTAAATAGTTACGTTCGGATGGATGATGCAGTTGGTACCGATGGTAACATTATTACCGATGAAAACATTCGGCTGTATGATAGTGCCCTCGCCTATTACAGCGGTATCGCTGATGGGACTGGTGGCAGGTTGGAATGGTCGGAAACGTTTAACCAGTTTCACATAAGCGCTGAATGGATCGTCTGTTATCAGTAACACTTTACCCGGAGGGCAAGTAACTTTTTTATTGATGATGATAATCGTCGCCGCAGAACGCAGACAGGCATCATAGTACTTTTCGAAATCCACGAAAGAGATGTCACCTGGTTCAACCTTATGTATTTCGTTGATGCCGGTGGCCATCAGTTTCTCGTCGCCTTCCAGCGTAGCGCCTATGAATGCTGCTATTTCCGTTACCGCGATCGGTTCGTTAAACTTCATGTTTTCTGTTGTTTAGTAAGGCAAAGGTAGTAGAGAATCCGATATTATTGTTCACACGTTGTGGTTTCATGAAGATGAGAGACGAAGTTTTAACGCTTCTTTGTAACTGTTGTTATCCACACTTTTTTTAGTGGTGTGAATAAAAAAGTTTGCAATTTTTTTCTTTTGTGATGAAATTCTTTTTAATATTGTGTAGGGAATTTTTGTTCCCTGTACTTACTAACCCATTCACATAACAAGAAAGTCTGATTGTAAACACGGTCAGACTTTTTTAATGCCCGCTAGAATCCACGCCCCACAAGCATTTTCGCCGATCATCATTATAGTTTTTTCTTCTCTTCAATAAGCAGAGCTAAGTTGTTTTTATCGTGCGTCATATCTGTTGTTTAGAAATTCCATTTTTTGGAAAAAGTATCCCGTATTTGGATGAGAGGATACTGTTGCTTATAAAGTGATAAGAATGAGGTAAATAAGTGAAAGAAGTATCAGATTGCATTGCTGAACAGTTGGGATTGCGGCAACTTTCTCCACAGGCGGGCATCAAAAGCCATACAGATGTTGCGTATAAATGGTCTGCCTTTTTCAGTGACTGTGACGTTACCGGACTGTATATCTACCAATCCGTCTTTCTCAAGCTCAGTAAGCCTTTGCAGACTTTCTTCAACTACGCTGTTATCGTTGTTGTCAGGTGTCCAGCGGGTACCCAACCCACACATGAGTGCGTGGATATGACGACGAAGGAGCAGATCTTCTGTATTGAGAATATGTCCTCTTACAACAGGAAACTGACCACTGTTGACCAGTTGTTGCCAGGTAGTGATCTTCTTTTCATTCTGTGCGTATGCATACCAGCTGTCTCCTATGGAAGATGCACCCAGTCCTATCATCAGAGAGGTGTGGTGATCGGTATAACCCATAAAGTTTCTGTGTAGTGAACCCTGATTGCAGGCATGGTATAAGCTGTCGTGTGGCAGGGCAAAATGGTCCATACCAATCTCTGTATAACCGCTTTCAGCAAACATTGTTTTACCCAGTTCATAGAGCGCTCTTTTCTCTTCGTCCTTAGGGAGATCCTCTTCAGCATATCGCCTTTGTCCGACACCTTTCACCCAGGGAACGTGTGCATAGCTATAGAAAGATATTCTATCAGGCCGCAGCTGCATGACTTTGCTGATAGTATCTTTTACGCTGGTGATAGTCTGGAGTGGTAATCCATATACAAGGTCATAGTTGATGGATGTATAACCGATCTCTCTGGCAGTAGCAGTTACGCGTTCCACTGTCTCATAAGGTTGTATACGGTTGATGATATCCTGTACCCGCAGGTCAAAATCCTGAATACCGAGGCTCATACGGCGGAAGCCGAGATTATAGAGCGTAAGCATGTGTGCCGTGGTGGTATTATTCGGATGTCCTTCAAAGCTGAGTGTTGCATCGGGTAGCAGATCCGCCTGCAGATAAAGGTGTGATAACAACTGATGAAGACTTTCGGGACTAAAGAATGTTGGGGTGCCTCCACCGAGATGTATTTCCCTGATACGTGGCCGTTGTTTGAACAATTGGAGGTATAATGACCATTCCTTCAGCAGAGACGCAATATAAGGCGCTTCTACCCCATGATTGACTGTAATGTGCTTATTGCAGCCACAGTATGTACACAACTGTTCACAATAAGGCAGGTGAATATAGATACTGATTCCTTCTGTATCATTTGTGGCGCGAAAGGATTGCAGCAAAGCCTGCTTCCAGCTATCGGTATCGAAAATGGATTCATCCCAGTATGGTACTGTCGGATAACTGGTATAGCGGGGGGCAGCGGTATTATATTTTCTGATGAGTTGCATATCAGGAAGGTTTATAACAGTGTTGCATTACCTTTTCGTTGGGAGCAGGTAATACCGGACTGACGTAAGGAATGTTGAGATTAAGTCCGCGCATGATCAGGAGGAGTGCCATGACGGTCATTGCATAAGGTATGCAGCGACGTAAACGGTTACGAAAGTTGATACTGATAAGATCGTTGCACCAGGTAATGGCGATCATTGCGGGTAAGGTACCCAATCCGAAAGCCATCATGAACAGGGCGCCCTGTACGTAGCTGCCGGTGGCAATGGCGCCGGTAACTGCAAACCACACAAGTCCGCAGGGTAAAAGCCCATTCAGGAAGCCGATCCCATACAGCGTACGTAATTGCCTGCGCCGCAGGAGATTGCCCAGCATTTTTTTGATGTGGCGATCATAAAAACTGGTATTCATCCGGATATGCACCTTATTCAGGACATAGCGGCATAAGATAAACACCAGTATACCACATCCGAGCGTCACTGACAACCATTGCTGTAACCCTCCCAGAAAGAATTGTCGTCCAAGCCATCCGGCGATGGTACCCGGAATAGTATATGCAGTGATCCTGCCGGCATTGTATAAAAGAATGCCTATTTGTTTATGTACACCATCCAGATGCTGTACAGGTAAGGTGAGGGCAATAGGCCCACACATCCCGATACAGTGGAAACTGCCGATAAAACCCATGGATAAGGCGTATAACAATGTCAGGAACATGCGCTGTTAGTTGACGGTGATTAAGTGCTCCTGGAAGTAGTTTTTACCACCAGCTTCCCATTGTAACTGTACCCAGTAGTTTCCTTTCTGAAAACTTCTTTTACTGATCAGCATCAGTCCGTTTTCGTCTGTTTTAAGTGGCACAGAAACATCCTGACGGGAATCGGAGGCACGGTAGAACAATACGGTGCCTTTCAGGGCTACGCCGTGCATTTCTGCAGGGAAAAGTACCCCTACAGATTGCACAGACTGATTGATGCTGACAGGGGCGGAAAGAGATGCCGCCTCTCTCCTGCCATCGATCACCTGTTGGTATTTCAGTTCTGCTGCATAGTAGTCGGGAGTGACCATGTCGATGCGTGTATGCATACTTTTGGTTACAAGGGTAAGAATGCCCGCTGCAAAGAGTATGAATACAATGATGATTTTATGACCCCAGTTCATGACTGTAAATTTTATCAGTTGTGAGTTATCTGGCCGGTCCCAGAAAAGTTGTATTTAGTGTACCGGTCTTTTTATCTCCTTCGTAAAGAGAGATGCGAAGAGGTGTTTTACGTTTGCTGATGGCTGTGCGAGGCAGTATCACAAAAAAAATACCTTCACCTTGGTCTTCTTCTTTTACAAGTATCTGTGGGTGGCCCAGCAGTTCTATTTTACCGGATATATCTTCCAATCTGAGCGTCAGAGGAATATCAGCGGTCGTTTTGTTGACAAGCTTGATCCGGTAGAGATTAGAGATACTGTCAACCCCTCTTTCCTGATATAACATACCTGCAGTCCGGATAATTGTACCGCTGACAGGTTTGCGGCTGGCTAACATCCACGTGATGGCCGTCAGTAGAATGACCAGTATCGAAGTATAGATCTTCAGACGAGGAGTAAAGCGTAAGGGCTGTTTGTTGGCGATACCATTTTCAGATGCATAACGGATCAGGTCCAATGGACGACCGGTTTTTTCCATCATGAAATTACAGGCGTCTATGCAGGCCGTACAATTGACACACTCGAGCTGTGTACCGTTGCGGATGTCGATGCCAGTCGGACAGACCTTCACGCATTGATTACAATCAATACAATCGCCGAGGTTGTTATCTGCATTCTTTTTGAAATGTCCACGGGGTTCACCTCTGGTGTAATCATAGGCGACTACCACAGAATCTCTGTCCAGTAATACACCCTGTAAGCGTCCGTATGGACATACGATCGTACATACCTGCTCTCTGAAGAAGGCAAACACACTATAAAACACACCTGCAAAAATGACCATGGTTGCCAGTCCGCCGGTATGTTCAGCTACCGGTCCGGTGATGATTGCTGTCAGACTTTTAATACCAATGATATAAGCCAGGAAGGTATTGGCAATCAGGAAAGACAGGAGGTAAAAGAGGATATGTTTGCTTGTTTTCTTTATTATTTTATCGGTATTCCAGGGCGCTTGTCGCAGCATCTTCTGTGCTGCAGCATCCCCTTCGACCCAGTATTCTATTCTGCGGAACAGCATTTCCATAAAAATGGTTTGCGGGCATGCCCATCCGCAGAACAGGCGGCCAAAGGCCATGGTAAATAATACAATAAACAGAATAAAAGCCACCATGGCCAGACCGAAAATGAAAAAATCCTGTGGCCAGAATATGGCGCCAAACAGGATGAACTTACCTTCTACAACATTGAATAAAAACAGGGGCCGGCCGTTCAACTGAATGAACGGTCCGGCAAAAAACGCAAGAAAATAAAGGAAGCTCAGCACACTCCTTGCGTTATAAAATTTTCCTTTCGGTTGCTGGCTGAATATCCAGCTTCTTTTTCCCTGTCTGTCAACGGTAGCGATGCTATCTCTGAACGTTTCTTCCATCACAAATGCTTTTTCTTATTCTTTTTCCAATGCGCCTTGTGCTTCTTTTGGATCAGGAGGATTGGAACCATGAATGCTTTTGATATAGCTGGCCAGTTGTGCCAGTTGTTTCGGTGAGAAATCATCTTTCCATGACTTCATTCCTTTTTCAGGTACACCATATTTGATGGTAGAAAAGACGGCTTTTAGTTTTCCCCCATGCAGCCAATAATCGTCGGTCAGGTTAGGTCCTACTATCCCTTGTCCCTGTGCACCGTGACAAGGCGCACAATTAGACGAGAAGAGTTTTTGTCCGGTAGCAATATCGTCTGCTCCGGTCAGCAGGGTGACATTGTTTTCATCAATATTATTAGCCGCATTCTTCAGGTATTCCTCTTTTGCTTCCGCAGCAGCTGCTTCAGCAATGGCCAGTTCTTCCAATTGGGTGGGAGCAGAATGAGATATCTGGAATCGCCAGACATATACAACTGCAAATACCACACTGCAAATGAAGCCCCATCTCCACCATGGTGGCGTCGGGTTGTTCAGTTCGCGGATACCGTCGTAATCGTGCCCCATATCTTCGTCCTGTTCTGATGCTTCATCCAGTGTTCTGGTGTCATTAAGACGTTCAAACCAGTGTTTTACAGGTTTGCCGGGAACCGCGGCTTTTACTTTCCTTTTCCTTTCCATACCAACCAGTACACGTAATGTATAGAGGAGGGAGAAGATGATCATGATCTGCAATGTGATCACAGATATCAGGAGGTAAAAGGAGGTGTCAGAAAGTCCGCTGATGATATTGGGAGCCACAGTGGCTGTTGCTTCCGCCGTTTCTTTTGCATCCTGTGCAAACAGGCTGTTGGCAGAAAGTAATCCGACGAGGAGCAGGATAGCGGAAACAACCGGTTTACTTTTTTCACTCTTCACACGTTCTCTGTAAATATCCATGGCACTGATCACAGCGCTTCCCAGTACTACGATCGCGATGAGCAGTCCGATGATGACTGTCAGTAACACAATCGCAACCGGATGTCCCAGCTCTGATGGGGGCTCAGGTTTGTACTGTGCTGCTGCCGGAAGGGCGCTCAACAGGCATAGGGAGAAAAGGCTTGTTATAGTGATTGATTTCTTGTTCATAATGTTGCAATTGGAGAATAGTAAAATGCGCATGTTGTCATCAGTGATCATCCAGAGGTATGTTGCTGATATGATCTATCATGCCTTTATCTGCTTTGAATGCCCAGCATGCAGCTAATACAAAGAATACTGTAAAGATGACCAGGGAGGAAAGCGGATAAATGCTTACGCCTGTGATAGATTCCAGGTAGTTGATAAACTTCATGTCTTGCTTGATTTACAATTGTTCAGATTATTTTTTCTCCGCGATTGTATTCGATTTGATGTCTGTACCCAGACGTTGCAGATAAGCGATCAATGCGATGATTTCTTTATCTGAGGATACTTCCAGTTTATCTTTTTTCAGCGTTGCTGCAATTGCTTCCCCCTGTTGCTGCATATCGGTATTTGCTTTCGCTTCGTAGCCTACAGGATAAGGCACACCCAGTTTGCGCATTGCATTGATCATTGCCGGTGTTTTGGCTTTGTCGATCTTCTCGTCAAATAACCATGGATATTGCGGCATGATAGAACCCGGAGACATAGAGGTGGGGTCGAGCATATGGTTGTAATGCCAGGAGTGCGGATATTTTCCTCCTATTCTTGCAAGGTCCGGACCTGTTCTTTTTGAACCCCATTGGAACGGGTGATCGTAAATGAATTCACCGGCTTTGGAATATTCGCCGTAACGCGCCACTTCATCACGGAAGGGACGGATCATCTGGGAGTGACAGGTGTAACATCCTTCTCTGATGTATACATCACGACCGTGCAATTCAAGCGGTGTGTATGGTTTTACACTGGTGATGGTAGGGATGTTACTTCTTACGAGGAAGGTAGGAATCAGTTCCAGTATACCACCTATGCCTACTACGATCAGACTGAAAACTGCCAGTTGTATAGGTCTGCGTTCAATCCAGTTATGCCAGTGAGATTTACCATGTGTATGTACTTCTTTTGGTAATGGTGCTGCTTCAGCCGGTTCGTTGGCAATGAATGATCCGCTGCGGACAGTCTTTGCGAGGTTGAAGATCATCAGTATCACACCGGAGATATAAAGTACGCCACCTAATCCGCGAAGCGCATACATCGGCACAACGGTTGCCACGGTTTCCAGGAACTGGAATTTCAGCTGTCCTTCCGGTGTAAACTGTTTCCACATCATACTCTGTGTGAAGGCAGCCCAGTAAAGCGGAATAACATAGAAGATAATACCCAGTGTACCCAGCCAGAAGTGCGTGTTAGCCCATTTGCGGGAATATAGTTGTGTGGAGAACAGACGAGGCAACATCCAGTACAGGATACCAAATGTCAGGAAGCCATTCCATCCCAGTGCTCCTACGTGTACGTGTGCAATGGTCCAGTCAGTGTAGTGGCTGATTACGTTCACGTTTTTCAGTGACAGCATCGGCCCTTCAAATGTGGCCATACCGTAGCAGGTCAGCGCTACTACGAAGAATTTAAGGATAGCATCTTCCCTTACACGGTCCCATGCGCCACGCAGCGTCAGCAGGCCGTTCAGCATACCGCCCCAGGAAGGCGCGATCAGCATGATAGAGAATACTGTTCCCAGTGATTGTGCCCATTCAGGCAATGCGGTGTATAGCAGGTGGTGAGGTCCGGCCCAGATATAAATGAATATCAGTGCCCAGAAGTGGATAATAGACCAGCGATAAGAATATACGGGTCTGTTGGCCGCTTTAGGCACGAAGTAGTACATCAGTCCGAGATAAGGGGTGGTCAGGAAGAAGGCCACGGCATTGTGTCCGTACCACCACTGTACCAGTGCATCCTGTACACCTGCGTACCAGGAGTAGCTTTTCAGGAAGGAGACCGGCATCTCAAAAGAGTTCACAATGTGCAGCATCGCGATAGCTACCCATGTACCGATGTAGAACCAGATGGCTACGTACAGATGCATTTCACGACGACGAAGGATTGTACCGAGCATATTGGCGCCAAAAACCACCCAGATCAGTGTGATGGCGATATCGAAAGGCCATTCCAGTTCTGCATATTCTTTACCGGTAGTACAGCCCATCAGCAGTGTGATAGCGCCACCTGCGATAATAGCCTGCCATCCCCAGAAATGAATTTTACTCAGCAGGTCGCTGAACATTCGTGCTTTACAAAGGCGCTGGAGGGAGTAATACACACCCATGAATATACCGTTACCTACAAAAGCGAAGATGACAGCGTTGGTGTGAACAGGTCTGAGACGGCCAAATGTTGTAGGTGCATAACCAAGATTAAGATCAGGAAGCACGAGTGCCAGTGCAGCCCATAATCCGGCAAGCATACCGATCAGCCCCCAGCCGATACAGGCGTATGCAAACCATTTCACGGTACGGTTATCGTACGAAAATTTTTCGAGAGACATGTTTGTTCAATTACGAATGATAAGAGATGCGTTGCTAGTATAAAGAGGAGCGTTAGTTATGCTGGCAGATGCGTGATTTACAGTTGGTGTTTGTACAGGCATTCCCTGATTTGCAGGTCGTTTCGGCCGGTTTGGTTTCGAACAGTACACGATGTGCAGGAGAGAAATTATCTTCAAATTGTCCATTCCTTACTGACCATATAAAAGCCGCCAGAAAGAATATGGCTACCAGCAGGCTGGCTCCGAGAAGGATGATGATCACGCTCATAGTAATTGGTTTTAATTTCTATGAACAAAGCTAGCCTGTTGCGGGTGGGGGTACGATGATGCTGCTCAACCAGTATACTGATTCATATCATGATCTGTTCATCCACTCGCTCAGACCGTAGGTCAGTAATACAATACTGATGGAGCTGGCGGGCATAAGTATAGCCGCTGTCAAAGGAGAAAAACTACCTTGTACAGCAAAGAAAAGACCGATGAAGTTGTAGAGTAAGGAAATGATGAAAGTAATAATAATGATACGTCTGTTGTTCCTGCAGGTATTGATCAGCCGGGGAAGCCGGATCAGTTCTGCTGCTTCAAGTATACCATCGCTGGCGGGTGTAAAATTGTTACTGTTTTCTGTCAGGGAAATGCCTATATCACTTTGTTTCAGAGCTCCGGCATCATTCAGCCCATCCCCTATCATTAATACACGATGTCCCTGTTGTTGTAATGAAACGACATAATTCAGTTTGTCTGCTGGTTTTTGTGCAAAATGCAGACTGGCAGAAGGACCCATGATTTTTTGCAGATAGGCACTTTCCGCGTCATTATCACCGGAGAGCAGGGATAATGAATATTGGTGCTGTAGCTGCTGTAACAAGGATTGTATGCCACTTCTGTATTGATGACGAATGATGAAACGACCAGCCTGATGGCCGTCAATTTTTATGTATACGGTACTGCCATCTGTACTGGTATTGTTCTCTGCACCGATAAAAGCAGCACTTCCCAGCTGAATGAAATTATATTCTATCCAGCCGCTGATCCCTTTGGCTTCAATACTTCTGAAATTGCGGACAGGAAGGCGTTCATCTTTGCCGCAAAAGCTGGAGATCATTTTACTGAGCGGGTGATTAGATTGTGCCGCCAGTGTACCGATCGCCATCAATTTTTCGGGAGTAAGTATTGGTCCTTCATAGGAGATAGTTGCTTCTGCTTTGCCGGTAAGTGTACCCGTTTTGTCGAATACAATGTGATCTATCGTTGCCAGACGTTCAATCGCATCCGCATTACGGAGGTAAAGATGTCGGCGACTGAGGATGCGTAAAATGTGTCCATTGGTAAAAGAAGCCGCCAGCAACAAGGCACAGGGGCAGGCAATGATCAGTACTGCGGTCACGGCCGGCCATATACGGGATGGATCATGCGCCCACCAATAAGTGGCCGCGATGACAGCAATGCTCAATACTACCCATGTAAAATAACGGCTGAGCATATGGATAAAGGACACCTGTTTATTCTCAGGAGCGCGCAGTTCTTCTCTGTTCCAGAGGCTGGTGAGGTAGCTTTGAGCTACTTCTTTAATGGTGAGGATCTCAATATTTCCTTCCAGTTGTTTTCCTCCCGCATATACGATTTCGCCGGTAGCTTTGTGTACAGGTACTGCCTCTCCTGTTACGAAGCTGTAATCTATGATAGCATTGCCCTTTACGAGAATACCATCAGCGGGGATCAATTCCTGATTGTGAATGAGCAGGGTATCATTATTGCGGATATCAGGTAAGGCGGTAGGTACTTCCTGTCCGTTTTTCAGCACTGATACAGCGATGGGGAAATAGGCAGTATAGTCGCGATCAAAAGAGAGCCCCTGATAAGTTTTATCCTGTAATATTCTACCAACAAGCATAAAGAAGACAATCCCGGTCATGGAATCGAAATAACCAGCTCCTTGTTCGCTGAATACATCTGTCAGGCTGCGGATGAAAGTAACAATGATGGCCAGAACGATTGGTACATCAATATTCAGAAAGCCGGTTTTCAATCCACCCCAGGCAGACCGGAAAAACACCTGTGCGCTGTAGAAGAACACAGGCAGGGACAGGCTGAGATTGAGCCAACGGAAAAGGTGGTTCATTTTTTCGTCGGAGTAGCCATAGTTAGAAAAATATTCAGGGAAACTGAGCAGCATAATATTGCCGAAGCAGAAGCCGGCTACGCCGAGCCGATATACAAGATCACGTTGTATGCGTGGTTTTTTCTGACGCAGGTCCTGCAGACTGATATAAGGTTCATAACCGATACTTGTCAGCGTCTCGGCGATATGTCGCAGGGAAGTTTCCTGTTGCCTGAAAATGACGAGGGCTTCTTTACGGGTGAAGTTGACAGTTACCCGTTGAACGCCGGCATCCAGCCGATGGAGATTTTCCAGGAGCCAGAGACAGGAACTGCAATGGATATGTGGGATGTAAAAAGTAATATGGGTCTGGTTGTCATCCTGAAATTGTATGAGCTGTTGCTGGATTTTTTTATCGTCGAGGAAGGCAAATTTGTCTTTACGAACCGTGATACGTTGTGACTGACCGGGATTTTCGTTCAGCGTGTAATAATCGCAAAGTCCGTTTTCATTCAGGATCTCGTATACCAATTTGCATCCTTCGCAGCAGAAGTGATTGTTTTCCAGTACAATTTTGTTGTCCGGACAGTCTTCTCCACAGTGTGCACATTGCAATTTTGTATCAGGAATGACAGCGATAGTTGCCATGATAAACGGTTTGTTGCAAAACTACCTGTATATAAAAAGGGGGGCAATGATGGGTATCAAAGGGGAGACTGATCTGTGTCAGTAAGCGGGGAGTAAGGTCGTAATATCTTTGTGGAGGAAACGGATCTAGTCCTGAAGGTTGGCGGTCCGGGTCAGTTCTTCCGGGTTCAGCAGGCGGATCTTTTTACCCTGTAGTTCAATAAGACCGTCTTTTTTAAATTCAGAGAGCAGGCGGATGGCTGATTCTGTGGCGGTTCCGACCAGATTGGCGATCTCTTCGCGGGAAAGGCGAACGTTGAGGGTGCTGCCATCCTGTTCTACCCCATAGG
This sequence comes from Chitinophaga pinensis, assembly GCF_007896845.1. Classification (GTDB taxonomy): domain Bacteria; phylum Bacteroidota; class Bacteroidia; order Chitinophagales; family Chitinophagaceae; genus Chitinophaga; species Chitinophaga pinensis_C. Next base: position 103,321 of record NZ_VOHS01000001.1, on the reverse strand, counting down.
TTTCTCTGATGAAAAGGAGTGTTTCGGCGAGGCGTTCACGTACTGGCTTCTGTGCCAGATGGGTGATCTTCATTTCTGCTTTTCTGAGTTCACTGGCAAGGATACGCATCATTTCAAGGGAAAGGCTGGCATCTTTCTGCAATACGCTCATGAAAAGGTCTTTCGGAATAAAGCAGACGGAGGAGTCGTCGAGGGCTATTGCCGAAGCGGTATAGCGTTCAGCGCTGAGCAGCGCTTTATAACCTATAATATCGCCGGGTTTGGCCAGACGAACGATTTGTTCGCGGCCATCGTCTCCACAGTGGGATAATTTTATTTTGCCTGTATTTACGCAATAAATGCCGAACGGGTAAGCGCCTTCCTGGAATACAATCTGTCCTTTTTTGTAAGTAGTACAAACTTTCGCGGACTCTATTTCTTCCAGATTACACTTCTCAGCCTTGAATAAAATTGATCCAAAGCGGTCCTGGCAATTCGCACATGAGGCATTATGGTAAGGCGTACACATAAGTTTCAGTTGGCAAAATTACTAATTTACGGCCAAAATAATCGTACGACCTTACTACTTTGGGTATGCCATTTAAATATTATATAATATATAAGCCTTTTCAGGTACTCACACGGTTCGGGAAGGAAGAGGGAAAGGCCAGTCTGGCGGACTATTTCGACGTACCGTCGGATGTGTATCCGGTAGGCAGACTGGACTATGACAGTGAGGGTTTGCTCATCCTCACAAACGATAAATCTTTAAATCACCGGTTGTTGGATCCCAAATTTGCGCATGAGCGGGAATATTGGGTGCAGGTAGATGGTGCGGTAAATGTGGAAGCGATACAACAGCTGAAACAGGGGGTGAAGATTTCTATAGATGGAAAGCTCTATCAGACCCGTCGCTGTCAGGCGGCTATATTTGAGGAAGAGCCTCCGGTTCCGGAACGGAATCCCCCTATCCGTTTCCGTAAGCTGATCCCCGCACCCTGGATCAGATTGACCCTGGGGGAGGGAAAAAACCGACAGGTCAGAAAAATGACAGCTGCAGTAGGATTCCCGACGTTGAGACTTATCCGTTACCGCATAGCCCGCATTACGGTGGAGGGGCTGGAACCGGGCCAGATGCGGGAAATGGAGCGGAAAGAGATCTTCGATCTGCTGTTTTAGGAGGCATATATTGGAAGGTGCCGGCGGGCGTTGAGCCGGGAGGTGCAGAAACAGTATATGGATTACCGGACGTATTCTTTGCGTTTTGGGCTAATTTAGGTAGGTTTGTTGCCTACAAATCTCTATTATGCTGAAATCAATGACCGGCTTTGGAAGGGCGGAAATAACCAAGGGGGAAACTACGATTGTTGTGGAAGTGAAATCGCTGAATGGTAAGCAGTTTGAGGTGAACCTTAAAATATCGCCATTATTAAAGCCTTATGAGTTTGACATCCGTAATATAATGCAGCAGTCTTTGTTGCGTGGTACGCTGGATGCAACGGTAAATATCAGGCAGAATGGAGCTACGCGTCCGGTGGTAATCAACACCGATCTTGCGAAGTATTACCATCAGTCCATTAAGACGCTGGCTACAGAATTAAACCTTCCGCAGGAGGATATGCTGAATGTGTTGATGAAATTACCGGAAGTGGTATCGCCTGCGACAGAACAGATCTCTGAAGAAGAGTGGCAGGAAGTTGAGAATGTGATCAGACAGGCAGTAGCTGATCTGGATGCACATCGTGCAGATGAAGGAAAGATGCTGTCAGCCGATCTGCTGTTGCGTATAGAGAACATAGGGACTTATTGCACGAAAGTGCGAGAGCTGGATCCGCTGCGTAAAGACAAGGTGCGTCAGCGTCTGGAAGGACTGCTGGCAGAACATGTGGGTAAGGAAAATGTGGATGAAAACCGTCTGGAGCAGGAATTGATCTTCTATTTAGAGAAGCTGGATATTTCAGAAGAGCTGATAAGACTGGAGAATCACTGCCGTTATTTCAAGGAAATCCTGGCAGACGGCGATCCGGGGAAAGGTAAAAAACTGGGATTTGTGCTGCAGGAAGTAGGTAGAGAAATCAATACAACCGGTTCAAAAGCCAACGACGCCAGCATTCAGCAATGGGTGGTGTTGATGAAGGATGAATTGGAAAAAGCGAAAGAGCAGGTGTTGAATGTATTGTAAGAAGGACATAGTTCCTTACGTAATAAACGTATTTTCAATAAAATATGAATAGACTCTGCCGGATGATGGCGGCCGCGGGAATGTTACTTGCAGTAGCTTCCTGTCAGCCCCTGAAAATGGATACCTATGAAAAGAACCTGGATATTCCGGGACATGAGTGGGCTTATGCTAATAAACCCGTTTTTGAGGTGACCGTGCAGCCTCAGGATACGGCCTATCTTTATAACATTTATGTGAATGTAAGGCATAAGGACTCCTACCCTTACAGTAACATCTGGCTGCTGGTTCATACGCAGTTCCCCGGTGACAAGCCGGTGGCACAGCGCGTGGAACTGCCACTGGCCGACGTATCGGGCAAATGGCTGGGTAGCGGACTGGATGACATCTATGAGCACAGGATCCCTATTCAGCAGAAAGCAATTCTGGACAGACCGGGAACCTACAAGTTTACTTTTGAACAAAACATGCGGCAAAATCCGTTGCCCGATATTATGAATGTAGGCCTGCGGATCGAGAAAGCCGGTTTACGAAAAAATGAAAAAGCTATTCCGTAATATGCAGGAAGGGAGAGCGATCTCCTTTATTTATCTTTTTGTGCTGGCATATACCATTCTCGCACTGGTATGGTGGGGGGTGCTGCTTTTTAATCAAAGCGAGCAGATCACCCGGTTTGAGATACAAAACCTTGTTTTACGTACTGACAGTATTGCACATCCTGTCGAATATCATCAGGAGCTGACGCGCATACAGACTACAGAAGAGAGACGTTCTGTCATGTTCTTTGGAGAAGGACTTATTTTTCTGGCCATCATTTTACTGGGTGGGTTCTTCGTTTACCGTGCCATCTGGAAGCAAATGCGTCTTTCACAGCAGCAGCAAAACTTTATGATGGCGGTGACACATGAATTAAAATCGCCGATAGCTGCCGCTAAACTTAATCTTGAAACACTCCGCAAACATAAGCTGGACGAGGATAAGCGACTAAAACTACTAGACAATACCATCCGGGAAACCAACCGGCTGGACCAGCTTTGTAATAATATATTGCTGGCTTCACAAATGGAGTCTCAGCGTTACCAATTGTTCCGGGAGGATATTGACTTTTCTTTCCTGCTGGAAAACGGGGTAAAGGAAATCCAGTCACGCATTTCGACACATACGATACAGGCACATATTTTGCCTGATGTCTGGGTCAACGGAGATAAGTTCATGCTGCAGATCTTACTGAGCAATCTCGTAGAAAACGCCGTGAAATATGCCCCCCGGAATACCAGAATCGATGTGAGTCTGGAAGAATGCAGTAACAACGTGTTAAAGCTGAAAGTTACCGATGAAGGGCCTGGGGTGCCAGTGGACGAACGGGAAAGGATATTCCTCAAGTTTTATCGTATAGGCAATGAAAATACGCGTAAAGCGAAAGGGTCCGGACTTGGGCTGTTTCTCAGCAGAAAGATTGTACAGCAGCATGGAGGAACGATTGTCGTGAAAGATAATATACCCGCAGGTGCCAGTTTTGAGATATCATGGCCGGTATATTCCATTCAAAGAGTGTAAATTAGTGATAGCAATTATTAACTATGAAGGAAGCTACTAAAGCATCCATACTACTGGTAGAGGACGAAGAGAACCTCCAGGAAGCGCTGAAGCTGAACCTGGAACTGGAGGGATATGAAGTAACGGCTGTAGATAATGGTACCGCTGCTTTAAAGGCGGTAAAGAACGAATATTTTGACCTGATTATACTGGATATCATGCTTCCGGAAATGGACGGTATTGCCGTTTGCGAGAACATCCGTATCCAGAACAATGAAGTACCTATCCTGTTTTTAAGCGCTAAGAACAGCAGTGCTGACCGCGTGCTGGGCCTGAAAAAAGGTGGGGACGACTACATGACAAAGCCTTTCAACCTGGAAGAACTGCTCCTGAGAGTGGAAAAGCTGATCGTAAAAAACAAACGTATTCAGGATAAGGATAGTGTTTCTACCGTATATCACTTCGGTAATAATGAAATCGACTTTGCCGCTCAGGAATGTATCGGCAAAGATGGCAAACACTATGAACTGAGTAAAAAAGAGACCATGCTCCTGAAACTGCTCATTGAGAACAAGGGAGAGGTCGTGACCCGTGAAAAGATCCTGCAGGTGGTTTGGGGCTACAACGTCTACCCTACTACCCGTACTATAGATAACTTCATATTGAACTTCCGTAAATATTTTGAAGAAGACAGCCGGAATTCTAGGTATTTCCATTCCGTAAGAGGGGTGGGATATAAATTTACCGAATAGCCATTGTTACCAGTTACCCTGATTTTTGCCCCGGTTGTTCTGCAAATGCTGCCTTGTAATAATTGCCCCTTTCCCGGCAAGCGGAATTGATGGATATTTAGCACCAGTCTTGACTACATTGCATGATCGTGCCTGCCGGAGTGTACGACTTTGCAAGGGACTTATATTATATCCTTTCGCAAACCTTTAGAAATTTGGTTTTTTGCTCTAACATACTCAATGCAGTAGGTTGGCCGTACTGGGTGTTTTTTCTGTTGAGTTTGATCATGATCTGCTGTGTCTTCTATGTCAGGGAACGGCGCATAAAGCAGGCATCAACAAAAGAGATAAGCAGGCAACAGCAGCTGATACACCTGGAAATGCATGCATTTCAGGCGCAGATGGATCCGCATTTTATCTTTAACAGTCTGAATGCTATACACCACTACATCCTTACTACCAGTACCGATCTTGCTTCCCTTTACCTCACACGGTTTGCCCGTCTGATGCGCCTTATTATTCGCAACTGCAATAAGGAATGGGTTAATTTAGAAGAAGATATAGAGGCTCTGGAACTGTACTTACAGCTGGAACAGCTACGTTTCGGTGCTCAGTTTGACTATGAACTGGACATTGCCCCGGATGTATTCCAGCAGGTCACTTTTGTGCCACCATTGATCATTCAGCCATATATACAGGAGGCTATCTGGAGACGCCTGCTATTAAGACCCACAAAAAGCGGGGGTTGCCTCCGTATCTGTATCAGCCGTGCTAATGAAATGCTTATTGTCAGAATAGAAGATAACGGCGTTAATCAGGATCCTCCTGCAGATGAAGCCCATCTTTCCAAAGGTATCAGTATCGCTGTGGCGAGATTACGGGCCATTAATGAGCGGTATAATATGAGTGCCGGCATCACAGAGCAGGAGCTTTACAATGAATTGAAACAACCTGACGGTCACGTTGTTATAATTAATATGCAGCAGGCAGCTGCCAGAGAAGGGGTAATGTAATGTATAAAAACGTCATCTGCGTAAAATAAACTTTCACATCTTTACACTAAATATTGTATTTTTTATAAACCCTCGCCTATGCTATTCTTATGCTGACGGAGGGTCTTTGGGGACAAGAATAAATACGACATGCGCACCATTATCGTGGATGATGAAAAACTTAGCCGAAGCGTTTTGAAGCTTTTGCTGGAGAAGCATTGCCCTGCAGTTAATATAGTGGCAGTTTGCGCTGACGGGATTTCTGCATTGGAGGCAATAGAAAAATACCAGCCGGACCTACTTTTCCTGGACATCGAGATGCCGGGTCTGAATGGATTTGACGTGCTGAAGGCGTGTAAAGACGCCAGCTTTTCCATTATTGTTACCACTTCATATGATCATTATGCACTGGATGCTATCCGGCATAATGCGCTGGACTATTTACTCAAACCCATCATCAGGGATGACCTGGTAGATGCCGTTGATAAGGCCATGGCCCGTCGCCAGCAAAAAGTACAGCCCGGGAGCAAATCGGATACTTCCATATTGGAGGTATTGCATCAACACCTCTACCCTGGAGAAAGACTGGCGCTACCGAGTCCCGAAGGACTGAGGATGTTGCTGGTAAAAGATATTCTATACTGTGTGGCTGATGGAGAAACAACGCTCGTACATCTGGTGAATGCCACGGAGCCTTCTCTGGTATGTCGCTCGCTAAAGGAAGTGGAAGGACAGTTGAAGAACAAAGGTTTCTTCAGAGTACATCACAGTTATGTGGTCAATCTAAATTATATGGACCGGTATATCAAAGGAGATGGAGGAGATATTATTATGAGCGATGGTAGTTGTATACCGGTATCCCGACATCGCAAGCAAGAGTTTATGGATAGGATAGAAAAGCTTTAAGCCGCAAACTACAGGCTTCAGGAAAGAAGAATATGTTATCCAACCGGATGCCCGTAGTTTGCGGCTTGTCTACAACCTCCTGATCTCTGCACAAGCCAGCCAGCCGGTCTTGCCATCCGGCAGCGATATCTTACAGAATTCCTGAGTCGCATCTGTTACCTGCACCTTTACGCCTTCGTGCAGTTCAAACATGTCTTTACTTTCAGTGTCAGGTGCTGCTTTTACTTTTACAGTAGTACCCATGATGATTCCCTGATCGTGTGTATTGCTCATCAGATATGCACTGATACCCATTATCAGATAAAACAGAAAACCTGCCATGAGCACACCTGCCCCCCATCTCATTAATACTGGTTTGAAAGCAGGAATGAGCAGCCATACAATGATGCCGGTAATCGAAAGCCAGAATAAAAGGATGGCCCCTGTGGCCCATCCGTCCGGACTATGAAAATGTAATATGTGCAGCCACCACTGTTGAAAGAACAGCAGGGGCAGATCGTTGACATATCCTTCTACCCGTTGATTGGCAACTGTCAGGTTGTGGGCGGCTGATTTATTGAATGGGTCCGCTGAAAGGGCCTTTTCATAATTATAAACAGCAAGTCCTGTTTTATTGGCCTTGTACCAGGCATTGCCTGCATTGAGATATAGCTCGGGTTGACTAAATCCCTGATCGATCAGTTGCTGGTAAATGTTGGCGGCTTCGGTATATTGTTTCTGTTTAAAAAGGCCGTTGGCTTTTTCAAACTCCTGCTGTGGCGCCGGGGTGGCGCCTGCTATGTGGTACAGCAGTAAGAAAGCACATATAGCGGTAAATATCTTCTTCATCCTTTCCTTAATCGTTAGCAGGGTTTATACTACGCTTTTTGCACGCTGGAGTTCTTCTTCCAGTTGGCTGATGACTTCAACGGCCTGTTTATAGGTACCCTGCATCCTGTCATTGTTATGCATTGGTGTATATAAGGCCATTTCACAGTCATCCAGCAGGTCAAACAGTTTAGCAGTATATTGTTCGCTTACCTGTTGCTGTGCAAGTTTGTCCTGAATCAGCTGTTTGCTGAGATCTGCAAAAGGCACATGCAGTTTATTGCTTAGATATCCCCAGATAGCTCTGGATGTTTCTTCATAAAATGCCTTGTCTTTACCTTCTTTCAGATAACGGGCAGCCAGTTCAAGACGCTTCAGCGCTACTTTATTCGCATAGCGATATTTGAGGAACGCAGCATTGTTTTGCTGGTAATTTCTTTTGCTACGGTAGATCAGAGCAGCAATCAGCGCCACTACCGGTAACAGCAATAAGATGTAGAACAATGGGTTGATCAGGAGAAAACTGCCTTGTTTTACCCAGTTGAGCACTCCGTTATAGTTGGGAGTAATAGTATTTCTGTTGACGCTGAAGTCTTCTTTTTCACGTTTGGTCTGCTTGCCAGCCGTAACATGAACAGAGAACGCTTCAGAACGAATGGTTTTGTAGCTGTTGGAGGCGATGTCAAAATAAGAGAACTCTACCGGGGCAATGGTCTGATCGCCAGCTTCCTGTGGCATCAGCACATATTCAAACTGGCGGGAACCGGATAAAGGATTGCTGTTTTTCTCAATATTGTCGGTCACCTTTGGATCATACTTCTCAAAACCTGCCGGTACATCAACCTTGGGGCCGTTCAGCAGATTTACGTTCCCCTGACCGGATACAACCACCTTCAGGGTGAGTGCATCGTCGGTGCTCAGGTTATTCTTATCAATGGTGGCGGTCATATTGAACTTACCTACAGCTCCGGCGAAACTTGCCGGACGGGTGTCAACAGGAAGTGGTTTCACGGTCACCTTTACAGGCGCGGTCTGTATTTTATAAGGAACATCCTCGTAGGTCACTTCCGGCCGGTTAAAGATGTCGTCAAAGAACGGATCATCGAAAGGGTCTTTAAAAGACGGGTCATTGAACAGGTCGGCAAATGGGTCTCTTCCCCGTTTGTTATTGTTCTTGACAAGTTTTACCAGTCTTACATGGTTATCCACTTCTACCGGATCCAGTTCCAGAGTGCCGGATTGTAATGGGAAAAGTAATGTCTTACGGATGGTAAATACGCGATAGCGCACACCATTCACCACCTCCTCTGTCGCCTGCGGTGGATTGGGCAATTCGATGTCTTTGGCAGAAAAGCCTTTGAATGCCGGCACCTTCGTTACGCTGGAGTTGGTTGGGAGCCGGGTATATAATTTATAGGTAGCAGTCAGCTGTTCCCCCTCATAAAGGGCGGTCTTGTCAACATCTACCTTTACGAAAATATTTTTCTTCAATTTTTCATTGACGTCTTCTCCGTTTCGTAGCACTCCCTCCATTTCGTCCTGCTGTTGCTGCTGGCGTTGTGCACGGGTCTGCGGATAACCTTGTTGCGGTGCGGTCTGCTGTGGCGCCTGACCACGATTGGAGTTGGATTTCAGCACTTCAATTGTGACCGGATTAGAACGCACGACATTCCCATTGGAACGTGCGCTTGCACCGGGAAGGGTAAAATTGCCTACTCTTTTGGGCTGGATCACATAGATCAGTGCAATGTACTCCGAGCGGCGTCCATTCATAATGGATTGACCCTGCATCTGGGATGGCCCTTGCAGGATTTCAAAATCATTGAAAGGCGGAGGTGTAAAGCTGGTAACGTTGGGTGCGTTTTCCAGCATGAATTGTATCTGAAACGGTTCATCCACCGCGACCCTATTACTGCTGACGCTGGTAGTGAACCTGAATTCCTGCGCCTGCAGGCACGCAATTGTGCCCAGACAAAAGAACAGGGATAATACAAACTTCTTTATACTAACAGTAGTGACATTCATAATGCAAAACAAATTTAACCAAAGCCAGCCCTGTTGGTGCCGGAACCCCAGTTAAAAGTTAGTTAAAAAAATAATCTATATAAGCTCGGAAGTGCTTGCTGGTGAAGGGTTTATGAGATGTCGCCCAATATCGGCCGCATGATGACCTCTTCCACAACGGCTTGTTCGGACAGTGTATAGGCACCCCAAAGGAGTTTTGCAACGTCTTCCGGTTCCATCATTCTGCGGGGTGGCGCCTCGAAGCCTTCCCAGGAAGCAGTTAATGTAGGACCCGGACTAAGTGAGGTGACTTTTACATTATGCGATTTTAATTCTTCTCTCAGGTTTTTTGAAAAACCCAGCAGGGCAAACTTCGTAATACTATAAGCTCCTCCATTGGGGTAAGAGGTATAGCTGGCAGTAGAACACATATTAAAAATATGACCCTTCCGGTTGGCTTTCATGCCTCCCAGCAGCTGGCGGGTAAGGTGATATGCACTATATACATTGGTAGCCATGAGGCTTTCCAGAAGACCGTCTTCCTGCTCGTGTAGCGAGCCGGGAACAAAGAGGCCGGCATTATTTACAAGGATATCTACCGTACTAAAGGTGGACTTGATCCGGTCTGCAAACGTCAGAACTTCCTCTTTTTTGCCCATGTCTACTGGTACGGCGAGCACCTGAATAGCCGGATTGGCCCACCGGATCTCAGTGGCTGCTTTTTCCAGTGTATCTGCGTTTCTGGCGCAGATCGCTACATTAAATCCTTCACTGGCCAGCTTTTCTGCTATTGCCTTGCCTATTCCTTTGCTGGCTCCTGTAATAACTGCGTTCATATCTGTAGATTAAAGAACCCGGAAAATAGTAAAAAATGTGCTTCCCTACGTAATGAGTATCTTTGCAGCAGCCAAGGAGAGTCAGCAAATGAAATACAAGCATATATTTTTCGACCTGGATCACACATTATGGGATTTCGAAACGAATTCCATCATGGTGCTTGAGAAGTTGTACCATGCATACAATCTGGAAGGACGTGGGGTACCCTCTTTTAAAGAATTTCACAGTGTCTATACCGTGTATAATGAGAAACTCTGGGACCGTTTCCGGAAAGGATTCATCACCAGAAATGATCTGCGTAACAAACGTTTCCGTTTAACCCTGCTGGATTTTAAGATTGGAGATGAAAAGCTGTGTGAAGCATTGAGCGTTCAATTTTTGGCGGAATTGCCTACACAAACGGCTCTTTTCCCTCACGCGAAGGAGGTATTGGAATATCTGGCTGCCAGGAACTACCCTATTCACATGATCACAAATGGGTTTGAGGAAACGCAGTATCTTAAAATGAGAAGTTCAGGAATAGATCACTTTTTTACACATGTGATCACTTCGGAGCTGGCCGGCAGTCTGAAACCGTATAAAGAGATCTTTGACTTTGCCGTTACCAGAGCGGGTGCGACTGCAGATAGTAGTATCATGATCGGAGATGCACTGGATATCGATATTATCGGAGCGCATAATGCGGGCATAGATCAGGTATATTTTAATACCCTGAAACCTGTAACCGGCGATCTGAAGCCAACATATGTTATCAACAGCCTGCACGAATTAAAGACCATTCTTTAGACCGTATAGGTTGTCAATAAAAAATCCCTTCTCCAATATTTACGGAGAAGGGATTTTTATTGATAATCAATTATTTATTTTCCTGCTGGCTTAGCTGCCGGAGCTGGTTGTGCGGTTTTGGCCGGTTTGGCAGCTGCGGTGCGTAAAGCGGCTGTTTTAGAAGGCTGTTTGCAGCATGCGCCGCCTTTTTTGTTGGCCGCCTTTGAACAGGCAACTCCTTCTTTAGCTGATTTATTGCAGCAGGAATGGTCTTTGGATTTATCCTGGGCATACACAGCAGCTGCAAGGAATAATACGGTTGTGGTCCCTATGATGAATTTCTTCATGACTGTCTGTTTTATGCTGATAAATATAACCATTTATATGGTAGCAATCACTGTCTGACCACCACGTACTACCTGTTCCAGCTGAACTGACACAGGGGTACCAATTGGCAGATATATGTCTACTCTGGAACCGAATTTAATAAAGCCCAGTTCTTCGTTCTGGGTCACCTGCATGCCCGGTTTCAGGTAATTTACAATACGACGGGCAAGTGCGCCGGCGATCTGTCTTACCAGAATGTCAGCTTTACTGTTACCGATTACTACTGAGTGACGTTCGTTTTCAGTAGAAGATTTCGGGTGCCATGCTACCAGGTATTTACCTGCATGGTACTGAGATAATTTTACCTGACCGCTGATAGGATTCCTGTTCACGTGTACGTTGGCAGGGCTCATAAAGATGGATACCTGTAAACGTTTGTCTTTGAAGTATTCAGGCTCATAGGTCTCTTCAATTACCACAACTTTACCATCGCATGGAGCAATGACAAGGGATTCGTCCAGTTTCATTTCTCTCTTCGGAATACGGAAGAAGGAAATGATAAAAAGGAATAATACCAGGGAAAAACCAGCTACAATTCTGCAAAGCAGCGGCATATGTCCCAGGAAGTAGAAAATTACGCCGTTGATCAGTGCAAGAACAGCAAAAGACAGTAAAATGGTGGCTAATCCTTCTCGATGGATCTTCATTGTTGTTGTGTTATTTTGTGCGAAGTTAAATCATTGCGAAGAAATGTACATATAACCAGGCGAATGGAGCCGCCAGCAGCAAAGAATCAAAGCGATCCATGAAGCCGCCGTGCCCCGGCATAATACTGCCGGAATCTTTGACACCCGCCATACGTTTCAGTTTGGATTCGATGAGGTCGCCTGCTGTACCGAAGACAGCGGCAATACCTGCCAGTACCAGCCAGTGCTGTAAAGCGAGGTACTGTTCACCCCAGAAATGTCCATATACACCAGCCGCAGCAATTGCCAGTATCATTCCTCCCACGGTACCTTCGATGGTTTTCTTGGGAGAAATTGCCGGGGCAAAAGGTGTGCGTCCGATCAGCGAGCCGACGATATAGGCCATGGTATCATTGATCCAGATAAACGCGATCAGCAATAAAGGGATCAGCCATCCGGGGCCGGTACCTGTTGCTGTTTCGGTGAACTGAATGGTCTTGTAGTTCAGGCAGAGGTGTATCAATAACCCCAGAGAAAGGGTGATATAGGCCAGTCCGATTGCGGAATACCCCATGTTTTTGAGCTGAAAATCCTTACTGAGAAGGATCTCCCCTATTGGCATGATCAACAGGAAGATGACCGTCATCCACCAGCCCAGAAAACCAAGGGACAAATTAGCGGAAGAGGAAAAATGCTCTCCTGTAAATGCCATTATAAGTGCACAGCTGGCTACCAGAAGGCCAGTCTTATGCCAGGCAGATATATTGGCGTAATCCGGATCAATATGACGAATCAGTTTGAAATACTCCTGTAGCGCAAAGAAGTTGATCAGAAAGAACAGCAGGAAAAAAGTAAAAGGACTATATAAGATCCCGCCCAGCATTACCGCCACAAAAACCAACGCAGTGGCTGTACGGGTAAAGAATGTTTTCATGTAGAAAAGACGATTGGTTTATAAATATGCACCTGAGGGCAAAGTTGCTTATCAGGAGAGGTTTTCCGGATTTTCAGTCAGCAAGCGACGGGCTTCCCCTTCCTGAGAGTTGTGAACGAACAATTCAGCCATACCCGGTAAGGCTGACAGATAAGAAGAATCCAGTCTGTTGATGAGAACGACATTAATACCGTTTTCCTCCAGCATTCCTTTAACAATTTCTGCCCGGAACACCTGATTGGTATAATAAATTTTTACCCAGTCTTTTTCCATAATAATCTGTTTGTTAGGGCTAAAGTACAAATTACTTGCCGATTGAATCAATATTGTCTGTAAAGTCAGTCTGTTGTTGTGAAAACTTCCGCTCCGCGGGTGGTGTCCGCTGGTACAACTGCCAGGCGACAATGATTGTCAGCGCCAGACTGCCAATGGCCAGATACCATTCTGTGGTGCCGGCATCCATTGGATCAGTTTTAATGACTTTTATCTGGTAAAGGTAAACCATCACCACCTGAAGACCGTTATTAAGAAAGTGGCCAGCTATTGAGAGCCATAAATTGCCGCTCAGGTAATAGATGGCGCCAAGGAGAAATCCGAGCAGTAAACGGGGAATGAAGTCCATCCATTGCATATGGATGGCACTGAAACAGGCAGCAGTAATCACTATCGCCAGCCAGGGAGCTTTAGGGAGCATTTCGATAAACAGGCGTTGCATCACCCCACGAAAGAAGAATTCCTCTGCTATTGCCGGTGCGGCAGCAATGATCAGCAGGTTGATCAGCAGTGTGGCAGTGTCGGACATCGTCAGTAAAACCCGGGTTAAAGCCTCAGTCTGTTCTTCTGTCCTTTTAAGGTCCGATGAAAATGGCCACGTATGGTTCCAATCAGCAGTAAAGCTAACAAAGGGCAAAGCGAGGAACATGATCAAAAGAGCTAATATAATTCCTGTAAGCCGTGGACTGCGGTCAATGCTCAACCAGTTTGCGGGACGTTTAAAGCTCAGCCAGGCAAAAATTAAGGGGGGAAATAAATAAACTACTAAAGTGTATAGAAATTGCGTTAATTTCAGATAGCCGAGAACTTTAGGGGATACAGGGACAGACGACTCCTGCGCATATGTCAACGCTTTTTGCATCGAGATCAGGGACGAGCCACTTATAAGAGGAAATATAGCCACCAGAAAAATCATATAAAGCAGGAAGCATATAAGGAAAATGGCAACAAATGCTGCAAATTGAAGAGAAGGCGGATATTGCTTCAAACGGCCTGTCATAGATTAAATTTGCGTAAATTTACATTGTGAAATCGAGTTGACAATTGCTTTCCGGATTTACCGGAGAGATGCAGGTCAGCCCACAATAGATAAAATGGTAAAGATTGGAAATATAACATTAGGCAATTTTCCGCTATTGCTTGCTCCTATGGAGGATGTTAGTGACCCGCCATTTCGTGCGGTGTGTAAAGAGAAGGGTGCGGACCTGATGTATACGGAATTTATCTCTTCGGAGGGACTTATACGTGATGCAATAAAAAGCCGGCGGAAGCTGGACATCTTTGATTATGAGCGCCCTGTGGGCATTCAGATATTCGGAGGAGACGAAGAACCTATGGCCATGGCCGCCCAGATAGTGGAGGCTACGAACCCCGATCTGCTGGACATCAACTACGGTTGTCCGGTGAAAAAGGTGGTATGTAAAGGGGCCGGTTCCGGTATCCTGAAAGATATTCCCAAAATGGTGAAACTGACAGCGGCTGTGGTGAAAGCTACGAAGCTGCCGGTAACAGTAAAGACCCGCCTTGGCTGGGACGACGACACCAAAAACATTGAAGAAGTTGCCGAGCGTCTGCAGGATGTAGGTATTCAGGCCCTGACCATTCATGGCCGTACCCGCACTCAGATGTATAAAGGCCATGCTGACTGGACACTGATCGGAAAAGTGAAGAACAATCCGCGTATCCACATTCCTATATTCGGTAACGGGGACATATGTACCCCAGAGCAGGCAATCGCTGCCCGCGAGAAATATGGGGTTGATGGTGTGATGATCGGACGTGCTGCGATCGGGTATCCATGGATCTTCAATGAAATAAAGCATTTTATGCAGACAGGTGAACATTTACCGCCGCCATCTGTTCTTGAACGGGTGGACGTTTGTAAAAAACACCTGCGGCATTCTGTGCAGTGGAAAGGTGACGTAGTGGGAATACTGGAGATGAGAAGGCACTATACCAATTACCTGAAGGGTTTACCTCATATCAAAGAATTCAGACAACAATTAGTAACTTGCAGTACATTGGCAGCTGTAGAAGATGTGTTAGACGCGATAGCATTGCATTACAAAGATCATATTATTGAAAGGACATCCCCCCTTACTGACCAGAGCCTACTGCCAGCAAAGAATGAAGTAGCAGATTGTAACGTTTACGGATAAACCCCAGGTTCAACTATTAAATTTCTTTCACATGGCCACGATTAAAAATCTGAAAAATGAAGTCTGGAAAGACTTGCAGATTAAAAATAAATCTGCCCTGCGTAAAAAGTATGCAGTCTCTAACATGGGAAGAGTGATCAGCTATTATGAAGACATTGTAGACGGGAAGTTGTTGTCCGGGTCTACGGTAGAAGGCTATACGGTATTAAACGTAAAGCCGGCGGACAGTTATCAGTCCCTTTACCTGCACCGGGAAGTAGCAAAGTTATTTAATAAGAAGCCGGGACGTAATTACAAGTTCGTAATTCACATGGATTACGATAAGAAGAACAACAAAGCCACTAATCTGCAATGGGCCACCAAAGAGGAAATGGAAGCCCATCAGCAGTTCAGTCCTGCCAAGCTGGCCTATAAGGAAAAACAGCGCAACAGGGTAAAAGGGCTTAAGCTGAACATTACCAAAGTAAAAAGCATCAAACGTCTGTTGGCTAAACCCGGCAGAAAAACAATGAAGCAGATCGCTGAACAATTTGATATCAGCGAAATGCAGCTCTACCGCATAAAAAGCGGAGAAAACTGGAGCCATGTAACATTGGATTAATGCTTGATTTACCAGGAATGATCATATGATGTTGTCTGACATACAGCCATCTGTTTTTGGACAGGTGGCTTTTTCTTTATACGCAACTGGTGATACTATTCAGCAGTCCTTCATAATGACTGCTGGCTCTTAATACAGGTTCATATCCCATAATTATCACCTGATGCCTTGCCCTTGATAATGTAACCAGCAGTTTCCGGTCTACCTCTACCCTATCCTGCTCCCAGTGAAATACTCCCAGATTCTGTAATAGTCCCAATTGTACAGGATGATACACCGCCAGCGAAATAATAATGATATCATTTTCTGCTCCCTGAAACCGTTCAGCCGTGTCAATATTGATGGCTTGTAACTGTTCATCATTACCGATCATCTCCCGGATAAGACTGATCTGTGTGCGCCAAGGCGTTACAACACCGACTGTTTCTTTACTGAAACGATGTCCATACCGGTTACGCAGATAGTGTAACAGCGATACGACCCTGTTGGCCTCTGTCCTGTTCATTTTAGACGTAGGCTCCAGTGGACTGGGGATAAACAAAGTACGCCCTTTTGAAAGTATCTGTGCCCAGTTTTCATTACCGGGGTGTTCCGTCATATTATAGGGGAATGATTGTTGCGCACTGCCGGCCGACAACTGACCTGCGTAATAGTGATTGATCAGAGAGGCAATATCTGTGTGCATGCGGAAGTGTGTATTCAGCATGCCCCAGGCATAGTGCCAGTGGTTGTCTTTACAACGCCTGATCAGCCGCTCAAATAAGGTACAACGCAGATCGTTGATGCCTTCTGCATTTAAAAGCGATTGCGTCGTGTGACAGAAAAAATCATCCTGGGCCACTACTGGCGGTAGCTGATTCTGATCGCCTATCAGAATAAATTTGCGGAAAGGCATCAGTAATCCCAACAGCTGCGGTTCTGTAAGCTGAGAGGCTTCGTCTGCAATCAGAATATCTGTTTTTACCCCCAACATCTGTAACAGGTGGAGACGGGTAGCCATTGTCGCCACTGTCCCTACGAATACGCGTTGCTGCAGTATGAACTGTGCAGCACCGGCTATATCTCCTTCCATACAATACTGCCGCAAACGATTTTCAGTAGCGGATCGCCGACTACCCATACGAAGGTGTGCAATACCTTTGGTATCTAGCTTCCGGCAGATCTCTTCCACCGCTCTGTTAGTAAAAGCAACTACGATGGTTTGTGTTTCTGTATTGGCCAGTACACCTACTAATGCGGTCAGTAAGGCAGATGTTTTACCAGTACCGGGAGGACCCTGTATCAGATAATAGTCCTCAGCATCCAATGCCGCCTGAAGGATACCCTGCTGGTTGTCATTGAACATCTTTGGTACCGGGATACTCAGTGGTCTGGTCTTTGGTGCTCGTCGTCCCAGTAGTAGCTCCATTTTGTCGTGCAGGCGGGGCTCCAGCACATGGAATAAAGCAGTTGCTGCTATCCAGTAATTCGATTCATATATATCGTGCTCAATCGCCCATAACTGTTGTTGTGCAAAGAAATCGTGACCTATCTGCCGGTTATTTAGTGAGAATGTAAGCGTGTCTTTCGCAAGGTCATCTATCCTGCCCTTCAGTACCTGATGACGTAAGGGAAAGAGTCCGTCGCTTGAGCGGGGATAGATAATCGCGGTATCTCCCGGACGGAAATTATGATTAACAGGAATCTCAACATTGAAAACTACTGTACTGCTGTCTGTATCAAAATGCCGGAATTGCAGACCGGGCATAATGTTAAAACGTTCCAGCTTTTCCTGTTCATGCAGCAGCCATAAGGCTGCGAAACCCTCTGCATCTTCTTCCCTTTCAGCTGCGGAATACATGCCGCATTTTGCCAGCAGATATTCCCTCAATAAAAAGGACAGGAATTGTTGGTAATAAGTCCGTAGTAAAGGACTTGCCTTGTGATACACATCATAGAAGGCAGTGAAATGCACAACGTTGAACGCAGGTAAGCCCTCTGCGGCTTCTTCTGTGATTTTGTCCAGAATATCATATTCTCCGGCAGCGAGTCTGAGCAACTGGGAGACAATCTCGTTTCTAAGCGCCAGCAGTTCGTTTTCTGCTTGTCTGCTACTGCTTACATTACGGAGTGGCGTATCTGCTGCGGCTGAGTATAGAATGGCTGAACTGCCTCGTCTTTCGTCTCCAAAGGCTGATTGCAGGAGGAGGTTATAACCGACTACCTGCATTTCGTGATTCTTCCATGCCCCATACTCCGGACTACGTCCGCTTTTTAATTCGAAGATCTCTTTACGCAGGGGATCGTTTTCGTCTTCTGCAAGAATATCCAATCGTCCTTGTAATCCATAGTTAGCCGAAAAGAAGGTTGGTTCAATCCTGACGGGGCGATTATGCATTTCGGCAGCAGATTGCAGAAGGTTGGGCCAGTGCAGGCTACGGATGTCAGCAAACATGCTGTTAAGTTCTGCCCTGCCGTAGGCGGCAGCCTGTAAAACGTGATCGGCAACGGCTTCAACAAAGGATTGTCGCAGCTCCATTTCCGGGTTGCGTAATACATTGTCCAGCAGTGAATTGACTACGTTTCCTTTGAATGCAGCAATACCCGGCGTCTGTGGTACCAGCTTTCTCACCAGGTAAAGCAGTTTATGTGCGCCATGTCTTCCAAAACATTCCGCCAGATCACTGATATCAATCAGGAGGTCTGGCTCAAGGATGATGCGGGTGACACTGACGGCTTCATAGACTTGTGGTGCTTCACTCTTACTACAATACAAAATGTGTATTGTATCATAAGTCCGTAGTTGCGTGTGTAAGGAAGTGGCATGAGTATACACACTTTCAGAGATCATCAGCTGAAACTGTCCAATTTCGTCGTTACGACAGCTCAACATGAAATAAGGGGCATGCCCCGGTTTTTTCTGAAGGATACCCACATCTGTGATCAGACATTTCAGTTGTGGCACCAGCTCATCTGAAAGTTGTGGTGCATAGGATAATGTCTTCTCCTTCACGGTACTACATAAGCCCTCTAATATTTCAGGAATGGGTTCTTCAAAAAAATGACAGATTGTATCTGCCATTGTGCGGATGCATATCAGGGCCAGTTCATCATCCGTTCTCAGGTGATTGTTAATGGCTTTATATGTGAGAATACGAAGTATAGTTAACTGTTCCTCAAGATGGGTGGGAACCGTGTATTTATCAAAGTAGAACTGCATCCGGGCAAACAGGTTGCCGAAGCTGCGGGATTCTTCCCGCGTAAGATGCCGGAATAGCTGTTCCAGCAATTGTCTTAGTTGCCGGATGATCTCTACGGGAGAAGGTCTGTCGGAAATTTCCAGCAGACGCATATAACAGGCATAACCGGTAAGGTGATGCGGGGATGCATTGGTCTTATTCACTGACATATTAATGGGCTGGGCATCAATCATCAGCAGGCAGTGATGATGCAAACGGCAAGTTAAGCAAAAACAGCTTAGGCTGCTTTACGTGGCTTTGTATTCCGTTTTTCAGCCCGGAACAACCATGGTGCTACCGGTTTATTTTGAGACCACAATCCCAGCTTCTGACGTTTGGCAGTTGCCTGTGCTGCTGCTAATGGAGCACTCTCGGAATATTCAGTATAATGCCATGCATATCCGTCTGAGATCATTCTGCCGTTCAGGTACTGGCCATTGGCGCTGTATACATCCCCGATCCAGCGTTGATATTTGTCTTTCCGCAATAGTTCTACAGTAACTGTTTTGTTGAAGCAGAGATCAGACAGCGCCTGTTTGCTTTTTTGATAGAAGTCCTGACCTTTTTCAGGTGCGTCAATTGCGCTGAGACGTATCTTATAGGTTGTCTTGTTTACAAGCAGTTCAAACGTATCACCATCCACAATGCGAACTACTTTTCCTTTTACTTTTTTCGGAGGATTGGCTGCGAAGGACGATTGAGTAAAAAGGCATAGGATAAGGCATGACACCACACAAATAAAAACTTTCGGCATTACACGGTGTATTTAGGGATGCGAAGTAACAAATTTTTGTTCTACCTTCCGAAGGATTTAAAGTAATAAGTGAACATGTCCAACAAGAAAATAGCCATCATTGGTGGTGGTAATCTGGGTAGCGCGATAGCTCAGGGATTGTTAAAAAGCGGGTTTTCAATGCCTGCGGACCTGACCGTAACAAAACGTAATCTTTCTTCTTTAAGCGACTTACAGTCGTTAGGAGTACAAACAATTTCAGATAATGAAACCGCGATCCGCAATGCCGAAATTATCGTGGTAGCGTTGAAGCCATACAATGTCAGGGAAGTCCTTGCGCAGGTGAAAGGTGCATTTGACCCGTCCAGACAGATATTGATCAGTGTTATTACTGGTATTTCCATCGCAGATCTGGAAGAGATTGCGGGAGCCGGTATGCCGGTGGTGCGTGCTATGCCGAATACGGCAATCGCGATACAGGAGTCTATGACCTGTATTTGTCACAAGAATGCGTCTGCAGAACAGGCCGTGTATGTGAAGGATATGTTCGATCAGTTGGGCGTTGCCGTAATGATCGATGAAAAATTGATGGATGCGGCGACTGTATTAGGTGCCTGTGGTATTGCCTATGCATTGCGCTTTATCAGAGCCAGCATACAGGGTGGTATTGAGATCGGCTTTGATGCACGTACAGCTAACCTGATAGCTGCACAGACGGTAAAAGGCGCTGCGCAACTATTGATTAAAGAGAATCGTCATCCGGAAGAGGAAATAGATAAGGTAACCACTCCAAAAGGCTGCACAATTGCCGGCCTTAATGAAATGGAACATCAGGGTTTCAGCTCTTCACTGATCAAGGGGATTACAGTTTCCTATAATAAGATCGCCAAAGATTAGTTTCAGACAACCTCCTGTTTGGGATAGTCAAAAAACAGGAATGACTTTCGTGCACTGTCAAAGTCTTTCCAGGAGTCTGTATTGGCCTGAACAGCGAAAATACCTGAAGTAGGGATATTATCGATCCTGATTTCCTGGGTTAAATAGTTTGCGAAATCTGTAATGCCTGGGTTATGGGCAAAGATGGCTACAGTGTCGATATCATCGTCTACTTTGGTAATGACCTTTAGAAAGGTGGAGGCGTAACAGAGGTACAGCTCATCTTCAAACATAATGGCGTCTTTGTCATAATGCCATTCCTTGGCCATCATTCTTGCAGTCGTTTTGGTCCGTTTTGCCGGACTCGCAATCAGCAGTTCGGGCATGATACCTCTTGTGGCAAGTCTGTTAGCCATTTCAGGAGCATTCTGTTTACCACGTTTGTTCAATGGCCTGTCGAAGTCGTCTACGTCGGGGTCATTCCAACTCGACTTGGCATGACGGATTAGTAATAATGTTTTCATAACAACAATGTTATTATGCAGCAGAGGATCTACTGTGTGAGGTTTGAGTTAGTATTAGCAATTACTGTTACCTAATTTACGGATTTTACTGAAAGTAAGTGTGGTGCAGGGGGCTCAACAAGCCCGGTTGGAGTGGATTTAAAGGAAATTTAATAATGGAGATATATGAAAAAGGCCTGTTTAAAACAGGCCTTTTTATTTGTGTGATTAGTATCCTCTTTCGTTTTTGCCTTCCATGTAGTTCATGAAAGCTTTGTTCACTACGCGGTTACCACCGGGTGTAGGGAAGTTACCGGTAAAGTACCAGTCTCCCAGGTTGTTAGGACAAGCCTGGTGCAGACCGTCAATTGACTGGTAAATCACATCTACCTTAGCACCAATACCACTTGGAGTGATGATTTCAGCGATTTTCGCAGAGATCTCTTCTGTAGTAAATGGTTTATAGATGTTTCTTACCACGTTCTGAGCATGCAGGGTATTGGTACGTTGCAGCTCCATACAAAGGCCATAAGCTTCCTGCAGGATATGCTCCTTACCATGGTCCTTCAGGAGTTCGATAGCCGCTTTAAAGGCAACGAAATCACCGATTTTACTCATGTCGATACCATAGCAATCCGGATAACGGATCTGTGGTGCAGAAGAAACAACAATAATACGTTTAGGACCAAGACGGTCCAGCATTCTGATAATGCTTTCACGCAGTGTGGTACCACGTACGATAGAGTCGTCGATTACGACAAGAGTATCAATACCCGGGCGTACGGTACCATAAGTAATATCGTATACGTGCTGTACCATTTCATTACGGCCTGTATCGGCAGTAATGAAGGTGCGCATTTTAACATCTTTAATAGCGATCTTGTCGATACGGATTCTGCGGTTGATCATTTCCGTCAGTTTCTCCTCATCGAAGTCTTTACCCCATGATGTGATACGCTCTACCTTGATTTTATTGAGATAGTCTTCCAGACCTTTCAGCATACCATAGAAGGCAATTTCTGCTGTGTTTGGAATGAAAGAGAAGATGGTATTACGTAGGTCATTATCAATGCTTTTCAGCACTGTTTCAGAGAGGTTGTAACCTAAAGCGGTACGTTCTTTATAGATTTTTTCGTCGTTACCACGGGAGAAATAGATACGTTCGAAGCTACAAGCCTTACGTTCTTTTGGCTGCAGGATCTGTTCGATGCTGTATTCACCGTTTTCCTTTACGATAAGGGCGTTACCTGGCATCAGTTCCATCACTTCATTTTCTCCTACATTGAAAGCTGTACGGATAGCTGCGCGTTCAGAAGCTGCAACAATCACGTCTTCGTTTACATAGTAGTAAGAAGGACGTATACCGTGTGCGTCACGCATAACGAACGCATCACCACTACCAATTAACCCACAAACGTGATACCCTCCATCAAACATTGAAAATGCTTTCTGAAGAATACTCTTCACATCCAGTCCGTTACGCTTTTCTTCATCTTCCTGACTCAGAAAATGATGAATCACCTCCAGCATAGCGGCAAGATCACTGTTACGGTGCGTTTCACCCGGCGTAACGTTAGCGAACTTAAACAGTTCATCCACGTTTACGAGGTTAAAGTTACCTGCAAGTGCAAGGTTGCGTGCTGGAATGGTATTATGACGTACGAAGGGGTGACAGAGTTCTACGTTGTTTTTACCCTGGGTGGCGTAGCGGAGGTGGCCCATTAAGAGTTCTCCCAGGAAACGTATGTGGCCTTTCATGAGGCCCGGGTATTTGGTGATTTCCGGCTGGTACTTCTCGATTTCGTCGATTTCGTCTCTGACCTTGGCAAAGATATCTCCTATTGCTTGCGGGGCACTGCTTCGCAGGCGATGCATGAAAGGTACTCCAGGTTCTGTGTTTAACTTCACTGTGGCTATACCTGCTCCGTCCTGTCCGCGGTTATGCTGTTTCTCCATCAGGAGGTACAACTTGTTTAGCCCGTAGAAAACCGATCCGTATTGTTGTTGATAATAAGAAAACGGCTTCCTGAGTCTAATAAATGCTAACCCGCATTCATGTTTTATGGCATCACTCATCCCTATTAGAATTGAAGGCGCAAAGTTACGGGTAAAAACCGGAACGCCCAACGCCCAATGATAAATGCAGAGATCACTGAAAATAAGAATCCCCAGTATTGTTATATACCGGGGATTCCTATTCAATTATATGTGTTATTGTTTTGCTATACCTCCCATCCACTGACTGATGTGTGTACAGTTTCTGAACTCATCATCAACATGGATATAATATGTCGGGATTTTTTCCCTCAGCCATTTATCGCGGGCATCCTGCTGTTTCAGCTGAAGCGTGCGTTGCTGGATACGGGCGTAATCATCGTTCATATTCTCACGGTGTGGTTGGGTACGCGTTTTCAGATAAACCAGACGTACACCATTGCGGCCGTTAGGCTGATCATCCACAAAAGGCATTGGTTTAGAAATGCCACCTGGTTTCAGGGTATCGAGTAACAGTACGATGTCTCTTTCTGAAGGTTCATCCAGTTGATCGATAGTGATATAGGAAGTACCATTCATTCTGTTCTGGAGCATACCACCGTCGAATTTCGCTGTTTGCAAAGTACTATATTTTACTACAGCTTCAGAGAAGGTCATTTTTCCATTGAGGATAACGGTGCGAACGCTGTCCAGCAGTTTGGTTGCTTCGGCCAGATCACTACGGGTAACGTTTGGCTTGAGCAGAATATGCTGAACGGTGATATTATCGCCCTGACGTTTGATACATTGAATGAGGTGGTAACCGAACTGACTTTTGATCGGAGAAGATATTTCATTCTCTTTCAGACGGAAAGATGCGGCCAGAAAGTCTGCATCCCACTGTTTGTCGTTACGGTTAAGGATGTACACCCCTTTATTTTCTTTTGCACCCGGATCTTCTGAGTAGAGGATCGCCAGACGACCGAAATCACTGGTTTTTTCCTGCACCTGTTTTTTGAATTCCAGCAGGCGGTCAATGGCATACTGGTCCATTTCCTTGGTGGCTTTCGGCTGGATCACGATCTGACCGATTTCCAGTTCTGATTCGTAGTACTGAAGACTGTCTTTCGGGATGGCGTCAAAATATTTTTTAACCTCGGAAGGCGTTACTTTAACGGAGCTGGTAATTTTATCCTGCATCGCTTTAGCCAGCAGACCTTCTCTGATTGGCTGACGGAAGCGTTCTTTCAGCTGATAAATAGAATAACCAGTTACTTCTTTCATTTTCTCAGGACTGCCGTAAACATCCTGGAAGTAGCGGATACGATTCTCGATCTGTCCGTCTACATCAGATTCACTTACCGGCAAACTGTCTCGTTCTGCCTGCATGACCATTACTTTCTGAGAA
Source organism: Chitinophaga pinensis (assembly GCF_007896845.1). Taxonomy (GTDB): domain Bacteria; phylum Bacteroidota; class Bacteroidia; order Chitinophagales; family Chitinophagaceae; genus Chitinophaga; species Chitinophaga pinensis_C. The sequence goes on along the minus strand of NZ_VOHS01000001.1, from coordinate 78,893 downwards.
ATGATCTGTTCCATGATCATACACGGCGCATTGGGAGGCAGGGAACCATCCGCGTTATTACGCGATAGATTTACCATTTCTCCTTCAATGTCAGATCTGAGAATGATCTTATCCCCCACTATAGCCGCAATCTTGTCGGCTACCATTTTCTGTTGGGCAACGGCTACCTGACAGAGTAGTAATGTACCCGCAGAAAGTGCAAAAATTCTATTCATGTTAACAAGTGCAGTGAATTTCAAAAATAGCCAATAAAAAATAAGCCGCATGGTAGCGGCTTATCTTTTTAACAAAAGTTTATACTGATATTATAAAGTTCTCTTTACTTCTACTTCTTCGAAGCCTTCTACGATATCGCCCACTTTCAGGTCGCTGTAGTTCTTGATACTCAGACCACACTCCATGTTGCTCGCTACTTCCTTCACGTCGTCTTTGTAACGTTTCAGGGATTGCAGTTCGCCGGTGTAGATTACGATACCATCGCGTACCAGGTTGACACGGGTGTTTCTGGTGATCTTTCCATCGAGGACGAAGCAACCTGCAACGGTAACCTTGTCGAAGCGGTAAGTTTCGCGGATTTCCACGTTGGCCACCACTTTCTTCTCGATTTTTGGTTCCAGCATCCCTTCCATCGCGCTCTTGAGTTCGTCGATAGCGTCGTAGATGATAGAGTAAGTACGGATCTCGATGTTTTCTTTCTCTGCCAGTTTGGAAGCCTGAGAAGAAGGACGTACCTGGAAACCTACGATGATCGCATCGGAAGCTGTAGCCAGCAATACATCAGATTCGGTGATCTGACCTACTGCCTTGTGTACCACACTTACTACGATTTCTTCGGTAGAGAGTTTCTGCAGGGAGTCGCTCAATGCTTCTACGGAACCGTCAAAGTCACCTTTGATGATGAGGTTGAGCTGTTTGAAGTTACCCAGTGCAAGACGGCGTCCGATCTCATCCAGCGTGATATGTTTCTTGGTACGGATACCTTGTTCACGGATGATCTGAGCACGGCGGTTAGCCACTTCTTTAGCTTCGGATTCGTTTTCGTACATACGGAATTTCTCACCAGCCTGCGGCGCACCGTTCAGACCGAGCACCTGTACAGGTGAAGATGGTCCTACGGATTCAACACGCTGTCCGCGTTCGTTGAACATCGCCTTGATCTTACCGAAGTTAGAACCGGAGGCAATTGTATCACCCTGGCGGAGGGTACCGCTTTGTACCAGCAGGGTAGCCACATAACCGCGGCCTTTATCGAGGGATGCTTCGATTACACTACCGGAAGCTTCTCTGTTCGGATTGGCTTTCAGTTCGAGTAACTCTGCTTCGAGGAGTATTTTTTCCAGCAGGACGTCTATGTTCAGACCGCTCTTGGCAGAAATTTCCTGGCTCTGGTATTTACCACCCCAGTCTTCTACCAGCAGGTTCATACCGGCCAGCTGTTCTTTGATCTTTTCAGGATTAGCACCGTCTTTATCCACCTTGTTGATAGCGAATACCATTGGCAGACCTGCGGCCTGTGAGTGGGAGATCGCTTCACGCGTCTGTGGCATGATGGCATCATCTGCTGCGATAACGATGATTGCGATATCCGCTACTTTAGCACCACGGGCACGCATCGCGGTAAACGCTTCGTGACCCGGTGTATCCAGGAAGGTCAGTTTCTTACCGGAGGATGTTACCACCTGGTAAGCACCGATGTGCTGGGTGATACCACCCGCTTCACCGGACACCACATTGGCGTTACGGATATAGTCAAGCAAGGAGGTCTTACCGTGGTCTACGTGACCCATGATAGTCACAATAGGTGCTCTTGGAACCAGATCTTCCTCGTTATCTGTTACTTCTTCTTCCTCCATGTCTTCTGCGTCATCCACACCGATGAACTCCACTTCGTAACCGAACTCGCCGGCTACCAGCTCTATTACCTCTGCGTCCAGACGCTGGTTGATAGACACCATGATACCGAGTCCCATACATTTTGAGATTACTTCGGCGAAGCTTACATCCATCAGGTTAGCGAGTTCACTAACGGAAACGAACTCAGTGACCTGGAGTTTATTATTTTCAGCGCCTTTGTTGGCCAGTTGCTCAGCGAGCTCGTGGCGTTTCTCACGGCGTTGTTTTGCTTTGACGTTTTTACCGCGGTTACCACCACCCATTTTGGCCATGGTTTCCTTGATCTTGTTCTGGATTTCGTTTTTGTCGATCTCCTTATCTTCCGGACGTCTGTTATTATCACGGTTACCGAAGCTGCCATGCTGGCCACCCGGACGGTTACCAAAGTTACCGCCTGGTCTGTTGCCTCCGTGTTGACCACCACCTGGTCTGTTACCACCATGTTGGCCCGGACCACCTGGTCTGTTACCACCATGCTGGCCACCGCCTGGTCTGTTGCCACCGCCACCGTGCTGACCACCAGGTCCACCTGGACGGCCATCGCGGTTTGGCGCTGCGTGAGGTCTGTTCTGACCGCCGCCTGGCCTGTTATTATTATCGCGATTATCGCGGTTGCCTGAATTTCTATTATCTCTGTTGAAATCGCGGTTACCGGAATTACGGTTTTCTGTATTACCTCCTTTAGAAAGATCGCCTGGTTGAACAGGTTCAGGTTTCTTTTCAACTATGATGCGTTTCCGCTTACGGTTGTTGTCGGCATTATTGTTATTATTATTGCCACCGCGGTTGAAATTGTTGTTACCCTTATTGTCACGTCTTTCTGAGTGAACAGGCAGTTCAATTTTACCGATCACTTTCGGACCGGTGAGTTTTTCTGCCTGAATGTTTTCGATAACGGCAGTGCTTCCGTTATCGTCCTGCTCTGATGCTGGTGCTGATGCAATATCTGCTGCTGCAACTTCGTCCATATGCTGTGCGGCCGGTTTTTGTGTGATTGGTTGCTTCACTTCCGCCGGTTCTTTTGTTTTTTCCTGAGCAGCTGCCGGTTTTTCGGCTGCCGGCGCTTGTTTCTGTTCTACAGCGGGGACAGCAGGTTTTTCAGCAGCGGGTGCAGTTGTTTTTTCTTGTTGTACTGGTGATTCTACTTTTTGTACTGGCTGAACGGGTTGCACTGGTTTCACTTCCGGTTGTGCAGCAGGTTTTGCTGGCTCTACCGAAGCTTGTTGTTGTGCAACGGGTTGTTGCGGTTGTACCGGTGGTTGCGGCGCTGGTTCTTTTACCGGCGCTTTCTCACTGGTTGGAGGTTCCGGTTGCCTTACAGCAGCCGGTCTCTCTTCCTGTTCTGGTTTGGTTACCGGAGGAACAGGTGGTTTCTTTGGTCTGTTCAGTGCATCCAGGTCGATGGTAGCCACGACTTTCGGGCCATTGATCCTTGGACTGTCTGTTTTTATAACTTCCTGAGGCTCCGGTTTTTGCGGCTGTACAGGCGGCGTTTTCTCGGCAACAGGTTGCTGAGGTGCTGCGACAGGCTCTTTCGGCGCTTCTTCTGTTTTAGTAACAGGTGGTTTGACTTCCGCGACCGGTACCGGCTCGGGTTTAGGTTCAGGCTTTGGCTCCGGTTTTGGTTCGGGCTTCGGCTCGGCCTTTGGTTCCGGCTTCGGTTCTGGTTTTGGTTCGGGTTTGGGTGCTTCAACTGCAACCGCGGGAGTGGGTTCCTCTTTAGGAGCTGCTTCTTTCTTTTTGGCTGCTGCCTCTGCTTCTTCTTTCTCTTTCTTCTTCATTGCATCTAACACGCTTCCTTTAGGCAGGGCTATCTGATCGCTTTTGCGTTTATTAGCCTTGTCCTGCTGGAATTCAGACTGCAAAGCTGCATACATCTGAGACGTCAGGCGCGCGTTAGGCGAGCCAAAGCCGCCCATATCATAGCCCTTATTAGCAAGAAAGTCGATCAACGTTTCCTTACCAATATTGAACTCCTTGGCTGCAGCCAGCAATCGTGGCGTGTTGTTTGTTACTTCAGGCATATTGTAATCTCGGGCCTCCCCATTTTTCCCGTTGGCTAACGGGACTCCTTTTTAACAATTAACAATAACTAAAAAATACTTTCTGGCGAGCAAGCCCACATCCCGGGGAAGTTAGTGGTGCGAACCTACTCTTTATCAAATTCTTCCTGTAGTATTCTTCTTATGTCTTTTACTGTTTCCTCTTCAAGGTCTGAGCGGCGTACCAGTTCCTCTACTGTCAGATCGAGTACACTGCGGGCAGTGTCACAACCAATACGTTTGAGTTCATCCAGTACCCATTCTTCAATCTCGTCAGAGAATTCTGCCAGGTCAATGTCATATTCGGCCTGTTCCTGTTCCTCGTCACGGAAGACATCAATCTCATAACCCGTCAATTCACAGGCCAGTTTTATATTGACGCCTTTTTTACCGATCGCCAGAGACACCTGATCTGCCTTGAGGAAAACAGAAGCATATTTGTTCTCATTATCTACCTCCATACGGCTGATTCTTGCCGGCGTGAGCGCACGCTGGATAAGCAGCTGAATATTAGCGGTATAGTTAATGATATCAATGTTCTCGTTACGCAATTCACGTACTATGCCGTGAATACGACTACCTTTCATACCCACGCAGGCACCTACAGGGTCGATGCGGTCGTCATAGGACTCCACAGCTACTTTAGCTCTTTCTCCTGGTTCGCGTACGATTTTCTTAATTACAATAAGGCCGTCAAAGATCTCCGGAACTTCAATTTCCAGCAATTTAGCGAGGAAGGTAGGATGGGTGCGGGAAAGTATGATGAGCGGAGCATTGTTCTTCATCTCCACTTTTTTAACTACTGCCCTTACATTTTCACCTTTCTTGAAATAATCGGTAGGAATTTGTTCAGATTTAGGTAAAATTAACTCATTCCTTTCATCATCAAGCAATAAAACTTCTTTTTTCCATACCTGATACACTTCACCGGTTACAATTTCACCAACACGATCAGCATATTTCTTGACAAGTATATTCTTTTTAAGGTCTCCGATACGTGCAGAAAGAGTCTGTTTTGCAGCCAGGATAGCCCTGCGGCCAAAATCCAGGATCTCTACTTCCTCGTACAGATCTTCACCTACCTGATAGTCTGGTTCAACTAAAATGGCTTCTGAATAAGCGATCTGGGCATTATCATCTTCTACCTCTCCATCTGTAACAATGGTACGGCGGCGTAAAATTTCCAGGTCACCCTTCTCAGTATTTACAATCACGTCAAAGTTCTCATCAGAGCCATACTTTTTACGGAGAAGAGTTTTGAACACATCTTCCAACACTTTCATCAACGTCGGGCGGTCAATGTTTTCCGCCTCTTTAAACTCCGTGAATGACTCAATCAGGTTAATACTAGCCATGTTTCGGTTATATTATATATTTTAAAACACGATGCACACCTTTGTGTGCTTGATTTCATTTAAATTTATCTCTGTTGTTTTTTTCTCTTTCTTCTTCCCCACCTGTTCTTCAATTGTCACAATCTCTTCCGTCACAGATAGCAGCGTACCTTCTTTCTCGGAATTATCCAATAAAGTAACAGTTACCTTGCGACCAATATTCTTTACGTATTGACGGAGAAGTTTCAGCGGTTCGTCCAGTCCGGGTGAAGATACTTCCAGGGAAAAATCGTTATCCGGAAACAAAGTGGCTTCTTCCAACCTGCTGTAAAGGTTTCGGTTGAAGGCTACCAGCTTATCAACCGGTACGCCATTGTCCCCATCTACAAAGAGTTTTATGTTATTCGTGGGTTTTATCCGCACATCTACTACGAAGTATTCCGGATAGGGTGACAGCATCTCTGCAGCCATGTCCCGGATCGTTGTTATCACTTGTTCGTTTGCCATAAAAAAACGAGAAGGGGACCGCTCAGTCCCCTTCGTTAGTATCATTTTCCTATGCAAATTTAGGATTTTATTTTGATCCAAGAACATTTTCTTTAACTTGTAGGGAATAAATTAATAAGAGAAAACTCCCTGTCCGCATAGATTTAAAAAACATTTAATAACTGTTGCCCCTCCCAGGCATGCAAATTAAAGCATACATACAACGCCTTAATTTCGAGTTACTCGTTTGGCCAACAGCGCTGATACTCCTTTATTTAATGGACCCCCACAATAATAATGGTCCCGGATTTTGTGTGTACAGACGGATAGGTATCCCGTGGTGCCCAGGTTGTGGTCTCGGTCACTCAATTAGTTTTCTGCTGCATGGAGAATGGAATGCGGCTTTGCGAAGTCACTTTCTTGGGCCCTTTGCATTGGCGATGCTGATATATCGGATCTTTCAACTGGGCAGATTACAATGGCAGTCTTTTGCGGAACTTAAAAACCACTATACATGAACGACTATGCATTTTCTTCCCTTCCCGGCATTGAGCAGGAAGAGCTCTTATGGCTACAGGAACTGACCAGAAACTATTCTTCTGAAAATCGCCAGCGCTTTTTGGCCATCTATCAGGGACGTCGCAAGGAACCTTCTCTTATATTGATCTGCTGCCTCATCGGACTGGTAGGTGCCGCCGGTATTCACCGTTTTATCCTGAACCAGATCGGATTCGGTATACTTTACTTCCTGACAGGTGGCCTGTGTGTGGTGGGTACTATTGTAGACGCAATCAATCACCGTAAATTGGCATGGGAGCACAACAAGAAAGCAGCATTGGAAAGTGCGGCACTCCTTGGCCTATAAACTTTTAGCTGTTTTCAGGGCTGTTAAAGAAAACTTAAACCCCCTCTTTTTTCCGCCCTGAAAACAGATTAACTGCTAAATTTGACCTTATGATACTGAAATATGCATTTTTAGCCTTTGTGTTCTGGTTACTGTATAAACTGGTATTCGATTTTATCGTACCTGTGTATCAGTCCACAAAACACGTACGCAGACAGATGGGAGATATTCAGGAGCATCTTCGCCGTCAGTACCAACAACAGGAACAGGCACAAAGACAAGCTGCTCAGGCGCAGCAGCAACAGCAACAGCGCGCTACTGCCCCTAAAGCTGACAAAGGAGATTACCTGGATTTTGAAGAGATCAAGTAATCCTGACCGTTATTTGAAAATATCTGCCATCGTCTTTGGTGGCAGTAAATGAATTGTTTGCAGGCCAACCACCTTCGCGCCTTCAATATTCGGAAGTGTGTCATCTATAAACAAGGTCTCAGCCGGATCAAGGCCATTCTCATCCAGCACAAGTTGAAACGATTCCTTAAAAGGTTTACGTAACCCCATCTGGTGCGAATAATATGCCTTGTCAAAAAACGCCGCCAGCGAAGGTATCCCTCTGCTCTCTTCCAATATTTTATTAAAAGCCTGCATGTGTATCTCGTTCGTATTACTCAACAGGTATAGCCCATAATGCTGCCTTAACTGCTGCAGGATTTGTAGTCTGCGTAAAGGGAAATCCAGCAACATAGCGTTCCAGGCGTCAATTATCTGCTGATGTGCAGTGCCGGGAGCTGTATGCTTTTGCATTTCGTCCAGAAAAACTGTCGGTTCAACTTTACCCGTTTCCAGGTCATCAAAGAGTGAGTTCAGCGAGAATTGATTATATAAACTGGTGAATTCCTTGACACCCAGCGCTTCAAATGCCTTGTAGGTCAGCTGGTAATCCAGATTGATAATTACCCCGCCCAGATCAAATATGATATGTTTAATGCCTTTCATCGTGTATACTGGTGAATGAGAAAATGCAAATTTATATGGTGACAGTAAGAAGTCCTATTATTATAGGTATCCTGCATAAATAAAAATGTCAATAGCTTGTTGGTTAATTGAATTGAATGAATTACTTTTGCGGTCCCTGAAAAGGGAACCCACGAGAAAGTTTCAAAATATTCGTTCTGAAAAGAACAGGTCCTATAGCTCAGTTGGTTAGAGCACCTGACTCATAATCAGGGGGTCCCAGGATCATGCCCTGGTGGGACCACGGAAAAAGAAAGGATTTCAGTCTAAGACTGGAATCCTTTTTCATTTATATCGACTTTACATAATATGGTATCGCACAGAAATATACCTACCTTGCCTCCTCTTTAAACCCTATATCGTAAAGTCAATGAACAAACTCCCCCTTATCGTAGCCCTTCTGACTGCGCATGCCGCATTGGGACAAGTTGGGTATCGCAGCGTACAAAACAATCAGCCAGTTAAAAAGCCTATGATAGTACCGTCAACGTCGAAAACATCAGGTGCCAGTTTGACCCTGCATCTATGATCGGTCAGGAATTCTATTTCGCACAAAGAAGCCCGTACTTTAAAGGTTATGCGAAACAGGACACCACTTTCAAAGACTTTTTTTCCGACAAACAGACTGCTCTTCAGGGGATTATGAATAATCCCGCAAAAGAAGCGTCCAGAAGCGGGCCGTCTATCAGTTACGGCGGCATTCCGATTGCTAAAATAAAATTGCCCGCGGCTACTGCTAAAAAGAATAATGAAGTCCTGAGCAATCTGTACAAACCTATCTACATTCAGCATAGCTCCTACTCCGGAGAAGCTGTTACGCCTTACAGCGCGCTTGAGAATAAGACATTTACTGTTACGGGATGGGAAATACTTAAAGAAGACGAGAATCTTTGCCAGACACAGGTTACTTTAAAAGATGCTGATGGTGAAACGGTACAATGGAAAATCTATGGTCGCCGCGAGTCCGGTATTGCCGTTTTCACCAAAGGTTATCTGGAAAAGCTGAAACAGACCTGGGTGAATAAACCTGTTTACTTTATCGAGGAAAGCTTCGCTCCCTCCAGCTTTTACAACCCGCTTGATAAGCAAACGCTTAACTATGCCCAAGGCAGTAAATGGCAATGTACAGAACTGACTTTCCTGTTTGATGAAAGTTTCTTTGGTAAACTACACCTCATTCTTCGTAATGATGCCCAACAAGAAATCGCAGTGCAGATAGATGATAGGGGCTCGCTCGATAAACAGCTCTCCCTGTTTTATATCTGGTCGGAAGAGAAATATCTGGCGGTTAAACAGAAAGAAAAAGCCGCACAGGAAGCTGCACTGGCTAAAGAAGAATCCGATAAGAAACAGCAGCAAAAAGATATTAAAGCTTACCGGGAGTCAATGATCAGGCAATTTGGAACCGCAAACGGGAATATCATCGCTGATGGCAAAGTGAAAATGGGTATGAACCAGAATATGTGTGAAGCCGCGTGGGGCTACCCCAGCGATAGGATAAAAACACAGGTAGGTGCGCATGTTATAGAAACCTGGTTCTATTATCCTGCTGGCTCCTGGTTGAAGTTTCAGGATGGAAAATTAGTTCAGATCAAAGAATAGATGTAGTCGATACGGATGGTTGTTTTTAATATCTCCCTAGTATCTGGCAAACCAACATAAAAAAAGGGAGGTTCTTGTGAACCTCCCTTTTTAAGATCTATTATATAAGTATATATCGTTTACTTACTGTACTTTCCTGATCCATAGACTACCTGGCCTGTCTTTGAAAAACAGTGGTGCTTTATCCGCATACTGTCCTTTCGTTTGCTGCTGCATATAATCCGAGAAGAACAGGATTTCAAACGCACTATTAAAAAGCAGGAAGTTGTGAACGGTGTAGATCTCGTTCCAGTTCAGCTTATGTGCGAACAGCCATTCTTTTGGATACTCAAAAGGATAAAAAATATCGTGGATATGGACAATAACTCCTTTATTGAGAATAGGTAATACTTCAGCCATCAGATAATTCACATCGCTACCTGTTTTGGAAACGTGTGAGTTATCGATCAGCAGTACATCGTTTTCCTGCAGTGTTGTGAAGATCTGTGGATCTACCTGCTGTACCAGCTGTTCTCTTACATCCGTATTCTTATAATCCTCCTGACGTAATAAACGGTTCAGGGAAATAGAAGGATTCGGCTCTATGAAAGTGAAGTGAATGCTATTATTCAGAAATTTGTCATTCGTATCCAGCATCAGCGATGAAGAGAAACCGGAACCGATCTCAATTACACGCTTTGGCTTATATTTCATCAGAATGTTAAACAATACCAAACCATCTGCATGTGCGTAGGTCTTATTGTCAAAATAATACCTGAAGCCATTCTGTGACGGTTGAGAAGAGAACGGAATCACTTTAGACGCTTCTACGAGATCGGTCATCAGCGCGTGCTGTTGCTGATCATTCATATCGATGCCTTTCAGTGGCTTTGGAGCCCATATCTGCTCTTCACGGCTTTTCAGATCATGTAAGTCTACAACGGGAGAATAGAAATGTCCGGGTCTGTGAGCGGCATTTTTCCTATATAAGTGAGCATAACGTAAGTACGGTATTTTCGACAAAATCCTTCCGAATATATTCTCTTTCATGATTATAAAAATTAGCGCAATATTACACAATATAGAGATTATCTGATAAGTATTACGTTCCCTTTTTTAAATAAGTCGCCTCCACAAGGACTCACCGCCTTTACAAACCAGTAATAAGCACCCGCCTCTTGCATAGCTCCTTTGTAAGTCCCGTTCCACCCTTTCGCAGCATTATTGCTGGTAAAGATCAGTTCTCCCCAACGGTTGAATATTAAGAATTCTTTTACCTCTACAGACGGTGGTGCAATCACCCGGAAAATGTCATTACGACCATCCCCATTTGGTGTAAACGCACTTGGCAACTGAATGGTAGAGATACCTATCTTCTCAAAATTTACAGTAATAGAGTCCAATGTCTCACAACCCAGATCACTAAATCCTCTCACCATGTAAGTCGTTGTACGATCTGGTTTAGCAACCGGATTAGGAATGTTCAGTGCGCTTAATGAAGCGTCCGGTATCCACTCGTAACGGCTGGCACCTGTTACCAATAATTGTGTAACTGCTACAGAACAAGTGATATCATTGGATTTCGACAGGACCAGGTCCGGAGCCTGATTAACGGTAATATTTACAGACAGATCTCTTGTACGGTTACAAACTGTATCCGTAATCGTCACATTGTAGAGGATAGAAGCATCCGGAGTACCAACAGGATTGCTGATCTGCGCGTTATTCAGATATGTTGAAGGGCTCCATCTATATAGATGTCCACCACTCGCTGAGAACCTGATCGGATCTGTTGCTGTACAATATGCTGTATCCAGTGGTGTAACCGAGAAGTCTGGTAAACGATAGCTAACCTGCACAGTATCTGACACCTCTTCATTACAGCTATTCCATGCGTTTACATAGTAAGTACCGGCTGTGCTGAGTGTATGTGTCTGACTGGTGCTGTTGTCCTGCCACTGGTAGCGTGTAAATCCGGCGCCTGCATCCAATACGAGCACACCCGCGTTACACAACACGGTATCGTTACCCAGATTCAGGGCTGGCGAAGGTGTTACTGCTACTCTCACAGTCAGATCCTGTGTACGGTTGCAGACAGTATCTGTGATAGTCACTGTGTAATTGATAGAAGAAGTTGGCATACCAACCGGATTGCTTATCTGAGCATTATTCAGATAAGTAGCAGGTGTCCACTGGTATAAGTGTCCGCCGGTTGCCGTGAATTGTATCGGAGCCAGCGGAGTACAATAAGTTGTATCCATTGGAGTAACCGCAAAATCAGTTGGTAAGCGATAACTAACTACGATTGTATCGGTCGATTCCTCATTACAATTATTCCAGGCCCTTACATAATAAGTACCTGGGGTGTTTACAGAAAGTGTTTGCGCAGTGCTGTTGTCCTGCCACTGATAACGGGCGAATCCGGCACCGGCATCTAGTACCAGCGTGCTGGCATTACATAACAGGGTGTCATTACCCAGATTAAGTGCCGGTGACGGTGTTACCGCTACTCGTACTGTCAGGTCTTGTGTACGGTTACAAACAGTATCTGTAATAGTTACTGTGTAGTTGATAGAAGAAGTTGGCATACCAACCGGATTGCTGATCTGTGGATCATTCAGGTAGGTAGCAGGTGTCCATTGGTATAAGTGTCCGCCGGTAGCTGTAAATTGTATCGGAGCCAATGGCGTACAATAAGTGGTATCCATTGGTGTAACCGTGAAATCAGCCGGTAAGCGATAACTAACTACGATTGTATCGGTAAATTCCTCGTTACAGTTATTCCAGGCGCTTACATAATAAGTACCAGAAGTGCTTACGGAAAGTGTTTGTGCAGTACTGTTATTCTGCCACTGGTAGCGGGTGAATCCTGCACCTGCATCTAATACCAATGTTCCAGCATTACATAACAAGGTATCATTACCCAGGTTAATGCTTCGTGGTGACGGTGTTACCGTAACATTTACCGGCAGATCTCTGCTAATGTGACAGACAGTATCCGTAATAGTGACCAAATACTGAATAGACGCCGTAGGCGTACCGACAGGATTGGCAATCTGAGGATCATTCAGATAGGTAGCAGGTGTCCACTGGTAAGTATGGCCTCCGCTTGCTAAAAACTGTATAGGTCCAAGTGCAACACAATAGGCCGTATCCTGAGGTGTCACTGTAAAGTCAGACGGTTGGCGGTAGTTAACCACAATCGTGTCAGAAAACTGCTCGTTACAAAGGTTCCAGGCAGTTACATAGTAAGTACCGGATGCGTTCACTGTAAGTGTTTGTCCTGTACTGTTATTCTGCCACACGTAACGGGCGAATACTGCACCCGCATCCAATGAAAGTGCATTGGCACTACAGATCAGTGTATCATTACCCAGGTTAATACTGCGTGGAGAAGGTGCTACTGTAACGGTAATGGTATCTCTCAATACAGAACAGGCAATGTTGTTTTCTGCTATGATCATATATGTGCCGGCAGCAGAGAACAAAAGTCTTACCGTAGAGTCATTTACCATACGGGAGCTTGTACCTGCTGGTAATGTCCATTGCAGATTGGTCGCACACATACCCGTTTTAGACGCAACGTAAGTAGCTGAATCCGCAAGGTTACAAATGGCCTGAGGACCTGTCAGCTCTATCGCACCACACGTTGGTGCTTTACACAAAGAATCTATCTGGAATGTGATGTCGCGGACAGTAGGCGTAAATGCAATGTTATTGAATGTATAAACGTCTTCGCGTGTCCAGGTAAAGGGCGTCTCCACAAACGTTGTTGGTGAAGTAATACCTTGTATAGGATCATTTGTACAATTTTCGAAGTTACCATCTGCGTCCACTTTGATTACAACTGCCTCGCCATTTTCGCTTCCCGTTACCCATATAGCACCATCACTGTCTTCCATTACTGAATAGCAGACAAAAGTTGAAGAGGCTGTGAACCTACGTGTATACACCAGGTTTGATTGCTGATCGAACTTGTAAAGATACCCGGCGTTTGAAGTCCACGGACTTGTTGAATAAACATATCCTCCGTCTGCGGTCTGATAGAAACCGGTAAAAAATCCACTATTGTTGCCAGCTGCCTGGTTATTTTAAAGGTTTTTTTAGGGCTAACGATGCAGTATCAAGTATGATAAAACCATCCTGCTTTGTCGTATAATCAGCACCATTTAAAATATGCACGTTTACACGGTATTCTCCGGAGGAGTAATCGATGTTACTACTAAATGCACCCGATTATCCATCGTATATGAACGAGTGCTGTAGAGGCTACCATCTACAACAGACATTTTTGAAATAATACAGGTATAATCGTTAGGGGCTCTGGAATCCCCCGTAAAAATAAGGGTATCGCGCTTTTGTATTACAGAATAGGCCCCTTCAGCAGTTTGATAATCCAATCGTTTGGTCCACTGGATATTTCCCAGGGGATCTAATTTGGCAATTTGCCAATCTGAAAAACCAAAAGTGCCATATCCGACACCACTTAAGACAACGCCGTTATCTTCAGTACTATAAATATCCAATGCAAGACTGGTTTCACTGGCATCTGAAAATTTGCGGGACCATCTTGGGGTACCATCTGGCGCAATTCTCATTGCTATGGCTTCGCCGCCACTCTTGCCATATGAACTTGTCTGAGCAGCGATTAAAATATCTCCGTCTCTGCTTAGTCTTAACCTTCTGAACTGCTCATTATTGGAGCCGCCATAGGTTTTACTCCATACGATCTGACCACTTTTTGTCATTCTCGTAAGAAATATGTCATTACCCCGGCACCATAACTGCTGGTTTGTCCACCGATAATAATGTCACCGCCAGGTAATTGTCTGAGATCTGATGCAGACTCATTGCCAGAGCCTTTTAATAAAAGTCGAAATGTGTTGGAACATTGTGGGTAAACATTGTGCGCCACTAGAATTGCCAGAATAAGCAGAAAAAACCTCATCGGTATATAAAACTTAAGGATAATGTAAAACGAGTAACTCGTTATGCAGGCAAACAAAGGGAATAATAGCTGATTAATATTGTAACCTCGATGGTTCTATTTACGACGCCCGCAGTAATTGAGTTGACCCAAGGAATAAAAGTACAAAAAAAGGGAAGAATAGCTAAAATGGATATAACATCAATGTGTGAATAATTTAATCTCGTATATGCCTGGGGTTATTTCTTAGCTGCCTGCTTGTCCGGTTTAAATGACACTGTAGATATTAAGTGCTTGATAATTAAATGGTTTTTCGAAGCTTGTTATATATTGATATTGCAGGATAAAACAAAACTCCAACTAATTGGAGTTTTGTTTTATCCTGCAATATTTTAGATGGGTGCTATTTACCGTAAAGAGCTTTCAGATAATCCTCAACACTGCCACTTTTACGGCCAAGCAACCTTTCCAGATCGCCACTCACTTCTGCAAACTCTCCGTCTTTAACAGCAGTACTGAACCCTGCAAACAGACCAATGTACATTTCTGGTACGCCCACCTTAGTCAGTTCTTCCTTAAAGGCCTCCACAGCTGGCGATACATAATTTACCTGTTTACCGGTGGCAGCTGTGATAATAGCCGCAATATCTGTATAGGATAGCGCTTTTGAACCTGTGATCTCATAACTACGGTTTTCGTGCCCCTCTCCTGTTAATACCGCTACGCCGGCTTCCGCCATATCTTCCCGAAGTGCATATGCTGTTTTACCGTCTCCGGCAGGTTGGAAAATGATGCCTGTTTCCAGTACCCTGTCACCCACAAACATTGGAATGACCTCCGCATATAAGCCATGCTCCATAATGGTGTAGGTCAGACCGGAAGCCTTCAACAGGTTCTCAACCAGTAAATGTGTAGATGCCACGAATGCTAACGGAGAAGTGGCGGATTCGTTTTTACGCTGAACGCTGGTATAAACGACATGACCTACCTTGGCTTCTATCGCAGCTTTTACTACATTTTCATGCTGCGGACCACGGTTTGCCATATCATTGCCTGATACGAAATACAGTTTATCTGTATGCTGGAAGGCAGCTACCAACGATGTTTTGTCATCATAAGTGCCGATAGCTATTTCCACGCCGAGGGGCTTGAATGCCTCTGCTTTGGCCGCATCGCGTACGAGTACTTTTACGTCAGATGCCGGTACTTTTACCAGCAGTTTATCTAATACGGCACGACCAAGATGTCCTGTTACGCCTGTCACTAGTATTTTACCCATTTTCTTAGATTTAATAGTATTGGTTACCTAATTACCTTAACTTACTTTTGGTAAGTCAAAGGTAATGGCGTAGCAAGTTGCTGACAAGAAGGCACTTGGCTATCAGCTTGTTACGTAGAAGTAAGTAATTTTGATTATCAATTTGTTATGACAAAAGAAGATTGGAAAAAATATTCGGATGTTGATGGCGAGTGTGCTGTCAGGAACGTGCTGGATCGTCTGGGTGACAAATGGTCAATGTTGGTCATTATTGTGTTGGGGGTAGAAGGCACCTTGCGTTTCAACAAACTGCATCAGGTAATTGGGGATATCTCTCAGAAAATGCTGACAGTTACCCTGAAATCACTCGAAGCAGATGGCCTCGTGAGCAGAACGGTTTATCCGGAGATACCGCCTCGTGTAGAGTATGCACTCACTGAGAGAGGCGCCAGCCTTTTACCTCATATGGAAGGTCTGGCAGAATGGGCGGCTACACACATGGAAGGGATCTACGCATCAAGGGAAAAATATATCGGATCGTAACAGCCGATTTAATACCTTCAGGAGGTCTTAAACAAACCCGATGAGCTTCTCCGGAATATTCAGTACTCTGATGTTGCTTGGTGCCCTGCAAGGCTTCATTATGAGCGGATTGTTGTTCTTCGCAAGAAAGCGTCCGGCGAGAGATCGTCTGCTGGCTATATTAATCCTGCTCATTGCATTGGCCTGTCTGAACCTGCATATTTTCGAGTCCAGCTGGGTAAATGGGTTTCCCTTACTGAGGTTCCTGCTGAATTTTGTACCGCTTGTTGTGGTCATGCCTGTAGGACCGCTTCTTTACTTTTATGTAAAATCAACGCTGGATCAGACGTTTAGGGTTAATAAGACACAAAGGCCTCATTTTTATTCTACTATTATCGATATCATCCCCCAGTTAGTGGCTTTGATCTATGTCGGGGGAGTATTGGCAGGTTTGTTAAGGAGTCATCCGGAACCATGGGGCATTTTTATCGATACCTATAACATCTACGCCGACATTCCCCGCTGGCTTTCCATGACCATTTATGTCTATCTCTCCTACCGGTATATTTCTGTTACACAGATTAATAACGAAAAACACCTTCGCTGGATAAAACAGTTCCTGCAGATCTTTCTGGTTTTTCAAATGATCTGGTTTATTTATCTGGTACCTTATGTGATTCCCCGGTTTACGGATAAGCTGTTAAACATGGTGGATTGGTATCCTGTATATATACCGCTGGTAATCCTTATCTATTATCTGGGAATCAAAGGATATATGATGACGGCTGAAGAAGAAACGGTTGCCCCCAAAGCAGTGCCCTCTCCTGCCCCTATTCCTGATACCATTATTACTGAAGCGGTTCCATTATTATTGAAAGCTATGGAACAGGATCAGCTATACCTGAATCCGGAATTGAACCTTTCATTGGTAGCACAGCATATCGGATTAGCTCCGAAGACCATCTCTGCCGTTTTAAACCAGCACCTCCAAAAGAGTTTTAATGAATTTATAAATGAATACCGGGTAGCCGCCTTTAAACAGAAAATTGCGGCATCTCAGCAGGAACAATATACCATCATGAGCCTCGCCCTTGAATCAGGCTTTAATTCCCTCCCCACTTTTCAACGTGCTTTCCGAAATAATACCGGCATGTCACCCAGAGAATACATGAATAATCAGAACAAAATCGCCTAAACCCTGTAAATGAGCCCTTTAAAAACTGTTCAAATCCGGATTTGAGTGGATGGTACCGGGTTCAAAAGCTTCTTTTGCTGATAAAAAGAAGCCATGTATCCACGATTCCTACTCCTTGTATGTTTACTCCTGAATGGTCTGATGATCTACGGTCAGGACCGCTTTATTATCATCAGCGGTATTATCACTGATGCTTCCACGCATAAACCTATTCCGTCTGCAAACATCCAACTAAAAAATAGTAGCACCGGTACTATCAGCAATAATCTGGGCACCTTTACTTTTAAGATACCGGAAAGGTTAGTAACTGACAGCGTGCTGATCTCCTGCATCGGTTACCGCTCAATGACCAGACTTTTCACAACTACAAATCAACAAGTACAGGTTGCACTGACTCCCGCCGTAATTTCCCTGCCTGAAGTTGCCATACACGTGCAAAGTGGACTGGAGATATTACAAAAGGCAATTGCTGCCATTACCCGGAATTATGA
The DNA here is from genome assembly GCF_007896845.1 of Chitinophaga pinensis. Taxonomy (GTDB): domain Bacteria; phylum Bacteroidota; class Bacteroidia; order Chitinophagales; family Chitinophagaceae; genus Chitinophaga; species Chitinophaga pinensis_C. Next base: position 61,307 of record NZ_VOHS01000001.1, on the reverse strand, counting down.
CACCACTGATACCAGAATGACGGCTTTTTACCGGGAGGACATCCATTTCGACAACGACACCCTGAACTATAACGAGTCAGTACTGGACGTTTTCAAGACTTTTCGCAGAGATAAAGAGCATAGAGATCAGATACGTATCATCAAAGGCCGGAAAATACCTGCTCCACCTAATAATGATCCACAATTCTATGGGTGGATAGGAAATATTACCAATACCGCGTATAGCTCGCTTGGAGAAGACATTATCAAATATAACAACGTCAAAAACAGTATTCTGGCGCCACATAATTTCCGTTATTACAATTACACTCTGGCGGAAACAATTGCAGAGGGAGAACGTCAATTGCTAGTAATCCGTATCACACCAAAGAAAAACTCCAGAAAGGGAATTATTAAGGGCGCTATTTATATCGATGAAGCAACGTTGGCAATGGTCAGGTTTGAAGTAGAAACGACTCCTGCCGGAAATGATTATATCAATAAACATGGGAAAGGAGGCCTCCGCTATACAATCATGTCAAAAGTAGTTGGAGGAAGCCTTGATTTTACCGGCATAAAAATGACCATCAGCTATCAGGCCTTTCAGGGGAAATATTATCTGCATACGGTATTACGGCATTGGGATGTTGTGATCAACAGCAGAAAAAGAAACCTCAACAATATCCCATGGACGGGCGATTTTAATTTTCTTGTAACGGGTATCAACAAGGATAGTGTACGACAATTCCAAACAGGTGTCAGTAGTCATCAGAATTCCATGAACAATCTTATTGGTAGTAATTACGACGCTGCATTCTGGGAGAATTATAACATCCTTCAGCCGGAGTTGCCTGACACCATAAAAACAACTCCTGCCGGGGCTAAAGTAGGAGGAAAAGTATCTAACCGGCAAAATGGTTTTACAAGGGCGGACACCCTCCGCGGACAACTATCTCCACTTCGCTCCTACTACGATGTAACCTTTTATCATCTTGATGTGGATGTAGACATCGACCGGCATTTTCTGAAAGGAAATAACAAGATCAGGTATAAGGTGCAGCAATCGTTTGACAGCATGCAGATCGACCTTTATGCGAATATGCAGATTGACCGTATTTTGTATAAAGGGCAGCCGTTGTCGTACACACGGGAGTATGACGCTGTTTTTGTGCGATTCCCCGAAAAACAGACTACGGGCAATACCGGGGAAATCACCGTTTACTATGAAGGTAGTCCCCAGATACCCGATAAAAGTATTCCAATGAATGGGGGTGTATTGTGGGATAAGGACGAAGAAGGGAATCCATGGGTACAGGTGGTATGTCAGGGCTCAGGTGCCAGTCTGTGGTGGCCCTGTAAAGATCATCTGTCAGACGAGCCGGACAGTATGTGTATCTGGATCACGGTTCCCAATGGATTGACCGAAATCTCCAATGGACGCCTATTACAAAAAGTGCCTGTCGGGAATACAAAGACCCGCTTCGAATGGGCAGTAACCTACCCGATCAACAATTACAACGCAACTTTTTGTATCGGGAAGTATGCGCATTATACCGACCTGTATGTGGGGGGCGACAGTCTCACTATCGACTATTATGTGATGCCTTACAATCTCGAAGCAGGAAAGCAGATTTTTGCTAAAGTGAAGCAGATGCTGGCGTGTTATGAAAAGCACTTCGGACCATATGCCTTCCGGAGGGACGGGTTTACTTTGGTGGAAAGCCCTTATCCTATGGAGCATCAGAGTGGCGTCTGCATTGGAAAGATCAATAGAAATCAGCTGCCGGAGCTACCAGTGCTGTTATGGCATGAAGCTGCCCATGAATGGTGGGGAAATGCTATCAGTTGTAAGGACATTGCAGATATGTGGATGCACGAAGCCTTTGCCACTTATGCGGAATCACTGGTGATAGAAGATCTGTTTGACAAACAGACGGCTTCCGTCTTTCTGAATGACCAGAAAAATGGTGTTGGCAATAAGGAACCGGTGATCGGGGAATATGACGTGAACCACATTTTCTACGACATCAACGATATGTATACCAAAGGGAGTCTGATGCTGCATACCTTCCGGAATGTACTGGATAATGACACTCTCTGGTTTGGCCTGTTAAAGGGGATTCAACAACATTTCAGGTATCAGACGCTTTCTTCGGATAGTCTGATCAGCTATATCTGCCAATTCACAAAGTATGATTACAGCGCTTTTTTCAGGCAGTACCTGCAATACACTCGTCTGCCCCGGCTGGCGTTCAGTCTAAAGGAGCAAGGAAATAACCTGCTGGTCAGATACCGTTGGGAGACTGACGTTCCTGATTTCAGTATGCCGGTGAAAGTAACTACCGCCAAAGACCAGATGAGGTTTATCCACCCAACCGGCCCCTGGAAGACACTTGCCCTTAAAAATATGAAAGCGGAGGATTTCGAAGTCGATGAGGAGCATTTTCTGATAGATGTTGATGAGCTGGATGATGGGCGGACCTCGTTCATTGAATAAGTGGTATCTTTGCCGATAGTTTTAACTGATTTTAATGCAAAACAACAGCAGGTTTATAGCCATCGAAGGATTGGATGGAGCAGGCAAGTCCACACAGATCAATTTACTTCAACAGTTTTTCAACCGCCAGGGTATAGAAACAAGGTTTGTACATTTTCCTATTGTACAGGAAGGTGTTTTTGGTGAAATGATCGCCAAATTCCTCCGGGGAGAGTTTGGAGATGTAAAAGACGTCCATCCGCAACTGGTAGCCCTGTTATTTGCAGAAGACAGAAAGGCTTTTTCACACACCATTAATGAATGGCTGGCAAGTGGATATGTCGTGTTGGTAGATCGTTATGTATTGTCCAATATTGCTTTCCAGTGTGCAAAGCTGAAAACTGACAAAGAGAAACAAGAACTGCGTGATTGGATCAATATGTTTGAATATGAGTACAACCGCATTCCCCAGCCAGATCTTTCCGTGTATCTGGATGTCCCCTTCTCTCATACCGAGCAGGCATTAGCCCAGCGTCGTTCCGGAGAAGACAGGAAATACCTGAATGGAAAAGACGATATACACGAGAAAGATTTTTCTTTACAATTGGCCGTGAAACGTGAGTACGAAATATTAGCAGATACAGATGCTACAGTGACGAAGATTGTTTGTTACGATCAGGATAATAAAATGCGTTCTGTTGAAGAGATCCACGCAGCGATCATTCATAACATTACTAAATAATCAAGGTATGTCAATTACATCCAATGCAGACATTTCTGGTATGCAGGCCGTAAGCGAAGCTGTAGGTATTACGCTGAAGAAAATGAGAGAGTATGCAGCACCGGGTATGTCTACCAGAGAACTGGATGAATATGGTGGCCGGCTGCTCAGTGAACTGGGTGCAAGGTCTGCTCCGAAGCTGACTTACGGTTTTCCGGGATGGACCTGTATCAGCCTGAATAATGAAGTCGCACACGGTATTCCATCTGAACACAAGATGCTGAAAGAAGGCGATCTTATCAACGTAGATGTATCTGCAGAGCTGAATGGCTACTGGGGGGATAATGGCGGATCTTTTGTATTAGGAGAAGACATTCATAATCATAATCCGTTGGTAAATGCATCCAAACTGATCCTTCAGAAAGCAATCAATGAAATCAGAGGTGGTGTGAAGATTGCAGATGTGGGTGATCTGATAGAAAGATCTGCGAAGAAAATGGGATACAAAGTGATTAAGAATCTGGTGGGTCATGGTATCGGCAGGAGCCTGCATGAGGAGCCTAAAGAGATCCCTAATTACTATGATCGCAGGAATAAGAACCGCTTCCATAAAAACAGTGTTGTAGCTATTGAAACATTCATCTCTACAAAGGCATCTTATGCTTATGATATGGGAGATGGCTGGACATTGGTAACCAATGATGGCAGCTTTGTAGCACAACATGAACACACGATAATCGTGACAGATGGTAAGCCGGTTATACTGACTGCCTCCAATGGCATCTGGTCTTAAAGCAACTCAGGATATTCATAAAAAGGAAAGAGGCTTATCACCCTATGGTGATAAGCCTCTTTCCTTTTTATAAGCGGTTTGCTTAAGAACCGTAGCCTGGATTCTGAGGTCTCAGATTCGGGTTATTACGAATTTCCTGGATCGGTAATGGGAACAGCAGGTGTTTATCTGCCAGCGCAGCACCAGAGTTCTTGTTAACGTGTCCTGTGAAATTGTCGAAACCGTTGGTGTCTTCATTGTATACTTTTTTCAGGCGAACCATGTCAAACCAAATGATACCTTCATAAGCAAATTCATGCCAACGCTCACGCCATACAGCTTCTTCGAAAGTCGCTTTTGTCAGACCTGATAATACAGGCAGATTAGCTCTTCCACGTACGCGGTTTAATGCATCGTAAGCCGTTGCATTTGGCGTTCCGTCTGCCTGATTCTGTGCTTCTGCATAGATCAGCAGTGTTTCTGCGAAACGGATCTGCGGCATGTTCAGGTTACTTCTACCTGTACCCGGTTTACCGGGAGCACCATGACAAGCTACATCAAAGAATTTGAAGAGGTAAGGAGCACCCAGTGGGAATGCTGCACCTGTACCATCTACAAAGTAAGAAGTAAAGAAGAACTGTTGTTCGTCGGTACGTTTGTCAGTCGGATTATACTTCTTATAAGAATTGTAGAAAGATACTGTTGGAACAGAGCTACCAACACCACTACCAGCTGCAGAGATGTTTTTAGCCAGGGAGTTGTTTGGCAGCATCAGGGATTGCATTGGGTTACCCTCGATATCAGCCAGATACTGTATTTCAAACAGATGTTCCAGTCTGTTGTTCTGTGATACATCATGCAGATCGCTATAGTTGGTGAACAGGTTGATAACTGTAGGATTTGCTACAGAATAATCCAGTACTTCTTTCGCTTTATCTGCTGCGAGTTTGTAGTATTCAACACCCTTGTTCAGTGGTGCACCTGCCATTGTCAGGTATACTTTTGCCAGCTCAGTTTTGATCGCGGCTAGACCTACCCTTCCGGATGGATCCATCCATGGCAGACCAGCTGCTTCAGCTGTTTTCAGGTCAGCAACGATCTGATTGTACACTTCTTCGGTAGAAGTACGTGTAGGATAGAAATCAGGAGAACTTGCTGTTTGTGGTTTCAGGATCAGTGGTGCATCACCCCACAGTCTTACAATATAGAAGTAAGCCCATGCACGCATGAAGCTGGCTTCACCCAGTGTTCTTTTCTTTTGTGCTTCATCCATTGGATTGATGCCAGGTATCTTGTCGAGTGCAAGGTTGGCCTGTGCGATTACTCTGTAAGCACCTGTCCACCACTGTCTCACGTGCAGGTTATCACCATCATATACCAGACCTAACAGGTTATTCAGGTCAGAGTTCTGCGCAGTTGCGGTGGTAATAGTACCGGTTGGAGCTTCCAGCATCTGGAAGTTAGCGGAGAAGATACCTGCGCCGCTACCCACAAAACGGGCACGTGCATAAGCTGCATATACAGCAGCGTCTGCGTGTTCCGGTAAGGTGTAATAGCTGTCTGGCGACAGGTTGGATGGATCCTGTTCATCCAGGAAGTTGGAGCAGCCGGTCATAAACAGGCTGCTTCCGAGTAATATGCCGAATGCGGTTTTCTTAAAGTAGTTCTTCATGAGCATCTCTTTTTTCTGATAAATGTTGGATTAGAACGCAACGTTAGCGCCCAGCTGGAACGTGGTTGGTTTTGGATAATCGAAGAAAGTCTGACCCTGTGCGAATGGCTGGGTATAAGTACTAACTTCCGGATCATTACCACTGAACTTCGTAACCAGGAAGAAGTTCTGAACAGATGCATACAGTCTCAGTTTAGAAAGGTGCAGTCTTTTCAGAGACTCTGGGGAGAAGTTGTAGCCCACACCCAGGTTTCTACCACGCAGGAATGAACCATTTTCAACCCAACGGGTATCAACGTTGGTTACATAGCCGGCTGCCGGATCACGTGGTGCGGCGATGTCAGTGTTCTGGTGGTCTTCTGTCCAGTAGTTCAGTACTGATTTGAAGCTGTTTGCCAGACCTGTACGGTCTTCGCCGGAGTGGTGAGTCATGTTCAGTACGTCGTTACCGTATACAAACTGTAACTCAATCGTCAGATCCAGGTTTTTGTACTTGAAGGTGTTGAAGAAACCACCCCATCCATCAGGATTACCATTACCGATGATCATACGGTCAGCGTCGTTGATTGCATGGTCGTTGTTGACATCGCGGTATTTGATATCACCAGGCAGGATTGGTTTACCACCACGGTAGTCTTTAAACTGTGCTGCTTCAGCTGCTTCTTTAGTACTCCAGGTACCTTCACGTACCAGACCCCAGAAGGAACCTACAGGCTGCCCTACACGGAGGATGTTCGTCTGGTTGGTGAAGTTAGGACCACCCACGCCGAATACGTCAGCAGGAGTTGCCAGCGCCAGTATTTTATTTTTGTTGAAAGAGATGTTGAAGGTAGAGGTCCAGGTGAAGTCTTTTGTTTCAACGTTCACACTGTTGATACCGATTTCAAGACCTTTGTTCTCCATAGAACCGATGTTTTTGCGGATAATGGTATAACCGCTGGTAGTAGGCACCGGTGCTTCGAGCAACATGTCTGTTGTTTTTCTGTAGTAGATATCGGCTTCCACGGAGATCCTGTTTTTCAACAGACCCAGTTCCACACCGAAATCATACTGTGCAGTTTTTTCCCATTTGAGGTCTTCGTTTGCGAGTCTGTTTGTACCAACACCCTGTACTTTCTGGCCATTCAGCGGGAAAGCGTAGTCGTTGTTTGCAGCCAGCAGGGATAAAGAGCTATATGGATCGATCTCAGAGTTACCTGTCAGACCGTAGCTGGTACGCAGTTTCAGGGTAGAGATCGTCGGATTACCTTTCAGGAAAGGCTCTTCAGACACACGCCATGCCAATGCACCAGATGGGAAGATCGCATATTTATTGTTAGGACCGAATTTGGAAGAACCATCCACACGGCCTGTAATAGTTGCTAAGTATTTGTCTTTGTAGCTATAGTTTACGCGACCGAAGTAGGAGTTAAATGCAAATCCCAGGTTACGTGAACCAGCACCGGAAGAAGGGATCAGACCTGCTGAACCGATACTGTTGGTCTGGAAGTAGTCGGTAGAGAAGTTCTCACCACGTACGTTGAAACCAAAGATGTTATCTTTCTGCCATCCAAGACCAGCAAGTGCACTGATGGAGTGTACCTGATTGAAACGTTTGTTATAGGTCAGGTAGTTCTCAAAAGACCAGTAAGTTTCTCTGTCATTTGCTACGATAGCAATACCTTTCTGAGTTGCGGAGATATCCAGCAGGGAGCGGCCGTTCCACTCGTTCCTGCCACGTGTTACTACGTTAGCTCCCACTACGGAACGGAATTCCAGGCCTTTCGCCAGAGAGATCGTTGCGTAAGCATTACCCAGCACGTTCTGTGTCTGGAGAACGTATTTACGATCAGTCAGGATGTGAACAGGATTAGAACCACCTTCAGCACCGGGATACAGTTTGTTATTGCTGTATGTACCGTCCGGCATTTTTACAGGCAGGAAAGGCAGTGCTTCTGTAATCATACGTACGGAGTTCAGACCACCGGTACCGATATCTACCAGGTTTTCATCCTGATTGGTATAACCCAGTGAACCACCCACTTTCAGCCATGGTTTCATTTGGCTATCGAAAGTAAAGCGTGCGGAATATCTTTTCAGATAAGAATTCAGGAGCAGACCCTGGTCATTTCTGTAACCCAGGAAGAGACCGAACTGGCTGTTTTCATCACCACCGGTGAAGCCCAGCTGATGGCTGTGAGATACTTTTTTCTGTACTGATTCTTTGAACCAGTCAGTATCGTACAATGGATTACCATTGCTGTCGAACAACAGTGGGTTTGCACGCTTGATCTTTGGATCTTTTGACACGTAGTTACCTGCAGCCCAACCCACCGGATCATAGATCTCAGCGTTTTTCCAGGCCAGGTCTTCTACCTGCATATATTCTCTTGCATTGAGCATTTCTACTCTGTGAGGTCCGGGAATGTTATAAGACAGACCTGCGTCATAAGTGACACGGCTGCCGCTCGCATTACCTCTTTTAGTAGTAACGAGAATAACACCATTCGCACCTCTCGCACCATAGATCGCAGTAGAAGATGCATCTTTCAATACTTCCACGGAAGCGATTTCATTCGGGTTGAGGAAGTCGATAGCATTACTGTTCTGCGTCTGCGCACCTACCGGAATTACTACTCCATCGATTACATAGAGAGGGTTACTGGTTGTGTTGATGGAGCTGAAACCGCGGATACGTACGTTAGTCTGACCACCCGGACGACCGGAGTTGGTATTAACCTGTACGCCCGGAATTCTGCCTGCCAGCGCCTGATTCACAGATGCTGCCGGCCTTTCTTCCAGCTGAGCGGTTTTAACAGATGCTACGGAACCCGTCAGATCAGAACGTCTCTGGGTACCATAACCTACTACTACTACGTCCTGAAGTGATTTTACGTCAGAGGACATGCTGACGTTAATGGTGCTGGCGCCATTAACCACCTTCTCCTGTGGCAGATAGCCAATGAAGGAGAACACGATCGTACTTCCACCTGGAGCATCTATACTATACGTACCATCTGCTTTTGTTTGTGTACCAGTCGCCGTGCCTTTAATTTGTACAGAAACCCCGGGGAGAGGCGAATTGTCCCGGTTGTCGAGGACTTTTCCGGAGATCTTCCGGCTTTGTGAGAACGCCTGCAATGTCATTAGCAATGCTAATGTTCCTTGCACAGCAATCCTCATGAAACGTGTGAATTTAGACTTCATATTCTGGAGGTTTTAGAGAATAGATTGGCTGGCCATGCAAACTTTCGTCCGCATATGCGTTCCTGAGATCAGATAATAGACAACTACACTACATCATTATTTTACGTGGCTCTGTAATGAAATAAAATTGAATGCTGATCGATATCCGTGGGATAAGGAATAAGCTACAGTAAATAATTGATGATTCTATAACGTTTTCGGAATTTGCTTTTACTTCAATAGTTAAGTTTTAGATACGATTTCGGTTCCTTAGTATGTTAAGCTCGCGTTAAAAGTATAATATTTTTTAAGTAAAGTAAAACGTTTTTGCAAAAAACTTTTCCTGTCGTGGAAACTGCCGTGGTAGTGACTACAAGCCGGATTTTGTGGCCTGACTACAAATATGAGAAACTGACCTGTAAAAACAAAAAAAAGGAAAGTAGCATTTTGGCGTACTTTCCTTCAAATTTTATGATTAATGATAAAATAGTATCCTTCTACTCTACTTCAAATATAAAGAATTGTGTTTCTTCTCTTTTGTCAAAGTTATTGTCTGCTACAAATATCATACTCCTGTGTCCATTTGGTAATACCGGACCCAAAGTCATACCCTCAACATTGTCTATATAGGTATGTAGATCGTCAAAATTCAATAATAGTGTCTTCTTTACGGGTATAAAGTTTTTAGTTGCTTTTAACGAGGTAATATTGTTGATATTAGTAGCATTTGGTATTTCCACAGTATAAACTCTGATCGTGTTATTCTTTATACCACTGGAGAAAGAACGTTCCATTACCAACAGTTTGTCTGCCGACAATGCAATGATGTCTGAAATACCATTTACACGAAAGTCATTGGCTGGTATAGGCTCGTGAGCAACTGGCTCAAGTTTATAAGCATATTGAGCAATTGGTTTACGGCTTTTCATGTCATATCTGATCAGTCGTACAAATGCGCTGGTATCTTTCAGATCAGCTCTCGGACCGTCTTCATAACGGGGCTCTTCCAAACTGACAAACAGATATTGTCCGTTAGGAGTAATGCCTATTCCCTCAAATACACCGTTGCGTCTTGGACCACTTTCGGAAGCATGCATATGGAATTGTTCCGGTAGGGGAAAACTATCCTGCATCAACCCGTTCACGTCAATTTCATAAACGCCGGGATCATTAATAACATACCCGGTAGGAGAAAGCAGCCTCTCCCCTTCACTGCTCCATATCAGCCTTCTGGTATGCGGATTATAACGCATAGCTTCCGGATCGGGTGCAAATTCAGCGTTGGAAGGATATACATTTCCGTTCCGCATGCGCAGGGAAGTAACGTCCTTAAAAATCACACTGTCCCCAGCCTTACCGGGCAAAGGTATCTGAACGGTATAAAATCTGGCTGGCTGGTGTTCTGACCTGTCGTCAGAGATAATATAATACACATTACGGGCGGTATCGTAATCTATGCCCGATAATCCTCCTATTGTTGTACGGTTGAATTGCCTGTTGTAAGGCACTACATACTTATGCAATAGCTTTAGGGATGAAATAGCCGGTACCGGCGCTTCAGTAACAGCCGTCTTTTTCGCGGCGGTACAGCCTCCCAGTAAGACAGCCAATAGTAATAATTTTCTCATAGACAGACGCATTTTTTGCATGTCTGCAAAAGTAGCGAATGAAAACAAGGAACCCCTCTGCTTTTGCAGAAGGATTCCCTATGTGACACCTTTTTGTGGTTATTTTCCCACGTGATATTGAACGGTAAGACATTATTTTTTGATGAAGTTTCCTGCAATAGCAAGTACAGCGTCTTCCGTCAGGAATTCATCAAAGGCTTCTGTAGCAGCGGCTTTATTGACTTCGGTAGCAATACCGGTAATGGTTATACCTGCCTGTACATCAGTGTCTTCTCCTGCATATACCGGTTGAATGATCGCTACATTGTTCTCTGCATTGGTGATCCATGGTTTCAATGCCGGTTGCGGAGCTGATGCAAGATTTCTGCGCATATAGCGTAAGTGCGCTGCATGACGTGCTTCTACGGAATGGATTTGTAAGGCTACGGTGAGCACAGCCGGATTTTCCATTAGTACAGTGGCCTTTCCTTTATAAGCTCTTACACCGGTATCTTCAAATGCCTGTGCAACAGTTAACAGTGTTGGATAGTCCGTGAATGTAGGCAGGTTAAGTGATCCTCCGGCAAAGTCGAAGGTAGGTTTGGTAACAGGCGTTCCGCCAGCGCCACTGATAGCGCTTTTTAACAACGCTACGTGTGCTGCTTCATGATTGGCGATAGTGGTAAATGCCGCTAATGCTGCCGGTGTGGGGAAGAGAGACGTTTTGGTAATTGCGGTCGCATAAAATTCTGCTTCCAGGTATTCCAGCGTAAGCGCATAATTCAGTACGGCTAATACATCCTGAGGGGTCCGTCCGTAGGCTTTTTTCAACATACTACCTAATGCAAGCGGAATAGCTGATAATGCCAGTACACGGCCTATATTCCGGAATTGCTTCATCGCGTCCCTGCGCGTATCAAGACGTCCGGATAATTCTGCGTCCTGTTTTTCCAGTTCAGAGAATATATTTTGAAGATTCATGTTGATCAGTTTTACAATGAGGAATGTAGCCCTTACTTTGGCAATGTATTGGCATCGATCTCTGTCTTGATATACACCTTGGCGGCTGCAAATACATCCTGCGGCGTTTTCGCGAAATCTAATCCGTTGGAGTCTGCATCAGATGCGAACGAACCGTTACTGATAAGGTCCCTGATCAATGCGGCATGTCTTGCCTCAACAGATACTATTTTGCCAGCGAGCACCAGATAGTTGGGGGTAGTGATAAATTTACCTGCTCCGTTGTAGGCCGCAACACCCAGATCTTCGAAAGTCTTTGCAGCAGCGAGTACTTTATCTCTGCTGGTAAAATCAATGGTGGAGAAATCTACCATCAGATTAGGTATTGCATTTGTACCAAGCGCCTTACGGAAGAATTCCCGGTGCGCTATTTCATGATTACGTATGTCAGTGAGAAAGGTGCGTTCTACATCTGAAATACCTGTGTATGGAGTAGCTACGACCTGTGTATAAAAAGCAGCTTCCAGTTGTTCCAATGCGAAGGCGTAGTTTAACACCGCAAAGTCACCTGTACCTAAACTTACTCCGGTACCTGGTGCGACGTCACCACCACCATCTTCACTGCTACAGCCTGCTAATGATCCGGCAGTGATAACAGCAGCTCCCAAACCAGCGTATTTGAGGAATGTACGACGATGTACATTGGGCATGGCAATACCTTCCTCCTTACCATTGCTGGTCACGGAGCGGGTTTTCCGTATAAACATAAAATGAGTTTTAGCGTGAATGAAAACTTATACGTGGTTGGTTAACCGAGAATGAGTAATTAAAATAAATAAGATGCTAAAAATTGAAAGCTTCGCGAGAGCTGAAACACCACATGCTTCCGGATCACACAGGTGCGTCTGATTGGATATACGGGGTATAAATCTATCCGGTTTTTAATTCTGCTAAAATATTATTCTATTAGAGTGCTTGACTGTGGCTGATTTTCGTTAAATTACAAAAAGGCAATCAATCGTACTGGTAAGAGTGTCTATCTCATTTCAGTACGATTAATTACCTTTCACACAATGGAGCTTGGTTGCCTGGCTTAAACTGCCCGGCCGCGTATTATATTTACAAGAATAGCGATAATTGCCAATACCAGCAGTGCATGTATAAGACCGCCAGCGGAGTAAACAAACGCACCCAGAACCCATCCGATAATCAGAATAACTGCGATTAAATAAAGTAAGCCGTTCATATCAAAAAGATTTGGTTAAAATTGTAAATAGAAAATTTATGCCAGATAGTGTTAATGGTCCCTGATACCCGGGAAGCCCAGTATTTATAGGCATTTTCAGGTATCTTTCTCTTGTGTTACGAATGCGTGCCATTAATTCAGCACCTGTTTTTCGTGTGGAACGTATTCCACAGCAAGGGCAAAATGTCCGTCAGCGTGCGAAGCACAAACAGCTGTGAACCCCGCCGCTGTTGAATGCAGAGAACTGGTCATATTTTGAACCCCTCCTTTCATATATATAATCATCATAGAATTATTTAAAAACCTACTATCATGCAACTCAATGAAAAATTGTTGGAAGCCCTGAATGACCTGGTCAGGATCAATCGTGATCGCGTGGAAGGATATAGAAAGGCAATTGATCAGACCGATGATGCAGACCTGAAAGCCCTGTTTCAAAGAATGGCAGAAGAAAGTAATACATATACAGAACAGCTGAATAAATTATTGATCGAAAACGGTGAAGAGACGCAGGGGCATTCTACCATCTACGGAAAGATCTACAGAACATGGATGGATGTGAAAGCCACTTTTTCCGGTCACGACCGTCATTCCATCCTCTCCTCCTGCGAGTACGGAGAATCTGCCGCACAGCGGACCTATGAGGAGATATTACGTTCAAGCATTCCGATGCCTTATAGCGTCAGAGAATTGATCGCTAACCAGAAAGGTGCGCTCAGAAGTTCAAGGGAGACCGTAAGAACTTACAGGGATCTGGAAAAGATCCCTCACTGATGAACCGCCGTTCATTTTGAATAACGTTGTTCTTTTTGTTCAAAATTGCTTGCAACGTGGTTGTTCATTATGAGCATCTTACATTTGAAATGTAAGATTAAGCGGCTACTTATCTCTATAAGTAACAAATTTCAGTAATGGATTTAGGTAAAATTCACAGCCCCGCCGAATAGCGGGGCTGACCTTGTTTAATACCCTTAATATCCTTTAGTATCCTTCATCCCAATCCTTCCACACCGGCTCAAATCCCTGCGCCCGTAGCATGCCACTGATGCTCGCCGGACTACGATCGTCCGAAATCTCAAACTGTTCCAATGAAGACAGATCGGTTGCATACCCCCCCGGATTCGTTTTAGAGCCCGCACTAAGCGCTGTAATGCCCAGTTTGATAACATTGTCCCGGAACCTTGGCGTTTCGCGCGTAGAAAGGCTTAATTCCACTTCCTGATCCAGCAGACGGTAGGCACAGATCAGTTGAACCAGTTCGCGGTCGTTCATTTCCACTTTAGGAGGTAAGCCTCCTGAACAAGGACGCAACCTTGGAAATGAAATGCTGTATTTTGTCTGCCAGTAAGTCTTTTCCAGATACTGCAGATGCAAAGCCGTAAAGAAACTGTCTGTACGCCAGTCCTCCAGCCCTATCAGCACACCCAATCCCATTTTGTGAATACCCGCCCTGCCCAATCTGTCAGGTGTCTCCAGACGGTAATAAAAATTCGATTTTTTACCTTTTGGATGGTGTAACTTATAATCTGCCTGATGATAGGTCTCCTGATAAACAAGTACGCCATGTAAACCATATGGCTTCAATGCTGCATAGTCCGCTTCATCCATAGGTTGTACCTCCATAGAAATATTTGCAAAATGCGGCCGGATAATTTCCAGTGCTTCCTGAAAATAATTGAGTCCTACGGTCTGATTAGCCTCTCCGGTCACCAGTAGTACATGCTCATACCCCATCGCTTTGATAACAGCCACTTCCCGCAGTATTTCCTCCTTATTCAGCGTCTTTCTGGCAATCTTATTATCCAGACTGAATCCGCAGTACGTACAAATATTCTGACATTCATTACTGAGGTACAGCGGTATGTATAGTTGCATCGTATTGCCAAAGCGCCGTTGTGTTAACTTCCTGCTTAGCTGCGCCATCTGTTCCAGATAAGGTGCGGCAGCTGGTGATATCAGTGCTTTAAAGTCTTCCAGTGTACGCCTGTTGCTATGCAACGCAGCTTCCACATCACGGGCTGTTTTGCCGTAGATAGACGCTTTTATATCGTCCCAGTCATGCTGGTCAAAAATCTCTTTGAATCCTGACATAGTGAATGGATTTATACTTCATCAAGGAACCCTATCAGCGGACTGGAAGCAGCTGCTTCCCGGCGTATAGCAGGTAGTCCTGCCTCATATGCCTGTCTGCCGGCAATTACTGCCTGTCTGAAAGCACCTGCCATCAGTACCGGGTCTTTTGCTACCGCAATAGCCGTATTCACCAATACAGCGTCTGCGCCTATTTCCATGGCTTTCGCTGCATCTGATGGACTACCAATACCAGCGTCCACCACTACAGGTACATTGCTCTGTTCAATGATGATTTCTAAAAAGTCGATTGTTTTCAAGCCTTTGTTACTGCCTATCGGTGCGCCAAGTGGCATCACTGCTGCCGCACCTGCTTCTTCGAGACGCTTACAGAGTACCGGATCTGCATGTACATAAGGCAATACGATAAAGCCGAGTTTTACCAGCTCTTCTGCTGCTTTCAGCGTTTCTATCGGATCGGGTAGTAAATACCGTGGATCAGGATGTATCTCTAATTTCAGCCAGTTTGTTTCCAGTGCTTCTCTGGCCAGCTGCGCTGCATACACCGCTTCCTTCGCTGTTCTGACGCCGGAAGTATTGGGCAATAATTTTAGCTGCGGATGATGAATATGCTGCAGCATATCGTCTGACTGACTATGCACATCTACCCTTTTCAGGGCCACGGTAACCAGTTCTGATCCCGATTCAAGTAAGGCCTCTTCCATTAGATTTAAAGAGGAGAATTTACCGGTACCTGTGAACAGGCGGGAAGAAAAGGTATGTCCTGCTATTACAAGAGGTGTCATATTGTAAGTGATGATACGGTTTGAGATTTATTTGTTGCGTGCGTGATCAATCCGCTTACCGCAATACCATGTATACCGGTCTCCATAAGTGCTGGTATATCTGCTGCCAGTATACCGCCAATGGCAATGACCGGAATATGAATACCCATATTTTTCAATGCCCGCATGATGTTGGCAATGCCTTCCAGTCCGAGGATGGGACTAAGTTTTTCTTTGGTAGTGGTAAAGCGGTAAGGGCCGAGTCCCACATAGTCTGCCCCGTCTTTTACGTGAACAAGAATGTCGTCGAGTGTATTGGCAGTGCCGCCGATAATAAATCTTTCTCCCGTCAAGGCGCGTGCAGCTGCTACGCTCATATCCAGTTTACCGACATGTACGCCATGTGCACCCGCTTTTCTGGCAATACCGGGATGATCATTAACGATCAATGTAGCGTTGTACTTCGAACAGATTTCTTTTGCCGCCAGAGCTGTGCTGAGGATAGTTTCTTCTGTTTCATTTTTGATACGAAGCTGTATCCATTTGCAACCTGCTTCACAGGCTTCCTGTACGTTGTCCAGATGAGTGGCTCCGGATGTTTGTTGCGATATGTAATGCAGTGAGCTGATCATGAGTTGTGATAACCTAATAGTGATGAATGACTGGCCAGAAACTTTTCTGTATAAAGTTTGGCCGTAATACAGGCTGTTGATAACGGAACGCCGGCTGCCAGTTGTGCGGCGATAGCGGCACTCAGTACGCAACCTGATCCATGTTTCGGATATACTTTTCTTTTGCCGGCGGGTATATCCAGCACATTACCTGTTCCCTGCTGTGTGTGGAAATACAGACTGTCGATGCCCGGTTTGTCTTCCCGGTGTCCGCCTTTCAGTAATACAGAACAATAAGCAGTCAGTACGCGTGCAGCAGTTTGTCCATCCTTTTCTCCGCTTAGCAATAATGCTTCATGAAGATTGGGCGTCAGCAGGTATAATTGCTGTAAGACAGCTCTCCACGTACTCAGACGGGTATCGTCATGAAAGGTGTAGCCGGCACTGGCTTTCAGTACAGGATCCAGTACGATCCGGATACCCGGTGTAATGGCCCTGATGGCGTTGATAACTTCCAGCATAGTATCTACATCTTTCATGATACCGATCTTGCAATATTGTACAGGAAAGGTTTCAAGCAGCGGTTGTGCCTGTGCGATAATCTGTGTGGCGGATTGCCATTCTGCAGATATGAACCGCGTATCCGTTTGTACGGTCAGAGCGGTACATACGCCCAGTCCGTAGGTACCAAGCGCTTCAAATGTCTTGATATCCGCCAATAAACCTGCTCCGGCTGAGGGATCAAGACCGGCCAGGCTTAAGACAAATGGACGGTGTTGTTCCATAGATCCCTGATATGGCGGAACCTGCTGATGGCTGTAGCAGGTTGTTGCCAGATGGCGCCCAGAAGGGCAATCCCGTCAAAATGCATGTTGCGGGCTTTTATCGCGGTATTTTCATCTATTCCTCCCAATGCCAGCACCCTACCCTGATAATCGCCTTTGGACAGTCTGAAATTCTCACTGAACGGACTATTATGACCCGGTTTGGAAATGCTGTCAAAGATGGGTGCCAGCAGCTGCTGATCCCAGTGTGTGCCAGCTGTCTGTAAAGCAGCCGTAGTATGCACGCTGGTGCTTAGCAACCAGCCCTGTTGCTGGTAGGTATAGATATCTTCTGTGCGCAGCAGACTACCTGCACTTTCGCTGAAGTGTATGCCTTGCAGGCCATACTTTTTGCAAAGTGCAGGTTGTCCGGCTATCATGAGTTGACTGTAACACGAAGAATTGGCTTCCTGCAACAGCTGCTCATAATCGGCTGCTGACCATCCCGGCTTACGTAGCAGGATACTATCAGCTCCTTCATCGAGCAGCTGTTGCCAGTAAAGCGTTTCCTCCGGCAACCGGGTAGGATGTGTGATGATCTGTATCATTAAAAGTAGATAGCTCCACCCTGTTCTTTAAATGCATTTGCCTGTTCCGCCATTCCTGTTTCCAGCGCCAGCGTTTCATCTATTTGCTGTGAGGCGGCATAGTCGCGCACTTCCTGTGTGATTTTCATTGAGCAGAAATGTGGACCGCACATTGAGCAGAAGTGAGCTACTTTTGCCCCTTCGGCAGGTAGTGTTTCATCATGATAGGAGCGCGCTGTTTCAGGATCGAGTGACAGATTAAACTGGTCTTCCCATCTGAATTCAAAGCGGGCTTTACTCAATGCGTTGTCTCGATGTTGTGCACCCGGATGACCTTTTGCAAGATCGGCAGCATGCGCAGCGATCTTATAGGTGATTACGCCTTGTCTGACGTCTTCTTTATCAGGTAATCCGAGGTGTTCTTTCGGTGTCACATAACACAG
Organism: Chitinophaga pinensis; assembly: GCF_007896845.1. Lineage (GTDB taxonomy): Bacteria > Bacteroidota > Bacteroidia > Chitinophagales > Chitinophagaceae > Chitinophaga > Chitinophaga pinensis_C. The sequence continues at coordinate 43,449 of NZ_VOHS01000001.1, read as the reverse complement.
CATGGCAGTACCAAACCAGCCGATCATAGCAGCGCCGATAGCAGACGTAATATGATCGTAACCGGGAGCGATATCTGTGGTTAACGGACCAAGCGTATAGAACGGTGCTTCTTTACAATGTTCCAGCTGTTTATCCATGTTTTCTTTGATCAGGTGCATAGGTACATGTCCCGGTCCTTCGATCATTGTCTGTATATCATGTTTCCATGCATGGTGTGTCAGTTCGCCGAGTGTTTCCAGCTCTGCGAATTGTGCGGCATCATTTGCGTCAGCAATACTACCCGGACGTAAACCATCTCCCAGAGAGAAAGCCACGTCGTATGCTTTCATAATATCGCAGATCTCTTCAAAGTTGGTGTAAAGGAAGTTTTCCTTGTGATGTGCGAGACACCATTTTGCCATGATCGAACCGCCACGGGATACGATACCGGTAGTACGTCTTGCGGTAAGTGGTACATAACGGAGCAGTACGCCTGCGTGAATGGTGAAGTAGTCAACACCCTGTTCTGCCTGTTCTATCAGTGTGTCACGGAATATTTCCCAGTTCAGTTCCTCTGCTTTTCCATTTACTTTTTCCAGCGCCTGATAGATGGGGACGGTGCCGATAGGAACAGGAGAATTACGGATGATCCATTCTCTTGTTTCATGAATATGTTTTCCGGTACTGAGGTCCATGATGGTATCAGCGCCCCAGCGGCAGGCCCATACTGCTTTTTCTACCTCTTCTTCTATGCTGGAAGTAACGGCAGAGTTACCGATATTGGCGTTGATTTTAACCAGAAAATTGCGCCCGATGATCATGGGTTCACTTTCCGGGTGATTGATATTATTGGGAATGATGGCGCGGCCGGCGGCTACCTCCTGTCTTACAAATTCAGGTGTGATAAATTTCACAGGTGTATTTGCACCAAAGGATTGTCCTTTATGTTGTTGCCAGAGGGCATTATTTTCCTGAAATAGTTTTTCCACGCACTGGTTTTCACGCGTGGCGATGTATTCCATTTCTCTGGTGATGATCCCTTTTTTAGCGTAGTGCATCTGGGATACGTTGTGGCCTGCTTTTGCCCTCATCGGTGAATGCTGATAGGAAAAACGAAGAGCATCAAGGCGGCTGTCTTCCAGTCGTTGTTTACCATATTCGGAGGTGATACCCGGCAGCTTATCTACATCTTCCCGATTGAGGATCCATTTTTCGCGTAGTCTGGGAAGGCCTTTGCGTACGTCGATGTGTGCATCAGGATCGGTGTATGGTCCACTGGTGTCATATACAACTACCGGGGCGTTAGGAACTTCTTCTCCTTTCGAACCGTGCAGACGTGTGTTTGTCAGCGTTATTTCTCTCATGGCAACGCCATCGACGTAGATTTTTCTGGACGCCGGAAATGGCGTGCGGGAAATGGAATGCATAATCTTTGAATGATTTTACAGATCAGGAAATACGGTGGAAAAATGTTGAGCGACAGGGGCCTATTGTACAAAGTTTTCACGTATGGGCATGACAGTGCCCTTATGGCAATGCACGTCCATTAGCAATTCGTTTGTGTACAATAGATCATTGGATCTATCCTCCCTGCGTGGCACGGATGATCGTGACCTTATCAGCGGACTGCAAGGTCTGATCGGGCCATGAGGTCTTCGGTATGACCTGGCTGTTGACGGCGATGGCTACGCCTTTTTCTGATGATAGTTGGATAAACTGTAAGAGGGCAGCCACAGTTGTCCCTGGCTGCACCACATAAAGTTTATTGTTTACAAGCACTTCCATGTTTGCAAGGAATTTAGTTGAACAATAAACTTTAAGGATGGAATGATGGAGAATTCAGCTATGTTTACCTGTGATAATATATATCGGGTCAGGTAACTTTTTCCTACGGCAGTATGAACTGCATCAGGTCTGAGGGTCTCATCTCAGCTTCCCGGTCTTTTTTAGTTCCCGGGAAACACCCCTAAAGTGCCTTAAAGGTAGTTAAAATTGTTAAACTAGTATTCCTATCTTTGGAGCTATGAAAAAAAGTCTGCTTTTGTCAGTGATCTGTACAGTTATAGCTACGTCTTGTCAGCAGCCTGCACCTTCTACTACAACTGTTGAAGTGGAAGACAGTAGTCTGATAGATGTACCTGATACTGTGACACCGGAAACGATCATTGATTCTGTTTCAATGATAAAGGCAGATACGATTTCATACAGTGAGGAGCAATTGTTTGGTAAATGGCTGCAACCGGTACCTGGGGTTGATAAAGCTACACAGGGATTTCAGTTAAAGAAGAATGGAACAATAGCGTCCATCAATACTTATTCAATGGTGTATGACAGGTGGAGTGTTTCGCACGATACGCTGTTGTTCTGGAGTCATGTAGAAGGTACCCGGCAGAAGGATTCTGCTGTTGTCATAGATACTACACTTATAAGGGCGCTGACAGATACTTCGTTAGTGCTGTTCCCTATCAAAGCTGCGGAGGGATACCTCGAAGAATATAAGAAGGCGGGTAAAAAAAGATAGTGGGGCTACCATAGTCCACAGGCAACAAACAGCATCGCGTTATACTGCCTGTTGCCTGCAAACAGATTATAGTAGTCATGAACTTACTAGTTATACATCTGCCACAAAGCGACTGCGCATGCAACAACTGCCATGAATACACCGGCAGTAGCTACTTGTGTGTCGTCGATATTTTTGTGGGCTTTTAAGATGGAAAGTCCGCCAATAACAATAGCAGCAATACCAAACACGAGCGCTGTGCCCGGATTTCTTGCCACGAAGGCATATACTGCTGAGAATATGCCTGCAAACATGGAAACGAAGCAAGCAATTTTAGTTGGAGTGGACGTGGTGTGCTGTTGCATATGATGATGAATTAAGAGTGATGATAATCAGTTTATAATCTTTTCCTGCCTGGTTTGTTCCCAGGGCACTTTCAGGAGTGTCCCGATGTTCTGGTAATGAGCGTCCTGATACTCATCCAGTCCGTAGCGTAGCCGTGTTACATCTTTTACTTTCACGAATGTGCCGAAGAGGCGGTCCCAGAACGAGAAAATGTTCGCATAATTGGAATCAGTTTCCGGCTGATAATGGCTGTGATGTACTTTATGCATGTCAGGCGATACAATGACGTAGCTAAGTATATTATCCAGCCATTTGGGCAGACGGATGTTCGCATGGTTAAACTGGGACATAAATGCTGAGATAGTCTGATATAACATAACCATCCAGATTGGTATGCCCATTACAACAATGGCGAGCAGTAAGGCAATGACTCTGAATACGCTTTCCACAGGATGGTGTCTGAGGGCAGTGGTAGTATCCACTGCTGTATCGATATGGTGGATCTTATGGAAGTGCCACATCCAGGCTATTTTATGCTGGATAACGTGTACGAGATAAGCGCCTACCAGATCCATCATCATGACGGCTATCAGGCATTGTAGCCAGATGGGCATCGGAAAGGTGTACAACAGGCCAAAATGTGCCTTTGTGGTCCATTCTGATGCGGTGACTATCAGAAATGCGAAACCAAGGTTAACGACTGCTGTGGTTAACGTAAAGAACAAATTGGTACCTGCATGTTTATACCGGTCCCCTTTGAATGAGAGGCGGGGTATAACGCCTTCTATCATCCAGAGAAGTACGAGTCCGCCTACAAGAAAAGCGGTGCGATACCACGGAGGAATATTATTAAAAAATTCTTCCATACGGGAATCAGTTTTTATCTGCATGGTTGGGTCCCATGCGGTTATTATTCAACGTGAAATAGTGGTCATCAAACTGGGGCAAATCAAGTCGTTACTGTCCTTATTGCTGCTATTAATTTACGACTTTTTCAAATAATAAATCTTTTGAAAGTGGCTGTGGTAAAAGAAAAAAGCAATCTCCTTGTGAGAGATTGCTTTATAAATAAACATTAGTTATTAGTTGTTGGAGTAGCGGCTTAGTTATTCAACATAAGCGGCATAACCAGCATCAACAGGTCTTCGTTTTCTTCTTTTTCAGAAGGTTTCAGGATACCTGCTTTGGTTGGTGTAGAAAGTTCGATAGTGATTTCATCACCTTCTGCTGCGTTCAGCATTTCGATGAGGAACTTCGCATTGAAAGCGATCTGCATATCATCGCCGGTGTACTGGCAACTCATACGCTCATTACCTTCGAAAGAGAAGTCTACGTCCTGTGCAGACAGCTGCAGTTCGCTACCGGTGATGCTCAGGGCTACCTGATTGGTGCTCTTGTTAGCGAAAACGCTTACGCGTTTCAGCGCGTTCTGGAAATCACTTTTTGCGACTGTCAGGCGATATGGGTTATCTTTTGGAATAACCACTTTATAGTCAGGGAATCTTGCGTCGATCAGGCGACAGATCATCTGAGCGCCATCGTGCATTACGAAGAAGTGGTTCTGGCTATAGGCGATTTTGATTTCGCTATCGTTGTCAGGTAATGCGGATTTCAGCAGGTTCAGCGGTTTTTTAGGCACGATGAAAGTTTCTGCTTTCGGGCATTCAACGCCGGTTCTAACGTATTTTACCAGACGGTGAGCGTCGGTTGCTACGAAAGTGAGGCTGGTTGGTGTCAGTTCGAAGAAAACACCTGTCATGGCAGGACGGAGATCGTCGTTGCTCACAGCAAACAGGGTTTTGTTGATCGCTGTAACCAGGGCCGTTGCTGAAACGGTGAATGAAGTTGTATCATCCGCTGCAGGTTCTTTCGGGAAGTTCTCCGGATTCTCTCCCATCACCTTGTACTTACCGTTGTCGGAAGTAATTTCAACCGCGTATGAGTTAAGATCTATATGGAACGTGAGCGGCTGGTCAGGCAGGTTTTTGAGTGAATCCATCAGGATTTTAGCCGGGATACAGATACGGCCGCTTTCTTTGGCTTCAACCTCCAGCTTTACCTTCATCACAGTCTCGAGATCCGTAGCTACTACAGTCAGTTCGTTCTTATCGATCAGGAAAAGGAAATCTTCCAATATAGGCAACACCGTATTCGAGTTGATTACCCCGCTGATCTGCTGCAATTGTTTTAACAAAGTAGAGGAAGAAACGATAAACTTCATGTGATATATTGTATTTACTTTTTGCTTTATTCAAAAATAGCCGTTGTAATGGCCGGTGAGGCGATTGACCGAAATTCGGATTTTGTTAACCGCACTAAAAATAGGCTTTTTAAGAATGCGCACAAAGATAGAAAGAAATGTCAAGTATCGCGCTAATTACAGATATTACCGGAAAATGCAATGTTAGATAAAGCGATGATTAGTAGTTTATTTATTAAATGAAATCTAATAAACTGCTGTTTTATTAATATGATATAAAAAAATCTGCTCTTTCTTTTAAATGATGTTCATATCCTTTAGCTTTGCGGGCGCAAAAAAATATTTTTAAAACTAAAATTCTTTGGGTTATGAAACTGTCTCATTTAGCCGAAACGTTGATCGGGTCTGAAATTATTAAGCTGGCCGGTGAGATAAAGGAGAAACAGGCCAAGGGCGAGAAGATCTACAATTTTACCATTGGGGATTTTGACCCTAAGGTATTCCCAATTCCGGCTGAATTTGAGGAAGAGATCATAAAGGCTTACAAGGAAGGATTTACTAACTACCCTCCGGCAGACGGTATTCCTGAGCTGAGAAAATCAGTAAGTGAGTTCATCGCTGAACACGAAAACCTGACCTACGATCCAGCGAAGGAAATTGTTATCTCCTGCGGTGGTCGTCCGATTATCTATGCAACTTTCAGAACAATTGTTGACAGAGGTGAAAAGGTAGTTTATGCTACTCCATCCTGGAACAATAACCACTATACACATTTCCTGGAGGCTGAACACGTTGTACTGGAAACCAAACCAGAAAACGATTTCATGCCGACTGCTGCCGAACTGAAACCACTGCTGAAGGGTGCTACCCTCCTGGCGCTGTGTTCTCCGCAGAACCCAACCGGTACTGCTTTCGGTAAGCAACAGCTGGAAGAAATCTGCGATCTGGTAATTGCTGAAAACAAGAGCCGTGGTGCTGATGAAAAGCCACTGTATGTAATGTTCGACCAGATGTACTGGGTACTGACTTTCGGTCAGACACAGCACTATACACCGGTTTCCCTGCGTCCTGAACTGAGAGACTACACCATCTTCATCGACGGTATGAGTAAAGCATTTGCTGCAACCGGCGTAAGAGTTGGTTGGGCTTTAGGACCTGCACACGTGATCGGCAAGATGAAATCTATCCTGTCTCACGTAGGAGCATGGAGCCCGATGGCAGAACAGCATGCAGCTGCGCGTTACCTGCGTCGTAAAGACGAAGTGAATGTATACCTGAAGAAATTCAAAGGTGAAGTAGAAGAGCGTCTGCAGAAGATCTACGAAGGATTTGACAGCCTGAAAAAAGCAGGTCATCCGGTAGAAGCGATCGCTCCACAGGCAGCTATTTACCTGACCCTGAAAATCGATCTGGCAGGTAAGAAAACAGCTGACGGTACTGTATTGGCAGATCAGGCAGCGGTTACTTCCTACATCCTGAACGAAGCTAAACTGGGTCTGGTACCATTCTACGCATTCGGCGCTCCTAAAACATCTCCATGGTATCGCCTCAGCGTAGGTACCTGCGTAAAAGAGGAGATCCCGGCAATGATCGCTCAGCTGAAAGCTGCGCTGGAAAAGCTGCAATAGGATTTTAAATGGCAAGCAACATAAAAGAAGAAAGGCCGCCCCGTCTCAAACGGAGCGGCCTTCTTCATGATAGGTGTGGTGTTGAAAGAAGGGAACATTTACTTAGTGTCTGTCCCGGCCACGTCCCCCACGGTCAGCACGGCCATTATGGTCGTCACGGTGATCTTTCTTCCACTGGCCGTGATTCGGGTGGTACTTGTTAGCCCAGTATTTCTCCTCTCTGCTGTCACGGATCGCTATCTGGTCATGTTTACCCCTGTAGTTGTAATACTGCTGACGATATTTGTCATGCGTCATATAAGGTCTGTTAACCCCATTGATCACTACTTTGTGCGCATGATAAACATCGAAGTTTGCATACCTTGGGGGTAGTGCTCTTGATCTTACCCAATTATTGCCATTTCTATAAACATATACCTGGGCCGGTACATCGTAATAACATTCTATGTCGGGCAGATAGTAGTAATCCACGTGGTCATAACCAACAGGACCCCATACCGGCTGTCTTCCTATATTGATACTAACATTGATCTGGGCCATGGTTGTAGCTGTAAATCCGGTTACGGCAATCAGCAGAAGCATTAACTTTTTCATAGCGTTTGATTTTACCTATGTAAGGCAAAACAAATGCCCGATCCATGCCAGTCAAGGCGTTCCGAGATGTAGGTGTAAAATGTGTCGGCTAAAAGCGTGAAAAATGAGACCATCCGGTCAGAAGGGAAAAGACCTGTTTACCCCCCTGCTGAAAGTGAAATTCGCAGGGAAAAATAGCTGCAAGTGAAGCCTGTTGTATTGATGCAGGCTTCCGGTGCTCCCGGCTGGCAGCTTTTAGATAACCCTTATCAGGATCGAAATGTTTTAGGTTTATCCGAAAAAGATTTGTGTTTTTTGGGTGTAAGTGGTTTGAATGGTACCTGAGTGAAGGGAGATTGACTGGTTAATCCATAGTCTGACTATACTCATGCTACGTTAATGCTACGTTTTAAAGGTAGCATTAACGTAGCATGAGTATAGTCAGACTATGTTGTAAGGGGGAGTCCTTCTGCGGTGGTTTTGGGTGTTTAGTGGATGAAGTTCGTTTTTAAGGCGATTGGGGGAAGGAAGTGTGTTGGGCTGCTTCTGCTGCGGTTTCATATACCAGTGCGGACTGACGCCCGTTTTTAAGATGATTGGGCAGTGGTGGTATGGCCAGACGGGGGAGCATTGGTGTACGTTAGCTGGATGCAGGGGACGGGCTAAGGTCCGCACAGGTATATGAAACCTTCGCTGTAAGCGCCGGTTGATTAATTAATAGGAAGGTCCCGGTAATTGGGATACCGGACGATGAGCTAAATGTGCCATCGGGGAATAGTTAACATACTTCATACATGCTTTATACACGCTTTATATATGCCACATCTCTGCTTCCCTCGTTTTAGCCATATTACTCATCTCACAATTAATTAACCAACAGGCTCTTCCGGCAATGGTTTCAGATGCCTGAGCAGACCTTCGCTCGTCCCGCTGCATCCAGCTAACGTTCATTAAAGTAACTATTGCACAGCCCGGCTACCACAGCCCAATCGTCTTAAAAACGGGCGTCAGTCTGCGAGGTATCTGAAACCATAGCAGAAGCAGCCCCCATATTCTTACCTCTTTTTCAGCCATCTCACCCATCCCACAATTAAATAATCAACAGGCTCTTCCGGCAGTGGTTTCAGATGCATGAGCAGACCTTAGCCCGTCCCCTGCATCCAGCTAACGTTCATTAAGTTACTATTGCCCCGCCCAGCAACCACAGCCCAATCGCCTTAAAAACGGGCGTCAGTCTGCGAGGTATCTGAAACCATGGCAGCAACAGCCCCACTCTTCCCCCGCTCAATCATCTTAAAATATGCTTTAGCCTGCTATATATCTGAAACCACCAAATTAGCAATCCAACCTTCTCCTTTCCCTGCCTCCCAAAACACCTTTTTCCCGGTTTCCGGGTTTTCCAGCGTTCTCTTATCCTCTACTTCAAAAAATTTTTTAATCCCACATTTTTTGACCAATCGAAGAAATTAGATTTATTGACTTATTATAAGCAATTTATTTTCAATCAACTGCATTTTTGACTTTTTGACTTTTCAACTATCTGACTTTTAAGGTCAAAAAGTTAATCAATTGTTAAATGGTAAACAGGTTTTACTATTCTGCGATTTCTTACTATTTTTGACTCCGAAACTAAAAAAGTCAAAAAGTTAATGCTTGCTGAGAACAAAGATGAAATGCGGGAGAAAATCCTGGAGGCAGCTTTGAAAAGATTCATGCACTATGGTGCAGGGAAAACAACTATGAATGAGATCGCAGATGACCTGCGTTGTTCAAAGGCATCACTGTATTACTACTTTTCTGATAAAAAGACATTGCATAATGCCGTGCTGATGAAAATCGGGGAAACGTTTTTTCAGGAGCTGGAGGTAGAAGCCGACAGAACAGATATAACGTCTGAAGAGATCTTCTTCAACCTGATCGCGATTAAAATACAGTTCGTAGAACGTTTCAGCCGTCTGGAACTGTTTAAGATACTCAATGATAAGTCTGAAGAGATTCAGCAGATCGTCAGGACAGTGGAAGCGAGAGAGTATGTAATGCTTACCAAAGTAGTTAAGAAAGGAGTTGAGACCGGCGAATTTGACGTCGCCAATCCGGAGGAAATAGGCATACTGTATAAAGATGCCATGGAAGGCCTCCGTTTTGCAGGAATGAGTTGTATGCCGGAATCAATAGTTGAATTAGATAAAGAAGGATTCGAAAAGATAGTAGCACAGCAGAAATTGCTGACGGAAATATTCGTAAGAGGAATAAAGAAACAATAAACAGGAAACATGCCAGTCAAAGACCGGATATTGGAAACAGCGCTCAGGATGTTCAGAATGTACGGCATTAAGAGTGTAACAATGTTTGATATATCGAGAGAGAGCGGAGTGTCAAAGAAGACGGTATACGAACATTTCAGGGACAAAGAAGAACTGGTGCAGGAAGGTATAAGATCCATGCTGAACGGTCACGGACAGCATCTCGAAGATTTTCGCCAGCAATCTGCTAACGCTATCGAGGAGCTACTCAAAGAGGTGAAGTACATGGAGGAAATGGGTAATACCATCAATCCGGTGATGTTGTATGAAATGCAGAAATACCATCCGGATCTCTGGCTGGAAGTGGAAACGTTCAAGAAGGATCATCTGATACGTGCCATTACCGCCAATCTGGAAAGAGGGATCCGGGAAGGATGTTACCGCAACGATTTTAAGCTGAACATCATGGCACGTATGCGATTATTGCAACTGGAAACGGTTTTTCAGCCGGCACTGTTTCCCGCTACGGAGTTCAATATGCCTGAAGTCATCAGGGAAATTACAGCGCATTTCTTACTTGGAATCGCCACAACACAGGGACGTAAACTAGTAGCAGAATATCTACAGATAAAAGAAGACTAACCACCTTTAAATACTATATCCGCCAACTAAAAAAATCAAAGAAAACATACGGATGAAAAGGATAATGTTAACGCTTATTCTCTTAATGGGAATAGGGGGATATACCTCCTATGCGCAATCGGAACTGTCGTTGCAGGAGTGCCTTAAGTATGCACTCGCCAATAACCAGCAACTGGCACGTACCCGGATGGAAGAAGAAATGGGCCGTTTCAAAACCAGCGAAGTAAGAGCAAGAGCACTGCCACAGGTAAACGCGCAGGGTCAGTATACTAATAATATCAAGAAACAGGTAATCCCTGTTCCGGGTGAATTTGCAGGTGGCGCACCTGGTACCACGCTCCTGCTGGAAGCCGGTGTAACGCACAACGTGACAGCCTCCGGTACCGTAACACAGGAAGTATATAATCAATCCGTATTTACCGGTCTGAAAGCCGCAAAAGCAGGCGAAGATTATTATCGCATGCAGACAGCGCAAAGCGAAGAGACGGTGATCTATAACGTAACACAGCTATACTACAGCACATTGGTTTCCCGCGAGAAAACAATCGTACTGGATGCCAATATCGAGAAGATGACAAAGCTTGTCGAAACAACCTCTTCTCAGGTAGAAAACGGTCTTGCCCGTAAAATAGATCTTGACCGTATGCGTGTGAACCTGACGAACTATAAAACACAACGTACACAGGCACAGAACCAGTTCCAGCTGCAGTCAAATCAGCTGAAACAAATGATGGGCATGGCTGTAACCAATCCAATCAATCTGCCTTCCACCTCCTTTAAAGAAATTGAAAGTAAAGCAACACCTGCTGATTTCGGAGGCATGAGTCTGGACAACAGGATCGAATACCGCCTGCTGAAAAAACAGGAAGAATTGCAGACATTCCAGAAAAGAGCTTATCTGGCGGAGTATTATCCTTCATTGGCCCTCTCCGGCAACTACTCTTATAATGGTATCAGTAACAAATTTGACATGTTGAAATCAAAATCCAACGGATCAACTGCCAGTTGGTATGATATGGCCGCTGTAAGCCTCACCCTCAAAATTCCAATTTTCGATGGTTGGGCACGCCGCTCCCGCGTAGGTCAGGCAAATGTTGCACTGAAACAGATCAAAAAAGATATGGAGGCCACTACCCTCTCCCTGAATACACAGTACGAGAACGCGAAACTGCAGGTACAAAATAACCTCAGTACTATCAAAGCGCAGAAAGAGAACGTAGATCTGGCCAACGAAGTGTATAACTCTACCCAGAATAACTATAACCTGGGACTGGCCAATCTGACAGACCTGCTGGATGCTGAAACATCCCTGATCTCTGCTCAGAACAACTACAACGAAGCTTTATTACAATATAAGCTGGCAGAACTGGATATCGTTAAATCAAATGGTAATCTCAAAAGCCTGCTGAACTAATTAAACCGCTAAAAACCGCATACCGAACTATATGAAAAAGATTCTTATCTGGAGCGCAGTGACCATCGCAGCTGTTGTATTGATCATGTGGAAACTGGGCGCCAATAAAAAAGCCAACGAAGCCAAAACGGAATTTGTAAAGACGAGCAATGCAGGGGAAGTACCCGTACTGGTGGAAAAAGTGGTGAAATCTGATTTCTCTCAAGGCTTTCTGGCCAATGGTAACTTCACTCCTTTCCGTGAATTGACTTACCTCTCCGAAGTAACCGGCCGTATCAATAAACTGCTGGTAGACGAAGGAACCGTTGTAAAACAGGGGCAGGCAATTGCAAATGTGGATGGTGAAATACTGAGCACAGACCTGCAGGCGGCTAAAACCAATCTCGAACAATTGAGAGTGGATAAAGAAAGATATGAGGCTGCCTTTAAAACAGGTGGTGTAACCAAAAAACAGGTAGACGACGCTACACTTCAATACGACCTCGCTAAGACGAAATATGCTGCTGCCAGCCGTCGTGTAGGTGATACTTATATCAAAGCGCCTATCAGCGGTGTGATCAACAAGAAATATGTAGAGCAGGGTGCTTACCTCTCTCCCGGCAATAAAATGTTCGATATCGTGGACGTTTCCCGTTTGAAACTGGCAGTATCCGTTCCGGAACTGCAGGTGGTAAACCTGAAAGAAGGGGATAAAGTACGGGTGACTTCCAGCGTGTTTCCCGAAGTGAGCTACGAAGGTCATGTAACCTTTATCGCTGCGAAAGGAGATAATACCCTCAACTACCCTGTTGAAATGGAAGTAACCAACAACAGTGGAAAACAACTGAGAGCAGGTATGTATGGTACGGCACATTTCGAAATGAAAGACGCGATTCCGACAATCCTTGTGGCTCGTACTGCTTTCATCGGTGGAGTGAACAGCAATCAGGTATATGTACTGGATAACAATGTAGCTAAAATACGTAAGGTAGTAGCCGGTCGTATCTATGGCGACAAAGTGGAAATAAGAGAAGGCCTGAATGAAGGTGAAACCGTTATCACCAGCGGACAAATCAACCTGGTAGACGGATCTAAAGTATCCGTACAAAAATAATCAACTATGAAGATCACAGAAGTATCCATAAAGCGACCCACGATAGTGGTGGTAGTCTTTACCATCCTGACGCTGCTGGGTGTGATGAGCTATAAGTCACTCAACTATGAGCTGCTGCCGAAGTTTACTTCGCCGGTAGTGACCATTGCCACCGTATATCCAGGTGCTTCGCCTAAAGAGGTGGAAAGTACCATCACCAAAAAGATCGAGGATGCAGTAGCATCCATGGAGAAGATCAAGAAAATTATCTCCAAGTCTTCAGAGAGTTTATCTACCGTAACGGTTGAATTGAATAACGATGCGAACGTAGACATCGCCCTGCAGGATGCACAGCGTAAAGTGAACGCGATCCTGTCAGATCTGCCTACGGATGCAAAAGCGCCTTCGCTGAACAAATTCTCTTTGGATGACTTACCAATCATGACACTGTCTGCTACTGCCAATATGGACAGCAAGCAGTTCTATGACCTGATCGATAAAAAGCTGCAACCACTCCTATCCCGTTTACCGGGTGTGGCCCAGATCTCCCTGATCGGTGGTCAGGAACGTGAGATTCAGGTGGATATCGATCCAAAGAAACTGGAAGCATACAAACTATCTATCCTGCAGGTAAGACAGCTTATTACCAACGCGAACCTGGACTTCCCTACCGGTAAGGTGAAGACACAGGATCAGCAGATACTGGTACGTCTCGCGGGTAAGTATAAAGACGTAGATCAGCTGCGTAATCTGGTATTATCTACCACTGCTACCGGTACACAGATCCGTCTGAAAGATGTTGCAGATGTACAGGATGCACAAAAAGACGTAGATCGTCTGGCACGTGTGGATGGTACAAGCTCCATCGCATTAATGGTACAGAAACAGAATGATGCGAATGCGGTAACCGTGAGTGAGGAAATGAAGAAAGCCATCGCATCCATCGAAAAAGACTACGCTGCTGCTAATCTGAAAATATTTATTGCGAACGACTCTTCCGACTTTACACTGGAGTCAGCGGACTCCGTAATACATGACCTGATTATTGCGATTGTGCTTGTAGCAGCCGTAATGTTGTTGTTCCTGCATAGTATCCGTAGTGCCATCTTCGTAATGATCTCCATCCCGGCTTCACTGGTAGCAACATTCATCGGTATGAAGCTATTCGGGTTCTCCCTGAACCTGATGTCCTTACTGGGGCTGTCACTGGTAGTAGGTATCCTTGTGGATGATGCGATCGTGGTACTGGAGAATATTTACCGTCACATGGAAATGGGTAAGAACAGAGTACGTGCGGCATTTGACGGTGTGAAAGAGATCGGATTTACCGTAACCTCCATTACATTGGTAATCGTGGTGGTGTTCCTGCCTATTTCACTGACCAACGAACTGGTATCAAAGATCCTGCGTGAGTTCTGTGTGGTGGTAATGATATCAACGATGCTCAGCTTGTTGTCTTCTTTCATGATTGTACCATTGCTGTCCTCCCGTTTCGGAAAGCTGGAACATATCACCGGTAAGAATTTCTTCGAAAAATTCATCCTTTGGTTTGAAGCACAGCTGCAGAAATTTACTGACTGGATGACGTCTATCCTGAAATGGGCACTGACCCACAAACGCTATACCCTGATAGTGGCTATTGGTTTGCTGGTACTGTCTTTCATGTTGGTAGGTAAAGGTTATATCGGTGGTGAGTTTATTCCGAAAGGCGACCGTGGACAGTTCATTGTTGTACTGGAGATGCCAAAGGATGCATCTGTAGAACAAACCAATCAGGCAACCCGTAAAGCAGAAGCATATCTCTCCAAAAAACCGGAGATCACCCGTCTGATTACAACAGTTGGTCAGACCAGTGAGGATGGTTTTGGTGTGTCTCAGTCTACTGCTTATAAATCAGAGATCACAGTAATGTTGGTAGATGCAGAAGAACGTATGGACGGATCTGATATCTATGCTGCAAAAACGAAAGTAGAGTTGAGAAAACTGCTGCCAGGTGTGAAACTGAAAACGATGGACGTGAGCATTCTGGGTACTGCAGAAGCTTCTCCTGTAGAGTTGGTAGTAATGGGTACTGATATGGACAGTGTAATGAACTATGCAAAATCAGCGATGGGTGTACTGGCGACTATTGATGGTACCAGTGACGTGAAACTGTCAGTAGAAGAAGGTAATCCGGAGATCAACGTACAGGTAGACAGGGATAAAATGTCTGCACTGGGTCTTACACTGGAAGGTGTGGGTGGTACGATGCAGACGGCATTCAGCGGTACAGCGGATGATTCCAAAGTGAAATTCCGTCAGGGTGACTACGAATATGATATCAATATCCGTTTTGATGATTTTGACCGTAAGAATCTGGATGACGTATCCAATATTGAGTTTATCAACAGTCAGGGACAATTGATCCGCTTATCACAATTTGCAACGATCACCGAAGGTTCTGGTCCGAGCAGACTGGAAAGAAGGGATAAGAATACATCTATCTCCGTAAAATCTCTGGTAGTAGGTCGTCCTTCCGGTTCCGTACAACAGGAATTTGCTACAAAGCTGGAAACACTGCGTAAGCCGGTTGGTATCAGTTATCTGTGGGCTGGTGATGCGGAAAATCAGGGTGATTCCTTTGGTACACTGGGTGCAGCCCTCCTGATCTCTATTGTGATGGTATATCTGATCATGGTGGCGCTGTATGATAACTACATTTATCCATTCGTGGTATTGTTCTCTATCCCGTTGGCGATCATCGGAGCATTACTGGCACTGGCATTGACCAATAACACATTGAACATCTTTACCATCCTGGGTATGATCATGCTGATCGGTCTGGTAGCGAAAAACGCGATCATTCTTGTAGACTTCACCAACCAGATGAAGGAACAGGGACAGAGTACGATGGAAGCATTGATTCATGCGAACAATGCCCGTCTGCGTCCGATTCTGATGACTACCATTGCGATGGTTATCGGTATGTTGCCAATCGCATTGGCTACAGGTGGTGTGGCTGCGACTAAGAATGGTCTGGCATGGGTAATCATTGGTGGTCTGATCAGTTCCATGTTCCTGACACTTATCGTAGTACCGGTGGTGTACAAGATTGTGGACAGCATTATGGACCGCTTTGGCTGGAACAAGCCATCTGCTAAGCGACTGATCCGTCAGCGTCTGGTAGCGCCATATGCGGCAGAAATTGAAGAAGCTTCATTGAATTAATCATAAAGATTTTAGTTACTAATAGTGTAACAGTTGTAGGTTTAAACAATAGGCCGGAGTATTCCTACTCCGGCCTTTTTTGTTGAAGGGGGCAATCAATGAAGAGCGGTTAAATAGTTGCGTTCTTTCTGATCTGTTCGAAAGAATATGCTTTTGTGATCTCGCCATTTTCGAAGACTGTTACCAGCTGGTCAGCCAGCTCTGGTGCTTCATTTTCAGGAAGAGATGTATAAGTACCGTTTTCCACTACCAGCTTTTGTTTACCGGACTTGGACTTCTTGAAGGATACGCGGGTATTACCATTGGCATCCAGTTCAAGTGGATTTTTCTGTACGTTGATGTGTTTACCATTTACCTGTGCGTAAGAGCATTTCAGGGCGTATTCCTGTGTATCTCTGTTTACGCGTTGCAGCAAAGCGCCTCCCATACCCAGTACCAGATTTTCTGCACTGATACCGGCCTTTTTGAGGGCTTCGAAGATCGGAGGAATGGAAGAATAACTGATACCATCACCTTGTATCACTCTCACCTGTGGAGGTAAGACTTTGTAGCCTTTTTCATTGACAGTGTAACCGAAGGTTTCCATCAGGATTTCAAATACTTTCAGCAGGGTCTGAATGGCGTCACCGCTATCAGGACGGATCACCAGCGTGCCTTGTCTGCTGAGGATCTGTTCTTTCAGCTCGGTACCCCAGTATTCACGGCAGGCACGCAGAATATTGTAAGAGTCAGATACGCAGGCGATAGTGCCGGTAGGGAATGCATTCAGTATGTGACGGAATATTTCTACTTCCCCTTCTTCACCCAGCATGGTTACGATAGAGTGTTCTGTAGCCGGAATAGAGAGACCGGGAGCTACCGGCGCCTGATAATAACGTTTGGCAAAAGTGGAACCGATCAGGGTGTCACTACCAGAGAAGTTGATCAGGTGAGCGCTACCGCCTATACCGGCGCTTTCTACTGAGCTGGCGCCACGGAAACCAAAATCATTCAGTACGAAGTCAATTCCTCCGAATGCAGCTTCACTGGCAGTCTCGTTATAGTATTGTTTAACTGTTTTTTTGATCTCTCTGGACAGGGTGGCCACTGTACATGGATACCAGATCTGCATCAGGAGGGTTTCCAGAAAGTTGGTCAGCCAGTAACAGTTAGGGTCTGTATTTTCAATGGTCATCAACACGTTACGTACACCGGTGACTGTACCTTCAGGTACTGCCTTGATGCGGACAGGAAGGCGACCTCCGTGCTTTTCGATGATATATTCGAAACGGGTGCGATCGAATACATCGTTACGACCGAAGACTTCCAGTAAGTTAGCTTCCGCTTCGTCAATTTTTTCTTTGGTGATAACAGCACCCTGGAGGTATTCCATCAGGAAATACTGGAGTCCGTAGAAGACGGTTTCATTGAATTTACCGCCTCTGCTTTCGAAATAAGAATAGATATATTCTGTACCGGGGATGTAAAGTTTGTGGTGGGAGTATTTGTAGGCATCAGCTAACAAAATGAGGTTTTCCTTTGTCATGATTCGTCAGTTTAGTCGTTTGTAGAATATTTTTCAGCTAATTTTTTTAACAGTGGGATGTGGGTGCTAACAATTTCACCTTGGGTGATCATAGTGGTTATCGCGTCCACTTTTACCCATCTCATATCGGCCAGGTCATCATCAGCGGCGGGTTCTCCAAACAGCAGGTCGGTGCTGAACAGGGTAGTAATGATCTTGTCAACTTCGGAGCGATAGCGCCAATCGTCCATTTGTAAAGACAGTTCATATTGCATGGGGCTTGTCTCTACAGGGCCACATTCTTCCAGTAATTCCCTTTTGGCGGCGATATCGAAGCTCATATCCTGCGGGTCGGTAAAGCCACCGGGCAGACGCCATCCGCTTTCAGCTGATTTACGTCCGAGAAGCAGTTCACTACGGTTGTTGCGGAACAGTGCGATATCAACAGTCGGATAAACTTTTGGATAAAGGTTATAGGTGCTGTAGATGATACCGGCACGGAATTCTTCTGTATCAAACACTTTATCGGAAATCGCTTCCCTCTGGGCAGTTGCGTTGAAGTCCTGAACCGGAGGTAAGTCTGCGGTAGGGAAACGACCGGAATAGAACGGAATGAAACTATCGCGGCTACCGTAAAGGATGAATGTTTCGTTATTGAAGTTATTACCCAGCATTTCGTCCAGTTTGCGGGACCATCCTTTATCAGAAGGCTGGTCGCTTAAAGGCAGCACAATTACTTCCGGAAACAACTTCTTGATCATGCGTTCGCGGGTATAATAATCCAGCGGGTTTTTGCGGCCACCCTTGATCGGGCTAACGCCAAGTACGATGATCAGCCTGTTATGTTTGGCTTTTACTTCTTTGATCAGTTGCAGATGCCCTTCGTGCAGGGAAGGTGTCTGGAACCTTGCTATTATTACTCCTGTAGGCTTTAGCATTGTCATAGAATGTTGTTTTGTGTATTTGTTACACAAATGTATACAAGTTTGTTATATGAGCAAAATATTTTCCGTAATTTTTACACAAATGCCCTTTTCAAGTGGGATCAAATAACATTGGATTTATTTTAAGCGATTGTTTTTGAGATGCTTGTGAATATAAAAATTATTTTTGTTTTCTTCTTCTTCACTGAGCTTCTCACGAAAGTAAATTTGAGCTTTATACGAAAACGACGAAACATAATAATCTTCAACTTTGTGGTGTGCTTAAACGCTGGATATGGAAAAGCAGATTTATGCGGAGGATAAATTACCGGGTATTCTGTATTCTCACCTTGATTGCAAGGAGATGGTGGGAGAACAGTTTGTGATAGAACATGGTGTATGTTATATGTTTTCCGGTGTGTTCAAGGTAGCGGATGCTATGGCAAGTACTGCCTTCAGAGCGGGCGAGATGTTGTTTTTCCGTAAGAATTTTCTTGCCAAGTTCGTAAAACATCCAGAGGATGGGGCTGATTTCAGGTCTATTGCAGTTGTCTTTGACAGGGACTTTTTACTGGAATTCAGTAAAGAGCATGGATATGTCTTTGAGACGGCCTATCCTACTAATCGTGCGGTATTAAAACTTGAGCCTGACATCCTGATACGCAACTTCTTTGAGACACTTGCACATTATTTTGATTCATCACTGCACGATCATCTTGCCAAACTAAAGAAAAAGGAGTTGTTGCTGTTATTGCTTCAGTTGCAACCGGAGTTGAAGAACGTGGTTTTTGATTTTAGTATACCGGGTAAGATAGATCTGGAGGCTTTTATGCAGCAGAACTATCGTTTTAATGTAGATATGAAAAGGCTGGCATTCCTGACGGGAAGAAGTCTGGCCACTTTTAAGCGCGATTTCCAGAAAACATTCCATACTACGCCTAATCGCTGGCTGCAGCAGCGGCGGCTGGAAGAGGCCCATTATCTGCTGAAGGAGAAACAGAAACGTCCGTCAGACGTCTATCAGGAAGTTGGCTTTGAAAGCCTCTCTCACTTCTCCTACGCTTTTAAGCAGTTTTTTGGTGTCAATCCATCCAGTATTCATTAAATAATCAAATAATCAATCAGTTAATAATGGCAGGCCTGCCGGGAGATGATCATTTCCCGAATGGAAAAGGTATGCCTGATTCTTTCAAAAAATAAGCAGATCACATATGAAAAAGGTCATTTTAATCACCGGTGCATCTACCGGGTTGGGAAAGGTAACAGCACAACTATTTGCAGCAAAAGGTTGGACAGTGATCGCGACTATGCGTGATCCATCACGGGCAACAGATCTGGATCATGAGAATATTCAGGTGCTGCCATTAGATGTAACAGATCTGGCACAGATAGAAGATATAGCGAAGAAGGTGACAGCAAACGCACCCGTAGATGTTGTATTTAATAATGCCGGCTATGGATTAGTAGGTGCATTAGAGGCATTGACTGACGAACAGATCGTACGACAGCTGAATACCAATACGCTGGGCGTGATCAGAGTAACGAAAGCCTTTGTACCTTATCTGCGTGCACAGGGAAGAGGGTTAATCATCAATACAACGTCCATCGCCGGATTAACTACTTATCCTCTGGGCTCTTTATATCACGCCAGCAAATGGGCGATAGAAGGTTGGAGTGAAAGTATGTCATTTGAGCTGGCGCCACATAATATCCGTATTAAAACAGTATCTCCCGGCGGTATTACCACTGATTTTATGGGGCGTTCTCTGGATCTGGCACAGCATGAGGCCTATACGCCTTTGTTCAATAAACTGATGGCAGGTATGGATGGCGATAACTCCATCATACATTTCAGTACGCCTGAACAGATAGCGGAAGTGGTGTACGAAGCAGCCACTGACGACAAAGACCAGTTGCGATATCTGGCCGGACCAGATGCCAAAGCTGCTTATGCGCGTCGGGTGGAAATTGGTGCGGAAGCTTTCAGACAGGAAGTGGCGGAAAGATTTGCTGTGTAACTCATTTTCCAATGCACGTCTGCAGAAAGCCGGGATATTACTCCCGGCTTTCTGCATTATACTATATTGCTGTTCAGAACCGAACATGCATTGTCCGGTAAAGACACATGATCGGGTATCTCTTTGATCGTATTTTGTTGATAATGAATAGATTTCGTTTTTGACCTATTTTTTGCACAAAAGGTGGTAATTCCCCTGATTATGATGAACAGTAACTTCAAACTTTCCTTCCGCGCCCTTTGGAAGAATAAGTCATTCTCCCTGATCAATATACTGGGATTGGCAGTAGGTATTGCTGCCAGTTTGCTCATCTTTCTGGTTATTCATTATGAAAAGAGCTATGATGCTTATCAGAGCCGGTATGATCGAATTGTCAGAATGGTGACCATAGACCATAATCCTACTACCGGAGAGGTAACAGGGTCACATAGTATGGCTCCCCGTCCGCTGGCGGATGCTTTGCGACGGGACTTCCCGGGACTGGAGAAAGTTGCCGCGATGCAGGGAGTTGGATCTGCACAGTTTTATATACCGGTGCAGGGACAGGACGAAAAGAAATATAAGGTGGACAGAGGGGTCTTTTTTGCAGAACAATCACTGTACGACATTTTTGATTTTAGCTGGATAGTTGGTAATACAAAAGGGCTGGAGGAACCTAATACCGGGGTAATCAATGAGTCAATCGCCCGCAGGTTTTTCGGTACGCCGGAAAATGCCATTGGTAAAACCATTCTGATGTGGTCCTACCGTGTGCCTTTACGTATTACCGGGGTATTTAAAGATCTGCCGGAAAATACGGATGTTCCGGTGTGTATAGGAGGTTCCTATCAGACATTCAGGAATTTGATAGGAGCCGATTGGGATAACTGGCGTAGTCTGGGTGGTGGCACACAACTATTTGCCTTGTTGTCACCCAATCAGGAGCTTGCTAAGTTACAGGCACAGAGTGCAGCCTTTGTAAAAAGAAATTATCGTGAAGAACAGGAACATGCGCTTACACGTGTAGATCTGCGTTTTCAACCGATGCGTGAAGTGCATGTGGACAAGCGTTTTGATACCCTGAAGAAAGATAATCTGAGTCCGCAGGAACTATGGGGCATGATGTTGATTGGCACTTTCCTGCTAATGGTTGCTTGTGTGAATTTTATCAACCTTGCAACGGCACAGTCTATTAACCGGGCAAGGGAGATCGGGGTAAGAAAGGTATTGGGTAGCGATCGTCCACAGCTGATCAGACAATTTCTGCAGGAGACAGCATTGATTACAGGACTGGCAGTTGTATTGGGCAGTCTGATGGCATTGATCGCGACGCCTTATCTGGGTGATCTTATGGGCAAGCAGCTATCTATGAATGTATTGCATTCCCCCGCTATAATCCTGTTTTTGGTGATTATTGGTGTAGTAGTGACTATACTGGCAGGCTTCTACCCAGCTCTGGTACTGTCCGGGTTTAATCCTTTGATGGCAATTAAAAGCAGGATCAGCAACCGGACGGTAGGTGGTATCTCTTTGCGCCGTGGTCTGGTGGTGTTTCAATTTGTGATCGCTCAGTTACTCGTAATCGGGACACTGGTCGTTATCAAACAGATGTCTTTCTTCCGGAACAAGTCTCTGGGATTTGAGAAAGAGGCTGTGGTAATGGTTGATCTGCCAAGTGATAGTTCATTGAAGGTGCGGTATCCTTATCTGGTAGCCGAGATGAATAAACTGAAAGGTGTGGAAGCGACTAGTTTATGCTGGACGGCACCGGCTTCTAATGCGATACAGTTAAGTGACTTCTATTTTAGTAATGATACAGAGAAACAGCCTTATTCTGCAAAGCGGCTTTATGGTGACTCTGCTTATTATAACCTGTTCAGAATGAGTCTGGCGGCTGGCAGGCTGCCTTTCCCCAGTGATACGATGAGAGAATTGATGATTAATGAAACACTGGTTAAACGACTGGGGCTGGGATCATCTGAAGAGGTACTCGGCAAAACGATCAGGTTTACGGAGGGGAAGGCCTATCCTATTGTGGGGGTTGTGAAGGATTTTAATGATAATTCCCTACGGGATGGTATTTCGCCTGTTGTGATTGCACCGGATTTTAATGGCTATGGAACCTTAGCGTTGCGTCTCCGAAAGGATGAAGTGAATGCAACATTGAAGGCCATAGAAAAAAGGTTCAAGGAGATCTATCCGACCTATATGTATGATCTGACCTTTGTAGATGATAGTATCAGGAGTTTTTACAGCAATGAGGCATTGATCGCTAAGTTGTTCCAGATATTTGCTATACTGGCGATCTTCATTTCCAGTCTGGGACTTTACGGACTGGTGTCATTTATGGCAGTGCAGAAGACGAAGGAGGTAGGGATCCGGAAGGTGTTGGGGGCTTCTATACAAAGCATTCTATATCTGTTTTCAAGAGAATTCACCATCCTGATAGGCATTGCTTTTCTGATAGCCACACCGGCAGCATATTATTTTATGCATCGCTGGTTGTCAGGATTCCATTATCATACCGATATGGGTTGGGAGATATTTCTGCTGGCAATTGTATTGTCGCTGGTGATTGCCTGGCTGACAGTAGGATATAAGGCGGTAAGGGCCGCTACGGCCAATCCGGTAAAGAGTCTGAGGGCGGAATAAGCCGTTCCTCAGATCTCGAATGTGATACCTTCTTTTTTCAGTTGGAAATAGCGTTCCTCATTGAAGCTGTAAAGCTTGGCAGGTCTTCCGGCAGAAGGGTGTTTCTGCTTTTCGTTATGACCTTTCAGGATACCGAGGTGATTAATCTTTTTCTGGAAATTCCGGCGGTCAATGGGTCTGTCCAGTACTGTTTCATACAGTTTTTCCAGATCAGAGATCGGGAACTTATTATCCAGCAGTTCGAAACCAATGGGTTCATACCTGATTTTAGCGCGTAGGCGCTGGATAGCAGCATCTACTACGATCGCGTGATCGAAGGCGAGATCGGGCAGATTTTTGATATCGAACCAGTTTGCATCTTCTGCATCAGAGCTGGCTGCCAGTTTGAAATTGGTCGGATTTACGAGACCGAAGTAGGCAACAGAAACGATTCTGCCGCGGGGGTCTCTTTCCGGTTGACCAAATGTATAGAGTTGTTCAAGGTAGTTGATATGCACACCGGCTTCCGTCAATAATTCACGGGTTACAGCTTCTTCGAGCGTTTCCCCATCAATGACGAAACCTCCGGGCAGTGCCCAGCGGTGCATGAAGGGTGGAATGGTGCGTTTGATGAGCAGTACGGAAATACTTTCTTTTGCCGTGTAGCCGAAGACCACCGCATCCACACAGAGTCTTATGTTTTGCTTAGGTTCCAAATCGAGTTCTAAAAATTATCGCCGGTGATAGTAGCCCGGCATAAAAACCTACATATTAATATAGTGTTCCACCTGTGTTGTGTCTCTTTTTAAATTAAGGAACAGGGGATTTTTCATCGGGTCGAAAATGATGATCACATTTGCTGCTGCCGGGGTTGTTGGTTCCGGCATATCGATAGTCACCTGCTGTCTGTTATTCCTGCGGAATTGCAGTACCTCTTTATCTGCTACGTGACGAACAAAGCCATGACGTTCCAGATAGGATACCAGCTGTTGTTTACGCACCAGTATCGAGTCTGTCTCCGGGGTGCCGGTGACAGGTTTTACTTCGCGTACAACGTAGCATTTTTCTGTAATCACATCGAGTTTGGTTTCATCATTATTTTCTTCACGCGTACGTGTCTGATTACACGAAAAGCTAAATACTGCCAGACCCAATATGAACAAAACAGGCTTCATACAACGATATTAAGGGATGCAAGATATTATAAAACGGTCAGAATTGGATATCAAATACTTTTTCACTGTCTTCCCTCCTGACTTTTACGGTGGTTTTGTCTCCTTTTTTGAAGTCAGACAATGCCTGCATATAATCTTCCAGATTGACAATTGTGTGTGTGCCCAGTCCGACTATCACATCATTGGCAAGTATACCTGCTTTACTGGCGGGTTTGTTATCTGATACGCCATCAACTCTTACCCCCGGTTTCTGCCAGGTATAGTCCGGCATGATACCCAGCGTAACAGTAAAACGCGCACTGGTGGACGTTTGTTTATCACGGGTTTTGGTAAATGCCAGTTTCTCCATGCCGTTCGTTTTTTCTACCAGCTCATATACTACTTTCAGGACGGTGAGCTCTCCATCGTAATTGATTTTGGTCGCTTCATCCGAAGGTTTATGGTAGTCGCTGTGTGTACCGGTAAAGAAGAACAGCACGGGTACATTTTTGAGATAGAAAGAAGTATGGTCAGACGGGCCGGTACCAGAAGAATCGTAGGTAGTACGGACGCTTGCAGGAATGGTTTGCTGCAGCAGTGCCGGCCATGCCGGTGAGGTGCCTATCCCTCCTACTTCCAGTCCTTTGGCGGGGTCCAGTCTCCCGATCATATCCATGTTGATCATGTAATTGAAGGAAGATATTGGTATAGAACTGTGTTCTGTGAAATATTTAGATCCGAAAAGACCGAGTTCTTCGCCTGAGAAGGCTACAAACAAGTAGTTGTATTTCTGTAGTTTAGATGCTTTCAGTTGTCTGGCCAGTTCCAGGAGCGCGGCAGTGCCACTGGCATTGTCGTCAGCTCCATGGTGAATAGTCTGATCATTGGGTGCCATGGAGTTATGGTCTTCGCCATGACCCAGATGATCGAAATGCGCACCGATGACGATGGTATTGGCGGCTTTGTTATCTATATGTCCGACAACGTTTGTACCTGTACGTCTGCCGGAGGCAAAATCCACCTGCATATCTATCCTGAGATCTTCGGCATCGTCCAGCACTTTGCTGATTTCACTGTTGACCCATATTACAGGTATTTTCAATGGTTCAACAGGGACGGACAACCATTTCTGTACATCTTTGGGAGTCTCGGTGCCATTATAAAATATCACACCGGTAGCGCCTGCTTTGGCTGCTTCTCTTGCGTTTTGTCTGTATATCTCCAGTGGATCGGCGTGTGGAGACATCTCAAAATCTTTTACGTTGAAGAGCCAGATGTTGTCTGGTTCATTCACGTCCGGGAGTACATCTCCTTTAGCGCTCTTTTGTGCGCTGAAGGGCATGGGTATGAACTGTTCGCCGGGCGTTAGGGTGGATCTGTTGACGGTCAGATGGGAAGAGGTGGCAATCAGTTTGCCTTCGCTTACTAAAAAGGTCTGGAGATAACCACTGTCTCCGGCGGGTGTCAGACCGGCCAGTTTCATCTGACTGGCGATATATTCAGCTGCCAGTTGTTCGCCGGGAGTACCTGTACGGCGTCCTTCCAGTTTATCGCTGGCGAGATAGGTGATATGTGTTTGTAAGTTGCCTAATGTTTTACGATCGGCCTTTTTTTGGGCGTTAAGTTGCGTAGTAAAGGGTAATAACAGTGCCAACAGGCATGTGGTGTGCTTCACAGTTGTTGATTTTTTAAAGTCCACGGATAGTGCCGGCAGACCTGGTTTCATTTGCAAAGATACGTATCTAAGTAGCTGGTTAGCAACGAACGCCTTGATTTACCGGCAATGCACTGCTTACGGGGAGGCAATTATTGCACCAAAAACACTATTTAGCCATCGAATTTGGAAAATCAACCTATTTTTGCGGGGCTTAAACAAAACTTGAACCTAAAAGCATACCCAAAACAGAACCGATCATTAGTTTATTTATGAAGAACACACCATTTACACACAAACACATAGCGCTGGGCGCTAAGATGGCTCCTTTTGCAGGGTATAATATGCCTATTTCCTACACTGGTATTAATGAAGAACACCTGGCAGTCAGGAATAATGCAGGGGTGTTTGATGTAAGCCATATGGGTGAGTTCATCCTGAAGGGAGAGAATGCGCTGGACCTTATCCAGCGGGTAACAAGCAATGATGCTTCAAAGCTGACGGCTGGTAAAGCGCAATACAGCTGTTTACCTAATGATGAGGGGGGTATTGTGGATGATTTGCTGGTATATTGTATTGAAGAGAACAAAGTATATATGCTGGTAGTAAATGCGAGCAATATAGAAAAGGACTGGAACTGGATCAGCAAGTTCAATACAAAGGGTGTGGAAATGCACGATATTTCTGAAAAAACCTGTCTGTTAGCTATTCAGGGCCCGAATGCTGCAAGCATTTTACAACCGCTGACTACTGTGGAACTGGTGAACCTGAAATATTACACATTCGCTAAGGGCGAATTTGCAGGCGTACCAAATGTGGTGATCAGTGCTACTGGTTATACCGGTGCTGGTGGTATCGAGATCTATTTTGAAGATAAAGATGGTGCGGCTGAAAAGATCTGGGATGCTATTTTTGAGGTAGGCGGTCCTAAGGGGCTGAAGCCTATCGGTCTGGGTGCCCGCGATACGCTGCGTCTTGAAATGGGTTTCTGCCTGTACGGTAACGACATCGATGATACTACTTCTCCGATGGAGGCTGGTCTGGGCTGGATCACTAAATTTACCAAAGACTTTACTTCCCGCGATAAATTTGAGCAGCAGAAAACAGCAGGCGTAACCCGCAAACTGGTTGGTTTTGAAATGGTTGACAAAGGTATTCCGCGTCACGATTACGAAATCAAGGATGCTGCAGGTCAGGTAATTGGTAAGGTAACTTCTGGTACACAGGCTCCTTCTATGCAGAAGGCGATTGGTCTGGGATACGTAAAAACTGAGTTTGCGGCCCAGGATTCAGAGATTTTTATTGCCGTAAGGGATAAATTACTGAAAGCCAAAGTTGTGAAGGTGCCATTTTTGAGTTAAGTTGGCTAAATTGCAAAAAACCATATCTATTCTATGCCGACAATTCATGTCACAACCGTAATTTATGCTCCCCTGGAGCGGGTCTTTGACCTGAGCCGGAGCATTACATTGCATAAGCGCAGTATGGCGCATATGCAGGAAGACGCTATACATGGCCGTACAAACGGACTGATAGAGCAGGATGAAACGGTAACCTGGCAGGCTAAGCATCTGGGTAAGTTGCGGCGGCTGACCACCCGTATCACGGAAATGCGTAAAACAGACTATTTCTGTGATGAAATGGTGGCAGGGGATTTTACCTATATGAAACATGAGCATCATTTCAAGGCAATAGGGAATGGCACAGTAGCAATTGACATCATGGAATTTGGCACTCCGTACGGCTGGATGGGAAGATTATTTGAAAGGTTTTACCTGAACAAATATATGACCGAGCTGCTGAGACTACGGAACAGCGTAATAAAAGATTATGCGGAGACTGAAAAGTGGAGAGTAATATTAGATTAATATACAATTAGGAATTAGGAATTAAGAATCGGGGCCGTTGTGTCCAAATTCTTAATTTTTAATTCCTAATTCCTAATTGAATGAAATGGGAGAGCAGAAACCAGGACTGGAAGTGTGTTTATCACCGGCTTTATTGCATTTGTATGATGTGAAGAATAGTATTGTGGTGATCATTGACGTATTGAGAGCTACGTCTACTATTTGTACCGTATTGTATAATGGCGCCAGCCGTGTGATACCGGTAGCAACTGTACCCGAATGTGTCAGCATTGGTGAACAGCTGGGTGAAAATGCCATTACTGCAGGAGAAAGAGACGGAAAGATAGCAGAAGGTTTGCTGCACGGGAACTCCCCTTTTGAATACCCCAGAGAATTTATACAGGACAAAACGCTGGTACTGACTACTACAAATGGTACCAAGCTGTTGCATATGGCCAAAGACGCCATTGCGATCATCACCGGTTCCTTTCCTAACATATCTGCCGTTTGTGATTACCTGATAGCTCAGGGCAAACCAGTTATTCTTGGTTGCGCTGCCTGGAAGGATCGCGTCAACATGGAGGATACTTTATTTGCCGGAGCGGTAGTAAATCGTATCAGGGAGCATTTTACGGTGGATTGTGATTCTGCTGTTGCAGCAGAGGCACTTTACATTACTTCAAAAGACAATATCCACGAAGTAATGAAGCAGGCATCCCACTACAAACGTCTCGCAAAATTCGGTCTGGAGAAAGATATCCGGTACTGTCTGACCCCGGATGGCGCCAATGTGCTGCCTATCTACCGGAATGGAGAGCTTGTTGCCGCGGAATAGCTGCAAGATAATTTCTTTTCTTAAAGTGTTTGTTTCTGGAAGTGATGCGATGTAGTGTAGACACTACTCAAGCTGTAGCTTTTTAGGATTTTTCTGCGTACTTTTGTGAATTGCCTTTTCATCAGCTGCTAAATATTTTAGCGTTTAACCCAGGCTGGTAAATAAACCGGGCAATTTGAGGAACTATGTCGCTGCCCCAGTTGCTTAAATACGTTTATAATAACGGAACCGATGAGGTAATCCGTAGGGGGAAGCGCATCTTTGCGACTGGTGGTGTGGAGTTGTTGGAAGCTGATCCGGTTTTGAAATCAGCCACTTTCCGGGTAAAGAGCGATACCCATGCGAATTATTATCGCGTTTCAATCAGCAAGTATCACGAGACGAGCAATATGTCCGTCCGTTGCCAGTGTCCTTATAACCTGGGAGACATCTGCCGGCATGAAGCCGCAGCTATGTTCCAGTTGCAGGAAATGCTGGATAAAAATCATTTTGAAAGCTACGATACACAATATAACCAGCAACATACGCTGGTGAAGATGAAGTTTATTGATCTGAAATCGCTTAAGCTACTGACTTCCAATGAAATATTTGCAGAAGCAGAGAAAATGGCCAAACCGGCTAAAGCGATTAAGGTCGCATCCGCCAAGGATGAGAAAGTTGAAGCTACACTTAAGTACGAAGGACAGGAATATCCGATGATCATACAGCGGAATGAAGAACGTTTCTTCGATACCGCCTGTAACTGTGATGAAACAGAGCATGCGCTTTGTAAGCATAAGACAGCCCTGTTCCTCAATCTTCTAAATAATCACGGACCTTATTATTTTGATACCCTGCGCAACTGGGACAAGGAAAAGAATAAGCTGCTTGCCTTGTACGGTTATTCGCTGGATGATAATCTGGAGGGGAAATTTACTTTCACCTACATGGAGGGGAAACCCTATCTGCGTGTATTAGATCCTGCTATCAAACGAGTGGATGGTGTGGCTACGAGCAGACAGGCAGCAGCAGCGGCTCCTCCCCCACCTACAGAGGAAACGAATACTATCACCCAGCGTATCGGTGTGGTATTCAACGCTAACGAACCATTATATCCTTTCTTCCGGATCGATCTGGTAAGTGGCGAGGTCAATGATGAACAACGTGAATTTGTATCATTGGTCAACAAACTGGATCTTACCAAGTATGTTGACTTCTATTTATACAAGGAAGCTGACCGTGACCTGATCACACCTGTGCGTAAAGTACAGGGTATGGAAGTCAGCAAATTCCTGAGTAAGAACTCACCTTTTGCGGGTATCTGGGAAAATATCACGCATGATCATAACGAATCAGACCTGCCAACAGAGACCAAGGAACTGATGCTGGAATATCTGCATCCGAAACTGGCTAAACTGTTTCCGCAGATGGCAGCGCATGGTTTGTTATTCCTCCTTCCTAACAGACAGCAGTTCAAGACTAAAAATCTTCAGCAGATACATCTTGCAGGAGACCGGTTACAGCCTGTGTTTAAAACGCACACCCTGAATGATGCGATTGAGGTGACCTGTCATCTGGAGATAGAAGGAGAACTGGTGAATGTGTCTGAAAATGAATGGGATAGCTCCATCCTGTTCCTGAAGAACAAGGTGTTGTACCTTTTCGAAAATCCACAGGATGCACTGCATATTGAATTATTCCGCGAAAGCGGGAAAATCCGTATTCCTGCAGATCAGTGGAGCACTTACTTACAAGACTACCTCTTACCGCTGAGCAAACAGTATCAGATACAGTTTGATAATTCGCTGCTGGCAGAAGTAGATGATATATTACCAGAATGTAGGGTTTTCCTGCGTGAGGTGGGTGAGACATTTATTATCCAACCGGGATTTGCTTACCATGGTCAGGAAGTGGAATGGAATGATGACGGCAAGATCACGGTTCAGGAAGGTAATAAAGTTCTGATCATCCACAGAAATAAGGAAGCTGAACAGCAATTCGTAGAAAAGCTGAGCGCTCTGCATACCAACTTCTCACAGCCTAATACTAACAACTATTTCTATCTGAAGGCAAAAGAAGCGCTGAAGAACAACTGGTTCTTCCTCTTCTTTGATACTCTGAAGGAAATGAATGTGCGTGTATTCGGTTTTGAGAACCTGAAAAACTTCAAATTCAGTGCCCATAAACCTGTTACTAATCTGCAGATCAGCTCCGGTATTGACTGGTTTGATGCGCAGATTGAAGTGATTTATGGCGATCAGAAAGTAAGTATCAGAGAGATTAAGCAGGCACTGGCAGGTAAACAGAACTATGTACAACTGGCTGACGGTTCATTGGGTCTGTTGCCGGAAGAATGGCTGAAGAAATACTCCCTGTTGTTCAAAATCGGGGAAGAAAAAGATAAAGGTGCGCTGAAGCTGAGTAAGTATAACTTCAGTGTGATCGATGAGCTATACGAGTTCATTGATGATGAGGCGGTATTAATGGAGCTGGAACAGAAGCGTCGTAAACTCCTGCAGTTTGACGAGATCCGTAATATACAGCTGCCGCATAACCTGCATGCTACATTGCGTCCTTATCAGGAAAGCGGTTTCCAGTGGCTGAACTACCTTGACGAAGTGAAGTGGGGTGGTATCCTTGCCGATGATATGGGTCTTGGTAAGACCATTCAGGCGCTGACATTCATCCAGCACTATAAGAACAAGCATGATGATAAATGTCTGGCACTGGTAGTATGTCCTACGACGCTGATCTATAACTGGGAAAATGAGATCCGCAAGTTTACACCAAGTATGACCTATCATATTCATCATGGTCCTACCCGTCTGAAAACAGCGGAAGAACTGATGAAATTTGATATCCTGATCACCACATATGGTACGCTGCGCAGTGATGTACAGACACTAATGAAATTGGATCTGGATTATGTAGTATTGGATGAATCTCAGGCGATCAAAAACCCACAGAGTAAAGTAACCAAAGCGGCGCAATTACTGAATACCAGAAACAAACTGGCATTGAGTGGTACGCCAATGCAGAATAATACATTTGATATCTACGCGCAGATGAACTTCCTGAACCCGGGTATGCTGGGTAGCGTGGACTTCTTCCGTAATGAATTTGCTACTCCGATAGACAAATTTCAGGATGAAGAACGTAAGGACCATTTGCGTAAGCTGATCTATCCATTCATCCTCCGCCGTACAAAAGAACAAGTGGCAAAAGAGCTGCCTGAGAAGATTGAAACGGTGATATTCTGTGAGATGGATGCCGAGCAGCGGCATATCTATGATGCATATCGTAACTCTTACCGCTCCAAGATTCTGGGTGTTATTGAAGATCAGGGTATGGAACGTTCACAGCTGACGATTCTTCAGGGTCTGATGAAACTGCGTCAGATCTGTGACTCTCCGGCTATCCTGAATGAAGCGGAACAATATCCGAATCATTCTGTGAAGCTGCATGAACTGACCCGTGAGATGAGTGAGAATATCAGTAACCATAAGGTGTTGATCTTCTCCCAGTTCCTGGGCATGCTGGGACTGATCCGTGAGAAGCTCCAGCATATGAAGGTACCGTTTGAATATTTTGATGGTAGTACTTCCGCTACTGAGCGTGAGCGTGCGATTCAGAATTTCCAGACAAATGATGATTGCAGGGTGTTCCTGATCTCATTGAAAGCGGGTGGTGTGGGTCTTAACCTGACAGCGGCTGACTATGTATACATCGTTGATCCATGGTGGAACCCGGCTGTAGAGCAACAGGCGATTGACCGTACCCACCGTATTGGTCAGACGAAGAACATCTTTGCCTACAGAATGATTTGTAAGGATACGGTTGAGGAGAAGATCCTGCAGTTACAGGAGCGTAAGAAATCATTGGTAAAAGAGATCATCGCTGATGATTCCGGATTTGTGAAAAAACTGACGAAAGAGGATGTATTGTACCTCTTCAGTTAGTAAAGCATATTATATCTAAACAAAGAAGGCATCCGTCGTTAGCGGATGCCTTCTTTGTTTTATGCAAAAAATTTGACGATGAGGATCGGTAGTCCGAATGCAACACCCATTCCGTAGATCAGGTCCAGCCAGAAGAAGGAGCCTATAGCACCCAGATAGATCAGCCCAACAATAGGCACTGTAATAATTTTCAACCAGATGGGCACTTGTTCTCCGTGCCATAAGGTCTGCCACAAAACATTTGCATCTCCTGTACTTGGGAATGCATGCATACCAATTGATAAACCCAGATAAAGCAGCAGGTAATCAAGGATGGTACCTTCGCTGAACATAAAAACAGGAATAGCTGCCGGGAATGCAATCAGCAGCGCAATGAGAGTATTGATAATAAATGGACCGGTACCGATTAGCAGTTGATGAACAGGGTTGCGCACAGGTTCGTGTTTTACATACCCTACCGGATTGGCCATCTGAAAATACTTTACTTCAAAGATTGCCACGCCAAATATGCGACAGAAAAGCTGGTGAGCGAATTCGTGTACGATGACTCCGGGAAAGGTAACGAGTGCCAGAAAGGGACCTGGTATGAACATCTCAGTGTTATTTAATTTTTGTAGGAAACTTTATCAGTAATGAAGTTCTGAAGGAGCGCAATGCTGCCTGTGTCCGCATCCGGCCGGTTTCTGAGTTTAGTCAGAATACGATCAGATTCATTTTGCTGGTGGTTGTAATGACAGGCAAGTGCCGTCATAAACAATACACTATTGTCTTCCGGTGCAAGGGCAGCCGCTTGTTTTATTGTGATGAGGGCCTGCTTATCCATGTTTAATCTTAATTGAAAAGAGGTAAGCGTCATTAAGGCCTGAATGGACTCAGTATTTTGAGACAGCAGGTCTTCCGCCAGCTGTAATCCTTCTTTATATCTTTTTAGATCTCTTAAAGCACTGAGTCTTTCATAATATGCGGCCCTCAGTAAAGGGGCTTCATGAATAACCTGTGCAGAAAGGCTATCAGCGAGCGTATAATTTTTAAGTTCTGCATAGGTATAGGCTAATGCAGTTTTGGCGGCAAGGTCATAAGGGGCAGCCACTACATAAGAATCGAGTTTTGCGCGATAGGCGGCCGTATCTTCCGCAATGTCGGCCAACATTCTGGCCACAAGCGTATCCTGTATGTCGGACTGGGATAGATGCTCATTAATGATGTTGAGCATTGCCTGCAGGTCTTCATCGTCGGAAGGGATAGTCTTCCCTCCAGCCAGCGCAAGAAGGCTATCCGCCTGAGCTTCATTCTCATTAAAGTAAGAAGCTATGATCAGGTTTAACATGGCTCCAGTATGGTCGGGGAATTCTTTCAGGGTGGCTTTAAAACATTTCTCAGCGCTCACATATTTGTGTTCTTCCGCCAGTTTTTTTCCTTTCATATATCCAACGCCGGCCTTGAAATAGCCTGGAAGGCGAAAGATGGATACGATCAGTATAACGCCTATACCTATTGCGGCCCAAATGATTTCTTTTTTAACCGGGTATCTGGATAGTTTCTTTCGGCATGCTTTGCATAACCTGAAGGGATAGCCAGGCTCATATTCAGGTGAATTACATCGGGAACAGCCATTAGAATGCTGATACGGGATGTCATTGTACTCTTCCATAGGGTATAATATATTATGCGAAAAGATATGTATTATATTCCAATCATGAAAGACTGAAAAATTGACAGAGTTCTCCTCCTGATATTTTATAAATATTTTAACCCTTGGTTTTATTCCTATTCCATTAAATTTGCCTAATATTCTTTTTCAAGACTTTATACTTAAACATGAAGAAATTATTCTTTTCGATCGGATTGATGGCGGCTTCTCTCGGTGTTTTTGCACAGGATGCCAGGAATGCAGTTGCTAATAAGGCCATGGGAGCAGCATCACATTCCAAGGATTTCTTAGTGATTCAGTTAGGTTATGTTGGATTATCAGGAACAGGAGCCAGCAATATTAACACTGGATTCAATCGCCAGCTCAATATTGCATTCATGTATGATTTCCCGATGCAGAAAACGAATTTCAGTCTTGCAGCAGGTTTGGGCATAGGGTCTGATCACTATATGTTGAAAGACCAGAGTCTGGATCTGAGAAATACATCTGCTACTCCTGATTTCCAGGGAACCGATGCTTACAGCAAATTTAAATTAGCTACCACCTATCTGGAAATTCCGTTGGAACTACGTTATCGTCAGGTTCCTGAGAATGCCAATCATGGTTTCAAAGTAGGTCTGGGTCTGAAAATAGGTAACCTGCTGAACGCACACACCCGTTCAGTTGAAAATATTGCCGGATCTAAACTGATTGAGAAGGAAGCCAGCAAACGTCAGTTTAATACATGGCGCTTTGCGGGTACAGCGAGAGTGGGTTATGGTAACTTCGCGCTGTATGGTACTTATGCAATCAACGGCTTATTTAAAGAGAATGGTACTTACGATGTAAATCCATATTCTTTCGGATTTATGCTGAGCGGTTTATAAGCTGAGCTGATAATATTAAAAAGGGGCTGTCTGCTGTATGCCGGACAGCCCCTTTTGATTTTATAAGCTATTTTATTCTCAGGCTCCTTTGAATACAGGTTTACGTTTCTCCAGAAAAGCCTGTACTCCTTCAGTGTTATCTGCGGTATTACCTGCAATTTCCTGGCAATAGGCTTCATAGTCGAGTACTGCATCGAGGTTTTCCGTCATTCCTTTTGTCAGCATTTTCTTTAGCAGGGCAATAGTTTTCGTAGGTGCGTTAGCATAAAAGGCTGCCTCTGCCTTTACGGTTGCTTCCAGCTCTTCAGCAGGAACTACTTTATTGATAAAACCAAGCTGTTGTGCATCAAGGGCGGTCATTTTACTGGCTTTGGTCGCCAGTTCAAATGCCTTGTGATAGCCGACCGTGCGTGGGAGAAAGTAGGATGACCCGGAATCCAGTACCAGTGCAATATTTATGAAGATCTCGACCATTGATGCATTTTCGCTGGCAATGATCATGTCGCAAGCCAGTGCCAATGAGCAACCTGCTCCCGCCGCCACACCATTCAGCTGACAAATGACAGGTTTAGGCATATTACGGATGGACCTGATGATAGGGTTATAGCGTTTATGCAGTGACTCACTGAGATTACGCTTTTCACCGTTCATAGCAGCTTTGAGGTCCTGACCGCTACAGAAGGCTTTGCCTGCGCCTGTCAATACTACTACCCTTACGGCAGCATCTTTTTCTACCTGTTTGAGTGCGTCTTGTAATTCATAGCTCAGCGGATCATTAAATGCGTTGTATACATCCGGACGATTAAGGGTGATTGTAGCAACACCATCCTGAATGTTAAGCAAGAGAGAGGTAAACATAACGTTGGGGAATTTATATATAAAGTGATCAGACAGCCTTCAGCGCCGCTTGCCGGCGCTGAAGGCTGCTTATTGATTAAAGTGTTTCTTTCAGCCACTGGAAGAACTCACGTTGCCATACCAGCGCATTTTGCGCTTTCAGCACCCAGTGATTTTCTTCAGGGAAGTAGAGCAGTTTGCTCTTGATACCTTTTAGCTGTGCCAGCTGGAAGGCCTGTAAACCCTGCTCGATGCCTACACGGAAGTCGGTACCACCCTGGATAACCATGATAGGTGTATTCCATTTGTTGGCATATTCGCTTGGATTGAATTCTTTATAGACCTTCGCGTTAGCCGGATCCCAATATGCCCCGATGTCCCAGTTGGCAAACCAGAGTTCTTCGGTTGTGCCATACCAGCTTTTCAGGTCAAACAGACCGTCATGCGCAATAAATGATTTAAAGCGGTTGTTATGCACACCAGCCAGCATATAAACGGAGTAACCACCATAGCTGGCGCCTACTGCACCGAGACGGCTTTTGTCTACATATGGTTCCTGACTTACAGCGTCAATAGCGCTCAGGTAGTCACGGATTGGCTGTCCGCCCCAGTCCTTACTGATAGCAGCGTTCCATTCGACACCATGACCTGGCATACCGCGGCGGTTAGGTGCCACAACGATATATCCCTGAGAAGCCATCAGCTGGAAGTTCCAACGGTAAGAATAGAACTGGGACAGTGCAGACTGTGGTCCACCCTGGCAATATAACAGGGTTGGATATTTCTTTGCAGGGTCGAAATCGGGTGGGAAGATAACCCAGGCCAGCATGTCTTTATTATCTGTCGTCTTGATCCAGCGTTTTTCCACCTTACACATGCCGGTTTTATCATACACCTCTTTGTTGACGGTGGTCAACGGCTGAAGGGTACCTTTTGGTAGCTGTACGGTGAAGAGTTCTGCTGCATGGTTCATGTCAGTACGGCTTACAACAAGGGTATTGCCTGCCTGACCGATGATGCCGTTGATATCAAATTCACCATCAGTTACCTGACGTATGTGTTTTGCGTTGGTAGCGGCTACATCTTTCTGCAGGGTGATCTCATGCAGTTGTTCGGTACCTTTTACCACAGCAAGGAAGAAGAGTTGTTTGTTGTCTTTGCTCCAGGAAATGGAGGCTACGGTGCCATCCCAGTCTTTGGTGAGATTGGAGCGGGTGCCGGTCGTACGGTTCAGTATGATGATATCATTTTTATCAGCTTCGAAACCGTCTTTTGCCATACCGAGCCACGCGAGGTATTTACCATCCGGGCTGAATGCAGGTGCTACATTGTAACCGGCCAGTCCTTCGGACAGGTTTTTGGTAGCATGGGTTTCAAGATTGTATTCATAAACATTGGTGTTGGTGCTGGTAGCATAATCTTTACCAAATTTCTTCTTGGTCACATAGAGGATGCTTTTACCATCCGGGCTCCAGATTACATCTTCGGCTCCGCCGAAAGGCATCTGCGGACTATCATACAGTTCGCCTTCCATGATATCGACAGGAGTACCGACCTGACCATTTTCATAAGTGGCGAAGAAGATGTGTTGAAAGTTACCGTCTTCCCAGGTATCCCAGTGGCGATAATTCAGGTTATCATAGATCTGCACATTGGATTTCGGCAGGTCTGGATAATGGTCGCTGCCGCTGATTTTTTTCAGTTTCACCTCTTTGGAGAACAGGATATGCTTTCCATCGGGGGAAATGCGCATGTTCTGCAGGCCTCCCTCTACATTGGTGATCTGAGTTGCGCCGGAGCCATCCGCATTCATTTCCCAACGTTGTCCTTTGAAAACATAGGCGATTTTTTGTCCGCTGAGGGCACTCACCTCTCCTTCGGCTCCCGGTTCTTTGGTGATCTGGGTGGCGGTTCCGCCTGCCAGTGGGATGGCAAAGAGGTCTTTATCGCTCTTGTTTTCGGCGATATTGTATCGTGATACGCCGTAAATAACTGTCTTCCCGTCTGCCGTAATTGCCTCTCCGCTTACCCGGCCCAATTGCCAGAGC
This sequence comes from Chitinophaga pinensis, assembly GCF_007896845.1. Taxonomy (GTDB): domain Bacteria; phylum Bacteroidota; class Bacteroidia; order Chitinophagales; family Chitinophagaceae; genus Chitinophaga; species Chitinophaga pinensis_C. Next base: position 5,760 of record NZ_VOHS01000001.1, on the reverse strand, counting down.
AGCTCGGGCGTCATTTTCTGCTGGGCCACTGCCATAGTTGATATAAAAAGTGATGTTAACAAAAGTGATTTATGCATGTTCAGATTCTGTTTGGACGCTAAAAGTAGGGAAAATAGTGCTATGGACTAATTCCATACCTTTGCAGTAAATTTTTATATACTTTGATTGAAAAGAAACAAGTTGTACAACAGGAAGAGCGGGCCGTTATTGTGGGCGTGATCCACAAGGAGCAGACAGACCGTCAGGTACAGGAGTATCTGGACGAGCTGGTTTTCCTCGCTGAGACGGCTGGCGCTATAACTGTAAAAAAGTTCACCCAAAAACTGGCGCGTCCCGATAGGGCGACCTTTGTTGGTAAGGGTAAGCTGGAAGAGATCAGGGATTTCATTGCAGGAAGAAATATCAATCTGGTCATTTTTGACGATGAACTGACCGGTTCTCAGATAGCTAACATAGAGAAAGTGCTGAATGTGAAGGTGATAGACCGTAGTGACCTTATTCTGGACATCTTTGCCCGCCGTGCCCGTACGGCGCAGGCGAAAGTACAGGTAGAACTGGCTCAGTACCAGTATATTCTACCTCGTCTGAAGGGTATGTGGAGTCACCTGGAAAGACAGGGAGGTGGTATCGGTAGCCGTGGTCCCGGTGAAACGGAGATCGAGACGGACCGTCGTATCATCAAGGAAAAAGTGGCCCTGCTCAGAAAAAGACTGGCTGAGATTGATAAACAATCACTTACCCAGCGTAAGGATCGTGGTGAATACATTCGTGTAGCCCTCGTAGGATATACCAACGTGGGTAAAAGCACCATAATGAACCTGATGAGTAAGAGCGAGGTATTTGCTGAAAACAAACTGTTTGCGACACTGGATACGACCACCAGAAAGGTGGTGTTTGATCAGACCGCATTTCTGCTCAGCGATACTGTAGGGTTTATCCGCAAACTACCCCACCATCTGGTTGAAAGCTTCAAATCGACGCTGGATGAGGTGAGAGAAAGTGATATTCTGCTGCATGTGGTGGATGTTTCACATCCTCAATATGAAGATCAGGTAGAGGTGGTAAATCGTACTTTGCAGGAACTGAAGGCCTTTGATAAGCCGATTATCATGGTCTTCAACAAAATGGACCTGTATGAAGAACAGACCTTCGACAAGTGGCTGACGGAAGATATCAAACAGGATATTCTGAATCAGCTGAAAGAAAACTGGCAGACCAGAACCCAGGGTAACTGTGTGTTTATTTCTGCAACGGAGCGTAAAAATGTTGAAGAACTACGGGCGACTATCCTTAGTAAGGTAGTGGAGCTGTACAGGGTACGTTATCCTTATAAGAGCGAATATTTCTATTAATTCTTAGCATGGCAAAGCAATACAACTGGCATCGTTTATCAGACCTGTACGCAAGGGAAGGTGAGATTGGCGTCCTGGAGGTCCAGGGTAAAAAGATCTGCTATACCAGATATGAAGAGCAGATCTTTGCCTTCGCCTACAAATGTCCTCATGCAAGTGGCATTATGGCGGATGGTTTTATGGATGATGCCGGTAATGTTGTTTGTCCCCTGCACCGGTACCGTTTTAGTGTTAAAAACGGCTATAATAGCAGCGGGGAAGGGTTTTACCTCAAGACCTATCCATTGGAGCAACGGGCGGACGGACTTTATATTGGTCTGGAGAAATCAAGCCTTTTCGGCTGGTAAGCCTGTTAATTTTCTATTAAAAGCCCCCTCTGTTTTGCGGAAGTGCCAGCAGTGCTGTAATTTTTGCGCATGACAGTCTATTCTATCTCAGAGAAACAAGTCTGCCGGATGATGATCGGTCTGCTGATATTCATGCATATGACCGGTCTTCCCGTTACAATTATGGAACCTGATGGCGCCCTTTATGCGGGTATTGCCAAACACATGGTACAGCATCATGACTACCTGAACCTGGTGGCTGACGGACATGACTGGCTGGATAAGCCGCATTTCCCTTTCTGGATGGCCGCTCTCTCCTATCTGCTTTTTGGATTTACAAGTTTTGCCTATAAGCTACCGGCATTTTTATTTCTGATGCTGGGAGTGGTTTATACTTACAAGTTTGCCAAAGACCTGCTGGTATATAGTGACAAAGTAGCCCTCTGGGCGGTATGCATCTTTTTGTCAGCTGAACATCTGGTTATATCCAGTACGGATGTACGGGCAGAACCTTACCTGACAGGACTGATCATTGCCAGTGTCTATCATTTATACAAACGGCAATTGCTTCCCGGTGCTTTATTTGCTGCCTGCGCGGTGATGACGAAAGGACCTTTTGCATCGGTACCGATAGGCTTTGCATTTATTGGTCAGTACACCTTTACCCGGCAATGGAAAGAGCTTTTTCACTGGCGCTGGCTGGTGGTGGCGTTGCTGATCGGTATTTTTATCACGCCAGAGTTATATGCTCTTTATCAGCAGTTTGACGCACATCCGGAAAAGATGGTTTTCGGACAGACTGGCGTATCCGGTATCCGTTTCTTTTTCTGGGACAGTCAGTTCGGACGTTTCATGAATAACGGGCCTATCAAAGGGCATGGTGATCCTTCATTTTTCCTGCATACAGTGTTATGGGCATTTCTCCCGTGGTCTATATTCCTGTATGTTGCCATAGTCAACTTTATCAGAAAAAGGAAAGCAGCTCCTGAGTATTATTGTATCAGCGCCGCTTTATCTACTTTCCTGCTTTTCTCTTTGTCAAAATTTCAGTTACCTCACTATCTGAATATCATCTTTCCTTTCTTCGCCATTTTAACGGCGAAGTATATAGTAGATGATGTAAAGGAAAAAGTGTTTCGCATCACACAGCATATCCTGATGGGAATCATAGGTGTTGCTATTATCGCTTTATGGGCGCTTTACAGGCCTGAAATTCATTTTTGGGCTGTAGGGCTTATTGTGATAGGAACGGGCATTTTTGTGTGGTTTCCGTTGAAAGGAATGCCACGTGTATTCTTTCGTACCTGTATCGCAGGATTTCTGCTGAATTTTTCTGAATGGACTGTTCTATCCGGATGTGCTCAGGTATCAAAGTGGAAGTACAGCAGCTTTCTATGCAAATAATGAGCTGAAAGGCGGAGCTATCGGTTTTTATGGGGTGAACTCCTATGCGATGGAATATTATCTGGATGCCCGTCTCCTGCGATATGATACGATTCCTGCAGGGCCGTCACTGGTTTTTACTACGGCAGAGCATAGGGATTCTTTAATCGCCCGGGGCCATGCTGTGAAGGAGTTAAAATCCTTCGTACAGTTCCCGGTGACTCGTCTGGACTTACAGTTTATAAATTTTTATACGCGGGAATCCGCACTGGACAAGCGTTTTCTAATTTTAGTAAATCATTTTTAAAGGAAAATTTGAAAAAGATTTGGCGAGAATAAGAAAATATCTATCTTTGCAATCCCGAAACGGGGAAAACACTCCTCCTTAGCTCAGTTGGTTAGAGCATCTGACTGTTAATCAGAGGGTCGCTGGTTCAAGTCCAGCAGGGGGAGCGGAAGAAAGTCTACAAGCTTTATGTTTGTAGACTTTTTTGTTTTATATAACTTCAATTCAAGCCCCATCGAAAATCTGGAATCAATGTTCAGGATATTATCTTTTATCTTATCTTAATCAAAGACTACTATATTCTAGTTTTGAAATATGAAGATTAAAAAGCTCAACATCGAGTCATATAGACATTTAGAGAATATTAATCTAGACTTTACATATCCTGAAGGGCATCCTAAAGCAGGCATGCCATTGGATAAAATATGCTTCATTGGACAGAGTGCTACCGGAAAAACAAGTCTCCTGGAATTAATTAAAAACCTGATTTTTCAACTATCGCAAACTGAGGTGATTAATAATGGTTTGTGGACTCTGCATCCTTTTACATATAACGGAAGCTCTGAATTTTCTCTAGTGGAGGGGGATTTGTTATTGAGAAATGATAATAGTATTCGTTTTGGGGAAAGGGAGATTCATCCTGATAACATAGGTAATAGTGGAGGAGGACCGGTTGCACGTCTTATTAATGAGGATCTGAAATTGATTTACTTCAGTTCAGAAATTATCTCCGATAAAACCATTCAGATTTTTAATCAAAGCCCCCTTAATATTATCAATGGTCTATCAGAGGGAAGCGACCTTGATTTAACCAAAAGATACATAGGATCCAGATATATTTATGAGTTTACGCAGGATGTAGATGAAAGAATTTGGTTTAAACTTTTAAGACGCATTTTAGAGTATCGGAAAAATTTCTTGCAAATGGCTACCGAACTCATTAGGAAAGGGAAAATAACGGATTTAAATAAGGTAAACGCGGAAATTCAGAAGTGGTCGATAATTAATAAAAATCCACTCGTGCCGTTCTCTGAATTGTTTAATCCAATATTGGAGAAATTGAATCTTGAAATTGACCCTGATAATACAGATTTCTTAATCCCAATTAAGTCAAAAGTTCAAGACGATGTCATCCCGATTTCTTCTTTGAGTACAGGAACAAAAGGATTATTGTTATCTTTTTTCCCATTATTTGAATTTGATACTTCTGATTCAATCATTTTGATTGATGAGCCAGAACGATCACTTTTTCCTGATTTACAGGTAGAGTTGTTTTCCCACTATAAAAACTTTGCGCCAGATGCGCAATTCATCACAGCTACTCATTCTCCCTTTATTGCGGCATCTTTTGAACCAGAGAGGTTTATTTATATTATGACAAAAATGGGAAAATAGCTGTTCGTAGAGGTGAGTCTCCTATTGGTGATGATCCTAATGATATATGAGAAATGATTTTCAGGGTGATTTTTATAACGATTATGCAAAGAGGGCATATCAGCAATATCTTGATCTGAAAAAGAGATTGCAAGTGGAAACAGAACCACAACGGAAACGTGAATTACTTAGCGAATTAACACAGTTAGGGGATAAATACTTTTGATGAGAAAAGCTAAGAAAATAGAGGATTCGGCGATTTTAGCTGATGACTTTAAAATATATACCTAATAACTCCAATCACAACAAAAAGATCAAAGACTATTTGTTTCAAGAGCAAAAAGGTTACTGCGCTTATACTGATGAACATATTAGCAGAACAGATGCTTCAGATATTGATCTTTCATCCAAACCTTAAGAATAAAGAAGGAGATAATTATGCTAATTGGTTTCTGATAAAAAACCAATGGAATAAAAGAAAAGAGTAATAAATGGGACAATTTCAACCTGTTTTAACATCCAACCTCTGAGGACTTTGAAGAAAGGATCGCTTATCTCAAGGTGATTACTTTGCAAGAATTGAAAATGATACCGAAGCCGCTAATTTGGTGAGCCTTTAAAGTTGGATGACCTGTTGTTGCGGAGAAAAGAAAAAAAATATTAACAGAAAAAAATCTGATATAGAAGATCTCGGGGAAGCTGTCAGTGTATTTTTCACTAATTTGATTATGATGACAACTGTCAGGTCTCTTATCCAAGGGCGATTAGAGAAGAATTTGGTGTAGATGTTTGGGCGATGTTGCCAGAATTATCCCGTAATAATACAAGCTTTATCAATTATCAGAATCCTAATAATCTTTTTTATTATCTATAATAATTGTTAGCCTAACCTCCATACTATCAAATGATAGCGTCTAAATAAGTCAATTTTGAGTAAAAATTAGACCTACAATAAATAACTGGTTATAATGCCAGTCATACCTTAAAAACCAGTCAAAATTTCCTCTGTTAAATCTATCAACTCCTGAAAAGTACTCAT